>JAGCNW010000020.1 GCA_017645785.1 Treponema sp.
GGAAAAGACAAGGTTGACGTCGCCGAAGAGCGAATCCACGACATTAACCCGGACTGCAAGGTCACAAAATGGAAAACATTTTTCATGCCCGACACAGCTAAAGAGAGCGGTTATAATTTAGCGTTTTGGAAGTGATAATGCGGGATTTTTCGGGAAAAAGCGGGTTTTAGTGGGATTATAGCGCAATTCAATTTCTTAATGTGTGATTTTTTGGCCGTGTTTTATGTCCGCTTTTCGCGAAAAAACGCGGCTTTTTTTGGCGGCGAAAAGGTTTTTTAAGGCAATTTTTGGGCGGCTTTTGACGAAAAATCGGTCATTTATAGACCTTCAAAATCCGCAAAACGTAGTAATTTTTGCCCTTTTGAGCGCCCCATTTTTCAAAGCCGGGGCCTTTTTGCAGGTCGCATTTGCAGACGGCGAACGGCGCTTCTTCGCAGTAGCCAGCCAAAAAGCCGACTGTAAAATGCGGCCAATCAAGGAATTTTTCGAGCCGTTTTTCGTAAAAAGAATTTAGGTTGCGGTATTCTTCGAGCTTTTCGCCAACCCAAATTTTTTCCAGCCAAAAGCCTTTTATCGGCAAAATCAAAGACGGGCGAGTGGAGCCGAATTTCTTTTTGAATTGAGCGTATGTCGGTATGTCTGTCATTTTTTGAAGTTTCCTGTTTCATCGCAGCGGGCAGTCTTTTGGAATTTCTTCCTTTGCGGCGAAGCGGCGCTCTTCCTCATTTATGTCAATCTTCTTTTTTATGGACTCCAACAACTCTATGATATTATCAAGCCCTGATTGAAGTATATAGCCATTTGTAATGATAACTAAAATGACAAACAAAATCATCAAGGCATTTTGCCAATTCATACATTACCTCCTAAATATAAATTTCGCACATGTTAAAACAGCCCCTTTAAGAAAATAGCAAAGGCCAAAATAACGTGGATAAGGATATTTCTGTCTAAGTTGTCGCGGCCGCCAACGGTTTCAAGAACATAAATGCTAACGCTGGTTGCCAACATTGTCATCGATACGATTAAGAAATTGTTCAATGTTTTCCACCTCTACGCTCGACGCGATTTTTTCAACTTTGCCTTGGCTTTTACCCCAAGCATAACAAACGGTGCCGACCAAAACCAAGATTGAAATCACAAGCAAACTGCCGACGGTGTCAGCCCACTCCGCCATATTCAACTCTTCAAGAAGAGCAATCAACAAGCAGGTCGCGAACACTGTAGCCGTTATGGTTATAACGGTTCCCATATTCTATCCTCTTGGATTTTTCTTTTTAGAGCAGTATGGGCAATAATATCCGAAATACCATTGTCCGCATTGGCCGCAACAACGTGTTCCAGCAGTGATAGCCATTCTTACGCCTCCTGTTTTTCTTGCTTGAGTCGCCGCAAGAGTTTCATGCCGTCGGTAGGGTCGGCTCCTAGAAAGGACATTATGTCTCCGGCGACGTCCTCGCGGCCGGCTTCGTAGGCCGCGTTCATTTTAAAGCGGGTCGATTCGTCCACGACAAAGCCCATCTCGTCAATCCATTCGTCAAAGGTCATAGTCTTACCTCGCGCCTATGGCTTTTACGCCGCTGCCGGTCATTTGGCGGCTGAGGCTGATTCCGTTGGCGTCGCTCATTCCGCGAGCGAACGCTCGCCGGTTTGAATTGCCCCACTTTTCGCGTCTTACGACAATCGCGACTTCGCCTTTGACAAAGTTTTCGACTTTCTCTTTGGCGGCCTCAAGCTCCTTTGGGTTTCGCCAGCTGCACTGTTGGCCGAGCTCTTCCATTCTGTCGTAAAGGCGGTTGGCCAATCCTTCGCGGTATGATTCGCGGAATTTTTGCTTGGAGTTTTTGCGGACGTTGTTCTTTGTCATCCGCAGCACGGCTTTGACAAGATACTTGTACATCTCGGCGGACATGAACGCGTCCAGCTCTTCGCCGAAAAAAAAGAGTTGGCCTGTGGCGCGGTTGACATAATGGTATGTCGCGTAAAGCCGCTCCACGGCGTTGGCCAATATGAGCCGCCATTTTATGCGGCGCTTTGTGTCCTTTACGGCTTGCCTTGTGTATTCTGAGAATTGCCCGATGTCGAGCTTGTGTTCGGCCATCAGCTCGTTGGCTTTTTTGAGCGCGAGCGCGGCTTCGTTTTCGTTCGGTGATTTTGAGAGGGCGAGCAGTTTCTTCACCCTTCGTTTTACGCTTTCAAGTTCATCCATGCTTTCATCGTCCTTGCCGCGTCAGCTTTCGCGGCTTTCTTGTTCCTCAAAGATTATTTGCTTTTTCACAGCCTTCGCGTAGTCGAGTTCCTGCCGCGCTCCTTCCGAGTCGCGCCAGTCTTTTTGCAGGAAGACCGCGTCGCACACGTCAATCATGGCGAAGCAGACGTGAAGGTAGTCCGCGTGGCTGAAGCCTTCGTTCAAGGC
This sequence comes from Treponema sp., assembly GCA_017645785.1. Taxonomy (GTDB): domain Bacteria; phylum Spirochaetota; class Spirochaetia; order Treponematales; family Treponemataceae; genus Treponema_D. The sequence goes on from JAGCNW010000020.1 coordinate 2,417, forward strand.
CAGCGTCGCCGGAGACATCGTGAGGTGCCCTTGGTCTCTGAGCGCCTTTGAGCTGTCGTAGAATTTTTTAAGGAAGTCGGGCTTTTCAAGTCCGGTTATTTTCCCCGCTATGTAGACTTTCATCTGTTTCTCCGCTTTCAAGAATTTCGGCCGCCTGTCTTGGCGACAGTCCCACTTTTTGCGCAATCAGGAAAAAAGAAGCGGCGGCGATTTGCAGTCCGTCATAAGTCAAGCTGTTGACGGCTTGTTGCGCCTGTTCGGGCGTCAATCCGTTCTCGCCATACAGGTATGACATCTCGCCACCGTCCCGCCAAACCGCCATGTCCGCTCCTTTTTTTGCACAAGTTTTCGTTTGGTCGCGGCGGGCTTTATTTGCCTGTCGCGGCGGTGTTCTGCTTGGCGAAGATGCCGGGGTTGATAATCGGAACCGCTATCGCGAGAGCGAAAATCACCACGGCAAAAATCGCCACGGCTATGTGCGGAATCGCGCTTGCGACGATTGAAATGACAATCATCAGGAAAGACACGAGGATTACCGCGATCCAAAGCCAAAAGCACACCAAGCATTTTAACGCGTTGCTCATGCAATCACCTCCTTCCTCTGCCGAGGGTAGATTTTCTTAGGTATGAAAACGCCAAAAGGCCATGCTTCCGCCGGAAAAAAGGAGGCCGCAGCGTCCGAGCGACAAATGGGGAACGCCAGCCGCCACGGCCCCCAGCCGATGAAAGCGTATGATGAGATTATAAAAAAGAAAAACCGCTGATGTAATTTAACAGCGGTTAAAAGTTTCGCTTGACTTACAAATCAATCGGCGTTATTATTTTGTCACTAGGTAGGCGAAGGAAGGACTCGGAATAGCAGCAGAGCCGGAGAAGTTTTCTTCCGTTTGCAGTTGGTTCAAATCCAACC
>JAGCNW010000021.1 GCA_017645785.1 Treponema sp.
GGGGGCTCTGCCCCCAAGCCCCCGCATTGCCCGCGCTCGTTAGAGCGCAAGTAAATACTTTCCTTACGCAAAACAGAGCGTAGCGATGTAACGCCCCCGTCGAACAAACCGCCGCTTGAAAAGCAAACCTTTCCAGCCAAAAAGTCCGCGATGAACGACGACATAAAATTTGACTTAAAGGCCTTTTTGCTGCCGACTTGGTCTTCGGTAAAGGGAATCCAACTGTTCACCCCCTGCGCGCAAGAAATGCGGTTTTGTCCGTGAAAAAGAGTAAACACCAAACAGTCCGCTTGAAATTCCCTGTCGCTTTGCCAGCCGTCGTTTGGAAACAGGAATTGGTCGCGGTCGTTAAGCCAAGTCGCTTCGATACACAAGCGAACAGCTAGATAAATCGTAACAATCATAAAATTATTTTTTGTAATTGGAGTAACTCTCGACTCTCGAACATCGCTTTCATTTGGAATTGTTGTAAGATAAACCCCGCCATTATTCTGAAAATCATTTGGAACAAAGCGAAGCCACCCCATTTTTTCGCTTTTTTCATCAAGGTCAAAATATTCGTGAAGCCATTTGTTTATAATTTTTTTATCTGAAACTGCAAATAATTTTTTTGTTCCTAAAGAATTTCCTTTAGCGTCAAAAACATCAGTCACTGTTTCCGTAAACATCTCATTTTCACCATTGTTCCAAATAAAAAAACCAATCGGGAATTGCCCCGTAACATTGTCAAAAGTATTAGCTGGAACGATAAAAGATTTTTCAAGTTTGGCTTTAAACGCCTCGCGGAATTTTGCAAAATTGGGGGCGCAAAGCGCCTTCAATTTTGCAAACTGTCCCAGTTTGCAAAATTGAAGTTCTTTATTTATCCTTATAAGAAATTGCGCGAAAAGTTCATTTATGCTTCTTCCAACCGCATCAAGATATTTCTCTCTAACTTTTGTATCTGAAAGTCCCTGCCTATTTGAGCCAGAACCTGTTGTCGTTCGCTTGTTGCTCGCTTCCGCATACGGCGGATTGATGTAAATCACAAGCTTCTTTCGCTCGTTTTCGTCGTTCAAAATCGCGCGCAACTCTTCCGGGCACTTGTCAAAGCTGTCGTTCAGAAAGTCAAATTGAAAGACATGGTTTTCAAACATCGGCCAGCCGTTGTGGATTCGGTCTTTCATAACGTCAACGTCTTGCTTGTCCAAAGTGCTGGCCCAAACCTTGCGGTAGTTGGTCAAGCCGTTCAGCAAATTGCCGGTGCCCGCGCAGCAATCCCAGATGTAATAGTCGTCCTGCCAAGTTTCGCCAAGAACGTCGGCAAGATAGGCTTGCGATTTTTCAACCCAAATTCGCGGAGTAAAAAAGCTGCCCTTTCGCTCGCGTATGTCCTGTGGAACAAGCAAGTCGCGCCGCTCGATTATGTAATCCCAATATTCCTCTTTTGGCGGACGTTCGTATATCGCCCAAAATTCCTTGTGCGCCTTTTGCTTGTCGTTAAAGCCCACAGACTTAAAAGTTTCAAAGCCCAGCTCGTCAATTTTTTTGGCCAACTCGTATTTTGTCTTTTTAAGAACGACATAAAGCGAATCTTTTAGCGATTCGTTTTCGCTGCTAAGCAAGTCCGCCAAGAAAAAGTCGGCGCTTATGATGCCCGCCTTTTTTGCCTTTTCCCATTCAACTTCAATCGTGGGCTTTACCGCGTCCGACCATTTTTGAAAGACAAAAGTAAAATTGTTTTTGGTGACGCTGATTTTTTCAAAAATATCTTTGTCGGTCTTAAAATTAAGCTTTATGAATTCCTTTAGTTCCTCGCTCTGGCTTTTATACTTAAAAAGAATAGAATTTTCGGAAAGCAAGTTTTCACAAAGCTCATGCAGCTGCTTGAATTCTTTTGACTCGTGGTTTGACGGAGTTACGTTCCAGTTAAAGTCGTTTTGGTAAAAAACTTCCTGAATTTTGTGGTATTCGATAAAGGCGAATTTTTCCGCGTCAAAGGCTCCGATATATTTTGGCGGAAGGCATTTTTCAAAAGTCTTTTCCTTTCCAATCGTAAGAATCAGCTGAACAAAAGACTCGTAAATGTCGCGGCTTGTCCCCTGCTTGGCCTCCGCCCAAAGGATGGACTTAACCTCATAGCTTTCAACGCCTTCCAAAAAGCGCTGCCCTTTTTCTGATTCGCGCTTAGCGATTACAAAGTCAATGTTTCCAATCTGCGTGTACTTGTAGCTTCCAAAATAATCTTCGCGAACGGCGCTCTTCAACGGCTCCTCGCGCAACTTTAAGTAGTCCATGATTTTATTTTACAACAGCGGCCAAAAAGGCGCAAGAAGAAAGTGATTTGTCCGATAAAATCGGACAGCTGAAAAACAGGCAGCGGCATTACTCCCACCAAAAAGAATCTTGAGGATTTTTCTTCGCCCACTTATACGCTTTTACAGCGACAATTAACACAATAATAAACGCACAAAATTCAACCACAACATTTTTCCTCAAAGTTTTCTCCATCCTTCTCGGCTGTATCACCTTCCAAAAACGGAAGGTCGTACACCTCATTTTTTGAAGTTTCCTTTTTCTAAAAAAAACTGCCGCCCGGAATATGAGCGGCAGTCCAAAAACGAGATTTCAGAGCGCGTCGGGAAAAAGAATTTTGTGAATGAATTTGCTCACAGTAATTCCTTCTTGGGCGGCTCGTTTTTCCAATTCCTTTTTTTGGCAGGCGGTTAGCCTAACCGCAACTTGAACCGAAAGAGCGTTTTCTTCCGTCACAGTTTTGGTTCCGACCGGCCGCCCCGCGCCTTCCCGCCTTCCGCCGCGCTTGCTCTTCTCTTCAGGCATAGTTAAATCACCTTGAAGATTTTCAGAACCGCTATGAGAACGATTCCGTTGATGATTCCCTGCGTGACCGCCTTTAGCAGGAAGTAAAGAATTTCTTCTTTTTTTGTTGACATAAAAGCCCCCTTGGGGTAAGATATGAGTACGCAAGAGCGGAAGTCTGAGAACCGCCGCTCTTGCTCCCCGTTAGCCGGTCATCAAGTTAATGACGACTGCTACAAGGATTTGGATAAAGCCTGCGATTAGTAGTACCGTTACTTCTCGCAGGTATTTTTTTATCCATTTCTTCATACCTTTCCCCCTTTAACAAAGATTTGTTCACCGGAGCAACGCTCCTGATGATTTTAATATACTGCATATTTGATTATTTGTCAATAGTTTTTTCAAAAGAATTTGTTATTTTTTCATCGCTACAATCAAGACATTGTTCAATGCTTTGTACCTCCTCGCGCGCCTTGGCTTGGCCGCAAGAGTAACATACGCAGCCCACAAGTATAGCTGTATCACCTTCCAAAAACGGAAGGTCGTACACCTTTAACAGCGGTTAAAAGTTTCGCTTGACTTACAAATCAATCGGCGTTATTATTTTGTCACTAGGTAGGCGAAGGAAGGACTCGGAATAGCAGCAGAGCCGGAGAAGTTTTCTTCCGTTTGCAGTTGGTTCAAATCCAACC
>JAGCNW010000022.1 GCA_017645785.1 Treponema sp.
AGGGCGTCCGCCTTTGGCATGTTTTCGCAGATAAGCGCCCCTTAAAATTGACAGCATCACATAAAAAGTGAGTTTTTTTACCCCAAAAAGTGGCGTGTCCCAAAAAGAGGTTAAAATAGCGAACAAGACGAGAAAGAGCTAAAAAAGCGCAAAATGCCCCTACAGGCATTTTGATTTCCAGAATATGTCATTCTGTCATGTTATTCTTTTCCCTTATGATAACAGGTACGATAACATCATCATCTGTCGGAAAGGAAATAACGGGGAGGGCCAAGGAGCGCGTCGAGAAATTCCGGTTGCTTGCGCCCTGTCAGACGTTCCAAAGCGCTTGTTCCGATTCTCTCCGGTCGTCTGGAACGCTCCGGCTTTGCCGTGTTGAGAAACAGTCGATATAAGGGGAACTGCGATTCCGGGATTCCCCGCCGGGAGTTCATAAAAACCCGAAGCCGACCGTTGAGGTTTTCGTCCGGACTGCTTGCGCGATAGGTGGCGGCAATCAAATCTTCAAGGGCGCTCCGGGCTTCCGGAAGGCGCTGGCCAAAGATATGATAAAGTTTCTTTTCCATGAAGCGGTATTCTTCACTGTAGCAGTTCCACGCCCGTTGACGATATAATAAAGGAAAGGCGAAGTCCGGAGCGCGGAAAGCGGCGGCCATGGAGCACATATCGCGTTGAAGGCGCGGCAGGAATGAGAGCAAATCCGGAAGACGCTTGCGGAAACGCTGAATTTGCGTTTGAAGATTATCCCGGAGAGGATAGAGTTTGGACATCTCATCGAGAATCCACTGGCAAAGGTCGAGACTTTGCGCGTAACCATAACCGCTGAAAGCCGTATATTCTCGGAGCCAGTCAAAAAGAATGCGCAGGCTTTCCGATTTGACCAGACGCGAGCCTGTCGTTTTGCGTAAGGAATCATATTCCTGACGCGTCGGCAGGTATGTCTTCGCGGTTTCCACGCGATTTTTCAACTTCTGAAGTTTCTTCAGGCGCCTGGCTTCAGCCCGCTCCACGCTCAGGACTTCCCTTCCCAAATCCCGCAGGGCGTGAAAAATATCCAGTTGCGTTTCCGCCTCAGGGAACGCTTGCCGGAAGCCTTTGACCAGTCCACTTCCTCCGTCGCTGACGTTCAATTTCGGCTTCAATCCCTGCGCTTCCTTTTTTTTCAGCGCGGCATCCCATGTTTCCGCGCTCCTATCTGGCGCGCTTTCCGCCAGAAACGCGTAGCCGCTGCCCAAATCCACGCCCGTCAAGACCGGTTCCCCGTTCTGGAAAACCTCATCCGTAGCAATATCCTTGATATTCTCCAGCGTAACGCTCCGTTCCGCTTCCTCCGCTTTTCGATTCCCGTCCTGAACGATGTTATAGACGGTTCCTTTCGACAGCGGCGCCTGAAAGACCTGCCGGTAAATGGCGATAATATTGGATACCGACGTGTTCCCGTAACACGTCAGCGCCAGAACAAACCGCTCTCTGAAAGCCTTGTTTACCACAATGACCCGTTCCGTGGTTTCCTCCAACGCTGTCAGGCTTTCTAAAGCGCAGTCCGCCTTCCTTCCCAAGTCATAATAGTACGTCCGGCTGATGTCAAACTCTTCTTCCGCAATCCCGTAGGGAATCCCTATCGCAGACGCTGCCCCAATCCCAAGGCGTTCCTTTGCGGTAAATTTGCCCTTTCCTTCCGGACGCTCCTTGCGTTCAGCGTTGAAACGTGTTATCATCATTATTATAAGACATGACGCGCTCCTTTCCTGCGGCACACTGTTGGTCTCTACAGCCTCAGTATACCACATTCGGAGCCGTCATGCCTTATTTTTTGTTCGCCTCTTTTGGGACACGCCCTTTTTATTACAAATTTGTTACAAATTCAGTTTTTTCCTTTACAAATCCGGCAAAAACTGGCGCTGAACAAATACCAGATTCGTTCCGCTGTCGGAATCCAGCGTTTCTGGACACTGATGTCATTAGCGTATTTGATGTGTTGTCTGGAATCTGAGCGGATGTCTTTCACAGACGGCTACGCTTTGTTTCAAAAAGCTATCAAAACAAAGCGTGTGGAATTTATCTATCGGTGCGCGCACGACCAACTCCCCGTGGAAGAGGCCGCCGCTTTGTTGCCTGATTTTTGTGCAATCTGACTGATTTGCTCATTTATAGTTATATCGTCAACGGGCGTGGAACTGCTACAGTGAAGAATACCGCTTCATGGAAAAGAAACTTTATCATATC
>JAGCNW010000023.1 GCA_017645785.1 Treponema sp.
AGAGCCAGAACCCGAACCCGAGCCAGAACCAGAGCCGGAGGAAGAATCCGTCGCAGAAGAAGTGCCGGAAGCCGAACCCGAGCCTGAGCCGGAACCCGAGCCGCCGACTTTTGACAGCGCGGTTCAAAAGGCCACCGAAATGATTCCCGCAATTGAGAATATCCTAAAGCAGGACGGCTCCGAGCGCGATTATTCGGCCGAGATAAAATTGTTCAAGACCCTGCGCTCGCTTAGCGAATCCCTGCCCGAAAACGACAGGCGGGCTTTCTTGCAAAGCCGAACCCGCGTGATGTTGGATTACTTGATTTCAAAGCTGGAAGGAAGGCCCGGCCTCTTAAAGACCTCAAAGGCCTTGCGAAAGAGCGGCGCGCTTGTGGATTATGTCCAAGAGGAAGACGTTGACACAAATTACTCCCAAGACGAGCTTGCCCGCATTGTTGTCACCGACATGAAGGCTTTGGCGGGCTTCTTGGAAGAGGACGATTTGGTCGTCGCCTTGAACAAGCTTGCCGACAACTTTTTGGGCGGACAAGATTAAATTGAACGCAATTTACTTGCATTATTTTTAATTTTATGCTATAATTAAAAAATGCAAGTAAATAAGAACGACCCGGAGCTTTTGCGCCTTGACAAGCAGCTTTGCTTTGCCTTGTACGCTTGCTCGCGCGAAATCATAAAAGCTTACAAGCCGATTCTTGACCCCTTGGACTTGACTTACACAGAGTATGTCGTGTTGATGGCTCTTTGGGAAAAGGACAAGGTTCCCGTAAAAGAATTGGGCCAAAAAATTTTCTTGGATTCTGGAACGTTGACTCCGCTTTTAAAGAAGATGGCGGAAAAATCTTTGGTGGCCCGCGAGCGAAGTCCCAGCGACGAGCGCAGCGTAATAATCAGCCTCACGTCAAAAGGAAAAGGCCTTGAAAAAAAGTGCCGCGAAAATCCCGACAAATTGATATGCGAAGCCAAGCTTGACCAAGTTGACGGCGACGCTCTTATGAAAAACCTTCACAAGATGATGGAAAATTTTAAGGGCGCGCAATAGATTCCCTCGTATGTCGCTCCGCTCCATTTTGATATAGGAAGCGATTCAACTGCGCTCTTGACAGAGCGCGGACAATCAAGCGCGGGAATGACAGTCGGTGTCATTGTCGCGCTTGACCCGACAATCTATTTTTCAGTAAAGCCGCAGCCCAAGCCGTTCATCAATTCGTAAAAGCGCGGGAAAGAAACCGCCGCGCATTCCGCTCCGACAATTTCAATTTCTTGGCCCGCGTCAAGCGCGAGTCCAAGGCAGGCGGCGGCCATCGCGATTCGGTGGTCGTCGTGGCTTTGAATTTTCGCGCCATGCATTTTTTGGCCGCCGTGGATCACCATGTAGTCCGGACCTTCTTCGATCTTGGCGCCAGCTTTTTCCAATTCAACTTTAAGGGTCGAGATTCTGTCGGTTTCCTTTCGGCGGCAAACGGCCGCGTCTTCGATAATCGTCTTTCCTTCGATAAAGCAGGCGGCCACGGCAAGCGCGCAAATCGCGTCAGGGAAGCCAGAGATTGGAACGCGCAATGTTTGGTCGGGAAGGTTTCGCGCGCTTAATGGCTTTCCGCCGGTTACGGTGAGCGTTGACTTTTCCTTGTCGATCGCGATGTCCGCGCCGACCGAGCGCAGGACTTCGACAATTTTGTCGTCGCCCTGGCTTCCCGAAAGGTCAACGTTTTCTATCGTTATTTTGCTGTCCGTCAAAAGCGCGGCGATTAGGGGGAAGGCGACTCCTTCCCAGTCGCTCGGAATTGCGAAGTCTTTTGCGACAAATTTGGCCGGCGGCGTTACCGAAATCTTTTTAAAGTCGTCCGACATTTGGACTGTCGCGCCAAATTCTTCAAGCCAAACTTTTGTCATCGTAAGGTAGGGCGTTTCTTTTGGATCGGAAAGTTCGATTGTAAGGCCGTTCGGCAGGCGCAGCGCCGCCATCATCATTCCTGTTATGTACTGGCTGGAAATCGAGCCTTCTGTCTTTACGACATTTTTTCCGTCGGCCTTTCCGCGCACCACGAGGGGGCAGGTTTTGCTTCCGGGAATCGCGCACCAAGCGTCGGCTCCCATTTGCTTTATGACGTCGGCTACGTGGAAGACGGGCCTCTTTCTTATGCTGGCGTCTCCTGTGAATACGCTGGTTCCTTCAAATGTGGAACAAATGGGCGACAAAAAGTAGAGGAGGGAGCCGGAGTTTCCTACGTTGACCACGTCGTCTGGCAAATGCAAATCTTTTCCCGCGCCCTTTACGGTCCACACCGAGCCGTCTCCAAAGTCCACGCCCGCTCCCAAAAGGGGAATCGCGTTGGCCGCGCTAAGGCAGTCCGCGCTGGAAAGGGGATTTGAAATCTTTGACGAACCTTCCGCCAAAGCGGAAAGAATCAAAGCGCGGATCGTGTGGCTCTTTGAGCCTGGCACCGTTATTTTGCCGGAAAGCTTATGCGGCGTGGAAATAATGTTCATGAGCCTAGTGTATCAAAAAACGCGCCTGTTGGCAACGGGAAAATTTTTTAGCGCATTTTTTCTTAAACCTATGTTATAATTTTTGCATAACACAAAAACGGAGGTTGTTATGAAAAAAGTATTGTGTTTTTTTACTCTTTCCTTTTGTGCCGCTTTTGTTTTTGCGCAGAACGTAAAGCCGTATGTTGTTGACCTGAACAAGTTCCCTGCCGTAAATGATGACAAAACGGCGACTTTTGACAAGGCAACAAAAACAGTAACTGTAACAGCCAATCCGAAACTGCAATATGGCGGCAATAAAGGCGTTTATCTTTGGCTTAACAAAATTGACATCAGCAGTTACAACATCGCAAGAGTCAAGTACAAAGCTGCAGATTTCGGATTTCAATTCAATTTTGATTACGATGACAACAACACTTTGGAATGGTATGAAAAAGCTACATACTGCCCGACATATCTTAATGAGATGATAATTCCGCTTGATAAAAAATATAAAAAATTGAAAGGAATTTCTTTTCAAGGTGTATATCTTCCTCATCAACAATTTGTTATCGAGTCGGTTACTTTTGAAAAAGTGGCAAATCCTGTCAAAACAGACATTTATTTAAGCGATGAACCGCCTGTAGTTGATACTGCAACAAACGTATCAATAGACGCAAATCTTGATGCATGGGATTTTGTAAAGAATATCGGCGCCGGGTTGAACTATCAGATTTTTGAAGATTATCCACAGCTTCTTGATATTGGCGTTGATATTCGACCAAATATGTTTTCCAGACCAACAAAGGCGCAAATTCATTTTATGAAAGAAAGCGGACTGAACGCCATCAGATTGCAGACAAATCCTGGACACGGAAAAATACTCGATAAAAACTATAGGCTTGCGCCAAGGTTCATCAAAAACATCAAGCAGGTTGTTGACTGGTGTATTGAAGAAGATATGTATGTAATTCTCTGCGGACCATTTGCCGAATATGTGACCAACGATAATTTTAAAAAAAGAATGGAATGGGAAGATCCTCATTATGCTGCATACTATGTAAACGAAAAAGACAAAAAGGAATCCGAGAGATTTTTAAAAGCAGTATGGGAACAGTATGCGAAAGCCTTCAATAATTCTTATGACGAGCATTTGATTTTTGAGTTTTTCAACGAGCCTTCCGATATGCTTCATGAGCATGGGTGGAATCCTAAAGATGACTGCGCTGTCTGCAAAAAAGATTATGCAATCTTGAATGAATATAACCAGCTGCTTGTAGATACAATCCGCTCAACAGGCGGCAATAACGCAAACCGCTTTGTTTTGATAAATGGTATTTGGTCAAAATGGGAAACTGTCACAAACAAGAACTTCAAGATGCCAAAGGACAAGGCAAAACACAAGCTGATTGCGACATACCACGACTACTCTATGGGAGGTTCTGCAGCTGGCGATTATACTGATTTTTACAAAAACAGCGTTAAAGAATCGATAGACAAAAGATTTGCAGCTTTGGACAAAGCTTTTTTCTCCAAACATATTCCGGTACTTATAGGTGAAGTCGGACAAACCCGTCGCACTCCGATTTTGGAACGCATTAAGTGGATTAAGTATTTGACGGCGCAAGCTTCAAAACCAAACCGTTCGTGCGCGGCTGTGCTGCATAATGACAACGCATTGGTAGATGATGGACATTTTTTCAGCGGCTATTATGACAGCTGGAAGCTCAAATGGTATGATAAAGAATTTGTCGATACGCTCATTTACGGCATTCAGGGCAAAGAGTTCCCGTTAAGCGCTGAATTCATCAAAAAGAACGAGGTGAAAGTTGAAAGCTTAGCTGGAAAAAATCTTTTGCAAGAACCTGTTGTACGAACAGGAAAAGTAAACTGGGATAATAACTATAAGATCAGATCAGATGCATTCTATCTCTCTACTCCACCAAAATACAAGATAGAGTTTGAAATAGAAAAAACGGGCGCAGATCCGTTTTTACGGTTTGCATACATTGATATAAATTACAATTGGCATGATACATATAATACAAATATGTTAAAGATTATGAAGGTAAAAGGCGGAGTTGTAGCAGCAGATGGTCTAATAAAAGTCCAGTCAAACACGGTAATCCTCAGCATAGATGAAAATCTTGCCACGGAGTTTGCAAACGGCCATGCCGTCTTTCTCAACGGCCAGAACATAATCATCAAATCGATGAAAGTTGTGGAATGAGACTTGCTATTTTTGTAATTTGATTATATAATTTCCTAATCGCCGTTTACTGCAAATTGCAGTAAACGGCGATTAGGAGTTGTTGTGGCAAAAGTCATAAACCGAGATGTTTATCTTAAAAAACTCATAGACCGTATGTGGAACGGCGAGGTAAAAATAATCACAGGTTCCCGCCGCTGCGGAAAATCATGGCTTCTTAAAAAAATCTTTAAAGATTATCTTATTTCGCAAAAAGTTCCCGAGAAAAACATCATAATTGTTTCGCTTGATATTGAAGATGAGGATAATTCCGAGGATTTTACCGACAAGGAAATCTTGAAAAAATATCTTTATGACCGAATAAAATCCAAGAAAGAGAGGCATTATGTTTTTTTAGATGAAATCCAAGAAGTGGAAGGGTTTGAAAAGCTTGTAAACGGACTTGCGGCAAAAGACAACGTTGACGTTTATATTACTGGAAGCAATTCCAAATTTCTTTCGCAGGATATAAAGACAATTTTCAGGGGCAGGGGTGATGAAGTCCGCGTTTATCCATTTTCGTTTAAGGAATTTTCTCAAGGCCGCAAGGAGTCTGTTTCTGAATTATGGAAGGAATATTACTCGTATGGCGGAATGCCGGGACTTTTGCGCCTGAAAACTCCTGAGCAGAAAGCGCGATATTTACAGCAGCTTTGGAACAAAACTTACATTGATGATGTTGTTGAACGGAACAATGTCCGCAATAAGAATGCGCTTGAAGCTATGGTTGATGCGTTGTGTTCTTCTGTCGGTTCGCTTGTTAATCCTTCAAAATTGAAAAACACTATGCAGACGGTTCAGAAAATTAAGATCGATGACGAAACTGTCGCTGATTATATTTCGTATTTGCAGAACGCGTTTTTATTTGAAGGCTCAAGGCGGTATAACATAAAAGGAAAGAAATATTTTGAGGCGATCCAAAAGTATTATGCTGTTGATGTGGGGCTGAGGAATGCAAGACTCAATTTTCGACAGCAGGAGATAACACATATAATGGAAAATGTTATTTTCAACGAACTTCGTTCAAGGGATTTTCTTGTTGATGTAGGCCTTGTCGAAGCCCGTGAACTTCAGAACGGCAGGCAGGCATACATTCAATATGAAATTGATTTTATTGCCACAAACGGAGAAAAAAAATATTACATCCAGAGCGCCTATGCTTTGGACTCAGAAGAAAAGAGAAAGCAGGAATTAAAGTCATTGCTCAAAATTGATGATTCCTTTATAAAAGTTGTAATTCTCGGAGACGACATTGCAACTTATACAGATGAGAACGGAATAATTTTTATGGGATTGTTTCAGTTTTTAAAAAATGACAGTTTGCTTTTATAATTTTCCCCCATTTTTGCAAAAGCTGTGTTATAATTTTTGCATAACACAAAAACGGAGGCTGTTATGAAAATACTACACAACCGTGTAGAGGAGCTGCGTAAACTAGTTATCATTTTTATTTTTGCATGTTGCGCGAGTTTTGTTTTTGCGGGAAATCCGCCCCGCGTAAATAAGACAATGCCGTTCACAAAAGGGCTTAATTTATCTGTCTGGCTTGAAGTTCGCAATAACAGTTGCTGGTTGTCTGAACTTTTTGACAGACAGGATTTTGAGGACATAAAAAGTCTCGGAGTTGAGATTGTCCGCATTCCAATTTGGTTTGAAGAATTCAGTTCCGGAGAACCTGATTATATTGTAGAAGACTGGCTTTGGGAAAAAATCGACAATGCGGTTGAATGGTGCTCAGAACTTGAAATGTACATGATTATCGATTTTCACAATGACTGTGGAGGCAACACAAAAACAAGACCTGATATTGAAAAGGTTCTTTTAAAAATCTGGCCGCAGATTGCAGAACGTTATAAAGATTCAGGCAAATATGTTCTTTACGAAATAATGAACGAGCCGCACATGAAAAGCGGTAATATTGCGGCAGATGTTTCAAAGTGGAACAAGATTCAGGGAAAAATCTTAAAACTTATAAGAACGATTGACACAAAGCATACCGTAATTGTCGGCGCGGAAGACTGGAATTCTGTTACACAGCTTTTAAAGCTTCCTGACTACAAAGACGACAACATCATTCTAAATTTTCATGATTATTCTCCTATGCTGTTCACACATCAGGGCGCAAGCTGGGCAGGATTGGAAAATGTCCGTCATATTCCTTTTCCATATTCAAAAGAGAAAATGCCTAAAAAACCTAAAAATCAAGAAAAGCAAGGTTGGATAGACTCCATGTTTGAAAATTATAAAACAGAAGGAAGCGAAGCCTATCTTGTAAAACCGCTTGATGAAGCTGTTAAATTTGCAAACAAACGCGGTGTTGCCCTTATGTGCAATGAATGGGGCGTTGTTATGGATTATGCAGACAATGCAGATCGCTGCAATTGGTATCGGCTTAAGGCAAAATGGATGGACGAGCGGAATATCAGCCGTATAAGCTGGGACTACAGAGACAAAAACGGAGTATTTACGAATGACAGTTTTTTTTCAACAGAAGCCAGATTCCCAGAGGATTTAAATACAGATCTTCTTAAAGCAATGGGCCTTAATGTTCCGTCTTTAGCGCCACGCTCAAGACCTTCTTGGTTTAAAAATGCCCAGAAAACTGGTGATTATACAATTTATAAGAACGGTTTTGCAAAAGGTATCCTTCCAGGCAGTTGGAATATAACAGAATTTAGAATCAATAAAAAAGACTCTGCCGCTGAACCAGCATATATAAATGTTCCTAAGGGAACAGCTTATGCGTCTGTCCAGTGTCTGTTTGGTGAAGAATGTGACTTTTCTTCTCTAGTAAGAAACGGAAAGTCTCTCGAATTTGAAGCGCGCTCAGATCAGAAAAATTTATCACTGGCTGTATATTTTGTAAATCCGGAAAAAGCCGGCGCTGGCAAAGCAAACTATCCATGGAGATGCCAGACAACAATAAATGACAGTAAAGTTCCTGCTGACGGCAAATGGCATAAAGCGCGAATTCCTTTAAAAGATTTTTATGATGCCGGCGCATGGAGCGATAGAGAACAAAAATACTACAGTGGAGAAGGCTTGTTCAGTTGGTCAAAAGTAAATGAACTTAGATTTGATTTCGGCGAAAAAGGGATCCAAAACGGCGTTTCAATCCGCAACATTGTGATAAAGTAAGCGGGTTTTGACTGCCGCTCCTAAGTCGGGCCAGCTTGATGCGCTGCCTGTTGGCAACGGGCAATTTTTTTGATAGAATAAAGGCATGATTCGACTCGCGGCATTTTTGGGGAACATTGGTTCCTCCTATGCAAAGAACAGACACAACACAGCATGGCAATTCGCCAGCGCCCTGCCTTTTTATGGGGAACTTTTCTGGCAACAAAAATTTAAGGGCGAATACGCCGTTTTGACTTTTGCGGAATTTGTGGAAAAGGCAAAAAAATATTTTCCAAGCCTTTTGAACAAGGAAGGAAATCTTGTCACGCCCAAAAATCCGCCCGACAAAATTTATTTTCTTAAGCCCGGAACTTTTATGAACCTGTCCGGCGAATCGATTGTGGCTTTGGCCAAATTCTTCAAGATCGAACCGTCCGAAGTCTTGGTTTGCCACGACGAGCTTGAACTTCCCATTGGAACCTTCAGCTTAAAGTGGTCGGGCGGACTTGCCGGCCACAACGGCCTCCGCTCCACAAAAGAAAACTTGGGAACGGCGGACTTTTGGCGCCTGCGTTTTGGCATTTCAAAGCCGGCCGGAGTCAACATCGCCGACTACGTTTTGAGCGACTTTAAGGGCGATGAGGCCATAACGATGAGCTTGGTTTACGACAAGGCTGCGGAGCTTTTTTGCCGTGCGATTTTGGCCTCCGATCCCCAGCGCCTCCTCCCCCAATGGGCAAAAGTGAAGATTGACTAGATTGTCGGGTCAAGCCCGACAATGACAACGGCAATCAAGCCCGACAATGACAGGCGTTGTCATTCCCGCGCTCCGACGCGGGAATCTTTCTTAACAAATTTCAAAATTCCGCCGATAATATATCCGATGCATTTTAAAAAAAACGTGATGTCAAGGGGAAAAATGAACAACTCAATTAGAACCTTCATTTACAAAATCGGCGACAACCAGGCCGATACAAAAATTCAGTCAATTTTAGGCGAGGGCTGGAAGCTGGCTGCGGTAACGCCCAACGGTTCGGTTCGCATCACAACATTCAGCAAAGACGCCGCTGCGATCGCCTCCGCTGTGTCAGCCCGGCGTTAATTTTGTTGAAAATTTCCAATTCCTATTGTATAATTGAGAGAGATATATGCAGGCAAGCGACGTATTTTTTCTTACAAACAACAATAAAACTCTTACCAGCGTCTACGAGCAAAATTGTCCGGCGGAGCTTGCCGTTCCGCAAGGCGTGGAAAAAATTGACCGGCGCGCGCTTGCCGACGCTCCCGTAAACAGCCTTGTTCTTCCGGACAGCGTCACCGAAATCGGCTACGAAGCCTTTGCTGGCTGCGACGCGCTGCAGTTTGTCCACTTGCCCAAGGAACTAAAGGCTGTTGAGCCGGGAATTTTCCTTGGTTGCCTTTCGCTTGAAAAAGTTGAAATGAGCGACACTATCAAGGCTTTTTCCGAAAGCATGTTCGAGTGTTGCGCGTCTTTGCAAGAGATTCCCTTTAGGAACGGAATCTTGGAATTGCCGCGCAATGTGTTCTCGGAATGCGTTTCGTTAAAATCGGCGACAATTCCAAAATCTGTGGCCGTGATAAGAAGCGGCGCCTTTGGCTATTGCGACAATTTGGAGACGGTCGTTTTGCCGGCCGGCCTCAAGCTCATAGAGGACGACGCCTTTAGAAATTGCAAAAGCCTTTCGCACATCCGTTTTGCCGACGACAATCCGGCTTTCTTTATTGACGACGACGGCTGCCTTTTTGCGCGCCGCGACGACGGCAATTTGACTTTGATAAAAGTTCCCGTTACGGCGCGTCAGGCGACAATTCCGCAGACGGTTGTCCAAAGCCACAGCGAGGCCTTCCAAGGCTGCGACGCTTTGGAAAAAGTTTACATTGACTGCCCCCTTGTCGACCATCCGATTTTTGTCGCCCTTAAGACAGAAGTCGTCGCGGAGATTGTCGACACAAGTTCAGAAGAATACCAAAAAGAAGCGGCCGAAAAAGAAAGCGCCGAAGCCGCCGCCGTTAGCAAAGAAGACATTTTTGACGACGAGAACGGCGGAATAGAAGACAGCATTCTTGATGACGTCGAAGAGCCTGTCATTAATGACGACAGCGCCGAAGAAGCCGCGCAAGAAGAGCCTGCCGCAAGCGACAACGATTTGCTCGCCGACATTCTTGGACAAAACGCTGGAAGCGACGATGACGGCGGCGATGACGACGAAATGGAAATGGTCCGCATCAAGCCCGAAGAGCTTGACGACGCTGTCGCGCGCGGAGTGCAGGACGAAACTGAAGAGAAAATCGCCGCGCGCATGGCTGACGCCCAAGCCCACGCCCACGACGGCCAGAGCGACGAACCTGCAGAAGAAGAAGAGCCCCAAGCGACCGAGCCCCAGGAGCCCCGCTTTGTTTACGGAATGGAAAGCATGTCCGAAGCCTTTGAGGTTGTGGACGAGCGCGCCCTTTATCCTGACAGGCCGGAAGAAGAACTTGACAAGCACGAGCCCAACGAGCTCGAAGACATAACTACATTGGTTGTCGTGACAGAAAAAGTCACAGACCAAAAAACACT
Organism: Treponema sp.; assembly: GCA_017645785.1. Taxonomy (GTDB): domain Bacteria; phylum Spirochaetota; class Spirochaetia; order Treponematales; family Treponemataceae; genus Treponema_D. Next base: position 10,416 of record JAGCNW010000023.1, read on the forward strand.
TTCGTCCGCGCTAAAGAATTTCTGCGTGGAGTTGGCGCGCAAGCACGAGCTTAAGCGCGTGTACTTCTTTGGCGGCCTTGGCTTGGACAACGACGAGTTCTTGTTCGGCTTTGGAAAGTTCGCGATGTACAGAAACGTGGTTTACGCCGCGCTCGCGAATGACGATTCCGGTCTTAGCAAAGAAATAAAGAACTTTGCCGAAATCGCCGAATTGCAGTCGCCGGTAACTCCATACCAAAATGTGGCCCAGCCCGACGCGCTTGAATTGGAAAAGCCCTTTAAGATTTTTGTCCAAGACGCTTTGGGCGCAAATGAAGAAGCCGCGCAAAATGAAAAAGCCCCTGCGGCAACAAGCGGACGCGTTCCTGGCGAAGGCTTGATGGCAAGGGCCCTTAGAATTTTGGGAAACGTGTAAAAGCTAAAGCCTTGCTTGAACGGCTCGGCCTTTGATAAAGGCGTTTATCAACGTTCCTACATACTCAATGAGGGAGCCGTAGCTCTTTTTAACCTTGTCTTTCTTTCCGATCAATTTGTCCAAGTCGCTTCTTGTAAGCTCCGACCTCTTGTGTCCGCTTGAATAGGCGACGGCCAAAACTTTGTCTTTGGAATTGTCAATCGTTTCTTGCGCTCGTTTTTGGATCTCTTCCTTGTCGTGTTTTTTAAGAACGCTGTTGTTCGCGATTTCGTAAACGATGGCGTTTAGGTCTTCGGGAAGCAAGTCCATTTTGACCGAGCGGATGAACACCGCTTCGGGCCTCTCGTTTTTGAGGGCGGCGGCGACTTCTTCCTTGCTCATGTCGTAGCGCAAAAGGGTGGCCTTTGAGCCGATAGAAAGAACGCTGTAAAAGCTTTCGACAGCCTGCGGAGAATCGTCTATGAAAATGGCGACGCTTTTGGGCGTCTTTCCGCCGACGCGCAATATGTTTGAAGTCTTAAAAATGTCCCAACGCATGTCGTTGTAAGAAATCTTTTTGTCGCCGTTGAGAATCATTGCCGGCTTTTTGGCGAATTTTTGGAAATTTTTGGCCAAAAGCGCGGGAACTGAGTTTATAGTTTCGAAAATATTCTTTTTGCCCATAAAAATAACCTCTGCCTTATTAGACAGAGGTTATCCTTTTTTGTTGCGCCCGAAGGCGTTTTTTTTAATGTTTTGCGGGCTCTATTACAAGCGCTGCCATTCGTGGACTTTGGCGTCCTTGCCCATCACGGCGACAATCTTGCTGCCGTTCTTGAGGTCGGCCACAGGAATTGTGGCGCTGTCAAGGCGCTTTCCGTCGACTTCGATGCATTCGATTCCCTTAGAAACGTGCTGGGGATTCTTAACTTCGATTTCGAGGTTCATTCCGCGCCAGCGGCGTTCCACCTTAAAGCCGTCCCATTTTGTGGGAACGCAGGGGTCCAGCAAGAGCGCGTCGTACTGGGGCCTGATTCCCAAAATGTACTGGGTGATCGAATAGTAGTTCCAAGTAGCGGCTCCGCTAAGCCAAGAGACGCGGGTGTTTCCGGCGCGGGGCGAGAATGTCGAGTAGGTGGTCTGGCCGACTACGTAGGGCTCGCTCTGGCGGATTTCGGCCTTGTCGTTGTAGGCGGGCGGAATCGAAGCCTTGCTGTATTCAAAGGCGCGGTCGCCGTTGGCCATCAAGGTTTCGGCGATTACGCCCCAGCCTTGGGTGTGGTTGAAAATGCCGGCGTTTTCCTTGATTCCGGGGTTGTAAACTACAGAGCTCATTATTGAGCGGGGAGCTTTTACAAAGGGCGGAGCGCAAAGCATGAGGCCGTAAGGCGTGGCCAATTTTTCTTTGACTGTGTTCATGCATTCGCGGGCCTGCTCTTCGGTGGCCGCGCCGCTCATTACCGCCCAAACCTGGGTGTTGAAGTAAACTTGGCCTTCTTCCATAGTGTGGGTTCCGTAAACCGTTCCGTCTTCGGCGACGGCCCAAATGAACCATTTGCCGTCCCAGCACTTTTTCTGAATGTTGGCGTCCAAGGTTTCGCGCTCTTTGAGAGCCCAGTCGCTTTCGGCCTTTTTTCCAAGGCGGCGGGCGATGTCGGCGTATGTCGTAAGGCCCAAGCGCAATTGGAAGGCGACAAAAAGCGACTCTCCCTTGTAGCCCAATTTAAGGCAGTCGTTCCAGTCGGCGAGCAAGCCGCATGGAAGGCCGTCGGCTCCCATTCGCTCAAGGTTGAACAAGAGGGCTTGCTTCAAGTGCTCGAACACCGTCGCCTCGCCGCCGTCGGCGTAAGGAACGACCTTGTTGTAAAAGTCAAAGTCGCCCGTTTCGGCAACGTAGCAAGGAATCGAGTTGAAGAACCACTGACAGTCGTCGCTGCGGAATTCTTCCGGGGCTGGCGCCTTTTCGTGGCCGGCGTTGAAGTCCTTTGAAATGACAGGAATGGCGCCGCCGTTTTGGCACTGGCCGCTTATCATGCGGACAAGGCGAGCCTCGGCTTCCTGAGGAATGGCTGCGGCTACGCCCAAAATGTCCTGGACGCTGTCGCGGTAGCCCAAGCCGTCGCGCTCTCCGTTGTAAACCAATGAGGCGGCGCGGCTCCAGGCGAACGTTATGAGGCAGTTGTAAAGGCCCCAAACGTTTACGGTGTGGTTTATGTCCTCGTCGGGAGTCATAGCCTTAAAGCTTCCCAACTTGGCGTGCCAATTCTTTTTAAGCTTGTCCAACTCTTGGTCAGCGCGGTCGGTTGAGCCGAATTCGTCAAGCGTTTTCTTTCCTTGAGTCCACGCGTCGCCGATTCCAAAGAGAACCAAGATTTCTTTTGTCTCGTCGGCGGCCAATTCAACGTCGCTCTGGAAAGAGGCGCAGAGGCTGTCGCCGTAGGCTTTTGAGCCGAAGCATTTTCCGGCGATTACCGCGGCCGGTTCCTTGTAGGAGCCATAGGTTCCCAAGAAGGCTTCGCGGCTTGTGTCAAAGCCGGAGACTTTTCCCTGGGCCAAGGCCATCCAGCAGTGCTGCCAAGATCCGCCGACTTCTTCGTCGGGGAACTGCTTGTACAAGTTGTCGTGGATGGCAAAGCGCAAAAGGTTGTCCTTTTGTTCGCCCTTGCAAATGAAAAGGGAGTACTGCAAGTTCACTTGATCTTGCGTCGTGTTCCACTGGTTTGAGGGCTCGCAGTAAGTGAAGGCCGAGATTTTTCTTGCCTTGCCGGAAGTGTTGGTCAGCTTGAGGCGCCAGTATTCAAATGTCTGTCCAAGGGGAACGTAGTAAAGCGCCTCGGACTTGATCCCTGAGTACTCGGATGTGATTTTTGTATAGGCCGTTCCGTGGCGGCATTCGCTTTTGTACTGGTCAAGGGGCTTTCCGCAGGGCTGCCAGCTGGCCGACCAATAGTCGCCGCTTTCTTGGTCGCGGAGGTAAAAATAGCGTCCGGGGGCGTCCATGGGAATTGAGTTGAAGCGGAGGCGCATAAAGCGGCCTTGCGCTCCGGACTTGTAAAATCCGTATCCGCCCGCGTTGTTCGTTATTACCGCTCCGTATTCTGTGGAACCAAGGTAGTTGCTCCAAGAGGCCGGCGTGTCCGGGCGAGTGATTACATATTCTTTTTGCTCGTCGTCAAAAAATCCGTAGGTCATAAAAAATACTCCTATCTAAAACTGTCCGTTCAGTTTATATGAATTTGAAAAGAAATTCTAGGGGGCTTTCGCCCTATATTTTATTGAGTTTCTGCGCTATAATTGAGTTATGGCAAAGAAAAAAACGACAAAAGCAAGCTCCGCCACAATCGGCTTTGAACAGCAGATTTGGGATGCAGCCTGCGAGCTTTGGGGACACATTCCTGCTGCAGATTACCGCAAGATCTTTACAGGACTTATCTTCTTAAAATACATCTCAACCGCATTCGAAAAGAAATACGCAGAACTCGTTGCAGAAGGTGACGGCTTTGAAGACGATCCGGACGCTTACGAAGCAGACAACATCTTCTTCGTCCCGCCAGAAGCCCGCTGGTCAGAAATTGCAAAAGCAGCCCACAC
>JAGCNW010000024.1 GCA_017645785.1 Treponema sp.
CGCGAGACAGTTCGGTCCCTATCTGTTGCGGCCGGCGGATGTTTGAGAGGGTCTGCCCTTAGTACGAGAGGACCGGGGTGGACCTGCCTCTGGCGTGCCAGTTGTCCTGCCAAGGGCAAGCGCTGGGTAGCCAAGCAGGGAAGGGATAACCGCTGAAAGCATCTAAGCGGGAAGCCCGCCTCAAGACGAGACATCCCACGGGGCTCGACCCCGCCGAAGGCCCCCGGGACAATACCGGGTCGATAGGTCGCAGGCGCAGGCGCGGCGACGCGCAGAACCGAGCGATACTAATAGGCCGCGAGGCTTGGCCATATTGTTCCTTCCGCGCGAAGGGGCGCGCCTTTTCTTCGAAACGAACGTCTTCCCGAGATTCCCCGGTTTGTTGGACGATTTAACGCTGTTAATTATGTCCGGCGGCCATGGCGGAGAGGCAATACCCGTTCCCATCCCGAACACGGAAGTCAAGCTCTCTTGCGCCGATGATAGTGCCTTCGCGGCGCGAAAGTAGGTGGCTGCCGGGCTTTTTTTTTATTTAAATCGTTTCGTTTGGGTTGGGGTCCTGCCGTTCCGGCGGGCCGCTACCTCGTCAGCCACCTGCGGCGGACGGCGCCGGCGCCGTCCGAGCCCGGTTTGTCGGATGAGCCTAAAAAACGCTGGCGCGTTTTTCTTCACGGCTCTTCGATTTTGGGCAGGCTGCCGGGCTTTTTTTTGTCTGGAGGCCTTTCTTGTGGGCGGAGGCTGCCGGAGTTCAAGCCTTTCCTATGGGCGGGCGGAGTTTGTTAGTCTTTTTTTAGGGTGAATAAGTATTCGCGGACGTGGAGGGGGCGACCGGAGAGGTTGCGGCTTCCGCGGAAGGCGTTGTAAGGAATTTGGACGGTTTTTAGCGAGCCGTATTTTTTTAGCATGTTTTGCATCTCTTGCAAGCCGATAAAGCCTTCCGAATTGTATGAAACTACGACAAATTTCGCGTCAAGCGAAGCGACAATCCGTTCCAGCGAAGCCAAGGCCAGCTTTGCCTTGTTGAATTGGGAATGGTTCCAGTTTTGAACAATTCCGCTTATGGGACTTAGCTCCGCGTCAATTTTGTTTTTTACAAGCAAGTTGAGCATAAAATAGTTGGAGCCGTATGGGTGCTGGTTGTAGGGCGGGTCCAGGTAGGCCAAGTCCAAGCCCCGCAGTTTTTGCGACAAAATTTCCGCGTTTTCGCCAAAAAGCTCCTTTTCGCAGTCAAAATTGCTAAAAATCGGCTCCTTTAGTTCCACCTTGCCCAAAATCCGCGTCAGGGCGTCTTTTCCCGCTCCGCCAAAGCAGCCAAGGCCAGTGTTTTTATCTTTATAAAAGCCCTTGAAAACGCCGCTTGTGTTTACATGGACGCTGGCTTCGGTAATCAGGGGCGACAAAAAGAACTTTTGCAAGTCTTTTGGACAGTGTTTTTCTATTAAATTGCGGAACGTGTCAAGCAAAAGGGCGTTTTGCCGCGTGTAAAAGACCCGTTCCCCGGCCTTGATGTTTTGGTCGTCTTGGGGAGCGTAGTTTTGCGCGATTATTCCCGGCGTTTTTTTGCGGGCGGCGGCGTCCAAAATGGCCTCTCTGCAGGCTGAGTATTCTTTTTGCGGAAAATCCTTTGCATTTGTAAGGTAGCAATCGTTCAATATGTAGGAATAAGTCTCCAAGTCGTTGGCGCAGATTGTTTTGCTGTGCCGCTTTAAAAGGCGGGAAACAATTCCCGAGCCGGAAAAAAGGTCGGCGCAAGCCAATTTGCGGCCTCCAAGTTCGCGGCGGACGGCTTGAACTTGTTCGTCGATGTCTTTTAAGAGGGAACGCTTGTTGCCGATGTAAGTGATGATTTGCTTTGTCAAAAAGTCGGGGTTTTCTTCTTTCACGCCATGCGCTCCGTCAAAGGCTTTTTACATATTCCCGCAAGTATTGGTTTCCTACCATCGCCTCGTCCATAAATTGGATGAAAGTCGCGTACTTTTGCCCGGCCTCGCAGTCCTTTCCAAACTGAATGTAGGAGCGGCCTTTTTCCCTGCCGCCTAGAATTATGTATTTTTGGCCTTGATGTACAAATTCCACCGTGAGGCCGACTTCAATTTTGTATTGGAGTTCAGAAAGGGTCATGCAGCCATTGTATTCCGAGCGCGTTTTTTTTGCAATAGCGTCAAGGCGTCAAGGTTGACAGATTTAACATTTTACTATATAATATAATTTTAGAGAGTTATGTAAAAAGTATGAAAGAGAAAGTCAATAACCAAAAAAATGAAAAGTCGATTCGCGTAAAACATCCTATTGGAATAACCCTCGCGCTCATCATTGGACTTATCGTTGTCATTTCGCTTGGCACGGTAACATTTTTGAACAGCTACTTCCAAAGCAAAGACGTCCGCCTTACCGCGGAGGAAAACAACCTTACAATCAACTCTCGTTCCGCGTCTTCAATCGAGGAGCGTTTGAACACGATTCGTTCAAATGTCTTCCAGCTTTTGGATTTGCTCAGCGTAGTTTCGGGAGGAAGAAGCTCGGCGCTTTCAAGACAGGCGCAGTCATTCTTCTTTGAACGCAATCCCGACATCGCGTCGATTTACGTTTTGTCCGAGGACAGCGCGGAAACTGGAAACGCCAGCGACATAAGAATGGTCAACTCGCGCTTTTTTATCTCCAACGAAATTGACGAAAGCGTGCAGGAACAATTTTTCCGCGACAACCAAGATTCAATCCGACGCTCTTGCGCCGGCGAGACAATCGCTTGCAACGCCAGCCCGCTTTTTGGAAGAAGCGCGCTTTGCCTTATGATTCCATACAAGGAGAACGGACGCGACCAAACTTGCTGCGTTACTTTCTCCGCCGAAAGCCTTGCTGAAATTTTGGGAACCGGTTCCCTCAACACCAGCTTTATGATCAACGACACCGACGAGCTTTTGGTTCACCCTGACAGCGACAGAATTATCCGCGGCGAAAGCATGAAGAATTATCCGCTTGTCCGCGAGATGAGAAACAACAACCAGAACAACGACAACGCGCGCCAGATTCCTTACGACGAAATCGACGAAGCGACTTCAAAGAAAGTTCCTTACTACGGCGCGTACCAAAAGTTGCCGCTTGCCGACATCGTTGTTATGACAATCGTTCCTCTTGACAGCGTTCTTGAAGGAGCCAGAACAACAACAAAGAACAACGTTTACCTTACCATCGCGATATTGTGCATCTCGATCATCTTGATCTTGTTCTTCGCGCGCTTTGTAATTTCGCGCCCCTTGCGCCGCTTGTCATTGGCAGCGCACGAAATCCAGGAAGGAAACTTTAACACACCGATCATCTCTCGCCTTAATTTTGAGCGCGGCGACGAAATCGGCGTATTGAATCGCGGTACCCGCGACGAGCAAGAATTCTTGAACACGTTCGCGAAGTTTACAAACCAAGGCGTAGCCAAAGCGATCGCCACCAAATCAATTGACTTTGAGCCGCATCTTAAGGACTGCACAATCTTCTTTAGCGACATCCGCGGCTTCACTAAAATTTCCGACGGCTTTAAGGAGCGCTTCAAGGAAGAGTCCGCCGCCGAAATCATCACCTTCCTTAACGACTACATGGGGCGCATGGTTAACTGCGTAACATTGAGCCATGGAAACATCGACAAATTCGAAGGCGACGCCATCATGGGCGTTTGGGGAATCTTGCGCGAGGACGACCTTAGCTTTGAAAAGCTTCCCGACACAGATCCAAGCAAGAAGCAGCTTGCCGAAGAGCATTCGCGCCATGTAAAGGAAGACGCAATCAACTGTATCCGCGGCATTATCGCCATGCGCTACGCTCTTATGGAATACAACAAGGCGGCCGAAAAGTTCACTAAAGAACACGCCAACGAGCCTCGCGCCCGCTACAAGCCGCACATTCAAATCGGATGCGGCATCAACACCGGCCGCGTAACAGCCGGCGTTATGGGCGGCGGCGAAAAGATGGAATATACCGCCATCGGCGACGCTGTAAACTTTGCCAGCCGTACCGAAGCGACCAACAAGCCTTGCGGCACCGACATCTTGATTACAGAAGACACATACAATCTTATTAAGAAAGACTACATCCGCTGCGACGAAAACCACCGCTTGATTCCCAACGAATTCGCCGCCGACGAAATTGTCGTCGAGCGCATTCCTGTTACGATTGAAGTTAAGGGAAAAGGCGAGCAGCACTTTTACGGCGTTGTCAACATGCCGCGCTTTGACATTGAAAAATTCTTTAAGACGAGCAACCCGGACTTTAAAGTTGATCCAGACTGCGCCAAGGCCGTTGGCCCGACTGGTCCAAGGACAATGAAAGAAGTTCGCGAGCTTTTGGGCATACCCACTCCAGATTTTGAAAAGGTTAATTTGAATGAAGAAGAAAACAAAACTGTCGTCAAGCCAAGCTGACGCAGCCGCCTTTGAGCGCTTTCACCTTTCCAAAAATTCACTGTTTGTCCCTTTCATATTGACGGTGCTTTTTTGCGCCTTTGGCGCCGCCGCCAACATTTGGCTTTTCTGCAAGTCTTACTTTATGGCGATGAGCCGTCTTGACCAGACGCCGATTGCCACAATTACATTTAAATACAAAGCGGCGCAAAGAAAATTTATCGACCGCTCTTTGTGGACCCGCCTTGTGCAAAACTCTCCGGTTTACAACGGCGACACTTTGCATACAGGCGAGCTTAGCGAAGCAACCGTTCACTTTACCGACGGAAACGAACTGGAGCTTAGCGAAAACACAATGGCCCAGGTTTTCTTGCACGAAGACCAATCCTTTGGCGCCGAGTTGACCGAAGGTTCCGCGGTGATCGACTCTAGCGGAGCCGAAAACGGAATGAGCTTTAGCGTAGGCGGAACAAGCGTTGACATCCAAAAGGGCGCCTCCGTGTCGGCCGAGATAGACGGCAGCGCTGACATGGGCGGAGCGATCGCTTTGCGCTTGTTGAGCGGACGAGCCAGCGTTGACGGATCTTCGCTCAGCGCGGACAACGCAGTAATAGTAGGAAAGAACGGCGCAAAGGTCGCGCCGCTGACGGTAAAGACTCCGCGCGACGGCCAAAAATATTTGTTCCATGAGCAAAAAGAAATTCCCGTAAAGTTTGAATGGAAGTCCGCTCGTTTGGAACCGGACGAAGACTTGATGCTGGAAATTTCTTCCACAAAAGATTTTGCGGAGGTTGCCCACCGCATTTACGCAAACGGCTTGGACAACCTTACGGTCAACTTGACCAGCGGCGCTTGGTACTGGCGCTTGCTTTCGGTCAACAAGGGAACGACAGAAGAGCGCAACAAGGAAAGAAGCGCGAGCGGCCGCTTGCAGGCGCTTTATTCACCCGCTCCCGAATTGGTTACTCCTGTAAACGAATACACATACACTTATAGAACAAGAAACCCGTCCGTCCGCTTGATTTGGACTGAGAGCCAATACGCGACATCTTACTTGCTTGAAATTTCAAAGCGCGAAGACATGAAGCAGCCGGTTGTAAGCCAAAGAAGCGCCACAACTTCAAGCATCATTTCCACTTTGCCGGCGGGAACTTATTATTGGCGCGTAACGCCGTTCTTTACAATCAACAAAACCGGCTTGGCCGCTCCCAGCCCAGTGCAGAAATTTACTGTAGTGCGCCGCGGCGAATTGAATCCGCCCCAACTCTTGGCTCCTTCGGCCAACGGAAGCGTTGACATTTCGCACGAGGTTGGCCCAGCGCATTTTTCTTGGAAGAACGAAAACGAGGCGGCTTCTTACCGCGTGAAGATTTATAAAGAAGGAAGATCCGCTTCTCCGATTTTGAATTCTGTGACCAACAAGAACTATTTGCAAATACTTCCAGCCGATGTTGGAATTGGCGAAGGAAAATGGTATTGGTCTGTCGCGCAAATTGATGACGAAGGAAACGAGTCAAAGACTTCGGAAGAAAGAATGTTCTACGCGCAAAGAGGAAAGCTTTTTGTAAGAACAATCGAGCCGCCGGAAGGCTACCGCGTGGCCAACACTTTTGCCGCCGACATGAAGTTCACTTGGAAGCAAAACCTTCCGCAGGACTTTGTGAGCGTTTTGCAAGTTTCGACCAGCCCCAACTTTAACACATTGGTTTACTCAGCCAAAGTAATAGGAAACTCAGCGTCTTCGATTTCTTTTGCCGAGGCGCGCTACTATTGGAGAATCCATTCTAAGAACGAGGCTGGCATGGTTTTGGACACCCAGCCCAAGTCCTTTGAAGTTTTGCCGCAGTTGGACGCTCCTGTTGTAATGGCTCCGATTGGCCGCGCTGTCGTCCACCCGGAAACTCCCTTTGCGTTTAAGTGGGGCGAAGTTGACGGAGCGGACTTTTACAAGCTTACGATTTATCGTGTCAACGACGGAACCGTTGTTTACGAAGACAACTTGTATCAAATCGGAACGGAGATTCCGATGTACGACGCTCCCGGCTTTATTGACAGAAGCTTCTACCGCTACGAATTGCAGGCTCGCGCCAACGCCATAGAAGGAAAGTCCAGCCGTAGAAACGGCCGCTTGGCCGAAGGCCAGTTCTTGTTGGTAAAGATTAAGCCGGTTGACGTTTACGCTCCCGCAAAGGACGCTGTGATTGACGGCGACAAGGCCGTCACCGACCTTATGCAAATTCGTTGGGGATCGGTTGAGCCTCCGGCCAAGAGCCAGCTTGTCATAAACAAGGTTGAGGGCAGGAACAACAAAGTTACGCTCTTGCGCTACCCCAACGTTGATTTTGAAACCGCAAGCCCCAAGATTCCGACTTCGTTCAGCATAGACTTGCCTGAGACTTTTGACGCGGGCAACTACGAGCTTATAATTTACGCCGAGACCGCGGACGGCTACGACATTTCGAACAGCGACGATAAGTCTATCACCCGCTTTAAGATTACGCCCGTTCCGCCGCTTGATTCCATCTCTTCTGTGGACGTGTCTCCCAAGACGATGGACGTTGACTATTTGTTGAACGAGTCCAATCCGCGCTACTTTATGTTCACGTGGACGCCTGTAAGAAACGCCACGAGCTATTTGGTTCAGATTAACGACAAGAAGGGAAGAAACATGCTTCCTAAGATGGAAGTGGCTTCCAAGAGCCAGTCATACAAGTTTGACTTTATGGAACTTGAAGACGAGGTTCGCGAAAAATTTATGAACGGAAACTACCAGTTCACCGTTCAAGCCGTGCGAAGGATTAGCATTGACCGCGAAGGAAAAAAGATAGAGAAGATTTTGCAGAGAAGTCCTGTAAAGACTCAGAACTTTAGCGTTGACATCGGCGACCCCAAAAAGGCGCGCGGCAAAAAAGGAGCCAAGAACCCTTATGGACTTTAAGCGCCTTTCGCTCGCCGTCATTTTGATTCTCTTTGCCGTTTCGCTTTCGTTCGCTAAAAAGAACAAGAAGTCTGGAGTTAAAAGCTCATTGTCAGAGGCAAAGGCGAATGGTTCCGCCGTTGAAATGCCCAATGGCGAAAATGGCGAAGAGAACGGCGAGGAAGGCGGAGACGAAGCCGCTGAATCTACTTGGCAGCTTTTGGAATGGGAAGACGACACCCAGCGCCTTACATTGCGCTACGAAGTAATTGTTGAGCAGCGCGACAAGCGTGGCCGCTACACAGAAATTCTCCGCATGGAAACTAAGGACAACACGCCGCAAATAAAAATCGAGCCGGCCTTGGAGCCAGGCTTTTACCGATACAAGGTTGTAAGCTATAACTTGTTCAATGTGGCCAAGGCTGATTCGGATTGGGAAGAGTTTACGATTTACAAGGCCTACAAGCCGCGCGTAACAGGAACGAGCGTAAGCGTAAACTTGAACTCCAACATTTACTTGGATTACGAAAACGACGGCATCATCACTTTTGACGGCCGCAATCTTTTTATGCCGTCCGAGAACCCCGACGACATTTCTTTTAGCGACTACGTTCTTAAAGAAGACAAGGGAAGAAAAATTCTTCCGGCCGAAATTTTGGAACACAGCGACAACGACAGAAAAATTAAATTTAGATTCAATATGGATGACTTGGACGTAGGCAAATACCAGCTTGTTGTTCGCGACGCGTCTGGCCTTACCAACGATCCCGACAGCGGAAACCTTTTGACCGTTCGCTATAAAAAGTGGATGGACTTAAATATTTCGGCCGGCTATGTGTGCCCCTTTGTTTTGTTTGACGAAACGATAGAGAAATATTTTGGCAAGATGATGTTCCCCTTGAGCGGAACCGCCCGCATTACATGGTTCCCCTACAAGCGAAGATGGGGACATTTGGGAATCGGCATCAGCGCCAGTTATTCTTGGATGATGGCCGAGATGGACGGCTACAAGTTGAAGAGCAATCTTGGAATGGCCCACTTGTATTTTGCATACTCGCATCCCTTCTTTAACAAGAGGCTTAGTTTGGAAGCCCATATCGGCGCCGGCATCACAGCCTTGTTGGGCTATCAGTTTGAATTTGACCACGACATAAAAAGCGATCCGCAGAGCAGTTTGAACATCTCTTTTATGGCTGGCGTCGCCGGACAGTTTTTTGTCTACAAGCATTTGTTTGTAGAAGTTGCCGCGGATTTTGTCATGTACTTTATTCCTGACGACATGACATTTGGAGCCGTGTTGCCTTCCGCGGGAGTTGGTTGGCAGTTCTAAGCGAGGGAGAGCCTGATGCTTGCGAAAAAAAGTCTAAAAGCTGGATTTTCCCTTTTGTCAGCCCTATGCTTTTTTGCATTAGCCTCCTGCGACTTTGGCTTTGACGGAAACTCATTCCAAAACAAGGCCGGCGCCTACTTCAAGGAAATGACCAGCACGGCCGCGATAAGCAGCTACGACATCGAGCCCAAGGACTACCTTACAAATTCCCGCGGCATCCCC
>JAGCNW010000025.1 GCA_017645785.1 Treponema sp.
ATCATCATCGTCGTCGTCATCCCGGCCTTTTGAATCGTTGTCGTCCATGTTGAAAACATCGTCGTCGTCATCGTCTTGGATAAACTGGCGCTTGATTTTTGGAGCGGCTCCCGGCGGCTCAAGCTTTGTGTGAACCATTGTCTCAACGTCCTTGGGGTCTTTTCCAAGAGCAATCGCTATTTCGTCGATCAAAAGGGTTCTCGCGCTGTCGTAGAGCTTGCGTTCCTGAATGGGCAATTCCTTGATTTTGCTGCGGTTGTAAAGGCAGCGGACAATTTTGGCTATGTCTGCGATGGTTCCCTTTTTGAGCAAGTCCAAATTCATTTGATAGCGCAGCTTCCAGTCAGAAGTGATCGGCTCAAAATCTTCGCTCAAAAGATTCAAGGCTTTTTTTGCTTCCTTTGCCTCGACAATGGCTCGAATTCCCAAATCTTTGGCATGGTTTACAGGAACCATAACCACCATGTCTGAAACTTCAAGATAGATTTTATAGTAAAGTGTTTTTTCGTCGTTGAATTCTTTTTCAAAAATCTCTGTGATTACGCCAACGCCCTGGCTTGGGTAAACGATTTGCTGTTTGACTTTGTATTCAGTCTTTTTTCTTGTAGCCATATAAGAACATTATATCACATTTTTGGCAAATTTGCAAGCGGAAAAAGAAGGTCGCCGCTATTAGTCCCCGTGAACTTCGTCGATGAGCGCTTCGTACAAGAGCATCAAGTCTTTGTTTGACCTTCGCAAGGCTCCTGCAATTCTCCTGGAAATTCTGTACATTACATGGTAGCCCAAAAGGGGTTCCTTGTCGCACAGGGCCTTAAATTCTTCGCCTTCCAGCTTGAGCGCCTCGCAGTCTGTCAGCGCGCAAATTGTGGCCGACCTTGTGTCCTTGTCAACAAGGGCCACTTCGCCAAAAAAGACGTTTTGTTCGGTTGCAAGGTTTGCCACTGCGAATTGGTCGTTGTTGGGTGTCTTTTTTCGGGCTTGAACGGTTCCCGCGTAAAGAATGTAAAGGGTGTCGCCCACGTCGCCTTCTTGAATTATGATGTCGCCCGCGCTGTATTTTACCGGCTCCAAGATTTTGCAAACGCTTTCCAAAAGGCGCTCGTGCTCGGCGTCCTTTATGTCCAAGTCAGAAAAGATTTCCAGCTTTGAAAGTTTTTCTATCAGTTCTTTTGTCGCTTCCATTTGTCCTTCCTATTTTTAGCGCTCTTCTTTTGTGTAATTTCCGTGGATGAAAATCGCCTTGGAACTTTCGGGAATCACATAGTCGCTTGGCGGATTGAACACAGGTATGTTGCTTTTGAGAGTCTTGACCTTTTTTAGGTTCGCGACAATTTTTTCCATGTTGGGATTCTTTTGCGCTTCGGCCAAGGCTTCTTGCCGCCTGTTGTAAAAGTTTCCTGTGTTTTCCAAAACTCCTATCAAGATGTCTTTGTTCTTCAAAGACTTTACGTATTCTTCGTAAGGTCCGCCGACAAATTGCTGGGGGATGTCCATCAAGAACAAGCCTTGGCTTTCTCCTTCGGCGGCAAGTTCGCGCAAGATGTGGCTCATTCCTTTTCCGCTTGACGCTTGCACCAATAAGTTTTGTTCGTAGTCGGACGCCATGATTATTTCGTCGCAGCGGGCCAGCGAAAGGTGCTTTTCAAATTTTGAGTCGATGATTTCCGCAACGCAGTAGACGCGGGGGTTGAGGTTTTTGATTGTGATTACCGCAAGAACGGTTCGCGAGTCGGTTTCCAAAGTGGAGAAGTCTTCGGACTTGTCGGCCAAAATCAGAGCGCGGCCCGCGTTCTTTATTTGCGCTTTAAGAAGCGTGTCTTCGTCTGTAAAGTCGCCGCGCAAAAAGTTTATGGCCTTTAGCTTTTCGTTGGCTTGAATTGTTTCCATGTCGGAATGTTTTGCGTTGTTCAAGATTACGATTTTCTCTGGAGGTATTTCGGGGTTTGCAAAAAGGATTCCTTCTAGAATGTCCTCAAAGTCAGGCTTCCAGCCGCAAATCAAAAAATGGTTTTTCATGCTTGTCATCTTTAAAAGTCCCCTATCTTTTTTTTGTTGTCTGTCCAAAATGAAAGACGCGAATTTACCAGAAAGCGCGCCGAATATCGCGACTCCCACAAGCAAGAGCGCCATTGCCGAAAGCCTTCCCCATAAGGAAGCCGGAGCTATGTCGCCGTAGCCTACGGTAGTCACTGTAACTATTGTGTACCAAAAAGCGTCAAACAAAGAATTGATTTTTGAATTTGTCTTTTGTTCCGAAAGAAAAATTACAACCATCATTAGCATCAAAAGAACAAAGACGCTTGTCCAAACTTTGACTGCGGAGTTTGCGAGAATATGCGAAAGCTTTTCAAACGCTTTTTTAATTTTCATCATTTATTGCGTTCCCTCAATTTCACGGAAGAGCGCGGCGTAAAGCGTCGTTATGTCTTTGTATGAGCGCTTTATCACTTGCTGCATTCGTTTTGTAATTTTTCTGTAAACGTAAAAGCCAAGCCTGGGGTGTTCCTTGCAGAACTCAACAAAGTCCGAGCCTTTCAAAACAAGAACTTTGCAGGGACCTACGGCGCGCACTGTGGCGGAACGTTGGTCTTGGTCTACAAGCGCGGCTTCGCCAAAGAAAACGTCAAAGCTGTCGTCCAAGTCCGCGATGGCGATTTCGTCTCCAAACTGCGTGTTTCTAAAAATTTGGATTGAGCCGTGCGAAAGAATGTAAAGGTATTCGCCTTCTTCGCCTTCTTTGATTATAAGGTCGCCGTCGTCGTAAGACTCCGCGCCAAATTTATCGTAAAGCGCCCTGAACATTTCGACGTCCTCTTCGTTTTCGGCGGAGAAGTCGTTGAATATGCTTATGTTGAAAAGCCTTGAAAGCGCCTCTTCAAATGGAATTTTACTTATCGGCAGTCTCATCTTTGGGCTCCTCCTTTACCTTTACATAAATCGCCTTCATTCCCCGTCTTAGAGCAAAGTCGTCGTCCGGCAATAGTATCGGCTCGTTGCTTTTGAGCGTCTTTACTTTTATCAAGTTGTTGATGACTGTTTCGACATTTGGGTTTTTGTGAGCCTCTCGAATCGCGTCGCGCCTTCGGCGCAAAAAGTTTCCGGTGTTCAACAAGAGGCCGATGAGCAGGCATTTTTTTGAAGAGTCGGCGTTTTGTTCGGCGGCGAACTCTCCGTAAGTCTTTCCGTAAAACTTTATTGGAATGGGCTCGATCGAAACTCCGCTTGCTGTGTCCGTTCCGATAAGCGCGCGGATTACATTTGAAAAGCCTTTTCCGCTTGAGGCGGTGGCCAAGAGGCTGTGCTCGTATTCTGTCGTCAAAATTATTTCGTCGCAGTGGGCCAAGTTTAAGTGGCTTTCAAACTTTGAGTCGTAGATTTCCGCCGCCACGTAAATCGAAGGGTTCAAGCTTTTTATCGCAAGCACCGCCAATACCGCGCGCGAGTCGATTTCCAATTGCGTTCCGCCCTTTGACTGGTCGGAAATGATTAGCGCCCTTTCCGCGCTTCCTACCAAGGCTTTGTTCAAAACGTCTTCGTTTGAAAAGTCTCCGGCGATGTAGTTAAGTTCCTTGTAGAAGGGGTTGCTTCGAATTTGCGCGATTTGTTCGGCGGGCGCTTCGTTTATCAAAACAATTTGGTCTGGAGTCAAGTCGGTGTTGGCGCTAAGAACTGCCTGAATGATGTTTTCCATGTCCGGCTTCCAGCCGCATAAAAGAAAGTGTTTTGTCAAGTTTTTCAATTTTGTAAGCCCCTTGTCCCTTTGATTTTGGAAATTTATGAACACCGAAGAAATTTTCGCCAATATGGTTCCGTAAAGACAGATTCTGACAACGCTCGAAAGCAGGGTGATGGCGCGGCCCCAAAATGTCGCTGGAGAAAAGCGAACCACGCCGGTGATGAAGGCGAACAAAAAGTACCAGTAACTGTCGCCTATGGAATAGATTGAGCGGCCTTTTTCGTAATAATAAGCGGTATATACAGTGAACAAGAAGAAGAGCGGGAGAATAACGCCAAAGCGGACATAGTTGGAGTGAAAGAGCTCCGAAAGCCTTTTTTTGAGTTTTTTTCTTCTTGTTCCCTTTATATGCGCCATAATTCCCTTTTCGTCTTCTTACTATATTATTATCGGCAAATTTCCTCTTTTTGCAGAGAATTTGCGCTAAAAAATTTGACTTTTTTGCGAAAATTCCTTATCTTTAAATGTAAGGAGCATCAAAAATGAAAGTTAAACCTTTAGCTGACCGTGTATTGTTGAAGGCCGAGAAAGCCGAAAGCAAAACCGCTTCTGGAATCATCATCCCGGACGCGGCCCAAGAGAAAACTCAGACCGCTGTCGTAGAGGCTGTTGGTCCCGGAACAGAAAAAGATCCGATCACCGTTAAAAAGGGCGACCGCGTTATGTATGACAAATATTCTGGAACTCAAGTTAAGATTGACGGCGACGAATACCTCATCTGCAAGATGAGCGACATCATTGCCGTTTTGGAAAAGTAATTATTGCGATGCGAGCCTTGACAGCTCTTATTGCTTGAATTTTCCTAACAAAAGCCGCGAGCTGCCATTGGCTGGATTCAAGTACAAACTGTATTCCAGCGCTTTTACGGCGGCCGCGGCGTCTTTTTTTGCGTCGTAGATGCAAGCCAAGCGGTACATAATTTCCGAACGCAAGTAATTGTCCGTCGCGCGGCTCTGGGCCCGTCCGTACAATTCCAAAGCCTTGTCCTTGTTTCCCGTGCTGGAATAAATCATCGCCAAGTTGACCGCGCTTTCTGTCGCGGCCGCAGGGCTTATTTCCGTTCCGCCGTAAGCCGAAGAAAAGCCTGTTTCGTAAACCGCGTATTCATAGAGGCGTTTTGTCAAGTCGGTGTTTTTTTCGACCGCGGCAAAGTAGGCCGCGTATTCGGTTTCCCAAACGCTCATCTTTGGCAAGCTCAACACCAAGTCTTCTTCAAAGTCTCGGTCTTTTCCAAGCGCGTAGCGGGCGGTCAAATATTTTAGGAACATTTCTTTCGCTTCGTCGCATCGCTCAAGGCGCAAAAGGGTGTGGACGGCGTATTGGGCTATCGGTTCGGGATACAAGTCGGCGCCGGTGGCGTTTCGTTCCAAAACCCTGTACATTCTTCCAAGACGGCTTCTGTCGTCGCTGGAATCGTCGATTTTGTCTTCGAGTTCTAGGGCCGCTACGTAAAGGGTGTCGTTGTGGGTTCTTGCAACGGATTCCTTCATTCTAAGAAGCGCGTCGCTCACCGAAACTCTCGGAGTCTCGTCAAAGCGCTTCATGTCGGTTGAGACGACTCCAGCGTCGCGCAAGGATTTGGTAAGCGGATCGTCCATGATTCTTTTTGAGGAATTGTAGGCAAAGTTTCCGTAGGCTATCAATGCCGAAACGTTGTCCGGCCATTTTTGCGTGATGAAGGTAAGCGTGTTGTACGCGGCGCGCTCGTCGTTTTTTTGCAAGGCGTAAAGGGCGCTGTTCAAGTACATGGTTCCCAACAAGGATTCCGTCGAGCCGACTTCCGCCGCCGAACTTGTTTCCGCTCCTAAACTGATTTGCGATATCAACTCGTTTCTGATTTCTTGCGCCGCCTTGTCTTCGCCCATGTTGACGTAACAGTCGGACAAAAGCGACGCGACTTCTATTGGGCTTACGGCGCGGTTTTCCGCGATTCCGTCGGCAAAGCGGTCTTCTTTTTTGTCCAGCGCGGTCTTCGCCTCAAGCAAGGATTCCGCGGCCTCGCCGTATTTTTTGTTGTCGTAATAAACGAGCGCCCAAAAGTAAGCGTCGCTTGAGCTTTTCATTTGTTCCGGCGCCATTTGCGCGGCGTCGCCGTATTCGCCTTTTTTCATTGAACTGAGGGCGGCGTTTCTAAGCCAGGAATTGTCGCCGCTTCCGTTGTAAGCGTCGATGTAAACGGCTTGCATCTCAGGGCTTAGATAAAAGTCCTGCCGTCTTTCCATTTCTTCTTGGGCTTCGCGGCGCAAATAGTATTCCGCGTAGAGGGAACCGTATCTTGTTCCTCGCAAGGACGCTGCCCGTTTGTAGGCTTCGTCGCTTTTTCCGGCCTTGTCCAAAAAGTATGTGTAAACGGCGTTTAGTTCCAAGTTGTCGGGGTTTTTCTTTAAGTTGTTTTTAAGAATTTTTTCGGCGGCTTTTTTTTGGTCAAGCGCCATGTAGCGCTTGTAAACGCCGATTGCTTCCATTGGATTGAGAATTCGTTTTTCGCATGAAGAAAGAATTTTGAGCGCGTCTTTTGGATAGCCTTGGGCGATGTAACGGTCGGCTTCGTCAAGCGCCGCGGTCATTGACACGGCCTTTGCTTTTGACGAACAGGAAACCAACGCTCCGCAAAGCGCGAAAACCGCGCAGACACCCCAGGCCTTGATCATTAGCGCAGCTCTTTTGAAATGCGGTCAAGAATGCCGTTTATAAAAGCGGCTTGGTCGTCTATGCCAAAGGACTTGGCGATTTCAACCGCCTCGTTGATGATGATCGCGCTTTGCAAATCTTTTTGGTAGATCAGCGAATAGGCGCTTACTCGCAGTATCGAGAGCGTCACTTTGTTCACGCGCGAAAATTCCCAGTTGGGGGAAAGGCGGGATTTTATTTCAGAATCTATTGTGTCTAGGTTTTCAAGCGTTCCGCTCAACATGAGGCGGGCAAAGGTCAAGTCGTCGCCGTCTTTTTTGTTTTCAATCCAATTGAAACTTGTGACGTCGGCAGCTTCCTTGTCCTCGTTCATGTCCCAGGAATAAATTCCCTGGATTGCGGCGACGCGCGAATCGTGTCTGTTCATTCAATTACCATGAAAGAAGCTTTGTCAAATCGTCGCCTGTCTTTTTGCGCGTTACGTTTTCGGGAGTGTTGAGCGATTTGAGTATTTCTTGGCGCTTTTGTTCCAGGAAAGACATTTGCTTTGACTGGGTTACAACGGCGCGGATTGTTTCGTAAACAGTCTGTGTTGATTCGGGGCGGACAACGTCGCTAATGTCCAAAGCCTTGAAAGGATATTTTTCCAAGACTTCATAGAACTGCCAAACTTGTCCGGCGTCCATGATTTCTGAAGGCTTGTTGAGAGGGCCGTCAAAAATTTCGAGAAGCTTTTCGTAAGAAACGCCAAGCTGGGCGGCGTGCTGCTGAACTTTCATCAAGAACAAGTCGGCGGCTCCGTAGCCGGCGGTCTTGGGGTCCTGGCCCTCTTTGCGCATTTGTTCGATTGTTTTCTTTCCGCTCTTAACGTCCTTGAGCAAGCCCTCGATTTTTACGCGGGCGGCCTGCGGGTCGCTTTCTTTGGGAACGGCAACCAAGAACATCTTAAGGCTGTCCGGGCGAATGAACTGAGTTTTGTTCAATTCGTAGTAGTCGCGGATTTCCTTGTCGGTGGCCGCGATGCCTTGGAGTTCCTGCTGGTTTTGCGTCAAAAGGTAGCGTCTCCAAATGAGGTCGGGGCGGATGATTTGGTTTTTGACCTCGTCAATGCTCATGCCTGTTTGGTCTTTTACGAACTCGGCGAAGGACTGTTTTTTGTTGGCCATCACGAGGTCGTTCAATTCTTTTTCTGAATAGACGCGGGTCAACTTGAGCTGCTGGGAAATGTTGGACAAGAAGGCCTGGTCGATTTCAGACGCGCTGGCGGTGATGCCGGCTTTTTTTGCCGCCTGAAGAATCAACTTTTGGTTGATGATTGTCTCAAGAGTCTGCTCGCGCTCTTTTGGCGTGAGCTTTCTTCCCGCTTCCTTTTCCTGCGTGTCAACGATGTCCTTGACTTCCTTTACGGTGACAACTTCCGTGTCCGTGATTTTTACGACGGCAAGTTGCTGGAAGAGCGAGGCCTGAGCTGTGGCCGCAAAAAGTCCGGCCAAAATCATGAATGTTCCAATAGCAAGTTTCTTCATACAATATTCCTTTATGTGGTATAAACCACTTTAGTTGCATTTTGGTTACAAAAAATTGTCGCGTTTTAACCGTTCCTACTTATCCAAGGGAAGGCCGCCAGAGATTACCGCGCGAATTCTGCGGACTCCGGCGCTTGACGACTGCTCCTTTGTAATCTTAAAGTCTCCGATTTGGGCTGTATGCTGAACGTGGGGTCCGCCGCAAACTTCTTTGCTGAACCAGTCGGTCTTGGGGTCGCGGCCAATGGTGTATACCTTTACGTCCTCACCGTATTTATTTGTAAAGAGGGCGCGGGCGCCTTCTTCTTTTGCCTTTTCGAGCGGAAGGATTTCCATTGTAACGGGCAAATCTTCCTTAATCTTTTGGTTTACGATGTCCTCAACCTGCTTGATTTCTTCGGGCGTCATCGGGCGCTCAAAAGTAAAGTCAAAGCGCATGCGCTCGTTGTTGATGTTGCTGCCTTTTTGGGCAACCTGGTCGCCGAGCACTTGAACAAGAGCCTGCTGCAAAAGGTGGGTCGCCGTATGATATTTTGTCGTGACTTCGGACTGTTCGGCAAGGCCTCCCTTGGCTTTTCCGGCGTCAAGGCTCTTTGAGGCTTCCTGGTGCTTGCGTTCCGCCTCCTTAAAGCCTTCGATGTCTACTGTAAAACCGTGCTCGGCTCCCAATTCCTGGGTAAGCTCAAGCGGGTAGCCGAATGTGTCGTACAAGCGGAAGGCAACCTTGCCGGAAATCTCCTTTTTGGGATTTTTCATAAGGTTGGGAAGCATTTTTTGGAACTCGGCCTCGCCGTTTTTAAGCGTAAGGCGGAAGCGGTCTTCCTCGGCCGTAAGCTCCTTGTAAATTTTGTCCTTGTTTTGCTCAAGTTCGGGATAGGCGTTCTTAAAGTTGGCCACGACCGCTTCTGCGATTTGGGCCAAGAAAGCCTTGTCGATTCCCAGCTTCATTCCGTGGCGGACGGCGCGGCGGATAAGGCGGCGCAATACGTAGCCGGCTCCAAGGTTTGAGGGGGTCACGCCCCGCTGGTCGCCCAAGATAAAGACGGCCGCGCGGCTGTGGTCGGCGATGATGCGGACGCTCTTGTCCTTTTCTTCGTCGCTTCCGTATGTGTATGAAGAAAGTTCCTCGATTTTATTGATGATGGGTTGGAAGACTTCAGTCAAGTATACGGAAGTCTTGCCTTGCAAAATGCAGTTTGTTCGCTCCAAGCCCATGCCTGTGTCAACGTTCTGCTTGGGGAGGGGCTCCAAAGTCTTTTCGTCCTTGCGGTTGAACTGCATGAATACGTTGTTCCAGATTTCCATCCAGTTGGCGGAATCCGTTCCCTTGTTTGAGCCTACGGGCGGAAGGCCTTCGCCAACCCAGTAGAAAATCTCGGTGTCGGGGCCGCATGGTCCTGTCGGGCCGGCCGCCCACCAGTTGTCGCTTGCGGGAAGGTAGGCTATTTTGTCTTCGGGCATGCCGTTCTCTTTCCAATAATTGGCGGCGTCCTCGTCGCGGGGAGCGTTTTCGTCTCCGGCAAAGACGGTGACCGAAAGCTTTTTGGGGTCAAGGCCAAGCCAATCTTTGCTTGTCAAGAATTCGTAGGAGAAGGCGATTGATTCCTTTTTGAAATAGTCTCCCAAAGACCAGTTGCCCAACATTTCAAAGCAGGTGAGGTGGCTGGGGTCTCCGACTTCGTCGATGTCGCCAGTGCGGATGCATTTTTGGTAGTCGGTGAGGCGGGTGCCGGCAGGATGCTTTTCGCCCAAAAGATAAGGAACGAGCGGGTGCATTCCAGCGGTCGTAAAAAGAACCGACGGGTCATTTTCCGGAATCAATGACTGGCCGGAAATCTCTGCATGATTTTTGCTCTTAAAAAATTCAATGTACTTAGAGCGTAATTCGTTAGCGGTCATAGTCTTTCAATTATATTGAATTGTTTTTATGCTGTCAATCGCGCCGCGCTTGCGGCCGCTCTTGCAAGCATTTTATTTCTGTTATAAAATGACAGAATGCTTATGCTAAAGAAAAGAACCTGGATTTTTATCGCGGCCGGAGCGGTCTTTTTGATCGCGCTTTCGATTTTGATTTGCGCCGCGGCGATAAATTCAAAGACGATAAAAGTCGCATTTTACGGAATTGACAAGAACGCTGAGTCCGCGATTAAGGAACAAATTGACAAAATGAAATTTGGCCGCGTCCGCTATTACGATTTGGACGAAGACTCGGAGCTTCCAAAAAAAGTCCAAAAAAAATATTCAATATTAATCGCAAACAATTCTTTTGCCTTGAACAGCCGCGCCAAAAATTTTATTCCTATAAACGAAAACATTCTGGAGGCGCTTCCGATTTCAATCCGCAAGGCCACGTCTTACGGCCAGGCGCATTACGCGCTTCCGCTCCTGCTTGACCATTTTGAAATCGCCTATTACCAAATAACCGAAAAAGAATTGGGCCTCGCGCGTCCCAAGACTTACGGAGAGCTTTTGCGCTATTTGGAAGCGCTAAAGGGAAAGATTGAGATTCCGTTTGTTTGCGCGGGCTTGAACGACACGGAGCTTTTTGGCTTTGTGAGCGCGATGGCGGAGCTTCTTTACGGGGCCGAGGATTACGCTAAGGCTGTCGCCGTGTTGCGCGAGTCTTCAAACATGAATAAGGAAAACTTGCCCGAAGCCATCGCGCAAGTCCTTGACGAAATCAAGGCCATGCAAGAGAGGGGCTTGATATTTCCAAAGTGGACAAACACAAGCGAAAGCGACATTAAGTATTTTATGCGGGAAAGAAAGATTGGTTCTGTGGCCATGCTTTTGAGCAAAAGGCGCGACATCGAATACAATCTTGTAAGGTATTACGAATCCGACTCTTTTCCTAAATATGACGCGAGGGCTGACCACGGAATCGTCGCGCCGCAAGTCGTAGCGGTTTTGCTTAAGGACAAAAGCGAGGCGGCGCTTCTTTTGGGCAATTTGGTCAGTCCCGAAATTCAAGAGAGCCTTTCAAACGAATCTTTCCTTGCACCCGTCGCGTCAAGAGCGGAAGCCTTTGACAGGCAGGCGGACGACATCCGCTTTTGGGCCGCTTCTTGCGTCGCGGGTCCTTTGAATTCGATTGAGCAAGAATGTGAAACAACAAAAGAGCGCCGCCATATTTTGGCGCAAAAAATCCGCGCTTACTTGGAGCGATAAATGAGAAAATTTTTAGCCGCATTTTTTGTTTTGATAGCCGCGGCGCTGCTTGTAATTTTATTGACAAAAAAAACGACCGAAGTTTCCGAAAAGGTTTTGTCCGAAAAGCAAGACCAAAATTTGGAGCAGGGCGCCGGCGGCCATTCCGACGCTGAGAACGCGCTTGGCATGGACGACCAAAGCGTCGTTTCCTTTATGCCCTTAAAGCCCGACGAGACTTTGCTAAGTTCGATGGGAATCGATTTGGACGGCGACAATTTGGACGACGAAATCTTGGTAGTTAAAAAAGCGGGCAATCCATTTCTTTACATAATCATTGGCCTTTACAATCCGCAGACAACCTTGTACGACAGAATCAGCGAGCTCAAGACTGAGGTCACCCAGTTCAAGTCTTTTTCTTACAACGGAATGGATGTCGCCGGCGACCACAGGATTGCTTTGGTTTACCAAGGCTTTACCGACGACGGAAACGCGGTTTTGCAAATGTACTATTGTTCCCGCCGCGGCTTGACAAAAATCGGCGACTTTAAAAGCGACGGAACTATTTTCATCCAGCAATACAACCGAACCGAAACCTACGAGCTTTCGCAGTCGTCAGGAAGAAGCTTTCCTGTTTGGACTTATTCAAGCGACACTCGCGAAGGGGCGGGAAGCCTGAGCCAAGTTCAAACCGAATACGACTGGAATCCCGACTTGCAGCGCTATGTTCAGACGCGGCAGATTTTTGTCGCCGGAAAAAACGTCGCGGCGGAAGCGCTTGCCAAGATTCAAGACGGAACGGTTGAGACCTTCGCCAATTATTTGAACGGCCTTTGGTACAAGACCGACAACGAGGACGACGAGATTCGCTATATATTCTTGGATTACAAAAACTCCGAGGTCATCTTTTTGGAAGGCGATTCCCAAGAAGTTTACAATTGGCAAAACTCAAACCTTTACAGGAACGGAATCTATCTTAGTACGGTCAACGCCTCGATAGAAAATTTGCGCCGCCGCTTTGACATAAGCCTTACAGGCCTTGACGAAATGCGCGTTCACGTTTACGACGACGTTAGAATGAGGATCGGCGCCGACGCCTTGTGGAACGGAAACTACAAGAAGATGAAGAGCGCCAACGAGTTCCCGTCCAATGAAATTGACACGACTGACTTGGAAGAGCTTCGTTCCCGCTTGGAAGAAATAAAGCAATGGTCGGCCCCCGACGGCGCCTTGCTTACTTTTAAGAACGGCTTGTACACAATCCAAAACGAAAGCGTCCGCGAAAACGGAGTTTACTTTGTGTCGCAAATACAGTCGTCTTTTGTGATTCAGTTCAATTCGCAGTCAAGCGACCGCTACATCGGAAACGTTTACTTGATTCGTTATGGAACAAAGACCGTCGAGCCTACCGCGAAAGAAAAGCAGCGCGGCAAAAAGCCGACGGTCCAAATCGACAAGGACGTGTTGATTTTGCAGCCCGCTGAAATTATGTCCAACACCGCTTATGAGGTTTCGGGCCGCGTCGTAAGCCTTAGCGCTGAGAGCGGCGCCGAGCAGGCTTTTTAGTTTCTGACGCCAAGCGTTCGCAATGTTTTTGGGCTTCCACGATGTCCTGGAATTCTTTTCCTTCCATCGTTTCGATTTCCAAAAGGCGCTTGGCGATCACTTCCAGCAATTCGCGTTTGTTCTTTAGAAGCTTTACCGCGGCTGTGTAGCGCTCTTCGATTATGCGGGCGATTTCGTTGTCAATGTATTTTTGAGTTTCTTCGCTGAACTCGCGGACCAATTCGGGCTCGGCCATTCCGCCGTAACCGCGGCCGCTTTTTCCAAGAGTCATGTTCTTGAACTTGTCGCTCATGCCGTAGTCGGTGATCATTCTCTTTATGATGTCGGTGGCCCGGCTGATGTCGTTGGCGGCGCCGGTTGTGATTTCTTCTTTGCCAAAAATAACTTCTTCAGCCGCGCGGCCTCCAAGCAAGCCGTCAACTTTTCCGAGCAGCTCCTTCTTTGTGTACAAGAACTGTTCGTCCTCGCTGCGGTACATTGTGTAGCCCAAGGCTCCGGCGCCTCTTGGCAAAATGGTAATCTTGTGGACAGGGTCGCTTCCGGGAGTGAAGGCGCTTACAAGCGCGTGGCCTGTTTCGTGGTAGGCGACGCAAACGCGCTCCTTTTCTTTTTCCATGCGGCTCTTTTTCTTGAGTCCGATGATTACCTTTTCTATCGCTTCGTCAAAGTCAATCATTATGACTTGCTTTCTTCCGTTGCGAACGGCAAGGAGCGCCGCCTCGTTGACTATGTTGGCCAAGTCCGCTCCGCTAAAGCCGCTTGTGGCGTGGGCCAGCGCGCCAAAGTCAAGCGCTGGGTCGATCTTTACGTTCTTTGCGTGGATGCGCAAAATCGCTTCGCGGCCCTTTACGTCGGGCTTGTCAACCGTGACTTGCCTGTCAAAGCGGCCCGGGCGCAAGAGCGCGGGGTCAAGAATGTCGGGGCGGTTTGTGGCGCCCAAGACGATCAAGCCTTTTTCGTTGTCAAAGCCGTCCATCTCGACGAGCAATTGGTTTAAGGTTTGCTCGCGCTCGTCGTTTCCGCCAAGATTGTTCACGCGGCTTTTTCCGATAGCGTCAAGCTCGTCGATGAAAATGATGCAGGGCGCCTTTTCGCGCGCGGTCTTGAACAAGTCGCGGACGCGGCTGGCTCCGACGCCGACAAACATTTCTACAAAGTCAGAGCCGCTGATTCTAAAGAAGGGAACGCCGGCTTCTCCCGCGACCGCGCGGGCGAGCAAAGTTTTTCCGGTTCCCGGCGGGCCGACGAGCAAAACGCCCTTGGGAATTTTTCCGCCGATGTCTGTGTATTTTTTTGGAGTCTTAAGGAAGTCCACGACTTCGACCAATTCTTCCTTGGCCTCGTCAACGCCGGCTACGTCGGCGAATCTTGTCTTTACTTTTCCTTCGTCAACAGCCTTGGCGCGGCCGCCGCCGGTTCCAAAAAGGCTTCCCATTCCGCCTCCGCCCATGCGTCGGAAGATGAAGAAGTACATCAGCATCAACAGGCCGATGGGCAAAAGGATGTTGAGCAAAACTTGCAAGAGGTAGTTGTTTTGCGGACGGATGAATTTGTATTTTACTCCGGTTTCGTCAAGCAATCTTATGAAGTCTTCGAACAAAATTCCGACGGTTTTGTAGTCGGGGTTCTTTCCGTTCTGCATGAAGAAGGGAAGGGGAGGCCTGTCCGCGTCTTTTTTTTCGTCTTGAACGGAAAGGTAGCCGTAAAAGTAGCTTTCGCTGAGCTCAACTTCTTTGATTGTTCCGTCCATAACTAAATTTCGGAACTCTGAAAAGTCAATCATTTTTTCGTTGGCGGTTGAGGAGAAAATGTTTATGAAGCCTATCACTAAAATAGCGGTGACTATTATCAGCCAAAAAGGAAATGTGGGCTTTTTTTCCGGGCCGTCTTTTTTTCCGTCATTGTCGCCGGAAAGCTTGAAAAAATCAAACTGGTCGTTTTCGTCTTTTTTGTTATTTTTTTTATTTTAGTTTTGTTAGCTCATAGCCCTATATTATATAAAAAACCGCCCGCGTTTTCTAGTTGCGCTTTTGCTTTACGTTTGGCGTTTTTTTACTATATTATA
>JAGCNW010000004.1 GCA_017645785.1 Treponema sp.
CTGGGTACATCAGCAAGTCCCATCAAGCGATCGCGAGCCAGTGGTGGCGTAGTGGCCATGCGAAGGATAGAAATGGCTTCCGGAGCTGTCTTCAACATGTCTGTCGAAAGTAAGTTGAAGCACTCCGTCTTTTGGAAAGCCTGCTCTACTTTGTCTATGGCCTCCTGTCTGGCCTTGATGTAAGTAGAAGGGGCGAAGTTCAGGAACCAGTTATTGTAGAATAGAACCGATTTCTGCACATCTTCTTTCCATTGTTCTGTGTTTTTCTTGTTGATAGAATATTTCTTCTTTGCCATAATAATCCAAGCCATAACAGGCTGCAAAGGTATAATTTTTTCTGATTTTGATACTATAACAGTTCTAAATTTTTCTTGCAAGCGGATTGCGAAAACACGAATGCATCTTCACAGCCCTCGACTAACGGCTTCCTGTAGAACGATTTGTATATAAAACAGATATGGAGTGACGGGAAAATGACGCCTCACAAAAAAAGGCTGGCCTCCGGACAGCGGCAGTCATTTGACCAGAGCGTAATTCCGCCGTAATTTTTTCCGCCGGATGGCGGAAAAATTTTTTTTGGGGGGATATGGCACTAAAAAAGGCGCAAAAGTTCCGTTTTTCGGATCTTTGCGCCTTGCTGGGGCTTGTTTCCGCCCTTATTGGGGCGGCTGTATTACAATTCTTTTCGGGGCGTTCAAAGTGGCGTAAACTACGTATTTTCTGAACGCTTCCACCGTGGCGGCGGGCGCGTGGTTGGTCTCCAGCATTTCCGCGAGTTGTGCGCCCGTGTACTGTCCGACTTTCGGCAGGTGGTATTTTTCCGCCGTGAGTGCCTTTGTTATTCTGTCCATCATTGCCGCGCCTCCTTTCCTTGCTCCTCCCCTGTCGGGATTGCGAAAATGTAACATTTCGCGGGCGTTGCGGTCACATCGTTGAAAAATGGGCAGAACTGCGTTTTTTGTCCCTCTTTCGGGGTGAAATAGTTATCCAGCGGCAGCGGCAGGATAAAGGCGAATTTTGCCGCAAAAATGGCGGTGTCGTTGGCTTCCTCCTCGGTTATTCCGTCACGCTTTCCGTGAAGCAGTAACGGCAGAAGATGGGCGGGGATAAATACATTAAACATTGTGCGCCTCCTTTCTAAAAAACTTCTATCGGTTCGGGTTCTTCTATCGGCTCGGGCTGCAGGAACGCGGCGGCGGGTTCTTCCTGAGGTTCTGCCGTCTCGGTCGCTTCTTCCGCGCTGGCGGGCTGGTCGCGGCGCGTCACTTGCAAATTGCTGAACAAATAACACATATTAAAGCGTTCGCGCTCGCCGTGGGTGCTGTCCTCCTCGCCTGCGCCGTCGGCGTTCTCCATCAGTGCGGGGGTTGGCGCGGGTGCGCTGGCGGTCTCGCCGTCCTGCTCTTTCTTCTCGCGCTTGGTGGGCTGGCTCCATACGGGGAACGCTTTCGACCCTTTTTTTATGGTGTAGCCCTCACTTTTCCACTCGTTGAACTTTTTAAACTCCGTTGTGCCCTCCTCGGCGGGTGCGTACACGAATTTCAATATAAAGTAGTTCAGCGGCTGGGATTCCAAAAATAAGGCCTGCGCCGCGCTTTTGGCGGTGTTAATCATAAAATCGCGGCTTTGCCGCGCCTCCGCGCTGGCGGCCAAAAGTCTTTCAAATTGGGCGGCGCGGTTCTTTTCCTTTGCCGTTAAGGGTCTTGTCTGCACCTTTTCGGCGGTTTCCGTTATTTCTCCTGTTATTGTATTGATATTTTCCATATTTTTGCAAATTGGTTTTGGTTCTTGTTTGGAACTGAAATTTTATGTGAAAGGGCGGCGGCGCGGGTCTGAAAATTGCGCCGCTGCCCTCTTTTTTACCTCTTTAGGCGGTCAGTAGTTCGTTTTCAATCTCGCCGACTTTGGCGCAAATTTCCGCGCTCATCGCCTCGCAAAACTTCTTTACTATCGCCGTGTTTGATACGGTCATTACCTTTTTGAACTC
>JAGCNW010000026.1 GCA_017645785.1 Treponema sp.
TATTGCGGCCTGGTGCCACGGCAACGGGCGCAAAAAAAGGTTCGTATCAACCAGCACAAAACCGGACGGCCGTTTGTGTCATGTATTAGTACAACTGGATAACGGGCTGTTTGTTGATTCAACATATCCAAAATTCAAGGATTATATGGGACAATACCCATATTTTCCGCGCGTCACCAGGTTAGAAGGCTTGACGGAGTTTTTTTAAAAACATATTTTAATGTTACAACAACAAAGGCGGTAAACATGGCTAGTTTAAGGACACTAGAAGGGATAGACAACGCTGGTTGTCAAACGCTCGATGATCTATTCAACGTAAACGACACTTTAGGCTGTATGCTGTTCGGTGCCAAAGCCTGGAACGCCATTAAGTCATACGCGTGTAACCGTGCTTTAGACCTGCTCGCGTGTAAAAATGATTTCGCGGCCAACATTAGAAAAATATCCGGGAAACGGCTATACATTCCAACAAATGATATTTTAGAGAAAGCGTTTGGTTTTAACCATGAATTAGGGTGTGAACTTTACGGCGTTGACGAATGGCGTGAGTTTGTACTAGATTGCAAGACAAACACGCCGCGCCGTTCGGAAATGGGCGGAATTGGGGACGCGATTACATCCATGCTTAAACCGTCCGGGCTGCTTTATCCCGAAACATTGAGCCCCGGCGGTATTGCTCAATGGCTGTTGATCCCTGGATTGTCAAACACAAGTGACGCCATGTATGCGCTTGGCGCAAAATCGGCAACTGATAAAGCCCTGGAAGCTAAGGTAAATGAAGCTAACCAAAACGCAATAAACATTGCCCAGGCCGCGGCAAATGAAATTGAAGCGGCCAAACAAACATACAACACCGAATATGCCAGGGCAAAGGCGGCGGAAGATGCGAAGGCAACAGCCAACGCCAATTTACAATACCAGTTGCAGACGAATCCCGAATACATGGCAAACCAAAAACAGAACTATATCATAATCGGGGCGGCGATTCTTGGGGCTGCTGTTTTGCTCATGAGGAAGTAAAAGGGGGCTTTGGAATTATGTCTAGTTTAACAAGCAAACTAAAAAAAGCAACTGGTATAATTGCAAAAGGAACAACAGCCGCAACCCGAACGGCGGTAAATCCTTTATACCCGTTAACAGATAAAGCGGCAAACAAGATTATTCCCGGTTATGGTTCAAAGGTTAGCAACCTAATTACAAATATCACTGATCCATTCAGTGAGACAAACAAGGGATTGACGAAGGCGGCTATAAAAAGCATTAACCCGCTAAACACTATTGAGGCTGCACAACAGGCCGTAGAAGCTGTAAAACAGGCGACCGCGGCGGCTAAATCCCAAAACCAAAAGATAGTACCCGACCGCGAGAGCTACGCGATAAATGCGAGCAAGAAAGAAGTTATTACCAACATAGCAAAACAGGCGGCGGAAGCAAATGCGCAAAACGCAGAACAAACGAACGCTTTACAGTATGCGGAAGCCAACGACAACGCAAGCACGGCGGCAAGCACGGCGGCACAATTCGCAACTACAAACCCGCAGGAAATTCGTATAATTTTAGATGCCGGGGATTCGGCAAGGGCGGCGGCGGAAATGGAACAGCAACTACCAGAAGTAGAAGTAAAGAGCGATTTTACCAAATACTTGTTGTGGGGTGGCTTGGCTCTCGCGGCGTTTTATTTTCTCCGGAAGAAAAAGTAAGGGGGCGCCATGCGTAATGTATTAGACAACATTTATAATGCAGATGACCGCCTGGGCGTTCAAATGTACGGGCCTAGAGCCTGGAACGCGCTCAAGGCGCGTGTATGTGGCACAACCGCGGCCATGATGGAACACCCGGAACAAAGCGCCGCGCGCCCCATTTGCGCCAATCGCTCGCATGATGAATTGTTCGTAAAGCTGTTTAGACCTGATGTAAAGGCGGGTGCTGAATTGCTGGGCGGTGGCTGGGTTGAACGTGTCGAAGATTCTACGCTGGGTTTTTCCTTGGATGATATTTCAAATTTGTCGGATAAAATAATGGATGTTGCGCAAAGCGACAAAGTGCAAATCGGAGCCGATATTTTCCACAATGTCGCAAATATCGCGAAGTACATTCCTGGTTACGGGGCTATTGTCCCGGCGGCGCGAAAGGTAACGAACACGGCGGCGGACTTGTTGACTACGTTTGGCTTCGGGACAAAATCCGATGATGTCAAAACCGCCGCAAAGACTGGCGGAACTATCCTTTTGCTGGGTGGCGCTGGTTTCGCGGTGTGGTATTTTGGTTTTTATCGAAAGAAGAGAAGAGGGCGCCGTTAATGTCTTTTGTGATTACCGATCCAAGCGCCAAGAATATATATAAAACGATGTATTCTTACTACAACGGCGCGCAAATGCCCGATAACGACACGGGCGTGTTTTTCGGTTTCGCTAATTTCACAAAGGACAAATTAATTTACACTATCGAATTTATGAAGAGGCAATACGGCCTGGGCTGGTTTACCAGCGATTACGAGACCAGGATGAACGCGATAAATAGGATAGTAAACGCTCTCTATACTGCATTCAATCAAAGCGTATCAAAGGACGGTATAAAAAAATTTTGTTCCTGGGTGTATTCGTTCGCAAGCAAGGACACGGACGCCGCTGCATATTTTTCCGGTAATTCTGAATGGTCGTACTTTGACGCACTGTTTAAGGATGTTTCGGATAGTGTTAGTAACAAGGTGGAAAATGCAGTCCAAACGGTATCTTATGGCGTTAATTACCCGGTGCTAGAAAAGGCGACTCCGGCAACTGGAACCATTATAAAATGGGGATTGATAATAGGCGGCGGCTTGATTGCGATCCATTTTGTAAAGAAACTTTTTTAAAATTCAACTCTAAAAGAAAGGCGGTCAAATATGGCTAAATTCAAGGCAAAGAAGCGCGGTAAAACCCGCACAATCATTAAGACCAAGACGCGGCGCGTTTACGTTGCCGCGAAGAATGCAGCAAGGCGCGCGCGCCGTGCCGGTGGCGAACGTATGGGCGCCGCTGATATTGTCCTGGCCGTGGGCGGCGCTGGTGTCGGCTCTATCGGTGGCTCAATCCTGCTCTCTAAAATCCCGGCTGGCATTCCGGACGTTGCCAAAAACGGCGGATTGGCCGCGCTGGGCGGGTTCCTCGCATACAAGGGACTTAGAAAGAAAAACCGTTTGTTCCTGGGCCTGGGCCTGGGCGCCGCTGCTGCTGGTGTGACTAACGTCATTTCCGGATTGGTCTCCGGCGGCACTGTTTCGGGCGTTGCAAACTGGCAGCTTGCGGCACCGTACAACACGCTGGGCGCACCGTACAACACGCTGGGCGCTTGCGAAATGGGCGCGCCGTTGGCCGAAGAAGCAGAAGAAATGTAACAGCCCTAAAGGGCACCCCGGTAGATTTCCGGTTTCGCTGGGGTTTCGGAATACCGGAACGAAACAAAGGATAAATTATGGGGCAGATAACTCAACCCGTAACGACTACGGCTCCAAACATCGAAAGTTTTGGCGCCGGTGGTCAAATGTACATGGCGGAAATGTGGACCGGTTTCAACGTGTCCGCCGCAACTATTAACCCGCTGTTTGCCATTACCGCAACGGACGGCGGCACGAACTCAGAACAGCTTACCAACCTGGAAGAACGCCGCAAAATCGGTTCTACCATGGCTTTCAAGGCTGACAGAATCGGTTTTCGAGTTTTGAGCTTTGGAACGGGCGTTTTGACCCCGGCCCAGGTTGCGGAAATGAAACGCCTTTTGGCGTCCGCTGTTATCACGCTTAACATCGGCAGCAACGAAACCAAGATTGCGGAATTTTCCGGGATGTCGATCATGGAGGCCGTTGACTTTGCGGCCCAGGACGCAAACCCCAGTTGTGCCGGAGGTCTTGGCGGCGGAATTTCCTGGATTAAACTCCAGGTGCCTATCCTGGTTCAGGCTAACTGCAACATCGGCGGTATTGTACGCTTTACGCGCGCTGTTCCGTCTGCACTCACCAGTACGGCAAATTCGTTTGGTTTTGTCGTGATGTTGCAGGGCTTGAAAGTTGTCAAGTCCTAAGACGTAAAACCCCGCCAAATGGCGGTTTTCCGGGCGCGTCCCCGGACTCGCTAACGGGGGCGCGCTTTTTCATCCAATTTTTAAAGGATAACTAAAAATGGCTACAAAAGCGGAAATTATCAACAAGGTAAACGATGCACAGCGAACCCAACGTTTTGAAAAAACGTTCGACCTGGTGCGTACATTTACGGCAAAGGCAAACACTTCTGACAGCGTTACTATACCGGTAACGAATGAAGGCCCGTTTATTTTGGAAGGCTACAATATCGCCTACACAAAGAACTCTACAACAACGCCGGACGGCGGAACGGCAAAAGCAATTTGCTTTACTAAGTTAAAATTCAAATCGCAGTCCGCGGGAAACGCCATGAGTTCGGACTTTGTGCCGGTTCAACTGATCGCGTCCCCTGGTTCGGATGATTCTCCGCGATACGGTTCGCGCCCGTTCTTTTATTTTTTTCCGAAGGGGGACGCGCTTACGATTGAGTACGACAACCGCGCACCCGCGGCGCTCAACGGCGAAACAAACGTTTCTAAGGATGAAAGGATAGATATTTGTTTTAAGGGCTGTATCTATCCCAATATCGAAAATACCGAAGTATAGCGGGGGGCGCCCTATGCTTAAACAGATAAACGAGAGCGTTTTCCAGGCGCTAGTGAAAAGGCGTAATATTTCGATATTGTCCGCTGATTTGCAACAACAGATTTTGGCGGCGTCCCAGGTTGTGCGTAGTGTTGACTACGTGTCAAGCTGGGAAACGTCCGGGGCGAATATTGCCGCCGCAAAAACTATTGTGACGCGTGCAAATTGGCGTTTCATATTGACGGGAATCGCGATATATTCCCAGTTCGTTCCGGAAGCTGCTGGAGCGTTCCCAGATTTTATATTCAAGTTTAAAAACTTGCCTTTTTCAAAGTCTTTTGCAAATGTCACTGATCCAAATTTGTTAGATACAGTTTGGTCGAAACTTGTTATTGGTTGCCAGGATAACGGCGTACATTTTGAAGAGTTCGGGAATGAATGTTTTTTACTCCCGGAACGCGCCGTAATAGAGACGATTGTAAAACCGCATATTATGTGGGGAGGCTCATACTACCCGCACAACCGCGGCACGATACTCTATACCGGCATAGAGGTAAAAATGGGAGATTAGTCATGGCTGCAACAATACAAAGTTTATTTCCATTTACAAAAATTCGAGCAAACGACTTTACCGTCTATCCGGTGTACTGTAAGTTTTCGGCTCCGATTATCGGAGGCAAATACATATTTAGTGAAAAGACAACGCCGCCACAAGAATTTGGCGAGTTGCTGCAACCGCAAACAGGTATAATTGCGGGTGTAATGATTTCAGCAAATTGTTCGTCCGATGAATTTACATCGGCACTTGACGAGCCGCTTTTTTTGCAGATTCTACACGGCGGGAACGGCACCCCGGTAAATATGGCTCCATTCCCTTTTAGCAGCTTTGCACATGGAGACAATTTCCAGTTGCAGTGGGAACCCAGCGGAACCACACCGACCCAGGAAGAAAAATTTTATCTTCAGATCCAGGGCGAAGTAAACCAGCTTACCGGAATGACACAAAACGAGCTGGTTCTTAAAGTCGCCTTTAACTATTACCGCGTTGGAACAGACCAACTGAAAAAAAGCCGGGGCGTGTAAATGATTATCCAGGTAAAACGCGCAAGCGCTGTAAATGGCGCGATACCGTCCAAAGTTTTTTTGAACGGCGCGTTTTTCGCCTATGGCCTGGAAAATGACTTTTACAAGATTCCCGCGGGTAAATACAACGTAAGCGGCAATCTTTCCGGAAAGTTCGGAACTAACAAAATTTACCTCGATGTTCCGGGACGTTCCGGGATAATGTTCCACGGCGGGAACACCGCCGGAGATACGCGCGGGTGCATTTTGGTAGGTGCCAACCGCGAAGGCTCCACCATATCCGGAGACAAATCCGGAGAACTTTACCAACTGGTAAACAACGCGGGTAATGCCGGGGAGGGCGTTGCCTGCATTGTTAGTGATCCTATAAACTGGCCTACTATCCTAACGGTCGCCGGGATAGCTGGGATTTTAATCTTTTTGGCGGCATAAGGAAAACCACCATGGCAAAACAAAAAACGTTACAACTTGCAGTTGTAGAAAACGAAAAGGACGCGAAACCGACACCGCCGCGGCAGTTCGGACCGGATGATATTCTGGAAGAACTGGAAGAACTGCAAAGCCGCGGGGCAGAAATTTCCGGGAGATTATACCGCGTAGACAATCCCCAGGACCCGCCAACGGCGCAACGCCGCCTGTTTCTAAGGAACGTGGACGGCCCAGTCTATGATGATTATTTGGCGGAAAATTTTGGTGGTGGCCTTTACAAGGGACGTTACAAAGCCAGGACCAGCGAAGGCGTATTAAAGCGGGATGTTACATATAGGATAGACGATATTTGCGGCGCGCCGCAAAATCCCCAGACAGCGCCCCAGGCGGCGCGAATCGAAACGCCCCAGGTGGTAGCGCCCCAGGAACAAAAAAACACCCTGGGCGCGCTTATGGAGTGGTTTACGGCGGACAAAATAACGGCGTTTGGACTTGCTATCAAGGCAATTAAAGAACTATTCGCTACACCGAAGCCCCCAGCCCCGGACTATATGCGCTTGATTGAAATTTTAGCGGCTAACGGCAATAAAAGCGCG
Organism: Treponema sp.; assembly: GCA_017645785.1. Classification (GTDB taxonomy): domain Bacteria; phylum Spirochaetota; class Spirochaetia; order Treponematales; family Treponemataceae; genus Treponema_D. The sequence continues at coordinate 6,751 of JAGCNW010000026.1, forward strand.
TCAGACACCATTCTAGCGAAGTGCCTCGAAGAAATGGGGAGAACGCGCCAAACGCCTACAATATTGCAACAGATAAAAGAATTACAGGCGGTAAAGGAAGCTATCAAGGACGAAACGGAAAACCAGGAAGAAAGCGGGGAAAACATGAACATTCTTATCAAGGCGGCGCTAGAATATTTGCCGACCCTTTTGAAACAAAATCAAAACAACTATGTAGCGGCGGGAAAACAGGCGTCACAAATGCCAATGGTACAGAACATAATCCGGGATGATCCAGGACTGGCCCAGCAATTTATAAGCGCCGCGGAAAAACGTTTTGGCACCCGTGCCGCGTTGCAGTTGGCCCAGGGGTTCGGCTATAACGCGGCATACGTTCCTCCACAGCCGGCTCCCGTGCAGCAATTCGCGCAGCAAATGCCGACACAGGGATTAGAAGAAAACCCGGAAGAAACCGAAGAAAACCAGGGGGAGTAAATGGAAAACATACAGGGACACTATTATATCCAGGCGCCGTTGTTCATTGGCGGCGACCCTGCCCAGCTTGATCTGTACACCTACACCAACGCGGACAGGAACGGCGGAATATCATTTGCCCAGGACTGCAATTTGTCGTTTATACAACTGGACAGCAAAAAGCCTTTAAGTAACGGTGATGTTAGGGCATTTATTACACAGGCGCGTTTGATCATAAAACGCGCGCGAATTTTCACGCCTGGAAGCCCGGGAATATGCCCGGCCCAGGGACAGCGCGCCGCGCGTCTTATCTTACGTTCATACCGCAATATAGACGGCGTGGATGTGTACGGTGAATCATTTGAAATTAAGTTCGACAGCTACAACGAATGGCAAAACCTGAATTTCCTTTTTGAAAATTACCAGTTTCAAAAGGACAACCCGACCGCGGATTACTATCTATTACAAATTCCAGGACAAAGCCCCGCGTATATGACCGTTGACGACTACAACCTACAAAGCGCTTACGAGGGCGAAACGTTGCGCGCATTCCTGGAACTTGAAATAGATTGTGGCGCCGGAATGCTTAATACGAACGGCTCGGAAGTGGTGTAAGGGGGCGTTACCATGATTGGAAACAAACCCAGCATATACAACGTGCCCAGCGTTTACAACCAGGGCGGCGGGGACATTGTGGGTCCAGAAATTGGCGGCATTAAATACCCGGTTACAAGAATAGGTAATCAAATATGGATAACAAAGAATATTGTTGTTTCGTGGCCCGGGTTGTTGGATTTTAGCGGCAACGTTTACGACAGCGACACAAACCCTAGGAGTGTTTATCCGGAAGATATGCCGAACTTTTACGGACAATATGGTTGTTTCTTCGGGCGTTTATACAATGGGTTTGCGGTCGATTACATAGCGGATCCCAATAATGGCATACTCCCGGACGGGTGGAGAGTTCCAACTCAAAGCGATTTAGAAACCCTAATTTCTAATGTCGGGGCCGCAAATGCTAACAAACTTAAAGCGGTCGGATATTGGTTTACGGGCATACATAGCGATGAATTAGGTTTTTCGTCTTTACCAGCTGGATATTATGAAAAAGATAACGGCGGTTTTAAAATGAGAGCTAGAGTTCATTATATATGGTCAACAACAAAAGGCTCATCGAATAGTAAGTATTACATACAGATTCAAGACAACGGAACAATAAATTATAATACGTACAACCGAAACGGCCTTAGATTGGCCGCGTCTGTACGTGTAATGCGTGACGCATAAAAAGAAACCCCGGCGATAGTTCGCCGGGGCCTTAACGGTTGCCGTTCTCTGTATTGCTCCAGGAGTGGCAAAGAAAAATATAGGTCTTGACACCGTTAATGTCAAGACCTGGAATTAGAAAAAAAAGAAGCGTCCGTGTTTCTTGTCTTTTTCTGTATACAAATATACATTAAAACACACCCAAAACACGCCAAACACACACCCCAAACACGCCCAAAACACGGTTAAAAACGTGTTTTTTTTTTATAATTAATACTGACCGCGGCGTTTTAACGGGGCGCCGCGGGGTTAGCTCCAGGTTTACCAATCGGCGCGGAACAACCGAAAAGCCTAGGAATAGTGGCAGGCGCGATAACGAAAAGGCGCGAACCCCCATTCATTCGACATTGCGACCACCTGGCAGCGCGCATTATAGCGGCGTCCGGATATTTCTCCGGCGAACAGGTCTAAAAGCCAGTCGCCAAATAGTGCGGGGGGGCGTTCGCCTAGCCAACCAAACAGATGATTTTGTACAAAAAATTTTCTGGGGGGTTGGGGGGCGTGTATCCTCGCGATTTTCCCCCCGTCCTTTGTTCCGCGCCTTTGGCGCGCATTATCTTGTACGCGGCCGCGTTCGGTCGTGGCGAATACTTGGAGCCACGGGCACACGGCCCATTACGGCCGCGTACTGTTCGGCAACGGGGCGCACCATGGCACCCGCGAACCAGACCGGCACAGGCGGCCCGGTGCCGTTGGCTCAAAAAATTTGAGCGTACACCCTTCGAAATTCTGACCTGACCGGGGCGCGAAGTCCGAACGCTTCCCAGCATTCGCGGCCCGGTCTATGGTCCCCCCAGGGGGACCGTTAGGGGGGGGGCGGACACTCCCGAACCTTGAACCGGCCCCACAAGTCAACCTGCGAGAAATATTCAAAAAAAGTTTGGGCGAACTATTGACTTTTAGGATATACAAGTATATATTTAGATATATAAGGATATAACAACACGGTGTTGTTTGTCTTGAAACGAAAAACCGGCTGAAGGCCAAAGGGGTAAAATGGAACTTGTGACTTTATTACTTTTCGATGCAACGTGTAAATTATTTGTCGAGGCATACAAAAAAAAATGTATAACGGCGGCGCTTTTCGCTAAAAAAAATAGAGAAGAATGTGACGTATATAAAACCGCTATTATATACACCAGGTTACATTATGAGGATATAAAAAAAATCAAATCTTTACACAAAAATATTTTAAAGGAGAAAATTTAACCATGCAAAAAAAACTGCTGACTATTGACGAAAAAATTTTCAAGGACGTAAAACGCCGTTACAAAGGCGGTTTGTTCTCACTTGTATCCGATTCTCTGTTTATCCGTTCGCTTCTGGAAGATGTGAACGCCAAACAAAACAAAAATTAAGGGGGAAACATGACAGAGGAAAAAGCTTTAGAAGATGCAAAAAATGATTTTTTGGAAAAATTTCCGGATTTTGATAAAGATGATGATATAATATATGAGGACCCGGAAGATATAATTAAAGGAATATACAAGCCTTATGCTTGTTATGCCATAACGATAGAGGGCTCTTGTATTGTTACGGATTTTCTTGTAACTCTAACGCAAAAGGAACCAGACGATGAATGTCCTAAATTTATATACACAATTTACGACCAGGCGCTAGGAAAAAACGGTATTTATAAATTTATCTAGGAGAAATGTATGGACAATGAAGGTTATTTAAATGTTGAATTTGATAATGAATTACTTTTAACTGGGTTAGAATATACGTTACTTAAATTCTTTGAAAAGATAAATGATCTAACTCAATATGATAACAACGACCACCCGGATATTATTTGGGGACAGATTCGAACAGAATGTAACAATTTGGCAAAAGAACTAAAAAAAATTGAGGTTATAAAATGAACATATATTTAATTCAAACGTCACACGGTATAGTTGCTTTAAATGAAAGTTTTATAGCATATATTTTTGAATGGTGGTTAGCAAATGGAGGTTTAAAAAATGGATGAATACCAAAAAAACGAGATAATAAATAAGATTGCCCAAGCAGCTTTAAAAGCAAGTTTGGACGTAATAAAACAGGAAGTAAAGAACGCCATAGAAAATAGCGCTTTGCTCCAGCAACTTTTTAAACAACGGGGGTAAAACAATGTTTATCGAAATTCTACATAAAATAGGAACGAAAAATAGTGTATCTTTTGTAAACACGGATAAAATAATAGCATTTAACCCATGTTTTGAGTTAAAGTGGAAAGACGAACATCAACTACTTTTGAATATAGGAATGGACGAATTTAAAAAAATACCAGATAATCCGTTAATTACTGATTATCCGGATATTGCCGTTAAAATTTCACATTATTGCATTGAATGTGATAATAATAATAGTTATGATATTTCTCCAGAAGAATATTATAGAATAAAAAATATTTTATTGGTGGTGTAATTATGACAGTATCAATTTGTTACCGTTGCGGCCGTTGCGGTCAAAACCCGCTTTGTAGGGTCCCGGCATGGGACAAAGATAGAAAATTCAGGATTTGCGAAAGCTGTATTTCTGATTTGGAACAAATGAAATTTAAGGTAGAAAAGGATGGTTAGCTGTATGGACTTTTTGACAAATACAGAATTTATTTTTTGCCGTTGCGCTGGGTGTGGCTACCCGATACACGCGGAGGCGGATGCCAGGCAATACAATGATAAATATTATTGTCCTGGATGCTTCGCGCTCGAAAAAAGAAAACCATTCCAGCAACTAAACCTTTTCCATGATGAATAATATGGACAGTACGACTTTTTACAAGTGCATTGTTTGCGGCGCTATCGGTCCTTTTAGTTTGTGGTATGACACCAACCACCAACCGGGCGTAAACATTGTTAGGATGTGCGATTTTTGCGGTCCCAAGGCGCGCGGGTTTATAAGGTATGATTTAAATAAATACGGGGTTGATGTATGATAAGAAAAGTTAAAGACTTTAGAACGGATTGCAAAAGCGAATGTAAGCGCGATTGTTTCGCGGGTGGTTGTCCCCATGCAGGGGCCGGGGATTGCGCGCGCTTCGATAAATTAGTAGATTTTAATTTTAAAACAACATCAACGGGAGTAAAGACAAATGAAAAAACAACCCAGGAAACCAGCAAAAAAAGCGACCGTAAAACCGGCGTCCAAGATCCAAAGAAAAGTTATTACAGAAAAGGACGTTGCGCGCGTATCTTACAACGCTGAATTATCGCGCGGTGACATGGCCGTAATAGTTAACGCCCTTAATTGGTCTGAAGAATCGCCAACATTTAAAATGATGCCGCGAACATACAAGACCAAACACAAAAAAGTTTTATTTTCTTTTGATGATGCTTTATCAAAATAATAGTATACTCCGAACAAAGACACCCATCCCCGGCCCGTGGTCGGGGTTGTTTTTTTTTGCTTACGGATTTATTTTTATACCATGATTGACAAAACGGTTAAATTGAAAGATGTATATCAAACGGCGGGAGAAATGCGCCGGCTGGTCGAAGAATATTACAGCGATCTAGGTAACTGGCTCCGTGTCCCTTTGATTGATTTTTACAGGTTTGTTTGCTTACTCCCGTATGTTCCCGACCCTGTGGGGGTTGAGACTGTGAGCCGTCCCGCGTACACTTTGCGGCCTGACTACACGCCGCGCGACTGTGACGATAAAAGCGTACTTATTGCGGCCTGGTGCCACGGCAACGGGCGCAAAAAAAGGTTCGTATCAACCAGCACAAAACCGGACGGCCGTTTGTGTCATGTATTAGTACAACTGGATAACGGGCTGTTTGTTGATTCAACATATCCAAAATTCAAGGA
>JAGCNW010000005.1 GCA_017645785.1 Treponema sp.
GGGGCCAGGCGAGCCCGATTAGGCGGATGAGCCTAAAAATTGCTGGCGCAATTTTTTTTACGGCTCTCCGATTGTGGGCAGGCTGCCGGGCTTTTTTTCGTGCCCTTGCCATTCGTTCCATAAAAAAGTATACTCTGCGATAAGACTGAGGAGGAATATTATGCCGCACATTACGGTTCAGATGTATCCTGGAAGAAGCGATGAGTTGAAAAAGAAATTGGCTGAGGCTCTTGTGAAGACCGCGGCGGAAGTGTTGCAGAGAGAGCCGGAGCATTTTTCGGCGAGCGTGCAGGACGTTCCGCAGGATGAATGGAAGGAGCGCGTTTACAAGGACGCCGTTGACCCCAGCAACAAGGAAGTCTTTGTAAGGCCGGGATATTAAGGCTTGAAAAGATTTTTTGCTATGTCGCAGAGCTGTTGAGGCCGCGGCAATTTTTCTTGCATTTTTTTTAATTGCGCTATACTATGAGAAGTTAAGAAAGCCGCGCTTGCGCTACGTGCCGTTTTGCTAGTTGAAATTTATTCAACTGCGCTCTTACGAGCGCTGGCAATCAAGGCCTTGACTCAATCGGCAATCAATAGAGGAATTGTCTTTAAATACTTAAAGCTTAGCCCGCGATGTGGAGACAAAATTGTCCTTGCGCGCGGGCCTTTTTGTTTTGGCAAAGATGTTCGATGCCGGGCGGCATAAAAATAGGAGAATATATGAAAAAAAGTTTTAGTCTGGCCGCGGTTTTTGCGGTCTTTGGAATCGCTTTGGCGATGTTCGCTTGCTCAAACGGCAGCAATGGAATGCCGCCCGTTCCGCCCCCAGCGCCGCAAACTTACAGCGTGAACATTTCCGCAAGCGAGAATGGAACTGTGGCCGCGGCTCCAACCTCCGCGACCGCCGGAACGGAAATAACGCTCACGGCGACGCCCGCCTATGACTATGCGCTTTCAACATTGACCGTGACCGCAAGCGACGGAACTTCCGTGACCTTAAACGGACGCGGCAACGCGCGGACGTTCAAAATGCCGGCGCAAAATGTGACCGTGACCGCGGCCTTTGTTGTGCCGGTAAGAGAGGAATATAAAGAAATCGGAAGCGTGACGCTCAACGGAAAATCATTCACGCTAGCCACCTTTGGCCTCTGGCCGCAGACGATAAAGGCCGCGAGCGTCTCTGTTGACACAAGCGTGGCCGAGGTTCACGGCGACTTTACCTACTGCAAGGGAAGCGACGGCGCGTGGTACGTAGAGCAGGCCGAGAATGCTTGCGCCAGCGAATACAAGTACAGCGACGGAAGCTCTGTCGGACAGGGTGGAACTAGCAAAAAATGGTTCAAGGTGGAGCCGATAAAATGGCGCGTTCTTACGAACAACTATGGCGGAAAAAAGCTTTTGCTTGCGGAAAGCGTCTTGGCATCAGGGGTTCCGTATTGCTCTGATTCAAGCAACCGAACGATTGGCGGCGCCACGGTTTACGCCAACAATTACAAGTATTCCACAATCCGCGCCTGGCTCAACGGAAAATACGAGCCCGGCGACACGCAGGAGGCGACATACGCCGGAAATGGCTTTTTGCAAAGCGCCTTCACAAACGCTCAAGCATCTGCGATAGCGGACACGACTTTTGACAACAGCCTTGGCACGACTCTGCCCGATAACTATGATAGCCTTGATGATGTTAAGAAAAAGGCATGGAACAACGGAGTCAACCAATACGCCAGCGACAGTCCGATGGGCGACAAGATTTTCTTGCTGAGCGAAAAAGATGTTTCGACAAGCGGCTACGGCTTTGGCGCCTACTACGATACCGGCAATAGCAATCGCGTCCGCGCCCCGACGGACTTTGCCAAGGCGATGGGAGTCTTGGATATGTATGCGAGCAGTTACTGGTGGCTGCGCTCTCCTTTCTGTAATATCGAAAGCAACGCGCTTCGTGTCAAGGACGATGGCGATGCCGGCCGCAACTACGGCGTCAAAGAGACTGATGGCGGCGTTGTTCCTGCCCTCTGCCTTGAAAACTAGTCGTTTGCGCCAAGGATTCCCGCGTTCATACGCGGGAATGACAACGCTTGCGGATTAGGAATGACAAAACGCGCGTGAAAAACGCTTGAAAATTTTTCACATCTACTATATAATTATTGCATATTTTTAATGCGACGGCGTTGATAGCGCCATGACCGCAGCGTCTGTAAAGACGCGGCAGGACCGCTCGAAGAAACGGTTTTAGTTTCTCAAGCGAGATTGCGAGCGGCCGCAGGGTGGGGAAAATATGGCAGCTCAAAAAGGAAAGGCTTCGGCGAAGGCGCCGGCCAAAAAGACTTCTAAAAATTCTAGCGTAAAAAAGACCGCGGCAAAAGCTGCGCCCAAAAAAGCGCCGGCCAAGGCGGCGGCAAAAGCTCCCGCGGCAAAATCCGTTCCTGCAAAAAAAGTTGCGGCGGCTCCAGCAAAGGCTGCTTCGGCTGCGGCAAGCGCTCCCGCGACAAAGACCCCAAAAAAATATGACGAAAGCCAAATCAAGCACCTTGACGCATTGGAACACATCCGCCTTAGAAGCGGAATGTACATCGGCCGCTTGGGCGACGGCTCAAACCAAAACGACGGCATTTACGTTTTGCTAAAAGAAGTCATCGACAATTCGATTGACGAATACATCATGGGCTTTGGAAAAAAAATCGACATCGCGGTCAAGGACAATCGGGTGAAGGTTCGCGACTACGGACGCGGAATTCCTTTGGGAAAAGTTGTTGACTGCGTAAGCGAAATCAACACAGGCGCAAAATACAACGACGACGTTTTCCAATTTTCTGTAGGAATGAACGGCGTTGGCACCAAGGCGGTCAACGCGCTTTCTAGTTATTTTAGAGTTGTTTCCGTTCGCGACGGTGAATGCGCCGAAGCGATTTTTGAAAAAGGCAAGTTGGTCAAAGAGCGCAAGGGCAAGCTCAAGGAAAAGCAAGCCAACGGAACTTTCTTTGAGTTCGTTCCTGACGAAGAAATTTTTGGCAAGTACACGTTCAACATGGAATTTGTCGAAAAGCGAATTTGGAATTACGCCTACCTCAACGAAGGCTTGACCCTCCGCTTTAACGGAAAGGAATACAAGAGCGACAACGGCTTGTTCGATCTTTTGAACAAAGAAATCGAAGACGCCTGCTTGTATCCGATTGGAAGCTATGTTGGAAAGCATATCAAGTTCGCTTGGACGCACACAAACGGCTACGGTGAAAACCACTTTAGCTTTGTAAACGGCCAGTACACTGCGGACGGCGGAACCCACCTCAACGCTTTTAAGGAAGGCTTTGTAAAAGGCATAAACGATTTTTACCAAGAGTCTTTCCGCGCGGAAGACGTTCGCGAAGGAATGGCATCCGCTGTTTTGGTTAAGGTAAAGGATCCGATTTTTGAAAGCCAAACAAAGAACAAGTTGGGCAACACCGACATCCGCCAATGGATCGTGGCCGAAGTTCAATCCGGCTTGATTGACTGGCTGCACCACAATCCGCAGGCCGCCGACAAAATAAAAGAAAAAATTCAGACAAACGAAAAGCTTCGCACAGAACTTAGCGCGGTAAAGACAAAGGCCAAGGAAGCGGCCAAGAAAATCAGCATCCGCATTCCCAAGCTCAAGGACTGCAAGTTCCACGTTGACGACGGCCCCAAGGGCGAAAACTCAATGATATTCATCACCGAGGGAGACTCAGCGAGCGGCACGATGACGCACTCGCGCGACGCGAGCTACCAGGCGATTTTCTCTTTGCGCGGAAAGCCCGAAAATATGTACGGCAAAAAGCAGAGCGACATTTACAAGAACGACGAGCTTTACCAGCTTATGATGGCGCTTGGAATCGAAAACGACGTTTCGAATTTAAAATATGGAAAAATCGTAATAGCGACCGATGCCGATAACGACGGCTATCACATCCGCAACTTGGTTATGACCTTCTTCCTTGGCTACTTTGAGGAATTGGTCACAAGCGGCCGCGTCTTTATTTTGGAGACGCCCCTTTTCCGCGTTAGGAACAAGAAGGAAAACATTTACTGCTATTCCGAAGACGAGCGCGACAAGGCCCAGGCCAAGCTTGGAAAGAGCGCCGAGACCAGCCGCTTTAAAGGTTTGGGAGAAATCAACCCGACGGAATTCCGCCAGTTCATTGAGCCCGAAACCATGCACCTTACGCCGGTGGAAATCAGCCAGCTTAAGATGGTTCCGAAGCTTTTGGGCTTCTATATGGGAAAGAACACTCCCGAGCGCCGCGACTTTATCGAAAAGCACTTGCTTTCAAACGCCGACATCGACGCGTAGGCCGCCCGCGGCTTTCGGGCGCTGCTTGCTTGTTGTTGCAAAAAGACGCCAAATGCGCTAGAATGCAAACTGAGGTTTTTCAAATGAAAAAATTATTGTTTGTATTGTTAGCGTTCGGTTCATTGCTTTGGTTTTCTTGCGGCAATAAAGAGAAAGTTGTAAAGATGGGAACAAATGCCGCTTTCCCGCCTTTTGAATGGATTGAAGGAAAAGATGTCGTAGGATTTGACATCACCCTCAGCAATCTTATCGCAAACGACTACGGCCAAAAGCTTAAGGTTGTCGACATGAGCTTTGACGGCCTTATCGCCGCCTTGCAAGCCGGTTCGGTTGACTTTATCGCTTCTGGAATGACAGCCACTGACGAGCGCAGAAAGAGCGTCGATTTTTCCGATCCATATTATTCGTCAAAGCAGACAATCATCGTTCGCGCCGACGACAAAAGCGTTTCTTCTGTCTCTGACTTGAAGAAAAAGTCAATCGGTGTCCAGGCCGCGACAACCGGCGAAATCTACGCCACCGAAGACATTGAGGGCGCGGACGTAAAGTCATTCAAGACAGTAATCGACGCGGCCTTGGCCCTTAAGAACGGCGCGATCGACTCGATCATCGTTGACGAGCTTCCCGCCAAAGAAATTGTAAAGCGCAATCCGGAACTCAAGATTGTTGACGACGACTTCTTTACGGACGAATACGCCATCGCCGTAAAAAAAGGAAACCAGGAGCTTTTGGATTCCATCAACAAGACAATCAGAACCATCAAGGCCAACGGCGTTTATCAAAAGATGAACGAAGCCTTTATGCCCTTGGACGGCGAAGTCAAGATTCTTACCGCCGAGGACCTTCAATAGCTTTTTATGGCCCAAACTTTTTACGACGTGATGATAAGTCATGGCCGCTGGATGTTGATTCCGGCCGGCCTTGGAACCACCTTGCTCATTGCCTTTTGCGCGATTTTGATCGGCTCCGTTTTGGGCTGTGTTTTCGCGCTGTTTAAAATCTCCGAAAAACGGGTTTTGCGCGCGATCGCCGAAGCCTACACTACGGTAATCCGCGGAATCCCAATGGCGACGCAGCTTATGATTTTTTACTTTGTCGTCTTTTCGCCGATGGGCGTGAGCAACGCGGTTTTGGTGGCGATAATCGCTTTTGGAATAAATTCCGGAGCGTATTGCACCGAAATCTTTAGGGCGGGAATTCAGGGCGTCGACCGCGGCCAAATGGAGGCGGGCCGTTCGCTTGGCCTCTCTTGGTCGCAAACTTTGGTAAAAATAATCCTTCCGCAAGCCTTTAAGACTGTTCTTCCGACATACACAAGTGAGTTCATCACCCTTATAAAGGAAACCTCGGTGGCCAGTTTTATCGCCGTCGTGGACTTGCAAAAGACTTGCGACAACATCCGCAACGCCACCTACAACGCCTGGATACCCTTGCTTTCTTGCGCTCTGATCTACTTGTGCCTTACAGTTGGCCTGACTAAACTTTTTGCCGTCTGCGAGCGTCAAATGGCCAAAAGCGACCGCAGCCGCTAACGAACAAGCGCGGACAACCCTTGAAAAATTTTTTATTTCTGCTATAATTGTGTTAGGGTGGAAATAAAATGGCATTCATAAAAAATCTTTTTGACAAAAACTTCATTGAATACGCAAGCTACGTAATTCGCGACCGCGCGATTCCTGATTTGGAAGACGGCCTAAAGCCGGTTCAGCGCCGCATCATGCACACGCTCTTTAGAATGGACGACGGCCGCTTCCAAAAAGTGGCCAACGTTGTCGGCGAATGCATGAAGTACCATCCGCACGGAGACGCTTCTATTGGAGGAGCGCTTGTCGTTTTGGCCAACAAGGGCATCTTTATCGAAAAGCAGGGAAACTTCGGAAACATGTTCACCGGCGACGGCGCTTCCGCTCCCCGTTACATTGAATGCCGCGTTCACCCCTTGGCAAAAGAATTCTTGGTCACAAACCCGCACGTGACCCACTACATTCCAAACTATGACGGCCGCTCTTCCGAGCCGGAAGTTTACCGCGCCAAAATTCCTGTCGCCTTGATTATCGGAGCCGAAGGAATCGCGGTAGGCATGAGCACGAAAATTTTGCCATACAATCTTAAGGAAGTTTTGCAGGCCGAAATCAAGGCGCTTAAGGGACAAAGCTTCACCCTTTATCCAGACGTTCCAACTGGCGGCTTGATTGACGTGTCAAACTACAACGACGGAAACGGAAAGATCGTCTCGCGCGCCAAGTTCGACATGAGCGACGACAAAAAAATCGTCATCACCGAGCTTCCCTTGGACACGACAAGCGACGCGCTCCTTAACTCAATCGAAAACGCCTACCGCGCCGGAAAAATTAAGATTGGTTCAATCGACGACTTTACGACAGACCATTGTCAAATCGAAATAAAATTGCCGCGCGGCGTTTACGCAAAGGACGTCGAAAAGGCGCTTTACGCTTACACCGATTGCGAAAAGTCAATCAACTGCCAAATGCTTGTCATCAAGGACAACATGCCGGTAGTCATGACCGCGACAGAAATCGTAAAGTATTACGCAAAGAAACTTGTGGCCATTGTAAAGGACGAGTTGGAATACGAACGCGGCCAATTAATGGAAGAATTGCACCAAAGAACCCTTGAGCGCATTTTTATCGAGGAGCGAATCTACAAAAAGATTGAGCAGATGAAAACAGCCGAGGGCGTCAACAAGGCGGTCATCGACGGCTTTAAGCCCTTCAAAAAAGAATTGATCCGCGACATCACGCTTGATGATGTCGAACGCTTGCTCAAAATTCCAATCCGCCGCATCTCGCTTTTTGACATCAACAAAAATCGCGACGAGGTTGCCGCAATCAACGGCCGCCTTAAGGAAATCGCCCGCCGTCTCAAGCATTTGACGGATTGCGCGGTTGAATACCTTAGCGGAATGTTGGAAAAGTTCAAGCCTGAGGAGTTGGAGCGCCACACTCAAATCGCGAAGTTCAGCGCCGTTGACGTAAAGACAGTCGCCACCCGCGACACGCCGCTTCGCTACGACGACAAAGGCTATATCGGAATCGGAGTTTCGGGCGGAACGGAAGTCTTGCGCGTAACTCCTTACGACAGAATTTTTGTAATGCGAAAGAGCGGCATTTACACGGTTTGCGACGTTCCGCAAAAACTCTTTGTGGACGCCGGAATGGTTTACGTCAACTACGCCGAAAAAGAAATTATAGGCGACGTTTTGTTCACCGCGATTTACCGCGATCCAAAAACAAAGCAGGCTTACATAAAGAGATGCCGCGTTCCAAGCTGGATAATGAACCGCGATTACTTTATCGCGCCCGACGGAATGGAAGTTTTGCACGTTGACACAAGGAAGAACTTTAAGTTCACGCTCAACTACACAAAAAAAGCGCGCGCAAAAGTTCTTAAAGAAAACTTTAAGACAAACGATTACATCGAGCGCGGCCTTAAGGCCCAGGGCTTTAAGCTTTCTACAAAAGAAGTCGAAAGCGTTGAAGTGGAAAAAGCGGAATGAAAGTTCTTGATTTGGTAAAAGACTTTAAATCCTCAACCCGCTTCGCCATTCCGCGCGCGGTGTTTATGTTGATGATTTATCTCTTCTTTTGCTTTTTTTCTTCTTCCGTTATGACGGGCGTGGCGATGAGCGCTTCGTCTTTTTTTCTTAGGTACCAGAACGGAATCAATTTCGCCGTTTTGCTTTTTGCCTTTATTGAATTGCTTTCTTGCGCCGTGATTTTCATTTTGCATTACGGCCTATTTTTGTGCAACTTGCGCTTTGTGAGGAACCAGCCGGTTGCGCTAAATTTTTTGTTCGCAGGAATCAGGCAGAGGAGGGCAAGACGAGGCGCGGCGTTTTTTGTCGTTCCAATGCTTTTGTGCTTTGTCGTTTTTGCTTTTATTGTAAGCCAAGTTGAATTTTTTGCCTTGCCGCAATTCCAAACGGTCGAGCAGGTGATGGAGTTTATAAAGAACGATCCCGACAGCTTTAGAAAATTATTGCGCTGCTATGTCATGTTCTTGGCTTTGCTTTTTATCGTTTTCTTTCCCTTCACTTTTGTTTGGTCCTTTGTTTACGACAACACAAAGCAAAATTTTAGAACGTCCCTTTTGGACGGCCTTAAGTTCTTTTGCAAGAATGTCTTTGGCTTTTTGGCCTTTGAAATTGTTTGTCATTTTAGAAAGGCCTTTTTTATTTTGGCCTTCAACATCTTGCACGCCTTTATTTACGAAAAATATCAGTCCAGCTCCAACATTTATTCTTTGGGGTCGTTGATAAGCTTCGCTTCGTTCGCGCTGACTTTTTACACCGCCGCGTCGGTGATGCTTTCGATTCAATTTTATTATGACAAGATAAATGAAGATTCTAAAGAGCAAAGTTCAAACTGAGACAATCGTAAAAGGCTCGCGTTTTTTGGCGGAAGCCATTCCTTGCCAAAAGCAGGAAGAAGCCCGCTCAATATTAAAATCACAAAAAGAAAAGTATTCTGACGCAACGCACGTTGTCCACGCCTTTATGCTTGGAAAAGCGGGCGAGGTTATGGGCATGAGCGACGACGGAGAACCGGGCGGAACGGCTGGCCGGCCGGTTCTTGACGTGTTGAAGGGAAGCGGCGCCACAGACATTATGCTGACCGTGACCAGATGGTTTGGCGGAACATTGTTGGGAACTGGAGGACTAGTAAAGGCTTACGGCGGCGCCGCAAAAGAGCTTTTGTCGAAGTGCCAAGAAATCGGCGCGCTTGAGGAGTACGTTCCCAAAAAAGAATTTTCTTTTGAATGCGACTACGCGCTTTATAAAAGCGTCAAGCGCGCCTTTGACGAATTTTCGATAGACGGCCTTAGCGAGGAGTATGCCGACAAAATTAGGGCTAGCGCGAAAGTTCCGCAAGAGCAATACGCGGCCCTTGCCGCGCGCTTAAAGGATTTGTCAAAAGGAAAATTGGAGTTGATATGAGCAAATTCAGAAACCAACACATGAAAATCTCTTGGGACGCCCTGGCCGGGTCGGGCAACGGAGAATGCGCCGCGGACGCAAGCCTTGCCGAAAAGTCCGCGCTTGTCGGCCGCCTTGGCCTTATGATGCTTAGCGTCGGAGCGGGAGCCTACCGCGTCCGCGCCGCCATGAACAAGGCCAGCCGCGCGATGGGCATAACCGTAAACGCCGACATAGGACTCCTTTCCATCGAATACACTTGCGTAAGCGGAAGCGAAACTTACACCAACGCGATTTCTTTAAGCAGAACCGGCGTCAACACCGACCGGCTGAACCACTTGCGCGCCTTTGCCGACGAGTTTGAGCGGCTGGCCGACTGCGTTTCAATAAAGGAAGCCTTTTCCCTTTTGGACGAAATCGAAAACGCCGTTCCCCATTACTCGGCTCCAATCCTAGGACTGGCGGCGGCGGCGGCTTGCGCGGCCTTCACTTTTTTGTTGGGCGGCGGACTTGTCGAAATGCTCGGAGCCTTTTTGGGCGCCGGAGTGGGCAACTTTATCCGTAAAAAACTTTTGGACAGGCGCATAACTCTTTTTGCCAACGTCGCCCTCGGAGTCGCCGCCGCCTGCTTGGTTTACATCGGCTTTATCCAAGCGGCCGAGGCGCTTTTTAAAATTTCCCACAGCCACCAAGCCGGCTACATTTGCGCGATGCTTTTTGTGATTCCAGGCTTTCCGCTGATTACGGGCGGAATCGATTTGGCCAAGATGGACTTGCGAAGCGGCCTTGAGCGCATTTTTTACGCTCTTTTGATAATCTTTGTCGCGACTATTACGGGCTGGCTTTTTGCCTACGCCTTTGACTTTTGGCCGGCCAAGTTTCTTCCGCAGGAACTGTCGCCCGCGCTAAAGCTTGTCTTTAGGTTGGCCGCGAGCTTTGTGGGCGTTTTTGGCTTTTCGATAATGTTCAACAGCGCTCCAAAAATGGCCCTTTACGCCGGCGTCATCGGAATGATTTCCAATACCGCCCGCCTTGAACTTTTGGACTTTACGAACGTTTCCTTTGTGCTCGCGGCCTTTTTGGCCTCGCTTTTGTCGGGCCTTTTGGCGTCGGCGGCCAAGCGTTTTACCGGCTTTCCGCGGCTTACGATTACGGTTCCGTCAATCGTAATCATGGTGCCGGGCCTTTTTATGTACAGGGGAATTTACTTTTTGGCGCTGGAAAACATTTCGGAAGGTTCGCTTTGGATTCTAAAGGCCGCCTTTACGGTTTGCTCGCTTTCGCTTGGCCTTATCGCCGCGCGCGTCCTTACCGACAAAAACTTTAGGCACAACAGCTAGGGCGAGAAAGCCCAGGACGGCCGCGTTTTGGGCCTTGCAAGGCCTTAAAGGGCGGCGGGCTTATTGCGCAAAAGAAGTTTTTTCTATATAATGTTTGAACTATTCTAAAACTTTTCGAGGTTTAATTATGGTTCTTTTTGGAGGACTTCTTTCCATCAAGGCAATCGTATTCCTTACGTTCAGCGTTTTTGCAATCGCGGCGGTCGGATACTTGCTTGGCCGCATCACAATCAACGGCGTTTCTTTGGGAACTGCGGGCGTTTTTATCATCGCCCTCTTGTTCGGAGCATTTTTCTACACGCCGCTTGGAAACCAGCTGGTAGTCTCGGTGACGAGCGCCAACTTGAGCGAGGTCTTGCACACTAGCTACGTTTCGGGCGCTCTTAAGATTGTAGAAAACATCGGCCTTGTGCTTTTTGTAACCAGCGTAGGCTTTATCGCCGGCCCCAGTTTTTTTGGCGACCTAAAGAAAAACTTCAAGTCTTACATTCTTTTGGGCTTGCTCATCATCGCCGTTGGCGGCATCGCTTGCGCCGCTTGCTGCGTTTTTGACATCAGAGTTTTTGGCCGCGACAAGGAAGAAGTCGGCGCCATGTTGGTAGGCTTGCTTTCGGGCTCGCTCACTTCTACGCCGGCGTTCTCAGCCGCAAAGGCCACGGTAATCGATTCCGCCAAATACACCGCCGACCAGCTTGAGTCCATCGTCGCCGTAGGACATGGAATCGCCTACTTGTTCGGCGTTATCGGCGTAGTTCTCTTTGTCCAGCTTGTTCCTAAATTTGTTGGCGCCGACATGGACGCCGAGCGCTCAAAGCTTTCGGAGTCCGCTCCCGAAGCGCCCTGCAAGTTGAACGGCAAGGAAATGGAAATTGACGTTTTTGGCTTTGGCATTTTCTCCATCGTGGCCATTTTGGGAATCTTCATCGGCTCAATTAAGGTCGGAAACTTCTCTCTGACGACAACCGGCGGCTGCTTGATTTTGGCTTTGGTTTTCGGCCACTTCCAAAAGTTCGGAAACATCTCGGTCACGCCGCACGAGTCAACGCTCAAAGTTTTCCGCGAGCTTGGCCTTATGTTCTTCTTGATGGGCGCGGGCGTCGCGGGCGGAGCCAGCTTTGTGCGCTACTTTGAATGGGTGTACTTCATCTACGGAATCATCATGACATTGGTTCCGATGATTGCGGGCTTCTTCTTTGCCAAGTTCGTCCTCAAGTTGAACCTTTTGAACAACCTTGGCTCAATTTGCGGCGGCATGACTTCAACTCCTGCCTTGGGAACTTTGATTTCCACAGCCGGAACGGAAAAGGTCGCGGGCGCCTACGCATCGACCTATCCAATCGCCTTGGTTGCGGTAGTTGTCGTTTCGCAAGTTTTGATCATTATCTTTAGATAAACAAACTAAAGCAAGACAAAAAAGGGCTGCCCAAAATCGGGCAGCCTTTTTTATTTGCAGGGATTCATTTTTAGATTATAAGCCGCGCGATACCCGCTGGCGTTGGCGCAAAAAAATCGGCGCCGGCAGCCTCCAGCTCCTCGCGCGAGCCGTAGCCGTAAAGGACTCCGACGGACGCGATTCCCGCTCCCTTGGCTCCTTCAATGTCAAACTTGCGGTCGCCTATCATGACGGCCTCCTCTTTGCGCGCGCCCGAAAGCGCCAGAGCTTTTTGTATCAAAACGGTTTTGCTTGGAGTAAGCATCTCGCGGCCCGGGCCCACAATCGCGTCAAAAAATTTTTCAAGCCCGACATGAGCGACGACGCGCTCGGCCATGCCTTGCGGTTTTGAAGTGACCACCATAAGAGAACGGCCCGCGTCCTTTAGCGCCAAAAGCGCGGCTGGAATTCCTTCGTAGACTGGAGCGTTCTTAAAGTTTTCGGCTTCGTAGACTTCGCGGTAAAGGCGGACAGCCTCTTCGCCGTCCGCTCCTGTAAGGCCGTAAAATTCAGAAAATGAAACGTAAAGCGGCGGGCCGATAAAGCGCTTGAGCTTTTTTTCGTCCGCCTCGTAAATGCCAAATTTTTCCAACGCGTATTTTGCCGAGGCCAAAATGCCAAACTCAGACTGTGTCAATGTTCCGTCCAAGTCAAACAATGCCAATTTGTACATGTGGTGATTATAACGAATTAGAACGATAATGAAAACACTACAAAAAAGCGTCTCCCAGTCGCGTTTGCCATGGCGAAACCGCTCGATATCGTCGCTACACGCTGTTTGCGCCTTGAAACTATTTACGGCGCCGCTATCGCGGCACGCGCAAACAGAGTGTTTTCGCATGCCGACCGCTCCTTCGCGTCGCTTTTTTTTGGACTGTTTGATTGTGAAGTGTAGCTGTTATCCGCCGCGCGTTGCGCGTCGGGCTCTGCAAGGAAATTATTTATATTGCCGCTCTCGCAGCATTCGGGTCAGAGAAGTACTTGATTGTGAGGACCCGTCCGAGAAAACGCGAGCAGTGCGGAGCGTTTTTACCGGACTAATTGAAAGAACAATTAAGTACTTCAAAAAAAAAGCCTCTGGAATTAACCAGAGGCCCTTTGTCTTACTCAGATGTCAAAAACAAGTTAGCAATTCTCGGCGAAGTACTTAATTGTTCTAACCATCTGGCTTGTGTAGCTGTTTTCGTTATCATACCAAGAAACAACCTGTACTTCGAACAAGCCGTCGGCGATCTTTGTTACCATTGTCTGAGTGGCGTCAAAGAGAGAGCCGAAGCGCATGCCGATAACGTCAGAAGAAACGATTTCGTCCTCGTTGTAGCCGAATGTTTCGGGGTCAGAGGCCTTCTTCATGGCGGCGTTGATGGCTTCCTTAGTTACATCGTTGCCCTTGACAACGGCTGTAAGGATTGTTGTAGATCCTGTCGGAACCGGAACGCGCTGGGCAGATCCGATGAGCTTTCCGTTCAACTCAGGAATTACAAGACCGATGGCCTTGGCGGCTCCTGTTGAGTTAGGAACGATGTTCTGAGCGCCGGCGCGCGATCGGCGGAGGTCGCCCTTGCGCTGCGGTCCGTCCAAAATCATCTGGTCGCCAGTGTAGGCGTGGATTGTAGACATGATTCCTGACTGGATCGGGAAGGCGTCGTTAAGAGCCTTGGCCATCGGGGCCAAGCAGTTTGTTGTGCAAGAAGCGGCAGAGATGATGTTGTCGCCCTTCTTGAGTGACTTGTGGTTTACGTTGTAAACGATTGTGGGAAGGTCGTTTCCGGCAGGAGCTGAAATTACGACTTTCTTGGCGCCGGCTGTGATGTGGGCCTGGCTCTTTTCCTTAGAAACGTAGAAGCCTGTGCATTCAAGAACAACGTCTACGCCGATTTTTCCCCAAGGAAGGTCAGCGGCGTTGGGCATCTTGTAGATAACAATCTTCTTTCCGTCAACTACGATGTAGTTGTCTTCGCCTTCGCCGTCGTGAGATTCTACAGTGTGGAGCTTCTCGAGGCCAATTTTTCCGGCATAGCCGCCCTGGGCTGTGTCATACTTCAAAAGGTGGGCGAGCATTTTGGGGCTTGTGAGGTCGTTGATGGCAACAACTTCGTAACCTTTCGCGCCAAACATCTGGCGGAAAGCCAAACGGCCAATGCGGCCGAAACCATTAATAGCAACTTTTACGTCTGCCATATTGCATCTCCTAAAAAGAATTCTTTGCCATATAATATAACGATTTTGTTAAAAATGTTCAAGCGCGGATTTGTTTTTGGGAGGGGCATTTCTTGATTTTCTATAAATTTGCGCTAGAATAAAGCCACAACTTGCGCTGGAGAACGCAATACATTTATAAGGGGTTTTTATGAAATCTTATTTTGACTTGAAAGGCCAAGTAGCTGTTGTTACTGGTTGCTCCACAGGATTGGGCGTTCAAATGGCAAAGGCTTTGGCCAACCAGGGCGCCAACATTGTAGCGATCGCCCGCCGCCAAGAATTGATTGACGCTGTGGCCAAGGACATTCACAATGAATTTGGCGTGGAAACATTGGCCATTCGCTGCGACATCACCGATACAAAGGCCGTTGACGAAGCCGTCGATAAAATCGTCGCCAAGTTTGGCCGCATAGACATTCTTATCAACAACGCCGGAACGGGAGCCGTCGCTCCAGCCGAAGACATAACCGACGAGCAGTTCTACAACGAATTGAACATCGACATGTTCGGTTCCTTTAGAATGGCCCGCGCCGTCGCCAAAAAGGCCATGATCGGCGCCAAGTACGGCCGCATAATCAACATCGCTTCTATGTACGGAATGGTCGGCAACAAGGTCGCTCCTTGCTCTCCCTACCATGCGGCAAAGGGCGGTGTTGTCAACATGACTCGCGGTTTGGCCGCCGAATGGGGAAAGTACGGCATCAACGTCAACGCCATTTGCCCCGGCTACTTTTATTCGCCGCTCACAAAAGAAACGCTTGACTCGGACTTTTTCCAAAACAACGCAAAGACGATGATTCCGCTCAGCCGCTACGGAAACGAAGGCGAGTTGGACAGCGCGGCCATTTTCTTGGCTTCGCCCGCGTCGTCTTATGTAACTGGAGTTATTTTGCCGGTTGACGGCGGCTACACAGCGATGTGATTTTTTTTTATTGCGGCGCGATAATTTTATTCGCGCCGCAAAAGGAACGAGTCAAGGCCTTGAGCGAAGCGCGCCTTGACCGTTCCTACAAGTACTTTTCTTCGAAGTCTTTGACGGACAGGGGCTTTGAAAAATAAAAGCCTTGGAAGTAAGAGCAGCCTAGTTGGCGCAAAATCTTCAACTGTTCGGCGGTTTCAACGCCTTCCGAAATCAATTTCATGTTAAGCGCCTTGGCAATGTCCACGATGAATTTTAGGATTGTCTTGTTGCGCTCCGGGTTTTCGTTTTCTTGAACTAGGGCCATGTCGATTTTTAGAATGTCCGCGTTCACGTCTTTTAGGAAGTTGAGCGAAGAGTATCCGTGGCCAAAGTTGTCTATTCCAACTTCAAAGCCCAATTGCTTTAGTTCCGTAAAGAGTTCCACAACTTGCTTTACGCCGCTTGTAAGGGAGCTTTCGGTAAATTCCACCTTTAAATTTTGCGGAGTGAACGAATGTTTCAACAGCAGCTGCTTGAATGAATCAGATATGTCGATGTAAAAGATGTCCTTTGCCGAAACATTGACGGAAATCTGAATGTTGTCTATTCCGCGTTTTTCCCAGCCTTCAAGGAGGCATGCGACTTGTTCCCAAATGAAAGTGTCCAATTTATGAATCAAGCCGGAACGCTCCAAAGCCGGAAGGAAGAACTCAGGTTCCAACAGTCCGCGCTGGGGATGGTTCCACCTGGCCAGCGCCTCGCCGCCATGAATTTTTCCGTCCGCGTCAACCAAGGGCTGCAAGTACATGCAAATTTGTCCGGCGGCAAGCGCGTCCTCAAATTCTGTCGTGATTTGCCTTTCGCGCAAAAGTTCGTCCATGAGGTCGGAATTGTAGTAGGCGATGTGCTTTTGGTAATCGTTGCCGATGTTCTTTATAGCAAGCTGGGTTTTGTCGTAAAGCAATTGCGCGCTTTCGTTGTCGCCGTGGACTTCGCAAATTCCTACGCACAAGTTGAGTTTGTAAACAGAGTTCTCCAAAACTTCTTGGGACTTTTCCAAAAAGGCCCTTATGCTGGCTTCTGTAAAATATTGCTTTTCAACCAAAAGGCCAAAGCGGTCGTCGCCTACGCGGCCCAATATGCAGTTGTGGATCGCCAGCATTTTTGTCGTGGTGACCATCTTGGTCAGAATCTTGTTTCCGACTTCTTCGCCAAAGAGTTCGTTGACCAATTTAAATTGGCGGATGTTGGAAGAAAGCATCAAGTATTCTGTGTTGGGGTTGGTCTTTATTCTTTCGTCGCAAGCCTTAAAGAAGTGTTCGCGGTTGTAGGCGCCTGTAAGCTCGTCATGGTTGGCCAAGAATTTTTGCGTCAAGTAGCGGTTGATTTCGTCGGTCTTGTCGCTAAGCTTTAGGTAGGAGCCGATCAAGTTGTAGCCGTAAAAAATTTCTTCGGTTTCAATTTCAAACTGGCGCTCTTGGCCGCCTATCGTAAAGAATTCGACGGGCTTTGACGTTTTGTTTCCCTGTGTCTTTCCTCTTGCGTAAATCAAAAATTCGCTGGCCTTTAGCGGGGAGAATTTTCCGTTGGCCCCCAAGAACAAAAGCTTTGCCTTTGTGTTTGTGTAGAAGCAGTCGTCGTTGATGTCAAAATAAAGAATCGCGTCCTCTATGTTTTCGTTTACATTGGTAAGCGAGTTGGTTAACAGTTGCCGCGCGGCCGCGAACGAAGAATTATAGTAGATGAAAACCGCCAAAAGGGGATAGATGAATACCGAAAAGTCTATCACAAAGTTGCGGGTGTAGCAAAAAGCGTTGGCGATTACGACCACTACAAAGGCCGCGAAAACAGACACATATTTTGTCTTGTAGCCGTAGGGCGCTCCGATTATTCCTTGAAGCAGGCAGACAAGAATCGACAAAACCATTATGTAGCAAAAGGCCAAGTGAATGTAGTGTAAGCTGGTGAAGGAGCAAGCCCAATATTCGATTTCGTCTTCCAACGCGACCTTTGTAAGATAGAAGGTGTGGCCGGTCCAAGCGTTCACTGTCAAAGAAATTGTGTCCACAAAGAGTAGGGGGCTTAGAACGATGATTGTTGGCTTTATCTCCCTTATGCGCCAAGTGTACGCCAGCGCGAATATCAGCATTGAAAACGCAAGATAGTCCGTGCAAGCGTAGTAAAGGCCGTTAAAAAACGTGGCCCAAAAAAGAGTTTTGGATGAGACAAGCGCTGAATAAATCGGAACGGTGATTAGCGCCGTCACGATTGGGAACAAAAAACATTTTTTGTCCGGCGCTTTTGACCGCTTTACGCTTAAAAGCGCGAACGCCAGGATTATGCAGCTGATCGCAGCCAAGGAATAGTAGCCGATTTTAAGCAATGTCATTTTTGTCCTCCTTGGCAATAGCGCTTTTCATAGTCTTCGACCGGAATCGGTTTTGAAAAATAAAAGCCTTGGAAAATGTCGCAGCCGGCGTCCGTAAGGAAGGCCGTTTGGTCTTCTGTTTCCACGCCTTCTGTTATTACAGTCATTCCAAGCGTTTTTGACATTGAAATAATCGCTGATATGATGTCTTTTGCTTTTTGCGAGAAATTTTCCGCCAGCAAAAAGCCCATGTCGATTTTTAGCGCGTCCATCTCGACGTCTTTTAGAGTGTTGAGCGAAGAGAAGCCCGATCCAAAGTCGTCCATCTCGATTGTAAAGCCGTAGTCGTTAAGCTGCTTGAGAACTTGGCGGTGGGCGTTTATGTCTTGCATCAAGACAGTCTCTGTGATTTCTATGTTAAGTTTTTGCGGCTTGACTCCATATTTTTCCACCAAGCCGGTCAAGAAGGAATAAACGTCGCAGTAGTAAAAGTCCTTGGCGCTGATGTTGACCGAAATGTGCATGTCGTTTCCGGCTTCTTTCCATTGCGCCAATTTTTTGATGGCTGTTTCCCACATGAATTGATCAAGCTTGTGGATCATTCCTGACTTTTCCAAAACAGGTATGAACTCTCCGGGCGGAACGACTCCTCTTTCTGGCGAAATCCAGCGCGCCAAGGCTTCGGCGCCCAAAACTTTTTGGTCGGCGGAATTGACTTGCGGCTGCAAGTACATGGCGAATTCTCCATTGGCCATGGCTTCGTCAAATTCGGAAACGACGCGCTTGTCGTGAATTTGTTTGTCCATGATGGAGGAATCGTAGAAGGCGGTTGTCCTTTCCAAGTTGCCGCGGATTGTTTCGATTGTCATCGCCGCCTTGTCGTACATGTGCCTTGGGTTTTCAAACTTGTCGCTAACCGCGTAAATGCCCGCGTAGCACTGGAGTCTGTAATTGTATTTTGACACGATTTGCTGCAAGGCCATGTTGTTTTGCGCGATTGTGTTCAAGTCAAAAATATTTTTTGGAACCAGAGCCGCAAATTTGTCGCCGGTCATTCTTCCGTAGATTGCGTTTTGGTAGTTGTTGGCGGAGAGCAGGGCCGCCTGCATTTTTAGCACTTCGTCTCCGACCTTGTTGCCAAAGAGGTTGTTGACAATCTTAAAGTCCATTATGTCTGTAGCGACAAGCATGTAGTCCGTGTTTTTGCTGGCGCGCAATAGTTCCGACACTTTCTTAAAGAAGGTGGAACGGTTGTAAAGACCGGTGAGCATGTCGTGTTCGGAACGGAATCTCTCTTCTTCCAAGCGGGCAAGCTCTTCTGTTGTGTCAACCAATTTTAAGTAGCTTACTACGTTCC
The DNA here is from genome assembly GCA_017645785.1 of Treponema sp. Classification (GTDB taxonomy): domain Bacteria; phylum Spirochaetota; class Spirochaetia; order Treponematales; family Treponemataceae; genus Treponema_D. The sequence goes on from JAGCNW010000005.1 coordinate 18,831, forward strand.
TGTTTTTTTTGTCCTTTAGGATTTTGTACTCGCAGTCAAAAGTTCGTGTTTCGTTGTTGACAAGCATTGTTTTTGTGAGCGTCAAGAAGTTGAACATTTTTTCGGGATACTGTATGTTCAGCTTGTCGCGGAAACCTTCGGCGGCGGCGAGTCCGTTTGGTCCGTAGCCAAAAATGTTGCGGGCCTCGCGGTTTAGGTAAAAGCACATGCCTCGGCTCGCAAAGCAAACAACCGCGTAACTGATGTTTTCTGACGCCAAAGAAATCATTGTGTTCAAAAGCGAAGACTTGATTCCCCAGAAAGAAATTTGAAATGCGTATATGGCCAAGAAAAGATAAAGCAAAATGGAAAGCTCAAGCTTAAAGGCTCCAAAATAATAAATCGAGTTCAATATTATTACGAGCAAAAAGAAAGACGAAATCGTGATAAAGTTGCTTCTGTAAAAGCTGGGCAGCTTGAACGTTCTTTTTAAGAGCGCCCAAATGATTACGACGCTCATCACAACTTGCAGCGCCAAGTTAAAGTAAATCGGCCATTGAAAGTCTCTGGCCCAATAGTTGAAGGAACCGTTTTTGAAAAAGACCGGGGTGAGGGTTATGGCGTGCTCGGTCCAAATGTTCACGATAAAGCTCATGAAATTCAAGCCCGCGAAAGTGAAGAAAATCCACGCGGCGAGCGAAGGCCTTTTGAACGACTTGGAAATTTCGGCGATTGAAATTACAAATACGTAAATCGCGAACAATACGCAAAGGTCAAAGATATAGTAGAGCGCGCAAAGGGTTAGGGCAAGGCGTTTGTTGCAAGTGAAGAATTGCGCCGTGTATGACATTAGGCAAAGGCCGGCCAGCGCGCACAGCGCCGTCACAAGGGGAGAAAGCCTCGCCTTTCGCTTAGTCGAGAGGACCGCCAATATTATTAGAGCTATTGTGGAAATGGAATTCCAAGCTATGTAAACCGCTCTCATAACAAGCTATTATAGCGCGTTTTTTGTGTTTTTGCTAGTTTTGGCCTGAAAAAATAAAAAAAAGCGCGGGCGGCTATTGACATTTTTTTCTAAAAGATGTATAAAGACACCGTTAACGTCAAAGGCGACGCGAACAGTTTTTTTTTCAAAGAAAACTGTCCGCGTCGCCTTTTTTCGTTTTTAAACCGCAAATTATTTATTTTGGAGGCAATTATGGCTCAGACAAACGTTCCGGAACTTTTCGGCTCTATGGTTTTTAACCAAAAAACCATGAAAGAAAGGCTTCCCAAGGAAACTTTCAAGGCTCTCAAAAAGACAATTGACGGCGGAGAGCCGCTCAACATCGACCTGGCCAACCAAGTCGCCCACGCGATGAAAGAATGGGCCATCGAAAAAGGCGCCACCCACTTTACCCACTGGTTCCAGCCTTTGACGGGAATCACCGCCGAAAAGCACGATTCCTTTATCACTCCGCAGGATGACGGAACGGTAATCATGGCCTTTAGCGGAAAGGAGCTTGTAAAGGGCGAGCCCGACGCTTCTTCATTCCCCAACGGCGGAAGCCGCGACACATACGAAGCGCGCGGATACACAGTCTGGGATCCGACATCCTATCCATTTGTAAAGGAGCACACACTTTGCATTCCGACAGCCTTCTGCTCGTACACAGGCGAGGCCTTGGACAAAAAGACTCCGCTCTTGCGCTCGATGGAAGCGTTGAATGAGCAGGCCTTGCGCGTTTTGCGCCTCTTTGGAAACACAACGGCCAACCACGTCGCCACGACAGTCGGTCCCGAGCAGGAATACTTTATCGTTAGCGAAGACCTTTACAAGCAGCGCAAGGACCTTCGCATGACCGGCCGCACCCTTTTTGGAGCCAAGCCTTCAAAGGGCCAGGAAATGGAAGACCAGTATTTTGCCGCTCTCAATCCTAAAATCGTAAAGTATATGGAAGACCTTAACGAGACTCTTTGGAAGTACGGCGTTTATTCAAAGACTGAGCACAACGAAGTCGCTCCCGCACAGCACGAGATGGCTCCGATTTTCACGACCACAAACCTTTCCACCGACCAAAACCAGCTTACGATGGAAGTAATGAAAAAGGTAGCCCGCCGCCACGGCCTTGTTTGTCTTTTGCACGAAAAGCCCTTTGCCGGCTTGAACGGAAGCGGAAAGCACAACAACTGGTCAATGTCTACAAACGAAGGCGAAAACCTTTTGGAGCCGGGCGACACTCCCGAAAAGAACTCTCAGTTCCTCTTGTTCTTGACCGCGGTGATCAAGGCCGTTGACGAGAACCAGGACCTCTTGCGCATTTCAGTAGCCAGCGCCGGAAACGACCACCGCCTTGGAGCCAACGAGGCGCCGCCGGCCATCATCTCTATGTATGTCGGCGACGAGCTCTTGGACGTTCTCCAGTCAATCAAGGACGGAACTCCGATGAAGGGCCACTCAAAGAGCAAGATGACAATCGGCGTTGACATTCTTCCTCCGATTCCCAAGGATTCGACGGACCGCAACAGAACGTCGCCCTTTGCCTTTACAGGAAACAAATTCGAATTCCGCTCTTGCGGTTCAAGCCTTTCTATTGCCGGCCCCAACACCGCCTTGGACGCGATCGTCGCCTACACCCTCAAGGGCTTTGCCGACGAGTTGGAAAAGGCCAGCGACTTTGAAAGCGCCTTGAGCGCCTTGATCAAGCGCGAGATTACCGCTCACTGGAAAATCATCTTTAACGGAAACGGCTACGACTCAAGCTGGGTTCCCGAAGCCGAAAAGCGCGGCCTCTTGAACTTGCGCTCAACTCCCGACGCGATGGCCCACTACTTGGACAAAAAGAACGTCAAGCTTTACACAGAGATGGGCGTTTACACCGAGCAGGAAATGGAAGACCACTACGAAATCAAGTTGGAAAAGTACTGCAAGATTTTGAACATCGAAGTCGAGACAATGCTCGAGATGATCAACAAGGACATCCTTTCGGCCGCCTACAAGTACATGGACGCCGTCGCCACATCAGCGCTCAACGTTAAGGCTGTCGTTCCCGGAGCCAAGGCCGCAAGCCAGGCCGCGCTCTTGGAAAAGTTGGATTGCCTTACAGCAAGCCTTTCTGTCAAGGCCGACGAGCTTTGCAAAAAGCATCTTGCCGCTAAGAGCGCCGCAGATACGATGGCCATGGCCCGCGCCTACGCCGACAGCGTTCTTCCCGCAATGTCGGAAGCCCGCGCCGTTGCCGACGAGATCGAGCCCTTGATTGGCGAAGGCTACAAGCCCTTCCCCTGCTACGAGGACTTACTCTTTAGATTGTAATTGGTTAAAAAAAAGATTGCCGGGTCACGCCCGGCAATGACATATGAGCAACTGTCATTCTGCCGCGTTGCGGCATTATGGCAAGGAAATTATTTGCTTGCGCTCTCGCGAGCGCTGTCATTCCCGCGCTTGATTGTCAGCGCTCGTTAGAGCGCAGTTGAAAAAACTTCAACCAGCAAAATGGAGCGCAGCGACATACGCGGGAATCTTTTTTTTGTCTGTCATGTTCGGGCTTGACCCGAACATCTATTAGTCAGAAACCGCGGCGCCCGGAAGGCCGATGTCCTTTCGGTAGAACATTCCGTCAAAGTGAACGCCTTTCATCGCGTCGTAGGCTTTTTTCCAAGCTTCGTCAAAAGTTGAAGCGCGAGCGCAAACGGCAAGGACCCGGCCGCCGCTTGTGAACAACTCGTTTTGGCTGAACGCGTCATGCTCGTGGCGGCGCTCTTCAAACGCTCCCGCGATGAAAACTTTGGCTCCGTTCTTTTTTACCAAGTCTTCGTCGATGGAAATCGCCATTCCCTTTTTGTAGCTTCCCGGATATCCGCCGGAAACAGCCACAGGGGCGACGGCAAATTCTTTTTTCCACTTCATGTCAAAGTCTTTGAGCGATCCGTCAACAATCGCCTGGCATAAGGCGGCAAAGTCAAAGTCCATAAGGGGAAGAACCGCTTGCGTTTCGGGGTCGCCCAAGCGAACGTTGTATTCCAAAAGTTTTGGTCCGTCTTTTGTTATCATAACGCCAAAGAAAATAAAGCCCCGGTAGTCAAAGCCTTCTTCGACAAGGCCGCGCAATGTCGGCTGCAAAATGTTTTTGTCGAACTCTTCCATGATGGCGGGGGTTACGTCAGAGAGGGGGCAAACCGCTCCCATTCCGCCTGTGTTGGGACCCTTGGCTCCGTCTTCGAGCCTCTTGTGGTCGCGGGCGGGAAGGAAGGGAAGAATCGCGGCCTTTCCTTCTTTTGCGCTTTCGGGAGTGACGCTTACGGCCGCCAAAACTGACATTTCGATTCCGGCAAGATAATCTTCCACTACAAGTTTTTTTCCGGCGTCGCCAACGCGGCCGCTTGTCATAATGTCGTCAACTGCGGCGATCGCCTCGTCAAGAGTCTTGGCTACTACAACGCCCTTTCCTGCGGCCAAACCGTCAGCCTTGAGGACGATCGGGGCGCCGCGCTTTTTGATGTATTCAACTGCGGCCGCCTTGTCGGTGAAGGTTTCGCTGGCGGGAGCGGCGACATTGTATTTTTTCATAAAGGCTTTGGCCAAGTCTTTGCTGGCCTCAAGCTGCGCGCCCGCCTTTTTGGGGCCGACGCAAGGAATTCCCGCCTTCCAAAATTCGTCGGCCAAGCCGACGGCTAGCGGGTCTTCGGGGCCGATGACGGCAAAGTCGCAGCCCTCTTTTTTCGCTATCTCTACGTAAGGGTTTCCGGGCAAGCCTTTGGCCGCTTCCAGGGGAACGTTGGAGCATTTTTCTTCGGTGGAGCTTCCTCCGTTTCCGGGAACACAAACGATGCGCTCAACCAATGGGCTTTGAGCCAGCCTCCAAGCGATGGCGTGCTCGCGGCCGCCAGAACCTACTACGATTATCTTTTTCATACTTCTAATATAGAAGAAAACCCGGAAAGATTCAATACGCGCCGCGCTTTCCTTGCTTTTTCCTTGAAAAAAATTTGAAGGCATTGTAGAATATAAGTATGGTTAAAAAGTTTTTTGCGACAGCGGCAATTTTGGCCGCGTCATTTTTGATGGCAATCGGTTCAACATCGTGCTCCATTGCGGACGGGGCCGACAGTCATTCGGGGCAGGTGTCCTTTTCTTTGGACGAGACAGCGGTTCAAAATATAAAGGCAAAAGCGCTAAGCCGCTCGGTTTCTTACGACGGAGTGAGCGCCGCTTCAGACCTCTTTATGGAAATTTCTTTACAGGGCGATTGGCAAGAGTCCGCCGAGATTCCTGTTTCAAACGGCTCCACCGCGACATTCGACTCTGTGCCCACGGGCTTGAGCGTTTATGTCAAAGCCACAGTCTTTAAGAAAGAAGCGGACGGCCGCCACGACATTCTTTTTGGCCGATCAAGCCAATTTGTGGTCCAGTCCGGCAAGAACAATGTTTCCCTTGTTTTGGGAACGGCGAATCCCCAAACTCCAAACGGCGGCGACCCCAATGGCGGCTCAGGCGGAGGTTCTGGCGGAGGTTCTGGCGGAGGCGGAGCGGAACCAGGCAACATTTATATTTATGTCGCCGCTGGCACAAACGGAACAGGCTTGAGCGATGCGGATCCTTTGGGTTCTATTTACGATGCGGCTGATTATCTTGTGTCGCTTGAGACGGCCGGGCAAAACCTTAGCGCAAAAGACGTGACGATATATGTTATGGGAACGCTTGTGGAACCGCAGGCCATATACCAAACTCTTAATGTCAAGTCTCTGACAGTAGAAGGCCTTAACGGAATCGACGCGGCGACAGGAGAGCCGCAAGATGTCATTAACGCTAGTGGAACAAATCCTCCCGCTTTTTCCGTCGTGTCGCAAGGCTTGAATTTAACTATAAAGAACTTGAAAATTACAAACGGAGACAGCGGGCTTTCGGTGGGCGAGTATGACCCCCAGACTTTTGCGCCTATATCGTCAAGCGTTGTCCTTGACTGCGTTTATATCACTAATTGCATGGGCATGGGAGACGGTATCGGCATCTACATTTGCGAAAACTCAAGCGTAACGATGAAGGACGGCTGCTTGGTTGACAATAATGTGACCCAGTCTGGCGTTTGCGGCGGAGTTTACATAGATCAAGGCTCATTCCTTATGCAAGGCGGAACAATATCTAGAAGCCAAGGAAAGAACGGAAATGCCGCTGTTTATGTAGGCGGAATATTTAAAATGAGCGGAAATGCAAGCATTCCATACGAAAACGGTAAAAATTTTGTTAACGTGCCTGTGGCAGAATCAGTGACAACGCCCGGAACATATGAAGTCCTAAATCCTGTAATCATAGCGGGCAGCTTGACGCAAGACCCAGCCGCTACGATTGAGCCTATGAAACCAGATGGCATAATGGGCGTCGCTGTATACGAATATGGCTTGCGGTGCGTGACAGAAAGCAGCTCAGGCTTGCTTTCTGCAAACCATGGTAAAATTCAAGTTGTTCAAGACGCCAGCGACCCAAACACTTGGATTGTTGACGACACTGGCTGTCTTGGATACTAACCCCGAGCGTTGACACAAGAGGCGCAAACGCCTAAAATGGCGAATATGATTAATGAAGAAAAAGTTAAGCAGGCTGTGGCCCTTTTTTTGGAGGGAATCGGCGAGAATCCCGAACGCGAGGGGCTGAAGGAAACTCCCGCCCGGGTTGCCCGCGCCTGCAAGGAAATATTTGGCGGATACGAGCAAAACTCCAAGGAAATTCTTTTAAAGCGTTTTGACTCTTCCGCCTCCGACTTGATAATAGAAAAAGACATCGCCTTTTACTCAATGTGCGAGCACCATTTGCTGCCTTTCTTTGGAAAAGTCGCGATTGGCTATGTTCCCGACGGAAAAGTCGTCGGTCTAAGCAAGCTTGTCCGTTTGGTCAACGTTTACGCCCGCCGCGCGCAAATCCAGGAAAATTTGACCGAACAAATCGCCGACGCCTTGATGCAAAACCTTGGTGCCAAGGGCGTCATCGTGGCGATCCAGGCCGAGCACCTTTGCATGTCGATGAGGGGAGTCAACAGGCCCGGAGTCCAAACTTCGACCCTCTCGCACAGGGGCCTTTTGAGCCAGGACAAGGACTTGCGCGAGGCCTTTTTTGAACGGATCAAGCTATGAAAGTCCTTCTTTACATGGCCGTTTCGATTGACGGAATCGCGGCGCTTGACAGCGAGCGGGGAATTCAGGAATACGGCTCAAAGGAAGACCATAAATTCTTCATAAACGCGTCCAAAAAGTGCGACGCGGTCATTATGGGAAAAAACACCGCCTTTTGCAAAATTGACGGCGTTCCCAACATAATTTTGACCCATTCGGCAAAGGATTGCCGGGTCGAGCCCGGCAATGACAGCGTGTCATGCTCGCGCTTGACGCGGGCATCTTTTGACGACAACAATCGTATCTACCTTTCCGGGGCGGCCCAAGAAATCTATGACAAAGTCCAGACCCTGGGCTTTAAAAAAGTGGCGCTTTTGGGCGGCCCGGCCACAAACCTGAATTTTTTGCGCGCCGGCTTGGTTGACGAAATCTTTTTGACGGTCGAGCCGGTTACGATAGGCCAGGGCATCCACTTTTTGAACGAGGCGCTTGTCTCAAAATGGACTTTGGCGGACGTTAAGAAGCTCAACAAGAGCGGAACAATCGTTCTCCACTATAAAAAGATTGCGTTATAATTAAAAATGTGATATAATAGAAAAACTATGGATATACAGCAAACAAAAGACGGAAACAAATTGACGGTCACACTTTCTGGCCGCTTGGACACCACCACAGCTCCCCAATTGGAAGAGGCCCTTGCCTCAGCCTTGGACGGCGTGACTGATTTGGTTTTTGACTTCAATCAAATTCAATACATTTCTTCGGCGGGCTTGCGCATTTTGCTCAACACGCAAAAGAAAATCAGCGCGGCCGGCGGCTCGATGAAATTGGTCGGCGTGAACGATGTCGTTCGCGAAGTATTTGAAGTGACAGGCTTTATCAACATTCTTTCAGTTGAGTAGTTTTAGCGCTGCAAAAAGGGCGGCGTTGGCGCGCTTGGCGCTTCTTTTGCCGTTTTTATTTTTGTCGTGCGTTTCCCAAGACGCCGGGACTGTCTTTACAAAAGTCCAGGCGCCCGCAAGCGCGGATCGCCTTAAAGGCGTTTGGGTTGCCACGATAAGCGGAAACTATCCCCGGCAAAAGACCGCGGACGCCCAGTCGCTAAAGACCGACTGCGACTTTGTCGTAGACGAATGCGCGCGGCTTGGCTTTAACGCGATTTTTTTTCAAGCGCGTCCTTCGTGCGACGCCCTTTACGATTCAAAAATTTTCCCTTGGAGCGCTTGGCTTACCGGCCAAGAAGGACTCGCGCCAACAGGCGCCTTTGACCCCTTGGCCTACATCTGCGAGGCCGCCCACAAAAAAAACATTGCGCTGCACGCTTGGATAAATCCCTACAGAATCAAGGCAAAAAAAGGCCAAGCCCTTTCGGAGCTTTTGGAAACCAGGCCCGCGCTTAAGCCTTTGGAAAAATTCATTTTGCCTTGTTCCGACGGAAACTTTTACCTTGACCCGGGCGAGCCAAAGGTCCGCGCGCTTGTCGTGAGCGGCGCGAAAGAAATTATGCAAAACTACGACGTTGACGGCCTTCACATAGACGATTACTTTTATCCCCAGGCCGGCGTCGACGATTCCGCCTCCTACAATAAATACGGAGCGGACGACAGCCTGGAAGACTTTAGGCGGCAAAGCGTGAACCTTTTGGTAAAGGAGCTTTTTTGCATGGTCCACGAGCAAAAGCCCGGAGCCGTCTTTGGAGTTTCGCCCTTTGGCATTTGGGGCAACAAGGGAAAGGACAATCCCTTTGGTTCCCAAACAAGGGGAACGGAATCCTACAAGGCGCATTGCGCCGACACGGTGGCGTGGATTCAAATGGAATGCGTGGACTATATAATTCCCCAAATTTACTGGGAACGGGGCAACAAGGCGGCGGACTACACGGAACTGGTCTCTTGGTGGAACAGGGCGGTGGAGTCAAGCGACGTGCGCCTTTACATAGGAATGGCCGACTACAAGGCCGCCGCCGCGATTAAGTCCGGCAATGAAAAAAGTCCTTGGCTTGGAACCGACGAGCTTAAGGCCCAGTTGGAGCTGAACAAAACGCTGAAAAACGTCGCGGGCGAGGTTCACTTTAACTTTGATTCCGTTATGGATCCCGACATCCGCCCCCTTTACGAAAATCTTGCAAATAACGCTTTTGCGGAGTATAATTGAACATTATGGCAAAACTTACTGTTGAGGCGACAAGAGAGAATACAGGCAAGGTTTCGGCCTTTGTCGAAGCCGAGTTGGAAAAGCTTGAATGTCCCATGAAAGAGCTGGCTCAAATTAACATCGCCGTTGACGAATTGTATTGCAACATCGCCTCTTATGCCTATCCCGATTCGCAGGGGACGGCTGACATCACCGTGCAAAGTCCGCAAGACAATACGGTTGCCATAACTTTTGAGGATGGCGGCGTTCCCTACGACCCGTTAAAAAAGCCCGACCCCGACGTTACCCTTAGCGCGGATGAACGCAAGATTGGCGGCTTGGGAATTTATATCGTAAAAAAAACGATGGACTCAGTGGAATACAAGTATCAAGACAATAAGAACGTCTTGACCATAACAAAAAAATGGTGAGGGCCTATGAGCGAAGAATTTGATGTAGAGCGAGAGCACAATGAAGAGTATTTTTACGTTCACGGAAAAGACGTTTATTCCACTCAAAGCATTTTGGCCTCTCTTGGGGTCAAGCAAGAGGACACGATTTACAAAGACTCTTCCAACGACTTTATCCGCTGGCCATTTAGCGCCGCAGATTTTTTCGAGGCTGTGTCGGACAAGGCTCCCGACGTCGCCGAGTTGGAAAGCTCCTTGCAGGGCGACGACAAAGTTCAAGTTGAAAAAATAAACGCCGAGATAAAGGGCTACAAGGATTCCGGCAACACAGTCGCCAACCAAGACCGCATCAAGGAACTGCGCGCGCAAAAAAAAGAATTGCTGGCAAAGGCGGCGCTCAAGGCGGACGGAGCGAAAATTTCTTTGGTTTACAAAACTTTCGTTCAAATAAACGACAGCAAAATGGTGGAGCAAAAGCTTCCGCAATTCAAGGATGTCAAGTGGCCCTACAAAGACCAAATGCCTTACTTTACGGCCGGCTTGGAAGACTTCGCCGCCGCCGTCGCCCGCGGGGAGCCTACAGCCATAACCGGCGGCCCCTGCTTTTTTGGCGAGCACGAAGTTGACATGATTTTTACCCTCAAGGACGGAAGCCAAAAGGTTTACGACTTTACAACCCGCCGCCGCAACGCAGGCGACAAGGTTTCGCTTGAGGCGGAATACACAAAGGAAAACGCGGACGAGGTTGTGGACGTTTCGTTTGTGAGCCACAAAAAACTTTTGACCACAGAAGAATACGACAGCATCCTCTACTTGTTCGAACTTGCGCAAGCCACAAAAAGCGCGCTCACGCTTCCGATTGTAGACGGCTCTTATTTAAAGTATTTGGATGCGATGATCGAGCCGCTTCCAATAGAGGTTCGCGTTCGCGCGCGCAAGCAATTCCGCCAAGTCGCAAAGCCCATCATTGAAATGTACCGGAAACTTTTTGATGTTTTGAAAAAAAAGTATCCGGACGTAAAAGAAACTTTTATTATGACTGGCGAGGACAAGGAGCTTCTTGAAACTTTTTACAGCAAGCGCGAGCCTTTTGTCGAAAAGCCTTCGACCCGCAGAATAATCTCTGGCATAAAAGAAAAAATTGATTCGGTAAAGGATTACATAACGCTCCCCGCGCTTCCCCTTTACTTTTTGGGAATAAAGAACGTTCTCGAAGTTGACTACATCGGCGAGACCGACTCCTTTTGGAAGTGCCGAAAAATGCACAAGGGCGAGATGAACCTGAGCGCGCTTTTGTATCCGATAAAGATAAGCGCGGACGGTTGGCGCTCGATTTTCTCTACGGACCTTCAGTACAAGGAATATATAGAGAGGGATGATTATGGCAAGCGCTAAATCCAAGGTTTTTATTTTTGTATTGACACTTTTGGCTGTATGCTTTGGAGCCGTGTCCTTTTTGAACAGGGACAGAATTGAATTTCCGCTAAAAAAATCGCTTGAATACCAAGAGCCGTATATTGTCCGCGACGCAGGAAGCTTGCGCTATGTTTTGGACAAGCAGCGCACAAGAATCATCGCGGTTGACAAAAAAACGAATGTAGTGAAATGCGTTTTGCCGCGCGGCTATGACGACGCCGACCGCTTTTATTACGCCGACGATTTTATGGTCGACGAGAAGGGCTGGGTTTATGTAAAGGAAGGCGCTTGGGACGGAAACAGAATTTCGCGCGAGGCCGTTTTGGTTTACGACGAGGAAGGCCGCTACAAGGCCACTTACCTTGACATAAAGCATTCGTCGGTTACAAACAAGCACAAGATGATGCTGCTTTCCGTTCAAAATGGAAAGATTGTTTGCTCCTTCAAAAACAACAAGTCTATTGGAATCACGCGCCTTGACCTTCAAAGCGGAGACAAGGTAAAGGAAGAATATCCTTTTGAAAACGCCTATGACTTTGTGGCCGACATGTCCTTGGACGGAGAGGGGAACGTTTATTTGTTGGACAAGGCCGGACAAATTTTTGTCCTTAAAAAAGACAGGGGCTTTGTCCGAGTTTACAAGGGCGGCGACGACGAATACCTAAACTGGATCGAGCCGTCCGGTTCGGAAAAACTTTTGTGCGCCGAGCTTTATTCCGACAGCGTGATTGAGCTGAACTTGCAAAACGGTCAAAAGCGGATTGTGCTTGACAACGCCGGCTCTGTGACTGTGACTCCCGTTTCTTTTTCAAGCATGGAGACGCCAAAAAAGAACGGCGAAATGATTAGGAGAGAAGTCGCTATTTTGGCGGCCCTTGCCATTTTTCTGTTGAGCGCGTTTTTGCTTGTCCTTAAAATTGTGCTTTCTTTCTTTAGGAGCCAAGTGAAGGTAATTCAGCGCATCAGCGTTTACGTCACCCTTGTAATTTTAATTGTGGCGGGAACTATCACTTACAAGCTGACCGGAGAGTTTTCAAAAGTCATGCGCGTCCAGATTTTGGCGCAAATGGAAAACATGGCCTATTCCGTGGCCAACACGATAAGGCCTTCCACCTTGGATTCAATCCAGACCGCCGCCGACTTCGCTTCTCCCGAATACAGGGAGATGATTGACAACATGCAGAGCATCATCGACCCGACTCTGGACATAAACAAAAACGTTTACTGCGACATCTTTAAGTATGACGAAAGACGTGGAGCCTACGCCTGCGCCTACCTTGACCAAGCGATCGGAACTTACTTTCCGCTTACCCAGGGAGAGGCCGAAGAAATAAAGCAAATCTACGAAACTTCCCGTTCCGTAAGGTCAAGCAAGGACGACACCTCGGCGTCCTACACTTATGTTTCCGTTCCTGTCGTGAACGATTTTGGCCGCGTTTGCGGAGTCGTTTCGGTTATGACCGAAAACTTTATGTTGACTGACCAAATCAGCGACATGAAAAAGAACGTTTTGCTTGGAATCGTAGTCACTCTGATTTTTGTTTGGCTTGCGATGGGCGAAGCGCTTTCTTACATCCTTTCAAAATCCCAGGCGCAAATGGACGAGGAGAAGAAAATCGCGCGCGGCGAAAAGGTCGAAAAATCTTTCCCGCATTACTACATACGCGTTATGGTCTTCGCGCTCTTCGCGGCCTACAACATGACGACAACCTTCTTGCCTATGGTAATAGCCAAAGGCGCCTTTGAGTCCTTGGGCGATGCGGGCGGAACTTTGGCCGCGGCTCTTCCGATTTCGGTAAACCTCTTTATAATCGGCTTGATGGCGCTCTTTTGCGAAGGCTTCATTCGCCGCGCCGGCTGCCGAAAAATTGTGGTCATAGGCGCCGTTCTTTCGGCCTTGAGCAACCTTTTGATTTTTGTCCTTCCGACAAATTACGCCGCGCTCTTTTTGGCCTTGATTATTGACGGAATCGGCGTAGGCCTCACCACAAATTCCTTGTACCTTATGGTTTCGCAAATCCCCGACGCAAAGAACAGAACTTCGGGCTACACAGCCTACAACGGAGCGCAAGTTTCGGGAATCAACTTTGGAATGTTGTGCGGCGCCGCGCTTGTTTCAAGCATGGGCCGCCGTTTGATCTTCCCCTTGGTTTCTGTCATGTGGATTGTGACCGCCTTGATTTTTGTGGCCTTTTGGAAATCATTGGGCCTCGCTTCCGGAAAGGTTAAGGAAGAAAGCAGAAAAAAGACGGACGCCAAACGCATCCTTGGCTTCTTGCGCCACCGCCGCGTTTGGTCTTACATCCTTCTAGTCCAGGCGCCCTTTGCCTTGATGGGAAGCTTTGTTTACTATTACTTGCCCCTTTATTCCGACGCCAACGGATTGAGCGAAGTTTTGGTCGCGGCCTTGATGATGCTCTATTCGATTTTTGCCATATACCTAGGAAATGGTCTTACAAAATGGGTTATCCAAAAGACCGGCCCTGTAAGCCCTTACGCGGCTGTCGTTTTGAGCGCGGCTGCGCTTTTGGCCTTTGCCTTGACAGGAAGCTTTGTCGGCTTGCTCGCGGCGATTTTCCTTTTGGGCTTGGCAAACGGTTTTGGCCGTTCCGTCCAACAGGCGCAGTTCTCGATGCTCGAAGAGTGCGAGAATTACGGCGTTCCCGAAGCGATGGGCATTTTCAACTTCACCGACTTTATCGGCCAGTCATTTGGTCCCGCCGTTATGGGCGCCATCTTCCTTTCAAAGAGCATGGGCGCTTCGACAGTCGTCTTTGCGATCGTCTTGGCGCTTGTAAGCGTCGCTCACGTTGCAGTTAATTTGACAAAGAGAAATAAATAGCTTTTGTTTATGGAGAATATTTTTATGGATGAGAAAAAGACAAAGAAAAAATTGCAAACAAGCCTTTTGATTGCGGTTGAAATTTTTACGATCATGCTTAGCGTTTGCCTTGGAATCATCGGCTACAAAACTTACTATAATGGCATGATCCAAAAATACATGGATTATGAAGAAGCCGTTTTGAATTTGGCTGCCAATGGCATTGACTGGGACGCAGTTGAAATTTCGATTGTCTCCGGAAAACAGGATGCCGCGCACAAGGCCTTGAGCGAACGCCTTGACTTTGTAAAGAGCAACTCCGAAATTGATTGGCTTTACATGATTGAACCGCTCAACGACAGCGACAAAGACAACATGAAATACATTTGCACCGGCAACACCGCCCAAGACTACGCCAGCGGAATGACCAACCGTTTGGGCGATTTGAGCGGAACGGAATTTCCCGCCGAGGTGGCCAGGCAGTATCTGGCCTTTTACAAGAACAGCAAGCCCGGCGAATACTGGTATTATCCCAACAAAACCGAGTGGGGAAGCGTGTTCACGACTTCAATTGTAATCCGCAATTCAATCGGAAGAACCTTGGGCGTCTTGAGCGTTGACATCAACATGTCCGACATCGACGCGATGATTCGCATTTATCCGCTAAAACTTCTTTTTGCGGGCTTTGTTTGCGCCGCGGTCTTTATCCTTATTCTTATCCTTTGGCTCAACCGCCGCTTGATTCACCCGTTAAAGTCCCTGCAAAATTCCGCCGTTGACTTTGTTTCAAAGGCTAGCGGAGATGACGTCGAAAGCCTCAACTTTGAAGATCCCAATATCAAGACGCAGGACGAAATTCAAAGCCTTTCAAACGCGTTGGTCACGATGGCAAGCGACACAAAGCAGTACATGCAAAAGCTTATCCACGAGACCGCCGAGCGCGAACGAATCTCCGCCGACCTCAACGTAGCCGCGCAAATCCAAAGCGACATGCTGCCCCACGTATTCCCGCAGAGGGACGACATCGACCTTTACGCTTCGATGAATCCAGCCAAGGAAGTTGGCGGCGACTTCTACGACTTCTTCTTTGTCGACGAAGACCACTTGGCCCTTGTAATCGCCGACGTTTCGGGAAAGGGCGTTCCGGCCTCGCTCTTTATGGTAATCGCAAAAACGATCATCAAAAACCGCGCGCTTTCTGGAAGCGTTCCGTCGTCCGCGCAAATATTGCATGACGCGAACAACCAGCTTTGCGAAGGAAACGAGGCGGGCCTCTTTGTAACCGCATGGCTCGGCATCTTGGACTTGAACACAGGAATCGTAACCGCCGCCAACGCCGGCCACGAGTTCCCCGCCGTCCGCCAGCCGGGCAAAAACTTTGAGCTTGTTCAGGACAAGCACGGCCTTGTTTTGGCCGGCTTTGAAGGCTCGACTTACACCGACTACGAAATCAAGTTGGAAAAGGGCGCTACGCTTTTTGTTTACACAGACGGCGTTCCCGAAGCGACAAACGGCGCCAACGAGTTGTTCGAATTTGAGCGCATGAAGGTGGCCTTGAACATCAAGCCCGACGCGGAGCCAAAAGAATTGCTTCCGATCGTCCGCGCCGAGGTTGACAAATTTGTCGGCGCGGCGCCGCAGTTTGACGACCTTACGATGTTGGCCGTCCGCTACAAGGGCAGATAATGAGTTTGCTTTCGTTTATCGCGCGACGTTTTGTGACGATGCTGGCCTTGCTCTTTTTGCTTGGCCTTGCCATGTTCGGCTTGATGGAATTGGCTCCCGGCGACATCGTCGACCAAATGATGACCCAGCAAATTATGGCCGGCGCGCAAGGCGAGGGCGGCGCGAAGAACGTCGCCGCAAGCGACAATAAATTTCAAGAAGACCAAATGGCCGCCTTGCGGGCCGAGCTTGGAATCGACCAACCCTTTTATGTTCAGTACGCAAAGTGGCTCAAGCGCGTTTTTGTCCACCACGATTTGGGAGTGAGCCTAATCTCCCGAGCGCCTGTCGGCTTTTTGATTCGTTCCCGCTTGTGGAATTCCCTTTTGTTAAATTTAATTTCGCTTGTTCTGATAACGACCGCCAGCTTTATTCTTGGCGTTTATTTTTCAAGCAAGGCCGGAAGCCGCCTGGACGTCGGCGTGACTTTCTTGGCGCTCTTTTTCAACGCCTTTCCCGGAATGCTTCTTTTGATTTTGCTGCAGCTTTTTGCCAGCGTGACAAATCTTTTTCCTGTCACCGCTTATCCGGACTTTCCTTTTGAAGCGGCTCCCGCAAAGTTTGTCTTTAGCTATGGCCGCCATGTTTTTCTTCCCTTGCTCGCCGCGTTTTTGGGCGGGGCGGGCGGAACCTTGCGCATGATCCGCGCGACGATGCTTGACCAAATGGGCCTTCCTTACATCTTTGCCCTTCGCGCGCGGGGCATAAGCGAAAAGCGCGTTTACTTTAACCACGCCTTCCGCAACACGCTGAACCCTTACATCACAGGAAGCGCCAACTTGCTTGCGGGCCTTTTTAGCGGCTCCCTTGTTTTGGAAATTATTTTTGCCTATCCTGGAATCGGCCGCTTGATGTATGACGCGGTTTTGCAGCAGGACATAAATTTGGTTTTGGCGGACGAAATGTTCATCTCCGCGCTTGTGTTGGTTGGAATGTTGGTCAGCGACATAATGCTTGCGCTGGTCGATCCGCGAATTCGCTACGGAGCGGAGGGCTAAGAATGAAAGCGCTTTTTAACTACATAAAAAAACGTCCTCTTGCTTTTGGCGGAATCATCATTCTCGCGCTTTTGTATTTGACGATGATATTCGCGGAGTTTGTGGCTCCGTATCCGGCCACGCTCACTTTTGAAGAGAACACGTTCCATCCGGCGAACATTCGTTTGACAAAAAAGGGCCTTGTCGCGAAAGAAGCCAAGACCATCAGCATGATAAATTGGAAGTACGCTTTTGTAAAAGGAGCGGAACACAAGGTAAAGCTTTTTGTCAAAGGCTCGCCCTACAAATTGTTTGGCGCGATTCCCTGCGACCGCCATTTGTTTGGAACGGAGGCAATCGCGGGGAATGGAACGCAAGCCCAAAATGGCGGCGCTTATCCCGTTTACATTCTAGGCGCGGACAATTTGGGCCGCGACATGTTCAGCCGCATGGTTTACGGAAGCCGCATCTCTCTTACGATTGGCTTTGTCGCGACGGCGGTCAGCATGCTTCTTGCGATTGTTTTGGGAGGAGCGGCCGGCTACTACGGAGCGAAGACCGACTGGGCCATCATGCGCTTCGCAGAGTTTTTTATGTTGGTTCCTTCGCTCTATTTGATATTGTTCTTGCGTTCCCTCCTAAACTCAAAGCTGGACTCCGGAACATCGTATATGATAATAACGATGATACTTTCGCTTGTCGGCTGGCCAGGCAGCGCCCGAACGATTCGCGGCATGGTCCACGCTATCAAGCGCGAAGATTTTGTCCAAAACGCCGCGCTGGAAAGCCTTCCTTCGATCGCGATAATTTTTAAACATATCATTCCGCAAATATCAAGCCTTTTGATTGTAAGCGCGGCCCTTAGCATTCCGGGCTTTATCATGAGCGAGACGACCCTTTCTTACTTGGGCTTGGGAATCGCAGACCCTTCCGTAAGCTGGGGCTCGATGATAAACCGAGAAATTTCTACGCTGAGCAACCTTAGCCGCTATCCTTGGCTTTTGAATCCTGTTTGGCTTTTGCTTTTGGTAACCCTTGCCTTTAACTTTTTTGGCGACGCCCTCCGCGACTACTACGATCCCTACCACGCGATTTTCCCCACATGGAAGCGAAAGAAGGCGTTGAAAGACGCAGGGAACGATGGCAAGGCCGAAAACGCCGCCGAGAAAACGGATGCAAGCCAAAAAAGCGCGGCTCAACAAGAATCTTTTGCAAGCCAAAGACTCGGGGCGCCTTCGGACGCGCTCCTCCAAGTTAAAGACCTTCGCGTAAACTTTGAAAGCCTTGACTCCGCCGCAAGCGTCACCCGCGCCGTTCGGGGAATCAGCTACTATGTTAAGCGCGGAGAAATTCTTGGCATCGTCGGCGAGTCTGGAAGCGGAAAGTCGGTTAGCACAACCGCGATACCAGGCTTGCTTCCTTCCAACGCGACAGTATCTGGAAAAATATTTTTTGACGGCGTGGAACTTACGGCCTTAAGCCAAAAAGAATTGCGTCCCTACCGCGGAAAAAAGATCGCGCTTATTTTGCAGGAGCCGGGCCGCTCCTTTGACCCCTTGCAAAACATCGGAAGCGTTTTCTTTGAATTATACAGGAACAACGAGCCTGAGATCACTAAAAAAGAAAGCGACGAGCGCGCGGCAAAAATCTTAGGCGAAGTAGGGCTTCCTGACCCGGAAAAGCGCCTTAAGAATTATCCCCACCAATTCTCCGGCGGCCAGCTGCAAAGAATTGGAATCGCGCTCGCGCTCGCGCAAAACGCGGAGCTTTTGATCGCCGACGAACCGACCACCGCGCTTGACGTTACGATACAGGCGCAAATCGTCGACTTGCTTTTGAGCCTAAAAAAGAAGCGGGGCTTGTCGATTATTTTTATTTCGCACAACATCGACTTGGTGGCGCAGATTTCGGATAGAATCATCGTTATGTACGGCGGAATGATTATGGAATCGGGCGAGGCGCGGGAGCTTTACGAAAATCCAAAAAATCCCTACACAAAAGCCTTGCTTGGCGCCCTTCCAAAATTTGGAACGTCATACAAGGACCAAAAATTGCTTTCGATTCCGGGAGCGGTGGTGGACCCAAAAAATCCGCCCGCCGGCTGCCCCTTTGAGCCCCGCTGTTCCTTTGCCAAAGCGGAATGCCAGGCCGAAAATTTTTCTTGCTGGAAAGAAGAGGTGGCGGACCAATGAGCGACTTGATTTTGAAAGCGGAAAATTTGTTCAAGAGCTTCAACTTGGAGGCGGGCTTCTTTGCAAAAAAAGACCAGTTGGTTTACGCCGTAAACGACATTTCGTTTGACTTGCGCCGAGGAGAAACTTTGGGAATCGTAGGCGAGTCCGGTTGTGGAAAAAGCACCACCGCGCGCATGCTTGTCAGAATGTACGAGCCCACAAGCGGCCGAGTCTTGTATTATCCTAAAGACCAAGAGGCCTCACAAGCCCAAGACTCGGGCGCGCAAAATATTTTTGACTACAAAAGAAAGGCTTTGAACGAATACCGGCGCAAAGTAAAATACGTTTTTCAGGATCCAGCCCGTTCCTTAAACCCAAGAATGAGCGCCTTTAACGTTTTGACCGACGCCTTCAAGTACTCGCCGCAAAAAGTCGGCAAAGAAGAATTGCGCGCCCTTGCAGAAAAAACATTTTTGGAAGTAGGCCTTGCTGAACGCCACTTGGACAAGAGGCCCTCGGAATTTTCCGGCGGCCAGCGCCAGCGCGTTTCAATCGCCCGCGCCCTGATAATGAACCCCGAGCTTTTGATTTGCGACGAAGTCGTAAGCGCGCTCGACGTTTCGATCCAAGGACAAATATTGAACTTGCTTCAAGACCTGCGCGCAAAAAAGAACCTTTCGTTTGTCTTTATCACGCACGACCTAAAAGTTGCGGGCTGGTTCTGCGACCGCATCGCGGTAATGTATCGCGGCGCGATTGTAGAAGAAGCTCCCGCCGCCACCTTGTTCCAAAACGCCCGCCATCCCTACACAAAGCTTTTGTTTGACGGCGCGCAAGGCAAGGCCCAAGCCTCCAGCGTGGAAGTGACCAGCGTTCTTTCCAAAGAAAACGGCTGCCCCTTTGCCCACCGCTGTCCCCACGCCAAGCCCGAATGTCTTAGCGCGCTTCCGCCGTTACGGGATGTGGCCGAGGGGCACAGGGTTAGGTGCGTGTTGGGGTAGGATTATATCCGTTCCCCCCTTATCTTGCCACAAATCCGCCAATTCGCTATAATGAAAAATTGTGAAAATTACGTCTGTTTGTTTGAGTCCGACGATTCAGAGGACTGTTTCGTTCAAGACTTTTTTGGTCAACAAGGTTAATCGTTCCGAAAAATACGGAGTTTGGGCTTCGGGAAAGGCTGTCAACGCCGCCCGTGTTTTGAACCAGCTCGAGGCCGGATCTGTCCGCGTTGTTTGTCCGCTTGGCGAAGAGAACCAAAAGCGCTTTACCGAGTTTGCCGAAAAGGATTCCCTTCTTCTTAGCCCTGTGACGATTCCCGGAAACACGCGCGAATGTTGGACCGTTTTGGACAAGACCGCAAAGACCACGACAGAATTGGTAGTAGGCGAGCCTGCGGTCGAAAAAATGCCTCAGAACAAAGTTGACGAATTGATGGACGCGGTCAGCGAAAGCCTCAGCGACAGCGACGCGCTTTTGCTTGCCGGAAGCCGCCCCGCGATTTGGCCCGACGACCTTTCTTCAAGCATTTGCAAGGCCGCCTGCGACGCGGGAAAAATCACATTGGTAGACTTTTGGGGAGACGACCTCAAGCGAACGCTCAAGGTTTGCGAACCCACAATCGTAAAAATAAACGAAGAAGAATTCTTTTCAACCTTCGGAGGAAAAAGTGGCGTGGCGGGCTTGAAGTCCGCCCTCACGACAGCCAGCAAAAAGCACAACACGATCTTTATCGTGACCCGCGGCGACAAGGCCACTTACGCCGCTCAAAAGGGAAAAATCTTTGAGGCTGACACCGAAAAGAATTTGAAAATCGTGAACACGACCGCTTGCGGAGACGCTTTCGCGGCCGGTTTCTTGCACGAATATTTAAAGAGCGGCGACGTTCAAGCCGCGCTCAAAAAAGGAACTTGGTGCGGCGCCCGCAACGCGGAAAACGAATGCCCCGGTTCCCTCTAATAAAAAATTTACAAGGTGAATTATATGGCAGCAGACGAACATTTGCAGACGGTACGCCATTCTTTGGCGCATGTTATGGCGGAGGCGATTTCGCATCTTTTCCCCGGAGCGGAATTTGCGATCGGACCCGCGATTGATAACGGCTTTTACTACGACATCGACTTTAAGGAAAAGAAAATCACAGAGGAAGATTTACCTGCCGTCGAAAAAGAAATGCGAAAAATCTTGGCCGGAAACTTTGACTTTGTCAGAAAGGAAGTCAGCCGTTCCGAAGCCTTGAAACTTTTTGAAGGCCACCAGTTTAAGACGGAACTTATCAACGACCTTCCGGCCGACGCGACAATTTCCATCTACACCCAGGACGACTTTACCGACCTTTGCCGCGGCCCCCACGTTTCAAACACAAAAGAAATCAACGCGCAAGCTTTCAAGCTTACAAAACTTGCCGGAGCCTATTGGCGCGGCGACAGCGACCGCCCGATGTTGACTCGCGTTTACGCCGTCGCTTTTGAAAAGCCCAACGATTTGAAGGACTACCTTAAAATGTTGGAAGAGGCCGAAAAGCGCGACCACCGCCGCCTTGGAGTTGAGATGGACTTGTTCCACCTTGATCCCGAAGACCCGGGCCAAATTTTCTGGCACCCCAACGGATGGACAATCTACACTGTCATGCAGGACTACATGCGAAAGATGGTCCGCCGCGACGGCTACCAAGAAGTCAACACTCCTGCGATTATGCCTCGCACGCTTTGGGAGCGAAGCGGCCACTGGGGCCACTACCAAAAAAATATGTTCATCACCGAAAGCGAAAAGCGCTTGTTTGCCATCAAGCCGATGAACTGTCCCGGCGCGCTTGAGATTTTCAAAAGCCGCCAGCGCAGCTACAAGGACTTGCCCCTTCGCTTGGCCGAGTTTGGCCACGACGTTCGCAACGAACCCAGCGGAACTTTGCACGGCGTTATGCGCGTTCGCGGTTTTGTTCAGGACGACGCCCACATTTTGTGCACAGAGGAACAGATTGGCAGCGAAGTAGCCAAGTTCTGCAAATTGCTTAGGAACGTTTATCACGACTTTGGATTTGACGACTTGGTCGTGAAATTTTCTACAATGCCCGACGACCACGTCGGCGACGAAGCCACTTGGCAGCGCGCCGAAAAAGCGCTTGCCGACGCTTGCCACGAAGCCGGCCTTGAATACGAAATCCAGCCCAAGGAAGGAGCCTTCTACGGACCCAAACTTGAGTTCAAGCTTTACGACACTCTTGGCCGCGAATGGCAGTGCGGAACGATTCAGGTTGACTACCAGCTTCCCAGCGCCGAACGCCTTGACGCGACTTACATCGGAGCCGACAACCAAAAGCACCACCCGGTAATGTTGCACCGCGCCGTGCTCGGTTCGTTTGAGCGCTTCCTTGGAATCTTGATCGAAAACTTTGCCGGAAACTTCCCGGCTTGGCTTGCCTTTGAGCAGGTTGCCGTTGTTCCGATTTCCAACTCTTTTGACGAGTACGCAAAGAAAGTCAACGAGGCCCTTTTGGCCGCGGACATTCGAAGCGAGGCTTACTTGTCTGAAGAAAATATGAAGGCCAAAATCAAGATGATCACAAAGGAGCACAAGACTCCTTACATCTTGGTCGTCGGCGAGCGCGAGCAGGCTGAGGGAACGGTCGCTGTCCGCTTTAGACAGTCGAGCGGCCTCCAGCAGCAGACGATGAAGATTGAAGATTTCGTAAAGTACGTTCAAGAAAAAGTCGCGACGCACTTCAACGGAATCTAATTGGCGGTATAAAAAAAGATTGCCGGGTATGTCGCTCCGCTCCATTTTGCTAGTTGAAGTTTATTCAACTGCGCTCTCGCGAGCGCTGGCAATCGAGCCCGGCAATGACATAGCGCTGTCTTTCCCGCGCCTAGACGTGGGAATCTTTTTTTTTAAAATATCAATTTTGCGGAGAGGGCGATGATGCTTGCGTCAAGGCCGCGGCCGCTTGTAAGAGAGCCTATCGGAAGATAGTAGCGAATGTCAAAGCCAGCGGCGATTCTTTCGGTAAAGTTCCATTCCCAGCCGCCAATAAATTCTACGTACAAAAAGCGGGCGCTGGACCAAAACCATTTTTGAATTTCGTCCTTGTCGCCGCCAGCGCTTCCTGTCGTTCCTGAATCTCCTTCAGAAACTCCGTTGGCCAAGAGCGCCGCGCGCGCCAAAAATCCCAGTCCCAATCCCGCCTCGGCTTGGCATTTTTTGAACCTAAAGGTTGCCACGGCCGGAAGGTCAAGCATAAAGTTCAATACAAAGGCCGTGCGGTTTTCGATCTCGGCGGGCAGCGCGTTTTTGCCGTCCCACAAGTAGTAGCTGGTCCACAAAGAAAGGCGCGGTTGGAAGGAGATGAAGGCTTTGTTGGGCCAAATGCCTCCAAAGGCAAGCGTGAAGGCGGTGGGGCTTGGCGCGCTCTTCAATGTGCTTTCGGTGTTGATTGTGATCGCGCATCCGAGGTTTACAAAAGGAGAGACTTGCCGCCAAAATTCTTTTCCGTTTTTTGGGGGAACGAATGAGCCGCCAAAAAGGTTGTACCATTTTTTTGCCGCGCCGTTTTCTTGGGCTTGCGAAATGTTTTGGTCTTCTTGTTGAGCGCTGCCCGGGTCTTGGTCTTGGCAAAATATTGGCGCTGCAAAAAAGGCCGCGAGGGCGGCGATTAAAATTACTTTTTTCATTCTGCGTCCTTGTATAAAATCTTTTTTAGTTGAACCGATAAAAAGCCTGAGCGGCCGGTTTTGTAAAAGTCCGTTTGTTCCCACGCGGCAAAGAGGGTCGTTCCCGAAATTCCAAAGTCTGTGTACTTGTAGCCCTCGGGGAGTTTTGGCAAGCGGATGGCCAAATTTTTTGAGTTGTTCAAAATCTTGTTTGCGTAAAGGGCTCCGTTCAAGTAAAGGGTTCCGTCTTCAAAGAGGGCCGCGATCCATGTTCCGCTAATTTGAACTACCGCGCGCGCGATGCTGTTTGGATTTTTTATTTCTGAATGGATGAACTGCCTTGCTGTCGCTCCGCCTGAATCCTTGCACTCCGCGTAAAAGTCAAAGTCGGTTGGAAGGCCCTTTAACAAAGACTGGACGCGCTTTGGAGCGGCCGAAAAATCTTTTGGCGAGCGGACGCGGCGAAATTCGTCTTCCGATGATTTTTGTATTGCGATAAGATTTTTTTCGGGCGAGATTGAAAGGAGCGCGGTCTCCGGCCTGAACTTTAGGTAAGAGAAATGCGTTTCGCTTTCGGTGTAATTTTTAATCGAGCAAAACCATTGCGTTCCGTCCCAGCAAAAATCGTTGACTTCGGAGTTTGTCGGAAGCGACAAGTTTTCGTATGTCAAAATCGGAAAGTAAACTCCGGAGTCCGCGGTGAACTGTATCAAGAAGGGGCGGAAGGGCTGGCTTGAAGAAATTTTTTCGTTAAAGTAACTGTTCCTGTAAACAGAATAAATCGGCTCGCCGTTCATGAAGACCAATTTGTCGGCCGTGCGCTCCGAAAAAAATTGCGGGTCTTTAAAAACTTTCACGCCGCTTTGCGACATTACGATTATGCCAAGCCTGTTTGTAAGCGCGTAGATTTTTGGCTCTCCGCCCTGGCTTATGTCAAGCGGCGTTTTTTCGTTTGACTGGCCCATGCAAGAAATGCGCATGGCTTCTGTCCAAGGCTTTTGCAAGGCGGCCGCTGCGCGCTGGGGAGCGTCGACTTGTTCGTAGCCGTCCTTGTTGAGCGCGAACCATTTGTGGCTTGCGCTTTTTGCTTCGATCGAAATCGGTTCCAACGCGTCGGAGTTTTTTGAGCCGTTCCCGCAAGAGAGCAGCGCGCAAGAAAAGAGGACGCTTGAGAAAACAAAAATTGCCGCGAAAAATTTATCTGTGCTTTTCAATTTCAATTCCGCAGAGTGAGTCGCAAACTTCGTTGTACTTGATTCCGGCGTGGCCTTTGACCCAGCTCCATTTTAAATTGGGGAACGTTGACGCAAGCGCGTCAAGCTCTTTCCACAAGTCTTGGTTTTTGACCGGCTCTTTGGCCGCGTTTTTCCAGCCTTTGACTTTCCAAGATTTTATCCAGCTTGTGATTCCGTTCTTTACGTATTGGCTGTCGCTAAAGACGCTGATGTCGTCGGAGGCGGAGTAGTTTGTTGAGCAAAATTTTAGCGCTTGGATTGCGGCGGTAAGTTCCATGCGGTTGTTGGTAGTTTCGTGTTCGCCGCCGGAAAGTTTTGTTTCGCTTCCGTTTGCGAGTATCACGCAGCCCCAGCCGCCCGGGCCTGGGTTTCCTGAGCATCCGCCGTCAGTGTAAATTACGATTTCCATTTTCCCCCACTTGCTTTCTATTGTAGCGCTTTTTGGGCAAAAAAACAAGCGAAACGCGCTTTTGCTAATGGAAATATTTACTGCGCTCTCGCGAGCGCGACTGGCAATAACACAATTCTAAAAAAAGATTGTGGAGACTCTATAAAAAAATAGTGAATTATGCTATTATAAATGCATGAACCAAGTCGAGCAACAAAAAGCGGTAAAAGAATTTTCAGCGTTTTGGAAAGATAAGGGCGACGAAAAGCAAGAGTCCCAAAGATTTTGGATAGGCCTTTTGGGAGACGTTTTCGGCGTTACAAGCCCGGCAAAATACATTGAATTTGAAAAACGCGTTCAGCTGACGCATACAAGCTACATAGACGCTTACATTGCTGACACAAAAGTTTTGATTGAGCAAAAGGGAATAAAAATCGATTTGCATAAAGCTTACGAGCAGAGCGATGGAACGGTTTTGACGCCATTTGAGCAAGCCAAAAGATACGCCGACGAATTGCCGAACTCGATTCGGCCAAGATGGATTGTAGTTTGCAACTTTGCCGAATTTTTAGTTTACGATTTGGAAAATCCCCAAAGCCAGCCGGAGCAAATTTTCTTAAAGGATTTGCCAAAAGAATTTTACCGCTTGCAGTTCCTTGTTGACCAAAAGAACGAGAACATTCGCCGCGAAGAAGAAATTTCCATTGAAGCCGGAAAACTCGTTGATAAACTTTACAAGGCTCTTTTGCCGCAATATAAAAATCAAGACGAAATATCTCTCCGTTCGCTTAACATCCTTTGCGTTCGCATAGTCTTTTGCCTTTACGCCGAAGACGCGGGGCTTTTTGAAACAAGAACCGCATTTGAGGATTACATCAGAGGCTTCAATCTTCCGAATGTCCGCAAAGGCTTGATTGAGCTTTTTAAGGCTTTGGACACAAACATTGCCGACCGTGATGAATATGACGAAACTCTAAAGCCGTTTCCGTATGTCAACGGCGGCTTGTTCAAAGATGAAAATATTGAGATTCCAAACTTTACGCAAGAGATTGTCGATGTAATTGTGAATGATTGCGCTGTCTTTGACTGGGCGGAAATTTCGCCAACGATTTTTGGCGCGGTTTTTGAAAGCACTTTGAATCCAGAAACACGGCGCAAGGGAGGAATGCATTACACTTCGATACAGAACATTCACAAAGTGATTGACCCGCTTTTCTTGGACGACTTGAACGCAGAGTTTGACGCGATTTGCAAAACGACGTCGGCGAAAGTTCGCGATGAAAATCTTTTAGCTTTCCAGAAAAAACTCGGCTCCCTCAAATTTCTCGATCCAGCGTGCGGTTCGGGAAATTTTTTGACAGAAACATACCTCTCTCTTAGACGGCTTGAAAACAAAGTGATTTCTGTCATGAACAAGGGTGAAACAGTTCTTGGCTTTGACGAATTTATAAAAGTCCATATCAACCAATTCTACGGAATCGAAATCAATGACTTTGCCGTTACCGTCGCAAAAACCGCTCTTTGGATTGCGGAAAGCCAGATGATTGCGGAGACAGAAGCAATTCTTTCACAGAACATTGACTTTTTGCCGCTCACGACGAACGCCTTTATCGTGGAAGGCAACGCCCTTCGCATGGACTGGAGCACTCTCAAGCCGCTTGAAGAAAATCCCATGCCAAAAGACGGACTTTTCAGCGGATTCACCACAGAGACCGACGGAACAAAACACGAGTACGACTACATCATGGGCAATCCGCCGTTTGTGGGATATGCTTATCAGTCAAAGGAACAGAAGGAAGATTTACACCAGATTTCAAAAGATGTTGCCAATAACATTGATTATGTTGCAGGTTGGTATTTCAAAGCGGCATTATTGATAAAAGGAACAAACACAAAAGCAGCGCTTGTTTCAACAAACAGCATAACACAAGGCGAACAGGTTGCTGTTTTGTGGAAGCCTCTTTTTGAACAACATGAGGTTCAGCTTGATTTCGCATGGCGAACTTTCCGTTGGGATTCAGAATCGACAGAAAAAGCTCATGTTCATTGTGTTATTGTAGGCTTTTCAAACAAAGACTCGAATCAAAAACAGAAAATAATTTTTGACGAGAACGGAAACAGCCAGATTGTGACTAACATAAATGGTTATCTTTTAGATGCTCCGACTATTTTTATCGACAAAAATTCAAAGCCCTTATGCGATGTTCCGCCGATGATTCGAGGAAGCAGTCCGATTGATGACGGAAACTTTATTTTAACAATTGAAGAGAAAGAAGAATATATCAAAAAAGAACCTCAAGGCGAAAAATTCCTGCGACCGTTTATGATGGGAAAAGATTTCATTGACCGAAAACCACGTTTCTGCTTCTGGCTTGTTGGGGCAAATCCTTCAGAATTCAGAAAGTGTCCGATTTTGATGAATCGGATTGAAGCCGTGCGAAATTTCCGACTCAAAAGTTCAAAAGCCGCAACCGTTCAAAGTGCCGAAACTCCAACCATTTTTGGTGAAATGCGTCCTTGTGAAAGTGATTATATCGCAATTCCAAAAGTCTCATCAGAGCAACGGCGTTATATTCCAATGGATTACCTCACCGCTGAAATTCTTGCAGGTGATAAATTATTTCAAATGCCAAACGCAAGCCTTTATCATTTCGGAGTCCTCACAAGCAATATTCACATGGCATGGATGCGTGCAGTTTGTGGTCGTCTTGAAATGCGATACAGTTACTCAAATACAATTGTCTACAACAACTTCCCGTGGTGTAATCCCACAAACGAGCAGAAAGCAAAAATCGAAAAGACCGCACAGGCAATCCTCGCTGCACGAGCATTGTTCCCAGACGCAAGCCTTGCCGATTTGTACGATGAGCTTGGAATGCCGCCCGAACTCCGCAAAGCCCACCGAGAGAACGACAAGGCTGTAATGGCCGCCTACGGCTTCAAGCCAAGCATGACGGAAAGCGAAATTGTCAGTGAATTGTTCAAAATGTATGAGAAAATGGCAAAATAAATAACGGGAGGTGTAAAACAATGATAGTATTTTATGGAATTTCTGATAAAGAAGAAAAGAAAAGACGAGAAAATGCATTCAGACAAAAATACAATATAAAAAAGAACTTTTACCTTTCCACGATGCTGATGGAATTAAGGTACTTGTTCTTGTTTCAAAAATCAAATATCGGAACGCGCGAGAATGTAGAAAACGAGGCTGGATCGAATAGTTTTGTGCTTCATAAATATACAATTTTTATGAAAAAAATATGATATATCTAAAGATATCGCTGTAATTGTCAGTAAAAAAAATATGTATTTGCGGTATTTAACACATTTTCCCTTGACTTTTTTGACAAATGTTCGTAAATTTGAATTATATACTAGGAAAAAGGAGGCGCGTCTATGGCAACTTCAAGCATTTTTGCGAATTTTAATATAATTGACTCAAAAAAAGCGGAAGATTTTGCAAGGGCTTTGGATATTTCTGCAAAAGAAAATTCCAGAAAAAGCGCTGGCAGAAAAAACGCCTTTGTCTCACTTCCTGACGAAATAAAATCTCTCTGGGCTAAAAGAAAAGAGCATAAATGAATTTTAATGTCGTAAATATTAGCGACTTGATTTATTCTGTCGGCGAAAAAGAAGTCCGCATTGCTCTTTCAGATTTTAAATGTTCCCAAAATTCGGAAATAGAAAACTTTCTAAAAAATAATGCGATTGATTTTTCAAAAAGGAAGATTTCTGTTACGCATCTAGTTCTGGATGACAGCGGACAGATTGCCGCGTATTTTACTTTGACCCATAAGCCTGCGAATGTTTCCGCTTCTGGTTTGAGCAAATCAGCGATGAAGGCTCTTTCCCGTTACGCAGTTCTTGACGAAGATACAAATTCATACAATATCTCAGCTTTTTTAATCGCTCAGTTTGGCAAGAATTCTGCATATGACGGAAAACGCAATATCTCTGGAAACAAGATGATGGATTTTTGTTTTGAAATTCTTGAATCTGTTCAAAAGCAAGTTGGCGGCGGTATTGTGTTTCTTGAATGCGAAGATAAAAAGCAATTGTTGAATTTCTACCAAAATGAAAACAATAATTTTCGCGTCTACGGCGAGCGCTTTTCAGAGACCGAAAAAACAAAGTATATTCAGCTTTTGAAATTCTTTTAGCAAAATTATTCCGTCGAGGCCTTAACCTTCAAAAAACTCGTAAATCCGGTCCACGTAGTCGGGGGCTTCGTCGTAGACCGCGTGGCCGTAGTTTTGGTATATGTAGGAACGGGCGGAAGTTCCGGCAAGGCGCGCGATTTGTGGAGCCGCGTCCGCGCCGAAGATTTTGTCAAGGCCCGCGCCTACGGCAAGAACCGGGCATTTTATTTTTGGAAGAATGTCGGTCGCGTCAAAGTCCAAGGTCGCGCGCGCCAGGCCGCAAAAGCGCTTTAGGTCTGCGCTTGTCGCTCCGTCCAGGGAGGACAAAATCGCGTCCTTGTAGCGCTCGTAAAAGCTGGGTGTGTAGACCGCTTGGGCGAAGGCTTGGTTAAGCTCTGAAAGCTTTTCTTCTTCCGCCAAGCGCGCCCAGCCTTCTATGATCGCGGCGGCGGTGTCCGTCATTTTTGCGCATGTCGAGCCCAAAAAAAGCTTTGCGGCCAAGTCGGGGCGGCTTTTAGCTAGCGCCTGGGCCGCTATTCCTCCGGCGGAAATGCCGACTACACAGGCGCCTTTAACGCCAAGCGCGTCCAATGATTCGGCCGCCGCTTTTGCCAAAAAGGCCGCGTCGCAAGTCTCCGGCGGATTTAACGGGCGGTCCAGCAAATAGACTTTGTAGCCGGCCAAAAATTTTTGGTAGCGGTCGGCGACGCCTTGCGCGAATGGCATCAGGCTTTTTGTAAAGATGCCGGGCAAAATGACCAGCGGCTTTGTGCCGCGCCCAAAAACGGCGCATTCGCATTGGGCGGATTTTGTTTGTACTGTCGTGGTTTGAAGTTCCATTTTATCAAATGATAAAGGAAATGTAAAAAAAATGCTAGGTTTGCCGCGTGAGGGCTTGTAGGCGCGGCGCAGCCGGACGCGAACCGAAGGGAGCGGCTGAAGCGACAGCGGAACGCCGAAAAGCCCGGCCCGGAGCGGCTTTGGCGCGCAGGGACACGTCCAAAAATTTCTTCAAAATTCCCCTTGTCGAATCGCTTATTTTTTATTAAATTTAAAGGTGTAAAAAGAAAATCTTCCAACAAAATTTCTACGGAAATTTCGTATAGGAATTTATAGGAGTAAAGTAATGGCAAAACAGTTGTTGTTTAACGAAGACGCGCGCAGAAAGTTGCTTTCTGGAGCGGAGCAAATCGCAAAAGCGGTAAAAGTGACTCTCGGACCTTGCGGCCGCATGGTCATGCTTGACAAGAAATACGGTTCGCCCACAATCACAAAGGACGGCGTAAGCGTCGCAAAAGAAGTGGAGCTTAAGGACCCCTACGAAAACATGGGAGCCCAGTTCGTTCGCGAAGTCGCTTCAAAGACAAACGACGACGCCGGTGACGGAACGACAACCGCCACGGTTTTGGCCTACGCCTTGGTTCGCGAAGGACTCAAGTCGGTTGCCGCCGGAATGACTCCGATCGCCGTAAAGCGCGGAATGGACAAGGCCGTCGCTACGACAATCGCCGAAATCAAAAAGAATTCAAAGCCGGTAAAGGGCGCTGACGACATCACCCACATCGCCACAATTTCTGCCAACAACGACGAGGAAATCGGAAAGATGCTCGCCGACGCGATTGAGAAGGTTGGAAAGGACGGCGTCATCACAGTCGAAGAGTCAAAGAACATGGACACGACTGTCGACACTGTTGAAGGAATGCAGTTCGACCGCGGATACATTTCGTCTTACTTTATCAACGACCGCGACAGAATGGAAGCCGATTTTGAAGATCCCTACATTTTGATTCACGACAAAAAGATTTCAACAATGAAAGACTTGCTCCCGATTTTGGAGAAGGTCGCCAACGAAGGCCGCTCGCTTGTCATCATCGCCGAAGACGTTGACGGAGAGGCTTTGACAACTTTGGTCTTGAACACGATTCGCGGAACAATCAAAGTTTGCGCCGTAAAGGCTCCTGGCTTTGGCGACCGCCGCAAGGACATGTTGCAGGACATCGCCATTTTGACTGGCGGCCAGGTTGTTTCTGAGGAAGTTGGAATCAAGCTTGAGAACGCCGACATTTCAATGCTCGGAAAGGCCAAGTCTGTCAAGATTGACAAAGACAACACCACAATCGTTGGAGGCGCGGGCGCAAAGAAAGCCATCAGCGAGCGCGTCGCCGAGATTAAGAGCCAGATTGAAAAGTCTACTTCTACATACGACAAAGAGCAGCTCCAGAAGCGCTTGGCAAAGCTTGCCGGCGGAGTCGCCGTTATCAATGTCGGAGCCACAACCGAAACTGAGATGAAGGAAAAGAAGTTCCGCGTTGAGGACACAATCGCCGCCACTCGCGCCGCTTTGGAAGAAGGCGTCGTAGCCGGAGGCGGTCTCGCGCTCATCGAAGCGTCAAAGGCTTTGGAAACAATTCCCGCCGACTTGTCTGAGGACGAAAAGGTTGGATACAAAATCGTTCGCCGCGCTCTTGAAGAGCCGATCCGCCAGATTGCCGACAACGCCGGCGTTGACGGAGCGGTTGTCGCCGCCCGCGCCAAGAGCGAAAAGAAGGGCGTTGGCTACAACGCCTACACAGGCGAATGGGTCAACATGATCGAAGCCGGAATCATCGATCCGGCCAAGGTTACTTGCAGCGCCCTTAAGAACGCCGCCAGCATCGCGGGCACTATGCTCACAACGGAATGCGCCATTACGGACATTCCCGAGCCCAAGCCCGCGATGCCCGCTCCCAATTCGGAGATGGGCTACTAAGCAATAAAAAAAAGCCGCCGAAAGGCGGCTTTTTTTTTGTCTATCTAAAATCACTGAGCTCGTATTGAAGTATTTCTTACAACAACGTCGTGGGCGCCGCCTTCGCGGAGGCTGGCCGGGCTTACCAAGGTGAGCTTGGCTTTTTCTTGCAGCTCAGGGATTGAAACCGCTCCGCAGTTGCACATTGTGTGGATGATTTTGCTTGTCGTGATTTGAACGTTGTCGTGCAGGCTTCCTGCGTAGGGAACGTATGAGTCGACGCCTTCCTCAAAGGCCATCTTTTTGGCGCCGCCCAAATCGTAGCGCTGCCAGTTGCGGGCGCGGTTGCTTCCTTCGCCCCAGTATTCCTTTACGTAGTTTCCGTTTACGATAAGCTTGTTGGTCGGTGACTCGTCAAAGCGGGCGAAGTAGCGGCCAAGCATTACAAAGTCGGCTCCCATTGCAAGGGCCAAGGTTATGTGGTTGTCGTGAACGATTCCGCCGTCAGAGCAAATCGGAACGTAGATTCCGGTTTCTTTGTAGTATTGGTCGCGCGCCTTTGCGACTTCGATTGTCGCGGTGGCTTGGCCGCGGCCGATGCCTTTTTGCTCGCGGGTGATGCAGATGGAGCCGCCTCCGATTCCGATTTTTACAAAGTCCGCGCCCGCTTCGGCCAAAAACCTAAAGCCTTCGGCGTCGACAACGTTTCCGGCTCCGACCTTTACGTCCTTGCCGAAGTTTTCGTGGATGTCCTTAAGTGCGCGGCGCTGCCATTCGGTAAAGCCTTCGGAGGAGTCCAAGCACAAAACGTCGGCTCCGGCTTTTAGCAAAAGCGGAACGCGTTCCATGTAGTCGCGCGTGTTGATTCCCGCTCCGACGATGTAGCGCTTTTTGTCGTCCAAAAGTTCCAGCGGGTGCTCTTCGTGGCTTGCGTAGTCCTTGCGGAAAACCAAGTATTGCAAGTTGCCGTTTTTGTCGACGATTGGAAGCTGGTTGATTTTGCGTTCCCAAATAAGGTCGTTGGCTTCGTCAAGCGTGATGTCGCTCTGGCCGGTGACCAAGTCCTTTAGGGGAGTCATGTACTTGCTTACAGGGGCGCTTGGATTGCAGCGGCTCATTCTAAAGTCGCGCTCGGTGATGATTCCCATCAACTTGCCGTTGTGCTCGCCGTTTTCTGTTACGGCAACGGTGGAGTGTCCCGTCTGCTCAATTTTGTCGCAAAGCTCTTGCAAGGTCTGATCGGGGCGGATGTTGGTGTCGGAAGAAACAAAGCCGGCCTTGTACATTTTTACGTGGGCGATCATCGCGGCCTGGTCGGCGATTGTCTGCGAGCCGTAGATAAAACTGATTCCGCCTTCCTTGGCAAGAGCGATGGCCATTTTGTCGTTTGAAACCGACTGCATTACCGCGCTGACCATCGGAATGTTCATGTAGAGCGCGGATTTTTCGCCCGCCTTTTTGTTGTAGCGAACAATCGGAGTTCTAAGCGAAACGTTTGCAGGAATGCAGTCCGCCGAAGTGTAGCCCGGAATCAATAGATACTCGTCGAATGTGTGGGACGGTTCCTCAAAAAAATACGCCATAAATTTCCTCCTTATGCGTCGTGTCTTTCATCTAAAAAAATTAAACCATACTAGCGCATTATTTTTTTTAGGTCAAGTGGGGGCGTTTTTTGGCCTTTTGCAAAGACACGGGCGGAAAAATAAAAGCGGCGGCTGTAAAGGAGATAAAGCAGCCGCCGCCCTGGAGGTTTTCTTTGTGTTGGTTTTGCTTGCCTGTAACTGTAATATAAGCAAACGAGCCGCCGGATGGTTACACGAAAATGCGCGAAAAGTTGCAAAAAAAGCGTAAAAAAAACAAAAAAAAAAAGGCCCGGGCGCCGGCTTTGTCAACCGCGCTCGGGTCTTCTTTTGCGCCAGGGCAGTTTATCGCGCTTGGCCTGTCAACCGCGCCTGGGGCCTACTTTGCGTAAATCGTGATTGTGTCGCTAAAGCCGGCGCTTCCTGTCGGCACGCTAAACTCGATTGTCACGCTGTTGGACGTGGCCGTTCCAAGCTCAAAAAGCATGCTGCCGTAGGGGCCTATTTGGGCGGCTACCTTGCCTCCCTTGAACTTAAGCGGGCCAAGGTAGGCTGTTGTGGGCGGATTTCCTTTCCATTCACCCTTTTTGTACAAGTTGGCATTTGGCAGCTGGTCAAACGGAATGCTTTGGTTTGTAATGTTGGCGCCATACTTGCTCAAGTCGCACCAGCCGTAAAAAGGTTCCCACAAGTTTATGGCTGTGACAGGGTAGAGGTAGGTGTGTTCTCCGCCCGCGTCGGTGTAGGCGCAAGTGTAGGCGGCGTTTCCTGGGTATTTCGCGCCGTCTTGGTTAAAGCCCGCGTTGTTTTGGCTTACCATAATGTCTCCGGCCTTTTCCTGCAAGAGCGAGGCTATTGTGTAGTCGTTTCCGCTTGCGGCCTTTACGGCGGCCAAAATGGAGTCAAAGTCAACATAGGCGTTGGTCGCGATTTCCTTTATGAACTTGGGACCGCCGAATTTCCTTACCAGCCAGGCGCCAAGATGAAATGTCGCGGCGTATGTCGCCGACTCTTGGCCTGTAAGTCCGTTGCCCCATTCGTGGTTGTAGTTGGCGGTGGGAAGGCGCGCCTTTGGCGTGTTGCCCAGCTTGTCGTTAACGTCGCTGTCGTTTATGCCAAAGTAGGCTTGCATCATGTCCTCGCACATCATTGCCAAAAGCTCTCCGTACCAGTAAGTCCATCCCTTTTTGTTAATCATCGTCTTTTGGTTGTATGAGATTGTATGCGAGAATTCGTGCTGGGCGGTGGAGTAGGCTTCCAAGGGGGTTTTTAAGGTTGTTTGGCTGTCCATGTACACAAAGCGGCCCTCGTTGCTTCCAGTCGTATTATGCCTTATGTCTCCGTGATAGACAAAGCCGTACACTTTGCCGTCGGTCAGCATGTCGTAAAGCATTATGTTTATTTTTTCTCCGGTTTTTGAGGCCGTGGACATGGGGTCGTACACGCTGTCGTCCGCGTTGTATATTTTGTCGGAAGGCTGGCCGTAAAGGTGGCTTGTAAGGCCGTAGCCGTTTATGAAATTTGTTCCAAGGTTTTGGGCGGCTGTCTCAAAGGCAGCTGTGCCCTGCTTGTAGTATTTGTCATCGACGTCAACCCAAACGTTGTAGTTGGCTTCCGATACAAGCAGCTTGAATGTCCTTTTGTCAAAAGTTTCCAGTGTCTTTGGATTGAGCGCCCAAAAAGTTTCCGTGTCGTCGGGGGCGTAGTTTTTGACTGCGCTTTGCGAGCCCGGGTCGAGGCTTTTTGAAATCAGTCCTTGAGCCTTCGCTTTCTTTATGTTGTCCATCGAAAGCTTCCAAATCTTTGCGTGGGGGGCGTTCTCCAGGTCGGTCTCAAAGCCCGAGATGATGGCGGCTTGGATTTTCTTTTCTTCCTCTTGGAAGGAGAGAGCGCTCTTTTCCGCGCTTGCGGAGACGCCGCCGGAAGTTATTCTTGCCAAGCGCGAGTATAGGCTGTTCATGGCCGTGTTTGAAATGTTCGAGCGGGCCATGTAAATTGTCTTTCCGGCCCCGCCTTTTAAAACCAGCGTTTTTGTTGTCGGCAAAACCGTTATCGCGCCGTCAGACGCGTCCGCGTCTTGCTTTTGCGTCATTACGCTTGTCGAGTGGTCGGGATTTTGTCCTGGAGTGATAGGAGTGGGGTCAGAACCAGAGCCAATGTCGCAGCCTGCCAAATATCCCGCCAGCAAAAGAGCGAAAAGCGGCGCGATTAATTTTCTTGTCTTAAAAATCATGTTTTTTCTCCTTATAAAAGCTAAAGCTTTTTCCAGTTCTTCACTTTTAGAACCGTCGCGCCGGGCATTTCCACAGGCGCCCTTTCATCGGAAAGAATTCCTTCGATCATGACTTTGTTTCCGTGCAAGGCGGCGAGGGCGTCCTTTTTGTCAGCTTCTGCGTCCAAGTAGTATAGCGTTCCGTCTTCCGTCTTTAGTCCAGTCCTCGGAAAGGGCGCGTTTCCGTAAATTTCCAAAACGCCTTCAACCTGCGTCTTCTTTCCGTTCTTTGCCATTCCAAAGGCTAGGCCAGAGCATAGGGCCAAGGCCGCCGCCAACAATAAAATTTTCGCTTTCATACGCGCTCCTTTCTATATATAATCCTAACATAGAACCGCGTTTTTGTCCAATAGTTACGCATAGGCCGACAAGAACAGTGTCATTGCCGGACTTGATCCGGCAATCTTTTGTATAAAAGATTCCCGCGTCAAGCGCGAGAATGACAGTTCGCTTTATTGAACAAGGGCCGCCGTTTGCGCTATAATAGAACATTATGGCAGACATTAAAGAACAAATCCGCGCGGCTGTTTGCGCGGCGCTCAATCAGTTTAAGCAAGAAAAAAATATCGACGCTCCCGACGTGGAAGCGGCCTCTTTGACCTTGGAAAACCCGCCGGACCCCAAAATGGGCGACGTTGGCATTCCGCTTTTCGCCTTCGCAAAAACCTTCCGCATGGGCCCGCCGCAAATTTCGGCCGGCGTCGCTCAAATCCTTAAAGGCGCGGGGGAAATCGGCGGCGTAAAAGTTTCCGACCTTGGCGAAATCTTGAACCTTGGCCCTTACATCAACTTTAAGCTCAACAAGGGGAACGAAACTTATTCAATCCTAAAAAAAATCGCCGAGCAAAAAAACGATTACGGTTCGATTGGCTCCGACAATAAAAAGCCGATGGAAGGCCGGCGCGTCATGGTGGAATTTTCTTCCCCCAACACAAACAAGCCCCTGCACCTTGGACATGTCAGGAACGACGCGCTTGGCGAAAGCGTTAGCCGCATTTTGAAGAAGGCTGGAGCCGACGTTTACAAAGTCAACATCATCAACAACCGCGGCGTCCACATTTGCAAGAGCATGCTGGCCTACCAACTCTTCCACCAAGAAAAAGGCGACACGCCCGAATCTTTGGGAATCAAGGGCGACCACTTTGTCGGAAACTGCTACGTGGAATTTGACAAGTACCTAAAGGGCGAGAAGGACAAGCCTGAGACCGCGCATCCCGAAGCCGCGCAAAAGGCGGAGGAAATGCTCGTTCAGTGGGAGGCCGGAGACAAGGACGTCCGCGCGCTTTGGCAAAAGATGAACGACTGGACGCTTAACGGCGTTCAGGAAACTTACAAGCGCACAGGCGTTTCGTTTGACAAATTGTATTTTGAAAGCGACACATACCTTAAGGGAAAGGACGAGATTCAGCGCGGACTTGACATGGGAATATTTTTCAAGGCCGCCGACGGTTCCACCCGCGTTGACGTAACCGAAGCCGTTGGAAAAGGAAAGGACGGCGAAGACCACGAAAAAGTTTTGCTGCGCTCCGACGGAACCAGCGTCTACATCACGCAGGACATCGGAACCGCGATCAGCCGCCACAAGGACTGGCCCTTTAACCAAATGGTTTACGTCGTGGCAAGCGAGCAGAACTTTCACTTTAAGGTTTTGTTCTACATTCTAAAGAAGCTCGGCTTTGACTGGGCGCAAAAACTTTTCCACCTAAGCTACGGCCTTGTCAACCTTCCAAGCGGAAGAATGAAAAGCCGCGAGGGAACGGTTGTGGACGCGGACGATTTGCTTGACAGCCTGCACGCGGACGCGCTAAAGGAAATAAAGGAGAAGGGCCGCGACAAGGAATTGGACGACCCGGACGCGGTGGCTGAAAAAGTGGCGCTCGCCGCCGTTCACTACTACATGCTGCAAGCGACACCGATTAAGGACATGCTCTTTAATCCCCAAGAGTCTCTTTCGTTCAACGGAAATACAGGCCCTTACTTGCAATACATGGGCGCGCGCATTTCTTCTATATTGAACAAGGCAAAGGAAAGCGGCGTTCTTCCAGACTCAAGCGAGGCGGCTTGCGCGCTTTTGACTAGCGGCGACGAATGGGAGCTTGTCAAACAGCTTGGCTCCTTCCCGGACACGGTTTCAAAGGCCGCCGCCAATTTGGATCCAAGCCTTGTGGCCGCCTTCTTGTACGACACGGCAAAATTGTTCAGCAAGTTCTACCAAAACTGCTCAATCATCAACGCCGAGTCAAAGGAACTTGCCGCCGCGCGCCTTTTCTTGGCGCAGTCAACGCTTGACGTAATGAAAGAAGCGATGGACTTGGTTTTGGTTCCCTTCTTGGAAAAGATGTAATGGGAAGAACGGTGTCGCAAGCGGAAAATCGTCGCGCAAAAAACAAAAATCGGTCACTGACTAAGACTGCCGCGCGAACTAAAAGGCTTTTCCTGACTAAAACTGCCGCCGCCTTGGGCGCTGTCGTTTGCGCCGCGGCGCTTTGCGCCTGCCAAAAAGTTCCCGAGATGACGCTGGAACAAATCGCCGAGGCCAAGGAAAAATCTTCGCGCGAATTTTTTACCGCGACTCAATCAAAGCCGTACAAGGACCAAGGCTTTGTCCCCGGCCAAGTCGGCGGCGTTTGGAACGACGTTTGCATGTCGGACCCCAAGACCTTTAACATTCTTGTCGCCGAGCGCGACGCGCAGAGCGCTGGCATTATGGGCCAAACTAGCGATTGGCTTTTTGACTACGACTACGAAAAGCGCGAGTGGATTCCCCGCTGCGCTTCTTTTGTGATAGAAACCGACGGGGCGCGCGACACGCTTACGGTTCACGTGACTTTGCGCGACGACCTTTACTGGTCTTTCATCAATTCCGACAAAAAAATTCCCGTCACAAGCGATGATATCGTTTGGTGGTACGACGAAGTTTCGGGCGACGAGCGCTTTCAAAGCTCGGCGTATTCGGGCCAGTTTGTGACGATGGCCGACGGAGAAAGCCGCCGCATCAAGGCCGTTAAAATCGACGAAAAGAATTTTGACTTTGTCTTTCCGCGAATCGTGGCCGACCCGCTTCTTGCGACAAACGATTCCTTTAAGCCTTCTTGGATTTACAAAAAGGCCAAAGAAGAAGGCGGCGTTGAGGGTGTGAAAAATCTTTTTGGCATTGACTCGGACGTTCAGACGATTCCGTCTATGGGAATGTGGTTCATCGAAAGTTATTCGCCGGGCCAGCGGCTGGTATTCGCTCGCAACAAAGATTATTGGCAAAAGGATTCCGAAGGACAAGCGATTCCATACGCCCAAAAAATGATAATGCAAATCGTCGGCGACCAAAACACTTCATACCTTTTGTTCACGCAAGGAAAGTTGGAAACTTATTCTCCAACGCCCGAAAATCTTGACGACGTGATTCGCGGGCAGGGGAACGACTACACAGTCTTTAACGCCGACGGAAGCCTTGGCGCGCAATTGTGGTCCTTTAACCAAAATCCCAAGAACCGCGCCGAGCCCTTTTACGATTGGTTTTGCAAAAAAGAATTCCGCCAGGCGATGAGCTGCGTCCTTAACCGCGACCGAATCATCGCGCAAACTTACCGCGGCTTGGCCTATCCCAAGTACGACTTTTTTCCGGACGGAAATCCCTTTTACAATCCCGACATCCAGCTTGAATACAAATTTGACTTGGCCAAGGCCGAGTCATTGCTAAATAAAATCGGTTTTAAGCGCGGCGCTGACGGAACGATGCTTGACGAAAAAAAGCGGCCTGTTGAATTTGACCTTGCGATCGCAAGCACGGCCAACACTTCGAACGACATCGCGCAAATCATAAGCGACGAGGCCAAGAAGCTTGGCATTAAGGTGAACGTTCGCCAAACCGATTTCCAAAAAATGGTGGAGTCCTTGACGGCCACTTTTGACTGGCAGTCGATAATCATAGGATTGGGCGCCAATCTTTTTCCTTCGCAGGGAAGCAACGTGTGGCCGTCAAGCGGCAACTTGCACTTGTGGCATCCCTACCAGCAAAAGCCCGCCACCGAATGGGAAGCCCGCTGCGACTTTTTGTACAACGAAGGAAGCTACACCGCCGACAAGCTTGCCGCCCAAAAAATCTGGGACGAATACCAGCGCCTGATTTTGGAAGAGTGCCCGATAATCTACCTTGTGCGCCCGGCAAGCTTTTACGCAATCCGCAATCGCTGGAACCTTTCAAACTTTTACTACGACAACTTGAACGGCGCAAAGACCGACTGGGTGTGGCTGGCGGAGTGAGAGTGGTGAAGGCCGCGTTCAACTGAGCGCTGCATGAAGACGGAGCGTTATTTTTTTTGCCGCGAAGCAAGCGAGTTTAACAAATCGAATACGGTCTTTTTGTTGAAGGCGGTGAGCTTTTGATATGTTGACAAAAGCTTTTCGTGTTCGGCGGAAAGTTTCTTTGCGATTTTAGCCTTTCCTGTCGCAAGGTATTCGACGGAAACGCCAAGAGCTTGCGCGATTTTTACGGCGTTGTCAACGCTTGGCTGAACTTTGGGGCCGGAAAGGTATTTGTCAAGCGTGTTTTTGCTTATTCCAGTCTTTAGAGAAAGTTCCTTAATTTGAACATCTTGAAAATCCAATTCCGTCCGCAAGTTTTCGGCAAAACCCATATTCACACTATAAACCAAATTTGGCGTTTGATGCTTGACAAAAACTATATTTGGTGTATAATTGCGGTAAG
Source organism: Treponema sp. (assembly GCA_017645785.1). GTDB lineage: Bacteria > Spirochaetota > Spirochaetia > Treponematales > Treponemataceae > Treponema_D. The sequence continues at coordinate 59,245 of JAGCNW010000005.1, forward strand.
CGTAAGATATGGCGTTTTTTAATGAAAAATGCCGAATTTTACAGAAATAAAACATTAGGAGTCGTATATGAAAAGAATTTTTGTTGCCATGCTTTTGTTTTCATGCGTTGCGTTGATTGCGAGCGCAAAGAAAACGGACACAAGTAAATTATTAACTAAAGGGACAGTTTCGTTTTCACAACAAATGGAGAAAAAAACTGTAATGGACGCTATTGTTTATGTTTTGTCAGAACATAGCATGGCTGTCGGCATGGTTAATGAATCGTTTGGCTTGCTTCAATCAGAATGGACGCAGACTTCAGATGGGACTGGCAAAGTCGGCAAGACACTTGCATTGGGAATTTTGGGCATCAAGAATAATTTTCCTCAATATCTAAAGATTGATTTTAAAGTTACGGAAAATGGATATACCGTAATTCCTCTGCATAGGCAAGAGTTGCCGAAGTCAAATATTGAAAAGGCTCCCCTTGCAAAGAGTGATGAAGCAAAAATAACGATGAAAATTGTTGAAGAAATTAATGCTCTTCTGAAAATTGACAGTCAAGCGATTTGGGAGTAAGTGTTAGAGTCTTTTGAACTAAAATGCCGGCAATTGTATTGCCGGCATTTTAGTTCGTCTTCTAGTCTGCGTGAGAAATAGAAACAACACGGAGCGTTTTTATCCTTCGCAAGCGTTCGTAAAAATAGTTAAATATTTCTATTTCGCAAAAATGAAAATATTGCAATTTTGCGAAATAGGGGTTATAATGACATTATGAGGCTGATAAATAGGGATTCTTATGTCACGCAGGCGATGAGTGTGAACGGCGCTCCTGACATAAAAGTTATTACAGGAGTTCGGCGTTCCGGCAAATCGAAACTGCTTGAAAAATTGATTTCAAAAATAAAAAGAGTCGACCGGCTTTCCAATGTCGTTCACATAAATTTCAACATTCTAAAATTCGAGCCGCTTCTTGAGTATCATGCATTATATGATTACATCGAATCTCGTTACGAAAAAAAGAAGCATAATTATCTTTTTATAGATGAAGTTCAAATGTGCAAAAACTTTGAAAAGGCGATTAACAGCCTGCACACTGAAGAAAAATTTGACATTTATTTGACTGGCTCGAACGCTTTTTTGTTAAGCAGCGACCTTGCGACGCTTTTTACCGGCCGCACTTTTGAAATTGAGGTTTTTCCATTTTCCTTTGCCGAATATTTGAAGTATTACGGCAGCAAGAATAAATACGACGCTTTTGATTCATATATGGAAGAAGGCGGAATGGCTGGCTCTTATCTTTACAAAAGCCGCGCCCAAAAATACGATTATATCAATGGCGAAGTTTTTAACGCTCTTATAATTCGCGACATAATCAACAAATATAAAATTCGTAACAGGGCTTTGTTGGACACATTGGTTGATTTTTTGATGGACAACATCGGAAATTTGGTTTCGGTTCGCAAAATTGCCGCGTCGCTTGCATCCAACAAGACAAAAGTGAATGACAAGACAATTGGCAAATACATCGACTATCTATGCAAGGCGTTCGCGTTTTACAGAATCCGTCGTTATGATATAAGGGGGAAGAAATACTTGGCCTCGGAAGACAAGTATTACCTTAGCGATCATTCATTTAAGTACGCGCGGCTTGGAACAAAAAATATGGATTACGGTCATGTGTTGGAAAACGTTGTGGCGATTGAATTGCTGCGGCGCGGATATGAACTTTACGCTGGCGTTTTGTATAAAAAAGAAATCGACTTTGTGGCTGTAAAAAAGGACGAGAAAATCTACATTCAAGTTTCTGACGACATAACGAATCCCCAAACGTTTGAGCGGGAGCTTGAGCCTTTGCTTGCGATAAAAGACGCTTATCCAAAAATTTTGTTGACTCGAAGCCGAAAAAAAATGCGACAGTTTGAAGGCGTCAAAATCTACGACACGGCGGATTGGCTCTTGTTGAACGCCTAAAATTTCTATTTCGCAAAAATGAATTTTTTTCAATTTTGCGAAATAGGAAATTTGCGTGAGGGATAGTAGCGGCGCGGAGTGTTTTCAGCCCGGCGCGGCGGGCTGAAAATGGAGCGATAGCGGAACCGCGAATAGCCCGGCCCCGCGCAAGCGGGGACACGCCCGCATACCTCCACAATAATCCGTGTTCGTTGGGCGTTTCCTTCCGTTGGGCGTTTCCTTCCGCTTGCAACATAGCCCTAAAAGCGCTAAAATAAATGCACTCATTTTTACTATATTATATCGAGGGAACTTATGGTAATTCTTACATTGAACTGCGGATCTTCTTCCGCTAAGTATCAGGTTTACGACTGGGACAACAAAGAAGTTATGGCCAACGGCGTGGTTGAGCGCATCGGAATCGACGGAAGCTGCATAACGCACAAGGCCAAGGGAAAGAAGACCGAAATCACAAGCCCGTGCCCCACGCACAAAGAGGCCATCGAGCTTATCATAAAAGAAATCACCGACCCCGAAGTTGGCGTCATTAAATCGATGGACGAAATCGGAGCGGTGGGCCACCGCGTTTTGCACGGCGGAGAAAAGTTCACAAAGAGCGTTTTGATCACGCCCGAAGTTTTGGAAGGCTTCCGCGAGGTTGTCGACCTTGGCCCCTTGCACATGCCCGCCAACATCATGGGAATCGAAGCCGCTCAAAAGGTTATGCCCAACGTTCCGCACTCTGCGATCATGGACACGGCCTGGCACCAGACGATGCCCGAAGAAACTTTCCAGTACGCGATTCCCCGCGAGTGGTATGAAAAATACGCAGCCCGCCGCTACGGCTTCCACGGAACAAGCTTTTTGTACACGGCCAAGCGCGCCGCCGTTCTTTTGGGAAAAGAGCCCAAGGACACAAACCTCATCATTTGCCACATCGGAAACGGCTCGTCAATGTGCGCCGTAAAGAACGGCGTTTGCTACGACACGACGATGGGAATCACTCCGCTTGAGGGCCTTGTGATGGGAACTCGTTCGGGCGACCTTGACCCCGCGCTTCCCTTCTACATCATGCGCAAAACAGGAATGAGCGCCGACGAGATGGACAAGGCGCTTAACAAAAAGTGCGGCTGCCTTGGAATCACAGGAAAGTATTCCGACCGCCGCGACATCGAAATCGATGCGGCCAAGGGCGACAAGCTTTGCCAGCTTAGCATCGAGATGGAAGCCTTGCGCATCAAAAAATACATCGGAGCCTTTATGGCCGAGCTTGGCCACGTTGACGCGATTGTTTGGACAGCCGGCGTAGGCGAGCGCGGACCGATCACCCGCATGAAGGCTTGCTCTGGCTTGGAAAACTACGGAATCAAAATCGACGCCCAGCGAAACGAATGGTCCTTTACAGGCAACGCCGAAACTTACATCCACGCCGACGATTCAAAGACAAAGATTTTTGTAATCCCCACCGACGAAGAGCTTGTAATGACAGAGGACGCCTACGCTCTTATGAAGGGAACTTATGACGTTCACACAAACTTCAAGTACAGCTTCCAGGATCCTTCATACGTCAACAAGGCCCGCGAAGAAGGCCTTAAGGGCGACTTGGTCAAGCGGCCAAACATCGCCAAGGTTTTGGCAAGGGATATTATAGGGAAGTAAACAAAAATGCCGGGCGACCGGCATTTAACGTAAAAAAGCCGCGCGATTCGCGCGGCTTTTTTTGTCCCCCATGACATTGTTTGTCATGGCACGCGCTGTAAAATCGGCGGAAGGAAGCGGGATTTTGTTGCACGAATTGGAATGGCGCGCTATACTGTTTCCAACGAGAAAAAAGTATGCAGAGTGAAAATGCTAGACACATGACGGGGGGGGGGGCGAGCTAATCAGCTTGAACCCGCCAAATCCAAGCAAGTAAAAGTGAACAACTGGCGCATTCTTGCGCTGGACAACATTCTGCGGGACGGAAGGCCGTACACCGCCGCTAGCCTTGCCAAGCTGATAAGCGACAACGGCCGGGCCGACTACAGCGTTAGGACGATACAGCGCGACTTGGATTACATGCGCGACACGCTGAACGCTCCGATAGAAAGCGACTATCGCGGCTACCGCTACACCGAACCAAATTTTTTCATCAAAAGCGTTCCGCTTACGGAAGGCGAGGCCTTTGCCGTGGCGGTCTTGAATCCGCTTTTGGAGCAATACCGCAACACTCCGCTTGAAGCGCAGCTGCGCTCGGTGTTCTACAAAATCACAAGCTGCCTTCCGCAAAAAATAACGGTGGACGCTTCGTTCCTAAATCCGCGGCTCACGTTCATTCCCGACAGAACCGAAAACATCGACCCCAAATTTTTCAAGACTATTTTTGACGCGCTAAAGACGATGCGCGCGATACGCTTTGGCTATCGGCCCCTTCAAAAAACAACTTATATGGAACGGACGATTGACCCTTACCACGTCGTATGCCAGCGCGGGAACTGGTACGTTCTTGGAAAGTGCCATGACAAGGGCGACGTTCGCATTTTTTCTTTTTCCAGAATGAGGGACATAAAGCCTCTAAAAGAAAAGTTCGCGATTCCAAAAGACTTTAGACCCGACGAATACTTTGACGCGGAACTGGGAGTGTGGCTTAGCAACGCGACTCCCATTACGGTGGAACTTTTGATAGACAAAGAAATCGGAACGTTCGCGCTCAACCGAACTTGGCACAGCGACCAAGTTGTGGAAGAAAAAAGCGACGGCAGCGTCTATGTAAAATTCACCACCACGCAAAAGCAGGAAGTGCTTCGCTGGGTCTTGGGCCAAGGCCATACGGTAAAGGTTCTGGGGCCTGAGGAATTGGCACGGGAAGTGCGGGAGGAATTAGAGAGGGCAAGGGGGTTATATGAATAGATTTGACAGAATGCGGGCTGAGCATACGGCGGCTGTTGGCGAATACAAGCAGAGCCTCACGAAAATTGCGAGCGAAGCGGGAAGAGTCGCTGATGTCTCGCATAACGCGGAAAAAATCATAGACGACATAGAAAAACAATTTGAAAAAGCTACAAAACTTACAAAAAAAGATGTCGCTTTTTTATTCCTTGCCGTCGCTTTGCAATGTTGCAGGCAATATCTTTTGACTGATTTTAAGGTGCGTCCTGGCGACGCTGAAGCGGCAAAAAAAACTTTGTTGGAAGATAAAGTTGACCCAAAAGACAAACTTCGTCGAATAGAAAAAGGTCTAGAAGAGCGGCATCATAAATTATACAACCCTTCTTTTGACGAGATTTTACTGCATCCAGTTCCTTTTGACACTACAAAAGGAAGCAAAAATTTTGGCTCTCCGTTTTCTGGAGCGGGAAAACTTGGACATAGAGCAACCGCCATCGGCCACGATCCAATTTTAGGTTTGATATTTGGAACCGCAAATATTGCGACAAGCACCATAACAACATGGGATTTTAAATCATTTCACGTATCCTCAAAAACTGGAAAAGGCGGCGGCGATTATTTAAAATCAAGAGCAAGCACCGCAAAAATTATAGAAAGCGCTCAAAACAAATTGGTTCATAATGTCGGCCCGAATAATGACGGTCGTTTGATAATGGCGTTTTCTCTGATAAAGGAAATCGTGCACTTGAGGTCTGACGTTCATTCAAAGAACAGTTTGCCTCTTCCTTTTGTTTCCGCTGTAGACCCAAAATTAGCCTCAACTTTGGCTGAATACGGGTTGGATATGGAAAATATTGAAATTGTCGGAAAGCAAGCCGGTTGCGCAATGCTTATCAACCAAATAATTTCGTTGGTTCACACATTGTTTTACGACGAGTCGAAAGATGGTTCTCGACAGAGCTATCAAGTTAGAACACGAAAGATTATTTTATACTCTAATTTAATAGCGACAACAAGCAACGTCTTGTATGTTGCGATTGCGACATATCTTGGCGACGCAAAAGCGGTGAGAAAATTGGATGTCGGTGGATTTATGGTTACTATGTATAGGCTTGTTACGGATCTAATGTTTATCAAAAACATTAAAAAAGAATTCTTGGAAAAAGAATTTTACAAGAAAGTTATGGGCGATGTAAATCTTATGGAGGAATATAAATGAGTACAAAAGATTTTAAGAAAGGAATGGTAGCCGGCGCGAAGCCGTTTGAAGACAAGTTTCGCGAAGTGCAAAATGCGGCTATCGCGTCTTTGCAAAAATTGGCGAGCGAGGAAGCGAATAAAGTAGGAGAATTAATCGACATATCGGAAGAACATGAGTATTTGCTAAAATACGATTGGAAAAAAGAGTGTCAGTTGGAATCGCTTGCAGAAAAGTCAATTTTGGCCGGTTTTTTGATGTATGCCATTGACGAAGTGGCGACAGAAGAACCTACGGAAACACAAAGGGGGTTTTTGAATTCGATTTATAAGTTTTTAAATTTGAATATAAGCGGGTTGTTGTCAAAGAAAATTGATATAAGTCATTTAAGCAACAATAACGATTTGGCTTTCCAAAAATTATTGTATTTGTTGACTTGCATGTATTTTTATTTGGAAAGCGGCAATTTTAAATTCGAAAAAAGCAATCCTGATGTTTTTGACTATTTTAATGTAAGTCCAAAAGACAGAAAGGACATACAAGGGCTTATAAAAGAACGTGGAAAATACTTTAATTTAGACTCGTTGTTCGCTCCAGCGGCGGAAGAAACTGCGGAAATTGAAGCTCCTGAGGAAGAAGCCGATGCGGTTGGATGCAATCTGCCTGACGACTTGGATGAAGCTGTTTTTGATGAGCTTTATCTAATTAAAAAGGACAGTCAAGTTGAAATTTGTGACAAAACAGTTGATATTCAAGCCAATTTTCAAGTTGACGGAAAGTTGATTTTTAGAAATTGCAAGATTAATGCCAATGACAAGCGCCAAATAAATGTCACAAGTTCCGGTGTTCTTGAATTTGACAACTGTGAATTTTTAGGGCTTAGAAGAACCGAGAGTTATCTTATTGATTCAAATGGAAAGGTGTTTTTTAATCGTTGCACTATTTTCAATTGTTGGAAACTTGTCCAGTTTGACGGATGTTTTGAAGATGATTCAAATGATATTGAAATCTGCAAATCTTTTATAAAGTTTGATGATGAATTTGACAAGGTTGATGAGTACGAGGCTAATACGCTTTTTAACGGTAACTCGATATCTCTGGTTGATTCAGAAGTTGAAGGCTTTATTACTCCTGAAGGAAATCTGCCCGATTTAGGTAGCGAAGCTCAAATATTTTCTGTCATAAAGACTTGTTCTGGGTGTACGTTTAGTAAATTTGAGCGTCTTTTTTACAACAATGGCTATTTTAATCGCTATTGTAACTTTTCTGATTGCAGTTTTAATCTTTGTGCAAGGGTATTTTATTATGTACAAAATATTGTTGTTCGTGATTGTGATTTCTCTAAATGCGCGGTTGTTTTTTTTATTATGGGCATTGGGGAAAACACAATCGAAAACTGTAGTTTTGTGAACTGCTTCAATCAGGTTTTTGTTCAGCGCGTAGGTTCGGTTGCTACTTGTATAGAAGGATGTGAGTTTAGAAATATAGAGCAATATGTTCCTCGCACAGCTTTGTTTAGTGTTAGAATGCCGTCCGAATCTGAGTTGAGAATCAAAAATTGTGTGTTTGACAATATTTCCTTGGCGGAAGATGGCGCCATAGTTAGAAATGGCCATGCCTATTCAAAGGTGAAGTCTTTTTATGGCGAAATTTCTGAATGCACATTCGGAAATATTAAGCGTGTGCCCGGCCTTTTGGGGGACATAAATCCAGTTATTCAAAAAACAGGTTCGTATACAGGAGCGTTCAACATGGAACACACTTATGATGCGTATTCAATCCGTGATTGTTCGGGATTGGATGGATTGCTGTAAAAGTTGAGGCCGCAAAGCTTATTGTGGTCTTTTATATAAATTTTTAAATAGGAGTATTGTTATGACTATTAACGAAGTGGATGAAATTGAACAAAAGGCAAATGATATTTATTATAAATATTTTCAAAACGGGCCTGAAGTGGAATTTACTTGTAAATCAAAAGAGCCTGGGGGGTTAGACGAAAGGGTGATATTCTAGAACAGAGAGCGAATGATTTTGAAAAACTTCTTCGTAATCAATCGCCTTCTAATGATGGCAGAAAAGAGATTTTGAGTGCAATTAAAATATATAGAGAAATTGCTCGATGTCGTAATTTGATGGATTAGATTTGTAGTGTGATTGCTTTAGAACGAGTTGTTTTTACATTTTTTTATGCTGTATTCTAAAAACTGAATGCCCTTCTGTTTTCGGAAATTGATATGATAATGAAAGGAGTTTTCAATGGGTAAATATGTAATCCATAAATCTAAAAAAGGATTCTACTTTAACATCGAGGCCACTAACGGCCAGGTGATTGCGCAGGCACAAGTCTATTCCACAAAGTCCAGTTGCAAAAGCGCGATTGAGGAGCTGAAAAAATGGGCCAAGTCGCCAATCGAAGACTTGACAGCCAAGAACGGCCCCGAGTATCCCAGCCCCAAATGGCAGATTTACGAGAACCGCGAGAAGGAATTTTGCTTCCGTCTTGTGGCCTCAAACGGCAACAATTTGATTTGGGGGGAAGGTTATTCAACGATGCAGATTTGCAAAGCAGGAGTTCTTTCTGTTCAGGCCAACGTAAATTCTGAAATCGAAGACAAGACTCTCGCTGAAAAGAGTCCCACCGCGAAGAAACCCGCGACAAAGAAACCTGCCACAAAAAAGGTTTCCACTATTGTTGAAGAAGACGATGTTGAAATTGGTGTCTTAGGCGGGGCATTTTTGGCGGCTATGAGAAAGCCTGCAACAAAAAAGGCGCCAGCAAAGAAAGTCGCGACAAAAAAGTCTGTCTCAGAAAATGCTTTCACTAAAGAAATACGAACTGATGTCCCGCGAGCTATACTGGAATGTTGTGACTGAAAATTTTCTAAAATATGTAAAAAAAATCTTCGCCCACTGACACTATTTGTCATGCCCTGTCCGCTATAATTCCCAATGCAACCGCAAAAAGCGGTTTGCAGGAGGAATTATGATAAAGAAAATTTTTTGGTTCTGCGCGGCGACGGCGGCGTTTGTCGTGGCGGAAGCTGCTGTTTGCAATTACGCGGATAAGCACCCCCGCGTTAAAAACGTTGTGGACAAGCTAAAAAAGATGGGCAAGGATTTTTCCGACGACTGCCAAGAAGTCGTTGGCGCGGTTCTTTGTGCTCCGGCTACGGAAGTCGTGTGAGGCGTTGCGTCTGCAATGCGGCCTTTTTTTGCGCCGCATTGCGGGGGCGCGTCGCAGAAAAACTAATTGGAGTTTTCTGCGTTTCTTGACGGAGTCTTGCCGCAATATGTTCTTAGGCCGTCTATGTGTTCAATTAAATTGTCGTTTATTTTTGTTCCCATGGAATCAACGATAAAGTCAATTCCCTCAACCCTAGCAAGCTTTGCTGCTGGGACAAAGTCGCTGTCTCCTGAAATCAATACTATTTGATCGACAAGTTTTTTATATGCAAGCGAAGCGATGTCGAGACCAATTTTCATGTCAACGCCTTTTTGCCGCATGTTTAAGACCAAATCTGATTCTGTCAAATCCTCGATTTTTATCAAGCCCTTGCAAAGTTTTTTTACAATGTCCGATGAAAAAATATAATTCATTTCTTCATCTGCAAAGAAACCAAGCCTAAGGGCGACTTTTCTTTTTTGTTTTAGATTGTCCAAGAAAGAATTCATCCATTGGTAGGTCGCTGATTTTGCAAAATTAAAATTCTTTTGGGTTAGCGGGTTATAAACTGTTTTTCCAATTGGCGCGCAGTCATAGTAAAAAATCCTGTACAATTCGTTAAACTGATATACCTTTTTATCTCCATCAAGAGAATATGTTTCTCGGTCTTTCAGATGGTATCTGCAATACTTTGCAAGCTCATCCGCCCTTTGTTCGGGGGCTTTTTCTCCCCATAAATATTTAGAAACTTTTCTGTAAAATCCGCCGTCAACTAATATTGCCACTTTCTTCATGTTGGACCTCCCAATAAAAAAAGGCTGAGTAATCTGGACGCTTCCCTTATATTGGGAGGTCTGTTCATTACCAGCCTGTTAAATCATGGTCAAGCCATGTTGTTGTCATTATCGCGCATTTTTATGTCACTGTCAAGAAAAATAGAGTTTAAAAATCCAATAAATTTTTTTTTCGCCCCTGACATTATTTGTCATACCCTGCTTGTTATAATTCTTCCTGTAATTGCAAAAGTGGTTACAGGAGGAAAACTTATGAATCAAATAACTTTAGGAATTGGGTGTGGATTAATTCCACTTGTTGACCCTGACAAGGGTGCAAAACTTCTGGATAGAATTTCACATCTTAGAAAAAAAATTAAAGAAGAACATGGTGTTGAAGTTCCCAAAGTTCATATAACAGATAATTCCGATTTAAAGTCACGGGAATATAGAATTATAGTATCGGGTGTATTCAATGGCACAATTTCTCAGGAACTGTCAGAAGAAGATATGCAGAATGAAATAGTTCAAAATCTGGAGAAAAGTATTTTAAAATTTATTGAATCTTATCCACACCATCATCAGAGTCTTCCAAAAGCAATCGCATGCCTTGCTCAATCTTGTCATTTGTAATTTTTTCTCTTATTGATATATTTTATTGTTAGGCTTTAAAGAAGCTCCATCAAAACGATGGAGTTTCTTTTTATGGATTTTTTCAAATTTATGTGTTATATTAATATGATAGGAAACTATGTAATTTTACGAGGTGCAAAAATGAGTGAGAAACGTCTTAACAATACCATTTATATTATGTACCTTGTCACAGAAAATTATAAGAAAGCTCATTCTCTTACGACCAATCAGTTCTTAGAGTTAGATCAGAAATATCACATCATCAATTTTGTAGGCGAGTGTCCGGACATTTTTGATTCTATGAATAATAAAGAGATGATTGAGGAAATTGACCAGTATGTTGCCAACTATTAGTGATGTGCTTTATCATAAAACTTTGGAGAACTAACTTATGGTTTTAGACGTACATAATTTTGGCGATGTGTTGATGTCTCGCCCCGCTGGCAAAGAAGCTTTTGCGATGGCAAAGGCGTACATAATTAAACTGTTGAATGAAAACGAAACAATTTCTCTCGACTTTAAAAATGTAAAAGTTCTCGCTCCTTCTTGGGCAGACGAATTTGTCACTAACCTAAAGAAAGAATACAAGAATCCCATCGAGTTTTTGAATACTGAAAACGAATCTGTGTCGCAATCTTTGAAGTACGTTAGCGCGTAAAAAAAAGTCGGCGGGTTTCTACCTGCCGGCCTTCTCAGTCTTGCGCGCCCCTGACATCCTTTTCATTCAACGCCCTGAATAAGTTTCTCAAAATAATTCAGCGCGAAAGAAAACTGAATTATGTCGGAATCTTTGTAAACCATATTGGTGACAAAATCGGAATATTCTTTTTCGTAGATTTTGTCGGCTTTTATTTTTGCCAGCGCGGCGGTCGCGAATTCTTTTAACGATTGGTCGTTTGTTTTGTCTCCGCGATTTTTGTCGTCTTTGTATATTTTTGCAATCAATTTATAAAAAGCGCTTTCGTTGCTTGAAATGACATCTTGCAATTTATACAAATCGTAAAGGTGTCTCACAATCGTCGGGTCGTTAAGCTTCTTTTCGTTTGACGTTCTGTCTTTGCAATCCGCGCGCCACAAAAAAGCGCTGAATTTATTCGCGGCGGTTTCCAATGGAGAAAGGCAGTTTATTCTTAGTTCGCTGTCTTTGCCAAGGTATTCGTCTGTCCAGGAATTGATTTTTTGATTCTTCGGTTTTAATCTTATGGGCTTTGCGGAAATTTCAATCTTAACTTGTTGCCGGAGCGATTTGTCGTCAAATGCTTTAGGGTAATCCACGTAAAAAGAAACAAAGCGGCTTTCATTTCCAATTATTTTTTCATCTTCTGAGACTTTTAAAATGCCGGTCGCGTCAATCTTTTCAAACAAATTCTTTCTAAAGGTTCGATAAACGCTTCGGGAATTTTCATCGTTTGACAAAACCATAAAGTCTATGTCTTCCGAAAATCTGTTGATGATTCCAAAGCCCTTGGACAATGACGTTCCGCCTGAAAAAGTTACGCTAAAACTGTCGCTTTGAAAGCTTGCGATTATTTTTAGCAATTCAACGATGTAGTAATCTTTTTCAATGTAAGCGGGCGCGATGCCGATGGAAAGAGATACCTCTTTTGTAAATTTGTCATCTAACTTTTGCATATTTTATGCTTGCGTCTCCATATGAAAGTTTGCGGCTAATTCTTTTGTCAACGCCCACTACAAAACCTGATGGAATCTGCGTTGATTGCCTTGTGTTGTATGCTATTTCATATTTGGTCGGAAAAATGCCAATTCCCAATTTGCTTAAAGTCGCTTCGGCAATGCTTCTCAAATCGGTATACGGCAATATTTTTCCCGTGTATGCGGACACTCTGGTCTTTACATACACGCCGTAGCCGATTTTTACAAGGAACTGCTCTTTGGTCAATTGCCTAAGCGCGCGGCCAACTTGATCCCTGTCGGAAAGGTAAAAAAAATCGCGCGGCATAAACACAAAGTCAGGTGATTTTGAGATTATGGCTTTTATTTCGCTTCGCAATGATTTTCTAGGCATTTTGACGCTCCTTGCAAAAATACGACACTTTCAAAATGTATGGCATAATCGCCGCTTTGTCAAGAGTTTGCGCGCGCCCCTGACACTATTTGTCATGTCCTCTGCTCTAAAATGAAAATGCTTGGAGGAAAAAATGACAAAAGAAGAGTCGGATGCTATCGCTAATGGGTTGCTTGAATTGGCGTGCAAAAAGCGTGATGAGGCGCTGCGCAAGATTCCAGGTCTCCGCAAAAAGCATCCCAGCGATTTTTGCGAAATACAAAAACTGATTGACCGCCTTGGTGAGCTGGTTGGGGATGGGAGGATTACTGACCAAGCGCAAGAGCTGTTCAAAAAGATACAGGCTCTTTGGATGAAGGGGCTGCCGAATTCTCTTCCGTATGTCGCTTCAATGTATTCCGGCTTTTATTCAGAAAAAGAAAGGCTTACAGAAAAAGAGCGAGATTTGCTTTGCTTTGTCCGTGACTTTAACGATTCACAAAAGGAAAAACTAAAATCGGCTTTCGAGGAAAATTTTAAGGAAGTCGCGCAAAAAATAATAGATTCTTTGAAAAAGCATCCGGAATTTATTTCCAATTTTGTAAAAAAGATGTATGCGTATGATGAAGAGCGCGAAGCCTTTGGCGTTGTGTTCGAGCTTTTGGGCGCCACCAAGTGGTCAGAATGGAAAGGCGACGGCGATTCCGAACTTCAGTTTTATTTTACTGACATTGAGGAGCTTGCGATTTTAAAATCGATATGCGAAATTTTAAATGTCGCCAATAAACTTGATTGCGTGAATTTTGATTGTATTCCTGAGAATGGCTATGAGAGCTTTAAGGTTAAGATGGCGAATGTTGACTTGTTGGGCAAGCAGAAGGTTTATATTGCTGAGCAGGTCGGTCTCTTTGTTCAAAAAAATGAATTAAGCGAAGCCCAGCTGAGCGGCTTGTTTTCTATTTGTGAGAATGTCCTTCTTCGTCCGTATGATTTTGAGGATCTTCCTGCGCTGTTTTTTCATACGTCTGCCTTTATAGAAATGCTTCCAATGGCAGCGCGATATGACGCGCTGGGGTAGAGAATGTCTATGAGTGTCTTTTCAAGCCTGAATGACAAGCAGACGCTTGCCGTTCAAAACACAGAAGGCTATGTTCGCGTGATTGCCGGAGCTGGTTCCGGTAAGACTAAACTTTTGGTCAGCCGGTACGCCTATCTTGTAAAAGAGTGCGGCATAGATTCCGCAAACATTCTCTGCGTCACCTTCACAAACAAGGCCGCCGCAGAAATGAAAAAGAGAATCACAAATCTTATCGGCCCTGAATATTCAACATCCCTTATTTGCACTTATCACGGCTTTTGCGCCCGCCTTATCCGCGAAGACCCCGAAAAACTGTTCCTTACGAAAGGCTTCCAAATAATCGACACCTATCAGCAAAAGACTATCCTTGAAGAAGTCTTTGCAAAATACGAACTCAAACTTGACTATGCAAACTTCCAGAGCATCCTCAAAAAAATCGCGTTCAAAAAACAAGACTTGTCTTATGTACCAAAAATGAGCTCAGCGGACAAGGTTCAGATTCTGCCTGAAATACAAGACCAGACCGACAAAATTATCGAAGAATACTTGCAGCGCCAAAAGGCGATTTACTCTTTGGACTTTACAGACCTTATGAGCTGCGCGCTTTATCTTTTGTTGAATGATGAAGAAGTTCGTGGCAAATGGCAGGAACGGTTGAATTACATAATGGTGGATGAGTTTCAAGACAGTTCCGTTGTGGAAATGAAACTTATCGACATTCTGAGCTCGCGTTACCAAAACCTTATGATAGTTGGCGATCCAGACCAAAACATCTACGAATGGCGCGGCTCGGATGTCAAGCTGCTTGTCGATTTTGACAAAACGCATCCGGGAACAAAGACAATCATCCTGAACCAGAATTACCGCTCTACGCCACAAATTCTCAAATGCGCGAATGTCTTGATAGAAAAGAATAATCTACGGCTTAAAAAAGACCTCTTTACAACTTGCGAATCCGGCGTTGCGGTAACGCACATTCATTCCAAAAACGAAGAAGACGAAGTTTCTTGCGTCGTAAAAGAGATTAAGCAAATCAAAAAGCGCGGCAAAAAATCTTATTCCGATTTTGCGATTCTTTACCGCTCCAGCTTTTTGAGCCGCGTAATCGAACGAAAGCTGGTGGAAGAAAACATTCCGTACGAGATTTTCGGCGGGGTGAAGTTCTATCAACGGATGGAAATTCAAGACGCAATCGCTTATCTTCGAATGATTGCCTTTAATGACGACCTTTCTTTTAAGCGTATAATAAATACGCCGCGCCGACAGTTTGGCCGAGCGCGGGTTGCCGCGCTTGAAACGATTCGCAAGAACAACGACATGGGCTTGTTTGATCAAGAGAATTTGCATGAAAAAAGCCTTTATGAAGTTCTTAAAACTCATCTTGGAGATCCGGCTTTTAACGGAAGCGGCGGCGGCGCTTTTGTCTCCTTGATTGAAAACATGAAGAATCTTAAAGACCGCGTTAAAATCAGCGAGCTTGTTAATCGCGTATGCGTTGAGTCGGGCTATGAGCAATACATCCGCGAATTGGGCGACGAAGAGCGGCTTGACAACCTTTCGGAGTTTAAAAGAATAGCGAACGAATTTGAAAATGGTTTTGGCGAGGACGTTAGCCTCGAAACCTTTTTGCAGCAAATTGCGATAATGAGCGCAGAAGACGCGGAAAAGCCTTGCGAATCCGTAAAGCTTATGACAATTCACGCGTCAAAAGGCTTGGAGTTTCCTGTTGTGTTTATCCTCGGCTTTTCGGAAGGAATATTTCCAAGCTCCAAAACCATAGAAGAACGGAAGAAGCTTGGTCTGGAAGAAGAGCGCCGCCTTTGCTATGTGGCGATTACGCGCGCCCAAGAAATTTTGTATCTTATGGATAGCGAGGGGCAAAGCCAACAGGGAATAAAAAAACTTCCGTCAAGGTTTTTGCATGAAATCGGCGAGGAAAACTACCGGCGGATTGGAAAAATCAGCGACGAACTTGAGCGCGAAAGCTGGGCGTATATCCACCGCTTGAACCGCGAGATGATAGAAGAACTGCCCGCTCCAAAAGACGATGAAATCCAGACGGTTGAACATCACATTTTTGGAAAAGGCCGAGTGGTCAGTTTTGACAGCAAGCGCAAGGTTTATTCTGTGCAATTTGACGGATTGAAAGAGCCGCGCGCCATCAACGCTGATTATTTTAGCCAGAAGCGTGAGCCGCCGACACCTAAAATTCCAGATAAACTCCGAAAAAAACTTGCAAACTCTCCGAACTATTGGAACGATTCTGACTTTCCTAAGACCGGATGGGTTTGCGCTGGCGTAACCGATTTGGAATCGCCGTCAGGCATCTGCCAGATGTGCGGCTTGCAGATAATCCGTTACGTTCACCACATGCATAATGTGAAAACTGGACGACGGTTGGATTGCGGCTGTGTTTGCGCGGGAAAACTCGAAGGAGACATAGACAAGGCCCGCAAGCGAGAGGCGGCGTTTAAAAATAAAGAGCAACGCAAAATTAACTTTAAAAGAAGGAAGTGGAAACGTTCCGCCCGCGGCAACGAATACTTGAAGATTAAGGATCACGTAATCGTAATTTTACATTATATGTATCCAAAAAAATGGAAGTTCGCGCTGGACAATGTTTCCAATGAAAAAAACTTTAACACCCGCGAAGAATGCGTTGAAGCCGCTTTTAACGCTCTAGAGGAATTGCTGTATAATTAAGGCCGCGTATGTTAGCGCATAAAAAAAAGCCGGCGGGTTTCCACCTGCCGGCTTTCCCAGGCTTGTGTCGGTCGCGCTGCGCGACCTTACCGAGTTTTGTTCGCTGCGCTTCCAAAACTTGCGGTTATTTTACCACTATGTTCACCAACTTATCCGGAACGCAGATGACCTTGACTTCGGTCTTGCCTTCCAAGAACTTTTTTGCGCCTTCCGTTTGGCGGGCGGCGGCAATCAAGTCGTCCTGGCTTGTGCCGGGCGCGGCGTCAAACTTGTCGCGGAGTTTTCCGTTAATCATTACGACAATCGTTTTTTGGTCGTCGGCGGAAAGTCCCGCGTCAACTGTCGGCCAAGGCTCGTAGGCGACGGTCTTTGTGTGGCCAAGCTTTTCCCAGAGTTCCTCTCCCAAGTGGGGAGCGTAGCAAGAAAGCATTTTTACAAAGCCTTCCCACATTGTCTTTGGAATCTCGTTCAGCTTAGAGACCGCGTTGATGAAAATCATCATCTGGCTTATCGCAGTGTTAAAGTTGAGCGTGTCGGTGTCGGTCGTGACTTTTTCGACAGTCTTTGCGTAAAGCTTTCTAAGCTCAATCAAATTTTCGTTTTCAAGCTTTCCAAAAATGTCAAGGTCGCTGTATGGCTTTTCGGCCACGCCCCAAACCTTTTCCAAAAAGCGGTGGATGCCGACGATTCCCTGGGTGGCCCAAGGCTTTGACATCGTTAGCGGGCCCATGAACATTTCGTACATGCGCACGCTGTCGGCGCCGTAAAGCTTTATCTCTTCGTCGGGGTTGACGACGTTCTTGAGCGACTTTGACATCTTGGCGACGACTTGCGTCAATTGCTCGCCGGTGGCCTTTTCCACATAAACGTTGTTGCCCTTGTCCTCAACTTCGTCAACAGGAACCAAGGTCTTGTCCTTTCGCTGGTAGGCGAACGAGGTGATCATTCCCTGGTTGACCAAGCGGTGGAATGGCTCTTTTGTAGAAACAACTCCGATGTCGTACAAAACCTTGTGCCAAAAGCGCGCGTAAAGAAGGTGCAATACCGCGTGCTCGGCGCCGCCGACATACAAGTCAACCGGCATCCAATAGTTTTCCTTTTCTTTGGCGCAGAATTCCTTGTCGTTTTTTGGATCCAAGTAGCGAAGGTAATACCAGCAGCTTCCCGCCCATTGGGGCATTGTGTTTGTCTCGCGCTTGGCGTCTCCACCGCACTGGGGGCACTTGCAGTTTACCCAGCTGTCGATTCCGGCAAGCGGGCTTTCTCCGGTTCCTGTGGGCTGGTAAGTCTTTACGTTTGGAAGCTCCAAGGGAAGCTGGTCTTCGGGAACGGCGACCGTTCCGCACTTGGGACAGTGGACCAAAGGAATCGGCTCGCCCCAGTAGCGCTGGCGGCTGAAAATCCAGTCGCGCAGTTTGTAGTTTATGGCCTTCTTTCCGATTTTCTTTTCTTCAAGGAAGTCGAGCATTTTGTTTATCGCGTCCTGCTTGTTAAGGCCGTCAAGGAATTCGGAGTTAACGTGGATTCCGTCTTCTGTCCAAGCCTGCTTTTGAACGTCAACCTCGCTCTTCAACACTTCGATTATCGGAAGATTGAATTTTTTGGCAAAGTCCCAGTCGCGGGTGTCGTGTGCCGGAACTGCCATGATGGCTCCGGTTCCGTATGAAATCAAAACGTAGTCGGCCACCCAAATCGGAATTTGCTTTCCGTTCACGGGATTGATGGCGTAGCTTCCGCTAAAGACGCCTGTCTTGTCCTTAGCCAAGTCGGTGCGTTCAAGGTCGGATTTCTTTGCCGCGTCCTCGATGTATTTTTCCACGGCTGCCTTTTGTTCCGCCGTCGTAAGCTCCTTTACAAGCGGGTGCTCGGGCGAGACGACCATGTAGGTGGCGCCAAAAAGTGTGTCGCATCTCGTCGTGTAGACGCGCAATTTTTTGTCAGTGGCCTTTCCGTCCTTGTCGGCCACGGCAAAGTCAACTTCCGCGCCGATGGACTTTCCGATCCAGTTTCGCTGCATGATTTTAACGCTTTCGGGCCAGTCAAGCTCGTCAAGGTCTTGCAAGAGGCGCTCGGCGTATTCGGTGATTTTTAAAACCCACTGGCGGATTGTCTTTCGCGTGACTTCCGAGTGGCAGCGTTCGCAGCGGCCTTCCTTGACCTCTTCGTTGGCCAAGCCGGTCTTGCATGAAGGACACCAGTTGATGGGAGTGTTGCTTTCGTAGGCGAGGCCTTTTTTGTAAAGCTGCAAGAAAATCCATTGCGTCCACTTATAGTAGTCCGCGTCGCAAGTTTGAACGCAGCGGTCCCAGTCGTAGCTAAAGCCGAGCGCCTTTATTTGTTTTGTGAAATGCTCGATGTTCGCGTTTGTAGTTTCGCGCGGGTGCGTTCCGGTCTTGATCGCGTAGTTTTCGGCCGGAAGTCCAAAGGCGTCGTAGCCCATCGGGTGCAGGACGTTAAAGCCCTTCATTCTTAGGTAGCGGCAGTAAATGTCGGTGGCGGTGTAGCCTTCGGGGTGGCCTACGTGCAAGCCCGCCGCGCTGGGGTAGGGGAACATGTCCAAAACATAGCGGCGCTTTTCTTTGGGAACGGAAGCGTCCTCGCCGACTTTAAAAGTTTTGTTGACTTCCCAATATTTTTGCCATTTGGGTTCAATCGATTCAAAAGGATACTTAGACATTTTTTGCCTCTAAAAGTGTGATAATTTGAGAAATAATTATATAGTAAATTGTGAATTGTTTCAACAGTTTTGCGGGGGATGTCTCCCCCGCGCTCCAACCGCCTGCGGCGTTTTGCGCTGCCCCCTCTGCGGGGACACCCCGCAACGCCCCTATTGCCAGTAGGCCGCGCAAGCGGCCACGTAAATACTTCAATTAGCAAAACAGAGCGAAGCGATGTAAGACCCTGGGGCAGGCAATTTTCCATTGAAAAAACAAGTGAAACATGGTATAATTATAGTTGAGAGGCTAAAATGATAGCGATACCATACAATGATTTTTTTGAAAATCCTGGCCTTTATCAAAAAAAGGCTGAGCTTTTTGGAATAAAAATTCTCCCCAAAAAAGGCGAAAAGAAAGTTTCAAAAAGAACTCAAAAAAAACTTGACGCTTTGAACGCTGTTGTCGGAATCATACCGTCGACAATTAATGTAGATTCTCTCTTGCAAGAACGAAGGACATCAAAGTGAGAGTTCTTGTTGATACTAATGTTGTTTTGGATTTAATAAATACTCGCCAACCTTTTTTTGATGATTCTTATGAAGCTGTCCGGTTGGCGTTGGACAAATGTTCGCCATACGTATCTGCGACCACAGTGACTGACTCTGTTTATATAACTCGCAAAGCGTTTTCTGATTCGAGTGACCAGAAAAAAGCGTTGGAGAATTTCTTCTCTCAGTTTAAAATTTGTTCAGTAAAGAAAGCCCAGTTAAAAAAGGCTTTTTCTTCTTCAATGCCGGATTTTGAAGACGCCGTGCAGGCGTTTTGCGCAAAGAGCCGTCGCGTTTCTTATATCATAACGCGCAATGTTAAAGACTATAACCTTTCTCCTGTAAAAGCCGTCGCGCCGTCGGATTTTATAGCTTTAATGAAAAAATGAATTTGTCAAACGCTCCATCCTATGTTAAAATTATTGCATTAAATTCTCGGAGGAATTTTATGAAAAAACTTTCTAAGGTCTTGGCGTTGTTAGCCTTGACATGTGTATGGGGGGGGGTAACAGCCTGCTCAAACAATTCTGATTCAACGCCGCCTGCCAGCCCCGCCAGCTACAAAGTGACTTTTGACACCGACGGCGGAACGCCCGCAAGCATCGCCGCGCAGACGGTGACAAGCGGCGCGAAGGCGACCAAGCCCGCCGACCCGACAAAAGACGGCTACGGCTCATTCGACTGGATGAACGGCGACAGCGTTTATGACTTTAACGCGCCGGTAACTTCCAACCTCAATCTAAAAGCAAAATGGTATGTGGGAAGCAAAAAGCCGAGTGTGGCAAAATCGGCGGGCGACATCTTTTTTAAGGACGGAAGCGCCACGGCATACACTGCGGGGCTAACGCTCTCCGACGATCAGAAAAAGGCGGCGATAGCCGTAATCTACAAGATTGACGGAGCAAAGGCTTACGGGGTTGGACTTGTTCAAAAGCAGATTGACAATCGCGTTAAATGGTGTCTTGACACTGCAAATGGATATAACGCAGAAATAACAGCCATTCAGTGTTCGTGCGATGAAACCACTTGGAATGTTGATTCTGTTACAGGCGACGCGGACGGAAGCGACAACTTTGCGGAGATAGGCAAGGCTCTTGGCTCTTATGACGACACGGGAACATTGAGCAACTATCCTGCCTTTGAATTTGCGATAAACTACAAAGACCAAAAGCTTGGCGCTGAGCTCACAAGTCGCGTTGCGGGAACAGCTTACGAAAACGGCTGGTATTTGCCAAGCGCAATTGAACTTGTTGAAATCTTGAAAAAAAAGGATTCCGTAAACAACGCAATCAACTTATGCGGCGGCAATATAATTGACTGCCCTTCTGGAAATTTTTACGTGCCCTCGTCTCAATTGACAACCTACTCTGGCAAAGATTCTTATATTCTTGGTGTTGATGGCAGCGATGAGTTTCCTCTTCATACAAAAAAAGAGCAAGGTTTAGCTTGCGCCATCCGCGTCTTCAACTAGCGTTTAGGCGGGACGCTCCAAAAATGAGGCCTTTCCCAAAGCGGGAAGGGCCGCTTTTTTTTTCCACTAGAAAAAGCGCCGCAATAGCGCTACAATGTCCGCATGAACATTCCATCAATTCCAATCATTTCAATAATTGTTTACGGAGCGTGGATCGCGCTTTTGCTTGTCGGAAGCCGCCGCGCAAAATTGGGAGCCTTTAACCAGGACTTTATGTCGCTTGAGGCGACGAAAAATTTGCAGGGCCTTGCCGCGCTGGGCGTGATTTGCCACCACCTTTCGCAGCCGCCGCAGAATGGCGGCCCGATGGACGCGTTGGGACAAATGCAGCTCTTTAGGGAAATTGGTTTTTGCTTTGTGGCGATCTTCTTTTTTGTTTCTGGCTACGGCCTCATAAAGAGCCTTGCCACAAAGCCGGATTATTTAAAGAAATTTTTGCGCCGCCGCATTCTTCCGATTGTCGTCTGCTTTTATGTGATGAACATTTTTTACATCGCTTTCCATTTGATTTTGGGAACGAATATGCCCACTTCGGAATGGGTGTGCAAAATTCTTGGAGTCGCGCTTTTGAACGACAACGCGTGGTTCGTTCCTGTAATCGTAATAATGTACGCCGCCTTCAAGCTTGCGTTTAAAAACGAAAGCTCTAAAGCCCACGCCTTTTTGTTTGTCTTCATCGCGATCGCGCTGCAAGTTGGCTGGTTCTTGTTCAACAAGCATTTCACTTGGTGGTGGGGCGAGCCTGGCTGGTGGAAAAAGCCCGGCGCCTTGTGGCTGGCTCCTTGGTACAAGCGGCCCGTGGCCCTTTGGTTTGAGGGCGAATGGTGGGTCAACTCTACAATCGCCTTCTTCTTTGGAATGCTGGCCGCGCAAACCGAAAAAAAGCTTTACGATTTTTTTACCCGCGCTTGGCTTGTAAAATTCATCGCCTCCGTTTTGCTTGTCGCCGCCTTCTTCGCGCTCAAAATTTATTTGTACGGCAAGAACATCCACTACTGGCTGGAATTTTCGGGCGACAACTCGACGCTCCCCCGCGCGCTTATGTTCAGCGTTGAAACCTTCCAAGTCTTCGCTTGGATTTTGTTCGTATATCTTTTGCGCATGAAGATTTGGAGCAAGAACAAGGTCTTTGAATTCCTTGGAAACCATTCTTTGGAATTCTACTTGATGCAGGCGCTTCCGCTAAGAGCTTTCTCCATTCTCTTTGGCTGGTCGGACAAGGGCTTTAGGGCAAAGGAAGGGCTGGAACTTTCCGGTTACAAAGACCAATTGATGGCGCTCTTGTACCTTGTCCTTGTTCTTGCGGCGACGGCGCTTTTGTCCGTCATCGTGAAATTTTTGACTAAAAAGATTTGCGCGATTTTTCCAAGCGGCAAGTCTTCGAAAGGCCTATGATTTCCGCCGCCCTTCCGCCAGAGTACGAAATTTTCTTGCGGCCCAACACCGACCGCGCGTCCTTTATCCAAACCTATCTTGGCGCGCGCGGCGTTGAGACGGCCGTAATCGGCGTTGAAGGAAAGCGGCACATTTACGTAAAGCTTCCCCGGCAAGGCTACGACGCGACATTCCGCGTAAAGACAATCATCGCGCACTACGACATCGCGCCCGACAGTCCCGGCGCCAACGACAATTCTTCGTCGGTTTTTTGCCTGATGGATTTTGCCGCGCGCCTGGCCAAGTTTAACGGCGTCCACAATTGCAGGATTTTCTTTACCGACGGCGAGGAGCTTGGCTCGGAAGGGGTAAAGGAGCAGGGCGCTTTTTCGCTTGCCTCGACAATGCAAAAGTGCGGAATCCGCGACGAAGACATTTACGTCTTTGACTGCGTGGGCCGCGGAACCGTTCCCCTACTGGGACTTAATGTTCCGCCCGCAAAGGCTCCGGCCTCTTTTGTAAAAAAGTACAACGCGCTTGACCAAAGCGCCAAGGCGATTTTTTCTTCGCTGGGCCTCAATTGGGTCAACCTTCCGATGCCCTACAGCGACAACGCGGGCTTTTTGGCCAACGGATTCCCGGCCGTGGCGATAACGATGCTCCCGCAAAACGAGGCCTCTGCCTACATGATGGCGCTAAATTCCGACCCCGACCTTGTGCGCTACGTTAAAAATCAAGACGTTCCCGAAAAAAAAATCGCCGCGCTCCACCAGCAGCTGCCCTTGACCTGGCGCCTCATGCACACAGACGGCGACAACATCGCCTCCCTGACCCCGCAAAGCTTTGCGATAATCGCCCGCATTTTGGACGCGATCGCGCTTAGGAAGACGGTGTAGCCGCTGCCCTCCATTCCAGAATAACGAAAATTTCCCTAAAGTTTTTTGGAATTCCTGCCGATAATGGCAATAAGGGCGGACTCTATCCGCTCAAAAATTGTTCGGAATCGGCATGGTAAAAAGAAAGGTTAAAAAAGTTTCAAAAACCGCAAAACGAGTCGTTTGGAAGGACGTGAGCAACTTTGCGTCCGTGAACGACGAATTTGCCATGGATTCTTTGAACAATTGGACGACGACAATCGGCCTTGTAAAGTCTGTCATTTCCTTGGTGGAGCGGCGGATTGAGGGCTGCGAAGCCCGCGTTTTCATTCACGCGCCGGAATTCCATGAGTACCGCGAAATGGACAAGGAAGGAATCATCACGGTTTCTGACGACTCGCTTTTCGCGGGCTTTTTGGCTATGGAAAGCGGCGTCATTCCTTTGGAAAGGATGTTCGCTGAGAAGAACGTGGCCGACCCGATGCTGGGCGACATGTTGAAGGAGTTGTACGGCTGCCGTTACATCATGCCTGTCGTTCACGGCTTTGAGATGGTCGCTTTTTTAATCTTGTGCTCAAAGGGAAATTATAAAAAATTCATATTGAAGCGCGACGAGATCCAGTTCCTGCAAAAACTTAACAGCCGCCTTCAAATAAATTTGTACGCCGCCTCAATAGCCATGCGAGGCCAAAGAAATCTTTTGAACTTAAAGAACTATCCCTTTGCCTTGCAAAAGCACAAGATGGTCGCCGACATGAACAATTCGCTCTTTGACGACTTAAAGGGAGAAATAACTTTTACGCGCGGCGTGGCTTACCGTTACGACGAGGACTTGCAAATCCTTTATCCATTTGCCTTTAGCAATGTTGAACGCGACAAGGTTCCGACGATAAAAGTGGGCGAGGGAATCTCCGGCCAAGTCTTTAAAAATTGGATTTCTGTTTTTGTTCCAGACCGTTCAAGCCATCCGGCCTATTCGCTGATGAAAGAGGAGCCGTTCATCCAAGGCTCGTTTATAAGCGTTCCTGTGGGAACGGAACAAAAGCGCATCGGAGTTGTGACAATCTCGCGCTCAAAGCAAAGCAAGGAACCGTTCAGCCTTGAGCACCAATACATGATGGAAATCGCTTCGGCTTTCTTCGCTTCCGAAGTGATTAACAGAAACCTTCGCGATAAAATCGAAGAAAGCAACTTTAGCGTAGTAAAGTCTTTGTCCAACGCGCTCGAAGCCAAGGACTTGTACACGGAAGGACATTCCGACCGTGTGGCCAACTACAGCGTCGGAATGGCCAAGCGCCTCGGCTACAGCAAGGAACGGATTCACATGCTGCGATACGGCGCGCTCCTGCATGACATCGGAAAAATCGGAATCACCGACGCCATCATAAACAAGCCGGCCAAGCTCAACGACGAGGAGCGCCTAATCATAAAAAAACACGCGGAAATCGGCTACAAAATACTTTCGGCAAACCCATACTTTATCGAAATCAGAAATTTTGTCCGTTACCACCACGAGCACTTGGACGGAAGCGGCTATTACGGAAAAAAAGAGGGCGAGTACCCCGAAGAATCTGAAATCATAAGCTGCGCCGACGTGTTTGACGCGCTTACAAGCGACCGTCCTTACCGCAAGGCTTTGTCGCAAGACGAGGCGCTCAAAATTTTGGCCCAAGACATTGGCCGAAAATTCAACAAGAAAATTTACGATGCGATGGTCGCTTTTGTGAACAACTAAGCGCCGCGCGCTTTAGAATGTCTTTGCCGTTTGGAAGACGCCCTGCAAGGCTTCGAGCTTTTGCTGTATTACATAAGCGTTCTGCGACTGCAAGGCCAATCTTTGCGCGAGCATTTTACTTAGGAAGATGCCGTAGTGGGGATTCTTTCTGATCAAAGAAAGGAAAGCCGTCTTTGGAACTTTGATAAGCTTGCAGTTTCCGATCGCCATTACAGTTGCGGTTCTTCTATCGTTCAACAAGAAAGCCATCTCTCCGATGAACATGTCGCTTGGCGTCAAAACCGTGTTGAGCTTTAGGTTTACATAAACGCCAAACTTTCCTGCCACGATGAAGAAGAGGTCGTTTGACATTTCGTCCTGGCGGCAAACGATTTGCTTGTCCTTGTATTCCAAAACGTCAAAGGGCTTCATGATGCCCGGAACCGCGTTGACAGAGTTGATTTGGTTGGCTATTTGGAATGTGACTTGGTTTCCTTTTTCGTTGTAGACCAATTTTTTTACAAAGGAGCGGCTCAACGAAATTCCGCGGCCGTGGGTTTCGTCGTTGGTCGCGCGGTTTTCAAGCATTTTGCGCCAGTCAAAGCCGTCTCCGTTGTCTGTGATTCTAAAGGCGCTGGCTTTGTCATGGATTGAATAGTTTATGCGGATTTTTCGGCCGCGGTATTTTGGGTCTTCGGCCCTAGTCTTTATCAAGTCCATGATGTTTCCGCCGTTCATGAGCCATTCGCTTTTTTCTTGGTAAGAGATGTTCAAGTTGCCGTGCTCCACCGCGTTGGTCAAAAGCTCGCTCAGGGTCATCTGCAAGTTTCCGCGGTCGCCGGAGCTGATGCGGTTTGTGTTGTAAAGGTAGCTGACCATAAAGTTGATGTAAAAGCGGATGTCCAAGGGGTCATTTCCGCAAATAAAGCTTCCTTCCTCGCGGCCGCCGATTATGTCCTGCATTCCGCGGGCGTACAAAAATTGCTGGTTTTGGTCGATTATGCGGAGGAGGCGGGTAAAGTTTTGGGCAAATTCTTCTATTGTCAAGATTGAAAGGACGTTTTCGTCCTTAAGGTCTTCCAAGCGCCTGGCCTGGTCGCGGTCTTTGCAAACGGAGATGACGCCGCCGTAGTGGAGCCAAGAGTCCTCGTGGATGGCCTCAAGGATTTTGTCGCACCTTATAGAGGGCGAAGTGTAGTCGATTACCTTGATGTCCGGCAGCTCGTAGTTGATGAAGCTGATTATGCTGTCAGTGTCGCCAAAAATGTTGCAAGAAAAGGCCGAAAAGTTTTTGCAGGCGTTTGTTATCGTCTTTGTTACAATGGGATTTGTTGAGGCTGTGACAATTTTTTTCATTTTGCGCTCCG
This sequence comes from Treponema sp., assembly GCA_017645785.1. GTDB lineage: Bacteria > Spirochaetota > Spirochaetia > Treponematales > Treponemataceae > Treponema_D. The sequence continues at coordinate 85,605 of JAGCNW010000005.1, forward strand.
ATTCTTTCTATAAATAATAATTTTAGCGCTCTTTTTGCAAATGCGCAAGAAAAAAACGCGCGGTAAGGGCGGCCGACAGGACGGAATCCGTCTTTAAACTTGCTTTTTGCGCGAATTCGCTGTAAAATATTTTGTATGGATTTTTTACAATTGTCACGGGACCGCTATTCAGTCCGCAAGTTTTCAGACATAAAAGTTGAGGACCAGAAGCTTGAAAAGATTTTGGAGGCCGGCCGCTTGGCTCCGACAGCCAAAAATTCGCAAAGCCAAAGGATTTTTGTTCTAAAAAGCGACGAGGCAATCGCAAAAATCAGGGGCGCCACGCAAATGGCCTTTGACGCGCCGGTCGTTCTTATGGTTTGCTACGACGAAAACGAAAGCTACAAGAACGTCAATGACACCGCCTACACTTTTTATCCCGGCGGCCATTACGACGGCGGCGAAGTGGACGCTTCCATCGTTACAAGCGCGATGATGTTCCAGGCGACCGAGCTTGGTTTGGGCACCCTTTGGGCGCGCGGCTTTGACGCGGCCAAAATCATCGAGGCCTTTGACCTTCCAAAAAACCTTCACCTTGTTTGCCTTTTGGACATAGGCTATCCCGCTCCCGACGCGGAGCCCAGCCCCAGGCATTCGGACAGAAAGCCGCTTTCTGAGACGGTAAAATACATTTAATCGCCGCCTTTTTTGGTTGGTTGAAAATTTTGGAGGAAACATGAAAAAAATTATGCTTTTGGCCGCCGGCCTTTTGATTTTCATCGCGCTTTTTTCTTGCTCAAAGAAAGTTGAGCCAAGACAATTTTTAAACGACAAGTCTACCCCTGTGGAACGTTACGGGGCCCTGCAAGTTATAGGAACGCATCTATGCGACCAAAACGGAAATCCCGTTCAGCTTTGCGGAATGAGCTCCCACGGCCTCCACTGGCACGGAAAGTACGCCAACAAGGATGTAATCAAATGGCTGCGCGACGACTGGAACGCTGACCTCTGGAGAGCCGCAATGTACGCCGGCGAAAGCGGAGGATACGTCAACAACCCGGCCATCGCCAACAAGGTGATCGATTCGATCGAGGCGGCCATCGAGCTTGGCGTTTACGTCATCGTGGACTGGCACGTTTTGCCCGAGCGCGATCCTCTTTTGTATGTAAAGAAGGCCGAAGAATTTTTTGAGCGCATCGCTTCCACTTACGGAAAGTATCCCAACCTCATCTACGAGATTTGCAACGAGCCCAACGGAAAGGAAGTGTCTTGGGAAAAGAACATAAAGCCCTACGCCGAAAAAATAATTCCGATTATCAGAAAATACTGCGACAACATCATCGTCGTGGGAACGCCTGTTTGGTCAAGCGACTTGGCCAGCGCGGCAAAGGATCCAATCAAAGGCCAGAAGAACATTATGTATACTCTTCACTTCTATGCCGGCAGCCACGGAAAGTCAAGCCGCAAGGTTTTGACAAAGGCGCTCAAAAAAGGACTTCCTGTTTTTGTCACCGAGTGGGGAACGACAAAAGCCTCTGGCGACGGCGGAGTTTTTGAAAAGGAAACTTTGGCTTGGACAAAGCTTATGGCGCAAGAAAAAGTTTCTTGGGCCAATTGGTCCGTCAACAACAAGGGCGAAGACTCAGGAAACTTAAAGTTCAACAAAGACCGCGACGCCAAGGGCGGCTGGGCCGAAAGCGACTTGCAGCCATCCGGCGTTTTGGTCAGAAAAATAATGCGCGGAGAAATCGAGTACAAGTAAATGAACGTTAGCTGGTTTGACGGTTCCGCGATGTATCAGATTTTTCCTCTTGGCCTTTGCGACGCTCCGCATGAAAATTCGTGGGACTGGTCAAACACTTGGAACGCCGCCACGCGTCCCGTCCGCCGCGTTGACAGGATTTTAAATTGGATTGACCACTTAAAAAAGCTGGGGATCAATTCGATTTTCTTTAATCCTGTCTTGCAAAGTGACACGCACGGATACAACACCCGTGACTTTTACACGCTGGACAGCCGCCTTGGAAGCAACGAGGACTTTGCGGAAGTTTGCCAAGCCCTTCACGACAACGGCTTTCGTTTGATTTTTGACGCGCTCTTTAATCACGTTGGCCGCGGCTTTTGGGCCTTTAGAGACGTGCGCAACAACATGCAAAATTCCCGCTTTATCGATTGGTTCAAAGGAATCGACTTTAAGCGCAACACGCCTTGCAATGACGGCTTTTACTACAAGGCTTGGAAGGACAACTGGGATTTTCCAGAGCTTAATTTGGAAAACGAAGAAGTCATCGAGCATATTTTTGGCGCGATTCGAAAGTGGGAAGACCTTTACCGCTTTGACGGCTTGCACCTATGCTTGACGGAAGCTTTGCCCAAAAAATTTATAGAGCGGATCAGAAAATATTGCTCCGACATGGGAGCGGGCCTGGGCGGAAGCATCGCCTTTGTCGCCGAGATTTTTGACGGCATAGAATGTTCGCCCTACATTTCGCGCTCTATGGCTCAAAGCGCGGTGAACCGCGAGCTTAGGGATTCTTTTTGCGACAGCTTCAACCAAAGCAACATTTATGAATTGGCCTACACGCTCAACAGGCAGTTTGGGCCGGACGGAATTTACAAAAACGTTCCGATGATGAATTTTTTGGACAACCACAATTATCCGCGCTTTGAGACCGCGATGGAACGAAAGGAGTTGGTTCCCCTAGGATGGAGCCTCTTGCCCGCGCTGCCGGGATTTCCTTGCATTTACTACGGAAGCGAATGGGGAGCGGAAGGCCGGCCCGCGGAAGACCATTGGGCCCTGCGTCCGTCTTTTGAAAAGCCGGAATGGAACCAGTTGACGACTTGCGTCCAAAAGGCTTTTGAGGCGCGGAAAAATTCTCCGGCCTTGCGCTACGGAAACTACAAGCAGCTTTTTCAGGCTAAGGAACAATTGGTTTTTGAGCGGGAGTCTTGCGGCGAAAAGATTGTCGTCGCGTTGAACATAAGCGAATATGATTACAAGGTTCCGATCAAGCAAGGAAAAGGTTTTGGCGCCTTTGAAGGCATAAGCGGCGACTTTGACGAGCTGCTTTCCGGCGGCGAATGCCATTACGACGGAGACTTTTATCTTCCTCCTCTTAGCGTTATGTTCTTGCGCAAAAAATAATTTGGAGCTTCGATGAACTTAATAGATTATGTTGAATGGCGCGGCGACTTGCCTTTTAAAAAGAGCGCCTTTTGCGACGTTGACGCCTTGGTTTTGTGCCAGCTTTCGTATTTAAATTTTGACGGCTTGCTTTCGTCAGACTTTGACAAGAAAATTTCTTTGACGGAATTGTGGACTTGCTTTAAGGCAAGCTCCGACTTTGAAAAGAGGAGCGACTTGGGCGCCTTGATTTCCAAAGAAACAGTCCGTCTTTTGGAAGTTTGCGCCCAAAGCGCGCGTTTTGGAAAAATCTACGCTTCGGGCTATGTAAGCAAAATCGATTTGCAAAACGAGGAACAGTTTTCGGCTCTCGCCTTCTTTGAGTCCACCTTTAACTCCAATCCCTTTGTGGCTTTTAGAGGAACGGACGACACAATCGTTGGCTGGAAGGAAGACTTTAACCTTGCGATTGAAGAAGCGGTTCCCGCCCAGCGCGACGCATTGGCTTACCTTGAAGGCGCTGCAAAAAAGACGCGCGGAAAAATTTTAGTCGGCGGCCATTCCAAGGGCGGAAACCTGTCCGTTTACGCAAGCGCCTTTTGCGCGCCGGCCTTCCAAAAAAGAATTGACCGGGTCTTTAACTTTGACGGCCCCGGCTTTAGACAAGAAATAATCGAAGACGCGCGGCTAAAGAAAATACTTCCGCTGCTTCATTCTTATTATCCAAAACTTTCTATCGTAGGAATGCTTTTTAGGCGCGCCGGCGAATACAGCGTGGTGGACAGTTGCGTCCAAGGCCTTATGCAGCACGAGGCCTTTAACTGGCTTTTGGGGCCGCGCGGATTTAAAACGCTTGAAGGCTTTGAGGCCGCCTCGGACTTTTTTCACAAGACTTTCAACGAATGGCTTGAAGGCATATCAAAAGAAAAGCGCGCTCTTGTAATCGAAACTTTGTTCAACGTGATTACGGCCGGCGGCGCCAAGACCAACAGCGAGCTTGGAAAGGATTGGTTCAAGCAGGCGCTTGCAATTGTAAAGGCCGCGAGCGAGCTTGACAAGGAAACCCGCGACGAAATCATTAAGCTGATCCAGCACCTCTTTGACGTGGCCGCCAAAAATATTTCCGAGGAGAAAAGGTTGCCGGGTCAAGCCCGGCAATGACATCGTCCTGTCATGTTCGGGCTTGACCCGGACATCTTTCCTACAAAGACGCGGCTTCCGTCTCCGCCACTTTCGCTGCGTACTTATTTGCGGCTAGAACCGCGTCGTATAAAGAGTCGCCGGCCTTAATGCGCGCCGCGCAAACTCCAAGGTGCGCGTCTCCGCAACCGATTGTGTTCACCACATTCGCTTTTACGCCCGGAACTTTTTTCCCTTTTTGCGCGGCGGCTTCAAAAATGTAGGCGCCGCTTTTTCCTGTTGTCATTATAACGTCATTTTTGGTCAGCCTAAAAAGGGCGGCCGCGGCGGAAGGGATGGAGTCAAGGCCAGTGATGGAGAAAGCCTCTTTTTGGTTTAAATGCAGTATCGGATTTAGGCGCCAGATTTTTTTTAAGAGCGATTTTTTAATGGACATGATTCGGGCGCTGGGGTCAAAAAATATTTTGAGCGGCCGCCCTTCTTGGTCGGCGAGCGCTTTTTGTTCCAAAAGAAAATCGATTTCGGCCTCGGAAGTTTTTTCTTCCATTTCCAAGCCGCAAAAGTAAACCGAGTCAACTTTTTTAAAGTCTATTTTTTTATAGAATTTTTTGTCAAAGAGGTATTCGGCCTTGTGGGCGCAAATAAAGGCGTGCTCGTTCTTTTTGTTGACCAGGCACCAACAGGCGCCGTTTTCTTGGCTTGGAATTTTTGCAAAGACCGGGATTTTGTTCTTTTTTAGCTCTTTTTCCACAAATTCCGCGTAGACACCCCTTCCAACCGGCGAGCAGAGGACAAAGGGACTTTTTGATTTTTGCAAGGCCTTGGCCACGTTAAATGCCGTTCCGCCCAAAGACCATTTGGCCCCGTCTGTGTTTACGTCCTGGCCAGGTTTGGGAAATGTGGGAACGCGAATAATTACGTCAACGCAAGTTGAAGCGATCACTAAAGTTTGCATGCCGCTATTATACAAAAAAGTTTGATAAAAATCAATTTTGGGGTTATAATATTTGTATGGATGATTCAACAATTATGGAAAGCTCTCCGGTAGGCGAGCACATTCAGGCGATTTCGGATCCCAATGCCGTCTCTTATTTGATGTTCAACAAGCAAAAAATCAAGCTTGTGGCGAAAATCACCCTTGGCCGCGAAAGCGACAACAGCGTAGTGATTGAAAACAAGTTGGCCAGCCGCCATCACGCGCTGATCCAAAAAATCAAGGACGACTATTATTTGAAGGACGAAAATTCAACCAACGGAACGCTTTTAAACGGAAAGCGGATTCCGGCGGACAAGTACGTAAAGCTTAGCCGCGGCGACAAAATTACGATCGGCTCCGCCAACCTCGTCTTCGGTTAAAAGATTGCCGCGTCGCGCGCGGCAATGACAGCGCTGTCGTGAACACAGAAAAAGTTTTGCAAGAATTCAATGTCTTCTCAAAATGCGAGCGGCTTCCGTCCAAAAAGAAAATTTTGGATGCGGCGAAAAAGGCTCTTTTTGTTTTGGCTACGGAACCCGACTCTTACAGGGAGCGGATTCCGGGAACCGACATTCCTGGCGGCCTTTTGGATTTTCGCAGTGTTGGCGGAACGGAGGGCGCGACAGGCGCGCTTCCGACGATAATCGTTCCGGACATCCACGCGCGGCCCGACTTTATTTACAACATTTTAAATTTGGGCTTAAAAAAAATCGCCGCCCTTCTTGGCTTTTCCAAAGGTTCTGCGGCGGAGTGGGGCGGAGCAAAAGGCGCGAAAGTAATTGACGCTCTGGAAGAAAACAAAATTCGCGTGATTTGTGTCGGCGACATTTTGCACGCCGAGGGCCGCGCCCGCGAGCGTTGGGAAAAAGCCTATGCCGCTTTTGAAGGCGGCGTTTATGACAGCGCCTTTATGCGCGAGGAAATGCGAGAAGGCTTTGCCGCGCTTCTTGCCGTGATGACCGCGAAGTTTTTGTGGCCGGAAAATTTTCATTGCCTAAAGGGAAATCACGAAAATATCGCAAACGAGCGCGGCGATGGAAATTTTCCGTTTAGAAAATTCGCTTACGAAGGAAGAATGGTCTTGGAGTTTACGCGCTTGGTTTACGGCGAAGAAGTTTTGAACGCGATTTACGACTTTGAAAAGGCGCTCCCGCTTTGCGCGTGTTCGGACAATTTTTTTGCAAGCCATGCTGAGCCGTTGGATTTTTACAGCTGGGATGATTTGGTGTCCGCTCCCTTGGACCCGCAAAAAGTTTACGGACTTACTTGGACGGCCAACGACGAGGCGCGCGCGGGAAGCGTTGCAAAAATCCTAAAGGCGCTTTGCAAGCCGCGCAAGGGAATCGAGGCGCGCGCGATTGGAGGCCATCGACCCGTTCCCGAAAATTATTTGGAACGTCAAGGCGGCCTTTACGTTCAGATTCACAACCCAAAATTGCAAAACATCGCGGTCGTAATGCCGGACAAGACATTCGATCCGAATTCTGATATAATAGCGGCAAGATAAAAGGAGAAAAAAATGACCGATACGCCGGACATGATTGGAAAGTACAAAATTCAAGGACAGATAGCGCAGGGCGGAATGGGCGCGATTTACAAATCCACGCACCCAGAGCTAAAGAAGCCCATCATCATAAAAAAGCTTACTACGCGCGGCTCGTCGGTCGCCAAAGAGCGTTTCTTAAAGGAAGCCAAAATTCTTTTGGAGATGCAAAGCCCTTACATCGTTCACTTGTTCGACTATTTTACAGAGGCGTCGTCGCGCTACATTGTCGAAGAATTTGTTGACGGCATTTCGCTTGACAAGTTGATTCAAAAGCAAACCGCGCTTTCTCCGCAAGTGGCGATGCTCATAATGCAGGACTCTCTTTACGGCTTGCGTTTCGCTCACAAGAAAAACGTCGTTCACCGCGACATAAAACCCGGAAATCTTTTGATGTCCAAGCGCGGCGAAATAAAGCTTACCGACTTTGGAATCGCAAGCGACGATTCCGACGACAAGAACACAAAGGACGGCGTTGTTCTTGGAACGCCCAGCTACATGCCGCCGGAACAGTTTAAAGATTCAAGCGGCGTTGACCAGCGCGCCGACATTTACGCTCTTGGCGTAATGCTTTACGAAATGGTCACCGGAAAAAAGCCTTACACCGCCGATACCCAAGAGGAAATGTACGAAAAGGCCCGCCGCGGCCGTTACGTCAATCCGCGCAAAATCAACAAAAACATTCCGCCGGAGATTTGCAAGCTGATTAAAAAAATGATGGCGCCAAGAGCGCGCGGCCGCTTTAAGAGCGTTGACCCGATAATCAAAATCGTAAAAAAATACCTTAAGCATTACGACACGCACGCAATCCGCGTCGAGCTTGCCAAGATGGTCATCAGCCCTCGCTCGCTAAAGGAGGCGGCTTATAAAAAGAAGAAGAACATTTGGAAAAGCTTCTTTGTCGCGCTTGTTTTGCTTGGAGCGGCAGCCGCAGCAGGTTGGTGGTTGTGGACAGAAGGCTGGATTCACAAAACGATTTTGCGCTCGGTTTACACGCCTGTCAACATGACGATAAAATTGCCGCAAACTTCCGCTCCCGCAAGCCACATAAGCGCTCGCGCCTTGTTCTTTACAAACGGAACGGAAATCAAGGAAGTGCAAGACTCCGCGCGCGTGTTTATTGAAGGCGCGGCCGACAAAAAAGGCTTGACCGCCGAACGGCCTGCTTCCAAACTTAAGGCCTACCATATAAAGCCTGTTTTCCTAAAGCCCGGAATGTACCGCGCCAAGGTTGCCGTCGGTTCCTATGTTTGGTGGGAAAACTTTGAAGTCACAAAAGAAGAAAAGTCGATTGACATTAACTTTTCGGCGGGCGAAAGCAGGCCGATTAAATTGATTGTCTCAGCCCGCGACGGAAAGAACGGCATGGACCTTTCGGACCGCGCCAAATGCCAGATTTTGTACAATGGCCGCTGGGTGGCGCTGGAAGACGTTCCCCGCGAAAAATTCAATTCCGCCGCCGTCTGGAAATTCAAAGTCAGCCTTGACGGCTACGAGGACGAGATTTTCTCGCTTTTGATTGACTGGTACCAAGACACGGTCATGATACGGGCGGAATTGTTTTTGAAGAAGTGAAAAAAAAGGCGGCTTGGTTGTCCAAGCCGCCTTTTTTTTGTCTTGCAATTAGTTGTTTGCCAGAGCGCTGTCAAGCTGCTTTGAAATCGCTTCTTTGTCCAAATGCGTTCCGATGATGCAAAGCTTTACCATGCGGTCGCCAAGCTTTTCGTCCCAGTTCTTTTTCATCTCCGGGTCTTGGGCAAGAATCGCTTCTTGCTCGGCCTTGGGAGCGGTGGCAAGCCACTGGCCCGAAATGCCCGCGACGATTTGGCGGCCGGTCGTTTCCAAAACATAAATCATGTCAGGCTCGTCGTCAAACCACATTATGCCCTTTGAGCGGATGATGTTCTTTGGCCAGGCGCTGGCAACCTTGTCCAGCTTTTGCCTGTCAAATGGAATGCGGCGGTAGTAGATGAAACTTCCGATTCCGTACTCGTCGTCGTCGCTTCCGGAATCTCCTTCGTGCTTGTGCTCGTGGTGGTGATGATGATGCTCGTGGCCTTCGTGGTCATGGTCATGATCGTGGTGGTGTTCGTGGTCGTGATGCTCATGCTCGTCGTGGTCATCGTCGTCGTCATCATCGTCATGATCGTGGTGATGGTGGCCGCGAGCCTCGTCTTCGTCGTAGCCTTCGGCGTCGGCCTTGTTAAGCTCGGCGACCCAGCCCGCGCTTTCGTAAACTTTTTCAAAGTCAAATTCATTGGTTCCCAAGATTTGCGAAAGGTCTACGGCGCACTTTGTCGTCTCGATTACCTTGGCGTTGGGCTGCAATTTTTTTACGACGGCGCGGATTTTTTTCAACTGTTCCTCATTGACCAAATCGACTTTGTTGATTACAAGCGTGTTGCAGAATTCGATTTGCTGGACCAAAAGGGACTCGATGTCCTCTTCTTCCATGTCCTTTTTGAGGAGCGCGTTTCCTTCGTCAAACTCGGTGGAAAGGCGCATCGCGTCAACTACGCTTACCAAGTTGTCGATGTAGCCCGAGTCGATTTGCTCGATGGCCGACGCGATTGGCATTGGCTCGCAAACGCCAGAGGCTTCGATCAAAATGTAGTCGAATTTTCCAGTCTTGATTAGGCCTTCGATTTGCTGGACAAGGTCTGTCTTTAGCGTGCAGCAAATGCAGCCGTTTGTAAGCGGAACCAAGCTTGAGCTGTCGGTGATGTTGGCCTCTTTTGAAATGAGGGAAGCGTCAACGTTGACCTCGCCGATGTCGTTTACGATTACGGCCACCTTGTAGCCTTTTTGGTTGTTCAAAATGTAGTTGAGGAGCGTTGTCTTTCCCGCTCCCAAGTAACCCGCCAAAAGCGTGATCGGTGTTTTTTTCATTTTACTGCCTCTTTTTGAATGTGAAGTTTTGCTTGGTCAGGAACGGTGTCGAAGAACCACTTGGCGTCTTCCATGCTAAGGCGCACGCAGCCGTGGCTCGCGGGCTGGCCAAGTTTCGCCGCTTCTTCGGGAATGATGTTGCCGTTTGCGTCAATCGGAACGGAATGGAAAAGATACACGCCGCCGATAAAGCCGACCCACCAGCGCGCTCCTTCGCCAAAGCGCTTTGAGAAGAACGAGGTTCCGCGCTTTTGGCCGCTTTCGTTTATGATGTAGTCGCCAAGCGGCGTGTCGTTGTCGCCGTCGATGAGACCGGTGGAGCACACCATCTTGCGGACCAACTCGCCGCTTTTATAGACATAAGTTCTTTGCTCGTCAATGCTGACGATTACGTTCCAATCCGGACCGTAACCAGCCGGGCTTGCGAAAACGTCCGCCGCAAAAAGGCTTGCCGCCAACAAAAGCGACAAAAGGGTGAATATAAGATGTTTTTTCATGCCTTGTAATATAGCGCTTTTTGTAGGCTTTTACAAGAAGTATGTCTTCATCAAGCCCTTGCCTTTGACTTCGATGTCTGTCGCGTCGCCGTAGTAAAAGGCCGTTTTTGTCTGCTCGTAAGTGGCGGTGGAAACGTGGACTCGCATTGGGTCGCCGGTGCTTTCCATTCGGCTGGCTACGTTGACCGTGTCGCCCCAAATGTCGTAGATGAATTTTGACTTTCCGATTACGCCGGCGACCAAGTTTCCTGTGTTGATGCCCAAGCGGATTTGAACTTGGACCGGCGAGTTTTTGTTGAACTCAACAACGTCGTGGATAAGGCCTTGCGCGAATTTTACCATCTTGACCGCGCCGCCGTTGTTTGCTTCTTCGGTAAGGCCGGTGGCGGCCATGTATGCGTCGCCGATTGTCTTTATTTTTTCGACGCCCTCGCGCTTGGCCCGTTCGTCAAACATAGAAATCATCTTGTTGAGCATCGTTACGACTTCTTCGGCCGTCATGCCTCCGCTCATTTTGGTAAAGCCTACGATGTCGGTGAACAAAACCGTCGCGTTGGGAAAGTTTTTAGCTATCGTGCGCTCGGGATGGTCGGTAAGCTCTGCCGCCACTTCTTTTGGAAGAATGTTGAGCAAAAGGCCTTCCGCCTTTTCGTTGGCGATTTTAAGGTCGCGGGTTCGCTCGGCGACTTTTTGCTCCAATTCCTTTTGGTAGCGTTTCATCGAGCGCCACTTTAGCCAAACGCCAAATCCTGCCAAGCCTGCGATCGCAAGGAAAAGCAAAATCCAAAAGCGCTTGAGTTGCCAAATGTAAGGCTCCTTTATGATCGTTATCGGATCCGAAGGCTCGCTTTGTACGTCGTCGGCGTTTTGCGATTTTACGGTAAAGTAATATGTTCCCGGCTTAAGGTTGGTGTACGAAACGTTTCGCAAGTTGGACCAGTTTGAGTAGTCGCTTTCGAATCCGCCAAGCTTGTAGCTGAACTTTATTTGTTCCGATGAAATGAAACTTAGGCCGGTGAATTTTATGCTAAGGCGCTTTGCCGACGGAGGAAGGATGATTTTTTCTCCGGCGTAATCCTTCTTTGCGTTGTCAACGGCGTATTCCTGGATTTCGATTTTTGGGGCGCTGTTGTTTTTTCCAGCCTTGACTGGATCGTAAATTGCAAAGCCGTCAATCAAAGTGAACCAAAGCCTTCCCGCCGAATCTTTCATCGAAAGCGAAGTCGCGGTGACGCCGCCAGAAACAAGGCCGTCCGAAGCGCCGTAACCGGTCACGTTGAGACGGTCAAGGTTTCCTGACAAAATTTTGTCTATGTCCAAAAGGGGAACGGAAAGGACGCCCTTGTTGCTTGTAAGCCAGGCGGTTTGCGTGTAGTCAAAAAGCATTTGAAAAACGCCGTCCGTTCCAAGGCCACTGGCGGCATTCAAGTTTTGGAAGGTGTCCTTGTCTTCGATGTATTTGGAAACGCCGGTTCCGGTTGTAATCCAAAAGCCGCCTTTGTAGAGTTCTCCAATCTTAAAAATTACGTTTCCCGAAAGTCCGTTCTCCGACGTGTATCGCTTTACGATTTTTTTGTCGTTAAGAACGTAGATTCCGCCGCCGTCAGTTCCAACCCAAATCTGGCCCTTTTTGTCTTCGTAAATCGCCATGATGAATTCGTTTGCAAAGCCGTTGTCGCGCGTGATGTTCGTTATGCGCGCGTTGTCCCGCTCTATAATGCTAAGGCCTTGTGTCGTTCCGACATAATAGTCTCCGTTTGCGGCTTTTATCGCCGTGCGGCATTTTAGTCCGGCCAAGCCTTCTTTTTCTGTCCACGCGCTGATTCTTCCGCTTGGCGACACTTTTATAAAGCTGCGCTTTGAATAGCATGAAACCAAAAGCTCGTTGTCGCTTGTCATCCTGACTTCGCGGATGCGGGAGCCCTTTGTGTATTGCGTGATTTCGTTCGTCACGAACTTGTTGTCCTTGTAGCAGTAAACTCCGTCGTCCGCTCCAATCCAAACAAGGTTGCGCGCTGTGTCTTCGCAAATCGCGTTTACCGCGGTGTGCATGCTGACCGTTCGGAATTTTCCTTGGCTCATTTTTTCTATGCCGCCGCGGTTGTAGGCTATCCAAATGTTTCCTTCGCGGTCTTGCATGACTTTGTTGACGTAGTCGTCGGCGACTCCGTTGCGCTTGTCGTAGTATGTGTATTTTCCGTTGTGAACGATTGTAATGCCGCTGTCGCCGGCAAACCAGTAGTCGCCGTTGTCGTCCTGCATGACGCAGTTCATTACCGTTCCTACGGCGTGGTCGTGGCCAACATCAAACAACGTTTCTTCCGCGTCCTTTATGCGCACGGCGTAGTGGGGAGCGACGCCAAACCAAAGCGCTCCGCTCTTGTCCTGGGTCACTTCGTTTACGGAAGGGTCCTTTATTTTTGTAATGCCAGTGAATTTTGTCACGGTTTTGTTTGTGTAGACAAAGAGTTCGTTTGCGATGGAAGTGGAGATCCACACGCGGCCCGCTGTGTCGCAAAAAAGTTTTGAAACTTGAATCGTGTATTGGCCCAGTTCTTCAAGGCCTTCTGGAATCACGATGCGGCGTTCCGGAGTGAGGTAGCAAAGGCCTGACGCCGTTCCCAGCCAAATGTTGTTGTCGTGGTCTTCGCATATCGCGCGGATTGAGTTGTGGGGGAGGCCGTCGTCTTTTGTGAATTTTATCGTCTCGCCTTCGGGCGTCATGCAAGTGACGCCTTCGTCATTGTGGCCAACCCAAATGTTGTCCTTTGAGTCTTGGAAGATCGAGCGGACGGCGGTAAAGTCGTATTTGGGGTCAAGGCTTCGGTTGAAGTTTACGAATTCCACTCCGTCAAATCGGACAAGGCCGTCGTAGGTTCCTATATAAATGTAGCCTTTTTTGTCCTGCATTATGTCGGTTATCGTCATGCCTGGAAGCCCGTCCACAGTCGTAAAGGCGCGGTGGACAAAGTCGTTCAAAAATGACTGGTCAACTGTTCCTCCAGCCGCTGACTGGCAAAAAGCCGAATAAAGGCAAAAAGCCGTAAAAGCCAATGAAAACAAAATTTTCTTCATAATATTCAATTATATAGCAAAATCCGCAAAAAATAAAGTTTTTTTGCGGCGTCTTCAACAATATTCCCCCTATCTTGAACAATTCCCCCAAAATCATTAAAATATTCTTTTAATAAAAAAGAGCGAGCCGCTCAAAAAATGACGAGGAGAATGCCATGAAAAATCTTACTGACAAAGCGCTCATTAAGCAACTGACTGTCCTTGCCCAAAAGAACGACCCGATTAACCCTAAGCTTTACGAAAAATTTGACGTCAAGCGCGGATTGCGCAACGCCAACGGAACCGGCGTCCTTGTGGGCCTTACGACAATCGGAGACGTTGTGGGCTACGAACTTGACGAAAACAAGAACAAGATTCCGATTCCTGGCCGCCTTTTGTACCGCGGCTACGACGTCGCTGACTTGGTCCACGACACCGAAAAGCGCGACGAATTTGGCTACGAGCAGGCAGCCTACCTTTTGCTCTTTGGAGCGCTGCCTACAAAAAAGCAGCTGGCGACGTTCACCGAATACTTGGGAAGCCGCCGCGTTTTGCCCGAAAACTTTACCGAAGACATGATCATGAAGGCGCCGTCCAACGACATTATGAACAAAATCGCCCGCGGCGTTTTGGCAAGTTATTCTTACGATCCCAATCCGGAAGACCGCTCCGTCGGAAACATCATGCGCCAGTGCATCGACTTGGTCGCGCGCTTTTCAACCTTGGCCGCTTACGCCTACCAAGCCAAGCGCCGCTTTTACGACGACAAGAGCATGTACATCCACAACCCGCTGCCAAACCTTTCGACAGCCGAAAACTTTTTGCGCTTGATTCGCGCCGACAAAAAATACACTCCGCTTGAAGCTCAGATTTTGGACCTTGCCTTGATTTTGCACGCCGAGCACGGCGGCGGAAACAACTCGTCTTTGACAGTGCACGTAATTTCTTCCGCGGACACCGACACTTATTCCGCCATCGCCGCGGCCGTCGGCTCGCTCAAGGGCTTTAGGCACGGCGGCGCCAACATTCGCGTAATGGAAATGATGGACGACATCGAGTCTCACGTGAAGGACTGGGCCGACGACAGCGAGATTGAAGCTTACCTTAAAAAGATCGCCACAAAGCAGGCCTTTGACAAGACCGGCCTCATTTACGGAATCGGCCACGCTGTCTACACGGTCAACGATCCCCGCGCCGTTTTGCTCAACGAGCTTGCTGAAAAGCTCGCGCGCGAAAAGAGCCGCCTAAAGGAATTCCGCTTGTATAAAAAAATAGAAAAGCTCGCGCCCAAAGTTTTGTATGAACTTCACGGCAAAAAGAAAATGCTTTGCGCCAACGTGGACTTTTTCTCGGGCTTCGTTTATTCAATGTTAGACATTCCCCGCGAGCTGTACACTCCGCTCTTTGCCATTTCGCGCATCGCGGGTTGGAGCGCGCACCGCATTGAGGAAGTTGTCGCGGGCGGCCGCATCTATCGCCCCGCTTACAAGAACGTTTGCGCCGAGCGTCAGTACATTCCTCTGGAAAAAAGAAAGTGACGGAACGCTTGGACAAAATTCTTTCGCACGCCGGTTTTGGCACGCGAAAGGACGCAAAGAAAATTCTTCGCAAGGGCCTTGTGACCGTAAACGGAGAGGTGGTCCGCGACTTTGACTTTAAGCTTGACTTGGAAACGGACGAGCTTTGCGTTGACGGCGAGCGCGTTCAAAGCGAGCAGTTCCTTTACTTGATGATGAACAAACCCGCCGACTATGTTTGCGCAAACAAGGACGGCCTTCACGAAACGGTTTTTTCGCTTTTGGAAGATTGCTACAGAACTCCGTATTTTGAAAGCCACTTGCATTTGGTGGGCCGCCTTGACATCGACACGGAAGGGCTTTTGCTTTTTACAACTGACGGCGACCTTACGCATCGCCTCATCAGTCCAAAAACTCTGTGCCCTAAAAAATATTTTGTCCGTTTGGAACGGCCTGTCGCGCCCGACGCGCGCGCTGGCATTGAAAAAAAATTGCAGGAAGGAATTCTTGTTCCGCCGGAAGACAACGAAAAAGAGTTTAAGGCGCTTCCCGCAAAAATTGAATGGACAGAGAATGACGACGAAGTTTTTCTAATTATAAACGAAGGAAAGTATCACCAAGTGAAGCGAATGTTCGCCGCGCTTGAAAACCAAGTCGTTTACTTAAAACGAGTTCAAATTGGAGGCCTTTGCCTTGATCCAAGCCTTGCGCCCGGAGAATACAGAAAACTGACTGCGGAAGAAGTCGCGGCTTTGGAGCCGCGATACTAGAATAGAAAGATTTTTTTTGTTATACTTTTTCCTATGATTAATACAGAGGAAAATTGGAAAACAACCGATTTAAATCCTGATAGTCTTTGGCTCATAGACAAACGTGATAGTTCCGGCAAACACGAAAATAACTATCACGGCAACTTTGTTCCCCAAATTCCTAATCAATTAATTCGCCGGTACACAAATAAAAAGGATACAGTTCTTGAACTTTTCACAGGTAGCGGCACTACTCTTTACGAATGTGAAAAACTCAATCGTCATTATATTGGGTTTGATATAAACAAAGATATGATTAGTCATATAAACAAGAAAATGATAGGAACAAAAAATATTCATTTTTGCATAAATGAATGTGATGTGACTAATACAAAAAAAATGAGTTTAGTTATGGAGAAAGTTTTAGCACATAGAAAAATAGGTGCTGCTGATTTTCTTATAGCTCATCCGCCTTATATGGATATAGTAAAATTTACTGAAAAAAAGGAAGACTTGTCAAACATATCTAATTTACAAACTTTTATAGAATTGTTTACGCTTTCTATGAAGAATGGTTTGACATACCTTGGAAAAAATAAATATTTTGCCGTTGTAATAGGTGATGTATATAAAAAAAGTGAAGTGATCCCTTTAGGGTTTTATGTTATGAATTCAATAAAACAAAATTTTAAAGTAAAAATGAAAGGGATCATTGTAAAAAATATTGAAGGTAATCGTGGAAAGCTAGGGTCACAGGGCATCTGGAAATATCGTGCTCTTAACAGTGATTACTACTTATTCAAGCATGAATACATATTTGTTTTTAAGAAGGAATTCTAGTATGGGAAAGCAAACACAAATCGAGCTCTTTTTAGAATTGGCAAAACCTGACAAAAGAACTGGAGTAAGCCGTTGGGTAAGTAAAACAGAATTTGTTGGAAAATATAAGGATTTAATGTTTCAAAATGGCTGGTCTTGGGGGCGTGGTGATGGTCAATTAGCAAAGATGTTCATTCTGGAAAGATCTCCCGCGCATGGAGCCATTGAAAAAGTTCGAACAAATGGATTTAACACTGAGGATAAATTCAATCAGGCTATTCGCAGTGACATAAAAGAATTCTACAAAAATAAAAAATGTGTAATGCTTGGTGTTTGCGGTTCTTCTGTAAATACACGAATTGAAGTTGACCATAAAGATGGTAGAAAAGCAGATTCACGTGTATCTGACAAAGCCACACAAAAATTAGATGATTTTCAACCTCTTTGCAAAGCAGCCAATGATGTCAAGCGCCAAATTTGTAAAGAATGCAAAAAAACTGACAAACGATGGAATGCAAAAAATTTAAAAGGAAATCCATATTCATTTTATGAAGGCGATGAAAATTATACAGAAGAATTAGGTTGCATAGGTTGCTATCAGTATGACCCGGTGGCTTATAGAAAACAGAGTGCAAAACGAATTGCTAAAGAAGCTTCAAAAAACACAACAGAGTTTATTATGAAAAAATTATATGGAGATGACGAGGAATGACAACACATGTTTTCATTGTTGATGATAACACGTTTAAGTACCATCTTGAATATATGTTTGCAGGAACCGGTGCAAAAGACAAAATTATAGATTTTAATAATACAAAAAATTCACAGCTTCATCATTCTTCTGAAGCAGGCCTTGTCGGTATGATGGCAGATGGATGTCGTGTAAGAAAAGATGACCTTATAATCTTTTATGTACAAGAGGAATCTAAAAAACATGAGGGATTATTTTTTGGAATATTTCAAGCAACAGAAAATGGAATTTTTTTAGACAATAATGATAAAAAACAATTTCTAAAAAAAGAATTAAAAAAATCATTGACTTTTAGATTACGAATTAAACCATATCAAACAGAAAGAACAAGAATAACAGAAGTTTATCCATGTGGTGTAACAGAATGGGAAGCTTTAGATGAAATCAAGAATATTTGTCATCCAAATCAAATGCTATGGAGTTTGATTTATAGAAAACTAAAAGGTAATCGTGGTAATACGATGATTACTATTTATGAATCAGAACGCTTATTTGATTTAATACGCGAAAAGAACAATAATGCACCTCTTAATTGTAAAAACACATCATTAAGCTATGATTCAAATAATTGTACAATTATTACATCAAAAGAAAGTTTTGATTATATAGGCCGACAAGAGGAAATAAATATTTTCCCTCGCTTAATGGAGAAATATAATTCTGGTAAAGCTCACGAAGCGCATTTACAAATGTATATAACACAAAATCTTGGCTGCGGAACAAATAAAAGTTTAGATGAGGCTTTAGGAATAAATAATAAATCAATAGAATGGCTGGGGAACGAAGTATCCTGCGGTGTTGGAATGCAACGTATTGATGTTATGTTCTCAATAGAAGAATCTGAAACACAAAGATATTTATTCCCTATTGAATTAAAAGCTGTTCCTGCATCTGAAGATAATACACGACAATTGACAAGATATATCGATTGGATTGAACAATACTATAAACCGAATAGAATAAGTACAATTCAACCTGTTTTAATATGCAAAAAAGGAAAAACAATTTCAAATAATGTTAAAAAAACTTTTTATGAATTTAATAAACGAAAAGGCATTCTTCCGCTAAAATATATTGAATATGAAATAAAAAATTTTGAAATAGTTTTTAATAATGAGAGGTATTAAAAATGAACTACATTGGGTCAAAACTAAAACTTTGTCAAAATTTCCTTCCCACTACTATTAAATCAGTTTGTGGAGAAGATTTATCTCAAAAAACATTTTGTGATATCTTTGCTGGTACTGGTATCGTAGGTCGCACTTTTAAAACCTCTGTAAAGAAAGTTATTTCAAATGATGTAGAATATTATAGTTATGTACTTAATAAAAACTACATAGAAAATCACCGCGAACTTCAAAATAAAGATGATTTATTGGATGAACTAAACAATCTTTCTCTCATTGAAGATGGTTTTATTTATAAAAACTATTGCCTTGGAGGAAATGGAGAACGGCAGTATTTTTCTGATAGAAATGGGAAAAAAATTGACACAATGAGAACTGCCATAGAGACATGGAAACAGGAAGGCCGCATTTCAGATAATTTATATTACTTCCTCCTTTGCAGTCTTCTTGAATCCGCTGATAAAGTTGCAAATACGGCTTCTGTTTATGGAGCATTTCTCAAAAACCTTAAGAAATCAGCACAAAAAGAATTGATTCTAGAACCTGCTGAATATGAATTGAATGAAAATGAACATCAAGTATTTAACAAAGATGCAAATGAACTAATTAAAGAAATTGAGGGAGATATTCTTTATCTCGATCCTCCTTACAATACTCGTCAATACGGTGCAAATTATCATATGTTGAATACAATTGCAGAGTACAAACCTTTTATTCCGAGCGGGAAAACAGGCTTAAGAAAATATACTCGTTCAAAATATTGCTCAGCCGCTTCTGTAAAAGAAGAATTTGAAAATCTTATAAAAAATGCAAATTTCAACTATATTTTTCTTTCTTACAATAATGAAGGTTTAATGTCTGTCGAAGATGTAAAATCAATTATGTCAAAATATGGAAAATATGGTTTAGCACAGACTGATTATCAGCGTTTTAAGGCAGATGCGAATCGTTTTAATAAAGCAGATTCCACAGTAGAATATTTACATATTTTGGAAAAAAACTAATAGGAGAATTATCATGACAGACATTGAAATCGCGCAGGCGAACGTAATGGCGCCCATCGAAGAGGTTGCCGCGAAAATCGGAATCCAAAAAGAAGACCTTGACCTTTACGGAAATTACAAGGCAAAGCTTAACTTAAAAAAATTGCGCGAGCTTCAGGCAAAGGCCGCGGACAAGTCCAAGCGCGGAAAATTGATTTTGGTGACGGCGATCACTCCGACGCCCGCAGGCGAAGGAAAGTCAACAGTTTCTGTCGGCTTGGGCGACGGACTTACAAAAATCGGAAAGAAGGCCGTCATCGCTTTGCGCGAGCCTTCGCTTGGCCCCTGCTTTGGCGTAAAGGGCGGAGCGTGCGGCGGCGGCTACGCTCAAGTCGTTCCGATGGAAGACATCAACTTGCACTTTACTGGCGACATTCACGCGATTTCTATCGCCAACAACTTGATCGCCGCCTTGATCGACAACCATATCCAGCAAGGAAACGAGCTTGGCCTTGATCCCCGTTCCATCACATGGAAGCGCTGCGTCGACCTCAACGACCGCCAGCTTCGCAACATCGTTGACGGACTTGGAAAGCGCGTTGATGGAATGCCGCGCGAAGACCACTTTCAAATTTCTGTCGCGTCAGAGATTATGGCGATTGTCTGCCTTTCAAAAAGCATCAGCGAGTTGAAGGAACGAATCGCAAACATCACGATCGGCCAAACATTCGGAAAGCGGCCTGTAAAGTTCGGCGAGCTTAAATGCCAGGGCGCCGTGGCTTCGCTCCTTAAGGACGCGATTCGCCCCAACTTGGTTCAGACTTTGGAAAAGACTCCGGCCTTCATTCACGGCGGCCCCTTTGCCAACATCGCGCACGGCTGCAACTCAGTCAACGCCACCCTTTGCGCGCTTGCCTCGGCCGATTACGTTGTCACCGAAGCGGGCTTTGCCGCCGACTTGGGCGCCGAAAAGTTTATGGACATCAAGTGCCGCTCCGCCGGAATCTCTCCCGACGCGATTGTAATTGTAGCCACAGTTCGCGCGCTTAAAATGCACGGCGGCGTAGATAAAAAAGAACTCAAGACTCCCAACGTTGACGCGCTTAAGAAGGGCTTTGAAAACCTCAAGGTCCACTTGGAGAACGTCGCCAAGTTTGGCGTTCCGGTCGTTGTGGCCGTAAACAAATTCATCACCGACACTGACCAAGAAATCGCCGCCTTGCAGGAGTTGTGCGCGGCCAACGGCTCAAAGGCTGTTTTGTGCGAGGCTTGGGAAAAGGGCGGCGAGGGCGCGGCGGAACTTGCCAAAGCCGTTGTCGCGACGATCGACGAAGGCAAGGCCAACTTCCATCACTTGTACGAAAGCGACTTGCCGCTTGCCGAAAAAATCAAAAAGCTTGGCCACGAGATTTATCGCGCCAAGCATGTTGACTTTGAAGGAAGCTCTTTGAAAAAACTGCAAGAGTTCGAGGCGGCGGGCTATGGGAATTTCCCGGTATGCGTCGCCAAGACGCAAAACTCAATCAGCCACGACCCCAAGATGATTGGCGCTCCCAGCGATTATGTTTTCCCGATTCGCGACGTTCAGCTTTACAGCGGCGCGGGTTTTGTCGTGGCGCTTGCCGGCGACATCATGACGATGCCGGGCTTGCCCAAAGCGCCCGCCGCCCTTAACATCGACATCGACGACGACGGAAAGATTACAGGGCTTTTTTAAAAAAAAGATTGCCCGATCAAGTCGGGCAATGACAGTTGAGACTCACATGTCATTCCGCCGCTTCGCGTCGTTATGGCTAGGAAATTATTTACGCGCGCTCTCGCGAGCGCTGTCATTCCCGCGCTTGACGCGGGAATCTTTTTTTTACAATGCTCTTTTAATCGCCGCAAGCAAATCGGCGTATTCTTCAAAGGCGGGATACTGGGGGTAATCCTTTTTGATTTGCTCGGTGGAACGGAACAAAAAGCCCGCCTTGCTGGCCTGAATCATTCCAAGGTCGTTGAATGAATCGCCCGACGCGATTGTGTCGTAGCCGATTGACTGCAAGGCCTTGACGGTTGTTAGCTTGGACTTTTCGCATCTCATTTTATAGCCGGTGATTTTTCCGTCGGCGGCTACGACAAGCTCGTTGCAGAAAATTGTCGGCTGGCCCAACTTTTTCATCAAGGGCGCGGCGAACTGGCTGAAGGTGTCGCTCAAAATTATCGTTTGGCAAGTGGCGCGCAATTCGTCCAAAAATTCCTTTGCGCCCGGAAGCGGGTCGATCGTCGCGATGACGTCTTGTATTTCCTTTAGGCCCAAGCCCTTCTTTTCCAAAATGTCAAGGCGGAACTTCATCAACTTGTCGTAGTCCGGCTCGTCGCGCGTCGTGCGCTTTAGCTCAGGAATTCCTGTCGCCTCAGAAAAAGCGATCCAAATCTCGGGCACCAAGACCCCTTCCAAATCCAAACATGTAATAGTCATAATGCGGAATAATAGCGCAAGCAAAAGCGAATTGCAAGCGCAAGGAGAGGAACAAGAGTCCGGCAAATAAAATTTGACGGAGCGGAATATCCATGTTACAATTTTATATCTTTGAACAAAAGGAGTTTTTATGAAAAAAGTTTTTTTAGCGCTTGTCGCTGTCGGAGCTCTGATTTTCGCCTCGGCTTGCAGCAACTCGTCTTCGGGTGGAGGCGGCGGAACGACAACTTGGACGTTGATTAATCAATCAACTCACACAGTTGACATAACCACGCAAGGCGTCTCTAGTCCAACCGGGACTTTTCAAATTGCTCCTGGCGCTTCAATGGTTGTGATTTGGTATGGAGTGTATACTCAATATTTTTCTTATAATCCAGTTGCTGACGTTGAGTCTGAAAGCGATTTTGAAGCAAAAAAGTGCATATTTAAAGATAGAACAACGCCTTGGCCATAATCTTGGAAATATGACAAAAAATCCCATCAAAAAAGTGTATGAATTTTCATACTTTTTGAGCGATGTATGATTTTTTATACATTTTTTTCGACAAATTTTGCGTGATTTGTCGATTTGTGTATGAATTTTTATACAATTTGTTATATTTGGACGCTTGGGACGTTCCCCCATAAAAAAAATATAAAATTTAATTTCCTATAATGTAAGGAATTAACTAAAATTTGCCGTAATTTCTCAAAAGTTGGCACAGTTCTTGCTATATATTTAGAAAGGTTTGTCGGCAGCGCCTGTCGTTGTTTAGTCGCGCGCCTTTTTTCTGGCGGCGCGCTTTTCATTCTGGCGCATGACGCGGCATTCCTTGTTTTTGCGAAAATTATCTTTATATATAGACAAGCGGCATTTGAGAGAGGCTATCTTGTTAAGGAACAGACAATCGCGTCTGTTCCTTTTTTTTGCCCGGGCAAAGGAATTGTAAGAAATACAAAAACGCAGGCTTAAAAGGCGGGTCCCAGCGACGAAAAAAAATCCTTGGCGCCTCCCGTCTTTCGTTCGCGGCTTTATGCCTTCGGCGAAGCCGCTCTCTGACGGGACCCTCCAAGTTTTTTTTTCTGCGTCCCGCCTTATTTTGCCTGCGTTTTTAATTGCTTGCAGTTGCGTTTGCTCGGGCAAAAATAATGAAAACAGGCTAAAACACTGGGGCGGAGTCGGGGCAGGCCTTCAAACTTGTTTGCTAATTTTGCCGAACGGCATAGAAATCAAAACATTTTTCGCGCAAGCGGAAAGTGTTTTGATTACGATAAAAATTAGCATCACGAGTTTGCAAGGACTGAGCCCGACGGGAGCCCCAGTGTTTTTGTGTTTTTTTTTTGATTTTTTTTGCCCGGGCAACAGGGGCGAAAAATGCGCGCGCGTTTGACGCTTGACCATTTTTTCTATATAATGATGGAACGTTTATGCAAAAAAAAGTTCGACGACCGGCAGAAAAAAAATCCGCTCCTAAAAAACGAAAGGCAAGAAAGGCAAAGGTGGCCCTTGACGGCAAAAAGCTCATGATACTGTGCGCCGCGGTTTGTTTTTCTTGCGTTTTGCTTTTGGCTGTCACGGCCTTTTTGTCCAGGGGAACGGACGTTCCGCAAAAAGAACGAAAGCCCGCCGCGGAACAAATCGTAGATAAGCCCGCTCCCAAAAAGCCGGAGCCCAAGCCGATAAAAGAGCCGGACAAGACGCCGGTTCAAACAAAGCCTGTAGAACAAACAAAGCCCGCCGAAAGCGAAAAGCCCGCTCAAACTGCAAAGCCCGCCGAAAGCGAAAAGCCTGTTGAGCAGGCAAAGCCCGCCGAGCCGGAGACCAAGCCGCAGAAAACTTTTGACTTTCCGCCTGCCCAAAACGGAGCGGTCCTTTGCGTGGTCTTTGACGACGGCGGACAGAACGTGAGCCAGCTAAAAAAATGCGTCGCGCTTCCGTTCCCGGTGACGGTTGCCGTATTGCCGCGTCTGGCCCACAGCGCCGAGTCCGCGCAAATCGTTCGCAAAAGCGGAAACGAAGTCATCTTGCACCAGCCGATGCAGGCGATGAACCTAAACGTAAATCCAGGCGCGGGCGCGATAAAGCCCGATATGACTGCCGGAGAAGTGGCGGCGACGCTTTCGCAAAACATAGCGGAAATCGCTCCGATTGCCGGAATGAACAACCACGAAGGCTCTCTCATCACCGAGGACGAAGTTTTGGTTTCGTTCATTTTGGAAACGGCGCGCGAAAAAGGAATTTACTTTTTGGACTCGCGCACAAGTTCCGCGACAAAAGTTCCCAGCGTCGCTATGGAAATGGGAATGGGCTGGTACCAGCGCGACATTTTTTTGGACAACAAAAAAACGCGCGAAAATTATTTGGCCGAATTAAAAAAGGGCTTGGACATCGTCAACAAAAAGGGCCACGTCATTATGATAGGCCACGTTTGGTCGGCGGATTCTTTGCCGGCCTTTTTGGAAGAAGCTTATCCTGAATTGGCTTTGAAGGGCTACCGCTTTGCGACAGTCTCCAAGTCAGGGGGAATGTATAAATGAAAGTTCTTGGAATAGAAAGCTCGTGCGACGAAACAGCCGCCGCCGTAGTCGAAGACGGAAAGAAAATTTTAAGCAATGTTGTTGCGACGCAAATTCCCTTCCACCAAATTTACAAGGGCGTCGTTCCCGAAATCGCGAGCCGCAAGCACGCCGAATGGATTTTGCCCGTCGTCCGCCAAGCGCTTTCCGAAGCCAACTTGACGCTTGACCAAATCGACGCGGTCGCCGCGACCAACCGCCCCGGTTTGATGGGAAGCCTTTTGGTTGGCTTGACTTTTGGAAAGACGCTCGCGTGGGCGGCGCAAAAACCTTTTGTCGCGATCAACCACATGCTGGGCCACCTTTACGCATCCCAGCTTGACACCCCGACTGAGTATCCCTTTTTGGGCTTGCTGGTAAGCGGCGGCCACACGATTATTTGCAAAGTGAATTCTTTTGACGACCTTGAGGTTTTAGGAACAACCGTTGACGATTCTGTCGGCGAGGCCTTTGACAAGGTTTCTAAATTTTACGGGCTTGGATATCCGGGCGGGGTTGTCATCGACGACCTTGCCAAAAAAGGCGACGCCCGCGCCTTTAACTTTCCCGTTCCAAAATTGGACGAGGCTGAACACCGCTACGACGTTTCTTTTAGCGGACTAAAGACCGCGGTAATCCACCAGCGCGACTTGTTTTGGAACAAGGACTTTGAGGCGTCTAATGAAAATATGTGCGCGGCTTTTCAAGAGACCGCGTGCCGGACAATAACCAGCCGCCTCTTTAGGGCGGTTGACGACACGGGACTAAAGACCGTCGTCGCGGGCGGAGGAGTGGCGGCCAATTCGCGCCTTCGATCCTTGCTTGCCGAACGAAGCGACATTAAGTGCGTTTTTCCTCCGCTCAAATTGTGCGGAGACAACGGCGCGATGATAGCGGGCGTGGCCTACCACTTTTTGGCGCGCGGAGACAGAAGCGGCTGGGACACCACCGCCAAGGCCCGCGTTCCGCAATTTAAGAGAGGTTTAAAATGAAGTTGCATGAAATGACATACGGAATAGTCGGCTTGGGAATTATGGGCGGATCGCTCGCAAAGTCGATTCGCGCCAACGTTCTTTCCATGGGCGGAGCGACTGGAAAAATTTTAGCCTGCAACCGAAGCAAGGGCTCGCTTGAAGCCGCGATTCGCGAAGGCGTGATTGACCAAGGCTTTGAAAGCGGCCAAGTAAAGGAAATGCTTGCGCAGTGCGACCTTGTTTACGTTTGCCTTTACCCCCAAGCCACCTTGGATTTTTTGCGCGACAACAAGGACGCTTTTAAAAGCGGCGCGATTGTAAGCGACATAAGCGGCGTAAAAGGAATTTTCGAAAAGTCATTGCCAAGCCTTTTGCGAGACGACGTTGACTTTATCATAGGACATCCGATGGCCGGCGGCGAAAAGGAAGGTTACGTAAACTCTTCCGAAAAATTTTTCATAAACCACAATTACATTTTGATTCCGCAAGAGTTCAATAAAAAGGAAAATCTGGAATTGATGCGTGATTTGGTTTACGCGATGGGCTTTACAAGAATCACCGAAACTGATTGCGACACGCACGACAATAAAATCGGTTTTACCTCACAACTGTGCCACGTAATCGCAAGCGCCTTGGTCGAAAGCGCGGCCGACGACGGAATCACGGCCTTTGGCGGCGGCAGCTTTGAGGACCTTACAAGAATCGCGATGATAAACGCGCCCTTGTGGACGGAACTCTTTTTGCTCAACAAGGAAAAACTTTGCGCCCACATCGAAAATTTTGAGAGCCAAATCGCCGCGATGAAAAAGTTCATTCAAGACGAAGATTCCGACGGCCTTGTAAAATATTTGTCGGACGTGCGCGAAAAGCGCCTAAGAATGGGCTCGATAAGGCAAACAAGGTAGGTAGCGGCGATGTGTTGGAAGTGCGGAGCGGAACAGGATTTTTCTCAAAGCGTTTATAGGGATTCCGTTTGCCCGGCGTGCGGAGCGGACTTGCATTCGTGCATGGGCTGCTCTTTTTACGCGCCGGGAAGCCATTTTGACTGCCACGAAACGGTTGACGAAGTGATCGCCGACAAAGAGCGCGCCAATTTTTGCGAGCATTTTAGGGCCGGAAAAAATTCCAAGTGGAGCGGCTTGCAAGGCCAGAACGGCGGGCAGTCCAAGGCTGACGCGGCGCGCGACGCTTTTAATTCCCTTTTTGGTTGAGAGGTGGCGAGGAAAAATTATGGGCGTTGACTTTGCTTTTTTGGACAGCGGAACAGGCGGCATTCCCTATATGCTTTCTCTTAAGGAAAAAGTTCCAAACGCATCTTGCGTTTATCTTGGCGACACCGCTCACTTTCCCTATGGACAAAAAACGCAAAAAGAAGTCGCCGCCGCCGCAGCCCAAGCCGTTCGCCTTATGCAAAAAAAATGGAAGCCCAAAACTTTAATCGTCGCTTGCAACACAATCAGCGTGACCGCGCTTGACGACTTGCGAGCGCGCTTTCCGTCGCTTCCGATTGTAGGAACCGTTCCCGCAATAAAGCTTGCGGCCAAGGTTACGGCCAACAAGCGCGTGGGTCTTTTGGCCACAAACGCGACGGTCCGCCATCCCTACAGCCAAAAATTAATCGAAGATTTTGCAAGCGACTGCGCGGTCTTTAAACGCGGCGATCCGGACTTGATAGAATTTATCGAAAAGAAATTGTTCACCGCAAGTCGCGAGGAAAGAATGGCGGCAGTCCGCCCCGCCGTGGACTATTTTGCCTCCAACGATTGCGACACAATCATTTTGGGCTGCACCCACTTTACCCACATCGCCGACGACATTCAGGCGGCGGCGGGCGACAAGGTCCGCGTCATCGACAGCCGCGAGGGCGTTGCCAACCAAGCGCTGCGCGTATTTCCGGGGCAAGTTCCTGGCCAGGATGCGGCGCAAACGGACGGCAGCGCTGGCTCGAAAGGGGCGGCGCTTCTTGGTCAGGAAAAAAAATCTTCGCAGGGCCAAGCCGTTTCGCAAGACAAAAACGCGCCCGCCGACAAAAGTTTTTTCTTTACCGCCGCCACGCGCGAGCAAGAAGAAGAGTACCGCGCGATGTGCGCGAGATTCGGCATTCCGTACGGCGGGTTGGTGTGATTGGCCGGTCGCCGCTTTTTGGTCTTGCAAAAAATCCGCGTAAAAAAAATAACGCCCGCGCAACAGCGCGGGCGTCTTTATGGTCAGTGACCGATTATCGCTTACAGTCCCAGCAATCCGGCGTATTCTTTCAACGCGCCATCATACTGCTTGGCCAAGACGGTCTTTGCCAAAACTTTTCCAAGCTGGACGCCTTCCTGGTCAAAGGAGTTGATGTTCCACAAGAAGCCTTGGAACATTACCTTGTTCTCAAAGTGAGCCAAGAGCGCGCCCAAGGTTTTGGGCGTAAGGCGCTTTCCGTAAATCAAGCTTGACGGGCGCTCGCCGGCAAAGAACTTGTTGGGGTTCTCGTTGTCCTTTCCGCAGGCAAAGGCGATGATTTGCGCGGTGACGTTGGCGCAAAGCTTTTGCTGGCTTGTCGAGCCCTGGATGTCAACGTCGTTCTCGGCCTGGTTCTCGTTAAAGGCGATGAACTGCAAGGGGATTACATTCGTTCCCTGGTGCAAAAGCTGGTAGAATGAGTGCTGGCCGTTTGTGCCCGGCTCGCCAAAAATAACTGGGCCGGTGACGTAGTCGATTTTCTTTCCGTCGCGGTTCACGCTCTTTCCGTTTGACTCCATGTCAAGCTGCTGCAAGTGCGCGGGGAAGCGGCTTAGGCCCTGCGAGTAGGGAAGAATAGCCGTTGAAGGATATTCCTGAACGTTCCTCTCGTAAAGGCCGATCAGCGCGTCAAGCATGGCAGGGTTCTTTCTGATGTCTTTTTCCGTCGCAGTCTTGTCCGCGGCGGCCGCTCCTTCCAAGAAGCAGGCGAAAACTTCGGGGCCAAAGGCAAGCGACAAAACCGCTCCACCCACGCCGGATGTTGACGAGTAGCGGCCTCCGATGTAGTCGTCCATATAGAAGGCTTCCATGTAGTCGGGGTTGTGGGCCAAGGGGCTTGTCTCGCTTGTTACGGCGATCATGTGCTTTGAAACGTCAAGGCCGGCCTTTTTGAGCGCGTCCTTTACGAATGATTCGTTTGTCAAAGTTTCGAGCGTTGTTCCGCTCTTTGAAACCAAAATGAAAATCGTCTTTGAAACGTCGATGCTCTTAAGAACGCTTGTCGCGTCGTCGGGGTCTACGTTTGAGATGAACTTGGCTTCCATCTTGAACTTGCCGCCGGCCTTGGCCCAGTTTTCCAAGGCCAAGTACATCGCGCGCGGTCCCAAGTCCGAGCCGCCGATTCCAATCTGGCAAACGGTCGTGAATTTTTCGCCCTTTTCGTTTACGATTTTTCCGGAGTGAACTTTGTCGGCAAAGTCGGCGATTCTCTTTTGCTCGGCGATGTAGAATTCGCGCTTGTTCTTTCCGTCGGCCATTACGTCCTTTCCAAGCTGGCCGCGCGTAAGCTGGTGCAAGACCATGCGCTTTTCGCCGGTGTTGACGACCTCGCCGTTGTAGAGCGCCTCAAACTTTTCGCAAAGCTGGGCTTCCTTGGCCAAGTCCGCCAAAACGTCCAAAACCTTTTGGTCAACCTGCTTGGCCGCGTAGTTGTATGCCAGTCCTTCCGCCATAGGAACAGAATATTCCTTTACGCGCTTGGCTCCGTCCGCGCCGCCCAAAACGGCCTTTAGAGAAACCGCGTTCTTCAACGAAAGGAGCTTTTTAAAGCTTGAAAGAGTGTCAAGATTTTCCCAAGAAATCATATTCGCCTCGTTATATATAGAATTTAATGGCAATCATTTTAGCGCAAAGAGCGCATTTGTTCAATAATGCGCCAAAAGGCTGCTTGGAGCCGTTTTTTGGCGGGTTATGGATTTTATTGCTTTTTTGCAATAATGGGAGTATAATTAAGGCTCAAAGGAGTTTTTGTCGCATGAAAAAAAAGCCTTTTGCGCAAGGCGGCGCCAGCGACCTTGACAAAACGATAAAAAAGCTTTCTCACAAAAAGGACGCGCCAAAATTTGTTTTTGCGATAATTTTGGTCTTGTATCTTTTGGCTTCAATCGCGCTGCGGAAGGTCGCCAGCGACCTTTCGATGGTTTTCCTTTTTGGCGACCGCATTCCAATTCAGGCCTTTGCCGGCGTTTTTTCTTCCATATCAAATGTTTGCCTGATTTTTCTGGCCGTCTTTTTTGGCCGCGCGGGTTTTTTTACTTCAATCGCGATTCTTGTGGTCCAGTTCCCCATGATGATCGTGGGACTGTTTATCGCCCATAACCTTACAGCCATTCCCGGTTTTTTTTCAAACACATTCGCCATAATCACTTGCGTGATTATCTATATCAACAACACCCGCATAGAGCGCTACCAAACGCGCCTGCGTTCCCAAGCTGTTATGGACCGCTTGACCGGCCTTCCAAACCGTTATGCTTGCGCCGAGATGGCCGAAAAATTCATCTCCAAGAGCGTCAAGTTTGCCGTTGTCTCCATTGACTTGGACAACTTTAAGGGAATAAACGACACGATGGGCCACGAGACAGGCGACCAAGTGATTGTCGAAATCGCCAACCGCTGGAAGGCCTTGGCCGATTCCCGCAGGACAAACACCAGGGAATTTTTGGCCCGCCTTAGCGGAGACGACTTTTACCTCATCGTTTGGAACTATAGGTCAAGCCAAGACATTTTGGACACGATAAACTGCTACAAGGCGGAACTGGAAAGAAAGATAACGATAAACGGCTGCGACTACTTTATGACGGCGGGCTTTGGCTACGCGGAGTTCCCCGAAGACGCGGACAGCTCCGTTTCTATTTTGGCTTGCGCTTCGACGGCCATGCACGAGGCAAAGCGGCGGGGCGGCGAAAAAAGCGTCGTACGCTTTTCGGTCAACCATTTGCGAACGGCCAAAAACCTTGAGTTGGAAAGAAAAATCCGCGCCGCGCTCGACAACGATTTGATTTTCTTCCAATTGCAGCCGCAATTTGACACTTCAAGAAAATTGCGGGGTTTTGAGGCCCTTGCCCGCATGAAGGACGCCGACGGTTCCTTGATAAGCCCCGCGGACTTCATTCCCGTCGCTGAAAAAATGGGCCTTGTGGACAAAATTGACGCCTTGGTTTTTAGCAAGGCCGCTAAGTTTTTGGCCGGCCTTATGGCAAATACAGGAAAAGGAATTATCCTTTGCATCAACGTTTCGGTCCGCCACTTGATGAAGAACAACTTTGTGGAGGAGCTGAAGGGCATCATCGCTTCAACCGGCATTTTACCCAACAATTTGGAAATCGACATAACCGAATCCATAATGATAGAGTCCGCCGAAAAGGCCCTTGAATGCATAAGGCAAGTCAAGGAAATGGGCGTCAATGTCGCCATCGACGATTTTGGAACCGGCTATTCTTCTCTAAGCTATTTGAACAAGTTCCCCGCGGACATCCTTAAAATCGACAAATCTTTCATTGACGTAATGAACACAAGCGAGGCGTCAAAGAAATACGTCGCCACAATCATTTCGTTGGGCCACCTTTTGAACCTCAAGGTCGTGGCGGAAGGCGTCGAAACCGCCGACCAGCTTGAGACCTTGGAAAGCATTGGCTGCGACTACATCCAGGGCTTTTTGTGGGGCCGCCCGCTTTCGCCCGAAGACGCCGCCCAGTTGTTGTAAGGGGAGCGGGACCCCGATTTTTTTCCGCTTGATTTTTTGCTTAAAAAGCGCTAATATTATTCAATCTAATTACAAATAGACGGAGCGCTTATGTTCGAAAAAATCAACTCTATTTTGAACGCCGTGGACGATTTTGTCTGGGGCTTGCCGCTGATTATCCTGATTCTTGCAACAGGAATTTTCTTAACAGTCATCTTGCGCGGAGTTCAGTTCTCCCAGCTCAAGTTTGCCATCTCTTCTATTTTCAGAAAGTCTGAAAAAGGCGAGGGCGGCGAGCTTTCAAGCTTCAAGGCCTTGTGCACCGCTCTTAGCGCCACAATCGGAACAGGAAACATCGTTGGCGTCGCGACAGCCATCGGCATCGGCGGACCCGGAGCGCTCTTTTGGATGTGGCTCGCGGCCCTTTTGGGAATGGCCACGAAATACGCCGAGTGTTTGCTCGCCATCCACTTCCGCGAAGAAAAGTCTGACGGCCACATTTTGGGCGGACCCTTCTATACTTGCGAAAAAGGCGTCGGCGCCAAGTTCCCCGCTTTGGGAAAATTGCTCGCCGTTTTGTTCGCCATTTTTGGAACAATGGTAGGCTTGTTCGGAATCGGAACTTTCAGCCAAGTAAACTCAATCACAAGCGCCGTGGAGACTTTCGCCAACACAGCCGCTTCAAACCTTTCTACAGTTACAATCGGTGGAATCGGAACATACACACACGTTGTAATCGTTTCTTCTATCGTTTTGGCCGTTGTAGCCGCTTTGGTAATCATCGGAGGCCTCAAGCGCATTTCTAGCGTAGCGGGCGTAATCGTTCCTGTAATGGCCGTCATCTACTTTGTCATGGGCGCCTTCGCAATCTTGTGCAACCTTTCAAAGTTGTCTGGAGCCATCGAGCAGATTTTCCAGGGAGCCTTTGGATTTAAGGCGGCCGCCGGCGGCGCGATTGGTGCGATGATCGTTGCCATGCAAAAGGGTATCGCCCGCGGCATCTTCTCTAACGAAGCCGGTTTGGGTTCCGCTCCTATCGCTGCCTCTACCGCCAAAGTTGAGCACGCCGTTCAGCAGGGAATCATCTCTATGACCGGAACTTTCTTTGACACAATCGTAATTTGTTCTATCACAGGCTTGGTAATCGTAATGAGCGGCTCTTGGGATCCCAGCTGGGGACTTAAGGGATTCGCCATCACAAACGCCGCCTTCCAGTGGCTTTTGCCTGTCGTTCCCAAAGTAGTGATCTCATTCATCTTGATGGTCTGCTTGGTATTGTTCGCCTTCACGACAATCTTGGGCTGGGACTTCTACTCAGAGCGCTGCATCGAGTACCTTTCTAAGGGCAACATGACTCCGGTAAAGATTTACCGCTGGCTCTACATCGCCGCCGTGTTCATCGGACCTTACATGACAATCAGCGCCGTTTGGACAATCGCCGACATCTTCAACGGATTGATGGCCATTCCTAACATCATCTCTCTCTTGATCTTGTCTGGAACAGTTGTAAAGCTTACCAACGAC
>JAGCNW010000027.1 GCA_017645785.1 Treponema sp.
AACCGTGCTGGACGGGAAGATGCAAGTGGCGGCAAATTTTTTCTTCGCGCGCCATAACTTGTATCAATTGGTCGGACAAATCTTTTGGGTGGCTTGAGTCAAAGCGGATCCATTTTATCGGAGAATTTGTTTCTTCCAATTTTCTGCAAATCAATTCCAAAAGGCGGGGAAAGTCCACGCGGCCAAAGTCGGGGTCTTCGCACAAGTAGGAGTTTACGTTTTGGCCGAGCAGGGTGATTTCCTTTACGCCGTAGTCGCCCAAAACTTTTATCTCGGCGAATATTTCCGAAAGCGGCCTGGAAATTTCACGGCCTCTTACATAGGGAACGATGCAATATGCGCAAAAGTTGTTGCAGCCGTTCATAATCGGAACAAAGGAGCTAAAGGCGCCAGGCTCAAGCGAAAGGGATGCGAATTTGTAAACAGGCTTTTCGTCTAGCTGCGCGGCCGCTTCTTGGTCTTGCGATGAATTTTGGCTGGCGTTTTCCGCGGCGCTGATTATGTCGCCAAAATTTTTCTTGGCAAAAGTTCCGACGACGTAGTCGATGGCCGGCCAATCTTTTTTGAGGCTGTCCAAAAGGCGCTCGGCCATGCAGCCCATCACGACAAGGACAAGAGGCTTTGGTCCGTCCTTAACGAATTCGGCGGCGGCTTCCATCTTGCGCGTCTTTGCATTGGGTCGTTTTTCGCGGACGGCTTTGAGGCCTGTAAAATATCCAAGGCGGCCGATGATGCGGCTTTCGGCGGACGCACGGACAGAGCAAGTGTTTATGATAACCATGTCGGCGAACTGCGCCTCGCTTGCCTTAGTCCAACCGCGCGCGATCAAGAGTTGCTCCACCGACGCGCTTTCGGCAATGTTCATTTGGCAGCCGTATGTTTCAAAAAAGTATGTCATTGCGCGTTTTCCGCCGCCTCAAGCGTGTTTTGCATTAAAAGCGCGATTGTCATGGGGCCTACGCCGCCCGGAACCGGAGTGATTACGCTGGCCTTTTCTTTGATCGCCTCAAAGTCAACGTCTCCGACCAATCTAAAGCCAGACTTTTTGGAAGCGTCGGGGATTCGGTTTACGCCAACGTCAATGACAGCCGCTCCGTCCTTTACCATGTCGGCAGTGACGGTGTTGGGCCGGCCGGCGGCCGCGATGATTATATCCGACTGGCGCGTTATGGAGGCCAAGTCTTTTGTTCCCGTGTGGCAAAGGGTAACGGTGGAATTGTATTCCTTGCGGCTAAGCAAAAGCGCCATCGGCTTTCCCACGATGTTGGAGCGGCCGATCACCGCGACGCGGGCGCCGTTTGTCTGGACTCCCGCCCGTTCCAACAAAATCAAAACGCCGTGGGGAGTGCAGGGCAAAAAGCCTTTTTTTCCTATCAACAAGTTTCCCATGTTGACCGGGTGGAAGCCGTCAACGTCCTTTTTGGGGTCGATGGCAAGGGTCACTTTTTCTTCGTTTATATGCTTGGGGAGGGGGAGCTGAACCAAAATTCCGTGAACGGAGGGGTCTGCGTTAAGCTTGGCGATCAAATCCAGCAATTCCTGTTCGCTGGTCGATTCGGGCAAGTGAATCGATTTGTCCGTCATTCCGGCTTCGGCAAGGGCTTTTTGCTTTCCGGTAACATAGCTTACGCTTGCCGGATTGTCGCCGACCAAAATCACGCTCAAAGCCGGGGTCACGCCCTTGGCCTTAAGTTCCTCCACGCGCTTGGCCACATTGGCCCTGATGTCCGCGGCGACCGCCTTTCCGTCAATAATGGTTCCTGCCATAAAATTCCCCTGTAACCTCAAGTCTTATTGCCTTGTTTAATAAAAAAGTATATAATATTCTACCATAATTGAGGATTTATGAAAAGCAAGTTAAAAATAATTGTTCTTGCGCTTTGCGTCCTGTTTTTGGCCAACGCAAATTTCTTCTCGCAGGACAATTCGGAAATTCCAAGCGACTCAGAAAAAAACCAGTCTCAGGCCGAACAGAAACAGATTGATGAGACGGAAGGCGACGACCCTGACGTTTACGACGACGAATACGATTACGTCTATTTGCAAAACGCGCCCGGCGACCAGTTCATCAATGTTCGCGTTATGCCTAACTTTCCGCTCAACTTTGGCGAAAACTTAAAGATTGGCGGCCAAGTCACGGTAGGCTACGGACGCTTTTTGACGACATGGCTCGCGCTCGGCGTGGAGCTTGGCTTTGGATACAATCCTACAATAGGAAGCAACATTCTTACATACATTCCAATGACTGTCCATGTGACATTTCTTCCCGCGATTAAAAAGTTTGAATTTCCTATCACTTTGAACGTGGGAATGGTTGCGACAAACTATTTGGCAAACACATTTTTCCCGGGCTTGTACATTCGCGGCGGAGCGGGCTGCTATTACCGCATCAACGAAAATTGGTCCGCCGGCATTGAAGGCTTTTTCACTTATATGCCCCAGTGGTATTTTAAGAAGCCGGAAAAGAACGACTATCTTATAATGCCATCGGTTTCGGCCGGAATGAAGTATCACTTTTAAGGAGGCGGAATATGAAAGTTAAAGCTGTCAAAAAAATTGCCTTTGCCTCTTTGCTTGTTCTTGGCGCCGCGCTTTTTTCAAGTTGCCAAGATGTAATTTACTCCAACATCCGAAAGGAAGTTGAGTTGAGGAGCGCCAGCGTTCAAAGCGACGTCAGAAGCATAGTCCGCTTTAAAAATGATCTTTACGTGGCCAACGGAAACATTTACCACAAAAACTCCGCCGTCAATTTTGTCGGCGGTTGGGGCAAAACATTTTCGCCCAGCAGCGGCAAAGTGTTGGTGCTTGCCGCGGACTCAAACTTTCTTTACGCTCTTGTCGGCGTATCAAAGCAAGACGAAAAAGAAGGCGAGAACGTTCCTGTCCGACGCGAGTTGTATTGTTCGAGCGACGGCATATTTTGGAGCCTTGTGACAGGAGTTTACGGCTTTGGCCTTATCCCTTACAATTCTCTTGGCCTTATAGAAACTTATTTGTTCTGCACAAACTCAATCGCGGAGGCCAACAGAAAGGCCTACTTTGTTTTGCGCGGCGGAACGGCAGGTTTTGTCGCTTATCAATTGAACGGCCCCTTTGCGACCATTATGCCCACAAGTTTTATTGAAGCCGACACAAAGCCTGTTGTGAATCCTGCTGCCGTTTCGCGCTCTTGCGTTTATTGCAACGGAACGGTTCGCTTTTTCACTTCTACTGGAGCGTGCACTGACGAAACTTCCGCAGGAAACGACGCGACGACTTATTATTACGGAAACGGATCTTCTGTGTTTTACGGCGGAGCGAATGTCGGAATTGTGGGAGCGCACGCGACCGTATATTCAATCGCTTATACTTCGGACTATTTGCTTGTCGGAACGACCAGCGGAATTTCTCACCATCCTTTGATTTCCAAAAAGCCCCAGGCAAGTTCCACAACTTTTGTGACAAACGCGGAGTCAACTTTAAGCTCGCAGTATACAGTTCTTACCCTCTTGGTGACTCAGCCGGAAAAAACAGAAGCCGAGGCTGTCATTTACGCGAGCCAAAACTATACAGGAAGCGGAAGCAATTCCGCGCAATTTGACCATGTTTGCTTGTGGTCTTACTATCCAATAACCCGCCAGTGGAACCGCGAATAGGAACGAGTCAAGGCACGCTTCGCTCAAGGCCTTGACTCGTTCCTTTTGCGGCGCGAAAAAAATTATCGCGCCGCAATAGCCAACGGCAAGAAGAAGATATCAGATGGCCAATGAACTTTTTGAAAACACCAAGACGCATGAGCCTCTTGCGGCGCGAATGAGGCCGCGAAACCTTGACGAGTACATCGGCCAAGACCACATCGTAGGAAAGGGCCGCCTTCTCCGCCGAGCCATAGCCGCCGACCAATTGACTTCCGTAATATTTTACGGCCCTCCCGGAAGCGGAAAGACAACCCTCGCGCGCGTAATCGCAAGCCACACAAAAAGCAACTTCATAACATTGAACGCGGTTCTTACCGGCGTGGCTGACATACGCAACGCAATAAAGCAAGCCGAGGACTTTAAGAACCTTTACAGCCGCCGCACGATTTTGTTCGTTGACGAAGTCCACCGCTGGAACAAGGCCCAACAAGACGCGCTTTTGCCCTGGGTGGAAAACGGAACGATAATCCTAATCGGCGCCACTACCGAAAACCCTTTCTTTGAAGTGAACAAAGCGCTCGTAAGCCGCAGCCGCGTCTTTCAATTAAAGCAGTTGACGAAAGACGATTTAAAGAACGTGGCTTATATGGCGCTCAACGACATCGAGCGCGGCTACGGCCATTGGCGAATCGATTTTGAAAGCGGCGCCTTGGAGCACTTGATTGACACAGCCAACGGAGACGCGCGCTCGCTTTTAAACGCGCTGGAGCTCGCCGTCGAAACGACTCCCGTGCAATGGGCGCCAGACGCAAACCCGCCGCAGCCTTCTTACGGAAGCACAATCTTTATCAGCCGCGAGGCGGCGGAAGAGTCGATCCAAAAAAAGGTTGTCCTTTACGATCGCGACGGCGACTACCATTACGACATAATAAGCGCATTTATAAAAAGTTTGCGGGGCCGCGACCCGGACGCGGCGATGTATTGGCTTGCAAGAATGGTGCGCTCGGGCGAAGACCCGCACTTTATTTTTAGGCGAATGCTTATAAGCGCTTGCGAGGACACGGGCTTGGCCGACCCTTACGCGCTTGGCGTCGTCGAGTCTTGCGCCGCGGCCTTTGACCGCGTCGGCTTGCCGGAAGGCCGCTATCATTTGGCGCACGCCGCGCTTTATTTGGCGACCGCTCCCAAGTCAAATTCGTCAATGGCCTTTTTTGACGCGCTCGCCTCCGTTGAGAAGGAAGACACCGAAGTTCCAAACCATTTGCGCGACGCAAGCCGAGACGCCGAAGGCTTTGGCCACGGCGCGGGCTACTTGTATCCGCACGCCTACCGCGACCACTGGGTTGCCCAGCAATATTTGCCCGACCAATTGGTTGGCCGCGTCTTTTACACGCCCAGCGACCAGGGCTACGAAAAGAAAATTCGCGACGATGTTTTGTCGCGCAGGGAATTGCAAATCGCGGCCATCTTGGAAGACGACACCGGCGAGCGCGCGCTGGACCCGACTTCAAGCCAGACAACCGGAAGCAAAAATTCGGACGTCGCGCTTTTGCTGCAGCAGCAGTTTAAGGACAAAAACGGCGAGTCGCTTACCTTTAGCCCAAAAGACCAGGGCAAGGAGAACGCGCTTCAAAACGCCGACAAGTCTTGGCGCGAGCGCTTGGATTCCAACCGAGCCGAAGTTCTCTTGCAAGCGCGCGACCAAATGATAGAAGCCGCGCGTTTGGTTAGAAGCGACCGTTCCTTGGTGTGGAACGCCGACGACGCGCTTTTGTTGTGGGAGCTTGCCCGCAAATGTCCCGAGGGCGTCACTTGCGGCTTGTGCCGCTCGCAAAAAGGCCTTGAAGTTTTGGAACAGTACGCGCGCACTTTGGGCGACTTGGACAAGCCGGTTTTGCTTGTCAAACCCGGAGCGGAAGACGAGAACGGCGCCGCAAAGCAAGCGGTGGACGAAGCGCTCCTTCAAAAAGTTTTGGACGCGTATTTGGAAAAAAACATTGTCTTTGACAAATTCTTTTTTAGGAATCCCTTTAACAGCGCGGAGAGCGTCCAAGCGATGAGCGGCGCCTTTGCCACCGCCGGAATTGCAGGAAAAATTCCCGCCGGCTGGAAAATAATAATCAGCCAGCAAATCCCCAGCGCGGGCCAGCGCGTAAGCAAGGTCATCGAAAAGCAGGTTTTGGCCGGCGGCATTCTTGACGCTTGGCGGCCGCTCTTGGAAAAAATGTCCGAGGCCGAAGAAAAATTTTTTGGCGACAAGTCAAATCCTCTTTTTGACTGGAACATCGACACCGTCAAAAAAGTTTTTGAGGAGCAAGGCTTTAAGGTTGAATGCAAGTCAAGCAAGGTAACTGAAAAGCGCCGCGTAAGCCAAAAGGAAATCAGCGCCTGGTTTGAAAGCGAAAGCTCTCCTTACGCCGCCGCCATAAAGGCCGCCATCGGCTCCGACAAAACCGCTGAGCTTGCCCGCT
Source organism: Treponema sp. (assembly GCA_017645785.1). Lineage (GTDB taxonomy): Bacteria > Spirochaetota > Spirochaetia > Treponematales > Treponemataceae > Treponema_D. The sequence continues at coordinate 6,089 of JAGCNW010000027.1, forward strand.
TCTTTTCTTCCGCCGCTCAGACCACAATCTTTGACTGGACCAGCGAAGTCGCGCTGTTTGTGGTGGGACAGAAATAAAATTTGCATTTTTCCCAAATTCGCGCTATACTATGCGGAATAACCATTATAGGAGACACAAATGAATTTTATTTTCTTGGGACCGCCCGGAGCCGGAAAGGGCTCGCTTGCCGTGAAAGTGGCAAAAGACTACAACATTCCACACATTTCAACTGGCGACATTTTCCGCGCCGCGATTAAAAACCAGACCGAACTTGGAAAAAAGGTAAAGTCAATCATTGACGCCGGCGGATTGGTCAGCGACGACATCACTTGCGCCCTCGTTCAGGAACGCTTGGCAGAGCCCGACTGCAAGAACGGCTTTATTCTTGATGGGTTCCCGCGCACGATTCCCCAGGCCGACGAGCTTGGAAAATTCTGCCCCAACGTTACTTGCGTGAACTTTACAATCGCCGACGACATTGTAATCAAGCGTCTCAGCACCCGCCGCGTCTGCAAAAAGTGTGGAGCCAACTTTAATGTTTTGACAAAGGCCCCAAAGGTTGACGGCATTTGCGACGAGTGCGGCGGCGAGCTTTACCAGCGCGACGACGACAAGCAGGAGTCAATCTTGCACCGCATGGACGTTTACCGCGAGCAGACCGAGCCTCTTATCGCCTACTACCGCGCCAAAAATAAGTTGACGGATGTAGACGCCGCCATCGAAACTGACGACCTCTTGGTCGAGTTCAAGAAGATGTTCAAGGCTTAAAAAGATGTTCGGGTCAAGCCCGAACATGACAGCGGGTTGCGCAACTTGTCACCCTCGCGCTTGTCGCGGGGGTCTTTTTTTGCCCGCGCTTCTTTGGCTTGCGACAGTTCCGAATGGCGCAAAATTCCTCAAATTTTCCCAAAAATTCCGCATAAACTACTTTAACAAGACTTAAAAATTTGATAATATTGAAGTTGCCTGCGGCTTCAAACTCGGCCGCAAAGCAGGAGTAACAATGAAAAACGAATACGTTAAAAGAATTTGGGCGGACGTTCAGGCTAAGAACGCCAACGAACCCGAATTCCTCCAGGCGGTTCAGGAAGTTTTGACAACTCTTGATCCTATCGTTGCAAAAATGCAAAAGCAACTTGAGAGCCAGGCGGTTCTCGAGCGTTTCGTAGAGCCGGAACGTGTGATTATGTTCCGCGTGCCTTGGACAGACGACAAAGGCAAGGCTCACGTAAACCGCGGCTATCGCGTTCAGTTCAACAGCGCGATCGGCCCTTACAAAGGCGGAATCCGTTTTAGCCCGGAAGTAAACCTTTCTGTTTTGAAATTCTTGGGCTTCGAACAGACACTTAAGAACAGCCTTACAACGCTCCCCATGGGCGGCGGAAAAGGCGGAAGCGATTTTGATCCCCACGGAAAGTCAGACGCTGAAGTTATGCGCTTCTGCCAGTCATTCATGACAGAATTGCAGCGCCACATCGGACCGGACACAGACGTTCCGGCCGGAGACAAGGGCGTTGGCGGCCGCGAGGTTGCCTATATGTTCGGCCAGTACAAGAGAATCCGCGACGAGTTCACCGGCGTTTTGACCGGAAAAGGCTTGCAGTTCGGCGGATCTTTGGCCAGAACAGAAGCCACAGGCTACGGCTTGATTTACTTTGCCCGAGAAATGCTCGCCAAAGTTGGCGACGACTTCAAGGGAAAGACATGCGCCGTTTCTGGAGACGGAAACGTTGCCCAGTACGCCGTTGAAAAATTGATTCAGCTTGGAGCCAAGCCTGTAACAATGTCTGACTCAAGCGGATTCATCTATGACCCCGACGGAATCGACCAGAAGAAGTTGGAATTCGTAAAGAAGTTCCGCGACGCTCACAAAAAGATTGACGAGTACGTAAAGAAGTACCCCAAGGCCAAGTTCACAAAGGGCGCTCGCCCGTGGTCAGTCAAAGTTGACTGCGCCTTCCCCTGCGCCACTCAGAACGAGTTGGACGGAAAGGACGCCGACATGCTTATCAAGAACGGCGTTAAGTTGGTTGCCGAAGGCGCCAACATGCCCAGCACAATCGAAGCCACAAACAAGTTCCAGGACGCCGGCGTTTTGTTCGCTCCCGGAAAAGCTTCCAACGCGGGCGGCGTTTCTGTCAGCGGCCTCGAAATGAGCCAGAACTCAGAGCGCCTTTCTTGGACGTTTGAAGAGGTTGACCAGCGCCTTGACGGCATCATGAAGAACATTCATGACAACGCCTTTGAGACAGCCAAGAAGTTTGGCCTTAAGACAAAAGCCGGAAAAACCGACTACGTCGCCGGCGCCAACATCGCGGGCTTCATCAAGGTCGCCAACGCGATGATCGCTCAAGGTCTTGTATAAGACTGGTCAAGGCACGCTACGCTTAAAGTCTTGACTCAGTCTTTTTGCGGCGCGAACAATATTTTCGCGCCGCAATAATCTCAAGGCCTTGCGCAAACAAAAAAACCGCTCCGTATGGAGCGGTTTTTTTATAGGTTGGAAAAATTATTTTTTCAAGCTCTTTACCATCAGCTCAATTCTTTCTAACGCCACTTTGATTTTATCTACCGCCGTAGCGTATTGCCAGTAGTCCGCGCGAGCGGACACGTAAATATTTCCACTAGCAAAACGACACAAGGTTTTTGGGCTTGTTTACCGCAAACTTTTTACCATCAACTCAATTCTTTCCAATGCCACTTTGATTTTGTCCACCGCAGTGGCGTAGCACACGCGGATGTGGCCCTCGCCGCCCGCGCCAAAAACGCTTCCGGGAACAACGGCCACGTTGTGTTCCTTAAAAAGCCGCGTGGCGAATTCTTCGCTGCTCAATCCTGTCGCGGAAATGTCGGGGAACATGTAAAAGGCGCCCTTTGGTTCCGGCACAGGAAGGCCCATTTCGTTAAAGGCCTTTTCCATCAAGTTGCGGCGCTGCTGGTAGCTAACGCGCATTCTTTCAACTTCCTTCCAGCCGTTGCGAAGTCCTTCCGCCGCCGCGTACTGGCTGAATATTGGCGCGCAAATTGTGTTGTAGCCGTGCACCTTTACGATTTGCGACAAAAGCTCGTTGGGCGCGGCGATGTAGCCGATGCGCCAGCCGGTCATCGCGAACGATTTTGAAAAACCGTTAAGGATAATCGTGTAGTCTTTCATTCCAGGGAAGGAGCCAATCGAAATGTGCTCGCTTCCGTCGTAAACCAACTCGCAATAGATTTCGTCGCTGATTACCCAAAACTGATGCTTCTTTGCAAGCTCTGCGATTTTTTCCAACTCCTCTTTGGGAATCATAGTTCCCGTCGGATTGTTGGGCGAGCAAATCATCAAGGCCTTTGTCTTTGGCGTGATCAGTTTTTCGACAGCCTCAGCCGTCGGGTAAAAGCCGGTCTTTCCTGTATCAAGAGGAACGGCCTTGGCTTGGCACAATTCCGCAAGAGGAACGTAGTTTACGTAACAGGGCTGGCTTACGATAATTTCGTCGCCGGGATTTAAGATGCCGCGCAAAACCGCGTCGACGCCTTCGCTGGCGCCAACCGTGATGAGTATTTCGTTTTTTGGCTCGTAAGACATGTTGTAGCGCGCAAGGTATTTTGCAATCTCTTCGCGCAATTCAATCAAGCCCCAGTTTGAAGTGTAGCTTGTGTGGCCCTTTTCCAAATGGTAAAAGGCTTCCTCGCGAATCACCCAAGGCGTTGGAAAGTCCGGCTCGCCGACGCTCAAAGAAATAACGTCGTCGTGGCCGATGAGCATTTCAAAAAATTTTCTGATGCCGCTGGGCGGCGTTTTCATCATCGCCGCGCTAAGGCGGTCGGGTCTTGTGTTCATTATGCCATCGCTCCTTCGCGGCGGTCTTTTTCGTCTTCGACGTAAATCACGTCGTTCTCTTTGTAGGTTTTTAGCACAAAGCATGTTTTGGTGGAACGAACGCCTTCCAGCGTCGCAAGCTTTTCGCTTACGAACAAGCCCACTTCCTTAAGCGAGTCTCCTTCGATGACGACCATAAAATCGTAGCCGCCGCTCATAAGGTAAACCGACTTTACTTGCGGATAGCGGTAAATGCGGTCGGCGATTTTGTCAAAGCCGTGTTCGCGCTCGGGCGAAACTTGAATTTGGATTTGCACGCGAACCTTGTCGTCGGTTCCGTTCAATTTTTCCTTGTTGATGACGGCGCCATACTTAAGGATGATGCCCTCGTCTTCCATCTGCTTTATTATGCCCTTGACCTCGTCGGGAGTCTTTTTTGTCATCGCCGCGATGTCCTCAACGCTCAAGCGCGCGTTTTGTTCAAGCAAGTTCAATATTTCTTCATCGTATTTCATAAATTCCAAGTATAGCGCATTTTTAATATTTGCGCTATACTGTTCGCATGAGAAAATCGGCGCGTTCTATTATTTTGTGCGGAATCAAGCACTGCGGAAAATCAACTCAAGGCAAAAGGCTTGCCGCCGCGCTGGGCCTTGACTTTTACGACACCGACGACTTGATTTACGAACAAAGCGGAATGGACGCGCGCGCCATTTACAAGTCGCAAGGAAAGGACGCCTTTATGGCCGCCGAACTAAAGGCCTGCGAGTATCTGCGCGACAAACTAAGCGGCGGAAAAGCCCAAAACGCCGGCGCGGCTTCCTTAGACGCAAAATGCGCCGTAATCGCTACAGGCGGCGGCATTTGCCAAAACGAGCCTGCAATCGCTCTTCTTAAAAAGCTTGGAACAATCGTCTACTTGGAAGTCCCGGAAATCACCGCCGCCGGCCGCATCGTCCGCGAGGCGCGCTTTCTTCCCGACGGCACGATTCAAAACCTTCCGGCCTACATCGCAAACAAAAATCCCGCCGACCAAAAAGAAGTCCGCGCCATTTTCCACGACTTTTACTTGGAGCGGACAAAAAAATACAGGAGCCTCGCGGACATCACAGTCCAAGCGCAAGGCTCCCGTTCCGAAAACACAAAAAAGATTTTGTCAGCGCTGGGGGCTGGAGCATTAAAGCATTGCAACTTTAAGTTGTTTGCCAAATACTGAAGCGACTTTTCGGAGAGTGGACAACCTTACATCTTCCGAATGATTTTCCATTCTTGAAATGACGCTTTTTTTTGTGTCAAGTTTTTCCGCCAGTTGTTCTTGCGTCATTCCGTTTTTAAGGCGCATTTCTTTTATCATCATTCCGATTTTGAATTCTTCATAGCCTGATTCAAAATCTTTTGCAAAGTCTGAATCCTTTTTTTTTCGCTGAGAAATATAGTCGTCCAACTCCATAGTTTTGTTTTTCATTTTTTGTCACCTCGCTTTAAAAAGTTATTCATGCGTTCTTTGCATATTTCAATTTCTGATTTTGGCGTTTTTTGAGTTTTCTTTTGAAATCCGTTTGTAAGAATTACAATGCTCCCATTATGGAAAAATCCCAACAATCTATAAATATTTCCGTTAATTTCAATTCTAACTTCGTAGAAACTCGTGTCTGTAATTTTCTTAAAGTACGTTTTGGGAACCTTCTCTATTTCTTGAACCGCTTTAAGAACCCACGCTATTTTCTGAGCGACTTTTGCCGGTTGTGAATCTATAAACTCCGCAACAGGGCATTTTCCGTCCAAAGTTGTATAGAATGTAACCTTTCTGTACATGAATTAATGTTAGCACATTTGCTAACATATGTCAATTGAAGAATTTTCATTCTCAAATAAAACTTTGTATTCAACCCCAAGAGTGGAGGCCAGTTTTTCAACAATGTCAAAAAAAGGAGTTCTATTGGCTTTTATACAAATATGTATGTTTGCTGGCCCTTTATTGGCGCAGCGCTAGGACTAGCCTAACGTCCGCAACCCCCGCAGCCTTCTCCGCCACAGCCTCCGTCGCCGCAATCGCAATCGCCTTCACAGTCATCGCCGCAGCCTCCGCCGCAAGAACCGCACGAACAGCCTCCGCCGCAACCGCAGCCGCCGGTGTAAACCGAGCCGGCCTCAACCTGTTCAAGGCTAGCGTTGGCGACATCTTTCACTTCAACGTCAAAGCAAAGAGTTTTTCCGGCAAGCTCGTGGTTTGCGTCAACGGTAATCGCGTCATCGCCAACTTTTGTAACGTGAACGACCACGGGGCCGGCGTTGGACGAGGCTTGGAAGGCCATGCCGACTTTTATTTCCAAGTCGGGATCAAACTGCTCGCGAGGAACTTCCGTGACAAGCTTGGAATCATATTGGCCGTAGCCTTCTTCGGGCGGAACCGTCACGCTCAGCTTGTCGCCGGGTTCCTTTCCTTCAAGAGCCTTTTCCAGGCCGACAATCAAGTTGCCTCTGCCGTGCAAGTATTCAAAAGCGCCGGCCTCGTGCGAGGAGTCCAAAACATTTCCGTCGGTGTCTTTCAACACGTATTCAATCGCGACGATTTTATTCTTTTCTATCTTCATAATTAAAATCCGTAATCAGGAGCGGGCGTGTCGTTTACAACTTCTGTCACTTCGGGGCAAGCGTCCTTAAGGAACTGCTCAACGCCCATCTTTAGCGTCATCGTCGCCATCGGGCAAGAGCCGCACGCGCCCGTCAACTTTAAGTGCACGCGCTTTTGCTCGTCGATAGACAAAAATTCCATGTCGCCGCCGTCGGCTTGCAACTGCGGACGGAATGCGTCCAACGCTTCCTTAACTTTCGCCTCAAGTTCTTCCATATTTTACTCCTACCAGTATTTGGGCTTTTAAACAATTGTATCGCCGCTAAGCCTATCAGAAAAGCGTCTTTTGCGCTAGTAGGTTTTACTATAGCTCTGCGGAACGGCGGTCACTGCAGCCCGTCCAGCGACTTGGCGACCGCTTCTTTTACTTGAAGAATGACTTTTTTTGTTATCGCGTCATAAAGGCCTTTTGTGTTTTCACTTTCTTGGGCGGACGGAATGAACAGTTCGTGAACGTCAACGCCAAGAGCGTTTGAAAGCTTGACAAGCGTTCCCTTTGTAAGCCAGCGGCGGCGGCCCTCTATGTCGTTCATCATTTGCCGAGAAATGTCGGCCTTGTCCGCCAGCCTTTCCTGCGACAAGCCCAATTTTTTGCGCAAAGTCCTGATATTCTGAATCACCCGCGTTTGCAATTCTTCTTCTGTCATAATATAAGTTTATGCAAGTATTTTTGTAAATTTTACTAGCGTTATTTTGACATCTATGCTATAATATGTAAACAAACTGCAAGGATTTTTGATAAAAACCATTGCGGTTTGAGGAATACAAACAAAAAGGAGTGTTTTATTATGAAAACCGTAAAAAAACTGTTTTTCGCTTTGTTTGCGATAGTTTTTCTTTTATCATCTTGCTCAAACTCATCGGACAACAGCGCAGCGCTTTTGGCAACTATTGGAACTTCTGGCACGGACACAAGCGGCAAAACGCAGACTGGAAAAATCACAGGCAGGGTGATTTATTCAAATAGCGATGATCATAGCGGTATCTATATCACGCTCGATAAAACCGACGGCCTTTCTACACAAAATGTCTCTCGAACTGTTGCGGCAAAAACCGTCTCTTCCATCTCCAAAAGTGTAGTCGCAAACAGTTACAGCTCAAACGAAGGATACTATAGTTTTGAGGGGCTAGACGAAGGAACTTACACTATATACGCTTCAAACTCCGCCTCAACAGAAAAAGCTGTAAGTACAAATGTCGTTGTTCGATCAGCGCAAGTCACTTACGCAGATGATCTTAAACTCACAGCGACAGGAAGCATAAGCGGCACAGTTACGCTTGACGGAACAAATAACGGCAACATGGGCTTTGTTGTTTTTGTCGCTGGAACAAGTTATATGGCAATTACCGACGACACTGGCAACTACACAATTTTTGGAGTTCCCGCAGGAAGCGATTACCAGGTTGTTGCCATGAAAAATGATATCATTCATAGCCTTAATGTCAATGTCACAGTTTACGCAAATAAAAACACCTCTATAACAGCTGCCGATTTTACTTCCGAAGAACTTAGTGGAAAATCCATTGTTTGGCTCGGGGCGTTTGATTCACCATCTCAAATTTCTAATCCAAAATATTTAAACGCCTACTTTAACAAGACAGATGGTTGCTCATATATCTACGCAAACGGAGAATGGCAATTACTTGCGGCAAAAGGCGACAAAGGAGAGACTGGCAAAGACGGAGCAAGCATAAACTGGAGAGGAAGCTTTGCAAGTTCTAGCAGTGTAGCCAGTCCAAAGCATTTAGATGTATACTACAACACAACGGACGGCTGCTCTTATATCTATATAAACAGCAGTTGGCAAAAACTTTCCTCTAAAGGCGACAAAGGAAACACTGGCGAGTCAGGCCAAGACGGCGCGTCCGTAAATTGGCGCGGAAGTTTTACAAGTTCCAGCTCTATTTCAAATCCAAAATATTTAGACGCATATTACAACACAACAGACGGTTGCTCCTACATTTATGCAAATAATGTTTGGCAAAAACTTTCCTCTAAAGGCGATAAGGGAGATACAGGTGAAACTGGAGCATCCATAAAGTGGCGCGGAAACTTTGCAAGCGCTGCCTCTATTTCCAGTCCAAAGCAGTTAGACGCATATTACAACACAACAGACGGCTGCTCTTACATTTATATAAGCAACAGTTGGCAAATGCTCTCCTCCAAAGGAGCCAAGGGAGAAAAAGGAGATACAGGCGATGATGGAACGTCCATCAACTGGCGCGGAAGTTATTCAAGCGCAAGTTCCATTTACAATCCTCAAAAACTAGACGCTTATTACAACACTACGGACGGTTGCTCTTACATCTACAACGGTTCTCAATGGCAGATTCTCGCCGCAAAGGGCGGACAAGGCGATTCCATAAGATGGCGCGGAAGTTATTCATCTTCAAGCCTCATTTCAAGTCCCAAAAACTTAGACGCCTATTACAATACATCGGATGGCTGCGCTTACATTTACTCAGAAACAAGTTGGATATTGCTTGCAAGGTGCGGCGCTGACGGCGCGACAGGATCAGAAAGCGGAGGAATTAGATGGCGAGGAAGCTACAGCAAATCAACCGAAGTTCCGTCTCCAAAAGCTTTGGACGCATATTTTAATACAACTGACGGCTGCTCTTATATCTATAACGGTTCGCAGTGGAAACTTCTTGCTCAATCAGGTGTTTCCATCAACTGGCTTGGAAGTTTTGTAAACTCAAATTCAATCTATAGTCCTAAATATCTTGACGCTTACTTTAACACTACCGAAAACTGCGCTTACATTTACAACGGCTCTACTTGGGAAGTTTTGGCAAAAGGACCCGGCAGCGGAGGAACAGGCGGCTCAAGCACAAACATCAATGTAGGTTCTGAAACTGGAGCCATCGTGGACGGAACAACCTTGGTTGGCTGGACTGATCCGACCGGTGTAATCAGAATTCCAAACGGTGTGACGGACATTGGCCCAGATGTGTTTCATGACAAATACAAAATTACTCGTGTCATTATACCCAGCAGTGTTGTTAATATTGGAAAAGACGCTTTCCGTAGCTGCAGTGGCATGACAAGCGTGGAATTCTTAGGAACCGGATTGAAGATAATTGGAGAAGGGGCTTTTGCATACTGTGGCAAACTCGCAAACATAACGCTTCCAAGCACTTTGCAGAGCATTGGAGTCGAGGCGTTCTTGAATTGTGGCAATCTAACCACAGTAAACATTCCCAACAGTGTTGTGTTTATTGGAGCGTCGGCTTATAGTGGTTGTTCTTTGCTCAGAACTTTGACTATTGGAAGCGGTGTGACAGAATTAAAAGGCAACACTTTTAACAACTGTGACGCGCTTGTAAGCGTGAGCATCCCTGATACAGTGACGGTCATAGGTGAAAATGTTTTTAATGCCTGTGATTCCCTTGTTTCGGTGTCAATCTCTGGAACTTGGTGTTATAACGAAATGTGGGACACCCGTTCGAATGTAACCCTTACTGCTGATAATTTGAAAAAATCAGACTCGTTTGCGGGAACATGGATTCGTGAATAAATAGAAAATCCCGACGCAATGGCGGAATCGCATTCTCATGATTCTGCTATTGGGTTAGCGATTTCGCGATACTGAAAGCCCGAACCAATTAGACGCGAGCACCATATTTGCAAGGTCTGCTCGAACAAACGATTAAGGTCTTTTGCAAAAAAAATACAAACAATTCTGCCGTTTCATTATTGAAGCGGCAGTTTTTTTCGCTATCACAACCTCTCATATTTTAACAAAAAACATTCTGCTTACACATAATGTTATTCCATTTACAACCTTGGCGCAATCAACAAGATATTGCATACTTTCATCAAGGAGACATCTATAAAAAAACTGCGAACTATTTTTGCGCCGCTTCTCTTTTAAACTACGAGGAATGTTTCATGGGCGAAACAGCGTTTTAACCGCGCGCTTTCCCAAATTAGCGCATAAGTTAAAAATATTATACAATTTTTACTATTATTGTGACACACTCTTTTATTCATGATACACTATACATTATGGAAGGACATATCTCAAAGACATTTGAAAACTCCATGATCCGTACTGCTTGGAATGAGCAGGAAGAAGAATGGTATTTTTCTGTTGTTGATGTGGTTGGAGCGCTGACGGAACAAGAAACACCGCGATCTGCAAGCACCTATTGGGCAGTCTTAAAAAAACGCCTGAATGATGAAGGCGCAAATCAACTGCTTACAAATTGTAAGCAGTTGAAAATGAAATCTGCAGACGGAAAAATGTGGCTTACCGACGTTGCAAACTCTGAACAGCGCGGTGTAAAAAAAGGCGTTGAATACGCAATTCTTGCGGATGAAATTACAAAAGCCTGGTCTGGCATGACAACACGCGCCTATAAAAATCATAAAGGTCTCAAGAAAGAAAACCTTCGCGACAACATGACCACCACAGAAATTATTTTGAACATGCTGGCAGAAACAGCTGCAAAAAACATCTCTCAAACTGAACTTCCAAAAAACTTCGAAGAAAATCAATCTGTCGCGCGTCGTGGCGGCCGGATTGCAGGGAACGCTCGAAAAGAGCTTGAGGCAGAAATAGGTCATTCTGTTATCTCTAATCAGAATGCAACTCAAATCAACTCAATTGTTACAAATCTGATAGAAGATGTTTCGCAAAAATCACCGGAGAATAAATAATGGAATCGGTGATAAAGCTCTTGCGAGAAAAAAACAGATATACGCAGGTAAAGCTTGCTGAACAAATCGGGATTTCAAGACAGGCGCTAATAAAATATGAGAACATGGAGCTTGAACCGCCGCTTTCGGTTGTGCGCTCGCTTTCAAAGTTGTTTTCTGTAAATTACGACTGCTTTATAGACAACAAATTATCGGAAGAATCGAACTCTGAAGAAGCGGAAATGCTTTCGCAACTTTTAAAGAATGTCAAAAAGCTCAATGATTCGGAAAAACGCGCCGTATTTGAGATGGCGCGAATTATGGCTAATTCATAGAATGAGGGACAAGGGAGGCAAACGCCAGACATACTCCGCCTAACCGCGCGAGCCTGAACGCGAGCGCGGTTGTTGGCTCCGTATTGAATCTCATCTATTAAAAAAATAGAATCATCCAGCGCCAACCCTTTGAAACTCTTAAACAGATACGAACCCAGCAAGGAATACGAAGCCAATGTCGGAGAGGCTTTTAAAGACGGCTGGTATCTTCCGACAATCGTGGAACTGTTCCAAATGTGGAAAAGCAAGGACAAGGTGAACGAAGCTCTCGCTATTTGCGACGGCTGCCAGTTTTTCAATATGTTTGCTGACGGCACGACACAGTACAAGACATTCTTGTCGTCATCGCAGTATGAAGACATTGAAGAAAACGGCGAGGTTTTCCATAGTATTGGTGGCGTGGGTGGCGCTGTATATTCATTGTTCTTTGGTTCTGGAAAATGCGGCTCGACGGGCAAAGGCCAGGCCTCAAGCGTTTGCGCCATCCGCGAATTTTAAAGCAACAAGAAAGCTCATTCTTAACTGACGCAAACGGCGGAATTCTTTGGGATTCCGCCGATTTCCGATTGACACGCTTTTTACTTTTCGCAATATCTTTTTACGGAATCTTTTGTCATTTGCCAATGGTATTTACAGAATTTTTTTTATGGAGTATAAATAAAAAACACAAGGAGACATATGGACTCGCTAAAATTAAAAAGTTTTGACATAGGCGAAATGGGCGGCGGCGAACAAATCATCATAGACAGCAGGACTATCAGCGAAACAGAGCATTATGTCATAACATTAGGCAACGCGCCTAAAATAAACATTCCGCCAAATTCAAATATCAAAGAATTGGAAAAAAGATACTTAGAAAGTAAAAAGAATGAAAATGTGGTCAAAACAAAAGAACGCGACAATATCAAACTTCGCTTTTTCAAACTGACACGCAAAGAAGGAAAAAAATATTTAATAGAAGAATACGTCACGCCAGAAAGCGTCAGCGCGGTCGCAAAATTATTTATTTGATTCCGCCGATTTTTTTATCATATTTTTCTTGCAAATTCACAATATTTACCATATACTATGTAAACAACTCACTCACAAAACAAGTTAAAAAGTCGCTGTTTGGAGAAGAATTATGAAAGTTTTTGCATTGGCATGGTTTGTTATTTCAGTCGCCATTTTTTTCTTTACTTTCATATTTGCTTTCAAAAAACACGCAAACCTAAAAGCGGCGCTAAAAGTGTTGTTGCTTGGAACAGTGCTTGCGAATTTTATAATTCTATCCAGCCTTTTTTATTTTGGAAATGTTTATACAAAAAGCGGAACAGTTTCCGAATATAATTCCGCGACAAACAAAAATGTAGAAAAACCCTTCATTCTTTTGCATGGGTCGGAATATGAAATAACGACAGGAAATAAAACAGCGTTTGCCGTAATTTACGCGCTTATAAACGCCCCCAAAGTGGGAACATTTGGCTTGAAATACCCAATCTTTTTTGCGGCGGTTTTTGACTTTCCATGGAATTTGGGGCTTTTATATGGCATTTACGCGCTTGTTCTTTCCATTGTTACTCCAATTGTTTTTGGCGGTTTTCTTGTTTCCTATGTAAAAGCGCTTTGGAATTTATTGCTATTTCATATAAGACGGCGTTTTTGCAACATTTACTATTTTTCAGACTTGAACGAAAAATCAATGTTGCTGGCGGAAGATATTGCGGCGAATGAAAAACACAACGCTTTGATTGTCTTTTGCAATTGCAATAAGGTTTCGGGCAGCCTTGAAGAAAGAATAGATAAAAATCATTTTATAGCGCTTTCCGAAAACGAATGTGATTTGATTTTACGATTTTCTTTTGGAAATAAAAAACAATGCTTTTTCGAAATATCAGACGATGACAACAAAAACCTTGTCGGAGTGAATAAAACGATTGAACGATTGCTGGAAGTTTTTAGAAATTCGAAGAAAGAATATTTTCCTAACTTAAAAGTTTTCCTATTTATGGAAAGATCCCTGTTTGGTTCAGAACAGCTCTTTGAATCAGACCAGAAAAAAATAAATATAATTCTAGTGGATAAAATAAAAACGAGTATTTATAACCTTCTATTTGAAAAGCCGTTGTGCGATGCAACCGATGCAGGCAATAAATCTCTTTCAATCGCTGTTTTTGGAAATGGAGTTTATTCAAAGGAATTCTTTAAGAATTCAATTTGGGCATCGATTTTGGACAATTCATACAAAACAAAAATTTCATACGTAGATTCAACAGCCGACTCTTTTAAAAAAAGCCTTGAACTTAATTGTCCAGGATTGTTCACTCAAGATTACAATTTGAATTTTTATGCAACTGATTTGCAGTCTTCAGAATTGAATGTCACGCTAAATAAACTCAAAGCCACTAATTACATTGTAATAGACACTGGCGATGATGAAACCAGCATAAACCTAGCAATATATTTGAGAATGTTCTATATCCGCAATTCGGCGGATTTCAATTTTAAGCCGTTTATAGCTGTCAGAATAAAAGATTCAAAGATGGCTAAACGAATAAACGGTATGAAAACAAGAGGCGACGTTTCTTATGAAATTTATTCTTTTGGTTCAGACAAAGAAATCTATTCATATAATTTAATCGTTGAATCTCCCATCGAAAAACTGGCTCTAAATTGTCATGCAGCGTATAAAAATGAAACTAACGAATATGAATCAAAAGAAGCCGCTGTTTTTGGCTGCAATATTAGCGAATTTGAAAAATCCTCAAACAGAGCCGCCGCCGTTCATATAAAGAATAAACTTTTTTTAATGGGCTTAACGTTAAAACCTTATAATGATGACGTTTCTGAAGAAGATATAAAACAAAACGATAAAGCTGTTGAACTTATTAAAAACAAAGTTGCGGATGAAAAAATCATAGAGGCGTTACAGGAAGCGGAGCACTACAGATGGAACGCATTTCACTTTTCTGCAGGCTGGATAAATCCAACTTTAGCAAAATCAAAAATTTACAAAGACTTGGCGAAATCTAAAACTAAATCACATAAATATGAACTTGCAAAAATGCACGCATGTTTGTGTTCATGGGAAGAAATGCCCGCTTTGGAAAAGATGTACGACAAAGATTTCAAATATTATGACAAAATTTTCATTCAAGGGATTCCGTCCATAATTGGATGTAGAAATAACGACCCAGGCAATATCGCCGGCGCAAAGTTTTTGCTTGCGGAAAGAAAATAGGAGACAATTGTGTTCAAACCAAAACCGATAGACACAAGTTCCGTAAAACTCTCTGACGATTTAATGGAATTAAAAGAATTAATCGCAAAAAATGTTCATAATGTCTGGGCTTTGCAAAGAATTAATGAAGGCTGGACTTATGGAAAAAAGAAAGATTCAGATTTAAAGCAAACCCCGCATCTTGTGCCATACGAAGAATTACCTGAATCTGAAAAAGAATATGACAGAAACACAGCGTATGAGACTTTGAAATTAATTATAAAATTGGGGTATAGGATTGAGAAATAGATTTCGGAGGCTTTTATGAGTGAATATGTATTTTTATCTTACACACATAAGGACAGAGAATTCTTGGATAAATACAGACTGTTTTTAAAATCAAAGAAATTTGAAGTCCGATATGACGGAGACATGCATGCCGGCGAATCGTGGGACGAAAGAGCAAAAAGGCTGATTCGAAATATAGATTGCAAATGCGCGATATTCTTTATAAGCGACAATTCAATAAAATCAAAGCCGCTTTTAAAAGAATTAAACTATGCGGTCAAATACAAGGTTCCATATTTTGCGATAATATTGGATGGCGGAAATTTCGAGTCAAAATTTGAAGATTTAAGAATAAACCGTGAAAATGACGATGTGTTGGACATAGCAGAAGCGATTATGGATTTATTCCCGGATGAAAAAATTCATATACAACATGATGAAACTAAAATGGATGAAGTAATCGCTACATTGTCAAATTATCTTGCGCCAATAGATTCGTCAAAAAAGCGCTATCAAGTGATTGAAGGCGCAAAAGTCACCGAAGACGACATAAAAAAAGCGTTAAATCTTGACCGCAAATGTTATAATATTGATGATTCAGAGCAATTTGACATCGAAAAATGCTTGCGTTGGAATAAAAGAACTAACTATCAAATTTACACAATGATAAAAGACCCGGAAACAGGTGACATTGTTGCATACATAAACGCCGCCCCCATAAATGACAAATGCTATGAGGAAATCAAAAGCGGTAAATACGCAGACGTGAATATCGACGACGATGACATTGAAAGATATGACATTCCTAAAGAATACAGCATATATTTTGCTTCTATTGTCGTGGATTGGGAAAACGCAAAGAGCAATATTTTCATTCTACTTTACGGAGCGTTCATTGAAAAGTTAATCAATTTGGCAAAAGACGGCTATATTGTTTCAAGAGTTCTTGCGGACGCGGTTAGCAAAGAGGGAAAGCAACTTTGTGAAAAAAGCGGAATGAAAAAAATAAAAGACACGGAACACGACAATTCAACTATTTACGAATTGGAACTATACCCGCCAAACTTTAACCCGATTTCGCCAAAACTAAAAGAACTGAAAAATATCCTGCTCGAAAAACAAAAATTATTGGAAGAAAAAAAATAAGCGGACGGAATATGTTAAAAAAAGAAGCGTTTTTGTCAAAAGATAAATTGGAACATAATCCTTTCTTGCAAAAAATTGACGCGTCCTATGACATTGATTTTTATCGTGTCATTGATGGTGTTCAGCCAGAATTCTCCGCACAGCTTTATGACGATTTGATTCTGAATAATTTTGCCGAAGAAGAGCGGGAAGAAAAATCAGATTTCCAAACGTTTTTTGAAAAAGACGCAGATAATGACGTTCGGCGCGAGAATATAAACATTGTCGCAATATCAAAAGGTAACTTTGTCGGATTGTTAACAGGCATGGCGTTTCACAAAAGCAAATTAGGTTATTTTGATTATTTAGTTGTCGATAATTCTGTACGCGGCAAAGGAATAGGAGGAAAAATATTCCAAACCAGCAAGAAATTATTGAAGACTGTGGCGCAGAAACATAACTATGACAACGACAATTTGGCCGTTTTATTAACCGTTGAAAAATCCGACGCGACAATGAATATAGACAAAGGGCAAGACCCTCGCAAGCGTTTAGCTTTCTACGCGCGGCAAAACTGTCAGCGCATTGTAGGAATGCCTTGTTATGTGCCGGGAATTTTCGACGCCAAAACTGGAACGCAAAAACCACCAATAAATTGTTATGATTGGTTGATTGCAGGCATTAATCGCAATTTTCAAGATGGAGAAATTGCAATGAATCGCCCTACCGCCTTGCAATTTAACGCCGACAATTTGGATTTGCAATATACCGATCCACAAGGCCGCCCTGCGGAAGAAACAGAAACATATAAAAAAATTGAAGAAAGTTTGAGTAATGAAATATGTGTCGAAAATTTGATTGACAAAGATTCTTCTAAAACTGTCGTATGTTAGTTTTTATTCGGTCTGTCAAGGAACTTGTGTAAACCAATTCTTTCTCCCATTCTTTAAATTTTGAGATAACCAAATTTTTATACATTCCTTTTAACACCGTGTTTTCCATATAATTACATTGCTCGCTTAATGCAATTATATATTCTTGCTCTAATTTTGTGGCAAGAAAAACATTTGCAGGGTAACTGGCTGTAAAAGTCTGATGAAGATGCTTTCTGTATTCTACAGATTTTGTCAGATTATTCAAAAATGCCTTTTCATCATGAAACGCATCTTTATAAAGATGTCCAATATCATTAAACAGATAGCTTTTTAACAACAACACCAAACATTCATTGTTTCTTATTGTCTTTTCAAAGGAATCCAACAATTCAAAATCTTTTTCAAGACATTCTTTTGCTTTGTTAGCGCAAAAATTCCTTGTTTCCTCATCCAAATCTGTATTTTTCAAAAATAAAGAATTGGCTAAACTGTATGCGTCATAATTTAGAATATCAAGCAGCAGCTCTACATCATCAGAAAACTGCTTTTGTCTATTTATGCTTGTTTCAAAAACTTGCATTACACCAAAATAATCTTGTTGCGGCAGTGGCTTTGACATATTTTCGCTTTGAATAAAAATGTCAACATAAGCTTTTGCAAATTGCGCTATTGCATTTAATGCAAGAGGGAGCTTTAAATTGTTAAGTGTCTGTCGCAACATTCTATTGTCCTGATAGTAATATGCCGCTAAACAGCCGGACAATATATATTCGCAAAATGTCTGATTAGAATTTGGAGTTTTATCAGATAGATAGGCATACACCCTCTTCCAATCACTAATTAAATCAAAATAATTTCTGACAGATTTGTTTTTAGTGTTCTGAAGATATAAATCCAATATTTTTTCGCCAAGTTCCTGTTCGGAGATTGAGGCTGTATCATAAGAAACTTCATTGACCCAAGACCCCATTAAGTCGCTTGGCAAATCCTTTGATTGTTTATTAAGCAAAAAAGCATGAATATTGCTAACTGCATACTTTGCAGATATGTAGCCCCATTCAAACATTAAATTAGGACTTATCGTTCCGTTTTTATCTTCTGCTAAAATAATTGCTGTATCACATCTGTTAATTTGATCAATTACTTGCGCGCCAATGAACATATCCTTGGGCTGGCCACCACCAACTATAGCATGATCTCCTGTTGTGTTTGCAATCAAATCCGCAATTTTATCCGCTAATGATTTATTGCCGCTCCAACCAATAAAAATATTACTCATACATATTCTCCGCTTCGATTTGTTTTCCAGAAAATATTTCTTCTTGTACAATCTGAAATTAATCGTACTTAAAATACATTTTCGATTATTATATAATATAACAATAACAATACGCAAGTATTTTTGGTGTTTTTCTAAATTTTACTTGCGTTTTCACGACAGTTGATTTATAATATAAGTAATAAATTGCAAGTGTATAGCGTAAAAAGTATTGCATTCTGCAAAAACAATTATATGTCGGCGGACTAAAAACGCGAATCACCTATGACGCGAAAAACACCCCCACTTAAACCCCTCACGCTTGTCTTTGCTCTCGCAATCCTTGTCCTTGGTTGCGAAATCAATCCGTCATACCCCACCGCAAGCGGCGGCGGCACAAGCGTTCCCTCAAAGCAATACGCAGAGCTAACAATTAACAAGTGGACAAACGGCAATATCATACACCCAGACAGCGGCGGAAAAGGCGAACAGTGGTTTAAATTCATCGCCACTTCAACAACACAGCGCGTCTATGTAAAACTGAGCACAACGAAATATCTTGCGGCTTACTTGTATGACAGCGGCTTTAACAGGGTTGGAAGCGAATTGATTGTTCAAGGCGGAACAGGCGCGGTTAGGTACGCTTCTTGGTCAGTAAAAAAAGGCGAGACATATTATGTCAAAGCGTCAGGATATGGATTTAGGGTCAGTTCTTATGACTACTATTCTGGAACTTACTGGATCGGTTTTACTGAATTTCCAGCTCAGCCGGAAACAGTCATAACCAACTTGAGCGAAAACTCTTGGCTAAACGGAAATATCGTTCATCCAGATAGCGACGGCGCCGGAGAGCAGTGGTTTACATTCACCGCTACTTCATCCATGCAGCAAGTTTATATAAAACTAAGCACAATAAAATACCTTAACGCTTACCTGTATGACAGCAGTTATAATAGAATTGGAAGCGAATTGATTGTTCAAGGCGGAACAGATAAACTTGACTCTGCCTCATGGTCAGTAAAAGCTGGGGAAAATTATTACATTCAAGTGTCTGGATATGGATTTATGGTCAGTTTCTATGATTACTATTCCGGCTCATATTGGATAGCCTTCAATTCCACAGGAACCCCGCCCCCGCAACAATGAAAAAGAACAAGCTTTTGATTCGAGCGGCGGCCGCTTTTTTGCTTGCGACAGGAATTTGCGGTTGCGCAAGCAATCGCGTTAACGGCGCAATTCCTCTATGGACAAGCTACGACACCATAGAACAAGCGTATCCCAATTCGGATTTCATCGCCCGCATAGGATATTCCCCAAACAAACTCGAAGCCGCCGCGCTCGCGGAAAGCGAATTGGGAAGTTATTTTTCGCATTCGGTTCACTCAATTGTTCAAGGAACCCAAACAATTACAGATTCCGGCGCGGCAAACGCAAACGTCTCGCGCAAAATCGACTATGACGTTACAGTGGAATCTTTGCTGAACCTCTTTGACGTGCGTAAAACTCCGGCATGGTATGATTCGTCAAAACGGCAATATGTCTGTTGCGCTTACATCAACCGGGCGGACGCATGGAAAATATATGAACAAACTGCGCGCGACGCTCGCGACAACTTCCGCAGCTTTTATGACAATGCCCAAAAACAAAAAGAGCCGATCAACAGAATAAAGCTTTTAAAAGCCGCGCAAACAGCGGGAGACGTTTTTAAGGAAAAACTTAATTTCGCAAACATGCTTTCGGAAAACCTTACAAAAAAAACTTTCGGCATGGACGAACAGCTGCTTTCCGCCCTTCCAAGCATGATAAAAAAAGAGCAAGTCTCTAATTCTGTTTTTGTAAAAGTGAATGACGACAACGCGGGCGTGATTGAAAGTGCGATAAAAAATTCTCTTGCCAATCTTGGATTTGTAGTGACAGGAAAGCAAAAAGACGCAAGTTACGTCGCAAAAGCGGAAGTGAATTTCAATAAAGCCAGCGGAACAAAGATGATTGTCCTTAATCCTTTCGCAAACGTTTCGCTTGAAGGAAAAAACGGCGGCGCATACGCTGTTGTCATAAAGACAGAAAGAGTTGTCGCGCCAAATGAACAAGCGGCAAAAAGGTTGGCGTCGCAAGACCTTGCGGATGAAATAAACGCAAAGCTTGAAGCCGACATAAAAAGCAAGCTTGGATTATAAAAATTTATTTGAGGAAAGCAATATGAGATTTGTTCAAAAAAAACGCATAGAAATTTCGGCGCTTTTTCTTCTTTGCTCTATGATTTGTTTTTCGCAGCCATCAAAAAGCGTAAAAGTATGGGTAATGCCCACAGAAGGAAAAAACCTTGGAAATGCAGACTCCCGCTGGCTTCCAAACGAGGTTCACAAGGCTTTGCGGGCAAACATAACGAATTACTCAGGCCTTACTATTGCCGAAGAAAACGACAGCCTGCTTGCGGAAATTCAAAAAAAGAGTTACAGCGAAAACATAAATCCAAATGACGAAATTCGCATGGGAAGGCAAATGGGCGCGAATTACGCAATCCGTTCGACAATAACAAAAACGAATTCTTCATATAATTTGAACATCATTTTTCAAAATCTTGAAAGCGGAAAACATTTTGCGGAATCAAACAAAAACTCAAAAGACATTGACTCCCTTTACATGAATCCAGGCTGCGCCGTAAACGAAGCGACCATAGAGCTGTGCAAGCTGCTTGACAAAGACTTTGACACAAGGCTTTCATATTATAACGAAAGAATTTTGCGCTATGGCGCGAACGGCCTTTCCGCCGAGGACGAAAACAAATACCTTGTTGACGAAGCGAAAAGATTGAACGAATCCATCAAAAATCTTTCCAAAGAATTAAATTCAGCAAGACTTTCCACAGAAATAGACACGGAAACAAAGAAAGTTCAGCTTCAACTAAAAAAGACGCAGGAAGAAGAAAAGCTTAAACAAATCAAACAACGCCAAGAACGCCTTATGCAAGAAGCTGCGAACAGGAATGCGGAACTCGAAGACCAAAAAAGCCGTTCCAATGAACAGAAAAAAAGAATTTCCGACGCGGAGAAAATTCTCAACAAAAAAATCGAAGCCCTTAGAAACCAAAAATATGACTCTTCAAGCGCGCTCGCTCAGATTGGCGTAATAGAGGCAAAGAAAAAAGCGATTCTTGAAATTCGCCAAAAAAGAGAATCCGACTCAAAAGCGACAAACGAAAAATGCGAGCTTGACATAAAAAGCATGAAAGAGCGAATAATGGACGCGCCTTTGCGGGCGGCTCAAAAAAGCAGTTCTGGCGGAATGCTTCCCGAAGTGTACGCCGAGCGGGAAAAGAAGGCCAAAGCGGAAGAAGACAAAATACGCGCGGAATACAATAATTCTCTTAAAGCAATGAACGCGCTTTCCATAAATGCGGAAAACGCGCTTATAAACCAAATTGAAGTTCATAAAAAAGAAATTCAAAAAACAAAGAAAGCGGACAACATTGTAAAACGAGACCTTAAAGTTGATGTGAACAGGTTCGTTGGAGAAAACAAGGCTTGGACCGCCATCGTAACTTTTGTTTCAGAAGGAGAGTTGCTTTACACAACAACCTTGGATATAAGCTATAAAGACCTTACAGGAAAAGAAGCGAATGTTCTTTCCGATGAATACTTGGATGAAGTTGACCTTTACAACAGCCTTTTTTCCAACAACGCGGCTCCTGTAACAGCGGAAATGACTTATTATTTCACTTCCGCGCCTGACAGCAAACCGTCAGTTTACATTCTTCACATAGACGCAATCAAACTGACCCACACGGAAAATGGAAAAAAGATTCAAATCATTGCTGTAAACAAGGACATTCCCCGGCAAATGACGCCAATTTATGACATACGCGACGAAGAATTGAAACGCAAAATCGAACGCAAACAGCAAGAAAAAGATGAGCAAAAGCAAGAAAAGGAAAAGCAAGAGGCCGAAAAAAAATCAAAAAGCCAAGAAACAAAGAACAAAATAAAAACAGGTTTTTCCAATCGAAAAACTCATGGAACTTACATTGCAATTGGAGCGAATGTTCCGATAAACTTAAACGTAAACAACGAGTCTTTTCCTGTGGGAATTTCAATCCACGCGATAAGCGCTTTCAGATATATTAGCGTTAAAGGAAACATAGGATGGGATTTTATAAAATTTAAGGAAGACACTTCCATTCTTTTTGACGGCTCAATCTCATTAGGTTTTGCGCTGGCTCATAATGATTTTTTGTTTGCAGGATTATACGCAACGGCGTATTTTGATAAAATCGAAAATTATTTCTACACGTCTTACGGCGCAAGCGGAACCGTAATATTCAATCTTCCAAAAAACTGGGGAATATTCATAAATTGCGACGCGACTTTTAGAACCAATGAATTTTACAAGGGCGATGAACCGATTCCTCCTTACGAAGCGCGCTTTCTCCGCTCTTGCAGAATATGCCCGTCCATCGGAGTTTCTTATAATTTTTCAAGGCGATAAAACGCGCCGCGCCAGACACGTTCCGCCTGACCGCGCGAGTTTGGACGCGAGCGCGGTTGTTGGCGCTCATGCGGCAATCTAGCATTTTAGGCTTGCGCCCGCTTAATCTTGCCGCTGTTATCCCAACTTCTCAATCTTTCTGTGCAACTCAATTATTCTTGCGTGGATGTAATGGTCAAGCGCGGGCTTTTCCAAAACGCCCAAAAGCTCGTCGTTGTAGCCGACAATCGGAAGGGCTTCGGTGTCGTACTCGTCAAACAGCTTGTAGGCTTCAGGCAGCATAAGCTGCGGGGAACAGGTGACGGCGACAGGATCCATTATGTCGGTGGCCAAAAGGTTTTCGGCCAGCTCGCCGATGGCAAGCGTTTCCTTTAAGTGCTCAAGAGAAATCACGCCTATCAACTTTCCGCCCTCGGACCTGACGGCGTAATTCAAATTGTTGTGGCGGGAGAAGGCGTCGAGTATTTCCTTAATCGTTTGGTTTTCGGCAACGATCGAAGGCGACTCTTGCGAGCAGATTTTGTCGTTGCCCCAAGTCACGTCGGCCACCTTGGTGTTTTTCTTGATGTCTTCTTCGGTGATGTTAAGCCCAACTTCTCCCGCCTTGGTCACGCCGTACTTTACAAAAATCGGGCCGACAAGCTGAACGATGAATGTCGTCGCCGTGATGATGAGCAAGATTTGCGGACCGATGGAATCTGAAAAATCGTTTCCCGCGGCGATAGAAAGACCGATGGCGACTCCGGCTTGCGAAAGCAAGCAGCAGGGCAAATATTTTCTTACCGTCGCTGGAGCTTTTGTAAGCCAAGCGCCAAGCATCGAGCCGATAGTCTTTCCAAACGAGCGGCCCAACACGTAAACAATCGCAAGCAATCCCAAGTAAGGCGTGATGATCCAAATGTCAAGCTTGGCTCCGACAAGAACAAAGAACAATACGTAAACCGGCGGCGTGAATTTTTCGACCAGTTTAAAAACAGGCCGCGTCTTTGCGGGTGCAAAGTTGACCATAAAAAAGCCCAGCGCCATCGCCGCCAAAATGTTGTCCAAGTTCAAAAAGAGCGCGCAGCCCGTGCACAAGAACAAGCTACCCAGCGCGAACGAAAGTATGCGGCCGTCTTCGTTCATAATGTTTTTTATCATGAACATCAAAAGCGCTCCAAAAGCGCAGCCCAGCAAAATCGAGCCAAAAATGTCGCGGCCTATCATCAAAAGCTGCGCGCCAAGCGAGACCGACGCTCCGTTTAAAAGCGGAGACGAAATCGAATTTGCGATTGCGTACAAAATCAAGGCGACGGCGTCGTCCATTGCGACAATGCCGTAAACGATTGTCGTCAAAGGGCCGCGCGTTCTGTACTCAACCAAAACGTCGGTCGTGGCGGCTGGCGCGGTAGCGGAACAAATCGCTCCCAAAATCAAGCCCATCGCGATAGAAAGCGGCAAGTTTCCGGAGACAGTCAGCGAGATCGCGAAAATGATTCCGCCCACGATAAAAAAGGGCGTGATCGACTCAAAAAGCAAAATGCCCACAAACTGCTTTCCGTACTTTTTGATGACGTTAAGCTTGAGTTCCGCTCCGATTAAAAAGCCAATCAGCGAAAGCGAAACAGTGCTGACTGGGTTTAGCGAGGCGATGGTGGCCTTTCCCAAAAGCTGCAGGCCGCTTGAACCGATGATGATTCCGATTACGATGTAGCCCACAACCTGCGGAATTTTTAGCTTTTTAAAAATGCGGCCGCCAAGGGCTCCAAAAAACATTATGATGCCCAAAAGCAAAACTATTTGAGTGGCTTGAAGAGAATAAAAATGCATCGCCTTTGGCAACAGGTCAGAAAACGGATCGTTCATATTCCGACAGTATAGCGTTTTGCGGGAACCGTGTCAAAGCGGGCGGCAGCGTCCGAAAGGACGCGGTGACCCCGCTCGAAGTGACAATTAAGGTCTTGCAGGCAACAATACGAGCGGATTACATCAATTCGTTCACAATGTCGCAGGGATTCTTGCCGTCGTAAAGCCAGGCGTACATGGCGGCGGCGCTGACGACGCGGCGGCCGTAGTCGCGGGTTTCGGCAAAGGGAAGCGTTTCCAAAAACATGTCGCTCCACAATTGGCCTTGCGAATTAAGCTCGATTTTGCTGCTTCTAATCCAGCGGCGGACGACGGTAATCCCCGCGTTGTAGGCAAATAGAGCCAACACGCCGGAATCGTCCAAACGTTTTTTCATGTGGGAATAGTAATAGGTTCCAAAGCGTATGTTTGTGGCAGGATCCAACAAATTGTAGTTTTGAACCTTTAGCCGTTTGGCGCAGTCGGAGGCGGTCGCTTCCATCAATTGAGTCAAGCCGATCGCTCCGGCGTGGCTTTGGATGGCCGGCTCAAAAAAGCTTTCGGTCCTGATCAAAGCGAACATAAGATAGTCGTCAACCTCAAACTCTTTGGCCGAAGCCTTAATGTAGTCCAAAAAGTTTTGGGGATACAAAAGCTCAAAGGCCTTTCGCGAAATTTGAATGCCGTCAAGGTTGGCCGAGCGCGCAATCATTCTTAGGCTTTTTGAATAATAGTCGTTTTGGTCGTTGGCCATTTGGCGCAAAAAGTCGCTAAGGCGTTCCACAGTCGCAAGGTCAATAATCTTTTTGTCCATGTCAAAAAAGAATTTCCAATCATCGTAAATGCATTCGCCAAGGCCAAAATCCGCGTAGCCCAAAAGCAATTTGCGCGCGGACAAGGCTTGTTCCATCGAAACTTTTTCAGGCTCAAGGGGAGAAAGATTTTTTGGCTCAAAAAACATTTTGTCAATGTCGCCGGCGGAATAGCCCAACTCCTTGGCGGCCAAAAGCTTGTAGTAAACATAGGTTCCTGGATCAGTCGCGGCGGCGCATTTGTAGGCCTCCGTAATTTTATCGGCGTCGGCATTTTCGGTTTGGCTTTGCAAAACCCGCGCCGTCAAATAGGCGTACTTGGAAAGAGTCGCTTGGCTTGAATGTCCTTTTATGGCGTCCAAAACTTTTTGGAACAAGTCCCACTTGCCGCCGCTAAAAAGCAATACCGAAAGCGAGTCGAAAAAATCGTCAAAGTAATCCTTTTGGCTAAAAGAAGCCGCGTATTTTTGCAAGCCGGCCACCGCTTCTTCCGTCGAAATTTTTAGGCAGGACTGCAAGTAATACCAAAGCGCTTGGTCCCGCTCGCCTTCGTCTCCGGCTAGAGCGAGAGCGGCCTCGAATTGCTTTAAGGCGCGGCGGCGGTAATTGTCGTTTTTGTTGTAAAGCAAGCCGGAATAAATCATCGCGTAATAATTTATTCTTTTGTCTTTCCAAACGCTTGCGGCCAATTCCTCAAAGTATTTTGCGTTCTTGATGTCTTCGTTGTTTCCGTAAACGCAAGCGCGGCCCATGTCGGCGACCAATTGCCAAGTTATTGGAATGGCGTTTTGTTCGATTGTCAGCGCGCGGATTTGTTCGTACATTTCGTAGGCGGCGTTGTAGTTGCCCCGATAAATCGCAATTCTAAACTGAAGGGCAAATTCTGAGTTGACCACAAAGTCCGATAGTTGCGGCCCGTTTGGACTTGCGTCCGCGATGATTTCTTCCAATTCGTCGCGCGCGTTTTGCTTGTAGAATTCATAATGAATGTCGCTGATTCTTCTTTGCGTGAACCAATCGTAAACGCTTTTGTCAAAGCGCGAGTCTTTCTTTTTGTCCAAGGCTTGCAATCTTAAGACGGCCAAGTTGTTGTCGCAAACGGCAAGGTCAATGTCGTCCGTAGACTCTATAGCGCGCGCGTATTCTTTGTCGGCCAAAAATTCCCGGCAGACAAAAAGTTTTGCGTCGTCGTCGTTGTATTTTTTAAGATATTCGGAACACCTTTTTATTCTTTCTTGAACGTCTCCCATCAAGCAAAGCTGCTTCATGGATTTGCGGGCGGCCCAGTAACTTCCTTTTTTTGCGGAACGGAAAAAATATTTTTGCGCGGCTTCGGAGTCTTTGTCCCTAAGGGCCAATAAGCCGTTAAAGTAACTGGCGTCCGCTCCGTAGAATTTATTTAAAGAGACTTTTTCCTGCGAGCAGGCTGTGAACAAGGAGAAGAACGCCAGCGCGAGAATTGTTTTTTTTGCGGAAGAAAGCATCACTCTTCCGGAATCTTTATTGTAGTGCCGGCCACAATGTGGTTGGGATTTTTGATGCCGTTGTACTTGGCGATCTTTTTATAGCGCCAAGGATTCTTGTAGTAAGCGGCAGAAATGTCCCAAAGCGTGTCGCCCCACTTGATTTTGTAAGTGATGACTTTGGGCGCTTTTTTTTCTTCAACTTTTGGAAGGTCGGGAACTACGATTTCGGCTTCTTCAACCACGACAATTTCATTCTCCTTTGCGGGAGGAGCGACTGGCTCCGGCTCTTCTTTTTGGGCCGGCGGCGGAAGAGGCGCGACTTGTTCTTGAACTTGTTCCTTTTGAGAATTCTTTGAAGTGAGCAAATTGAATCTTGACGGTATTACGAACAAGAGGAGCAAGACTGCCAAGACGCAGATAATGGCGCAAATCAAGCAAACCAAAACCGGAAGCCTGGTTTTCTTTCGCTCGCTGTCAATGTCGTTTTCGTCGTAAAGACTGTCAAAGCTTGTGTCTGAAGAAGACTGGCTTTGGTCGTTTTCAAAAATAGGATCGTTGTCAAAGGTCGGATCCTTAAATTCGTCGTCGTCAAATTTAAGGGGCTCGTCGTTTGACGCAGCGGCGGGCTCGTCAAAATCAGGCATGTTAAAGTCGGGCATGTCAAGGCTTTCGTCAACCGGAACGTCCTGTTGGTCGAAGTCGGGAAGTGTAAAGTCGTCTTCCTGCGGCTCGGGCTCTTTTTTGGCGGTCTTTGCGGGAACGTCGTCTACAACAGTTTCCGCCTGGGGAGCGGGGCCTTCTTCAAACGCCGGAATGTCAAAGCTTAAGTCGTCCAATTCGGACTTGACCTTTATCTCTTCGGCGGCTCCAAGCAAGCCTTTTCCTGTTCCAGGATTTTTGTCGCTGGCCAAAAGGGCCTCGCGCAAGTCCGCGGAGAACGACGCCTCCTCTTTGGTGGATTCGTCTTTTAGCGTCGCTTCGATTTTATCGTTCTTGTCGAGCGAGAGCGACAAGTTTATGTCGGGTTGGCCGTTAGGCTGGCGATCCAATTTGTTGATTTTAAGCGTGTCGATTAAAATCGCGTCTTCCATTGAAGAGCTTTCGCTCGCGTACAAAGAAACTTGAACAGTTGTTTGATTGTCCTTTACAGTGGTGAGGTTGATCTTTTTTTTGTCAGGCTGTCCTTCCTCCATGATGGGGAAAAAGGCGCCGTCCGCCAATTTAATGCCTATTTTTTTCATATCTATATTATATCACACTTCGTGTGATTTTGGCAAGGAAATTAAAAATTGTGTATATATCTTATCGCAATTCTTTTAAAATACCATTCTCCGCCCGAAGACCGCATTTCCAGCGGATTTTGCTCGCGTCCGTTCACATAGCCCTTGGAAGAGTCAAAGCCCCGCCTTCGCTCAAAAGTAAGCAAAACGAAAAGATTGTCGTTTTTGGTCAAGCTGACGACGACAAAGGGCGACAAGAGCATGTTGCAAAAATCGCCGTTAAAATCCTTATATTTTGCGGAAAATTGGCTGTCTGAGAAATAGCCCGAAAATTCGGCTTGGAGGCCCGCCATGCTCAATTTTAGGGGCATTTGGTAGCCTAAAATTATGCTGGCGTAATACCATGGGCCGTTGACCTTGGCGTATTCCGCCGCCCAGCACCAGGGGTGGCCGTTTTCTTGGCCGGTCAAGCCGCTCAAGCGAAAGTCGTACGAGGCCAAAAAGACAATGTGGTGCCAGTCGCCGGGCCAAAGGGCGGCCGCGTCGAATTGAAAGGTTCCGCCAATGCTGAATTCGCCGTACCAATTGGCAAAAGGCGTCAAATTGTCGTATTTTCCGCTGAACGTGTTGTAAGAAGCCAAGCCTTGCGATCCAAGGACTGACCATCCGGTTCCCGCTGTAAAGCCGGCGTTCAACACAAAAAAAGCCACGGGCGTCCAGCTGGCGAACACGCGGGGTTTTATCGTCGCGGGGGAGATTTGGAATTCCGCTCCCAATTTTAGGTTGTTGTCCTTTGTAAGGAAATTTGATCCGGGGAGGGGAATCATGTAATTGTATGACGCTGTGACGCCAAGTTGAACGCTGTCAAAAGCTCCGCTTATCGGAGCGAAACGTTCCCCCTGAGCGGGAACCATGGCGCTGTAAGGATAGTAGGCAAAGTCCGTAAGAAGGCTGAATCCGTGGCGAGACTCTTTTTCTTCTACAATAGCTTCTTGGGCAAAAACAACTGCGGCCGTAAAAATAAGAGCCGCAAAAACAATTGCTTTTTTCATGGCAATTATTATAGCCTTAAAGTCCATTCAAACGCAATAGCGGCATTCCCTTGCCAAAAGGAGCGATTTAAAGTATTCTATATCATTATGAATGTTTACGCGCCCATTATTTTGTGTTTTGTTCCATTTGTGACAATGTTCGCATTATTCAAGATTTTGGTTCCGGGCTTTTCGGCGATAAAAGGCCTTGTAGCCTCGCTGGCTGGCTTGCTCGCGCTGATTCCTATAACGATTGTCCAGTTTGCCGTTCCAGGAATGCGTCTTTTTGGCAGAAGCGGAGCGATTTCGATAATTCTTTATTCCATTGTTTTTTTGGGCCTTGTGGAGGAATGCTTCAAGGCGCTTTTGCTTTTTATCGTGGGAGCCAAAGAAGAAAAGTTGAGCCATTGGTTTTGCTATTCGCTTTTGGCCGGCCTTATCTTTGGAAGCTTTGAGTCGGTGATTTACTTTTTGCTGGACATGCAAAACATCGGCCACGGCGTAACGCTCAACTTGATTTACTTGCGAATGATAACAGCCGTTTTGATCCACACCCTTTGCGCCGGACTTGGCGGTTTTACGGTTTACTATTGCAAAAATTTAAGGTGGAACGTTTGGCCCCTCTTGAACGCTGTTTTAATCCACGGCCTTTACGATTACTTTGTTTCGTTCGACACTAACGTAAAATTCTTTTGCGCCATCGTAATTTTGAGCGCGGCGATAAAGTGCCGGGTTTGCTACATGCAAATTTTGGAGGAAACGCGCTCAAAGAAAAGCGCCAAGCGGACAATCATCGATCCCAACAAGACGGTCGAGATGCCCAAGACTCCTGCGATTATCATTCCGGTAAACAATACTGTCCGCGAATCTGTCGACGCGGAAGACGTCGCCGACGAAGACTCGGTTGACTTTGACCAAATCGAGCGCGAAGCCAAGAGCCAGCTCAAGGCCGCCAAAAAGGCGGCCGCAAAAAAGACTGCGGCGAAGAAGACTGAATCCAAGACCAAAAAGCGCGCCGCTCCTAGCGCAAGCAAAAAAACTGCGTCCAAGAGTTCCGCCAAAACAAAGACTGCTGCCAAGCCCAAGACTGGCGCGACAAAAACCGCTTCAAAGACCAAGACTGCGGCCGCGAAAAAGCCGGCAAAAGCGACAAAGCCGGCAACGCCTAGCAAGCCCAAAAAGGGCGCGGCCTCTAAAAAGCCCGCCTCAAAATCAAAAGGAAAAAAATAATGGCCAACGGACAGGAAGACTTGAAGGAAAAAAACAAGAACAAGGCCGCGCCCTTGGACAAGCGCCAGTTCAGCCAATGGAACAATTTCCAAGGCCGAGAGGACGCGGAAATGCTTGAAGAAAAATCATCGCGCTGGAACGCGCAAAAAGCCGCGGCGCGCCGCGAGTATTACGAGAATTACTAGGGAGAAAAAACTATGTTGTTCACACCTGTAGAAATTGAAGAAACAGTGAATATGTTCATGCGCCAAAAGCTTGACGTGCGCTGCATCACGATGGGCATTTCGCTTTTGGACTGCGCTAGCGAGGACCCCAAAAAGGCCTGCCAAAAAATTTACGACAAGATTATGTCAAAGGCCAAGGACTTGGTAAAAGTCGGCCGCGACATCGAAAGCGACTTTGGCGTTCCAATCATCAACAAAAGAATTTCTGTCACTCCGATCGCGCTTGTGGCCGGAGCCAGCAACGCGCAAAGTTACGTTGACTACTGCAAGACTTTGGACAAGTGCGGAAAAGAATTGGGCGTGAACTTTATCGGCGGATTTAGCGCCTTGGTTCAAAAGGGAATCACGCCCGCCGACCGCATTTTGATTGACTCAATTCCGCAAGCGCTCACAGAAACTGAATGCGTTTGCTCCAGCGTCAACGTCGGCACGACCAAAAGCGGCATCAACATGGACGCCGTAAAGCTTATGGGCGAGACAATCAAAAAGACAGCAGAGCTTTCCAAAAACTGCCCGGTAAACGGCTGCGCCAAGTTGGTCGTATTCACAAACGCGCCGGAAGACAACCCCTTTATGGCGGGCGCCTTCCACGGTCCCGGAGAGGGCGACACAGTCATTAACGTCGGCGTTTCAGGCCCGGGAGTAATCTTGGCCGCCGCCCGCGAATTTAAAGGAAAGCCCTTGAACGAATTGGCCGACGGCATTAAAAAGATGGCGTTTAAAATTACCCGCATGGGCCAGCTTGTCGGAACGGAAGCGGCAAAGCGCCTTGGAACAAAGTTCGGAATCCTTGACCTTAGCCTCGCGCCCACGCCGGAAGTCGGCGACAGCGTTGCCCGCATTTTGGAGGAAATCGGCTTGGAAGGAGCGGGCGCTCCTGGAACGACGGCGGCCTTGGCAATGCTCACCGACATGGTAAAGAAGGGCGGCGTAATGGCCAGCACAAATGTCGGCGGCCTTAGCGGAGCCTTCATCCCTGTAAGCGAAGACGAAGGCATGATAAACGCCGTAAAGCAAGGCTCTATTTGTTTGGAAAAATTGGAGGCCATGACTTGCGTTTGCTCGGTCGGCCTTGACATGATAGCGATTCCCGGCGACACAAGCGCCACAACAATCAGCGGCATCATGGCCGACGAAATGGCGATCGGCATGGTCAACAACAAGACAACCGCTGTCCGCCTTATTCCCGCGCCCGGCAAAAAGGCCGGCGAATGGGTCGAGTTTGGCGGCCTCCTAGGCGGCTGCCCGGTAATCAACGTCAACCAATTCTCTTGCGCCGAGTTCATTAACCGCGGCGGAAGAATTCCTGCGCCGATTCATAGCTTCAGAAATTAGCCGCTCGCATTATTGCTCGCAAAACCTTAATAGTTGTTTCGAGTGGTTTCGCCGCGTCCTTTGGACGCTGCTCGGAGCATAAGGGTCGTCCGTTTTTGCGGGCGACTCTTTTTTTATTCAGCATTCCGCGCTATAATTGAACCATGGCAGAAAAGGCACAAATAAAGCTATTTGAAGATAAAAAAGTCCGAGCGATTTGGGATAAAGAAGCCGAAGAATGGTATTTTTCGGTTGTGGATGTTTGCAATGTTCTTTCCGAATCTGCAAGCAAAGACCCCGGAGCGTATTGGAGAAAATTAAAACAGCGGTTAAAAGCTGAAGGAAGCGAGGTCGTGACAAATTGTCACGGACTGAAATTGCCCGCTGCCGACGGAAAATCCTACAAAACAGACTGTCTTGACACGCAAGGCATTTTCCGCCTGATTCAGTCAATTCCATCTCCAAAAGCCGAGCCCTTCAAACTCTGGATGGCGCAGGTTGCAAAAGAACGCCTCGACGAAATGCAAGACCCGGAACAGGGAATTCAGCGCGCTTTGCTGGAATACCGCGCCTTAGGCTATTCTGAAAACTGGATAAACCAGCGGCTCAAATCAATAGAAATCCGCAAAGACCTTACCGACGAATGGAAAAAGCGCGGCTTAAAAGAAGGCGTTCAGTTTGCAACGCTCACCGACATCATCTATAAAACATGGGCTGGCAAGACCGCAAAAGAGTACAAGGAATACAAAGGACTCAAAAAAGAAAACCTTCGCGACAACATGACCAACAAAGAACTTGTCCTGAACATGCTTGCCGAACTTTCCACAAAAGAAATTTCCGAAAGCTCGAATCCGCAAGATTTTGACGACCACATCCAGAATACCGTTGACGGCGCGACAATCGCCAAGAATGCCAGAATAGAACTTGAGCAAAAAACAGGAAAGAAAGTCGTCACTCCGCTTAATGCAATAGACGGAATCGGCTTGACGACAGACACAAAGGCGTCCGTTTTATTGGAGAATGAGGAAGAAAAGTAAAGGAATGAAAATGGAAGAGTGGATGGAAGTCATCATTCCGTCAAAAATCGATCTGGATAAATTTGGACAAATTGCATCCACTTTCGATACCGAAATCTTTAATAGAAGCTAAGAAAATGATAGACTTAAAAATATAAGAGACACTTTGCTACCAAAGTTGATGAATGGAGAAATTCAAATTTAATATAATTCTAAATAAAAAAGGTGGAACAAATATGATTTCGAATTTGAAAGGTATAAAAATTCAAGGAAGAAAGTTCTCAGCTAATCCAGAAGATTTTTGTTTTTGGAATACTGATAAAATCAGATTATCTCTTGTATATGGAAAAAATGGATCTGGCAAATCTACCATAAGTGATGCCTTTACGCTCTTGAAAAATAATGAAAATGATGATTTTTGTTGCATTTCAGAAATAACATTTGACAATCATTCACTTTCTGAAGACGATAAAAAAAGCATTCATGTTTTTAATGAGAAATTTATAGATTCAAATATCAAAATTAAAGAAGATGGTATCGACTCTATTGTAATGTTTGGAAAACAAGTTGATATTGATAATCAAATAAGTGAAACAGAAAAACGCCTGAATTCAAAAAAAACAGAAATCGAAAATCAAAATAACATTGTTACTAACTTTCTTGATGTGTCAAATGCTAACTCACCCATATATTTTCTAAATCAATGTATTTCAGAGTTAAAAAGAGATAATGGCTGGGCAGGGAAAGAAAGGGTTATAAAATCTGCAAGAGTAAATTCACCTGTTACTCAAACAACAGTAGCAAATATAATAAGTCAATACAAAACAGAAAAAGAACTTGAGGTATTAATCCAAGATTATACAGAAAAGAAAAAACTATTTGATTCTGTTACAAGCAATTCAACAGAAATAGATCAAGAAGTAACATTATTTAACTTTGGGAAAATAGATTCAAAGGCAAAAGCATTATTAACAAAAAAAATAGAACAATCAGAATTAACAGAACGGGAAAAACGTATTTTTTCTTTTATTGAAAATAATGGACAGGATTTATTAACAAAAGCCAAAACCTATTTTTCTATTGAAGATTCAGATTTTTGTCCTTATTGTTATCAGACAATAGATGAAGAATACAAATCTAACTTAATGGAAGAATTTAAAAAAGTCTTAAATAAAGAAGTTGAAGATTATCAAAAAGAATTAGAGACGCTAAAAATTAAAAACTTAAGTTTTGATATTTCTCCTTATGAACAAATAGAACGATCTGTTACACAAACCGTTCAACTGGAACTTGATAAAATAAATAAAATTATTCAAACCTACAATAAACTTATAGATAATAGAATTAATAATGTATATCAGGATTTTTCTGAAGAAGATTACAATATTTTTATTGAAGATAGTATACAACCATTAAATGAAGCATTAAAAAAACTTGAAGAAAAACGGAAGCAATTTAATGATCTTGTAAAAAATAAAAATAATCTAAAAAATGAATTACTAACTCTGAATTCACAGATTGCAAATAAACAAATATTAGAAAAGTATTTGAAATATGAAGAACAACTTAAAAAACAAGAAACTGAAAATACAAAACTTTCAACTCTAGAAAATGAAAAATCTGAAATAGAAAAAGAATTATCGAGTTTGAATGAACAAAAGAAAAGTATAAAAATAGCACAGGAACATATTAATTATTTATTACAATATGTCTTTTTTTCAAAAGATAAGTTAACAATTGAGTCTCATGATGGAATCTATCAAATAAAGTCTTCTGGATTATCTGTAAAACCTAATCAAATTTCTTGTGGTGAAAGAAACATAATGGCTTTATGCTATTATTTTACAGAATTATTTTCAGGTAAAGACGAAGCTGCAATTTATTCTGATACAAACTTACTTATAATAGATGATCCAGTTTCAAGTTTCGATAAAGAAAATAGAGTTGGAGTTTTATCTTTATTAAAATATGAATTGCAACATTTTGTATCAGGAAATCCAGAAACTAAAGTATTAATAATGACACATGACTTGATGGCTTTTTATGACATTGAGAAGATAGCACAAGAATTAAATTCTCATAATGAATGTACCTATAACTTTATAGAACTCGCACAAACAGGTCTCAAAGATTTCAGCTTTAAAAAATCTAATGAATATTCAAAATTGCTTAAAACAATTTATAACTTTGCAGTATCACCAAGTGAT
Organism: Treponema sp.; assembly: GCA_017645785.1. GTDB lineage: Bacteria > Spirochaetota > Spirochaetia > Treponematales > Treponemataceae > Treponema_D. The sequence continues at coordinate 41,080 of JAGCNW010000027.1, forward strand.
AATATGGAAATAGAATCTTATATTGGAAATATAATTCGTCGAGTTGTTGAAGCATATTCAACTTTTATTTATAAAGTTGGAATAGATGCTATTTCATTTGATGAAGAAATATTGTCTGAGATTGAAAATACAAAGCAACAAGAATATTTTTCTAACTTAATGTATAGAATACTGCTTAATGGTGAAAGTCATTCAGAAGAAAGAGTAAGATCTTTGGAAGATTTCTGTAATGGTATATCAATTGATGAGAAAAATCGAATAGCGAAAGATATCCTTTGTTTCTTATATTTGTTAAATCCTGTTCATATCTCTAAACATCTACAAGGTATTGTAAACGCTGAAGATAAAATAAAGGAATGGTGTGCAACACTTCCTTCATAACAATAGAGCAAGTACCGCATGTGTTGTCTGAGCCCGTAGAAGAAATAAGACGCTGTAAAAACACAAGTATAAACACAAACACACCCTTTTTAACCAATTTTCTACTTATTTTGCGCAAATTCTGCAAAATCAACGTAAATTCATCATAAATTTTGTGAATTTCTTCGGCATTATGATGGTTTTTCGAGCCGATATGTAATTTTAATGTTTTCTTCAAAAGTAAAACAAGAACTAGCCTTATTTTACTTTTGGGGGTAAAACATCCTCCTAACAATACCGTTTCCAATTAAATTATTGAAAACGGTATATTTTTTATTCTCAAAACGGAGGCGGCCAGCAGGAATTGCTGGACTGATATGTTGTTCATCTGCAAAATATCTTATTGCTTGAGGCGCTGAAGAAATTGTCAAGCCGGAAGTTTTCCAGATATTCATTGGTATTAGCATTTCTTTTGCGTATGCGTCGGCTTCTCTTTCTATTCTTTTACCCATTTCATTTGTTATGTCATCAAAATAGGCCGTATTATTTTCTGCCAGATGTTTTTTTACATGCGCAAGTTCATGAAAAAGAGTAAACCAAAAAGAATCAAGACGATCATAACGCAAAGTCATAGCAATCAAAGGACTTCCATCTGGCATAAGCATAGAAGAACCGTCAAGATGCGATTTTTCAAGATGTTCTTCAACAATAAAATGGATGCCGGCTTTGTTTAAGAATTCTTTTGCAAGTTTTGGACCTTCATCCAAATAGCTTAACTTTGCAAGGCATGAAAAGAAATTGTCTGTAAGAACTTCTTTTTTCCACTTTGGAAGTTTTTCTGCGATGGCTAGATTCATTACCCTGATTCGCCATGCCATAAGTATGTCATTAATATTTTCCGTTTCTTGGTTTTCTGACTTTCTATTATAGCAAAGAGCAAAATCCTGAATATCAAAATCGCCAATAAATTTTATTATCAATTCTTCCATCAATTCCTTTGCTTGGGCTAATGTTCCATCAAAGAAGTTTTTAAACCAACCGCGTCGAAACATTTCTGTAAACGGAAAGTTTATTCCGTGTTTCATTATTAAAGAGTCTGGCAATTTTTCTCCTATTTCTTGAATGAGAACATCCGCTGGAATTCCCAAACCTTCGTGAAGCTTTCGAATCATGCCAAGACTTAACGGCCTTTTTCCTGATAAAACTTCTGAGACTTTCGATTTATTGCCAATATAAGGAATTAAATCTTTATTTTTAAGCCCCTGCTGTTCCATGCGGAATTTGATTGCAGCTATTGGGCTGGGAAGATTAATAGGATATTTTTCTTTTTCGTATAATTCAACAAGAGTTACCAAAAGCTCAAGTTCGTCGCCTTTCGGAGTGTCTGGCTCGGCGTCAAAAATCTCGTCAATACGTTTGAGGATTTTTTCATAATCTTTTTCTGTTTTTATAACTTTAACATCAACCATCATATTTCCTCCGCATTTATTTTGTCGTATTCCTTATGAGTTCCCACAAATCGTATATAAACCATCTTATATTTGTAATTAATTTTTACAATGAGTCTGTATTTATTCCCACAAATATTAAAAACAACCCGGTTATTCTTTAGAATACTGGCGGAACGATATTTTTCTTTTATGTCAGATGGATCATTCCACAAGGATTCATTTGTTTCTTTATACCATGCATTGAGAGCTTCTTCTGATTCTGGTTCTCTAGTCCAGAATTCTTTTAATGTTTTTAAAGCAATGATTCGCATTAAAAAAGAAGTTCTCCTTTAAAGAAACATTATTTTGTTACCTATATTGGGAACTTTTTAAATATACCGCTCTTTTCCATTTTTGTCAACTCTTTTATCCGTTTTTAGAGCAAAATTCCCAAAACCATTCTATAATTAAAGGATATTGAACGCAATTTTAACAGAGGATTTTATATATGTTCGCCCACAACGAAGGAGCCTATGAAAACGCTCTAATCGAATTGTTCCAAAACATGGGCTGGCGGTTGGGCTATACGCAGTTCTGCCATCTATTAGGCTCCATCCCTCAGCTCGTCGGCAAAGCTTTTGTCTACAGACCAGCCTTTGTGAGCTACTTCTACTATCTCTAACTAATTAAATAAGGTTGCTTAAAAATTAACTTCCTCGTATTTATATTTATATAAATATGGTTCGCCAATGAACTCATACTGTAATTCATTAAAATCAAAAACAACTAAATTTGTTCCAAAATATAATGAACTAGGATATAAAATTCCTTTTATTCCTTTTTGCTTACAAATATCTGCTACATAACGAGGAACAAAATATTCTGGTTTCCAACAAGTATCGCCGTTTTGTGATTTTGTGATTTTTCCTGATATTAAAAGACCTGCAATAGCTATAGGCAATTCTGTTACTTTAGGTGGATTTGAATTATAATAATCATAATATTCTTTTGTTAAATCAAGCACATTATCTATTTCCTTTATCTTTATTTTCTGCATCCAGCAAATACAACTTTTATTGTGTGAACACTCTGCTGCACATAGATATTCTGAATTACCAAGATAAAAATGAGACTGCCCATAATGATTAAATCGGCCTTCAGGAATTGTCGCCGTTTGTGGAGGTGGATACATATCTTTTTGCGTAAAAATGCTTGAATCAGAAGGTATTCTGGCTCTATACCATTCTTGATTTTTTATAGTAAAAGTTTTTAGAATCTCAATTCCTCTAATCAACTCTTTCCCGATTTTATGGGATGCGCCCAAATAAGGATATTTACATAAAAAATTATAAAATTCTTCAATTTTAGGTTTTGATTTTTCAGAAATCAAATTAAGAATGCAATTATATTTTTCTTTTTCTGCCAACGAAAAATCTACACAAACATCTGTGCATGCATCCAAATCATTTCCACATACAGGGCATTTTATTGTTTCGTATATTTTTTTATGCAATTTTTCCGGTATGTCTAATTCATATAGCAATTCATTGAATTCGTATTGTAGACCATCTACAAAATAATACACACCATCTTCTTTATCATATGGCTGATCACAGAAACAACTAACAAGACAGTTTTTTATCTTATTCAAATATTTTTTTGGAATTCCAGAATACTCATATCCAGCTAAATCCAGCATAATCTGACCTCATAATAGTTTATATAACCATTAATGTTAGAATCATTTTTACTTCAACCGCCCCGCAATAACATCAATTAAATCAAGATTATCATCCGAAAGATGATTCAATTTTGGAATCATATTCTGTAATTTTTGCTTTACGCCTTTTTGTTCCTCGGTCTTGCCAGTCACAAGATATTCAACAGAGGTGTTCAACTGTTTTGCGATTTTCAATGCCTGGTCAGCGTCGGGCAAACGGTCTTTTGTTATCCAAGATTGCAACGTATTGTAACTGATTCCGATTGCGGAAGCCAATTCTTTTTGAGTTTTTAGGTTATAATCCAATTCTTCCTTTACATTTTTCCAAAAATCCAACATATGATACAAGGATAATACAAATGGATTTTTAACGAAAAATATTGATATTATTGGACATATATATTACAATATAAATCCATTTGGATTGTTTAATACATCCATATTGACAATTGGATTTTTGAGAAAAAGGAGTATGCTTTTGAAAAAAACACTCTTATCACTGACTCTAATTATTCTTTCCGTATATTCTTTAGCAAGTTGCAAAGAGTATTCAATTGAAGGAACATACTCGGAAGAACCTCCTTCTCCAGAATATGAAAGCAGAATAAGAATCCGAATAAATACCGACAATTCAATAGAGTCATTCTTTGATGGTGAATGGCATAATAATGGAATTGCGAAAGTCAATAAGAAAAACAAGAATTTTATAATTCCTGATGGCAATCTATATATATTTGGATTTTTGTCAGAAAATGGCAGTGTTTTATTCGCAGGCGAAGGGATATCTCTTTTGAATGAAGAAAAAGCGTCGCAACCAATTTGGGAATCTGTATATTCCTCAAACAATATACAAATAAAACTTACCGAAAATCATTCTCTTGAAGTTTCACAACATGATGGCGCACCAAAAAACATTGGAGATGTATTGTATGACAAAAAAACAGGAAACTTTGTCGTCTATGATTTAAATCCGTTAAAATATAATAATGGCGATACAGTTTATCCAGCTGCAATAGGATTTTTTTCGGAAGACAAAAAAACATTGTATTTAAGCGTAGATTGTTTTACTCTAAATAGAGAAGGAATTAATGCTGATACAAAAAAGATAACCGCTGAAAAAAAGCCAACACTTCCTAATCCAAAACTAACTTTTGATTCAATTGACGTTAGCGGAATATCTTTTAAATCAAGCATGTCAGATTTGATACTTCAATACCCGGCTTCCAGAATTATCAATAAAGATGAATGCAAGCAATATTTAGTGGACGAGTTGGAAAATTTTGATTACATAAGATTTGATTTTAAGGATAATTCTTTAGTTCATATTTTGAAATACAAGTCAGAAGGCGAATATGAAAATGGAGTTGCCGAAATTGTACAGAAATCCGTAAATGATTTGACACGAAAATACGGCAAACCAGAAATCGAAGAATCTTCGCTTGAATACCCATCATACAAAAAAACAAAATATGAGCGAACATATACATGGTATGGCGAAGTTTTTATTCGAGTTGAATACACATGGTATTCTGATGAGTACGGCCACACAAGTTATGGAACATGCAATATTGATTACGCACAGAGCGTTGTGGAGTTGTTTTAACGCTCCCCCTTACAGCGGCGTCGTCTTTAGGTAATCCTCCAGTTCCTTAAAGAGCGCGTCGCCGTCAAGGTTGTAAAAAAGCTTTACAAGGCAGCCGGTTATCATCGGGTTTATGTCCAGGCCAAATTCAACGGAGCGGGCGTCGGTTTTATAGGCGTAGCAGCGCTTTCCGGCGGCGTAGCCGATTCCAAGCTCCACGCAGGCGCCTTCGTCTGGAGCGCGGCCGTCCAGCAGCGTAAAAATTATGTCCGCCTTTAGGACTTCGCTTTCGTCTTTGTCAAAAATCTTTTTAAGCTTTTCCTCTTCGGTCATGTTTTCCAGCTCGGTGGCAAGATAGCCGTCGCGCTGGGGAAGAAAAACCTCGTAGCCGTAGCGTTCAAGAAGATGCACAAGTTTTAGATTGAATTCCCGTTCGGCGGCATTAAAAAGAGGTCCCGCAAAATAAACTTTTTTTCCGTCGCCGGGGGCCGACCTTTGCGCGACGGCGTTTTTTGGCTCGGCCTCATTTTTTTGGTTGGAGGCGGCGCTCTTGCCTTTTCCGCAAGCGGAAAGCGCGAACAAAGCGGACGCAATTAAAATAAGTGAAAATATTTTGTTCTTCATAAATATTATTGTAACACAGATTCGAGCTTCGCGCAAATTTTACGGGCGGCCTCTTAGGCTTGCCTAAAATCCTAGTCTATACGAGCGGTATGTCGCTTCGCTAATTTTGCATTAGGAAGCGATTCAACTGCCCGCTCACGCGGGCTGGCAATCAAGGCACGCGCTACTCAATCGCTCTCATATCCGCGACGTCTTTCTCGTAATCCACACCTTCGACGTCAAAGCCGTTTGTGACCAAGAAGTCGTGCTTGTAGCCGTCGATGTCGCACCACTGGCGCACGTTGTCGTCGTTGACGGCGGCCATCGCTTCTTGAGCCTTGGCCTGAACGTCGTCGCGCAGCTCCCAGTCGTCGATGCGGATTCTGTGCTCGCTGTCAACAGGAACATCGCCCATCGCGCCGTCGGCGGCGGTGTAAAGGCGTTCGCAGAACAAGCGTTCCATCTGCTCGATGCAGCCTTCGTGGATGTTCATCTCTTTCATAATCTTGAACAAAACGGCAAGGTAAAGAGAGATGATCGGGATGACCGCGCTTGAGCGGGTTACCAAACCCTTGTTCTCAGAAACATAGGCGGAACCGCCGACGCTCTTCTTAAGCTGCTCGTTCAAGTTGAGCGCGGTTTTTTCCAAATGCTTTTTGGCTTGTCCAATCGTTCCGTCGCGATAAATCGGATGGCTCAACTCAGGTCCGATGTATGAGTAAGCGAGCGTGCAAAAGCCCTGGGCCAAAACGCCGGCCTTTTCCAAAGCGTCAATCCAAAGCTGCCAGTCTTCGCCGCCCATTACCTTTACGGTCGTTTCGATTTCGGCGTCGTTGGCCGGGTCGGCGCTCATCTCGGTAAGCTTTTCATTGATGATGTCCAAGCACTTTCCGCCGTATGTTTTTCCGATCGGCTTTATTACGGAACGGTACATTACATGGGCGCCTGTTTCCGGGTCAATCTTGTCGGGGTCGTTGCGCACGGGGCTGGCCAATGAGTAAACGAGCAAGTCAATCTTTCCGCCCATCTTCTTTATTTCTTCGATTACGGAGGCGCGCATTTCGTTTGAGTAGGCGTCGCCGTTCAATGTGACTGACTTGAGGCCCGCGGCTTTTGCGGCCTTGTCAAAGGCGGCGTTGTTGTACCAACCGGGAGTTCCGCCCTTAGTCTCTGTGGCTTCCTTTTCGAACGAAACACCAATCGTGTCGGCGCCCCATTCAAAGGCGGCCGTGATGCGGCTGGCAAGTCCGTAGCCTGTTGAGCAGCCCAAGACCAAAACTGTCTTTGGTCCCTTTCCGCCTTCGGCCGCGGCCTTAACTCCGCGCTTGGCTTTTTGCGCCTTTACGTAGGCGATCTCGCGCTCAACTTCTTTGGCGCATCCAATCGGGTGCGCGTTGATGCAAATGTTGCTTCTGATTTTGGGTGTGATTACCATTTTTTTAGTCCTCCTAACAATCGGCTGTTCGCGCGAGCTTGGTTGCGAGCGCGAAAGTTGCCGCTTATGCGGCTATCATTCAATTTTGGGCTTGGCGGCAATTATCGTGCCGCTAGTTCTCCTTATTCACTAAACTTCTTAAAAACGACGCAGCCGTTGTGGCCGCCAAAGCCAAGCGACGCGCTGGCCGCCGCTGTGATTGTTCCAGTCTGTCCCTTGTTGGGAACGTAGTCCAAGTCGCAGCCGCCTTCGATGTCAGGCTCGTCAAGGTTGATTGTCGGCGGGAAGAAGCCGTCGTTAATCGCCTTGATGCAGAACAAGGCTTCGATCGCTCCGGCCGCTCCAATCATATGGCCCGTCATGCTCTTGGTGGAAGAAATCTTCAATTTCTTGGCGTGCTCGCCAAAGGCCAGCTTTACCATTTTTGTCTCGCCCGAATCGTTGGCGTGGGTTCCGGTTCCGTGCGCGTTGTAATACTGGACGTCCTCGGGCTTTAAGCCAGCGTCTTCCAAAGCGCGGGTGATGGCCTTGGCTCCACCCGTTCCGTCGGGAAGCGGAGCCGTGATGTGGTAAGCGTCGGAAGAAGCGCCGTATCCGGCAAACTCGGCGTAAATCTTGGCGCCGCGCTTTTTGGCGTGCTCCAACTCTTCCAAAATCAAAACGGCGCTTCCTTCGCCCATTACAAAGCCACCGCGGTTTTTGTCAAAGGGGCGGCTTGCCTTGTGGGGCTGGTCGTTAAAGTTTGTGGCCAGCGCCTTCAATACCATAAAATTTCCGATTCCAAAGCCTGTGATTGTGGCTTCCGTTCCGCCCGCGACGCAAACGTCAACGCGGCCGCTTCTGACCAAATCCAAGGCGTTTCCCAAAGCGTCAGTGCCGCTAGAGCAAGCCGTGGCAAGAGTCCAAGCCGGGCCTTCGATGCCGTAAAGCATGCTGACGTTGGCGGCCGCTTCGTTGGGAATGAATTCCGGGGCGCTAAGCGGCGGAATGCGGTTCACGCCGGCGGCGGGGTCAAAGTATTTTTTAAAGGCCGCCTCGATTACGTCAAAGCCGCCGATTCCGTTTCCAACCATTACGCCGCACTTTTCGCCGGCCAAGTTTTCTTTGTTAAAGCCCGCGTCTCCCAATGCCTGGGCGCTGGCGGCAACCAAAAACTGGGTAAATCGCGCCATTTTGCGGCATTCCTTTGGGTCAAGGCCGTATTGGGCTATGTCAAAATTCTTGACTTCGCCGGCAACTTGAACCTTGTAGTCCGTTGCGTCGAACAAAGTGATCTTTTCAATGCCGCTTTTTCCGACCTTGATTCCTTCCCAAGTGTCTTGAACGTTGTTTCCAAGCGGAGTTACCGCTCCAAGTCCCGTAACAACCACGCGTCTTTGCGCCATATAGTTCCCCATAAAATTTGATAAGTAGGCCAACGGACGCAAGGGCGCCGAAAGCCATTTTTATTTTAGACAAAATTCTGATTTTTGTCAACTTAAAATGCCCCCGCGCGACGATACGCTCAAAACGCGCTTTTAATTGAAAAAAACGAAATTCTATGATACAATGGAGATTAATGAAACTTTTATACGCTATAGTTCTCTTGGTTATGGAATTGATGATTGTTTTTACCATAACCAGAACCATGAACAAGACAAACAGACGCGTTCCTTTGGCAAAAAAAGCCCGCGGCATGCTCATAGCGGCATTTTTTACGGTTGTGCCAAACATTGCGCTTACGCTTGTTTCTACGGAATGGAAGCAGGCTGACTCGGCGGCTGTGATATTGTTCGACTGGTATTTTATAGCGATCGACATAACCCTCTTTTTGCTTTTGTATTTTAACGTTGAATACGCGCATCCAAACAGCATAGCCTCGCAAAGCTTTATTTCGGCCGTGTTTTACTTTTTTAGGGACGACATCAGAAACATTACAAAACGCGGCAAGCAAAAAACATCTTGGTTTGAAAGGGGCATGATATTTTTGTCTCTCCTTATTTTTGCGGATGTTTGCAATTTGTTGAGCAATATTTGGACAGGAAGCGTTTTTGAAGTTGAGCGCTTTTATTTTTCAGGAACCTTTTTTCAGCCTGATGTTTATTTTAGAACGGCGTCCGAATGGTCCTATGAATTGCATTTGACCCTTTGCTATCTGATGATAGCCTTGAGCGTGGTTTGCCTTATAGAAAAAGCGGTCACCGCTCCGAGCATCTACAAGGTCAAATACTTAATGTCATTCGCGCAAATTTTGATAATCGTTATCGTCAACGGCTTTTACATTTTGTTCGCGCTTCCGGTTGACTTTTCGGTTCTCTTGTACGGCATCGTTTGCGTGTCCATGTACTATTTTGCCTTTGCCTATATTCCGTCCGTTTTGCAGCAAGTCACGCTAAAGCGAGTCATGCACGACATGAACAATGGAATCGCGGTTTTTGACAACGACGACCAATGCATTTACGCGAACGACTATATGCGGAACATTTGTCGAATCAAGTCAAACCAAAATCCAACGGAAGTGCTCAGTCCGATAGTCCAGCGCATTTCTGGCGGCATTCCGCTCAAAGATTTGGAGCAAAAAGAAGACACCATCCATCGCATGGAAAACGGAAAAGACGTTTTTTACAAAATGAATTTTTCCCGAATAGAAACAAAGGAAAAGCGCTACATCGGAAGCTACTTGATGATGCTTGACACCACCGAGGAAAACAACCGCGAAAAGTTAGAGCGATTCCGAAACACCCATGATCCTTTGACCGGACTTTACAACAAGCGTTATTTTTACGAAAAAGTGGCCGACATGCTTGAAGCCAATCCCGACGAAAAATATTTTATCGTTTGTTGCGACGTTGGAAAATTCAAGTTGATAAACGAATTTAACGGAATCGCGGTCGGCGACAAAATTCTAAAATCTTTTGCCGAAGCGCTAAAAGAAAAAACAGTCATTGGAGAAATCTACGGAAGAATCGACAACGACCGATTTGCAATTTTGATTCCCAAAGACCGCTTGAATTTGCAAATCTTCATTGACGAAAGCCAGCGCATTTTTAAGGAAACGGTGAACCTTTCGATTTTGCCCACTTGCTATTTTGGCGTTTACGAAATCGAAGACACCGACATGCGCGTGTCTTTTATGTGCGACCGCGCCTTTATTGCGATTGACACAATCAAGGGCCAATACGGAAAGCAGGTCGCTTGGTACGACTCAAAATTGCGCGACAGCGCCTTGCGCGAGCAGGAATTGGTTTACCAGTTGCCCGAAGCGATTTCTACCGGCCAGATAAAGATTTACTTGCAGCCCCAGTCCACGATAGAAGGAAAGGCCGTTGGAGCGGAAGCGCTTGTCCGCTGGGAGCACCCGGACGAAGGAGTCGTTTCGCCTTCCGAGTTCATTCCGATTTTTGAAAAGAACGGAATGATTACAAAAATCGACCGCTATGTTTGGCGCCTTGTGTTCCAAAAGCTTTTTGAATGGAAGACCGCCGGCCGCGAAGACTTTTACATTTCGGTCAACATTTCGCCAAAAGATTTTTACCTTATGAGCATCCTTAACGAGTTCAACGATTTGCTCAAAGAGTTTGACATCAATCCGCAAAATCTTCACATTGAGCTTAGCGAAGACGTGATGATGGTTGACTTGGAGCGGCAAATTCGTTTGATTGAGCAGCTGCACAAAATCGGCTTTACAATCGAAATCGGCGACTTTGGCGCCGGCAACACTTCACTTAAGATTTTGCGCGAATGCAACATCGACATCCTTAAAGTTGACATCGGATTCTTGCAAAACACAAATTCTCCAAGAAACGCCCATATCATCATGAAGGAATTGATTTCCATGGCGAAGAATCTTGGCATAAAAATTCTTGCCAAGGGAATCGAATCCAAGGACCAAATGGATTTGCTTCACGAAGAAGGCTGCGACCTTTTCCAAGGCTACTACTTTTCAAAGCCGATCGACACAAGGTCGTTTGAGAGAATTTACCTCTAATAGGCGCTGTTATGAAAAAGATTTTGTTTGTTTGTCACGGAAACGTATGCCGCTCTCCAATGGCGGAATTTGTGATGAAGCATTTGGTTAAAAAAGCCGGAAAAGAAAAAGAGTTTTACATTGATTCCGCAGCGACAAGCACGGAAGAAATTGGAAACGGCCCTCATTACGGAACGCGAACAAAACTCGCGCAAGTTGGAATCCCTTTGGGCGACCATCGCGCGCGGCAAATTGTTTACGCCGACGGAATTGACTATGATCTGATAATTGGCATGGACCAAGAAAATCTTTATTACATGAACAGAATTTTAGGAAAAGAAGCCGCCCCAAAAATTCATTTGCTATTGGAATGGGCGGGCTTAAAGCGCGACATAGCCGATCCCTGGTATACAGGAAATTTTGACCAAACCTACGAGGACATCGACCTTGGCTGCCGCGCGCTTTTAAAGGCGCTTTCCAACGGCTAGCGGCGCTTGAACAAAAGCAAAAGCAACAAAGCGAATTTCAATTGTTCCCCCTCATGTGGATTGAGCGGCTCCAGTCATTGTAGTATTTTATGTAGGCGTCCCGATATTTTTGAGTGTTGTTCGAAAAAGTGACTTCGCCGTTTATTGTGGCCCAGCAAATCTCAAAAGAATCTTTGTCAACGTTGAGCGGAATCAAGCTTGTGAGTCGAGCGGAAGCTTTATCGTAAGTGTAGTCAGTTCCTTCCACTGATTTTGTTCCCTCAAAGAAAACTCCAGGATCTCCGCGCTTTTGGTCGATTCCCGCAAGGACAAAAACTCCGGGGAAAACAGCCTCTCCCACAATGTGAAACGCCAATTCGTTGATTTTAAATGGAACGTTTTTCGGCAAGAAAACTTTTAGTTCCGTTGAGGCGGAATCGTATTTGTAATCGTTTATGCCAAGCGGATATCGAACGCGCGAAATCGGATGAATCGCCGTGACTTCCTTGATTGAGTTGAAAACCAAAATCGTTGATATTTTTCCGTCGGCCTTGTTGACAGTTGTGTTGACGTAAGTGATTACAGGCTCTTGGGGAACGGCAATCGAAGCTTCGTCAACCGCTTGCGCCGTCGATTTGCAAGAAGGGAAAACCGCCATGACAAACAGAATGGCCGCGCTAAAAAGGCTGACGGCAAAACATTTTAAAAAGATTTTTTTGCTCATAGAAATATTTTCGGCAAAATGCTATAGTTTGTTTATGAAAACTTTTTTGGCGAAGGAACTGGCCGCAAGTCCTGAAAACTCGCGGATAAAAATTATGGGACGCGCGGCCTTTGGCGACGACGGAATCGATTTTTTTTGGACCGCAAGCGGATTTGAAGTTAATGCCAACGGTTCGGAATTGTGGGCGCAAGTCGAATCGGACTACGACAAGTTTGAAGTTTGGATAAGCGTTTGGGTGAACGGAGTCCAAACCGCCCGCCTTATGCTCAACAAGGGAACGAATGACGTTTGCCTCTACAGGAACTTACCTTCGACGAACGTGAAAAACGTCCGCGTATACAAAGAAACCCAGGCGATGGGCGACGATGACAAACACCGCTTCCTTCTAAAAAGCCTTTCGACAGACGGAGACCTCCTTCCTGTAACGCCCCAGCCGCTAAAGATTGAGTTTATCGGCGACAGCATTACAAGCGGAGAAGGCGCCATAGGAGCTAAAGGAGAGACGGATTGGACAAGCCTTTTCTTTGGAGGAACAAAAACTTGGGCCTTCAAACTTGCAAGCGCCGTGGGAGCCGACTTTAACGTGATTAGCCAAAGCGGCTGGGGCGTGGTCTCAGGATACGATTGCAATCTTGACCACGCAATTCCCAAACATTATGAGGAAATCTGTTCCGTTATGAAGCGGCCAAATGCAAACGAAAAATGGGATTTTGGCTGCTTTGAGCCGGATTGGGTGATAGTGAACCTGGGAACCAACGATCAAGGTCCTTGCCAGAGCCGCCCGGACATTGCCGAGATTTTTGAAGCGGGCGTCGTTTCGTTCCTGCAAAAAATCCGCCAGCATAATCCCAAGGCAAAAATCGTTTGGTGCTACGGAATGATTGGCCATATTTTGGAAAAACAAATCGAACGCGCCGTTGACGCTTACAAAAAGCAAAGCGGCGACAAAGACGTTCAATACATTTTGCTTCCAGAAATTGACATGGAAAAGACTGGAGCCCTCAGCCACCCGACAGAAGCGCAGCAGCAAGAAGCCGCTGATTATTTGCGCTCACATATCGTAGGTCTTTAAAATGTTTTGGGCGGTAACCGCGCGGCTTTGTCGCATATCCATCGACTGCTTTTCGATGTAGCGGTGCGCCTGTTGTTCGGTCATTTCAAGCCGTTGGATAAGAACAAGTTTGGCTCGGTCAACCAAGCGGATTTCAGAAATTTTTTCCTGCAGCTTTTTGTTTTCGTCTTCCAGCACGCTTATGCGGTTTCTGGCGGCGGTCAAAAGCTTTACGGCTTGGTAAAAGAATTCCGGGGAAGCGGGCTTTGGCATTACAAAGATTCCCATGTCCTCGACGTTGGCGTTTACGTCCGCCAAAATTTCGTTTTCGACAATAAGGATTATGCCCGCGCTGGTTTGTTCCGCCGCGTGCAATGCAAAGTCGTCTCCCAACTCGTCGGGAAGCGGAGCGTCGATTACAATCAAATCGTATTCAGCGTTAATCAATTCTTGCCTGGCTTGGTTTCCGCTTTGCATCGTGGAGATGCGCGAAAATTTTTCCGAGCCAAGCATTAATGAGAGAACTTCAAAAGTAGCGCTTGTGTTAGAAACGATTAATACGCTGTCCATTTGTTAAAGGCCAAAAGCTTTTAAAGTCACTTGCGGAAGAATCGATTTGATAAAATCGCTTTTCCTTGCCGCTTTTATGGCGCTGTCAAGATCTTTGGGCAACAACGCAAGATGGTTTTTCTTTGCGTCCTCGTTTGAAATCTTGTACAAGTCGTAGTTTATTTCGTCTTGCAACTTTAATTTTCTCTGAATGCCGTCAAGGCCGGCTTTAAGTATCAAGGTCAAAACCAAGTACTGGTTGCACATCGGGTCCGGCGAGCGCAATTCGATTCTGCGGAACTCTTCTTTTGCGGCGGGAACTCTAATGAACTGGCTTCTGTTTTGTCGGCTCCAAGAAACGTATTTGGGAGCCTCAAACTTTCCAAGGCGTTCGTAAGACTCTTTTACGGGATTTGTAAAAAGGCTGATTTCTTGCGCCCGTTCCATAATGCCGGCCATAAAGGACTTGGCTTCGTCGCTTAAGGGATCGGCGGCAAAAATGTTTTTTCCGTCTTTAAAGACCGAAACATTTATGTGCAAGCCGTTGCCCGGTCCGCTTGCCGCGGTAACTGGGCTAAAGTCAGCGTAAAGGCCGTTGGAGTTGGCCACGGTGCTTACGACAGTTTTAAATGTGGACAAGTTGTCCGCCGTGTTAAGGTAGTCCGAATACTTAAAGTCAACCTCTTGCTGGCCGGGGCCGGATTCGTGGTGCGAGGTTTCGGGCTGGATTCCCATTTGCTCAAGGTAAAGGCAGATTTGGCGGCGAACGTTCTCTCCCTTGTCCAAGGGAGCCAAGTCGCAGTAACCGGCGTGGTCAAGCGGAACGTCTGTGCGCTCGCCTTTTTCGTCAAGCTTAAAAAGATAGAACTCGCATTCCGTTCCAGCCTTAAGCTCGTAGCCTGATTTTTTTGCCTCTTCTATGCTTTGCGACAAAAGCGTTCTCATGTCGCCTTCAAAGGGCTTTCCGTCGGGATAGCAAATGTTGCAAAAAAACCTGACGACTTTTCCCTGCTGGGGACGCCAAGGCAAAACGGAAAGCGTTGAAGGATCGGGAATCAAGAACAAGTCGCTTTCGGTTACGTTCAAAAAACCCGGAACGGAACTTGCGTCAAAAGAAATGCCAGAGTCAAAGGCCCGCTCCAATTCGTGCGGCTGGATCGAAATGCTTTTGGTGTTTCCAAAAACGTCCGAAAAAAACAGCTTGATGAACTTTACGCCGTTTTCGGAAATGTACTCCAAGACTTCTTTTTTTGTATACATATACTTCTCCTTTTACTCGACGGTAACTGACTTGGCCAAATTGCGCGGCATGTCGGGATTGTTTCCGCGAAGCACGGCGCAGTAGTAGGCAAAAAGTTGCGCGGGAACCGCAGCCAAAATCGACGCGAGCGTTGAAGAGCAATTCGGAATTTTAAAGATCGCGTCATACTTTCCGTCAAAGGCATTGCCCACGTCTTGCGTGATTGCAAGAACTGTCGCCTCGCGGCTTTTGACTTCCACCATATTGGATCCGATCTTTTCGTAAAGCGCGGGTTCAGTCGCGATGGCAACGACCAAAGTTTTTTGATCCAAAAGCGCGATTGGTCCGTGCTTGAGCTCGCCGGCGGCAAAGGCTTCGCTGTGCATGTAGCTTACTTCCTTTAGCTTGAGCGCCGCTTCCAAAGACGAGGCCGAATCAAACTGGCGGCCGATGTAAAAGATTTTGTTTTTGTTGAACTGCTCGCTTGCAAATTTTTGAATCGTATCTTGGTTGTCCAAAATTTCCTGAACCTTGCTTGGAATGGATTCAAGCTCGCAAAGCAAGGCCGTCGTTTCTTCTTGCGACAAAACGCCGCGAAGCTTTCCGGCTTTTATGGCAAGCAAAAAGAGGCAGGCCAATTGCGTCGTGTAGGCCTTTGTGGACGCGACGGCGATTTCGGGTCCGGCCATCGTGTAAATTACGTCGTCAGCTTCGCGGCTTACAGTTGAGCCTACGACATTTGTTATGGCGACAACTTTAAGGCCCTGCTCTTTTGCCAAGCGCATGGCGCTAAGAGTGTCGGCCGTTTCGCCGGACTGGCTGATTACGATAAAGATGTCGTCCTTGTCCAAAATGGGATTTCGGTAACGGAACTCCGAGGCAACGTCAATGTCAACCTTGAGCCGCGCGATTTTTTCAAAAGCGTACTTGGCAACGACGCCGGCGTGATAGGCGGTTCCGCATGCGGTGATTACCACGCGGTGAGCCTTTCTCCAAGCGTCGTCCATTTTGTTTTCTTCAAAGTAAACGTCGGTGGCTTTTCCCGTTCCGTCTTTAATGATGCGGTTTCGCATTGTGTCCAAAAGCGCTTTGGGTTGCTCCCAAATTTCTTTTAGCATAAAGTGCGGGTAGCCGCCCTTTTCAGCGGCGTCCATGTCCCAGTCGATGTGGCTGGGCTCTTTTATGATTTTTTCGCCTTCATAGTTGAACAAGTCAACATGGTCGGTGTACAAGACGGCGATTTCCTTTTCGCCAAGATACAAAACGTCGCGGGTGTGCTTTAACAAAGCGGGAACGTCAGAGGCGATGAAATTTTCGCCTTTGCCCAAGCCTACTACAAGCGGGCTTTCCTTGCGCGCGCAAATTATTCTGTCGGGATAATCCTTGCAAATTATTCCCAAAGCGTAAGAGCCGACAATCAAGTGAAGCGCCTTTATCGCCGCCTTAAAAATGTCTTTTTCTTCTTTGTATAATTTGCTTATCAAGTTAACGGCGACTTCGGTGTCGGTCTTGCTTTTAAAGACCACGCCTTCTGCCTGGAGCTTTGCTTTTAGCTCCGCGTAGTTTTCTATGATTCCATTGTGAACGATAGAAATAGCGCCGTCTTCGCTTGTGTGCGGGTGCGCGTTAACGTCGCTAGGCTCGCCGTGGGTGGCCCAGCGGGTGTGGCCGATTCCTATCGAGCCCTTGATTGTCTCGCCGGCGATTTTCTTTTCCAACTCTTTGAGCGCGCCCTTGGCCTTGCGGACCAAAATGTTTTCGCCGTCAAGAATCGCGATTCCGGCCGAGTCATAGCCTCGGTATTCCAATTTTTTAAGTGAATCAATCAATATCGGGGTGGCAAGCTCGTTGCCCACATATCCTACAATTCCGCACATACTTTTTTCCTCGCGCAATAAAGGTTGAGCCTAGGCATACTACGGCGCGCGCTGCATCCGCATACCGTTGCTGCCTTCCGGCTCTGGCGGGGTTTTGCGGCGCAGCGCCGCATAGCGCCTAGGCTCAAGTTTATAATATAGAATAGATATGCTTTTGTCAAGAAAAAAATTGAATTTCGTTACAAAAATATCAAAATTAACCTTGAATTTCGTTACAAAAATGCTATAATAGAATTAGAAAAACGTTACAAACGAGGCGAACCCATGCTAAAACGAAAAGCGCTTGAAAAATTTGCCGAATGGAAAAACTCTTCAGAAAAAAAAGCCCTTCTTGTTACGGGAGCGCGCCAGATAGGCAAAACTCACGCAATAAGGGCTTTCGCGCGGAAAAACTATAAATCGGTTTTGGAAATCAATTTTATAGACACGCCGTCCGCTATGTCCGCTTTTGCAGGCGACTTGAACGCAGACACAATCATCACCGCTCTTACAGCCTTTTCGCAGCAGCCGCTTGTTCCAGGAGAATCTGTAATTTTTTTGGATGAAATACAGGAATGTCCGCGCGCAAGAACGGCGATAAAATTTCTTGTCGAGGACGGCCGTTTTGATTACATTGAATCAGGCTCGTTGCTTGGAGTGACTTACAAGGAAGTTCCGTCTTATCCTGTTGGCTTTGAGCATGTCGTTCAAATGTTTCCGCTTGATTTTGAAGAATTCTGCTGGGCAAACGGAGTTCAAAAAGAAACGCTGCTGCATATCCAAGAATGCTTTGAAAAACACGCGGCTGTAAACGATACGGTTCATCAAAAAATGCTTCAGCTTTTCCGCTACTATGTGATTGTTGGCGGAATGCCCGCCGTGGTTCAATCTTTTGTTGACAACCATGACATAGCGAAAACGGTGATGATTCAAAAAGACATTCTCGCCCTTTACAGACAGGACATCACAAAATACGCAAAAAAGGATAAGGCGCGGATTAAAGAAATTTTTGACAGAATTCCCTCAGAGCTGAATTCAAAAAACCGCCGTTTTATGCTTTCCGATATAAATACAAATGCACGCATGAACCGTTATGAAAGCAGCTTTATATGGCTTAGCGACGCTGGAGTTACGCTTCCTTGCTACAATCTGACAGCTCCGATAATTCCGTTTAAGACAAATGAACAGCGAAATCTGATGAAGGTTTATTTGAATGACACAGGGCTTTTATGCGCAATGACGGTCGGAAACGTTCAGTACGAAATCTTGCAGGAAAATCTGGAAGTTAATATGGGCAGCATAGTGGAAAATGTCATTGCCCAGCAACTTGTCGCGAACGGCTTTGAGTTGCGCTACTTTGACAAAAAAGGCGTATGCGAACTTGATTTTGTAGTTCAAAAAAACAATTCGTCTCTTGCGCTCGAAGTCAAATCTGGAAAAGACTATCGCCGCCACGCCGCTTTGGAAAAAGCCCTTGCCTGCAAAGAATGGCGCTTGCGGAACGCCATAGTTTTTTGCATAGGCAATGTTGAAAAAAATAAAAGCGTTTCTTACTTCCCTTTGTATATGGTTCAGTTTTTAAAGGCAGACTTTCTTCCTAGCAGCCTTGTCGCAGAAGCCTTGTGGTAAAAAAACGGCCTCCCCGCGATGGAGGAAGCCGTCCGCTCGTGTTGCCCAAAAGATTCCCGCGTCAAGCGCGGGAATGCCATTTATACAAATA
Organism: Treponema sp.; assembly: GCA_017645785.1. GTDB lineage: Bacteria > Spirochaetota > Spirochaetia > Treponematales > Treponemataceae > Treponema_D. The sequence continues at coordinate 59,763 of JAGCNW010000027.1, forward strand.
ATCACTTCAAGCACAAGGCGGGAACTACGCCCTTCCAAAACGAAACTTGCACAAATGAACAAATATCGCCATATCCAGTGACATCTCTCATTGCAGGCGGATTATTGCCATATATATGAGGGGTGCGTGTCCAATACCCCGCGCAAGGGCCGTATTGTTCAAAGCATTTATAATTATCAAGATAATCTTTTTTTGCAGCGTCGTCCAAATGAGACATATTAGCTTCTGACGGAAGATGAAAGCATGCATTAGCCTGACAATCTGCAAGGGAATAGTCCGTATGCTTTCTTAATCGTCCTGTCACAGTGCCTATTGTGCCATCAAGTTCAAAATCTCTTACATCGAATTCATGCTCCCTCTTTAACTCTGAAAATGAAAGAACAAAGATTTTGTCTTGGGTATTATTACATGAGCGACCTTCCTTCTGCACTGAGTTGTCCACTGTAGTTGTCGCGATAAGGTTTTGCGCGGAGCTTGTAAAGGCGCTCTGGTAAAAGCCTTTGTCTACATAATGTTCGTTTGCATAATTGTTGCCCTCCGTGCTGATTCCGTTCAAGTAGCTGCGAAGGTTAGAATACTCGTAGTTGTCTCCGTAAATCGTATTTCCGCCTACTGTTCTGGTATTGCTGTTTGTGTCATAGGAGCTGAACCATGTGCATACCAAAGAATTTTCGGCGACCAGCATTTTTTTGCTTTCATCGTAAACGCGCCACTTTATCGGCTCCACTTTAAACCAAGCGGTCGAGCCAGAGTAGTCTGTGCCATGAGCGGCGCTAACTGGCGTTGTATCAGAGTATTTATAGCGCCAATACGCTCTTTCTTCACGTTTGGCATACAAGTTTCCGTCGCTTCCAGGAAAGTATTCAAGCCCGCCCATCACAAATTTCTGGCTTTCGTCAATGACAACGCTGTCTGCTTTGTGTGTCTGCAGAAAGTCGCCGAACAAAACGTATGTGGCGTTTGTTCCATAACTTCCGCTTGTTGTGGACGGCAACTCCTTTACGGTCGTTTGAAAGGCGTACCATTTTGCCGTAAGCTCAATGTCTCCGTACTTGCAAAGTCGTAAAGCGCGCCGTCCTTGAACCAGCACACAAAGGCGCAGTCGGTTTTTGTAGGCGCGGCGGGTCTTGTGGCCACTCCGCCGCTTGCAACCGGCTGGCTTGTCACGGAGCTTCCGCCGTCAGTGTTAAAGGTCACTGTAAAAGACGGGCCGGACGGATTCGCGTTTCCGCCGCCAGTTCCGTTTCCTCCGCCGGTTCCATTCCCGCCGCCGGAACCTGTTTGCGTTCCGCCGCCCGCTCCAAACGTCGCCAAAGCCGCGCCGCCGTCAGAAGAATTGCTGCAGCCAGCGAGCGCCAGAGCGAACGACGCGAGCAAAGCAAGCGCGGCAATCCTAAATGTCTTTTTCATAAGTACCTCCGATTTGAATGGATTTTTTATAAAAACAAAAGCCCGCGTCGCAGGGACAAAAGCGTCCTTACAGCGCGGGCTGTGTTTTAAGCATTTAAAGACTATTCTTCTATTGATTGATTGATTGATTGATTGTGCGGCGCGCGTTCTGTTTTGTCAAGTCCTTCGGACTTGTTGCGTAAGTGGAAGTTATTGACGTTTGCGCCGTTCGGCACATAGGCATCAATTGCCTTTGCGTGAGAAGCTCAAAATTTCTAGCGAAAGCGTTCCGCAACATATCAATCATTTTAATCGCAATTCACGTTTTTGTCTAGCGCGTAAGCTTTCTATAAACCGTTCTCTTGGGAACGCCAGCGTCCTCGCCAAACTCCTTCTTTTTCCATTCGGCGTATTCGGACCAGTTGCCTTCGAACCAGCGGACTTCGCTGTTGTTTTCAAAGGCCAAGATGTGCGTGCAAATGCGGTCCAAGAACCAGCGGTCGTGGCTTACGACAAGAGCGCAGCCCGCAAAGTCTTCCAGGGCTTCTTCCAGCGCTCGCACAGTCTGAACGTCAAGGTCGTTGGTCGGTTCGTCAAGGAGGAGAACGTTTCCGCTTTCCCTTAGCATCATTCCAAGGTTAAGGCGGTTCTTTTCTCCGCCGGAAAGCACGCCCACCTTTTTGTTTTGGTCCGCTCCGGCAAAGTTGAACCAAGCGCAGTAAGCGTGGCCGTTCACTTCACGAACGCCGCCTTCAAGTGGCCGGCCCTTTTCGTCAACCGCGCCGAGCTTTACCATGTCAAGGCCGTCGGTAAGCGTGTCGTAAACCGTTTTGTTTTCGTCCAACTTTGAGCGCATTTGGTCAACGTAAACCAACTTTACTGTTTGGCCAACCTTAAGCTCGCCAGCGTCCGGCTTTTCGATGCCCGCGATCATTTTGAACAAGGTTGTCTTTCCGGCGCCGTTCGGGCCGACAATTCCGACGACCGCTCCTGCGGGAATGTGGAAGTCCAAATTTTCAAAAAGCAATTTGTCGCCAAAGGATTTTGTAAGCCCCTGCGCGTCGATTACCTGGCCGCCCAAGCGCGGGCCGGCCGGTATGGAAATCTGGGTGTCCTTGAGTTTTGTCTTTCCTTCTTGTCGCAGCAATTCCTCGTAGCGGGTGATGTGCTCCTTGTGCTTGGCTTGGCGGCCTTTGGCGCCCATGTGAATCCATTCCAACTCGCGCTGCATTTCCTTGCGCCTTTGGCTTTCGCCCTTTTCTTCCAAAGCCAAGCGGGCTTCCTTTTGTTCAAGCCAGCTGGAGTAGTTTCCTTTAAAGGGATATCCTTCGCCGCGGTCAAGCTCCAAAATCCAGCCGGCCACGTCGTCCAAAAAGTAGCGGTCGTGGGTGATCGCGATTACAGTCCCGGGATAAGTGTGAAGGTGGTTTTCAAGCCAGGCGACGGTCTCCGCGTCAAGGTGGTTGGTCGGCTCGTCAAGCAAAAGGATGTCTGGCTTTTGCAAAAGCAAGCGGCAAAGGGCAACGCGGCGCCTCTCTCCTCCGCTAAGAACGTCAACGACTTGGTCGGCCGGCGGGCAGCGCAAGGCTTCCATCGCAAGCTCCAAGTTTGCGTCCAAGTTCCACGCGTCCGCCGCGTCAAGCTTTTCCTGCAGTTCCGCCTGTCGAGCGCCCAGCTTGTCGTAGTCCGCGTCGGGGTCGCCAAAGGCTTCGTTTACTTTGTCAAATTCTTCAAGCAAGTCGGTGATAGGCTTCACGCCTTCCTTTACGATATCGATTACGGTTTTTCCGGCTTCGAGTTCTGGCTCCTGCTCAAGGTAGCCGATTGTGTATCCGGGAGCCAGCGTCGTCTCGCCCGTAAAGTCCTTGTCCACGCCCGCCAAAATCTTAAAGAGCGAAGACTTACCCGAACCATTGGGACCAATCACGCCGATTTTCGCGCCGTAGTAATAAGAAATGCTCACGTCCTTAAGAACGACCTTCGTTCCATAAGCGCGCGAAACCCTGTCCATCGTGTAAATGATCTTTTTATCGTCAACTGTCTTAGCCATACTGAACTTTTCTCCTTATTGCCATAGGGCGCGTTTTTTTTACAGTTTTATTTTAGCGGATTTTGGAGCGGAGGGCAAGGGAGGAACGGAGAGAGAGGCCACTGATTGTTCTTACTTATTATTCATTTCTTTTGAACTTTCTTTCGCGGCTTTATTTATAGTTTTTCTAATTTTTTTATCATCGACATTAACCAAAAGTAATTCTATTGCATTTGGAAATCTGCCATTTTCTTTTTCTTGACAAAATCTATCATACATGGACTCTTCCGTAAAAGCAAGAATCTTTTTTTTGCATTTTATGCCAGTTAACATTAAGGCATCGGCTTTGATTTTACGTATGCTTCCTGTAGACGCTTTCCCGTTTGATGTTTTTGCTTTAGAGCAAGACAAGCATTGAACTTCAATAATTTTGCCCCCTTCTTTTACAACAACATCGCATTCAAAATATCCATTACATCCCCAATTTGAAAGTGGAACATTTTCTTTAGATATATTATATTCTGGATATTCATCTGAAAGCTTTTTCCTATACCATTCTTCTACTTTGAGAAAATTTGTTGTATTTGCCATTATTTCATCTCCCAATCCCTATAATTTTATTTTAACTTAGCTTAATTTTTCATGCTTCTCAGCTTTCCTATCTAAAAAATATAAGGTTTGATTAAACCATATCAAAATATCAATCAACTCATCATCTGTATAATGGAATGGTTTTTTGTTTTTGCTAATTATTTTAGGATGTGCAGCTTTATTCCCTTCATGCTTAATATGTTTATAAACCTCGTATTCTGTTTTTTCCATTTTGTATTTCAATTTACTTAACAAGTCATCCAATTTTATGTCAAGCTTAGTATTTTCTTTTATCTTATATTCATTATTAATAAGTTCAACATCTTTTTTAAAATATGTCCAAATCCCAATTTCCAAACAAGTTCTAAAAATGACAATAGCCATAGCAGGTTCGGAGTGTATGCGTGAAACTGAAGAAATGGCTAAATAACATAAGTATTCATGCAAGTGGCAGTAAGAATGAATGTTATAATATGTGTTCCACTGAATTGCATACAGCCCAGACAGAGGATTTAAATCTGTTGTTAGATTGCAACCTCTTTCATTAATACGTTTTAAGAAAAATTCAGCTCGTTCTCTCCAATGCTTTACAGGCAAACCATTTGCTATGTCAGCAGCTTTAGAGTAATATTCTTTTGCTAACATTTCATCTTTTAAACATTCCGCGGCAATTCCTTCTTCAAACGCAAGCATTTTATCTTTTGGATATTTTGCTTCAAGCGCTTTCAAATAGTCGAATTTCTTTTCTCTCAACGCAGTGCGAGATACAGTTATTATTTCCTGCCAAATGTCTCTCCATTCTGTTTTAATTTCCTCGCTCATATCCCCGTTCCTCCAAAAAAAAACGATTTATAATCGAATTCGCTTGACAGATTTTTAATTCGATGTTATTTTTAAAATTATAAGGCGTTTTTGAGAAAAACGCAAATCAAATCTTTAGGAGTTGCCTAGTAAGATACACCCCGTTGGAAGTTTTGTTTTGGGGGCAAAAAAGGCTAAATGCCTTAACTCAAACATTAAAATTTTCAATGGCCGCGATTCGGCTTGATGCAAGAAGAATCGCATTGCAGGGTGTTTTGGGCTTCTCTTATCACTTCTGAATAAGAACCTCAAAACAATTGTTATTTTTCTCTTTTGGTTTAGGCAATTATTTTTGTCTATTTATCAAATTTTCAATTTTTGTTTTGAGGAGAACAAAATGAAAACAATCGGTTTAATTGGTTGCAGCGCGACCAAATTGGGCAAAGATAATCCAACGCAAAGATTCAAAGCGCAGGATATCTATCAAGGAAACACTTTTAAAATTTCCAAAACAATCGGCTTGAAAAAATTTAAGTGCGACGATTGGCACATTCTTTCCGCACAATATGACTTGTTGGATAAGGATGATGAAATTTCTTATTACGATTTATACTTGGGAGATCAGACTTCAAGCTACAAAAAAGGCTGGACACAAAAAATCCTGCAAAAACTAAAAGAAAAGTATGACTTGAACAATGATATGTTTTACATTTTCGCCGGTTCAGATTACTACAAAGGGCTTCTGCCTCATTTGCATTGTTTTGTGTTTGGCTATAAAAGTTCCAACATGATTGACCTTGATTCCCCAACAGAATATGTCTACGGAGTGAAAAAATGATAAAAGCCTCCCTTTTACGGAATAAAGAATTCCTCAACAAAATCGACGCAGCTCCAGGTTATTACAAATGGTGGTGCGCAAAGCCGGAACTTGATGTCATTCTAAACGCGCTTGGCGTTGACTTCTCAGACATTCAACAAGCGATAGAGCGAAAGGACAATTTGTATTGCGTCTATGTTGGAATCGCGGCAAAAGAGTCTGTTCGCGCCCGCTTGAATTGGCACGTCAACGACAAGCACACTGCGTCGCGAGTGAAGAACGGAACGCTTTCCACTCTCCGACAGTCCATCTCAAGCATTGTAGCAAAAAACCAATATGACAAAGAAGCCACAGATTCGTTTATCGACAAATTGCATGTCGAATGGTTTTGCATAGACAGTCCAATTAAATCTGCCGAGGCAAAAGCTAAGTTGTATTCCGTTGAAAGAAACCTGCTTTTCGATCGCTTGAGAATTCTGAACATTAAGGACAATCTTCATCCGTTGGCTGAACCGATAAAGTTCAAGTTAAAATTGCTTAGAAAAAATTCCAAGCTTAACGTAAAAAAATAAGGAGGCGAACTATGTTGCTCGGACTTTTATTAGATTTGATAGGAACTGTGGCTCTAGTTCCAGTAGTAGGTGGCACTATGGGCGCCTATGCAGTTGACAAGACTTTGAATGAAAACAAAATCATCCTAACAAAAAGCTACGCGAATAAAGAAATTGATTGGGTTTGGGGCGAAGACCCTGACAAATTCAATTTTCAAGATTTTATCGGCCTTACTCCTGACGAAGTAAAATTTATCATTCCAGACATCAAGGAAAAAGAAGAAAAAGCCTTGCGCAAGCTTGATTACTACGAATTGAATTTGCTTTTTAATGAACAAGTCTTTGCACCAAAGTGGAATATTTACGGCCAAAAGATCCTAACTGGCCGTATAAAAACCACGGTGTTTTTCCGCTGGAAAATTCTTACACAGAATCAAAAATGCTAAAGATAAAGTCAACGACAAAATATCCGGTCTATATTTACAGACGAACGTCTTTGCAAACCGACAACGCGGATATTTTTTACGCAAAGATTAAATTTCCAGAAGAATAAGCAAGGGAAGTGCGCTATGCCGTTTATTTATAGCAAGCCAGATTGCTGGCACTCATATTTTGACAATCCTAAGCCATACCGCAAAGAGCTGACAAAGGCTGAGGAAGAACTAGAAAAAGAATATGGACAAGGCTACTACGACGAAGGGCCAGAACCCTTTCGCTTTACACCTTTTGAAAGCGAAGATGACTACGGTGACGAGTCCTGGCCATAATCTAGTTATTATATTTTTTTGAAAACAAGGAGATACAAAAAATGAACATTAAACTTTCCCAACAACACTTCCTCGCAAAGCTGAACGAAATCTTTGCGGAAAAAAACTCTGCCGGCGAAAAAGAAGTGACAATAATATCGGGCGAGCTTCACCGCTTGCTTGGCGGCTATCCCGGAACAAACCACCGCATGCCAATCTGCTGCGATGCGATGCGGCAAGTCTTTGACCAAAGCAAGGACTCTGTTCTCCACTCGCCGGAATCCGGAATGGGAGCCACGCTCACAATCCGCTACGCCCTGCCGCGATAAAATCTCGCGTCAAATTTTCTTGACAAATTTTACGCTATGGTATAAATTTTCAATATGAAAACTGTTGTTTCAGGTCGCACAGTTGAATGGGATGACTCTAAGAATGAACTGAACGAAAAAAAACATGGCATTGATTTTTCTACTGCCGCTTTGGTTTTTACAGACAATGCGCGTTTGGAATTTTTTGACGCAAAGCATAGTGATGAAGAAGACAGATATATTGTTCTAGGAAAAGTTGGCAGGGTCTTGTTTGTGGTCTACACGGAACGAGGAGACTCAACAAGAATTATTTCAGCTAGATTGGCGACTAATGCCGAGGAGAAAATTTATTATGGCGATAACTAAAATCACTGTAACTAAAAACCAATTGCCGACCGCTGAACAGCTGGCTAAAATAGAAAATGCCTCAAAAAAGCCTGTGTCTTTTGACGAAGATTGTCCCGAATTGACTCCTGATCAACAAACGGCATTTAAGGCTTTGGCAAAACTTCGTGATGTCAAACGCGCTTAAAAATCTATCAAAGACCCCGCCCTCCCTATCGCTTGTCTTCGCGACTAGCGCTCATCTTTGCGGGGGAGCGGCTTATAAAGTCTTCAAAGCTTTGTAGCTTTTCCGTCAGGAAGCGCTCGGAATGCGCGCTAAAGAATTTGACCACGCGGTCTTGGCGAAGGACGGTTTGCATTTTTTGAATGTTGATGGCCGAGGCCTTGTCGATTTGCATGGCCTTTTTGCGCAATGCCGTTCCAAGCCGTAAAGAAAAGGCGCAGTCCACGACAAAAATTCCAAACAAAGTTCCGACGACAAACGAAAACCAGGGATGCTCGATGAACCACATGACCAAATCCAAAAACGGCGGAAAGAGCAAAAAGTAATAGGCCGCGGAAAGCGCCGCCCAAAAGAGCGCGTACTTGGGACAAATGATTCCCCACAAGTTGCCCCACTCTTCCGAATAATCCCAAAGGCGGATTTTCATTCCCTTAATAAAAATGATTCCCGCGGCAAACTCGATGCCCGTCATTATAAGCGCCATAAAGACAATCATAAGAACATAGTGCGCGGCGCCGCCACTGTCCAAGCCGCTGATGAAAGTTTCTACAAAGCTCATCGCAAAAAGCGAAAGCGCTCCAAAGCCGTAAACCGGAAGCCATGGCCCTGTCAAAAAGCCGGGGTTCACCCAGCGCCTTTGCGGATTCTGGACGCGCTCAAAAAATTTTCTGTAAAAAAGCTCGATGAACCAGCCCAGCACCGAGCCGGTAAAAAACAAAAAAGCGGCAATGACAAATATTTTGTAAGAAGTCAACGAGTTGTCCATAGTTGAACATTAGCGCAAAGGCGCCGCGCTTTCAAGGCTTGCGCCTGCAATTGCTTGCAAGCCAAAAATCCGCGCCGCCCGCGCTTATCGCTCGCCAAAAATTTTGCGTCCAGCCACAAAAGTCGCGACGACGCGGCCGGCCAGAGTTTTTCCGTCAAGCGGCGTGGCTTTTCCCTTGCTGTAAAAGCGCGAGGAGTCCACGCGCCATTTTTTGTCGGGGTCCAGCAAGACCAAGTCCGCGTCGTAGCCGGCCGCGACCAAGCCTTTTTTTAGGCCCAAAATCCGCGCGGGCCTTGCCGACATCAGCGCCATTAATTTTTGCTCTGACAACTTTTCCTGTTTGCATAAAACTGTGTTGCAAACGGCGTAGGCAGTTTCTAGCCCGGTAAAGCCTGGAGCGCCGGCAGCCTTGTCCTCCATCGTGTGCGGCGCGTGGTCGGTGGCGATACAGTCGGCCGTTCCGTCCTTGAGCGCGGCCAAAAGCGCGGCGCGGTCGTTGGCTGTCCTAAGCGGCGGGTTCACAAAGGCGAAGATTTTTGGAACAGCCGTTCCTTCAAGCGCCAAGTGGTGCGGCGTGATTTCAAAAGTGATTTTAAATCCGTTTTTGTAATTTTTTTCTTCCGCCTTGGCGCGGCGGGCGGCCATCACGCTTTTTATAGTGGAAACGTGGCAAAGGTGAATGTGGCAGTCGGCCTTTTGCGCAAGCAATATATTTCGCTCGGTGGCCGCGTCCTCTGCAAGCTCCAAAAGCGAGTTGGCCTCTTTTATGTTTTGAACGATTTTGTCGAGCGCGGTCTTGGGAACGGCGGCCAAAACTTTTTTGTCTATCGCTCCCCAGGCTGGAATCTTGTATTTTGCCATAAGCTCTAGCGCGCGCGTCCTGTAAGTTTTTGCAAGCGCGGCAAGAGCCGGGTCTTCGCAGTGGCAGCTTACGACAATTTTTTTCTTTGCGGCGATTTTCATCGCGTCCAGCATTACGGCGGAACTTGCGACTTCGCGGCCGTCTTCGCTTATCACGGGCGTTGTCTTTTTGTCCAAGCCTTCAAGGTGAACTGTCGTCGCGCCGTCAAATCCTTTTGTAAGGCTTACGCTTTGGAACACGCGCGACATTTTTCGTTCCGCCGCTTCTTGGTCAACCTTTAGCGCCTCGTCTTTGCTAGAGACAACCGGATTTGTGTTGGGCATAAGGACAAGCGTTCCAAAGCCGCCGGCAGCGGCCGCCTTTAGCGCGGAATCCAAGTCCTCTTTTTGAGTCTGTCCCGGATAGCGGAAGTGCGCGTGCATGTCAATAAAGGCCGGCGCCAAGACAAGGCCATGCGCGTCGATTTCGGTCATGCCAGAACTTTTGGAAAGACTGGAATTGCGGCCGGCGCCGGCGGCGTTTTTGGGCTTTCCAAGATTCGCCGCTTTTAAAACGCTTTCCGCGCTTTTAAATGTTCCGTAAACGACGCGCTTAATTTTTTTTCCGTCAATGATAACCGCGCCTTTTTTGTCTGTGTTCTCGTCAACAATCCGCGCGTTGTAAATTATGGTCATTATGCCGCTCCCAAAATTCGTTTACACCAAAAAATACGTCTTCATGACGCCCTTGCCCTTGATTTCCATTTCAACGGGGTCGGAATAGGCGATGGCGTCTTTTGTCAAAGTCATCGTCGGTTCTGAGACGTGGATTTTGGATGTTTGGCCGGAACTTTCCATGCGGCTCGCCACGTTTACTGTGTCGCCCCAAATGTCGTAGACGAATTTTGTTTTTCCGATTACGCCGGCGATGAGGCTTCCGCTGTTGATGCCGATTCTCATAAAGAGCTGGACGTTGCTTGTGGCGTTAAAGTCTTCGATGTCCTGCAACATTCCGCGCGCAAAGTTGATGATGGCAAGGGCGTTCTTTTGAGCGGGCTCGTTTCCAAAGAGGCCGGCGGCGGCCATGTAGGAGTCACCGATTGTCTTGATCTTTTCGATGCCCTCGCGCTTGGCACGTTCGTCAATGCGCGAGTAAAGCGAGTTGAGCGCGCCTACAACCGTGTCGGCGTCAAGGGAGCTTGTGATTTTTGTAAATCCAACGATGTCGGCAAAAAGCACTGAGGCGTTTTCCACTTTGTCGGCGATGCGCGCGTTCTTATCTATGGCAAGGCGCTTGGCGACTTCCTCAGGCAGAATGTTCAAGAGCAATTCTTCGGAACGGTTTTTCTCTTCCTGCAATTCCTTTGTGCGCTCCCTGACAGTGTCTTCCAGCTTTCTGTTCTCTTCCTCAACGCGGATAAGCTTTCCTTCCGTAAAGGAGACTGTGAGAGAAACGATAAAAAGAATCGCAAGCAAAACAAAGACAACGTCAAAGACAATGTATGACAGGGGCTTGAGGACGCCTTCATAAGTCAAAACAATTTTTGAAGTCAATGGCGAAAAGCCTTTTGGCGCGTACATTATGCAGCCAAATCCAAGATTCTTTAACGGATTGACTCTGTAAAAATCAACGCCGTGAATGTTTTCCTTGTCGTTGATTTGCGGCTTTCTAACCCTTAGCTCGGTTTCCGTAAGCGAAAAATTTCCGTTCCACGGCCCCGGGTCTATGGAACAGCGGCCAGGAATTTCTATTGTGAATTTCCAGTCGGTGATGACTGTGGCCTTCATGTTGTTGTAAAGCACTCCGTTAAACTGCGCTCCAAATACAGTCGGATCGCCGTCGACGAACCAAACTTTTTCCGGGTCGCGCAAAAAGGTCACGCACACAGGCTTTGACTTTACGTTTTGAACGTAAGGCGTGTGTATGACTTCTGTCCTTTTGGGAATGTTGATTCCTGTAATTGAAAGAATCACGAGCACAAGCAAGAGGCCGCCCGAAAGAGCGCAGACAATTTGCCACAAGTGGCTTCTGGCGATTCTCTTTTTCATTTCTGGAATTGTTTCCGTTTGCTTGTAGCTTGGGCTTAGGCGGGGGCCGTCCTTTTTGTCAGCGTAAAATTCCAACTCCATCAACTTGATTGAAGAATAAAAAAGATGCAGGGCGCCCAAGCCGTAGCCAAGGTCTATCCAAGAAATTCCATAAAATGCCAAAGCAAAAAATATGCCGACAATAGGAAAGAAGGGATAAAGAACAAGGGACACGAAAATGTTTTTTTGCAAATTTTTCTTAGACTGAAAAATCATCGCCAGAGTGATGAGACCCGGCAAGAGTCCAAGAACAACGCTCAACGAATACAAGGAGCTCCTGTGGTAAAAGCCTTCTTCGTCAAAATAATAAAAGAGATTTGTAAATTGGCTTACGATGGTGAGAATGATTCCCGCAAGACAAATGTAAAAGACGACATAAAGATGCGGCGGAAGTCCATTTTTAACGGCAGCTCTAGGCGAGCGGAGAATTTTAAAATCCAAAAGATCAGACTTTATAAACTCGGCGGAATAAAAGCAAAACAAAAAAGTGTTGACATAGCTTAGCGCAAAAACCATGAAGTTGCTTGCGCGAACTATGTAGAATCCAATTTGGCCCACATTACCCCTAAAGACATACGCGCAAGCGTCAAACGCGAGCAAAAAACCTGTGATGAATTGCAGCAAAATAAGCGTCCGGCGGCTGTTTTCCTTAAGTTTGTGGCCGGTCAACAAGAACACTCCGACCTGCAAACAAAAAAAGGCAAGGCCAAAAAGCGTCACAATGCTTATGATTCTAATCGTGTCGTTCATATTTTATAACTCCACCGCCTCTCCTTGGGGACCGGCCTTGTAAAGGGTGTCGCAGTATTCGCAGCGGTAAAGCGCGCGGCTTCGGTCAACCAAGTGGAATGATTGCGGAACGTATTTTTCGCTTGCGGTGATGCAGCGGGGGTTTTTGCAATGGATTACTCCGGTCACTTTTTGCGGAAGCTCCATCTTGATTTTTTCGACAATCTTTTCGTCCTTGATTACGTTCACTGTGATGTTGGGATCGATGAAGCCCAAGACCGAATAGTCGATGTTGATGATGTTGTCAACTTTTATGATGTCTTTTTTTCCGCCTTTTTTAGACTGAACGTTCATCACAAGCGCCGCGGTAAAGCGGGCCGAAGCCAAGCCGAGCCAGTTGAAAATCTTTGGGCCGTAGCCCGCGCAAATGTGGTCAATTACCAAACCGTTCTTTATTGTTTCTACGTTCAACATCAGAGGGCTCCTGTCAATTTAGAAATCAAGGCCATGCGCGCGTACATTCCAAACTTGACTTGCTTAAAATACGCGGCGCGGGGATCGTCGTCAACCTCGTAAGAAATTTCGTTGACACGGGGAAGGGGGTGCAGGACAATCATGTCGCTCTTTGCAAGCTTCATCTTTTCTTTGTCCAAAATGTAGCTGTCCTTTAGCCTGATGTAGTCCTGCTCGTTAAAGAAGCGCTCCTTTTGAACGCGGGTCATGTAGAGGATGTCGGCGCGGTCAATTACGTCTTCCATTCGCTCGGCGCATTCATATTGAACGCCTGCCGGCTTAAGGATGTCTTCTATCATGTACTCGGGAACGGTAAGCTCCTTTGGGCTTACAAAGATGAACTTGTTTCCGGGATAGCGGCACATCGCTTGTGTCAGCGAGTGGACCGTGCGGCCAAACTTTAAGTCGCCGACAAAGCAAACCGTCTGGTTTTCAAAGCTGCCGCGAAGGCGCCTGATTGTCAAAAGGTCGGTCAAGGTTTGCGTCGGGTGGAAGTGGCCTCCGTCGCCTGCGTTGATTATCGGGCAGTCCGAATATTTTGAGGCCAGCAAGGCCGCTCCCTCTTTGGGGCTTCTCATCGCTATTACGTCAGCGTAGCTGGAAACAACTCGGATTGTGTCGGCGAGGATTTCTCCCTTTGTGGTGGAAGTGTAGCTTGCGTCGGCAAAGCCTTCGACCGCTCCGCCCAAGCGCAGCATCGCCGCTTCAAAGCTTAGGCGCGTGCGGGTGCTCGGCTCAAAAAAAAGAGCCGCAAGAATTTTCCCGCGGCACACATCTTTAAAAGAATTTGGATCAACAATAATTTGCTCTGCCAGAGCGCAGATTTCCTCAATCTCCGCAACCGACAAATCATCAGGTTGGATTACGTGACGGCCTTTTAGCATTAATGGCTCCTTAGAATTTTTGCTATTGTAATGAAAAAAGTCCTTTTGCGCAAGAGAGGAGAGAGATGCAGGCGGCGGCCGGTTATTTTCCGACGCAAAAATGGCTAAATACGCTTTCCAAAATGTCGTCGGCGGTGACTTTGCCTATGAGCTCGCCCAAAAAGTCCAGGGCGTCTTCTATGTCTTGGACGGCCGCGTCCAGGGAGTAACCCTTTTGCAAACTGGCGGCGTGGCGCAAGCTTTCAAGCGCTTGCTCGACCAAACGCTTTTGGCGCTCGCTTCCCAAACCGGCTTGGCCGCGCTCGGTCTTTTCTCCTTTGAGCAAAATACTTTTTGCCGCCGCGACCAAATCCTTTACGCCGCTTCCGTCCTTTGCGCTGACAAAAACTTGAGCCGCCAGGCCGGGAATTTTTTCTTTGCGCGCGTCCAAAAATTTTTGGGCTTCCTCTTTTGCGGACGCGGCCGTATTTAGGGCTTGCGAAGACTCTTGGCCAGCGGCAATCTTGTCGATTTTGTTCCAAACAAAAATCACCGGCTCCTTCCGTTCCGCCAAAAAATCAAGGTCGATTTTGTCTTTGGGCAAAGTTATGTCGGCAAGGTAAAAAAGCAAGTCCGCTTCGTCGCTCAATTCTTTGGCGCTTTCCACGCCGCGGGCCTCAATCTCGTCGTCGGTTTTGCGCAAGCCCGCGGTGTCAAAGAGGCGGGCGGGAATTCCGTCAAGGCTTATCCAGCTTTCTATCCAGTCGCGGGTGGTGCCTTCGATGTCGCTGACGATCGCCCGCTCTTCCTTTAGGAGGCTGTTGAACAGGCTTGATTTTCCAGAATTTGTTTTTCCGCAAAGAACGACGCGGGCGCCTTCTTGGTAGAGCTTTTCGCTTTTCCAAGTTGAAGCGAGCGTTTCAAGTTGGCTGATGGCGTCGAGCAATTTTCTTTGGTCATAAGAATCTGCGATAGTCTCTTCGTCTTCGGGGTATTCGATTTCGACTTCGATTTGGGCCAGCGTGTCCACCAAAGATTTTTGTATCTCGATGATTTTTGCGGAAAGGTTTCCGGCAAGGCGGCCGGCGGCCTTTTGGCTGGAAGCGTTTGTGCGGCTGTCGATTATTTCGCGGACGGCCTCGGCCTTTGTAAGGTCGGTCTTTCCGTTGATAAAGGCTCGGAAGGTGAACTCGCCGCGCTCGGCTTGCCTAAAGCCTATTTGCAAAAGCGCGTTGAAAATTTTTGTCACGACCGCAGTTCCGCCGTGGCAAGAGATTTCGGCCATTTCTTCGCCGGTAAAAGATTTTGGCGCGCGGAAAACCGACACTAAAACTTCGTCTATTCGCGCGGCGAGCTTTTGGTCTTGCGACCCTTCCGCGCTAGGCTCGACTATCCAGCCGTAAACGATTGTGTTGCCGGCGGCCTCGTTCAAAGCCTTGGGTCGAGAAAAAATTTTAGATAAAAGTTGAATGGAGTTTTTGCCCGAGACTCGAATGATGCCGAGAGCGGAGGGCGCCAGCGCAGTGGCGACCGCCGCAATCGGTTCTTCGGGCGTATAACCTGTGTTGTCCAAAGTTAGATGACTTTTTCCAACAAGTCGATGATTTTAGGATCGTAGAAGACGCCGGCCTTTGACTTCATTTCTTTTATGGCCGCGTCGCTGTCCATGATTTCGCGGTAAGCGCGCTTGCTTGTAAGAGAGATGTAGCTTTCGCATACGCGGATGATGCGCGCGATCAACGGAATCTGCGTTCCGCTCAAGCCGGCAAGATATCCCTTTCCGTCCGTGTTCTCGTGGTGGAACTCGGCGGCCTGCAAGAATACGGGGCGAATCTGTTCCGGCACAAAGTCAAAGTATTCGGCGGCAGTGTGAACGTGCTCGCGAATCTTCTGGCGTTCCGTCATTGTAAGTTCGCTGGCTGTCAAGATGCTCTTGGGAACTGAAAGGAAGCCCGCGTCGTAAACCATAGAGGCGCAGTAGCAAACAAGCGCCACGTCGTGGTTGAGCTTGGCTTCGTTGCAAAGCTTAAGAACCAATTCTGAAACTTTGCGTGAAGTTCTTTGGCGGAATGTGTATTTGTCGATTTTGTCGCCAAGCGCGAAACACTTGTTCTGCAAATCGGCCAACATCTTGCGATGCTCCACAGTAGAGAAGAAGTCCATGATTTGCTTTGAAAGCTCGCCGTCGGCTTTTCCGAGCAAGGCTTTGGTGGCCAAAGAAGTTTTCTTTGACTGTTCCGCTGCTGCTGCCGCCAAGTCGGGGTTGTCCTGGAAATCTTTTCCCATAGAAGAGATGACTTCCATAGAGGTTTCAAAGTGCATTTGGGCCTGCTTGCGGCGCTTGTAGTTTTTGTAAACGATTACAATCAAAATGATGACGACGATTATCAACAATACGCCGACGCACAAAACCGCGATCTTCAAGGCGCGGTCCATTTTTGCCATTTCGATTTCGGCCAATTCCAACTTAATTTTTTCGGCGGGAATGCGGCCAGAAACTACGTCGAACAATTCGTTCTGTTTCTTTTCGAGGAATTCTATGCGGTCGTTGATTTTGTCCCATTTTACGGCGCTTCCGTTTGTGTGCTTTTGGCGCTCGGCGGCAAGGGCTTCGAGCTCGTTCTCAAAGAGAGTCTCAACGATAGTGAAAATTCTTTGGCTCGCCGCTTGGGGGTGCAATTCCAACTGCAAGATGTATTTGTCAAAGTTCTTTGCGTTGACGCGGCCTCCGTTGGCGGCGGCCTCCTTTTGCAAGGCGTCAACATATTCAAAGTATGAAGCCTCGGCCATAAGGCGGACTTTTTCAGGGAAAGCCTTTTGGTTTTCTTTGAGGTCAATGGCCTGGTTGATGGATTCAATCGCTTTTAAGTAATTGCCGCTGTTGTAAAACTCTTGCGTGCGCTGCAAAATCGCTTCGTTCTCGTTGTTTTCCTGCGCGAACGCCGGTCCAAAAAAGAGCGCGGCCCAGATGAAAATCGCCGCTACAAAAAGACTTTTAGTTTTCATAAAGAACCTTCCTCTTTAATAATTTTATCATACCTTTTTGAATTTTGCAAGACAGAATCTAACGCGCTCACATTATTTTTGTCGGCCGGAAGGGCTGGTTTTTGCGAGGCGTAGAAGGAAATCGGCGGTCCCTTGGGGCCGATGGCCGGCTTTCTAAAGTTGGAGCTGGCTTCGGGCGAAGGTCCTGTGTATTCCGCGTTGCCGGGGTCGGGCGAAATCTTTACGTAGTTGGCCACGTTGTTCCAGAACATGTAGCCGCGGTCAACGCTGTCGCGGACGCCAAAGACTTCCTTAAGGACATATTCCTTGTCATAAAACTGCCTGTCATAAGGAACGTTAAGGAAGAAGGCCTGCACCCAAGGTCTGACCACGACGCGGTCTCGGGCGATGACGGTGTTGCGGTATGTGCCGTAGTAATAAATGCGGTATGGCCGCTCTTCGTTGGGATAGTAGTTCATGAATTTATGCTCAAAGTGGCTGGGGTAGAACATCGGGCAAATTACGTCAACGTATTGGGCAAGCGTCTCAACATCCTGGCCTGTTCGCGTTCCGCTTCGGTACCAGCCGTTGGCTCCGTAGATGTCTATGCCGATCGGAGCGTCGATGTTTTCGCGGGCGTACGAAAGGAAGCTGCGCAAGGCGCCTTCCTTGTCCATTCCCTGGGTCTGCCAACGGTAGGAGGCGTTGTAAAGGTTCTGGCCGTCTGTGGGGAAGCGGATGTAGTCAAATTGAATTTCGTCAAAGCCGCGGGCAATCAATTCCTTTGCGATGGCGACATTGTATTCCCAAACTTCGGGGCAGAAGGGATCGACCCAAGCCTCATCGTAGTAGCGCGTTTGCGTCGTTCCGTCTTCCAAGGTTTCGCTTCCGCTGATTCCTTGCCAGGGGCGGTTGTATTTCTTGTCCCAAACGGCGTATTGGCCGTTGTTGTAGTTTGAAAGGTTTCTGTCCTTAAAGACTACGATGCGGGCGATCAAATAAATGTTTTCTTCTTTGAATGTTTTGACGAACTTGTCCAAGTCAAGCGCGTATTTGCTGACAACTCCCTTTTGAGTCAAGAGCGGATCCTGAGCGTCAAAGCGCATGAGGCCGTAGTCGTCCTTCATGTCGATTACGAGGGAATTGAGCTTGTTGTCCAAAATCAATTTCTTGAATTTTTCAAAGCCGCCGGGAAGGTGCGCTTGGTAGGCCGGAACGTAAAGGCTTTTTTGTCCGTCGATTTTGGCGGCGTAGGGCGAAAGAATTTTTCCGCTGTCCAAAAGCCAAAGCTCGTTGAGCAAAACGCCGCCCGAGATTTTCAGGCCGCGCGCGTTCTCCGCCGGAATCCAAGCGGCGTTTATGAGTTCGCGGCTTTTTGAAAATTCCGTTATGTAATCTTGCAAGGACGAATTCAAGTCGCTTGCGAAATTTGTGGTCATGTCAAAGCTTACGACTCTTCCGGGAGCGATGAAAGAAATTGTGTTTCCGTTTTGCCAAAGTGAATCGATTGTGTCGCACGGTTCCGTTCCCTTGTAAATGCAGGCGCTTCTTTGCGCGTCCAAGTCAAAGTGGTAGATGCGGGGCATAAAGGTTTGCGACAAGAAAATTTCGCACCACTGGTTTTTGTCGCCGTCTTGAGCCACAACCGGCAAAATGTCCGAGACTTCGTCGCTGGAATTGTTGGGGTCGCTGCATTCAAGGCCCCGGTTTGCGTCAAGCCAATCGGGCTTGGCCGAGTCGGGCTTGTAATACCAAAAACCCAAAATTGAGTGCGCCATAAACACGACCGTTTCGTTTTGGCCGGGCGCCCCGGTTTTCATAGAGGCTACGGCGACGGCTTTGATTCCGTTCGTTCTTAGGCTTGCCGAGCCGATGTTGCTCCAGTTGAGGCCGCCGTCGCGAGTAAGGTAAACGCGCTCTTTTGTGGCCGTGACCATTTCCAACGGATTGAGGGGGTTGAAGGCCAAGTCCTTTAAATCTTGAGCGTGGGTTTCGTGGCTGGTTTCGCCCTTTTTGAATTTTTTGATTATGTATGTCGGAAGTCCGTTGTTCCTCAATTCAAAGTTTTGCAAGTCCTTTGTGTAAAGGATTCCTTTGGACGTCACAAAGTAAAAGGAATTCTCAACAGGAAGAATCTGCTGGACCGATCCTTCCTTCCAAAGGGTCGTTTGCTTTCCGTTGGCGTTTATTTTTTTGAGTCCGCTTTCGGTGGCCAGCAAGGTGTTTTTTGTTTCCTCGATTTGAACGCGCTTGATTGTCGCGCTTGAATTTTCCTCCGCCGGCGAAGGCTTTTTGGCTATCGCGCTTTGCCCGTCAATAATTTTTGGCAAAGAATAAAGCGGCTTTGACTCATAATAGTCGTTTTGAGCGTAAATTCCAACGGCCATGGCAAGGGCCGCCATTAAAAAGAGAAATGACTTTTTCATGCTTTTATTATCGGAATATTATAGCAAGACCTTAACTGCGGGCCGCTAGTTCTTGGCGGTAAATTTCGTAGAGGAGAACGCCGGCGGCTACCGAAACGTTAAGGCTGTCGATGCGGCCGCAAGTTGGTATGGAAACAATTGTGTCGCAGGTCTCTTTTAAAAGGCGAGCGATTCCGTTGCCTTCGCTGCCCATCACAAGAACAGAATTTTTGGAGAAGGTTCCGTCTTGGATTTGAACTCCGCCTGCGTCGGCGCCGTAAATCCAAAAGCCCGCTTCCTTTAAAAGATTCGCGGCCCGCGCCAGGTTTGTGACTACGCTCACCGGAACCCAAGAAGCGGCTCCCGCGCTTGACCGGGCGATTATTTCGTTGTTTTCAACGTCGTTGGCGCCGCGCCTTTCGGGCAGGATTACCAAGTCGGCGCCAAATTGGTCGGCGCTTCTGATTACCGCTCCAACGTTATGCGGGTCGGTGACTGAATCAAGGATTACGACGGTGGTTCTTTTGGCGCCGCCTTCTTGGGCTTGCGATCCGTCGGAAGCGGCGGCCTTGAATCGTTCCAGCCATGCGTCAAAGTCCACAAGGTTTGAGGCCCGGGTTTCTTGTCCTTGAATTTCCAGAATGATTCCGCGGTGATCGCGAGCGGTTTCGGACAAGGACTGCGCCATTTGGTCCAAAGTCTTGTTGTCGGTTTGCTCGCATTGGATTTTGGCGGCCTTGGCCAAGTCTAAAATTTTCTTGACTCTAGGGCCGGGCTTTGAGAAATAGATTTTCATCTTTGAGGCGGCGCCGGAATCTTCCTGGGCCGCCCTTACGCGCTCTTCTACCGCGTGGAATCCTGACAAATACAAATTAGTTCTTTCCGCAACACTGCTTGTATTTTTTTCCGCTTCCGCAGGGACACGGCTCGTTGCGGCCAACCTTTGGGGTTTCGCGGACGACGGTTGTCGGAGTCATCGCTCCGTATGAATACATCCAGTTGCCGTTGATTTTTTTAAAGTAGGCGGTTTCGTGGTGAACGTCGCGGGTGTGATGCTGGCTGTATGTTGCCTCAAATTCTACGATGCCTTCTTCGTCGCTTTCGCCGCCTTTTTCGGCGCGGAGAACTTTAAGTCCAAGCCAAGTTGAATTTTTGCTCCAATCTTCGGTGGCCTTTCTGTCAATTTCCGCGATTTTGTCGCCTTGCTCGCAAGTGTTGATGATAAAGTCAATTTCGTGTTTTTCGTACGCCGTGTAGCGGGCGCGCATCAAGCTTTCGGCTGTGGGCGCTTTTTTTGCGCCTTTGATAATCGGTTCGCAGCATTCTGCATAGCTTTTTCCCGAACCGCAGGGACATAATTTGTTTTCACTCATAAGGCGCATTATATATTTTTTGCTAAACAAGCGCAATAAGCGGAGGCGGGCGGCGGCGCTTGAATGAATTTCTACTAGCAAAATCATGCGAAGCGTGATACAATGCTTTTTATGGACCAGAGCGGCATGATCAATTTAAAATACTTTCGCTTGCAAGGAAAAGAATTTGCGGCAAATACAAAAGCGCCCAAAGGGATTTTCAGCATGCTCCGCAAATTGGCCGCGGACGGAATCATGGTCGAAGAAGACGTCGGACTTTTTAAGGAAATAGATTCTTGGATCGCGGAGATTTTGCCCTGGCCTCCGCAATGTCAAAAAAAAGAAAAAGTCATTTGCTATTTTAAAACAGACAATTCACAAATGATGATGAAAATGATAAAGCCCTTGCTTTGGCTTTTGGACCGCTACAAGAAACCGTATTTTATGGTCTCCACAAATTCGCCCGGAGAAATCGTTTACGAGGACGATTATCAAGTTGTGGTAAAGGCCGGCGAGAACCTAGTGTTTGAAGACTACGACTGGCCGAACATAAAGTAGCCGGTTATTTTATAAGGCCGCGCGCCCGCAAGTCGCCGACTAACTTTAAGGTGAACGCTTCGGCGCCGGCGTTGTTCATGTGAACCGCGTCTTTGTAATATTCATGGCGCTTTGTAAAATTTCCGTCGCGAGAATAGTCCAAGTACGCAAGGCCGGGATATTTGTCCTGAAGCTCTTTCGTAAAGCGCTCAAAAGTTTCAAAAAAGCCGGGGTCGGCGGAAAACAGTTCATTCCACATGTCGACAGGAGGATAAGAAACAAGAACTGGAACAGTTTTATTATCGCGGCACAAATCTATTATTTCAGACACTTCCTTAAAATTTTGTTCATATCCATTTTGCGGAGAACTGATATAATTGTCGTGCGACTTTTTAGAATATTCCCAAAGTTCTTCTTCGGTCAACGTTTCGTTTCTATTATAAAACGGCGACATTTCCTCTTTTGAAATGTCATGAAAAATCGCTGTCTTAAAACGCCCGGAAGAAAGCAACGGAAATTTGCAATAGGCAAGCCATTCAGAAAACTTCCATTTATCCATATCTTCTTTTGGCAGAATTTTATAATACCGTTCCCTATAACTATTAACGCGCGAACGCACTCCAAAGTATGGAATTTCTATAAGAATAACTGCTCCGGCCTTAAAATGCTTTATGTAATTTTTTACAACTTTAACAGTTACTGGATATGTCTCGCACAGATTCGCAAAGTTCCATGCCTTTACCTCTGGGACCACGTCGTATTTCAGCGCGTAGCATGGAATGCTTGAGCCTACGTTTCCAAGTTCAATGTCATAGGGCGCGTCAGTGTACTTGTTGGCGTAATCCTTGGACCTCCAATAATTAGTTCGCTCGTACAAAGTGTTCATCGCCAAGAAAAAAGCGGCTACCGGAATCAGGAACAAAAAAAATTTTAAAACAAAACGCTTCATGTTATTACCTAAAAATTGCTGTAAATGAAATTGCTCACAAATCCTGTGTTGTAAAACCAAATCAAAATTATTGCGAACGCGTAATAAGAAAGCCATCTTACAATTGTGGACTTTGTCTTGACTATTTTAAGACCGCTTTGCTTTCGTGTGGCAAGGCTTAGGCATACAAAAATTAAAAGCGCGACGCATCTATTGACCATGCCCATAAAGCCGCCGTCTATTGCAAGGCTCGCTTTAACGGCGTCTTTTAATCCAACGCTTTTTACGGCCGCAAAAAGATTTACAATGTCTTGTGGAATTTTTCCAAAATTCTTGATTATGGCAAGCGCGTCAGAAAGATTCGGAGCCCTAAAGAAAATCCAGGCAAAAGCCACCAAGCAAAAGACAATCGTCGCCCTAACAAAATATGGAAGCCTCGATTTTTCCCATAAGCCCTTGCTCGCGCGGCCAATGCACTGGAAGACACCGTGCAGCGCGCCCCAAATCACAAAGTTCCAAGTTGAGCCGTGCCAAATTCCCGAAACCAAAAAAGTGGCCAGCAAATTAAAATAAATGCGGGCAAGCGCGACGCGGCTTCCGCCAAGCGGAATGTAAATATAATCACGCAACCATGTAGAAAGTGAAATATGCCAACGCCGCCAAAAGTCGCCTACTGATGTTGCCAAATATGGATGGTCAAAATTCTTTCCAGCGTCAAAGCCCATAAAGCGCGACACTCCGATGGCCATGTCGGAATAGGCTGAAAAATCGCAATAAATTTGGAAGGCGTAAAAAATTGTCGCCAGCAAAGTCGCAAGGCCTGTACGCGACGCAAGGCTTTCGCTTGCGTAAACAAAATCCACGTAAACGGCAAGCGCGTCAGCCACGCAAAATTTCTTGAACACGCCCCAAGCGAATTGTTTCATTCCGCAAGTCGCGTTGTCATAGTCAAATTTATGGAGAGTTTTTAATTGAGGAATCAAATTGCCCGCGCGCTGTATGGGGCCGGAAGAAATCACAGGAAAAAAACTGACGAAAAGGGCGATGTCCAAAATATTTTTTTCGACCTGAATCTTTTTTGCGCGGCAGTCAAAAATATAACTCAAACTTTGGAACGTAAAAAACGAAAGTCCAAGCGGAAAGATTATGCCGCTATGCCAAGTTTTCGGAGCGTATTTAAAAAACAAAAGCGGAAGCAAATCCGCGGCCACAAGGGCAAAAAAAACAGCGCGATACTGTACGCCCTTATACCCCCCCCCGTCAAAATTAAAGGAGTCGGAGCCAATAATAATTCCAGCAAAGTATGTGACCGCGATGGAGTAAAGCAAAAAGGGAACAAACTTAAGGTCGGCGAAAGCGTAAAAACACGCGCTCGCAAGCAAAAGCAAAATTCTTTGGAGGGCTATGGCGTTTTTCCCACAACGCGGCGCCAAATAATAAAAGGAAACAAAAACAACAAAAAAAATTGCGAACGCAAATGAAACAAACTGCATTGGCGACCCCTACGCCAATATTCCGTCGACGGCAAGGTTGAGCGGTTCGCGGATTGAGGCGATGGATTTTTCGCTCAAGACAGAAAGGCGGAAAATGGCCGATTGAATCAAACCGTAGAACATTTCGTAAGCGGTGTGGACATTTAATTTTTTGAACTCGCCTTTTTTTATTCCGCGAATTATCACTGTGTCGATCAATTGGCGCAAGCGCAGCATTCTGCGGCGGACGCGTTCGGCCGGATCGCCTCCGGTTTTTTGCAAGTTCAACAAGTAAGAAAGCAAAATTGTGAACAAGCGGCTGTTGTTTTCGCATTCGTCAACAATTTGCATCAAGATTTTTCGAAGGGCTTCTTCGCAAGAAAGCTTTTGGTCTGAGATTATCGCGCGCAGGACTTCTTCGATGGCGCCGGTAAGCTGCTTTATGCTCCACAAAAAAATCTCGCGCTTGTTCTTAAAGTAAATGTAAAGCGTGGTGCGGGTGATTCCGCAGCGGTCGGCGATTTTTTGAAAGGTTACGTCTTCATATCCTTCGTCTACAAAAACATCAAGGGCTTTTTCTAGAATTTCATGCCGTCTTTTGTCATGCTCTACAACAATCGCCATTTTACTTTTTTCCTTTTTCGACTAGGTTTGTGTACATGTAAAAACAAGTGTTCAAGTTGCCGCTCTTTATGTTCTTCAAAAGAGTTGCGTATTTTCCAAAACACTTTTGAAAATTTTTGTTCGAGGTGATGAAGCCCATTTGCCAATTTTCAAAGTTTGAATTTAGGCAAGCCATTCCGCGATACAATTCTTCGGCCTGGGCTTCGTCTCCAAGACGCTCTCCGTAGG
Source organism: Treponema sp. (assembly GCA_017645785.1). Taxonomy (GTDB): domain Bacteria; phylum Spirochaetota; class Spirochaetia; order Treponematales; family Treponemataceae; genus Treponema_D. The sequence continues at coordinate 83,893 of JAGCNW010000027.1, forward strand.
GAGGGTTGGACAAAAGCAAGCCTTCGGGGAAGGGCGCGGCCAATTCCTTAAAGTCGGCCTGAACGAATGTAGGCCGCGTAACGCGCTGGTCGCTTCCTATCATTTGAAGCGCGCGGCCGGCCATGACGCAGGCGTGCTCGGCGTTGAGCTTGGCGCGGTCAACCGCCGCCGGGTCTATGTCGCTTCCTGTAATATGGAATTCAACGTCGGGACGAATCTTTTCGGCTTCCTGGCGGCGGATTTGGTCGCCGCGCTTTTTGTCAAAGAAGGGAAGATTTTCAACGGCGAATTTTCTTCCAAGTCCTGGAGCCACGTCCATCGCGTAAAGCGCGGCCTCGATAGGAATGGTTCCGCTTCCGCAAAAAGGATCGTACAAGGGAGTCTTTCTGCGCCAAAGCATATACTGCAAAAGAATGGCGGCTGTGGTTTCTCGCATCGGAGCGATTCCTCCGTCGGTCCTGTAGCCGCGCTTGTGCAAGGGGTCGCCGCTAAGGTCAAGCAAAACAAAAACCTTGTCGTTGTCAACGTAGATTCGGACAGTGGCTTCGAGTCCGCTTTCGGGCATCGAGCTCATTCTCCAAACGTCGCAAAGCTTTTTGTAAATGGCTTTTTGCGCCATGGACTGAATTGTATGCTCCGAGTCCAGGCGGCTTTTATAAACGCGGATTTTGTCAACGACGACGCGCGTGTCTTTTCTAAAGTAGTTTTGCCAGGGAACGGAATAAATCCCGTCAAACAAAAGGTCAAAGTTGTCCGCCTCAAATTCCGCCAGCTGCAAGAAAACCCTGTCGGCTGTCCTGAGACAAAGGTTGGCCCTAAAGAGGGAGTCGTCGTCGCCCAAAAAAGTGACGCGGCCCGGCACTTTTACAGCGTCGGAAGGGGCCAGCTTGTAGCCCAAATGCTTTATTTCGTTTCCTAAAATTTTTTCGGCGCCAACCGCGCACAAGGCCACCAAAGTATTCATATCTTATAGAAAATAACATTTTTACATTTTTTGTTCAAGTGTCATAGCGGCGATATTAACTGAAAATCTGCCCAAAGTTGATGTGACGCCGCATAAGCCGCAACGCTGCGCTTGCGGAATTGTTTCGAGCGGTTTTCCGCGACCGCTGGCCGTTAGATTTTTACCGGCAAGGTGACAGATTTTGGGGGAACGTTTGTCATATATAATGCGCGAAAATTCGCTTGACAAAAAAGATGGCGCGCGCTATATTCATTACCGAACATTCGTTAACATTACCGAATGTTCGGTAATGTTTGGAGAAAGGACCGCGGATGCCTAGGCAGGTTAACACAAAAGAAAAGATTCTCGAATGCGCCTTTGGGCTTTACGGAAAGCCCCGCATGTCCGAAATTTCCTTGAGTGAAATCGCGGCCAAGGCGGGCATTTCCAAAACCGCGATTTTTAGGCATTACAAAAACAAAGAGGAATTGATGGAAAAAATGCGCGAAAAGTTCTTTGAGGCGTTCGCGCTGATGATTTCCCAGCTGGACGATTCCAGAAAGCCCTACAACCTTAAGGGTGTGGAAAGGGCTGTCCGTTGCATTTTTGACTTTTGCCAAAACTACCCCAATTACTTGTCCTATTTTTTGCAGGTTTCGTTGAGCGACGAGCTTTTGACAGAAGGCGTCAACTTGGTTTTGCTGGACAACGGAATCAATGTCATAAACGAAGACGTTTTTAAGGATAAGAAAAACTTTGTCGCGCAAAACATGGTTCCAAGCTTTTTCCAGCATACGCTTTTGCATTTTTTGATTTTGGCTTTTTGCTCGATGAAAGACGTTGTGAAAATCAACGACATCGAGCGCTACAAGACAAAGGTTTCGGAATTGATTTATTCCGGCTTGGGAAAGAAAAAGAATCCGATTTCTGACGAGCGAAAGAAAGAGCTGGACGAGCGCTGCAAGCTCCAGCTTGAAAGCGACGAAAAGACAAACCGTTTTTTTAACGCCTTTATCCAATTGATGCAGGACAACCGTTCCTCAAAAATAACTGTGGAAAAAATCGCGGCGGCCTTGGGAATGGCAAAGAGCAGCATTTATTCTTTTTTCGCCAACAAAAACGACTACCTTATGAACATGCTTTTCCAGGAGACCGAAAGGGTTTGCGCGATATTAAAGGAAAAGTCAGCGGCCGCCAAAAATCCCGACGAGGCGATTTACATAATGATGAGAACGCAGGCCAATTACTTTGCCTTGCGCCCGCAAGTGATAATGCTGCACGGATATTTTATTTTCCAAGAGGCCGCGCTGGCGCCGGAAGACGCGAAGGCTTTTGAAAAAAAAGCCGCCGAGCTTTTTAAATCGATTTCGCTTGCGGGAATCGCTCCAGCGGCTTTTGACTTTCCGGTAAACAACAATTCCGTGTTGTTTGTAAAATGGGTTTCGGGGCTGACCGTCAGCTTTATGTTGATGGGAACAAAATATAACTTTCCGCCGGAGTGGCTGGATTTTTATGTTTCGACAGTTTTTGAAATGATTGAATGTGGAATTAAGTATATTAAGAATGATGGAGATATAGCATGAAAAAATTTTTTGCGTCGCTCGCGTTTGCAGCAATGATTTTTGTTCCGGCTTTGGCGCAGGAGCAAGAGCAAGAAAAAGCGATGACGCTTACGGTTGAACAAGCCGTGGAGTTTGCAAAAGAAAACAGCAAGACTCTTAAGAGCGCCGAGATCGACTTGGAGATGAAAAAACGCGCTTCCCAGTATTCTTGGAACGTTTTTTTGCCTAAAGTTCAAGCCAGTTTTTCGGCGGCGCGAACTACGGAATTGGATTTGACGCAGGCGAATAGCATGATAAGCATAGCCAACGGCTTGAATCAAATTTCATCTTTGATTTCGGGGAACCCTTACGTTCCTCAAGAAAAAATTTCCGAAAAAGAAAAATACCATTGGGCGCTTGTCGGCGAAGTCAGCGCGTCGCTCAGCATGAGCTTGGCCTACATCAGTTTGATCCGCGCGGCAAAGGCCGACTACGAGTGCGGAAAAATCACTTGGGAGCAGAGCCAAAAGCAAACGTTTATGAACATCAAGAAATTGTTTTACGGCCTTTTGCTCCAGCAGGAAAGCCTTGGCGTAAAAAAAGCGACTTTGGAAAACGCCCGCCAGCGCGCCGCGCAAGCGGAGGTCAATTACAAAAACGGCTTGATTCCCGAATTGCGCTTGCTAAACGCCCAGGTCACTTACGAAAACCAAAAGCCCGAGGTTGAGAGCGCCCAACAGGCTTTGAACCAAGCGATGGACAATTTTGTGTTTTTGATCGGACTTCCCGTTGGAACAAAAATACAGCTTGAAGGTTCCATTGAGCCGACCTATGTCAATGTCACAAGCGACGATCTTTTGGAAAAGTACGCCGACAAAAGCTTGGACTATCAAAACTTAAAAGGCGCCATCGATTCGTTAAAGCTCAACTTGTCAGCCTTGAACCTTTCAAGCTACACTCCGGCTTTGATTTTGAGCTATAACTATCAGCCGATGAAAACATTCGTGAGCGACGATTCAAAATGGAATGACCAGGGAAAATTCGCGGCCTCGCTTGTGTGGAATTTGACCGACATGCTTCCGTTTAGCGCCAACCGGCAAAAGGCGGCGGACATCAAGGCCAATCTAAGAAAGCTTGAGCTTAAGATGGAAATGCTCGTTGAAAACCAAAAGGTTCAGGTAAAGAAAGCCGTGGACACTTTGAACCAAGCGCGCGAGCAAATAGATTCGATGGGCCGCAACATAACGCTCGCCCAACGAGCCTACGACTCAAGCGCCCGTTCCTACAGAAACGGAGCCACAGAGTTGCTTGACTTGCGCGATTCTGAAAGCCAGTTGAACCAGGCCAAGCTTGGACAGCTCAACCAAAAGTTCAATTACATTTCGGCCTTGATGGATTTGGAATACACATTGAACGCAGACTTGTCATCATATAAAGAATAAGGATTGGAGGAATATATGAAAAAGACTGGAATTAAAATTATGGCGGTCGCTTTGTTGGCGGCGCTGCTTTTTGCCGGATGCAAAAAGGACGGCAAAGAGCAAAAGAGTGAGGAAGAAGTAGAGGCCTTGTTCGCCGTCAACACTTACAAGACAAAGGCCGGAAATCTTGACGAATACTTGGAATTTGGCGGAGACGTCGCGGCTGTTTCTTCGGTAGCGGCTTTGCCTGACATGGCTGGAAAAATCTCGCGCACTTTGGTGAGCGTAGGACAAATGGTAAGCAAGAACCAAGTTTTGGCTTACGTTGACGCCAGCCGTCCAGGCATGGACTACAGCGCGAGTCCCGTAAAGGCTCCGATTGCAGGCCGCGTCATTTCGTTCATTCCGACAATCGGAACTATGGTTTCGCAGGCGACTGTGATCGCCGAGATCGCTTCCACCGACGAGTTGGAAATTAAGGTAAGCGTCGCCGAGCGCTTTATCAGCCGCATCAGCTTGGGCCAGACGGCCGTCGTCACTTTTGACGCTTATCCCGGCGTTGAGTTCAAGGCGAAAGTTTTTGAGGTTAGCCCGGTATTGGACAAGTCCAGCCGCACGATGAGCGTAAAGCTTAAGATCAATCCGCCGGACAATAGAATCAAGGCCGGAATGTACGCCCGCGTCCGCCTTATCACTGAAAGCATTAAGGACGCGATTGTCGTTCCTGCGGGCGCGATTGTAACCCGCGAAGGCTCTCCTTACTTGTTCGTCATCTCCTCTCAAAAGAACGGAGACACGCCGGCCAAGGTAAAGCTTTGCGCGGTTGAGCAGGGAATCTTGGTTGACAATAAAGTTGAGATTACAAAAGGCCTTATAGCGGGCGACGAGATTGTCGTCAAAGGCCAGAACCTTTTGAACGACGACGCCAGCGTCAACATCGTTTCGGTTCAGGAATAATAGCGGCGGAGGATTGTAAATGACTTTTTCTGAAAGATGCGTAAACAAGCCGGTCACGACGCTGCTTACATTTTTGGTCGTAATCGCGCTTGGCATTTACTGCGTGTTCAACTTGCCGGTAGACATGTATCCGGACATGGATATTCCTTACATCATCGTCTACACAAACTACGACAACACAGGCCCTGAGGAAATCGAGCAGAGCCTTACAAGAACAATGGAATCCGTGCTTTCTGGCGTGAGCGGCCTTAAAAAATTGCGCTCGCGCTCTCAAAGCGGAACCAGCCTTATCATTTTGGAATTGGAATACGGCACCAATCTTGACGCGGCCACTGGAGAAATACGCGACAAGATAGACCTTGTGCGCTCCTACCTTCCTGACGACGCGGACAGCCCGGTAATCATGAAGATGGACCCTTCGATGATGCCGATCATGGTTTTGGCCTTGAAGGGAAACCGCACGCCGGAGGAATTGCGCGATTACGCGGAAGACATCGTCCAGCCTCGTTTGGAGCAGCTTGACGGAATCGCCAGCGCGGGAATCATGGGCGGCCGCGAAAAGTCGATTAACGTTGACATTCCCCGCGACCGTTTGGAAGCCTACGGGCTTAGCATCAGTACGATCGCGCAAATGATTGGCGCGCAAAACGTGCAGAGCGCCGGCGGAACGATTACCAGCGGCGACACAAACTATTCGATTAAGACAAGCGGAAAGTACCAAAGCGTCGAAGACTTAAAGAACACCGTAATTTCATACAAGCCTAGCTCATACGGCTTGGGCGGCGGCGTGGAGCTTAAGACCATTCTTTTGCGCGACATCGCCGACGTTTACGAAGGCTACAAGGACGAAGACTCAATCGCCGCCGTCGACGGAGAGTCGTGCGTCATCGTAATGGTTCAAAAGCAGAGCGGAAAGAATTCCGTAACCGCCGCCAACAACGCGCGCAAGTCCTTTAAGAACATCGAGTCAAACCTTCCAAGCGACGTAAAGCTTGTTGAAGTTTACAACACGACTGACATCATCGAGCAGACGATTACGGAAGTAGTCAAGTCGGTAATCCAAGGCGCGCTTTTGGCGGTTATGGTTTTGTTCATCTTCTTGCGCTCGTTCAAGAGCACGATCATCATCGGCCTTGCCATTCCGATTTCTGTTTTCATCACGCTCTTCTTGATGTACTTTAAGGGCATCACAATCAACATGATTAGTATGGCCGGCTTGCTCTTGGGAATCGGAATGTTGGTCGACAACTCAATCGTTGTTTTGGAAAACATTTATTCCTACATTCAGCGCGGAGCCAAGCCTAAAGTCGCGGCCGTCTTGGGTTCGCAGGAAATGGTAACTTCAATCACGGCGTCAACGCTCACTTCGGTCTGCATCTTCTTGCCGATGATTATGTTCCATAAAAAACTTGGAATGATGGGACAGATTTTTGACAGCCTTGCATGGACAATCATCTTCTCCTTGATGTGCTCTTTGATTGTCGCTATCGCGCTTGTTCCTGTTTTGACTTCCAGCTACCTTAAGGTTGACAAAATCAACGAGAACAGCTACTCAGGCGTTTTTGGAAGCATAAACCGCCTCTTTAACCGCTTTTTCAACAGCCTTGACAACAAGTACGCCAACGGCGTCCGCTTTGTCTTGGGCCACAAAAAGCTTTGCATTTTCGCGCTGATCGCCTTGTTCGTTCTTTCGATTTTTACCGTTAAATTTGTCGGCTTTATTTTTATGCCGGAGCCGGCTTCCAACATCGTTCAGGTGGAAATCGAAATGCCCAAGGGAACCACGCTCGAAGTCACAAGCCAAGTGGCCGAATCCTTGCAGGCCACGGCCATGCAGGAGCTTAAGGGCGTAAAGTACACGGCCATTATGTCGGGCGGCTCTGGAATGATGTCGGCCAACAACGGCACCAACAACGGAAGCGTCGTCTTTGCCTTTTACGAAGAAGGCGAGCGCCAGCCCGGTTGGGACAACGAAAAAAGCGCCAAGGAAAAATTGCGCAAGTACTTTAACATGTTCCCCGGCGCGGACATGAGCTTTGCCGCCAATATGAACTCCGCTTCTAGCGGCGGAATCAGCGTCGACATCAAGTGCGACGACCTTAACCTTTTGCGCGAGACCAGCCACAAGGTTGAAAAGCTTTTAAAAGAGCAGGCGACCGACTTGGTCACCGAAGTTTCAAGCGACTTGGAGGAAGGACTTCCGCAGGCCGAAATTCTTGTTGACCGCGCAAAGATGTACGAACTTGGCCTTAACATTTACAACGTAGGCGCGGAAATTCGCGGCGCGATTAACGGCGTCACCGCCAGCCGCTACACCGACATGGGAGACGACATTGACGTTATCGTCCGCCTTTCGGAAAAGGACACGTCAAAGTTGAACGACCTTGACGAAATTTCTGTCGTAAACTCGCAGGGAATGCGCGTTCCGCTTTCAAGCTTTGCCCGCTACGAGCAGTCGCTTGCGCCTGTAACGATCCGCCGCGAAAACCAGTCGCGCATCATTCAAGTTTCGGCAAAGCCGATCACTGGAGTTTCGTTGGACAAGGTTCAGTCTGGACTTTTAAAAATCATCAACGACAACATTCCGGCTGACGAAAACGTTCGCATAAGCATTTCGGGCGACTACGAGGACATGATTGAAGCGGTTACAAACTTTTCGGCGATCATCTTGATGGCCGTTGTTTTGGTATTCGTTGTAATGGCCAGCCAGTTTGAGTCGCTTTTGGATCCCTTTATCGTTTTGCTTACGATTCCGCTTTCGTTCATCGGCGTTATGGCGATTTACGCTTTGACCCGCAACCAGCTTAGCATCGTTACCGTAATGGGAATCTTGGTTTTGGTCGGAACGATTGTAAACAACGGAATTGTTTTGGTTGACTACACCAACTTGCTGCGAAAGCGCGGCTACTCTTTGGACGAAGCCTGCGTCGAGGCGGCCCGAAACCGCTTGCGCCCGATTTTGATGTCAACTCTTACGACCGTAATTTCTTTGATGCCGATGGCCTTCTTCCCCGGCGAAGGAAGCGCTTCGATGCAGCCGATTTCGCTTACGGTATTCGGCGGCATGACATTCGGTTCGCTTATGACCTTGTTCTTGATGCCGGCGGTTTACCATATCTTTAACAGCCGCCGCGAACGCTTGGCTGCCAAAAAAGCGGCCAAGGCCCAGAAAAAGCTTGAAGCTCGCAAATAAAAGGCGGTGTATATGAAAGAAAAAAAAGAAAAGAAAGCCGACGGCCAAAAGGCCAAAAAATTGAAGAGGGTGGAAATAATTCTTTCCGCCGCTGTTGACGAGGACTTTGTCGAAGGCTTTAAGAAAAATAAAATCGGCTCCCACTTTACAAAAATCTCCGGCGTTACCGGAGCGGGTTTTTCAAATCCAAAGTTGGGAGACGCTGTTTGGCCGCAGCTTAACGAAATGCTCGTCATTTATTGCACAAAAGAAGAGGCTAAGAAAATCGTGGAGCTTGTAAAAGAAATCCGCGAAAAGTATCCTATGGAAGGAATCGCCTGCTTTATAAGCAAGGCGGCCGTCCGCTAGGAAATGCCATTGCCCGGCTTGTCCGGGCAATTTTTTTTTCTTGCGCTTCAGCATTTTGCATTGTATAATAAAAGCGTAAAAAATGTTGGAGGCAAGAAAATGAGCGTTGGCTATGCGGAACAAATCTTTTATCTTTTTACAAATGTAGGAAACTCGCAAGAAGTTATTTTGCGGGACAATGTGGATAAGACGGCTCTTGACAGCGCTGTCGCAAAGGCCGTCCAAGTCCATCCTTGGGTTAAGAGCGTTCCTTGCCAAAAGGACGGCGACATCTACTTTAAGGAAACCGCCGACGAGTTTAAAGCCATTCCATTTGCCGGCCCTATGCCGCTTGGAGACGAAAAATCTTCTTGCCGCTTTTTTGGCGTGACCTACCATCAAAATAAAATTTGGCTTAACTATCACCATTCCCTTTGCGACGGAACGGGGCGCATGATTTTTTACAACACGCTCATGCATCATTACTTTGGCATAAAGAACAAAAAAGAATATGACGAGCCGAATGTCTTGCTTTCTTCGCCGGAAGATTTGTACGGCGAGCCTTTCGCCAAAATTAGCGAATTGACTCCCGGCTACCAACGCCCCGCCTTGGATTTTGGACAGGACGCTTTTGTTTTTCCCGAGATGGAGGCCTTAGGCGCGATTCCGCTTGAAAACCGGGACAACTGCCGCTATCACTTTACCGTAAAGGAATCTGACTTTATGGCCTATGTAAAAGACAAGGGAATGACGCCCAGCGTGGCGGTTCAAATCTTTATGGCCAAGGCGATTCAAGAATTGAACCCAGGAAACCAAAAAAGAATTTTGTGCGGTTTCCCCGTGAACCTAAAAAAAATGATGGGCTGCCCAAATTCTTTCAAGAACGGCTGGGTTTTGCAAACGCAGGAATTGAAGGTTGACCAGCTTTCCAAGGACGAGAGCGAGTTGGGAAAAGAGCATCGAGCCGCCTTTAAGGAACGGGTCAGCGAAGACGCGCTCAAGGCGATGGCCAATGACATTGTCGAAATTAATCAAAAGGCGCAAAAGTTCAAGACTATGGATGAGCGAAGAAAGCATTACTTTGAGTCGGCCACTTTTGGCGCTCTCACTTACACGCTCACCTACATCGGAACCTTGCAAAAAACAGAATACTCTGACGAATTGGTGGACTCAATTTGGTCGTCGTTAAGTCCGGCGCCGATGATAAGCATGGTTGACTTTTACGGAATGTTTTCTATCACAATCAACAGCCCCTTTGTGTTCGCCGATTACGCGGCGGCGCTTGTCAAACAGTTTGAGGCCCACGGAATTCCCGTGCAGTCAAACGAAATTCTTGCGGGAAAGGGCCTTGTGCCGATGAACGTAAAACTTGGAGAATGAATATGAGCGACATTAACGAAGAAATGAAAAAGCGAATCAGGAACGCGGAAGTCCTAAAAAAAGTTTGCGGCGCCAAGGAAGCGGCGGCCTTTGTTCAGCCCAATATGACTTTGGGCGTAAGCGGCTTCACGCAGGCTGGATACACAAAAGTTGTGGCCAAAGAGCTCGCCGCGCGCGCCCAGGCCGGTGAAAATTTAAGCCTCACGGTTTATTCGGGCGCGTCTATGGGAGACGAATTTGACGGAGTCCTTGCCCGCGCCGGCGCGCTTTACTGCCGCATGCCTTACCAAACCAATAAAGACTTGCGCGAATCTATTAACCAAGGCAAAGTAAAATACGTTGACATACCGTTAAGCATGATGCCCAAATGGGTTCGCAACAAATACCTCAACCATATTGACATCGCCTTGATTGAGGCCGCCGCGATTGACGAAAACGGAAACATAATTCCAACGATGTCCGTCGGCGCAAGCGAAAGTTATGTCGCCTGCGCTGACAAGGTGATTGTCGAGCTTAATACAAGCGTTCCCGCCTGCGTTGAGGGAATGCACGACATTTACATGACCGAGCCTGCGCCTAACACAAAGCCCATAAACATTTTAAAGCCCGGCGACAGAATCGGAACGCCTTACATTCTCTGCGACCCTTCCAAAATCGTGGCGGTTGTTCAGAGCGACGTGCTTGACGGCGGCGTAAAGGACATGCCTGTTGACGACGACTTTAAGAAAATGTCGGACAACTTGATAAAGTTTTTGGAAGACGAAATCGCCGCCGGCCGCCTTTGCGACCCGCTTCCGCCCTTGCAGGCTGGAATTGGCGGAGTTTCAAACGCGGTTTTGGAAGGCTTGAAGGAATCCAACTTCAAGCACTTGACTGTTTTCTCCGAAGTGGCGCAAGGCTCTTTCTTGACCTTGGTTGACGCCGGAAAGCTTGACGCGATTTCGGCAACCTCAATCACAATGCCCAAGCCGCAGATTGCGGAATTCTACAAAAACATCGAGCGCTACCGCGACAAAATTGTCTTGCGACCGATGGAAATTTCCAACAGCCCCGAAGTGATTCGCCGTCTTGGAGTCATTTCAATCAACACGGTCATTGAAGCCGACTTGTACGGAAACATGAACTCTAGTTACATCGACGGAAGCAGGCTGATGAACGGAGTGGGCGGTTCGGGAGACTTTTGCCAAAACGCCGGCCTTTCGATATTCATCACAAAGTCGACGGCCAAGGACGGAAAACTTTCTTGCATAGTTCCGATTGTGAGCCACATCGACCACACAATCAAAAACGTTCATATTTTGGTGACGGAACAAGGCGTGGCCGACTTGCGCGGCCTTGACGAATTTGAGCGCGCCAACGTGATAATAGAAAAGTGCGCCCATCCAAAATTCCGTCCGGCGCTAAAGAAATATTTGGAAAAGGCGCTCGTCCTCACCGAATACATCGGCTATCCCTACAGCGAAGAAGCCGCGATGATGTTCCGCAAAGAAGTCGCGGATTAATCACTTTACGCACATGACTTTGCGCGTTTCGTCTATGCCGGGGCCGATTACGCGGACAAAGTAGAGGCCGCGCGCCACCTTTGATCCGCCGTTGTTGGTTCCATTCCAATTGTAGTAATGAGATCCAGCCTCGGTGTAGCCGTGGCGCAAGTATGTGACGATGTTTCCGTCAAGGGTCATAACCATTACGTTGAGGTTGCCGGATTCTTTCATGTCAACTTCAACAACAGTGTGCTCGCCGTTGTTCAAATCGATTACATTGTTCAAAATAGTCACGCCGCCGCGTTGCAATGTTGTCGTTCTTATTTTGAACGACCACAAGTCAAGCGAAGTGATATCGCTTATGTCCTTAAGGCGGACGGCGTAGAGGGGGAAGTTCCTGCCGTCGGCGTAGTGGTCAACGGTGTAGTCGCCCATCTTAAATAGGAATGAAACTTGGTCTCCGTTTTTCCAATTGCTCGAAGAAAGAGATTTTTCGATGTCAAACACAACGCCGGTGTCATTGGAGTTTCCTTCGACAGTAAATTGAGGAATGTTGTTTATCGGCGCCAACGAAGTGAAAACATCGCTTGTTAAATTTGGATGCCAAATTCTCCATGCCATTTTGGTGTTTTCGTTTATCTTTGTTGAAACGGATCCAAAGTCTGGAGCGGAGTCAAACACGGCGCTTATTTTTTGTCCTGACGGCAACTTCTTGCTTCCGTCGTACAAAGTGGTTTGCATTATTATTTCTTTGTTTGCCGAAATGGTTCCGGAATTCTTTTGTTCCGCGTTCCAATCGCGAACCGCCCAAACGCCTTCTTGGTACAAGCCGTAGCTGGTGGCCACGCCTTCGTCGGTCAAGCTGTTGTCGTAAGCGTATTGAGGGTTGATCGCGTTGACGGCAAAATCGCTAAAGGCGTGCTTGCTGTCCGCAACGACATAGTTTCCAATCGCGTCTTGGATGTAAGTGATGTGAGCGTTGTCTATTCCAGACAGCGGGTCGTACTTGTATTTGTCGCTCTTTTTGGCGCTGATGAAAATTCCGCTGGTGACGTTGTCCAAAACAGCGTTCTTGCTTAAGGTCAAAACAATTCCTGTCGCCTTGTTGTTTCTAAACACGCATTTTGCGGGAACGTCTTCAATTTTAATTTCTGTAATGGCGCCGCCAGAAATCGTTTTAAATTCGAGCGCTTTGGGAATGTATTCCAGCGCGGAAACTGTGTCGTGCGTGGTGGCGTCGGTATACAAAGCCAATGTGCCAATGTTGATTGATTTTGAGAAGATGACCAACATTTGGCTTGAGCCAAGAGGAACGGCTGACATCAAGAATTCCGGCGGAGTTCTGTCGATACTCTTCATTTTTATCTTTCCACATTGAATTCTGTTTCCAGCCAAGTCGGTGATAAAGCAAGCGTTTGAGTCAAAGGTCATGGTGAAGGTTGTGTTTGGCTGGAGCAATGTGTTGTCAAGCAAGAGCTTGGTGTACAAGCCGTCTTCCGCGCCCGTGGGGTTTGTCGCCGCGCCGGTGTCCGAGCCTCCGTAAGTGAACAAAGAACTTTCCGCTCCGCCTTTGATTTGCTGGGAGAATCCCACATAGCTTTCGCTGCCATAAATCGCGTATTCAAAAGCGTTGTTGGCGTTGTAAATCGAAGAGTAGCGAATTCCTCCGACGGTAACGTTTGCATTGCCGCTGTCGGCTCGGCTTCCGCCGCGAACATCGGCGGCGTAACTTTGGACAAGATTGTATTCCGTCGCGGAGCTGGCGGTGGCCCAGCCTACGCGGCTAAACCATTGCGTCGCTTCGTTGTATTTTGGCTCGTTGTCAAACCAGTGGACTTCGATGGCGGACAAAGTACCGGTGCCGTAACTGGCGCCTACAAATTCAAATTCTTGGCTTCCGTCGTATGCGGGAGCGTTCCATGTTGACGTTCCGTTTATGCGGACGGGAGCGAATGACGGAGGCGTTACGTCCCATAGGCCGTAAAGTTCGTTGGAGGCGCCGGAGTTTTGAATGGTTATAGTCGGGAGCGGGTGCCCTGTCGTTGAGGCAATCGTAAGAGATTTTTGCGCGGGCGATTTGTCCTTGATGTTTGTGTTGGCGATTCTGGTTATTGTTCCAGAAGGCGTAGCGGCGGAACTGATGTAGCCGGTCCAGTTGTTGTATGAGTCGCCGCCTACGGAGAAGGTTCCGTCAACATAGCCTGCGATGGAAACTCTTATTCGCGCCGCGTGGTCTACAGGCGCCGCTCCGGCTGTGTCCGAGAAATTTCTATACAACGAGTGGGGTGAGCCGCTGCCTGTTTTTAGCGCGGCATTTACGCTTCCGCTTGACGTTGAGGCAAGGTAGGCAAAAGTAATTCCGCCAGCAGAATTTGTAGTGGCGCCAAGGTCGCCCGCCGCGTGGATGTTGACGTCGGAAGCGGCGACTGTTGTGCTGCTTCCGTTTATGTCAACAGGCTCGCTGTAAACAAATTCTACAAAGTTGTGAGCGTCGTATTCTTTTTGGCTTGCGGGCGCTTCGTGCATTTCCTGGCCGGTCAAAACTTTTATCAGTACAGGCTCGCACTGGTCCGCGACGGCGGTGAATGTTTTTCCTTGCTCGCTGTATTGCGCGCTTGTGTCGGGACTTGTGTTGTAGTAGTGCGTGATTCTGTTCTTGCTTGAGTCGCGCAAAGTTTCGTATACGCCGGTCAGCGCCTTGGGAAGGTTTAGGTACGGAATTGTTTCTTGATGCGAGCCTGATCGGTCGGTTGATGCCGCCGCGCCCTTGTTTGTTCCGATTGCGTCCGTGTTCCATTTGTAGTTTGACTTTATGTAAAAGTCTGAACGGTCGAGATTGTTGTTTGTGCTTGTCTGACAGTCGGCGTCGGTGTAAGTTCCGGCAAAATAACCTGCGGAATTGAAAATGTGTGAAACGGCGGCGGAAATTTCATTGTTGGAATTTTCTATTTTCACCGAATTTCCGGCGGAATCTTTGAATGAAATGTAAATGACGTCATCGTAAACCGTATAGGCAATGTCGATTACGGGCCGCGTAGTTATTATTTTAGAGCAGGAGCCGTGGATGTTGTTGCCTTCCGCCGCCGCGACGTCATAGTTAGACGAGCAGTTGTATATTTCTGAATTGTAGATTTCGGCAAAGGCCGCGGTTTGCAAATTGTTGTCGGGAAGCGTTAAAGTCCACAAGTCGCTTCCCAAACCGTTTCCCGAATCGTCGTTAAGGCCGTTGGCGTAAAAGTTTTTGCCGGCTTTAATTTTCGCTCCTGCTGTGGTTGTGACAATTCCTGAGTAAGGAGCGGATGGAAACGCTTTTGTGTATAGGGCGGGAGAATGCTTTCCGTCTTGTCGCGAAGCGTGATTGTAGGCAAAAAGGCCTGTGACCTGTGAGGCAGTTGTTTCTTTTTTGTCGTCTATGTTGTATTTCGCGCCAAGCAAAATTATGTCTTGGGTTGAAATCAGCTCGCCGCTTGCAGCAATTGAAATCTCGCCTTGGAAGAGCAAAACATTTTTGGCTTGGACTGTCGACGCGACGGTGGAAGTTTTTCCGCTCACGGCAAAATATATGTCGCCGCTTATTAAAAGTTTTCCGCCGTATCCGCCCAAAGTCGCGGGGTTGCTTGTGAAAAGGTTAACGTCTTTTGTGAATGTGACTGTGTAATCGCCGTTTGTGGCTATGCTTGCGGCCGCTTGAATTTGTCCGTCAACCGCGCAAGAACGCATAAAGGTTATGTCGTCATTGTAAGTTTGCAAGCCAGTGGTTTTTATGTAAGCCGCGTTATCCTGTACTATTGTTTTCTTTGTCACAGTGATTGTCGCAAGTTTGGCGGCCGCTCCTACAGAGCCTTTAAATGTCAATGTTCCGCTTCCCGCATTGGTAAAATCAAAGGCGCCGTCAAGCGCGCCAAGGCTGACAGTTCCTGTTCCCGCGTTGATTGTCGTGTCGGCGGCGAGCGTTGTCGCGCCAAGAGTGATTGCGGCGCTTGTCGTGTTGAGCGCAGTGTAAAGTATTGTCAGGCCGCTTGTGTGTTCAAGGCCGCCTTTGAAGGCGCAAGGGTTGTCTGTTCCGTTGAGCGTGAGTGTTCCTGTTGTAATGAAATTGGCCTTATCAGCGAAAGTGTAGGAGCAGCCTTTGTCGAAAGTTATGTTTCCGGCCGTGCCCGCGTCGGAGTATTCAGAGCTGACTGTGACCAAGCCCTTGAAGGTGGCGTTCGTGTTTTTAGTTATAGTAAGCTTTGCGGCGGTGACTGCGGCGTCTGCGACAAGCTCCACATTGTCCGTGATTTTAAAGTTGGTCGCTGTCACTGCGGCGTCTGTTGTGAGCTTTCCGTTTTTTGTGACGGTAAAGTCGGTCACGATGAACGCGCTTTTTATTTCAAGCGAGCCGCCGTGTTCTTTGTGGACCTCTACGCTTGTGTAAGTTGAGCTTTCGTTTGGAGTGAAGCTTTGCGCGCGCGCGGCGGTTTCCGTAAAGGATATGTTTCCGTTTGTGACCGCGCCTGTGTTGACAAGGTTTGCGTCTTGGATTGTCAAAGCGGCGCTTGTTGCAAGAGTGTCGCTTGTTGTAAGCGTGTAGTTGCTTGCAGCGGGATTTGTAGAGACAATTACCGGGGCGCCTATTGTAGTCGCGTTTGCGAGAATCGTATTGTTGTTAAGGACCGCGTTATGGCTTATTGTTATTCCGCCGCCTGCGGTTATTGTTCCTGCGACGCTAAGGCTGGTCAATTCCGCTGGCAAAATAAGGGAACTGCCAGCGCCGGTAAGCGTAAATTTATCGCCTTCGGTGTTTCCGAGAGAGATTGAAAGAACGGTCGAAGAAGTTGCGGGCGTGAAATCAGCGCTTTTGGCTTCTGTTTCGGCGTTGAATGAGGCTGTTCCCGCGTTAACGGCAAGCGCGTTTGTCACGGTTAGGTTGGCGTTCGCTGTGAGCGTTCCCGCGATTTGCGTCAAGTCGTTTTGAACTGCGACCGCCCCGTTTGTTGTTAGAACGCCTCCGCCGCTGTGGATCAAGTCGTTTTTGATTGTCGCGGCCGCAAGGGTCAGGCTTCCGCTCGCGGAGCTGTAAGTCAAGTCGTTTTCAACTGTGAGCGCGGATCCGGCGGAGAAGTTTCCTGTTCCGCTTACAATTAGGTTGTAGTATGAGGGGGTGGCCAAGTCCGTGGCGCCGCTTGTTCCGGTGAAGTCAACTGTTCCCTTGTTGGTCGCGCTTGCGTCGTTGATGAAAGTGGTTCCAACCCTGATGCGGCCTGCGTTTGAGTAATTTATCGTTCCCTTGTTGGCGAGCGTTCCGTTGGCAGTCGCGCTTCTGTCGGCAAATGTCTGCAGGCTTATGTCGGCGCTTGCAAGCGTTAAAGTTGCGGCGGCGTCGTTTATTGTCAGTTGGCCGACAGAGTAGGCGGCGGCAGTAGCAGGAAGGTATGTTTTGGCAGGCGAGTTTGAAATGATTACAGGATAGCCTCTGGTGTCAACTCCGCCTATCGTGCTCGCCAAACCCGGAACCAACTTGTAGTTCCAGTTTGAGACCCTTCCCCAATCCACGCTGTCGCCGCCGGCCCATTCAAAAACCATCAGCTTGTTCATTATTATCCAATGGTTGTGTTGGCCGTAATAGGGGTCGCCGTCAAAGGAGGAATTTTTCGCTGAATAATAGGCGTCGCCGCTGTCATTGGAAATTTTTGGTCCGGCAAGAGCGACGCTTAGATAGTTTCCGGATTGCTGGCTGGAAGTTATGTTCAAGCTTCCGCTTCCTTCAACATTTAGGGGAGAGCCGTCCGCGCCTTGCAATGTCAAGGCTGTAATTGTTTGTCCGTCGTTGACTGTTAGCGTTCCGCCGGCGCTGGCCATCGCAAGCGTTCCGATTGTGTTTGCGCCGCTAAGCTTTATTTGAACTGCGGGAGTCGCGCAAGAAAATTCTGTTGTGAACCTGTTGCCGTCAACAATCTCCAAGCTTCCTCCGCTTGAGCCGCTTGGAACATAGACAAAGTTTGCAATCTCGGCGTTGTTTCCGGTGAATGTCGCCGCGGCGCCTGTTGAGGTTACTGTCGCGGTTGAGCTGAACGTTCCTGAGCCGCCGTTAAAGTCGCTTTCGAATGTGAAGTTTCCGGTCGCGGCCAGCGTTCCATTGTTGTTTATGTCGCCGGCCACAGTTGTCGCGCTGGAAAGGCTGGCGGCCTTGCCGGCGTTTACGATGAGATTGGCGTCCGCTTTGATTTCTCCTGTGACTGCGCAAGCCGCGGCGTCAAAGGTCACGTCCTTCTTATAATTTTGCAAGCCGGATGTCTTTACGGACGGAGCGGAAATGATTGTTTGACCTTCAACTGTAATTGTGGCCGGCGGGTTTGTGGTTCCAACCGCTCCGGCAAGAGTCAAGGTTCCAGTTCCGTTGGAAGCGAAGGCGAACAAGCCGTCAAGGCTTCCGTTGATTGTGACCGCTCCTGCTCCCGCGTCGATTGTGGCTGCGGCTGCGAGCGTCGTCGCGGCAAGGCTTATGTCTTTGTTGTTTTCTGTGGTGAGCGCGCCGTTCAGCGTAGTCGGGCCAGTTGTGTGTGTCAAGCCGCCGGTAAAATTGCAAGCCGTCGACGAGCCGTTAAGGGTGACGCTGCCTGTTGTGTTGAATGTCGTCGCAGGAGTGAACGAGCAGCCTGCGGCAAACGAAATGTTTCCGGCCGTGCCCGCGTCGGAGTATTCAGAGCTGATTGTGGCCAAGCCATTGAACGTGGCGTTCGTGTTTTTAGTTATGGCAAGTTTTTCTGCGGTGAAGGCGGCGTCCGCTGTAAATGTTTTGTTCTCTGTAATGGTGAATTCGGTCGCTTTGAGAGCCTTCTTTATTTCAAGCGAGCCGCCGCTTGTTTTGTTTACAGTGACTTTTGCGTAAGTGGATCCTGTGTTCGGAGTGAACAGTTGCGCGCGCGCGGCGGTTTCTATAAAGTTTATGTTTCCGTCTGTGACCGCTCCATTGTTTGTTAAAGAAGCGTTCTTTAGAGTCAATGTGTGTCCCGCGCAGACCAACTTGGCGTTTGTGGTCGCGGTTTGCATGCTGGAATGGTCGTTCGCTATGATAAGATTGACATCAGCGCCTAAAGTTGTGTCGCTTTCAAAATCAACGTTTCCTTTTAAAGTCGCGTCTTTGCTGAGCGTTATTCCGCCGCTTGCGGTGATTTTTCCGCAAAGTTCCAAATCGCCTAGGGATGAGAGGAAATTGAGCGCGCCGTCGGTCACGTTAAAACGGTCAGCGCCGTTGTTTCCAACCGACACGCTTCCGCTAGTTGAAAGCGTCACGGTTTTTGCCTTTGTTTCTGTTCCCACGCTCATGACGTCGGAGGCGTTGAATTTCACGTTTCCAGCCAAAATCTTTAAGTCGTTTGTAACGCTCAGCGCGCTTATGGTCAGCGTTCCGCTTGCGGCGCTTGCGTTGTATGTCATGTCGTTTTTGACTGTGAGCGTTTTGTCTTCCGCTGACAAGAAGTCGCCGGATCCGCTGACAATTAAATCGTGGTATTGAACGTTAGCCAAATCGGCCGCGCCGCTTCCGTTGAATTCAACCGTTCCCTGCGTGTCGTCGTTGATGAATGTTCCTGTTTCGTTTGTCACGCGGCCTGCGTCTGAGTAGAAAATTTTTCCCTTGTTGGCGAGAGTTCCGCTTACAGCTACGTTGCCTGACGAAGAGAATGTGAGGCTTGCGTCGGGGTCATCTATTGCAAGGTTTTTTATAGAATAGTTTATCGCGTCCGAGACTGTGGGTTTGCTTGTGTCGTTTGGAATTTTCACTGAATATCCGACTGTCGAAACTCCGCCGGTCGCGCTTGTCAAGCCAGGAACCAAGTTGTAGTTCCAGTTTAACGGATCGTTCCAATTGCCAACTATTCCGGTCCAAACGAATTCCATTAAGGGATTCAAGATTATCCAATTGCTTTTTTGGCCGTAATTAGGAGTTGACGCTGCTTCGGAATCCTTTGCGATGTAATAGCCTGTTCCGCTGATTGAAATATTGTCCCAATCGACGTTGAGGAATTTGCCTTCTTTGCTTTGACTTGCGCCTATGCCCAGGCTTCCGCCTCCGGTGACATTTAGCAAAGAGCCGTCCGCTCCTTCAAGCGACAAGTCGCCGTTGATTGTTTGCGCGTCGTTGACTGTTAGCGTTCCGCCGGCGCTGGTCATCGCAAGCGTTCCGATTGTGTTTGCGCCGCTAAGCTTTATTTGAACTGCGGGAGTCGCGCAAGAAAATTCTGTTGTGAACTTGTTGCCGTCAACAATCTCCAGGCTTCCTCCGCTTCCGCCGCTTGGATCATAGACAAAGTTTGCGATATTGGCGTTGTTTCCTGTGAATTTTGCGGACATTCCTGTGGCTTTTACAGTTTCGGTTGAGCTGAACGTTCCAGATCCGCCGTTAAAGTCGCTTTCGAACGTCAAGTTTGCGCTCGCGTCAAGCGTTCCGTTGTTTGTGATGTCGCCAGTTACGATAAGGGCGCCCGATACAGTCGCTGTCGCGCCGGCGTCTACTGTAAGCGCGGCGAGCGTTCCGCCTCCTAGGCTGGATGAGCCTGCGGCGGCTTTTATTGTCGGATTGTCGGCATATTCATTTATGGCGATATTTTCTGTCGCGCTTGCGTTGTTTAATGTCGCGGTGTAGCCGCCGGACAATTTTGCGACGGCAATTCCGCCGCTAGCCGCAGTGTTTGCGACTGTTGTCGCCGCGCCCATTGACAATTCCGCTACAGTGACAGCGCCCGCTCCGGAGTTGGTCAATTCGCCGCCCGCGCTTTGGACAGTTCCCAAATAGCTTGTGGCCGCGGCGCTTGTCGTGATGTTGCCCGTGGTCGTTGTTATCGTTCCGCCAGCGCCGGTAACGGCTCCGTTAAATGTTATGTCGTTGGCGGCGGCGCTGATTGTTCCGCCGTTTGTGACTGGTCCGGTTATGGCAACCGCGGCGCTTGTGGCGAGCGTTCCGCTGTTTGTGATTCCGTTGGTTGTCGTTATGTCGCCGTTGACGGTGGCTTTTGATCCGCCGTTTATCACAAGCGAGTCGAGCGTTCCGCCTGCCAAAAGTATGTTTTTGCTGCTTGCGGCGACGGCGATTTTTGTCGCGGCGTCGTAGGAGTTGATTGTCATTCCGTTGTCGGCTGAAACGCTTTTTATCGTGGCGTTGTAGGCGCCCGACAACTTTGTCAACACTAAAGTTCCGCTTGCGGAATTGGTGACAACGCTGTTGTCGCTCATTGCAAAGTCCGCCACAGTTGTCGAGCCGCTTCCGGAATTGGTGAAGGCGCCGCCCGCGCATTGAACTGTTCCAAAAGCGCTTGCCGAGCCGCCGCTTACGGTTACGCCGCCGGTTGTCATTGTGACAGTTCCGCTTGCGCTGTCGACGGCTCCAGCAAAAGTGATTGAGTTGGCGCCGACAGAAATCGTTCCGTCGTTTGTAGTCGTGCCTGTGACTGTAAGGTTTCCGGCGACCGCCGTCTCGGCGCTTCCACTTACGGTAAGCGCGGCGATTGTTCCCGTTCCCAAAGCGCAAGAGCCCGCGGTGACTGCAATTGTCGGAGAGCCATCGTAAGAAGAAACAGTTATGGCGTTTGTTCCGCCTGTCAAGGTTGCCGCGCGGTTTCCTGTAAGTTTTGTTATCGTAAGCGCGCCGCCCGTTGAGTTTGTGACGGAAGTGTCGGCTCCCATTTGAAGCTCAGCGAGAGTGAGCGCGCCGCTTCCTGAGTTTGAAATCGTCCCGCCGGAACTTTGGACTGTTCCAAGGCTGCTCGCGGCGGCCGCGCTTGTCGTTATGTTTCCTGTTGTCGTAATAATTGTTCCGCTTGCGCCGGCAACTGCGCCGGCAAATGTCACGCCGCCTGTCGCCGCGCTGATTGTTTCAGTGTTTGCGACGGAACTTTTAAATGTCAACGTTCCGCCTGTTGTTTTTAATGTTTCTGT
The DNA here is from genome assembly GCA_017645785.1 of Treponema sp. Lineage (GTDB taxonomy): Bacteria > Spirochaetota > Spirochaetia > Treponematales > Treponemataceae > Treponema_D. Next base: position 105,054 of record JAGCNW010000027.1, read on the forward strand.
GTTTGATACTGGTCCTGTAGCGTTTAAATTTCCGCTAAGAGTGATTGTTCCCGCGTTGTCGATGGCGGGGTAGTCGGTGTTTGTGTAATTGTCGTTTGTGCTCCATGTAAGGCTTGCCGCGGTTACCGTTCCGCCAGAAGTGACTTTTAGCGCGTTGCAGCCGACATTCGAGTCGCCCTGCAAGTCGATCGTTCCGGCTTGGAGCGTTCCGTCAACTTGGACTAGACTTTTTGGAATTGAGTTTGTGGCGGAGTGGGTCAGCGCGGCGGCCGTAAGCTTGTTTCCGCCGTCAACCAAAAGCTTTGTGCCCGAATGTGTGTACAAGGTTCCAGTACATTCCGCCTCGCAGTCGATTTCCAACGTTCCGATTACGCCGCCGGTGGAGGACGCGCGGTTAAAGTCCATCGCGCCAAAGGTGATTTTTTTTGTTCCGGTAAGTTTTGTCGTCCAGTCAGTCCCAACATATTGCGCGGCCCCGGATTTTTGTATGTTCAAAGCGGCAACCGTTATGTCCTCGTCAATCGTAACGGTGTAGTTTCCAGCGATGTAGGCTGTGTCGCCAGTTGTCGGGTAGGCTGTCGCGACTGCTCCAGTTTCGCTTTCTGTCCGCCAGTTTTCTACGGTTGTCCAGTTTGTGTCCGCGCCGCCGCCCGCCCAATAATAGGTTTCCGCAAAAAGAGGCATGGCAAAAGAGAAGAAGATTAATGTCAAAAGGCGCAAAGACTTTTTCACTTTTTCATTATCGGAAAATTTGAAAAACTAGTTAAGGAAATATTTATATAGTAGATTATTGCGGAGGCTTTGCAAGACGCTAGCAAAAAAGCGCTAAATCAACTATTATGTAGGCATGGAAACGGCATTGAAAATCATTTCTGGCGACATAACCAAGTTTGACGGAGACGCGATTGTAAACGCGGCCAACCAAAGCCTTTTGGGAGGCGGAGGCGTTGACGGAGCGATTCACGCTGCGGCGGGCGTTGGCCTTTTAAAGGAATGCATGACGCTTGGCGGCTGCAAGACGGGCCAGGCAAAAATCACGGGCGGCCACAATTTAAAGGCGCGCTTTGTGGTTCACACGGTGGGGCCTGTTTACTACGAACATTCGCCGCAAGAAGCCCGCGCGCTTTTGCAAAGCTGCTACAAAAATTCGATTGAGCTTGCCCGCCAAAAGGGCTGCCAATCGATGGCCTTTCCTTTGATAAGCGCGGGCGTTTACGGTTATCCCAAAGAACAGGCGCTTGAGGTTGCCGTTCAGACTATAAAAGAATTTGGCGAGGGCCTTGACTGCTCGATCGTTTTGTTCGACCGCGAGGCTTGGACAATCGCCAAGGAAAAATTTTCGGATTTGGCAAAAGAATGAACGCAAGCGAACTGCATAAATCGATAGAAGAAAATTCTCAATTGACTTTCGCGCGCAGCGGCGGAAAGGGCGGGCAAAACGTCAACAAAGTCAACACAAAAGTCCACTTGTCGCTCTCTGTTTCCAACTTGAACGGAATCAGCGAGGAGGAACGGATTCGCTTGCGCCAAAAACTCGCGGCAATCATAAACAGCCAGGACTGCATTTTCTTGGACGTTGACGACGAGCGCTACCAAGAGCTCAACCGCAAAATCGCCCTAAGCCGCGTTGAAAACCGCATCGTCACCGCCCTCAAAATTCCCAAAAAGCGAAAGAAGACCAAGCCCACCCAAGCCAGCAAGGAACGCAAGCTAAAGCTAAAAAAAATCCGCTCCGAACTAAAGCGAAGCCGCGCTAAGATTTGGCAGTAGACGGGGAACTGTCGCAAGACCAAGAAGCGCCCCGCCTGAGATTGCTTGCAAGCCTAAGAAGCGCCCCAGCCCCGAATTACTTCAACCATTCCAAAATGCTTTTCCATTCTGCAAGCAGGCGGTCAAAGGACCATGCGGCGTTGGCCGGGCTGGGACTGGGAAGACAAGCCGCGCTTTGTTGGCAGAACGGCTCGTAAAGGGCGGCGCAATGTTTTTGCCACAATTTGAATGCGGTTTGGCCCGCGCAAAAGACGCGGCGGATTTTGGCTTTTCTAAAAATCTCTGTAAAGTCGTTGGGAACGGCGTTCTTTATGCTTGAGTCGGCCGCTCCCTCTATGTCGCAGGAGGCAAGAACGTCCCAAAGCGCGATTTTGTGGTCCAGCAAAAATTTCCGGCGTTCGTTGATGGTGGCTTTTGCGTCCGCCGCGTTGTTGGGCAGGCGCAACGATTCCCCAAAGACAGCGGGAAGGACGCGCCAAAAGCGGTTTTGCGGATGCATGTAAAAGAATCCTGCGGCGCGGCTTTTTGGCGAGGGCATCGTTCCCAAAATTAGGATGCGGCTCCGCTCGTTCCACACCGGCGGAATTTGGTGAATGATTTTTTGCGGCTTTTCATTAATCGAGCGCGGCATCGTCCGTTCCCCATTCAGCTTGCAATTGCGCGCACATTGCGTCAAAGTCGTCCTGACTTATCGCATGCCGCTCCATGTCGACGTGGCCTTTTTCGAACGCCACTCCTTCGTCCTCCAGTTTTTGGCGCTGGACTCCGCTCCCCCCAAAGGCAAAACTCCCCGAGCAAAAGCCCTTCGCGTTGACCACTCTGTGGCAGGGCGTCACTGAATTGCTAGGATTTTTGTGCAGCACGTTCCCCACATACCGCCTCAAATTGCGGTTCCCCACAAGCGCGGCCACCTGCGAATACGAGGCCACCTTTCCCCTAGGAATCAACCTCACCGCGGCGTATATTTTTTGCGCAAGACTTTTCTCGGGCATGGTGGAATTGTATTCCGGGGCGAGGAAAGTTTCAATTGCTTTTTAAGAAAAAATAGAATATAATTATAAAAGATATCTTGATAAGGGGGCGCTATGACATATCATTTTATGACTCTAAATGACGGAACGGAAATCGTCCATTCAGAAATGCTGGATGACGGACGCGTTAAAGTTTCCATCGAAACCCCCGACGAAAAACTATGCTTTAAGCGCGCCGCTTGTTGGCTCCCCAAGCAAGAATGGACTGATATTTACGGCTACACGGAAGAAGAATTGAATTACCTCAAAGAGTTGGTCGATTCCGAAAAACATTTGATTTTGGAATTTTCCAAAACGGGCGGGTTTGACAATGCCTCAGGTTTTTAAGATTGGTTCCTATTGGGTATACTTTTGGCTTGACGAAAACGTTCCGCTAGAGCCGATTCATGTCCATGTTTCGGAAGGCAAGCCCGTTCCCAACGCAACGAAAATTTGGATAACAAAAAATGGCCGCTGTTCGCTCGCCAACAACAAGTCAAAAATCCCCGCGGCCACATTGAACAATATAATCCGAATCATAGAAATGCGCATCCCAGAGATTGAAAAGAAGTGGTTGGATACGTTTTCTAAGATTTCATATTATTGTTGAACGCTGATTCATAAATCTGCTGGGCATTTATGGTGTTCCCACAAGTATAGAAGAATTGATGCCAACAAATGAAATGCCAAGCCAAAGCCGAACATCATAATTATAAAGTTCATGTTCATTGTAAAAAATCCGTTCTTGAAAAGAATGAACAGAGTTCCATAATATCCGATGTTCACCAAAATAGAAATAATCATTAGGTAAATAGTTTTTCCTCTTGAAACAAACCAAGCGTCTATGCAAGCGGAAGCGATGAACGCAAAATAAAATGGAATGCTTGGAAGAACTATTGAAAGAATAGTCGGAGCGTCCGAGGCCATCGGACCTGCGATGAACCATCTCCAAAACGGCATCGTGATTAACCACAATATTCCAATAGCGATGGCGTACTGCCAAGTATTTTTTATTGTAAGTTTTTCAAGATTGTTTTTCTTTATTATTTCTCCCAAGCTCATGACAGGAATCAAGAGCCAGCCCCAAATAAAATTGTTTGCGACCCAGTAATTTCCAGAAGAAGCGACGGCGTTCACCATTTTGCAAATCATAATGGCATAGAAGATATTGTCCAATAATATTTGAACGCCGGAGAAAGCGCCGATGCGACCCCAATCTTTTATCCAAGAGACTTCACATTTTCCAAAGCTTATGTATTTTCTGCGTAGCGCCAATACTAGCGCCGTTATTGCAACAATGCTGTTGACTATTATTTCGGAATATGACGCTCCGATGTCTTTAAAGCGGGAAATCATAAGAAAATCGAATAGATATAGCATTGCGACTTTGCAAATGAGCAAAGCGCAAACTGTTCTATGGTCTTGGTTTAGCGTAAAGAGCAAAATCATAAACGCACTTATATACGCTATTAAAAGAGAAAACGATTGCAAGAAAAGATACTGCGCGGCGTAAGAGGCGTTCATAAAGTCAGCGATTGTTCCAACCTTTAACGCGATTGCAAAAGTGAATAGTATGTAAATTCCAAATGAGATTAGGAACGCCAATCCGTTTTTGCGAGAGGAACTCTTTTCTGGCTTTAGCAAAAAATAAAGCGGAACCGTCAGCGTCGTCACAATCGTTTCGTCAATCAAGTCGAACCATTCCATTTGACCAAGAATGTCTATGCTGACTTTGTTGATTGAAACTATGTTCATCCTAAAAAGCAGATAAATTGAAGGAACTAACGCCCACAGCGTCAGCGACGCGAATAGTTTATAGTCTTTTTTGTCCATTGGTTTTACTACCAGTGTAGAATTGGCAGCCGCAGCGCTGTGAATATTTTTTGCGCAGCTTTGGGTAGACTAGGATCTATCGCAAAGTGAACGGTGACATAAATCACGATTGTAGATACGACCACTACACCAAATTTTACCAACACCGCTGGCGTTGAAAAACCGCACGAATAGCTAAATGTAAAATAAAGCAAAAGAATGAAGATTGAGAAAAGCAGGAATTTGTCGGACATCATAAAACAGGCAAGGTAAGTCATCGCCAGCGTCAACGCCGAAACGATCTTCTTTGATCCGCTTTTTGCCGTAAGCAGGACGACGATTTTTAGAAGGCCAAAGATGATGAGGCCGAGGCCTGTCGCGCACGCTTGCAGAATTTTTGTATTCTTTGGAATTTTATCCTGAATGGCTTCAACTTTTATTAGAGTGTCGCCAATTTTCTCTGCGAATGATGTGTATTTATAGAGCTGGTCAAACGGCGCGTCTGTAAGCAGCGACGGCTTTATCGCTATGACAATGGCGGCGACAAATACAAGGCTTGCGATTATGTCCAAGATTGCGAGCGCTATTGTCAGGCCAAGAGACGTCGGCGCTTGATTGTTTTGCGCTGTGTCTTTTGTTTCCGTCGCGGAGGAATCTTTTTTTGTCGTGTCGGAGTCATCGCTCGATTGAGCGACATTCTCAGTAGAGTCTTGCTCTTGGCTTTCGCCGGCTTTTTTGCTTTGAAATTTGCCTTTAAGCTTTTGGCTAAAATCTGCAAACGAGTTTTTTGCAGCTGAAACATATTCGTCAATGGATTTTTGAGCTTTTTCAAGAATGTCTTTTGCGTTCATTATTTTTCACTCCTTAAAAACAAGTTAATTATACCACAACTTTTATCAAATATAATGGAAAAAAAGCGAAAAACGCCTGTAGGCCCCCCCGATATTGCGCATTCCGCAAAAATTTAATAAAATAAAATATCTTCAATAAAGTTAAAGGAGAAAAAAATGGATTCGGTTACAATCGCAAAATTGTTGGCGTTTGTCATTTACCTTGCGGCGATGGTCTTTGTAGGACTTTCGAGCGCGAGCAAAAACAACAATGCCTCGGACTTTTTCTTGGGCGGCAGAAAGCTTGGCCCCTGGTTCACCGCTCTTAGCGCGGAGGCTTCGGATTCCAGCGCATGGCTTTTGATGGGCTTGCCCGGACTTTGCTACCTTGGCGGATTCAAGGAAACTTTTTGGACCGCGCTCGGCTTGATTTTGGGAACATACCTCAGCTGGCTTTTTGTGGCCAAGGCTTTGAGAAAGTGTTCAATCGCTTTTGGCGACTCAATCACGATTCCGGAATTTTTGACCAACCGCTTTAAGGACAAGAGCCGCGTGCTTTCTGTTGTGTCGGTTGTCTTCATCGTTTTGTTCTTTACAATTTACGTTGCCAGCGGCTTTGTCGCTTGCGCCAAATTGTTCAACTCTGTCTTTGGACTTCCCTACAACGCGGGCCTTGCGATTGGCCTTGTCGTGATTTTGTCGTACACGATTATGGGCGGCTACCTTGCCGTTTGCACGACGGACTTCATTCAGGGAACTTTGATTTTTGTGGCCTTTGTCGTTTCTTCCATCTTGATAATCGTCAGCTTGGGCGGAGCGGGAAGCGCCGTCGGCCAGGCGCAGAGCTTTATGGGAAAGGCGCTCAACGGAGAGCTTGGCGAGGAATTGCTCAACAAGTTCACGGCCAACAAAAATTTCAGCTTGACTTCTATCGTAAGCGCGATGGCCTGGGGCTTGGGCTATTTTGGAATGCCACACGTAATCGTGCGCTTTATGGGAATTCGTTCCAACAAGGAAGTGACGACAGCGCGCCGCGTCGGCATCACTTGGATGATCGTTTCTTACATCGGAACGTTCATCATCGGAACTTTGGGAACCGCTTACTTGCTCCCCAACGTTTTGTCGGGCGGAGCGGCGGAAACCGTTTTCAGCGTCACAATGATGAAAATGTATCCTGCCTTTATCGCCGGACTTTTCTTGTGCGCGATTTTGGCCGCTTCAATGAGCACTGCCGACAGCCAGCTTTTGGTCGCCTCAAGCGCCGTAAGCCAGGACATTTTCAAGGGCCTCATCAATCCCAACGCCGACGAAAAGACTGTTCTTAAAATCAGCCGCGTAACGGTTTTCTTGATCGCTGCCGTAGCCTTTGTCCTTTCGCTTGACCAGACAAGCACAATCTTTGGTTTGGTAAGCTACGCTTGGGCGGGCTTTGGCGGAAGCTTTGGCCCCCTGATCTTGCTGGCTCTTTACTGGCGCGGAATCACAAACAAGGGCGCGATCGCAGGCCTCGTTGTCGGCGGCGTGACTGTCGTGGCTTGGCACAATTTGCATGGCGGAATTTTTGACATCTACGAAATTCTTCCGGCCTTTGTCTTTAACTTGATTGTCGCCATCGTAGTCAGCTTCTTTGACAAGAACAAGGACGCCCAGATGCTCGCCGAATTTGACAACTACAAGAAAATGGCTGACTAAAAAATGCCAGTCATTATAAAGCCTCTTCTTCCTGAACAGGGGGAGGAGGCCCTTTTATTTTTACAGCCTTACGAATCTGAATGCGTGAACCTTGCCTCGGAAATTTTGCGGGGCGGAACGGATTGCTGGTGTATTTTTTATGCTGAACGGTTGCAAGCCCAAGACTCGCGCGGCCAAAAGATTGCCGGGTCGAGCCCGGCAATGACAGACGACGCAATGTCATTGACAGTCCGCGTGAGCGGACCTGTGAATAATTTCCTTGACAAAACGGAGCGCAGCGACGTATTCCCGCGCTCCGACAACCTGTCATTCCCGCGCTCCGACGCGGGAATCTTTCAGGACCAAAAACTCGCCGGCCTCATCGCCCTGCGAAAAAAGCGCTCGCTATTCTTTTGCCTGCCCTTTGCCAAATACAAAAGCGCCTTTGACAAAAAAGTTTGCAGCGAGGCGCAGCGTCCCTTGATGGAATTTTTTGAATCCAACGAGCCTTTTTGCATCAACGGAGAAGCGGCCGGCGCCGTCTTTTTGCGCAACATCCTAAAGAACAAAAAAACGTCGATGCGCCCCAGCGTGACCAACAAGTATTATTTAATGGCTCGCGACTCCCTGTCATTGACAGTCCGCGTGAGCGGACCTGTGAATAATTTCCTTGACAAAACGGAGCGCAGCGACGTATTCCCGCGCTCTGACGCGGGAATCTTTCAGGACCAAAAGATTGCCGGGTCAAACCCGGCAATGACAAATTGCGGCTTGCGCGTAATGCAAGCGACAGCCGCGGACTGCGACCTCCTGCTTCCCCTTGAGCTGGGCTACCAGCGCGAGGAAGTCGTTCCCGACTCCTTTGACATAAGCGACGCGGCGCTTGCGGCGGCCTTTAAGCATGAGCTTGACCAAGGCCTCACCTTCGCGCTTTTTGACGGCGACCGTCCAATCGCAAAAGCCCGCGTCTCCGCAAGCGGCCGGCGCTACTGCATGATAGGCGGCGTGTACACCGTTCCCCAAGAAAGAAAAAAAGGCCGCGCCGCGCTTTTGGTCAGCCAAATAATCAAGCGCTCGCAGGCCCACGGCGTCAACAACTTTTGCCTCTACGCCAAACAAGAAAACGCCGCCGCCCTTGCGCTCTACAAGTCGCTGGGCTTTGTTCCGCGCGGCGAGTATTTGTTGGTGTATTATTGAAGCTTATTGTTTTGTATATACAGCTTGGGTATTTTTGACAGTTCTTATTTTATCTTTTGTCGAATTGATTTGTACGCCGGCGGCAAATGTGTCAATGCTTGCGCCCTCTCCATATCCTCTGTCATAACCAATCGGAAATATTATTGTAATTTCTTTTGTCGTGTTGTCATAAGTGGCATGACCTCCGTCAAGCAAGGACTTGTTCAGTTTGTTCATATAAGCGTCTATTTCAGATTGGCTTTTTGACGAAAGGTCGTATGACATTACATCAGTCATATCGCCTTTGTAATTTGAATTTATTACAATCGTTACTCGTTCTGTCGAGCCAAAATCGCAAACCCACGTTCCGATTAAATCCGCTTTGTTAGAAATAGACTGCCATTCGCTTGTACTTGGCGGAATGTATGGAATAAAATTCGAATCGCTTGAATTTGAACATCCGATAAAAGCAATCGATAAAAGCACGGTTGCAACTAACGTAAATTTTCTAAAAAATTTCATAAATTTTCCTCCTTTTTTTTATCCGCCAATGGCGATATATATTACCACTCTATTAAACTTTTGCATAAAAGTCAATCTATTGGTGTAATAATAATATCTGCTGATAGAGTGGTGAAATTTTATGGAAGGCATCGAAGTTAGAAAATTATTCGCCGAAAATTTAAAAACGTTTCGCAAGCAAAAAGGGCTTTCGCAGCTAAAATTGGCCAACGAAATGCAAATGGCTTTTACTTTTATAAACGACATAGAAAATTGCAAAAAGTGGGTTTCGCCCGAAACGATCGCTCGTTTGGCCACTTTTTTTGACGTTCCGCCGGCCGCTTTTTTTGCGTCCAAAAAAGACGCGTCGTTCGCTTCCGTCCGCAAAATCGATTTTTTCGCCAAGACAATTTCGGAGGAAGTTTCAAAAACGATTTTAAAGGCCGCGGAACGGTTCAAATAAAATTTTCAACATTTCATAACTTTCATCATTCTCAAGACCGCGCAAAAAAATCTCTTGCAAAAGCTTTCAACTTGGCGCATAATGTTTAAAGGAACGCTGGCCTTGCGAATGCGGGCTTTGCATGTTCCTCAAATCAAAAAAGGAGCGCTTATGACAAACCAAGAAGCTGTAAAAGTTCTTAAGGAACTAAAAACGTATTGTTCGGCCGACGCGCTGGACGCGGTTCATTATTCAATCGCTGTGATCGAGCATTTGGAAAAGGCTGGGGTGACAAAGCCCTTGGAAGCCGACCTTTCAAAGGCAGCCAACTAGGAGGACGGGATGGAAGCAAGTTTTGGATTTTTGTCGTTGGTTCCGGCCATCGTCGCCATTTTGTTGGCTTTGCTAACTAAGGAAGTTTATTCTTCTTTGTTCATCGGCGTTCTTATTGGCGGAGCGTTTTTTGCCACGGGAACTGCCGCGGGCTTTACCGGTTTTTTCAACCACATTTTTAAGGACGGAATGATCGCCCAGCTTAGCGACAGTTGGAACGTCGGCATTCTGGTTTTTCTTGTCGTATTGGGAACGATGGTCGCGCTTATGAACAAGGCCGGCGGCTCCCAGGCTTTTGGCGAATGGGCAAAAAAGCGCATCAAGAGCAAGGCCGGCGCGCAAATCGCCACAATCTTTTTGGGAATCCTGATTTTCATCGACGACTACTTTAACTGCCTTACAGTCGGCTCGGTCATGAAGCCGGTCACAGACAAGTACAAAGTTTCGCGCGCCAAGTTGGCATATTTGATTGACGCCACCGCCGCGCCGATTTGCATCATCGCTCCGATAAGCTCTTGGGCCGCCGCGGTCTCCGGCTTTGTAAGCGAGGGCGAGAACGGAATCGCGCTTTTCTGCAAGGCCATTCCATTCAACTTTTACGCTTTCTTTACAATCGCGATGACGCTTTTCTTGGCCGCCCGCAATTTTGAGTTTGGACCGATGGCCAAGGCCGAAAAAGAAATGGAAGACAAGTCCGAAAAAGAATACGAGGAGTCCGAAAACCCCAAGGCTTCGGTCATCGACTTGGTTTTGCCGATCGCGGCTTTGATCGTTTTCTGCGTTTTGGGAATGATTTACACCGGAAACTTCTTTGCCGCCCAAGTTGCCGGCGAGGCCGAAGGAGAGATGGTGGCCAATCCCGCTTACCTTAACTTTGTCGAAGCCTTTGCCGCAAGCGACGCTTCGGTTGGTTTGGTGCTCGGTTCCTTTGCCGCGCTTGTGATTACGGTTGTCTTCTACCTTTGCAGAAGGATCATTTCGTTCAAGTCGATAATGTCTTGCCTGCCCGACGGCTTTAAGGCTATGGTTCCCGCGATTTTAATTCTTACGCTTGCCTGGACCCTTAAGTCTATGACCGACTCGCTTGGCGCCAAAGAATATGTCGCCGGCCTTGTCGGCGGAAGCGCCCAGGGATTAAAGAACATGCTGCCCGCGATTATCTTTGCAATCGCTTGCGGCCTTGCCTTTGCCACCGGAACTTCTTGGGGAACCTTTGGCATTTTGATTCCGATTTGCATCGCGGCTTTCCCTGTCGCCTCAGACCCGATAAGAATCATCAGCATTTCTGCTTGTATGGCCGGAGCCGTTTGCGGAGACCACATCTCGCCAATCAGCGACACAACGATTATGGCCAGCGCCGGCGCCAACTGCGACCACGTAAAGCACGTTTCAACGCAGCTTCCCTACGCGCTTTTGGTAGCCGCCGTCTCGTTCGTCACCTACATTGTGGCGGGCTTTACGCAAGGCTTGGGAATTGTCGCAAGCGGAATCATTTCTTGGGTAATTGGTCTTGCGGCTTTGTTCGCGACGCTGTTGTACTTTAAAAAGAAAGCGGCAAACTAAGAGCGATTAGTCCGCGATAGAAAAGTCGATCGCTTGTCCGTCAAGCGCGCTTAAACGGCCTTTGAGATTTTTGCTGGCGTAAGCTTTGCCGCTTGCGTCAACCAAAACGCAATCAAAGTCGCCGGCAAGCGCGCTTTTTTTTATCTCAGGAATTTTTTCCATTCCCAAAACAAAAAGGCTTGTGCTAAGCGCGTCGGCTATCATGCTTGTTTTGCTTACAATAGTGACGCTGGCCAAGCCGCTGTCTGCGGGAAAGCCTGTGGCCGGGTCAAAGATGTGGCCGTAGATTTTTCCGTCCTGTTCAAAAAAGCGTTCGTAGGCGCCGCTTGTGACGACCGTGGCGTCTTGAGTTTTTAGCATAAAGCTGTTTTGGCCAGGTTTGTTAGGGTCGCGGATTGCGACGCTCCACAAAGAGCCGCCGGGCTTTTTTCCGTAGACGTAAACGTTTCCGCCAAGCGAAATCGCGGCGCGCTTTACGTCGTTTTCTTTTAATATGGCCACCAAGCAGTCAGCGGCGTAGCCTTTCGCTATCGCGCCGAGGTCAAGGCGGATGCCGCTTTTTGCAAATCGGACGCTTGGCGCGGCGGCGGGATTTTGGTCTTGTGAGCCGTTATCGATTGAGGCGGCACCTTCTTGGTCAGTGAAGCTTTTTGGTTCGCCGCTGGCGTTTTGGTCAATCAAAACATTTTGCCAGCCGACAAGTTTTTTGGCCGCGTCGATTTCTTCTTGGCTTGGAACGCGCGGCTCTTTGCCGAAGCCCCAAAGTTTTACCAGCGGGCCGACGGTTGGATCAAAGGCGCCGTCGGTCAATTGGGCGAAGTCCAGCGCGGTTTTTAGGACTACGAAAAAATCTTGGCTTACCGCGACGGGCATGTCGGCGGCGTCTTGGTTAACGCGCGAAATCTCCGACGCGTCCGAGTAGTTGTTGAAAATGTCGTTGAGTTCGCGAAGGCGGGAAAAAAGTTTTGCGTAAAGGTCCGCGCTTCCCGCTTCGTAAAGGTTTATGGAACATACCGTTCCAAATGTGTATTGCGTTTGCGGGGGCAGGGGCCTTTTGCACGAGGCGAGAAAAATTGCGCAAGCCGTCGCCCCGATTAAGGTCTTGCGAACTTTTTTTGTTGCCGCCGCAGTTAGGGTCTTGCGAACTTTTTTTGTTGCCGCCGCAATTAGGGTCTTGCGAAAACTTTTATTAAAAAAAAATTGGGCGGCCGCCCAAAAAGAGCGCCGCCCCTTGTTGGCAGAATTCATTAGGCCAATACTGTAACTTCTTTGTTGATGATTACAGTAACCAAGTCGATGATCCAGAAAATGCAGGCTACGATTCCCACAAGGCGGTTGTAGCTCACAAGAACCAACGACGCAAGCTGAACGATTCCGATGATGATCGGAAGAAGGCTTCCGCTTGTAAGGCGGCGCAAGATTCCGTAGATGTCGCCGATGATGACCAAGATGATTTTTACAATCCAATTCAATCCTGTCAAACCTGATTTTGCCATAAAATTCCTCCTAAGAATTTTTTATATTGATCGCCGCGGTTTTCGCGAGCTTTCAATCATTTTTTTTCCGCCGCTTTTGCGGGCTTCTTTTCTTTCTTGGGCTTTTCCGCTTTTGGCGCCTTTTCTTTTTTGGCGGGAACGGTTCCGCCTTCGCCTTCAAGAAGCGCCTTGCAGTCGGCCAAGCGGTTCTTGTCGTCGTCCGGCAGTTTTGGGAACTCGGGGCCGATGTCGCGCAGGGTCTGTACCAAAACTTCGCTTACAAGATAGCGCGTGTACCACTTTTGGTCGGCGGGCAAAACATACCAGGGGCAGTCCTTGGTGCTGGTGGCGTTGATCGCGTCCTCAAAAGCCTCTTGGTATTTGTCCCAGTAAGCGCGCTCCTTTATGTCGTTGGGGCTGAACTTCCAGTTCTTTTCCTTGCGGTCGATTCGCTCCAAGAAGCGGCGCTTTTGCTCGTCCTTTGAAAGGTTCAAGAAAAATTTTACGATGCGGTATCCGTTCCCGTAAAGATAGTTTTCCCAAGAGCAAATGTCCTTGTACTTGTTTTTGATGTAGTCTTTGGTCAGCGTGCGCTTGGGCATTTTGTAGCCCTTCCAAAATTCGTGGACGTTTACGACCAAAACTTCCTCGTAGTAGGAACGGTTGAAAATGCACATGATGCCGCGGCTGGGCAGGCGCTTGTGGTAGCGCCACAAAAAGTCGTGGCTTTCTTCGGTGGAGTTGGGGCCTTTAAAGCTGTGGACGATTATGCCCTGCGGGTTTACGCTGGCAAGAACGTGCTTTATCGTGCTGTCCTTTCCGGCCGCGTCCAAGGCCTGCAAGACAATCAAGACCGATTCCTTTGACTCGGCGTAGAGCTTTTCCTGCAAGTCGGCGATTTCCTTAAGGTTTTCTTCGGTCTTTTTTACCAGCTTGGCCTTTTGTTCCTTGCGGTCGCCGGAATCGTGGCAAACTTTTTTTAGGTTGAGCTTTTCGCTTCCGTCGTAGCGGTATTCCTTTAATATGTCTGACATAGACTCTCCTTGTATTTTTATAATTATAACATGGAATTTGCGTTGGAGCAAATTTTTTTGCGCGCGGTAGAATAAAAAATTCCTTGCGTTTTGAAAAAAGCCGTGCTAAAATAACGCATTGTTTGCGCGGTTTTATAAATTGAAGCGCGCGCAAGATTCAAGCATGCACGGAGAGAACGCATGAGAAAATTACTAAATTTTTGTAGGGGGGGGGTATTAGCTAGCCTCTTCATCATCGCCATGTTGGCGCACATTGGCTGCTCCAACAGTTCTGGAGGCGGAGAGCCGCCCGCGCCTGGACCAACACCTGGACCGACGCCTGCCACGACGCTCGACCTTTCGACCTTGACAGCGGACACTGTCATTAAGGACAACACGATTGTAACTGGAACGCTGGCTGGAAATTACAAGATTTCCATTGCCGACGGAGCGACAGTAACATTGAAGGACGTTACAATCAACGGAACCGATAGCGACAGCTATAAGTGGGCTGGCCTCACTTGCGCGGGCGGCGCCACGATTAACCTTGAAGGAACAAATACAGTAAAAGGATTTTGGAAGTATTACCCCGGCGTTTTTGTTCCAAAAGGAAAGACCCTTACCATAAAGGGAAGCGGCTCGCTTGCCGCCAATTCCAACGGATACGGAGCGGGCATCGGCGGCTGCTATGCAGTTGATAGCTCTAGCCACATTCCAAAGGAAGAGGGCAGCTGCGGAACGATTGTCATTGGGGGCGGAACAATCACAGCGACCGGCGGCATGTCAGCCGGCATTGGCTGCAGCTACGGATCTGATTGCGACGGCGTCACCATAACAGGCGGAACAGTCACTGCTACGGGCGGCACTATGGCGGCCGGCATTGGCTCTGGTGGCAGTAACTCAGTTTGCGGCCCCGTCTCAATTTCAGGCGGAACTGTAACCGCGGAGGGCGGCGAATATGCCGCCGGAGTGGGAACCGGATATCTAGCCGACAGCAAGTGCGGCGCCATAACCGTCGCAAATACAGTGACAAAGTTTAAGGCCACAAAAGGAAACAACGCCACTGACAGTGTTGGCCATGGCAAAAATGGCGGAACTTGCGGCGCGGTCACAATTGGCGGCACGGTTTATTGGGACGGCTCGGCCTACCAGAACGAGGGAGCCACAGTCCTTGGTCAAAGCCCGTACACATACCAGCCTTCGCCCGCGCCTGGACCAACACCTGGAACAACGCTTGACCTTTCTACGGTAACTGCGGACACAACAGTCGCTAACGGCTTTACAATCACAGGAACGCTGGCAAACAATGTGAAGATCAGCATTGCAGACGGAGCGACCGTCACGTTAAAGAACGCAAGCATAAATGCGGAAGGTACATGGACAAGCGGCGACTATGCCGGCCTAAATTGTTTGGGCGACGCTACAATCACGCTTGAAGCCGGTACGACGAACACGGTAAAGGGATTCAAGATGACTTATCCTGGAATCCATGTTCCAAGCGGAAAAACTTTGACCATTAATGGAACTGGCGCTTTAACAGTCAGTCCAAATACTAGCGGCGCTGTAATGAGCGCGACAGGAGCTGGAATTGGCGGAGGAGTTGGCTTGCCATGCGGAAACATCGTTATAGCAGGCGGAACAATAACTGCTAGCACCGCAAACCATGCCGCCGCCATTGGCTCCGGCGGATACCAAAGTGCTAATAATCAAACTTGCGGAAATATTTCCATAACAGGCGGAACAGTAATTGCTACTTGCCTTGCTACGTATGGTGCCGGTATTGGAGCTGGCATGAACGGCGAATGTGGAAATATAAGCATAACGGGCGGAACTGTTACTGCGTCTGGCAGCCAGTCTTCTGGCGGCGCCGGCATTGGTTGTGGTGGTACACAGTCAACCGTCGGAACTATTACCATTGCCGACACAGTAACAAAAGTCACTGCCGTTAAAGGTTTACAAGCTAAAAGTATTGGAAAGGGATTCGATAGCGGCACCTGCGTTTGCGGCACAATCACCATTGGCAGCACGGTGTATGTGGACGGCATTACGACAAGCCCCTACACCTACTCTCCTCTGAAGTACATAGATCTTGGCGATGCCGGAAAGTTTTACTACAATGACGGCGAAACATGGACAGACGCGGATGAGCGCCACTCCGAGAACGCTTTTTGCCAAATCCATCTTGACAATACTGCGCATGCTATATTCAATAATAGTGATCAATGTTTGAACGTCGGCACGGAAAGTCCGTATACCAAAGTTACGCCTAACGATGTCGTAAACGGAGATTTGACATATTCTTGGCGGTAAGCTGACGCGCTTCTAGCGCAAAACTCAGGCGGTCTTTCCAAAATGGGAGGCCGCCTATTTTTTTGTTTGCGCGGCTATGCTTGGGCGGGAGCGGCTTCCGCGGCATAAGTTGCGGCTATAGCTCGCGATAAAAAAGTTCTATCGGCCGCTTTGCGCGTTTGATATGGCGCAAATATTTTTTTTGTGATACACTCGTTCCCATGCCTATAAAAATCCAGAGCGACTTGCCGGCAAAAAAAGTGCTGGAAAGCGAAAACATATTCGTGATGACGGAAGGCCGCGCCATGACGCAGGACATCCGCCCGCTAAAAATAGCTGTGGTCAACCTTATGCCCACAAAGTCCACGACCGAGACCCAGCTTTTGCGCCTTTTGTCAAACACTCCGCTGCAAGTTGACATTTCGCTGATCAGGATGGAAAGCCACGCCTACCGTAACGCCTCCGACGAATACCTTGACCGCTTTTACATTCCTTCCGGCGAGCTTTTTAAGCATAAGTACGACGGCCTTATCATAACCGGCGCTCCGGTGGAACAGATTCCCTTTGAGCAAGTTGACTATTGGAAAGAGCTTTGCGACATAATGGATTGGAGCAAGGAAAACATTTTTTCCACCCTTTACATTTGCTGGGCGGCCCAGGCCGGCTTGTACCACTTGTTCGGCGTGCCCAAGTTTTCTCTCCCGCAAAAGAAATTCGGCATTTTCAAAAACTGGCAGCGGGAAGGGCAGAGCGATCCGCTTTTGCGCGGCTTTGACGACGTTTTCTTGATGCCCCAGTCTCGCCATACGCAGATTCACGCGGAAGACATCGCAGCCCAAAAAGACTTGGTGGTGTTGGCGGAATCCGACGAAGGCCCTTCAATCATAAAGACGCAAAACAACCGTTCCGTCTTTGTCACCGGCCACATGGAATACGACACCAACACTTTGAGCGACGAATACTGGCGCGACAAAAACAAGAATCTTCCGATACAGATTCCCCAGGACTATTTTCCCGGCGATGACCCGGACAAAAAGCCGCTTTCAACATGGCGGTCAACGGCCTCTCTTTTTTACCGCAACTGGCTCAACTACTACGTTTACCAAGAGACGCCCTACAACTTTGTCGAATAGACTTTTGCGTCAAAATCGACCTAACGGGCACAAAAAAAGCCTCAAACAATTCCTTGCGTTCCAGCAAATTCCGTGCTAAAATTATTGCTTATGAAAACCAACATTAAGCAATTGATTTCCCAAATGACATTGGAAGAAAAGGCCGGGCTTTGCTCAGGCTTGGATTTTTGGCACACAAAAGCGGTAGAGCGCTTGGGCGTTCCAAACATAATGGTAAGCGACGGCCCGTCTGGACTTAGAAAGCAAGACCAAAACGGCGACCACCTTGGAGTGAACGACAGCATCAAGGCGGTAAGCTTTCCCAGCGGCTGCTTGACGGCCTGTTCTTTTGACCGAAACCTTTTGCGCATGGAAGGCG
This sequence comes from Treponema sp., assembly GCA_017645785.1. GTDB lineage: Bacteria > Spirochaetota > Spirochaetia > Treponematales > Treponemataceae > Treponema_D. The sequence goes on from JAGCNW010000027.1 coordinate 122,430, forward strand.
AAGTTTTGGGCGACGAGTGCCAGGCCGAAGACGTAGCGGTCTTGCTTGGACCCGCGCTCAACATAAAGAGAAGCCCCCTTTGCGGCCGTAACTTTGAGTACCTTTCTGAAGACCCCTACTTGGCCGGCGAACTCGGCGCGGCTTACACGGCGGGCGTTCAGTCCAAGAACATCGGAACCAGCGTAAAGCACTACGCGGCCAACTCTATGGAATACCGCAGAATGTCTTCGTCGTCAGAAATCGACGAGAGGACCTTGCGCGAGATTTACCTTCCGGCTTTTGAGACGACCGTAAAGAAGGCCAAGCCCGACACGATCATGTGCTCTTACAACAGGGTGAACGGAACCTTCGCCTCAGAAAATAAGTTTTTGCTCACAGACCTTTTGAGAAAAGAGTGGGGCTTTGACGGCTTTGTCGTTTCCGACTGGGGCGCGGTCAACGATCGCGTCGCGGGGCTCAAGGCCGGCTTGGATTTGGAAATGCCCGCGTCCGGCGGCGACACCGACAAGCAAATCGTAAAGGCCGTCCAAGAAGGAAAATTGGACGAAGCGGTTTTGGACACCGCGGTGGAACGCATTCTAAAAATCGTCTACAAATTTTTGGAAGGCCGCCAAAAAGGAAACTTTGACAAAAACGCGCATCACTTGGTCACCGCGCAAATCGCCGCCGAGTCAATGGTTTTGTTGAAGAACGATTCAAAAATTCTTCCGCTAAAGGAAAAAGACGCCGGACAAATTTTGTTTGTCGGAGCATTTGCCCAAAAGCCCCGCTATGAAGGCGGCGGCTCAAGCCACATTAACGCATTTAAAGTCACAGGCGCCTTGCAAGCGGCAAAGGACGCCGGCCTCAAGATAAAGTGGGAGCAGGGCTTTGACATAAAGGAAAGCAAGGCCAAAGACGCAAAGCTTTTGGCAGCTGCGAAAACCGCCGCCAAAAAAGCCAAGGTCGTCGTAATATTCGCCGGCCTTCCCGACCGCTACGAGTCCGAAGGCTACGACCGCAGCCACATGAGGCTTCCGGCCAACCAAAACATTTTGATAGAAGAAATCGCCAAGGTGAACAAAAACGTCGTCGTTGTTTTGCAAAACGGCTCGCCGGTAGAGATGCCTTGGGTTGACAACGTCAAGGCGATTTTGGAAAGCTATCTTGCTGGACAAGCGGTTGGCATAGCGCAAATCGACTTGCTCTTTGGCCGCGCCAATCCCAGCGGAAAATTGGCCGAGACCTTCCCGCTGAAGTTGCAGGACAATCCTTCTTACCTTAACTATCCTGGAAACGGAACTGTCGCCAACTACGCCGAAGGAATTTTCGTCGGCTATCGCTACTACGACAAAAAAGAGATGGACGTTCTGTTCCCCTTTGGACACGGACTCAGCTACACGACCTTTGAATATTCGGCGCTCAAGTTGGACGCCAAGAAAATCAAGGCGGGCCAGCCGGTCGTTGCAAGCGTCAAGGTAAAGAACACAGGAAAGAAGACTGGAAAAGAAATCGTTCAGTTTTACATCGCCGCTCCCACAGGGAACGAATGCAAGCCGCCTTACCGCGAGGCGCGCCCGCAAAAAGAATTGAAGGGATTTGAAAAAGTCGAGCTCAAGCCCGGCGAGACAAAGACTGTCACCGTGACCCTTGACGCGCGCGCCTTTAGCGTTTGGGACGTTGACTTGCACGACTGGTATGTTCCCGGAGGAACGTATCAAATCCTTGCGGCGGCTTCTTCGCGAGACGTTCGTCTTAGCGCCAAGGTTGAGGTTGAGGCCGCGCAGGAACTTCCGTTCCGCGTTACGCCCAACACGGTCTTTGAAGAGATCATGGACAACCCCAAGACAGCCGCCGTCGCCAAATCTTTCATGTCGAAAAATCCCTTTGACGGCCCCGAAGAAGTCGAGAACAAAAGCAAGACCGCCCGCGAAACTGTCAGCCAAGAAATGCAAGACGGCATGTTGAAGAGCCTTCCCATCCGCGCGATGAGAAGCTTCAACCACGTCAGCCAAGAGCAGGTGGATGGAATGGTGGATGCGTTAAATGCGGCAGTTAATGGTAAATGATAAGTGTCATTGCCGCGCTTGACGCGGCAATCCTTTGACCAAATGATTGGGGTCGCCCTTTGCGGGGCGGCCCTATTTTTTATTGCGGCGCGATAATCTTGTTCGCGCCGCAAAAGGAACGAGTCAAGGCTTTAAGCGTCAGCGTGCCTTGACCGTTCCTATTTTTTTAGAACGCCTTCCATCAGACGGATAAAAAATTTCTGGTCGTCTTTTGCCAGCTTTGAAAAAAGTCTTTGAATTTTTTGCGTGTCGTTTTCGCCCTTTTTGGTTTGGGGGTTCGCTTTTCCAAATACAAGTTCTTCGACCGTTATTTTGAGGGCGCGCGCGATTTGCACCGCGTAATCCGCTGGGGGAATGGATTCCCTCGCGCTAAGATAATTTTCAATTGAGCGGTAGGGAATGTTTGTCATGGCGGAAAGTTCTTTTATCGTAATGTCCTGGTAATCCAATTCTGAACGCAAGTTTTCTTTAAAAGACGGACTCATAACTATATTATATTCAATTGAAGTGTATTTTTTGTTGACAGTATCTGATTAGCGTGTTAATATTAAATTTATAGTATTCGATTGAAGTGCAAGTTATACGCGCTTTGAATATTGCAAGTTTTGGAGGAAAAAATGGACAAAAGAGAAAAAGTAATCTTGATTCTTAAAAAAAACGGGCTTGAATCTTACATACCCCTTTTTGAAAAGAACAACCTTATGGACAAGAAATTGCTTTCAAAAATGACTGAACGCCAATTTGAGCGAATTGGAATTGACAATATTGGCGACAGAAAAAGGCTTGTCCAAATTTTTAAGTCAAAGGGCTGTTTGATTGCGGTTTTGGTTTTTGTCGCTGTTTTGGTCGCGGCATTGTTGATTCTTCATTTTACAGGTTATTTAGGACCATTTTTGGGCGTCCTAAAGTGGATAGGTATGATTTTCCTTGCGGTCTTTGTAATCTGTTTGTTATCTGCTTTTGGCATATTCTGACAATTTGACAATTAATATTTGGAGGAAAATATGAAAAAAATAATCGCGCTGTTCGCGGCGCTCTTGCTTGCTGGAACGGCTTTTGCGCAAACAAAAGTTGACGCAAAAAAATTGGCGAAGGCTTTGGAATCAAACAAAGACTCTTCCGCTGTTTTTGTTAGCGAACTTGACTTGTCGGGATTGAAAGTCGCGGACGACGGAAAAATCTCGCTTCCTTTGTTCGCAAAAAGCAAGGCCAGCCTTGTGGCTGGAATGGACATGACAAACATCACGGAGCGAATTGCTTTTGCTAATAAAAAAAGCTTTACTGTGACTTTTGAGACAAAAGAACTCGCCTCAAAATCTTACGCAATAACAAACATTGAAGGAATTGAAAGCGTGGCGGAATGCGCGGTGAGACTGCGGTCACAAAATCTTGCAAAACTGCCAGTGCAAGTGGTAAGTCTAGACGCGGTGGGCGTTTTGGCTACAGAAGCTGCTTGGCTTCCTGGTCAAACGCGTGACAAGCTTAAGTCCAATTTGCAAGAATATCTTGGCATGAACGCTATTGTGGACGCAAAGACAGAGCCCGCACTTAAGAAAGTTTTTGCACAGGTCGAGGGCGCCGACCCTGACAAAGCGGCCGACGAGTTTGCAAAGGCCACGGACGCCAAATTCGCGCTTTTTGAGAAAGTAAAAAAGACTGCAAAAGGATATTCGATAAGCGCGGACTTCATGGATTTGGCCACAGGAGAAAAGCTTGCCAGCGTGACTTCAAAAGAGTATGTTTATCCAGAAGGCCTTTTTGATTATGCTGGAGCGGCTGACGAAATCACCCTTCTTTTGGCAGACAAGCTGGAGCGTGAGGTTTTGGACGTAAATAAAAATTTGCTTGCAAACGGCCCTGCAAACTTTAAAAAAGACAAAAAAGGCGCTGTAACAGCAGCCAACATTATCGAACTAAAGAAAAAAGCTCTTGTCGCTCTTAGAAAAGACGTTGAGGCTCGCTGCCAAGAACTTTTTGAGCAGTTGCAAAGAGACCGTGCAAATGAAGAAAAACTTATAATGGAAAAGGAGTGGAGTGTTGTTGAGCTTGGCAATGACGGCCAGCCTACTGACGAAGCCAAAGAGCGCAGGGAAAGAAGAGTTGTAAAAGCTTATCAAGACTTGACAAACAAGTTCTTTGCTGACTGCGATGTCGTCAAGGCAGGTTCTCGCACATTGGACAACGCTTTGTTGGCGGAGATTCGCGCAGACCAAAAGGCTTTGTCTGTTTTGAGAACCGCCAGCAGCAAGGCTGGTGAGCTAAAAGTAGAGTACGGTTCGTATGACGGAGACAAAAGCGGTTGGAACGCAAAAATCGCTTTATATGAACGTGGCTTTGAAAGTTTTAAATTTGACTATATCTTGCCGTATGAGGCTCTTAGCGGAAAAAAAGCGCCTGACATGAAAAGCGAATTGAATGACGTCGTTGTGGAAGAATACCAGCGCAATGTTGAAAAGTTCAGCGGACTTTTGGGCGGAAACGAGCCTATTTGCCATTTGGAAATCGACTATGCGCTTAGCGCTGCGGGCGATGAAAACCCAAGCGTTTATAATGTTAACTATAGCAAAGTTCGCGTGATTAATGCTAAAACCTCAAAGCTTTTATATTCTGGCGCTTTATCAAAAGATGTGTCGGGCAAAATGGAGCCCGCGTATGACTTGCGGATTTTTGCCGGCGCGGAAGAAAAAGAAAAGGCAATGTTTGAGCCAAAAAAATATCCTGTCGAGAAGTATATGGCAGAGGGGATGTGCAAGTCTGACGCGGAAAAAAAGTATGCGGAAGATCAAGAGTTTATAAGCTATGTGTCAAAACTTATGGTGAAAATTCCAGGCAAAAACATCAAAATGATGTCTACAGAGGTTACGCAAAAATTATATCAAATGGTGATGGGCGAAAACCCCAGCAAAAATAAGGGGGCGAATAATCCTGTGGAAGATATTTCTTGGAATGATGCTATATACTTTTGCAACGTGTTGAGTCAGAAATGTGGCTATGATCCTGTGTATTATGTATACGGGCCTGATGTCACAAATTGGGGTTATACGCCTCATGAGGGCAAAAGTATAAAGCGAGAAATCATTATGGATGAAAAGGCTAACGGTTTTAGACTTCCTACAGAGGCGGAATGGGTGTTTGCTGCAAACGGCGGGCAGAACTTCAAGTATTCAGGAAGCAACAATCTTGACGCTGTTGGTTGGTATAATGGCAATAGCGGAGATAAAACTCATCCAGTTGCGCAAAAAAGGCCCAACGGTTACGGCCTTTATGACATGAGCGGTAATGTTTGGGAATGGGTTTGGGATGCTCAATCTGATGCGCACTTTAGTTACCCTGGGGACAGTCGCTATTTCTGTGGCGGGAGCTACGACGACGGCGCCGGGTACTGCGAGGTGTACAGCGATTACCGCTACGACGCCAGCAGCTGCGACTTTGTCCCCTTAGGCTTTCGTGTTGTGCGTACTGTGGTGGCTGGCGAGCGTTAGCGGTAAGTAGAAAATGGCTTGTCAATCAGCGTTGACAAGCCATTTATTCTTTTATGTTTTATTGATATGAAGAAAAAAAGTATTAATCTTGAACTGGTTTATGTCTATATAAGAGATTACAAGATATTCAAGAATCAGGGCTTTTGCTTTTGTCCGGAGTACAAGATTTCCTGCAAAGAAAATGGAAAAACTGGCCATATTTCGTTAGCGATTGAAAAAAAAGAAGATTCTGTTGATTTGTTCAAAGACCATAATATAAATCTTACCGTCGTATGTGGCAAAAATGGTTGCGGCAAGTCCACCCTGCTCGAAGCGCTGCAAAAGAATGATGAAAATATTGTCCGAGTTTACAAAGACAAAAATGAAAACTTTTATTCGACAGAAGAAATCACGATAAAACTGAATGAAAAAACGCGACCTGTAAAAGACAACAATATATTAAAAAATGATGCGGAATATAAAAATCCTTTTGCTGTCAAAATACGAGGCGACGACTTTAAATTGCGAAACATGGTTGAGTATTATGCTGATAATCCTGAGCTATTTAATGGAATACTGCATAAGACAGACAAGCTGTTTTCGCATTTTAGAGTAAAAGTTTGGAACTTTGATGACCTTGTTTCAAAAATAAGATTTGATGATGAGTCTGAACTCTTGAAAGATATTAAAGACTCTGAATTTGAAGATAAGTATTTTGCTTTATATGCTTTGTCAAATAAAGAGTTTAGAGATAAAATCTTTTCTGACTTTAATAAAAATATTGAAGCTTATGAAAGCGGATCATTCTTTGGCCATTTTGACACGGTTTTAGCTATCCCTAAAAAAATTAACGAACAACGCTTGAAATTGGAAGAAGGAATTTTTGAAAAGAAACATATTGTAAAGAGCTTTAAGAATGTCAAGAACTCTGTTGAAAAGCTCGAAAAAATCTACAAGAACATTTTAAAGGATAAATACAGTTTTTGGGAAACTGATATATCGTTAGATTCGCTTTTGTTTTATGACGGTTACTTCAAGTTCGAAAATAGCGAAAGGCATATAGATGATCTAAGCTCTGGCGAACTGCAAGAGATTAAATATCGTCATCAGCTTTTTAATGTTCTCAAAAATCAAAATGCTTGTATTTGCTGCATTGACGAGCCGGAGACTCATTTGCATCCAGAATGGTGCAGATGTTTTTTAAATGATTTCTTGAAGTCATTTGTAATGGTTAAGAAAATCTTAAGAAAGCAAAATGACTTTGTGGACAGAAAAATTTCATTCGTAATCTCTACACATTCTCCGTTTATATTATCTGATGTTACAAATGACAACATCATTTATTTGGAGCGACAAGAAGATGGAACGACAAAACAGGTACAAAAAGATAAAAACGTTTTTGCCGGCAACATCGGGGAGCTTTTTACTGCAAATTTCTTTATGAACGAAACAATCGGTGAATTTGCCAGTGAAAAAATTAGAGGCGTAATACGAAAATTGCAGCCTGGTGAAACGATTTTATCGACAAATCTGGTAGGATGCAAGCAAATGATAGGACTAGTAGGCGATGACTTGCTTAGGAAGCTTTTGTGTGATATGTGGGAAAGAAAGTATGAAGAGAATAAAACTGAGCGATGAGCAAATAAAGAGAGCCTCAAAAATTTTAGATGATTTCGAAAATTATAAACAGTTTTCAAAAGATAAAAACGCCGCTTATGAGTTCACAAAAACTGTGGGAGTAAAAGTTTGCCCATATTGCAACATAAATTACATTTCGACTGTTTTTTCAGATGATGAAAAACCAAAAGGCGTGTTGCGTCCAGACATTGACCATTATTTTTGCAAGTCCCCCCATTCTGAGTTTCAATTGTGTTTATATAATTTAATACCATCGTGCATTTCGTGCAATGAGCGATTGAAGAAAAATGTTGATTTTATGAAAATTCCTCATATACATCCATACTTCCACGATTTTGATTCAATTATGAAATTTTGTGTCAAACTAAAAGAAACCGCTGATTACTTTGATGAAACCAATATTGAAATCGACTTTGTTCCGCAAAAATCAGCATCAAAACCGCTCGTGAGCCGAGCCAAAAACAACATAGAAACATTCAAATTAAAAGAGCGTTATCAACTTCATGCAGACCAAGCAGTGGATTTGTTCAAAAAGGCAAAATACTATTGGAAAGCAAAAAAAGAAGAAATCAATAGACTTCTTGCTGGAAAATCAAGAAACGCTTCGGATTTGCTTCCCGCTGTTTCTTTGGACAGGGTTCTGTTCCCCGAAAAAGACTGCGACATAAATCAGGTTTCATTAGGAAAGCTAAAAAAAGATATTATTATTCGTTACTGCTTGTAAGACAGCTTCAATTGGCGTTCAACTAATATTCTACATTGCACGAAAAAAATGTGTGGACAAATTGCGTACATTGTGCTATTATATATGCGGAGGTTTTTTATGGCAGTGGCTGTGAAATCGCAAAGAATTGACTTTAGGGCGAACGCAAAACAGAAGTCAATTCTTGAAAAAGCGGCTGGTTTAAAGAATCTTACGCTTTCTTCATATATTCTCACTTCCTCTTTGAGGCAAGCGCAAATAGATTTGGCCGAAAATGGCACTTTGCTTTTGTCTGACAAGAGCCGCAATCTTGTTATGTCCGCGCTTGAAAACCCGCCTAAGCCAAACGCTGCTTTGAAGAGCTTGTTCCGATGAAACAAAATTTAACTCTTGTTTCAATAAAAAAAGTCCAAAAAGCTTTCCTAAAGAATTTTGATTGTGGAGTCGCCGCGTTAAATGAGTTTCTTTCGAGGTATGCGGCGAAAAATGACACGCTTGGAATTGGAAAGACTTTTGTCGCGCTGAACAATGATAAAAATATAGTTGGATATTTTACTCTTGCGACCGCTCAAATCGCTTTTGAGAAAATTCCTGAGGATTCGAAAAAGAAGTTGCCAAAATATCCCATTCCCGCATTGAGAATAGCTAGGCTTGCTGTAAACCAATCTGTTCAAGGCAAAGGCGTTGGAAAGTGGCTTTTGTCCCAGGCGTTCATAAAGGCCGTTCAAGTTTCGGATGTGGCTGGCCTTTATTTTGTCATAGTTGACGCAAAGGAAACCCCAAAATCTTTTTACGAACGATATGGCTTTAAAAAAATTCCTGGCGCTGGTTTGACTTATCTGTTGGCTATAGAAACCATTAAGGCTGCGATTCAGAGCGCTTCCATCAACTCAAACGGCGTGAGCGCGTAGTCCTTTCCGTCAAAGGCATGGCTTGCGCTTGCGTGCGCGATGGATGCGGTGACGGCGGCTTCTAGCGGAAGGTAGCCCTGCGCCAAAAGCGCGGCAGTCATTCCTGCCAGAACGTCGCCGCTTCCACCCTTGGCCAAGGCGCTTGTTCCGAGAGCGTTTATGTAAACGCGCGGCTCTTGTTCGCCCTGCAATTTGCTGGCAATCAAAACGTTGGAGCCTTTTAGAACAAGAACGCAGTCCGTGTAGGCGCGGCAAAATTCCTGAACCAATTCAAAACGGCGCGCCACTACTTGCGCGACAGTATAATCACCCATGCCTAAATTTTTTAGCAGCGCCGCGAACTCTTTTGGGTGCGGCGTTAGGACAACGTTTTTCTTTGCGGCGAGCAAGTCTTTTATTTGCGGCCAGTAAAAGATGTCCGCGTCAAGGACAAGCGGCTGCGGAACGGACGCAAGCCCGCAAACGGTGGAGGCCGCCGTCTCTTGGTTTTGCGGGCAATTGCTTGCAAGACCAAAATCGTCGGGGCGGCCAAGGCCAGGGCCCGCCACAAGCGCCGTCGCGTTTTGCGGAACTGTGTCTGCTACCATAAGCTCAAAGTCCGCGACATTTTCAAAATTGATTTTTTGTTCCGCAATTGGAACTAGGCTTGCAAGTCCGCTTCCAAACTTTAGCGCGGCGTGGCCCGCGATGACGGCGGCCCCGGGCTTTGTTCCGGCAAAGATCGCGGTGTGGCCGTAAGTTCCCTTGTTGGAATTTTGCTTTTTGCCGCGTAAGGGAAGGCGCGCGTCGCTCTCTTCCAAAAGCTCTGCGCAAGGGAGAATGGCGGCTGAGTTTTGGGCTTGCATGGCGCTTTCAAAATTGCTGCGGCTTACGCCAAGGTCGGCCACGATGATTTTTCCGCAAGCGTCCTTTGCCGTGTCGGAATAAAGCGTCAGCTTTAGCGCGCCCATCGTTACGGTTGTGTCGGCGCGGAAGGCCGCCGCATTTTGGCCTTGCGAACAATCTTGGTTTGCGCCCGTCGGAATGTCGCAGGCGATTTTATAGGCGGTATCAATTTTGTTTGCGCTTTCGATGACGGCGGTGGTCATCGCGTCAAGCGTTCCGTGGAAGCCGCTTCCAAAAATGCAGTCGTAAACCACGGTAAGGTCAAATGAGGCGCGTTCGATAAAGTCGTCCAAGTCGTAGGGGTTGATAAAAATTACGCCGGCTTTCTTTGCCCGCTCGGCTTGCAAAACGCATATGTCGCTTTTTGGTTCGTAGACTTGGCAGACGGCCACGTCGATTTTATGCTGAACGATCCTGCGCGCCAAAGCGTATCCGTCGGCGCCGTTGTTTCCGCCGCCCGCTAAAATCAAAACGCAAGGGCGGTTTATGTATTTGTTGTCCGGACTAAAAAAGTGGCTGCTTCCTTCGCGCTCAAGGGCGGCGGAGGCATTTTCCATCATTATGTCTTCTGTCAAGCCGTAAGCGTCGCGCGCGGCTTTGTCCAGCATTCGCGTGTCATAAAAAATCTTTTGCATTATTACTCCCGGTCGCTTTCGCGGCTCTTTCGTTAATTGTTTTTCTTTCGTTCAAGGTTTGCTTTAACCATTAAGCGCTGTCGATGATTCGCAAAATATCCTCGCCAAATTTCTTTGCCTTTAACTCGCCGATGCCGCTTATCGACAAGAGGCCGCGCGCGTCTGACGGCTTTTGGTTGGCAATCTCGATCAATGTTTTGTCGTTGAATATAAAGTATGGAGGAACGTTTTCTTCTTCCGCAAGTTTTTTCCGCCAAGCCTTTAGGCGGTCAAAAAATTCTTGCGTTTGCGCGTCGTCTTTTAACTCGGCCTTTTTGTGGAGAACCGCTTTCTTTTTTGGAAGCGCGAGCGAAGCCTTCTTTTGTTGGTCAAAGTTTATTCGCACTGGAAGTTCTATCTTGTCGCGGTTTTGCAATAGTTCCCTCCCAAGCGAAGTGACTTTTACGATGTTGTATTCGCCGACGCGGTCGATCAGTCCCGCGCTTTGCATCGCGTCCACAAGCTCGAACCAAGCCTGCTTTGAAAGTTCCGTTCCGATTCCCCACGTGCTTAAAAAATTATGGTTGAATTTTTTTATTTTTTCGTTGCGGGAACCAAGCAAAATGTCGATGATGTGGGTCGCGCCAAAGCGTTGGTCCACGCGGTAGACGCAAGACAAAAATTTTTGCGCGGGCACAGTCACGTCTTTTAGCGGAAGGCCGCCGGATTCGCAAATGTCGCAGCAGGGCGCGGCATTTTGGTCTTGCGTTCCGTTTTGGTTATGGCCATCCGTGGGCGGCGTGTATTCTTCCCCAAAATAGTTCAGTAAAAATTTGCGGCGGCAAGTTCGGCATTGCGCGTAGTCTATCATCGCCTGCAAAAGTTTTTCGGCCTTGAATGATTCGTCGTCGCTTTTATCCTTAAAGAAAAACCTTATGCGGTGAATGTCGCCCGCGCTGTAAAGCAAGAGCGCCTCGCTTGCAAGTCCGTCGCGGCCCGCGCGTCCGATTTCTTGGTAATACTCTTCGATAGATTTTGGAAGCGCGTAGTGAATGACAAAACGCACGTCGGGCTTGTTGATTCCCATTCCAAAAGCGACCGTGGCCACGATTACGTCAACTTGGCTTTTGATGAATTTGTTTTGGTGGTCGGCCCGCTCCTCGTCGCTGAGGCCCGCATGGTAGGCCATCGCGCTTATTCCCCGCGCTTGCAGTTCCTTTGTGATGGAGTCAACTTCTTTGCGCGAAAGGCAGTAAACGATTCCGCTTTGCTCTTTATGCTCCTGCAAAAAATCCACGATTTGCCCAATGCCGTCCGTCCTGGGCTGAACGTTCAAAAAAATGTTCGCGCGGTTAAAGCTTGAAACAAGGACCGCCGGCTTCTTCAACTTTAAATTTTTAACGATGTCGGCCTGGACTTGCTTTGTCGCCGTGGCGGTCAAGGCGAGGCAAACCGCGTCCTTAAACCTGTTCCTAAAGGCCGCGATTTCCATGTAGTCGGGCCTAAAGTCGTGGCCCCATTCGCTTATGCAATGCGCCTCGTCAATCGTCACGCAGCTTACAGGAACGTCGGCTTCGCTCAAAATGCTTTTGACGCGCTCGGTTGCCAAGCCCTCAGGCGAAACGTAAAGAAGCTTTGTCTCGCCGCTCTTTATCGCGCGGACTGTTTTTTTGTATTCTTCCAAAGTCAGGGTGGAATTTAAAAAGGCAGCGTCGACGCCGTTTTCCAAAAGCGCGCCCACCTGGTCTTGCATAAGCGAGATGAGCGGCGACACTACGACCGTGATGCCTTCAAAAATCAGCGCGGGGATTTGGTAGCACAAAGACTTTCCGCCGCCGGTTGGCATCACCGCCAGCGTGTCGCGGCCCGACAAAACGTTGTCGATAATTTCCCTTTGCCCCGGCCTGAATTTGTCGTAGCCAAAAACGCTTTTTAGAATTTGCTCTGGGCTTTTTGCCATAAGCAAAGGATACTATATTTTGTAAAAAAAATCGACTGGGCGGCGTCAAAAAAATTTGACAAAATTAAAATTCCATGTTATCGTAACTAAACGCAGTTAAAAATGTTTATAAGATAACTTCTTCGGAGGGAGTTTTATGAACAAACGCTATTCTTTTCTTGGAGCCGTGCTTGTGGTTTTTGCCGCATTGCTCTGCTCTTGCTCTAATTCAAGCAATACTTCTTCTTATTGGTATGGAACGCCAACTGGTTTTCCGAATGGAAATCCCACGGGCGGAACGCAAGATGGAAATTCCGCCGCCGCTCCCACCACTTCTACAACGCTGAATGTTGACTACGGCGAGAACGCCACTCTTGCCGCCGTGGCTTGGACGCAAACAGTTTACATCGATTTGACCAATTCCAAATATTCGACAGACAATTCAGCTTGGAACGTAATTTCAACCGACAGCGCGAATCCTTCCGCCGTCGTGACAAATGTTACTATTTACAACGATTCCGGCTACATAAAAATTAACACGTCAGGCACGACCGACCCGCTGCAATTCGTTTTGTCGGGAACGCTTTCCTCCGGCGAAATGTTTTTCGCCAACAAAAAGGATTCCGTCATCGGCATTTATATGAACGGCGTCTCGATCGCGAGCGGAAATTACCCCTGCGTTGAGTTCGACAAAAAAGGAACGGTCTACCTTGTCCTTAGCGGCGCAAACGCGCTCACCGATGGAAGAAAATACGGAAAGGCTTACAGCGCCGAACATTCGACTGTTGCGGGTTATATTGAAAACGCAAGCGAGTCAAAAGGAACCTTTCACGTCAAGGGCAGCCTTAATATAAGCGCCTCCACCGGCGCAAGCGAAGCTACGCTCACCGTGACAGAGAACTACAAGCACGGAATTTATGCCAGCGATAAAATCAATTTTTACGGCGGCGTTGTCACAGTCAATTCTACAGGGCGGAACGGCTTTCAATGCAAGAATGCATTTAACATGTTTGGCGGAACGGCAATCGTTTACGGAAGCGGAGCTCATACCAACAACGAAAGCCGCGGCATCGTGGTTGAAGGCGACGACACCGGCGACACAGACGGACTTGGATATTTCAATATGACAGGCGGCGCGGTCAACATAAAAACCGTGAGCAAAGGCATCACCGCAAAATGGGATTCTGACGACGCTTCCGCAAGCCCGACTTGCACGGTAAACCCCGTCGTCACAATCAGCGGCGGAAAAATAAACATCGTCACTTACGGAACGCCAAAAGAAGAAGCCTCGACCGCCTCTTCGTTCACTGACGCTGACGGCGAAACTGTTTCGGAAAAAATAAAGTGTTCGCCGGAAGGAATCGAAGGCAAGGCCGGCGTGACGATTACAGGCGGAACGCTGAACATCACTACGACCGACGACTGCATTAACGCAAGCAGCGGCGCGATAGAAATTTCAGATGGAACGATTTATGCCTATTCAAGCGCAAACGATTGCATCGACTCCAACGGAACTCTTACGATTAGCGGCGGAACGATTGTCGCGCTCACGGCCACAACGCCGGAGTGCGCCTTTGACTGCGACCAAAACACATTTGCGATTACAGGCGGAACTCTAATCGGAATCGGAACAAGCAACTACTCGGCGCCAACCGCGAGCGCTTGCGGCCAAAGCGTCATTGTCGTGAGCGGAAACTATCTTGGCTCTGTTGGAACGACATTCGCGCTAAAGGACTCGAGCGGAGCCGCAGCCTTTGCTTTTGAGATTCCGTCTGCCATATACAATTCTATGTCTTCAAATCTTATCGCGGTTTTTTCTTCGTCAAGCATCGCGGCTGGAACAAGCTATAGCCTTTGCTCGGGCGTGACTGCGAGCGGCGGAACAAAGTTTAACGGCTTGTACACAACGCTCCCGACAGTAAGCGGCGGCAGCGCAACGATAAGCGGCGTTTCAACTTCTACAGGTTCGTTGGTTTATACAAAGAGCGACGCGACAAGCGGCGGCGGCCAACCGGGAGGAACTCCGCCCAATTGACCACGCTTATTCGCGCTTGACCGTTCCTACTGAAACGAAAACTTTACAAGGTTGCCTGTTTTCTTTAGTTTTTTTCCGAGCGCGTTAAAGTCAACGTCGCCCGCGTTCGCCAAAATTTCAACTTTAAATTTTTCGTCTTCAAAAGAGTTGGAATAGTTTACGTCGCGGATGATGATTCCGTTTGATTCCAAAACATTCTTTATGTCGGCGATGTCAGCGTCGTCGTCGGCGTAAGTCAAGTTTATCGTTTTGATTTTTGACGCTGGGAAGAAGGCTTTTTCGATTCTCTTAAAAATTGGAAGGGTGACTAAAATCAGCGCGAAGAGAACGATTGACGGAACGTAAAGGCCGTAGCCTACCGAAAGGCCCAGCGCCGCCGCAGTCCAAATAATCGCCGCCGTGGTGATGCCCTTGATGTTAAGGCCTTGGTGCATGATTACGCCGCCGCCCAAAAATCCGATGCCGGTGACAACGCCGGCGGCGATGCGCGTCGGGTCGCCCAAAGCCTCGGCGGGATTTTCCGCGCCGTAATGGGAAAGAATTCCCAGCAAGGCGCAGGAAGTGGTTATCAAGAGCATTGTGCGGATTCCGATGGCGTGCAAGTGGTTGCGGCGCTCGATTCCCAAAACGATTCCAAAAAGCGCGCTAAGGAAAATCTTCGCGCAAGAGGACCAAATAAAACTGTCTTCAAAAATTTCTTCGATAATGTCTTCCATCGCGCGCTCCTTTTTTTTTAGCGGAAAAGCGCAAAGCCGGGACCCTTTGCTCCGGCCTTGATCCAGTTCATGCTTTGCTTTAGCGAAAGTTTGCTCTTAAGCTTGTCAACTTCGTCCATGTAGGAACAAATCCATTCGCTTAGTGTTCGGTCGCGCTTGGCAACCTCAATGTTTTGGTCGCCTTGGGCCAGCAATACCGTTACGTATTCGCGGCCTCCGTAAATCGCGGCGATGTTTTCAGCAAAGGCTTTGAAGGCAGCCGCGGCCGCCGCGACGAATGGTCCGGATGCCATCGGTGTGGAAGCCCTAAGCGCTCCGTTTTTGCTTACGTCGCATTCGCTGGCGCAAGTCTTTATCAAAAAGGCAAGCTTTGGCGCGGCCGCTTTTTCTTCTTCCAAGCCGCTTCCCATGCTGTATTTTTTTTCGTAGCGGCCAAGAATTTCCAAGACCAAGTATTGGTAGCCCAAAATCATTTCGTCAATGCTTTCAGAACATTCTTGCGGAGTGAGCAAGTTGAATTTTGTGGCGTAGTAGCCTTCGTCAAAATACAAGACCGCTTCGTCGATTTTTCCAAATTCGGTCTCCGCGTCCAAAACCAAGGAACGGGCGCTTATGGGCGATGTTCTTGTCCATTCAAAGGCGCTGGTGTTTGGGGTTGACGCGGGCTTGGAGCCTTTGGGCGCCGTGACGGCCACGCTTCTCATTTTTACTTCGGCTCCGTCCACAAAGTCGGCGCCGTCGGGCAGGTTTTTGCCCGCAATCAAAATTGTTTTGCTCATATCTATCATTATACCACGCTTCGCGTGGTTTTGCTAGTGGAAATATCTATTGCCCGCTCGCGCGGGCTACTGGCAATAGCATAAAAATGCGTTTTGCGCTACAATAGACGGCATGAAACTTTGGTTAAAATATTTGATCGGCGCCGCGCTGGGCTTGGCCGCCGCCTTGATTTTGCCGCTTGACTCTTTGCAGGGAGCGGCCGCTCTTTCGTTCATTACGGACATAATCGTTCGCATCGGGCGCTACACCCTTTTGCCGCTCTTGTTTTTTTCCGGCATTATGGCTGTGGTCAGAATGCGCGAGGACGGCTTGCTAGTCCGCGCCTCCCTTTGGACTTTTGGCGTGATCGCGCTTTCGTCACTTTTGCTTA
Source organism: Treponema sp. (assembly GCA_017645785.1). Lineage (GTDB taxonomy): Bacteria > Spirochaetota > Spirochaetia > Treponematales > Treponemataceae > Treponema_D. The sequence goes on from JAGCNW010000027.1 coordinate 138,530, forward strand.
CCGCGCTTGGATTCATTTCCATCGTAATCGTCCGCCTTCCCCGCATTCCGATCACAACAGAGCGCGCGGTGGAATTGTCCACGCTCAACCTAAAAGAATTTTGCCGGATGATTTTCCCCAATTCCGCCTTTGAGTCTTTGACCCAGGGCTCCTTCTTGCTTCCGGCCTTTCTCTTTGCCGTCATCATCGGAATCGGCTGCTGCATGGAACATTCCAACATCAAGCCAGTTCTTTCTTTGGCAGACGCCCTTAGCGAATTGTTCTACAACGTTACGGTAATTTTTACGGAACTGTTCTCGGCGGGAATCGTCTTTGTAATGTGCAGCTGGGCCATCCAGTTCCGCGACGTTTTGAAGAGCGGAGTCTTTACGCCCTTGATTGTAATGCTTGCGATTGACTTTGTGATTTTGGTCGGCGTTATATATCCCCTTTTGGTCGTTTCGATTTGCCGCAACGGAAAGCCCCTTAAGGTTTTGCGCGCTTCGATCCCGCCGTTTTTGGTTGCCTTCCTTTCGGGCGACACCAACTTGGCGCTTCCAATCGAAATCCGCTTGGGAAAAGAAACTTTGGGAATCCGCCAGCGGGTCAACGGCTTTGCCTTTCCGCTCTTTTCGATTTTCGCGCGCGGCGGAACGGCTTTGGTTTCGATAATCAGCTTTGTCGTAATCTGGAGATCCTACTCAACATTGAACATCGAGTTCTTTGACATGCTGGCGATTTCTATGACGGCCTTCTTGCTTTCATTTGTAATGGGAAATCTTCCTGTAGGCGGAACCTTTGTAACGCTTACAATCTTGTGTTCGATTTTTGGACGCGGAATGGAAACCGGCTACTTGCTCTTGAAGCCGGCCGCCGTAATCATCGGCTCATTCTCGGCGCTCTTTGACGCGGCCACGGTAATGTTCGGCTGCTACATCGTAGCAAACAACACCCGCACGATTGAACGCCACAGGGCTTAAAAAAAGATTCCCGCGTCGGAGCGCGGGAATGACAGCGCTCGTGAGAGCGCAAGTAAATTATTTCCTTTATGAAATTTCTTCGGGCTCTCCGCTTTGTTGCGGAGCGTTGTCCCTAAAGTACTGCTTGTTCTTGTCCAAGAAAGCGTATGACGAAACAGGCTTTCCAAAGAAGAAGCCTTGGAACTTGTCCGGCCTGAGCTTGGAAAGAATCTCCACGTCGTTTTCGGACTCTATTCCTTCAAGGCAAACCTTCATTCCCAAGTCATGGGCCATGTTGATGATGTGCTCAATTACGCGCCTCTCGCTGTCGCCGTCTTTTCCCTTTACAGCCTTTTGAACAAAAGAGTAGTCCAACTTGAGCGTGTTGGCGTGCAAGTTTTGTATGTAGCGCAAGTTTGAGTAGCCTGTTCCAAAGTCGTCTATGTCAATGTTGATTCTAAGCTTGTGCAATTCGTCAAAGAGGCGCTGCAGCTCGTCGTGGTCGATGTAGCCGCTCTCGGTAATTTCGAGCGTGATGTTCTCCGGGTTGACCTTTGTCTTTTCGAGCGCGCACTGAACGTCAAAAAGGATGTCGCTGCGTTCAAGCTGAACGTAAGAAAGGTTCACGCTCATGTGGAAGTTCTTGTCAAACTGGTTCCAAATGTGGCACTGGTTGAAGGCTTTCATCAAAATCCAGCGGCCTACGGGAGCCATAAGGCCGGTTTCTTCCAAAACAGGAATGACTTGGTTAGCCGGAATTTTTTCTGAGTTGGGCGGACCCCAGCGCAAAAGGGCCTCGGCGCCGATTACGTGAACTTTTTGTCCGCCGGTCTTGGGGTCAAATTCCGTCGCGTCAATGACTGGCTGGTAGTAAATCTCAAAGCCCCTAAAGTTGTCCTTGACGGATTCGCGAAGCTTTTCGTGCAAGTCCAAGCGGTTGATGTGCTTTGAATATTCCGAATTGTTAAAGAAGTACAAATTGTTCTTGCCGTTTTTCTTTCCCATCGAGAGGGAGAAGTCCGCTTTCTTTATCAAGTCCTTGAGCTCGCTCATGTCGTTGATAAAGGCCACGATTCCGGCGGAAATTGTAAAGACTACAGAATAGTCCAAGTCAAACTCGATGTCGCCGATTCGGCGCTTGAGCGCTTGGTAAATGCCCTGCGCGTCGGTGGCCGTTCCGCCTCCGACATTGAGCATCGCTATTTTGTTTCCGCTTATTCTGTAGGCGCGGGTGTTTTCGATTTGGGCGTCGACGCAAGCCTTGGCCACGATGTTAAAAATGTTGTCGCCGACTTCAAGGCCAAAGTTGGAGTTGATGTGCTCCAAGCCTTCGATGCGGATGGCCAAGATAAAGCCGGACACGCTTCCTTGTTGGCGGCGAACAGCGTTGTAGTCAGAAATCATTTTGGCTTCCAAGGGAAGGCCGGTTATGTCGTCGCGCTTGCTGCTCTTAAGCTTGATTGTTCCCGTCAAAATGTTGAGGGCTGGAATGTACTTGGCTCGGATCGCGACCGGAACAAAGTTTCCGTCGGGAGTGGCAAAGCGGCATTCAACGATAAAATCGTTTGAGGATGTTTCGCCGTTCCTTAATTTTCTAAAGCAGTCAGACAAAAGGGCGCTGTCGTCAGGATGAACGATTGACGAAACTGTTTTGATCGCGTTTGAAAAATTCGACGAAGGAATTTTAATGTGCTTGACGCACTCGTCGCTTACGGAACAAGTGTCTTGCTTGAGGTCAGTTAAAAAAATAAAGTCATTCATGCCAGAATCTTTGACCGAGGCCGAAAAGATTTTTGGCTTGAAGATGTTTGTTTTATTGTCTTCCATTTTTGTTATAAATTACATTATAGAGCATATTTTAAATAAACACAATCCATTTTGCGAAAAAAAACGATAATTTATTTTATAGAAAAAAAAACAGCGAAAATTCGCGAAATTTCCCGAAAATTCTTCCAAAACATTGATTTTTGCCCTTGCCGTTCCCCAAAATTTATCAAAAAGATTTACAAAAAGGCTTTTTTAGGCTATTATTATAGGCAAGGTTTGTGATGCAGTTTATCAAGCGCTTTTTTTTGACAGGCGAAAAAGAACTCTTTAAAAACAATCTCCAGGCGGTGGAGGATTTTTCTTCGGCCGTCATTCCGGTGGTAAGCGCCATTTTGGGAATAATTGTGGGCGGTTTGACTGTCATTTCGTTCAGGCTGTCTTACGGAATTGTTCTAAAAAAGGTTTACATTTTATTTTTTGTCTTAAATCTGCTTTATTTAGCCGTTTTTTGTTTTTCCAAGAAATTTTTTAAGCGTTGCGCGGTCTTTTTCGTCTATCTGTTTTTCACGCTTTATTTGGCCTTTGCCCTTTTTGTCAGCTACGCGAACGATTTTAAGCAGGAATACGTGTCTGTCGTTTGCGTCATTTTTATAATTCCTATTTTGCTTTTGGACAGAAGCTATAGGGTGAACATTTTTACAACCGCGGCCCTTTCCGTCGCCCTTTATATTTCTTATAGCAAAAAAAGCTCCCATATTTTTAGCCAAGACATAGTCAACCTTGCGGTTTATTATTTTGCGGGAATGATGATGGGATTCAGCGTTCGCAGAAGCCGCCTAAGAGGTTATGACACCGAGCGGGTTTTGACTTACGAGCGCAACACGGACTCTCTTACAAAGCTGGCCAACCGCCGAAAATTGTTTGAGTATTTGCAGCGCGGCAACGAAAGCCTTTTGATGCGGCCAACCGGAATGTTCATGATTGACATCGACGACTTTAAAAAATACAACGACCATTACGGACACCGCGCCGGCGACATTTGCTTGGGCCTTGTCGGAAAGTGCTTCAACGAATTTGGCGAGAAGCATAAGATGAAATTTTTCCGCTATGGCGGCGAGGAATTTTGCGGCCTTTGCTGGTCAATGGATTATATGGAATTGGCGTCTTGCGCCGAAGAATTGCTGCAGGCCATCCGCGACCTTAGAATCCTTTTTAACATCGACGGACCGAACAGGGGCATCGTCACCATCAGCATTGGCTACGCCTCTTTCCCGCGAGAGAAAAACGACTACAACTTTGAAACCATGATAAAAATCACCGACGCCGCCTTGTACAGCGCCAAGTCCCACGGCCGCGACTGCGCCCGCGGAGCCTAACGCGTCTTTTTTGATTGACGCAAAGCGAAAAAAGCAATATCTTATAGGGTATGAAAAGTTCAACTAAAACTATATTGATTGTCGTGGCGGTTGTCGCCTTTTGCGCGATGAGCGTTTACCGTTTTTTTGTCGGAAACTATAACACTATCGTAACGTATGACGAAAACGTCGAGGCCCAATGGGCGCAAGTGCAAAACCAGTACCAGCGCCGCGTGGACTTGATTCCAAACCTTGTGGCAACTGTAAAGGGCTACGCCTCGCACGAAAAAGAAACCTTTGTCCAAGTGACGCAAGCGCGCGCCGCCGCGGAGTCTTTGGGAGGAGCGGGAGTTCCCCAAAACGCCCAAGAAATGGAAAATTTTCAAAAGACCCAAAACGCTTTGACTGCCGGCGTTCGCAGCCTTTTGGCCGTTGCCGAAAATTACCCCGAGCTTAAGGCCAACGAAAATTTCTTGGCCCTGCAAGACCAGCTGGAAGGAACCGAAAACCGCATCGCGGTCGCTCGCCAGGACTACAACAAGTCGGTTCAGATTTACAACACCTTCATCAGAAAATTTCCGCAAAGCATAGTCGCCAACCAAAACGGCTTTGAAAAGCGGCCCCAGTTCGCCGCCAGTCAGGAAGCGCAGTCCGCTCCCAAGGTTGAGTTTTAGTGAACTCCAAGACTCTTGTCAAAAAATTTAATTTGTCCAAAGAGGCCTTGGAGCGGGTCAGCCAAAAGGTTAAGGACGCCGAAAGCAAAAGCTCCGGCGAGATCGTTGTGGCCGTGTCGGCCGAAAGCAACGACTATTCCTTTTGGGAACTCTTTGCCGCTGTCATCGTTTCTTTGGCCGCGACAATTTGCATGCTTCCTTTTTCGGAACGGATCCGCGCCTTTTACGAGTCGCTCAATTGGACCGCTCCTGAATGGTATCTTCCCGCGATTTTTGTTTTTACAAGCTTTTTCTTGATTCTAGTTTTGTTCGGCTTGTTCAACTTGATTCCCGCGCTGGACAGAATGGTAATTCCCCGCGCCTTTAGAAACAAGGCGGTGAGCGACAGGGCCATGCGGGCCTTTTGCGAGTTGGGTGTATGCTCGACGCGGGACAGGACCGGCATTTTGATTTTTGTCTCCTACTTGGAACGGCAGGCGCGAATTCTTGCAGACGAAGGCATCGCAAAAAAAATCGGGCCCGACTTGTGGCAGTTGATTGTCAATTCGCTTTCGGAAGAAATCGCGAAGAACAACGCCGAGACCGCTTTTTGCGACGCCGTCGAAAAGTGCGGCGAGCTTTTGGCGCAATACTTTCCGGCCGACAAGGACGACAATCCCGACGAGCTTGACGATGGAGTTGTAATTTTAGAGCGATGAAAAAATTCTTGTCCGCGCTTTTTGCGCTTCTCCTTTGTTCCCTTTCTCTTTTTGCGGTGTCGATTCCGGAGTTGACCAGTCCTGTCATGGACACTGCGGGCATCATGTCGGAGTCGCGCCGACAGGAGTTGGAAGAATATCTTTTGAAAATCGACCAAAACTCAACCGCGCAAATTGTCGTGTACACCGTTCCCACGCTGGGAGGCGTTCCGCTGGAAGAATACGCGATACAAGCGGCCCGTCAATGGCAGCTTGGCGAAAGCGAAGACAACAAGGGCGTTTTGCTTTTGGTCGCTTACAAAGAAAGAAAGATTCGCATTGAAACTGGTTACGGGGCCGAAGGCGACCTCACCGACGCCAAGTGCGGAATGATAATCAGAAACATAATCGCTCCCGAGTTCCAAAAGGACAATTATTCCGGCGGAATAATTCTTGGAGTGAAAGCCATAGCGGGCGTAGTGGCCCGCGACGCCGAAGGAAACAAGATTGCCTTTGAGGACGATGACGACAACGATTGGCTCGCCGCCCTCATCATGGGAATTTTCTGGGTCGTTTGGTTCATAATGTTCTCGGGCGGCTTGGCCCAAAAGTTCAGCGCCCTAAGCTGGCTTCCCTGGGCTTCTTGGTTCATCAGGCGCAAGGGCAAGAGAAGGTCTAGCGGCTTTGACGACATTTTCTTTGGCGGCCACGGCGGCGGTTCAAGCGGCTTTGGCGGCGGAGGCTTTGGCGGCCACGGCGGAGGCTTTGGAGGCGGCGGAGCCAGCGGGGGCTGGTAGCGGCAAAAATATGTCCGGGTCAAGCCCGAACATGACACTTTCTTAAAGCAGGAGTGAACAATGCATCAGATAATTACAAGTTTGCTTGAGACGGACATGTACAAGTTCAGCATGGGACAGGCGATATTCCACCAGTTCCCAAGCTATATGACGATGTGGGACTTTAAGTGCCGCAACAAGGACGTAAAGTTTACGCGCGAAATGGTCGAAGAAATCCGCAGCCAAATAAAATCTTATTGCGAACTTTCGTTTACCGAAGACGAGCTTGCTTACCTAAAGAACATCGAATGGATCAAGCGCGATTATGTCGACTACTTGCGCCTTTGGCATCCCCGCTTTGAGGAATTTAAAATCCGCGAGACGGAGGAGGGCTGCGGCCTTGAAATAGAAACATTCGGCACTTGGGCCAACACTTCCTTTTACGAAATACCTACCTTGGCCATCGTCAACGAAGTTTATTTTAGGATGGACCACAATTACGACGACTTGTTGAAAAGCTTTAAGGAGCGGGCGGACAAAAAAGTCCAAGCCTTGGTTGACGGAACGTGGACAATCGGAGGCTTTTCGGAATTTGGAATGCGGCGCCGCTTGAGCTCAGAAGCCCAGGAATACGCCGTCAAAAAAATTATCGACGCGCAAAACTCCAGCGGCTTTAAGGAATCCAATTTTGTCGGAACCAGCAACGTTTTGCTTGCCAAAAAGATGGGTGTAAAGCCAATCGGAACTATGGCGCACGAGTTTGTTCAATGCGTGGGCCAGGGCGACAGAAAGCATAATCCGGCCTATTCCAACTGGTTCATGCTTGAAGCCTGGGTAAAAGAATACGGCGTTCTTAACGGAATCGCGCTCACCGACACCGTCGGCACCGACGTCTTTTTGCGCGACTTCCGCAAAACCTACGCCACGCTCTTTAGCGGCGTCCGCCATGATTCTGGCGACCCCTACGCTTGGGGCGAGCGCATGATCGAGCACTACAAGTCTTTGGGAATCGACCCAAAAACCAAGTCCCTGATGTTCAGCGACAGCCTGGACTTTGAGCGGGCTTCGGCCATTTACAAGCATTTTAAGGACAAGGCGCGCGTTGCCTTTGGAATCGGAACTTACATCGCCAACGACACCGACGTGGAGCCGCTCAACATTGTGATGAAAGTCACCGAATGCAACGACGGCCCGGTTGCCAAGCTTTCCGACGTTGAAGGAAAGAACATGTGCAAGGACCCCGCCTACATCGACTATCTTACCCGAGCCATCAACTGGCGCTTGGAACACAAAGAATTGGATTTTTAGCCGCTTTTACATTTTTCCTACGGAACTGTCAAAATAATCGAGCATGCTTGCGTTCAGTTTTTCGTAGAGGCCGCTGGAAATTTCTTGGACAAATTTTTCTCTATCGAACACAATTGTGTTTTTTGGGCAGCCTTGGCTTTCAAAAAGTTGGGCGGGCGAGATTTTGAGGGCGTCGGCGATTGCGTCGATGGTCTCCGGTTTTGGGAAAATGTCGCGGCTTTCAATCTCGGAAATGTAGCCGCCGCCGTAGCCTATTTTTTCTGAAAGCTGTTCTTGCGTCAAATTGGCCTTGCCGCGCCAATATTTTAAATTTTCTTTGAATGTTTCTCTAACGCCCATTCCCCTATAATAAATGCTTATGCGGCAATTTTTTATAGTTTAATAAGCGAATATAAAATAAATTTGACAAAATACGCCTATTGAACTATAATCTTTACAGTTTAATAGGCGAAATTTAGCGGAATTTCGTCTAAAAATGTGATTTTAACTGTAAAAAGTGAGGTGTCCTACAATGAAAAACCGATTTTTTGAGGCGGTCGCGCTTTTCGCGGCTTTTGGACTTGCGCTGTTTTTTGCGGGCTGCAGCAATTCATCGCCAGATCCTATTATTGCTCCGATAACCCCAATTTTGGGTCCGAGTGAAATCTTGCAGACGGAACACGCTAAGGTCGAAAAAGTCGCGGGCGGATTGAAGTTTACCATCAAGCAGCCGTCAGCGTCTGGCTTTAAGTATGAATATGCGAGGGACGGAAACGGAAACATCGTGTATGATTACAATGCAGTTGAGCAAGGTAAAGGCAACTGTCTTCAAAAAGTTGAAAATGTAGGAGATGGAAACGGCAGCTATAATAAGTCAGTCAAATATTTTCCTGTTCAATCCGGCAAGGGAAACTTTGAGGCAAAATATGAAGCTGTAGGCGCGGGCATGGGCACGCACAAAAAAAATGAAAATGGCGAATACGTATGGGAAGCGGGAGGCGGCTATCAAATTTCATATGAGTATGTAGGCGAAGGAAATGGGTCGTATGTACAAGATGTATGGTATTACGAAGTGGGAGCTGGGAACGGCTCGTATAATTTCTTGGGCTATGAGTATGTTGGCCAAGGCAAGGGCAATTTTTTTAAGAACGCCCGCCTGCTGACTCCATCCGGTTGGAGCAATGTGCTTATTTCAACTTCTGGAGGCCTTTCAAATGGATGCGTGCAAGTAAGTTTAGATTTGACGGAACACAAGGATGAATTGACTCTCTTTTGGCCGCTTTGCGAGCCTGGAAAGCTTTGCGAGTACGAAATTCAGATACTGCCTTTTAATGATAATTTGAGAGGTTCCACCATATATGAAAAGCTTGTCGTGGCGGCTAAAGAGGGAATTGGCGAAATTGAAAAAGCGCCAAAGTGCGACAACATTATCTTGTCTTATGACGGACAAAAGCCAATAGTAAAAGCGGAAGGCCTTGAGTCGCCTGCAGGGAAAATACAAAATCTTAAAACCAAATGTCATTTTTTTGCGACGAATCAAAGCCAGTTGAAAGACGGCAGTGTTGATTGGAGAACTGATTACGCAGTTTCGTGGATTTGTGGATACAGCGTTCCTGGTGTAGTAGATGAATTTGTTTGGGATGACGCTAAGTATTGGGATTCCAGAACGTTCAATGAAATTTTTGATGCGACGGGCAAGGACACTCTTTATACAACTTGGAATATACAGTTTGACCTTCCTGAACTAAGCGGACTTGATGTATGGGTTTTTGTGCTTGATGGAAAAAAGAATCTGCTTAAAATTCGCTAAAAGCCGCAAAAAATTTTAGGCTTGCAATTCACCGGATTGCCTCGCATTGGGGCTATCCGGCGTTTTTTACCCGCGTAAATTCTTATAAACCTTGTCCACCGCCAAGTCCAAGTCCAAGTCGTGCAGGCCGGCGTAAGAAGATTTAAGAAAAGCGATGGGGATAAGCTTTACAAGATTTTTGCTGGGAATGTTTTCCTGCCATTGGAAGCGCGCGTAAAATTGGCCAATCCAATTAGGAGCGAATCCTAAAAAGGGCTTTCCGGCTTTTGGAGAAAAGCCGTCGATTTTGCAAAAATAGTCGAACAATTCTTTTTGGTCAAGGTTGCTAAGATACGCGTCCGCTTTGTCCAAATGCGCGCGTGTTTTGCTGTTCATGTATTTTTCGATAAAGTCGTCAAAGTCAACGGAAGTTTCGTTGGCCACAAGCTCGAACAGCTTTCCTTGGGTTTCAACGATTTCGTTCACATAACATTGCGGGTAAGAGTTCATTTCGATTCCTCCGCCACCAAAGTAGAGAAAACTTTTGTAACTTTGTTTTTGTCCGAATCAATCAGCGCTTTCATTTTGTTTCTGGCGTCAGCGTCCCGCTCGTTGTATTTTGCGTTGAATTCGCGCCAGTCAACTGGAATCGGTTCGGCCGTTTCTTTTAACCGGTCAAAAGCTTTTTCGCTTTTTACGCACCATTGAATTCCAAGCCCGCCCAACTGCATAAGCTCTTCCAGAATGTCTATGTCAACTTCATCCCGGACAAAGGCCTTTGCGATGTAAAAATATGAGGCGTTGGCCCGCCAACCTTTTATTACGTCCGCGTTAGATGTGTCTTTTCCAAATTTCTCTATGAACTTTGCGGCCAACATTCTATAACGTTTTGAATCCGCCGCGTCCCTGTGCTTCATCAGTTCGCTGAGCCAGCAAAGGATGTTCTCTTTTTCGTAGTCAAAAATGTTCAGGCCAGCAGCGTCAAATTCAAAGGAATGGACATAGCCGCTTTCTGTTTCGGGGCGGCAAACAGCCCATTCTTTTGCGAGGTTCAAGTCTTGGGTCAAATAAAAGCCTTTTCCGTAGTCGTGTCTGTCTTGACCAAGGCCGAACTGAGGAACGACGATTTTATTTGGGCTTCCGTGATACAAAATCATAGTCAAGCTAATTTTATCCGATTTTTGTTTTTGGCGCAAGTTTTTTGCGCCAGTTCCGCCCTCTGCTCGGCTTAAGATTTTCTCAAATTCTGCCGAAAATCTAATGATAGGGATAACTGCGTCCGCGCGGGAATCCTGCGGCTTTATTCGACGCATATATAGAATAAAGTTGCAAAATTCATTATAATATTTTAGTTTTAAAATAGGGGCATATTTTGGCAGAGGAAAACGAAAAAAAAGAGGGCGCGGACAAAACCATCAAAGTCCGCTTTCCAATCGGCATAAAGCTGGTGTTCATTGTTTCAATTTTGATAATTCTTTCTTTGGGCGCCATCACTTATTTGGTAAACTTTTTTGTAAGCGACGACGTTCGCATCACAGCCGAGAACACCAATCTCGACGCCAACACCCGTTCTGCCAGCGTGGTAAAAAACACCATAACGCAAATGCGTTCCAACGCCCTTCTTTTGCTTGACGTAATCGCCAACTCCAACGGCTCGGACTACATCGCCCGCAGCTCGTCTTCCCTTTACTTTGCCAGAAACCCGGACACGGCCGCAATCGTCCTTTTGTCGCAAGAAAACTTTAAGCGGGGCGATTACGACTTGCGCTTGGTCAACAACAAATTCTTTGCCCAAAACGAATTGGACGAAGACCAAATCGAAGTCTTTATTTCAACCGAGCGCGAGGCCATCGAAAATTCTTTTGGAAAGGAAGTGACTGTCTTGAACGCCACGCCTTTTTTCAACTACGCTTCAATCGCCCTTGTTCTTCCGTGGAACGGCCTGGGCCGCGACGACGCGGTTGTCATAATCGCGTCAAGCGAATCCTTGACTTCTTCTTTTGGCGGAGGAGCGGCAAGCACTTCTTTTGTAATCAACAACCGCGGCGACGTTTTGATCCATCCGGACTTTGAGACGATGCAGCTCAACGCCAACTTTTCGGATTCGCCCCTCATCATTCAGATGAGAAAGAACAACGACGAAAACCGCCAAATTCTTTACACCGACAGCGACGGAAAAGAATATTTTGGCGCCTACCAAAAGTTGGAGCTAGGCGACATGGGCGTCATCACAACCGTCCAGTCGGAACTGATTTTTGAAAACGTCCGGGCCACAACAAAACGAAACATTTACTTGACGCTGGCGGTATTGTTCGTGTCAATCATTTTTGTTTGGTTCTGGTCTTTGTCGATGAGCCGGCCTCTAAAAAAGTTGACTGTCGCCAGCGCCCAAATCGAAGCGGGCGACTACGACGTTCATCTAAAGCCGCGCGGACACGACGAAATCAGCGTCCTTACCCAATCATTCGGAAGAATGAGCGCGGGTCTTGCCGAACGCGAAAGATTGAAGGACACCTTTGGCCGCTTTATCAACAAGGACATCGCCGAAAAAGCGGCGCGCGGCGAATTGGCTTTGGGCGGCGAAACAAAAATCTGCACGGTATTTTTTAGCGACATCCGTTCCTTTACCGCCATCAGCGAAAAATTGCAGCCGTTTGAAGTCGTAGAATTTTTGAACCAGTACATGACCCGCATGGTCGCTTGCGTAAACCAAACCAAAGGCGTCGTTGACAAATTTATCGGCGACGCGGTAATGGCTGTTTGGGGCGCGCCTGTCACTAGCGGAGATCCGGCGCTTGACGCCTTGCGCTGCGTTCGCGCCGCTCTTATGATGCGCGCTTCTTTGCGAGAGTTCAACAAGGATCGCGGCGGAGTGAAGAAGCCAATCATCAGAATTGGTTGCGGCATCAACACCGGCCCCGTCATCGCCGGACAAATCGGTTCAAACGAAAGAATGGAATACACAGTAATCGGCGACACGGTAAACTTCGCGTCGCGCACCGAGTCGCTTAACAAGCCGCTCCATACGGACATTCTTTTGACAGAGAACACTTACGAACTTATAAAAGATTACGTATTGGTGGAACAGATGCCTTCCGTAACCGTAAAGGGAAAGGAAAAGCCTGTCCACATGTACGCAGTCATAAATATGCCTTACGCCGAAGACATTCCCGGAGCCGGAAAAGACGGCCCCAAGACTTTGGCGGAAGTGCGAGACTTGTTGGGAATCGACGCGCCTGATTTGGCGACTGTAAACTTGGATGAAGAAGAAAAGAAATACAAGATCCAAAAGTAACGTTCTTGGATTTTTTGTGACATTAATATTTCTTCTCTCGTGCGCGGCGGGCGCGGCTTGGAGCATAAAGAAATTTTATGAAAGCCTCAACGCGTCGTTGACCAAGCTCAACGAAAAGCCGATCGCCACAATTACATTTAAATACAAAACGGCGCAAAGAAAATTTGAAGAGCGAATGATTTGGGACCGCTTGCGCCAGCACTCTCCGATTTATGACGGAGACACAATACGCACCGCGGACGCGTCCGAAGCGACAATTTATTTTGATGACGGAAACATTATGGACTTGGGCGAGAACACGATGGTCCAAGTCTTCTTCCATGACGGCCAAGTTGAGACTAGCGTTTCGGGCGGAACGTTCGCTGTAAATTCAAGCGGCTCAAAGAACGGAGTCATTGTAAACACAGGAACTTCTAGCGTTGTGGTCAACGCCGGCTCCGCGATTAACGCCACGGTGTCTGAAGGCGACGGAACAAAGATTAACGTTTCAAGCGGCGAAGTCGTCTTTACTGATGAAAACGGCCTTGCCCGCGCGATTGAGGAAGGAGCGGGAATCGCGCTTGACGCTTCGGGCGACGAGCAAATCATTCCTTTGATAACAGTGTCCGCGCCAAGCGCCAACCAAAAAGTTTTGGACTTTGGCGGAAGCGGAACTCCCGTTGACTTTGCGTGGACAGTCCAGAACCTTGAGCGCGGCGACTACCTTGTGTTGCAAACATCGCGCGACAAAGATTTTGAATCGATAGAGCGGACGATAGACCTCGACGGCATAACGAACATCGCGGTTGACTTTACCGAAGGCCCTTCTTATTGGAGAATCTTCCCCAAGAAGGCCGGTCCAAAATTTTCCGCGCAAAGCAAGATAAAAGTTTACGCCGCTCCGCCTCCGACCCTTATCGCGCCTGAAAGCCGTTCCACCTATTCTTACAAGGCCAAGACGCCGGACGTGCGCTTTTCTTGGACGACAAACGACGTTGTGTCCGCCTTTGACTTGGAAATCGCGGACAATCCGCAAATGGAAAATCCGGTGGTTGCGCAAAGAACGACGACTCCGTCAAGCATTGTTTCAACGCTTGGAACTGGAACTTGGTATTGGAGGGTCACGCCTTTTTACGCGCTCAACAAAATCGGCCTTACGGCTCCTAGCGAAGTCCGCGCCTTTACGATAAGCCAGCACAATAAAATTCTTCCGCCCGAATTGATTCTTCCCGCGTCCGGCGACAGCGTCAACACGGCCGAAAAAGACATGATAAACTTTTCTTGGAAGAACAATCCCGAAGCCGTCGGCTACGAAATAAAAATTTCCGACGACCCCAAGTGCTATGAACCCAAGATTGTTCAAAGAACCAAGTCAAATTTCTTTGTCACAAAGCCGTCCGAGACCGAGATGCAAAAGGGAACTTGGTATTGGTGCGTCACCCAATATGACGCCGACGGCGACATCTCCGACCAATCCGAGATTAGAAAATTCATTACTGACACAATAACATTTGAGCAGCGTGCCCTTTATCCGCCGGACAACTTTGCGGTCACTGACAACAATTTGGCGGAACTCAGATTCACTTGGAAGACAAACATTCCGGGCGACAATCGTTTCCAAATCGCGCGCGACAAAAAATTCACAAACCTTGTTGTGAACCAAATCAACAACGAAAAATTCTTCCAAGGCGCGCAGCTTGACGGCGGTGACTATTATTGGCGCATAAGTTCGGCCACGTCACCGGCGCAGTACTCGACCGAGCCGCGCGCTCTTAAAGTTGTGGCGCAGTTGACGGCGCCCGTCTTGGTGACTCCAAAGGCGCAAGAGACGCTTACGATTCTTGGAGACTCCGCGACAAGCTTTAAGTGGAATCCCGTGCAGGGCGCCGACTTGTATCAATTCAACTTGTTCGACACAAAGAACAAGGACACTTTCATTGTATCCGAGCACGTAAAGCGCCCGTCATTCATGGTTGACATGGCCAAGTACGCCAACGGCTCTTACGGTTGGTCGGTGCAAGCGCTTGCCGAAGAAACAGCCTATTCGTCGCGCCGCTTTAGTCCAATGTCTGACGGAGAATTTAGAATCGTCCAGCTAAGAAGGGCAAGACTTGAATATCCGGCGGACGGCGCGGTCATCGACGGAATGCGGGCTTTGTCAAATCCCGACAGCGTCCGCTGGTCTTGCGAGCAGGAACTAAAGCAAAGCGTGTTCACTCTTAGCAAAAACGCCAACGGATATTCAAACCCGATTGTTACGGTAAACAATCCCGAACGGACTGTAAAGCTTCCGCGCCTTGATCCCGGCGTTTATTATTGGACTGTCCGCGCGACGAATGCCGAAGGCGCCAACTCAAGCGCGCCGCGGCCCCGCTCCTTTACGGTTGGAAAAATCGAAAAGCTTGCCTCTCCGCGTCTTACAGGACCGGGAAACAAAGTTTACGGCGCGGCGCAAATCCGCGTTTCGCGAAAGATTGACTTTACTTGGAACCCTGTTCCGATGGCCACAAACTATTCGTTTGTGATAAGAAACGAGCGCGGAGAAATTTTGGTCAACAAGACATTGACCGAAACCCGCTACACAATCGCCGACATGGCGGAGCTCAAGAACGGCCGCTTCACTTATTCCGTTCAGGCCACCCAGCTTTTGCCGGATGGAACTTTCTTGCGCCGAAGCGACGCCAGTTCCAACGCCTTTACGATTAACTTGCCGGCCGCGGCGGATATTGTAATTGACGAAACGGGAGTT
The DNA here is from genome assembly GCA_017645785.1 of Treponema sp. Taxonomy (GTDB): domain Bacteria; phylum Spirochaetota; class Spirochaetia; order Treponematales; family Treponemataceae; genus Treponema_D. The sequence goes on from JAGCNW010000027.1 coordinate 153,816, forward strand.
CTTTATGGCGAGTAAGTTCTTCCGTTTGTCCGCCGCTTTTATGTTCGCGATTCTCTTTGCCTTTAGGCCAGCCGTTTTGTGGGCGCAAGAAGACGCCGCCGTCATAGACCTCTCGGATGAAGAAAAAGCCGCGGCCGATTCTGGGCTTGCGACAGATTCAGGGGCCGCGTCGGAAGCGGTTGCGGAAGAAGCCGCCGCTCCCGAAAGCATTGACCATAAAACTTCGCGCTACGAAATCTCGGCCATTGAAGACGCGGCGGAAGGAAAGAACTATTACGTCACCAAGGACGAAAACAACAAATTTAGGTTTGTCCAAAAATTAAGCTGGAACAAAATTCCTGACATTAAAAATTATCGCATCACGATCGAGCGCCTTACCGACGCGGGCTGGGTCCAGGTTTTGGAAAACGATTTGGTCGAAAACAAAATCGAAGTTTCACTGGACGCTGGCAAATACCGCTTCCAAGTTTCGGTAATCAACTTGTTCGACCAATTGGAAAAGTCTTCCGACTGGCAAAATTTTGAAGTATTAAAGGCGCTCCAGCCAAGCATCGACAACTTGCAAACCGATTCAATGTACCTAAGCTCAAAAAAGGCGGACGGAACGTTCACCCTTAACGGAAAGAACTTAAACGAAAACACAATTTTCACTATGGAAAAAAGAGACTGCGAGCCGCCGAAAATTCTCCACGGAAGAGTTTTGAGCCTTGCCGAAGACGGCTCCAGCGCGCAAGTTCAATTTGACATAAGCCAAATCGACGAAGGAAAGTACGAAATCTACGCGCAAAACCCCGGCGGCCTCAGCGTAATATCAAAGACCCTTCACATAAAGAACAAAAAAGAAAAAATGTGGAGAGTTATGGCAAGCGCGGGCTACGCTCCTTGCATGGACGCTATGAACAGCCCGCTCAGCAAATACCGGAAAAAAACTTTTTATCCAATTGGCGTCAACGCCCGCGTCACATACATAGTCGTAAAGACAAAGTTGGGAGACCTTGGCTTTAATGTCGGCGCGAACTATTCGTATTTTTCGGCTGACACAACAGACTATAAAATGAAGGGAAATTATTTTTCGGCCTTGGGCGGATTGACTTATCAAAAGTTTTTTACGCAAAAATTCGCTCTTGACCTTCACGGCGGAGCGGGGCTCGCATGCCTTTTTGGCGTCAATTTTACGAACAACTACACGAGCCAGACAAGTCCAAACCTTGACGCTATGGGGCTTGCTTTTGGCGGCGGTTTGGCTATACAATATCATTTTGTAAAGCATTTGTATTTGGAAACGGGCGTTGACTTTACCTACGCCATGTTCAAGGATATTGCGGTCGGAATGCTGAGTCCGTCCATTAGCGTTGGAGGAAGGTTTTGAAAGTCTTTTTCTCTTCTCTAATTGCGGCGATTTTCTTAGTCTCTTGCTCGGCTTTTGAAGAGCCGGTTGAAAGCTTTTTGCAAAATTACGGACAAATTGCAAAAGTTCAAAGCCTTTCTTACAGCAGATACCCATATTCAAGTCCCGGTTGGAACAACGTCGATTCGTCCGACGACCTTACGATAATGTACCTTATAAACAATCCGGGAAACTTTCCTTTAAATGCCAGCCTTAGCGTAAGCGGAGTGCCCGATTTGGCCGCGGCTGGAATCACGCTTTCGGTGCTGTCAAACTATTCTATAGCCGTTAAATATCCGGCAAGCTTTCTTTCAACCGTTGACATGGACACAGGCGGAGTCGGAGACATCTCGCCAAGGCTTTATTTGACGCGCGCCACCGACGGTTACGGACAGAGCTACGACACTCGCATGTTAAGATGCAACGGAAGGCCTCCTTTCATAAGCAACGCCTTGAGCCAAAGTTTTACCGACGCGGCGACTGGAGACACTGACCGCCTTATAGTTTGCTTTGACTTGCCCGATTTGCCTAACGATGTGGTTTTGCTTGCCGTTACCGACAAGAGAACGGGAACAGTCCATTCCTTTGCCATTAACAACGGCGTCATCGCGACCGGCGCCGAAGCCAACGGTTGGTCCATAAACACAGTTCCTCCGGGAACCTTGGAAGAAACTTGTCCTGACGGCCCTGTTTTTTATCATTATGAAGGAACCGATTATTACATCACTACGGACGTTCAAAATTTAAAGAGCCTGGACATTTTTGACATAGAGCTTAGGCTTTCCGACCGGGGCGGATTGACCACAACAAGAATTGTCGAGTCGCGCGTGCAAATGCTTGATCCGCCCACTTGCAACATCTCTTCTTACTCTACCGTATACAACACTTACGGCCAGCCTTATGTCGAGATGGTTGTTACCGCTCCGGCCAACGCGCCTGACGCTAATTTGTCTTTCTATATAACAGACGAAAACGGAGACTTGGTCGCCGACGTCAACGGAAACACCAACAATTGCCAAGGCTCTACATCGTTCCGCTTGTATCCAAAGGCCGACGGAACCATGGCTCAATATAATGTTGGCAGCATAAGCGCGTACAAGCAGGGCTGGTGGGGCCGAAGCTGCTATCTTGGAACGATTGAAGTTGTTGGATTAAAGCTTGACAACCCGGTTGCCGACCCAGCCCCAGCCGCCGGCACGAACTTTGCGCAAGACACTGTGGTCACAGTCACCAGCCCGCAAAACGCGGATTTGACTTGGACTGGATCCGCAAGTCCTCTCGTCACAGACCCAAGCCCTGTTAAGATAACTCTCGAAAACCCGGGCAGCAATTTGTTTGGTTTCCAAGCGACAAAAGACTACTACGAATCTTCCGACGTTGTAAACTTTACTTACAATGTCGTGACTACAAAGGTTTACGTCCAGAGCGGCGCTCCCGCCGGCGGAACGGGAACAAGAGCAAGTCCGTTTAATGACATACAGGGAGCCAAGACCATACTTGACGCCAACGGCGTTACGGACAAGAGCGCCAACACGATTTACATTATGGGCGACTTTACGGACATGACCGGCTCCATAACTGCAGGAAATCCCAGCTCCTATTACAACATCGTGGGCGTAGACTCGAATGGAGAAACAATACAGCCCGTCGAACTGGGCTTGGCCGCGAACGGCTCTGTAATAGAAATTGTTACTGGAACTATTTCTTTGCGCGCTGTTAAGATTACAAACGTAGATACGGCGGCCAACGGAGCGGTTCGCGTTATAGGCGGAACCTTCATCATAAAAGACCAAGTAACGATTTTTGGCAATCCCTGCGGAAAAAACGTCCACCTTGCGTCCGGCCAAGTGATTACGATTAACCAAAGCAATCTTAGCGGAACTAAAGTCGGCGTCAACACGGCCACCGCTCCTACAGGCGGAATTCCTGTGCCAGTTACAAGCGGCTACGCGGCCTCTGGCGTGACAGACGATCCGTCGGACCACTTTGTCAGCGACACAAGCGGCCAGTCTGTTATTTACAACACTGGCAAAACGGACGCTGTCCTTGCGGTCAACGGCGGTGGCATCGACATCGGAACGACATACAGCGTGGCCTTCGCCGATTCTGCGAGCGCGGGCGTCCATACGTTCACTGCGACAGCGACGCCGACAAGCGGAGGCGGAAGTCCGATCGACATTACAGGCGACATCACCTCGTGGTCGATGAAACTCTACTATTTGAACGCCTACACCAATATGAGCTCTTCGGGAACGGCGGCCGCTGGCGGAAACTCTATGGACATTTCTGGTCAAACTGCCGGAACATATATAATGAAGATAACTGTTGTCTACGGCGGAAAGACCTATTCCGGCGAAGTCGAAGTTACAGTTGCCGGACCGTGACGAGCGGGCAAAAGTGTGATATAATGGAAGATTAGAAATATAGAATAGAATGGAAAAAAACGAAGGCTTTGTTAAGACATTAAAATCCTTCTCTTTTCGCGCGGCGATTGCGGCGCTGGCTTTGACGGGCGCGCTTTTTTCTTGCAGCAATTTGGGCGACGACTATTCTGGGCCAAGCCTTTTCCCTGCGGTTCAAGTTGCGGGAACGCAGACTGGCGCCAAAATTGGAATGGCCCGCGTGTCAGGCACGATTGACAGCGGCGCGGCGGTTTCAAAAAGCGTAATCCCAGACGCAAGCGTAGTCACAAGTTCCATCGCGGCCACAAACGGCTATGCGGTTTACGCATGGGGAACCAAGGCCGATTCTACAATAGTTCCGGAGACAAGCCCTATAAACGGAGTCGTCTCCGCCGACCACACGACTTTTAGCATAGACCTTCCGTACGGAACGTGGACAGTCAGGGCCGTGGCAAAGAATTCCAGCGGCGACATCATTCTTAGCAAAAGCACGGCGACGCCCTTGACTTTAAGCGCGGACAATCCCGTGGCCAACTTGTCCTTTAGCCTTGAATACGTAAGCGACCCAAGCGCGACCGGCGCCCTTAGCCTCGAAATAAATTACGACACTGCGGTCGAGATAACAAAAATAACTTACTCTCTTACAAAGCAAGGTTCGGGGACTGCGATAACTGGAGAAAAAGCCGGTTCGCCAACCTTGACGTCGCCTGGAAGCCTTACAATTGATTCCAGCGAGAAGGCGGAATTTGGCGCTTTGCTTCCGGGAACATACGACCTTGTCGTTTTGTTTGTCGCGGCCGACGGCTCCACAATTATGCGCATGGACCAAGCCGTTCAAATTTATTCAAACATAACCACAAGCAAAATTGACGGAAACGCTCCCTACATAAACGCAAGCGGCCAAGTCGCCGTTAGCGACGAGACAATCAAAAAATACCAGCAGTCGGTTGTCTATGTTGGCGGAACGGGAGTGAACACAGGAATTGCCGCGCTTGACACCAACAACGGAACCCAATACGACCCGGTCGCCACATTGGGCCGCGCCATTTCCATTGTGGACAGTTCGCTTTTGACGCCGAGCGACGGATTTAAAATTTACGTCCAGGACAACTTGACTTTGACGCAAAACATTTCGATTTCAGGTTCAAAGAAAATTTCTGTCATCGGAACGAACCAAAGCGGGCTTTATAAAGTTGACGGCGCCGTTACTTACGGCTTGACCGCAAGCGCGAGCGACTTGAATTTTTCTTACATAAACTTTGACAGCCTCAAAGACTTTAGCGTTGTCGACGGACAAATAAAGCTGAACAATTGCAAGATAACGAACGGCATTAAGGCTCTTAGCGGCTCCGCAAGCGGCGGCGGCCTATTTGTAAAAGGAACTGGAGCCAAGGCTGTTCTTACAAATTGCTCGATAAGCGGCTGCCAAGCCGCTTATGGCGGCGCGATTTATGTAAACGACGAAGACGGAGGCGGAACTGACGCCGAAGTTGAACTAAAAGACTGCCTTATCGGAGCCGTGTCAGATTCGACAGCCGACGACACCAATCATTCCAACAACGCGCAAAGCGGCGGCGGCATTTATGTCGGCGGACGCGGAAAGCTTACCCTTTCGGGTTCAAATAAAATCAGCTGCAACTACGCCTCTGTCAACGGCGGCGGCATTTATTCCAGTTCAAACCTGACGCTCGACAATTGCGACATTTCCTTTAACGGCGCGGAGGACAACGGCGGTGGCGTTTGCGCAAGAGGCTCTTCCATCACTTTTAAATTTCAAGGCGGAACGATAAGCGCAAACAGCGCGGGCTCGGACGGCGGCGGCGTTTATGTCGGCAACAGCGCGAAAATGATTATGGGCGGTTCCGCCGTTATCGGCGACAAAAACGCGGATGGCCCAGCGACAGAGCTTTTGAGTTCAAACAAGGCAGAGTCTGGCGGCGGAATTGCGGTCGCCGATTCGGCAAACGTTTTTATTGGCTACACTGACGCAAACGCAAGTTCGACGGACGACAGCTTTGACGGCGGCATCTTCTATAACTACGCGTCGGGATCTGGCGGCGGCGTTTATTTAAACGGCAGCTCCGCTAAAGTTTATTTTTACAAGGGAAGCGTGGAAAAAAACCTTGGACTTTATTGGGGCGGAGCGCTTGCGGTTGGCGATGAAGGAGCCGCCGAAATAAACGGAACTTCCATCCTTGACAACAATACTGCCTACTACGGCGGCGGCATCTCGATTGGCGAATCCGCTGCCGGCGCTGGAACTGTCCTTGTACAAAACTCTTTAATCGCGCGCAACTGCGCCTTGTTGGAGGGTTACTGGGAAGGCGGAGCGATTATGGCCTTTGCTTATACTTCGCTTACATTAAAGGGAAGCGTTTCAATCCCGGCGGGCGACTCAAGCGGAGCGACCGGCCCCGGCAAAAACGACGTTTGGCTTGCAAGCGCAAAGACCATAACCATCGGCTCAACTTTGGATGCCGCCACAACGCCTGTGGCCACCATAACGCCGGCGACCTACGCTCCGGGAACTGCGGTTCTTAGTGACAACACTGGAATTGGAACGCTCGTCCAAAGCGAGCTTTCTAAAATTGCCGTAACGCCGCAAAGCGCTGACGACGAATGGACAATCGGCTACGACAATTCCACCAAAAAAGGCGTTTTGGCCACGGCCAACCTTTATGTAAACTACACCACTGGCGTTGACGACGCAAGCCACGGAACCAAAACCGCGCCATACAAGACCGTTGCCTACGCGATTGGAAAAGTTTTGGCGCCCAACTGCGCGATTTATGTGATGACCGACACGACGGAAAGCGAAGCCTTGAATGTCACGGCGGCAATGACCGGCCTTACGATAAAGAGCGCGGACACTGCGCAAAAGACCATAACTGGCCTTGTGACAAAAAAGATCAATCTTGGAACTGCGGCCACGATAAGCAAGATTGCCTTTGACACTTGGGGAAGCGTTGATGTTTCCGATAATGTGGCGACGGTTGAGCTTAACGACGTTTCTATAAAGAATTCTTACAATGGCGTTGCTGGCGGCGGCCTGAGGATAGGCAGCAACGCAAAGGTCAAGGCGTCTAACCTTGAGCTTGACAATTGCCATGCCGGCATTGGCGGCGGCGGAATTTTTGTTTCCCCCGGTTCTGAATTGAACGCTGACGGATTGACGGTTACCGGCTGCTACGCTGATGGAGCAGGCATTGGCGGCGGAATATGTAACGGCGGAACGCTATTCGCTAAAGACGCGCGAATTTCAGGATGCTCCGCTGCCGGAGGCGGCGCGGGCATTTTAAACGACAACGGCGCCAGCTTGGTCTTGGACGGAGACTGCGACATTTCAAGCCAAATTTATTTGATGGGCAAATCTTCGACTATGACGACGGCGTCAAACCCGATTTACGTAAAGGCATACTTTGGCCTTGCAAGCGGCGCCACAAAAATTCCTGTGGCGGTTGAAGAAAATAGCGGCGCGGACGAGCAGTTCAAAGACGGCGACGCTCTTGTCCAAGGCTGGGACACATACGACATTAAAGAGGCGCAAGTCAATTGCTTTGCCACAAGCGGAACTGCGCTAAGCCTGGAATACGACGGCGCGGCCACGCCGCCGTGCGGAAAGCTGGTTGACAAGTCAATCGCGGGCGGCGTGACAGTGAACCTTGGCGGAAACATTTCGTTTGAAATAGCCACTCCGACCGCGTCGGGCGAAAAGGCTCGCTTTAACGTAATCGACAACTCCAGCGGAACTCCGACATACGTAACGCCGACATCGGCGCGAATAGAGGTAAAGCAATACGGCTCGGCCATCTACGCCGCCGCCGACCAAGAAGTGGCCGCTCCATACCTTGCCGCAGGCAGCTACGAGCTTTACTGCAAGGCCGTAGTTGGCGGCGTGGTTTACGACACCACCGTTCCCTTTGGATACGGCGCGCTTTACACGCCCCTAACGCTAGAAGCGGAAGGCGCCTCTACGACAGTCACGTTCAGCAACAAGGCGGCTGGCGATGTCACTTACCGCGTCAACGGCGGAACAGAAGGAACAATCGCAAGCGGCGATACAGAAACCATTCCGCTTGCCCACGCGGGCGATTATGTCCAGTTCTACGGAACAAACGCGACGTATGCTACGGATACTACAGATGGAAACTACAGCAACATCGCTTGCAACAAAAATTGTTATGTTTACGGAAACATAATGAGCCTTGTAAAGAGCGATGGCTTTGAAAGCCAAAAAACGCTCACGAGCAATTATACATTCTGCGGGCTGTTTAAAGGCAACGCCTACATTAAAAACAAGACAGGCGCGGATTTGCTTTTGCCCGCGACGACGCTGAAAGATTGTTGTTATCAAGCAATGTTCCAAAACTGCGCAAGTCTTACAACAGTCCCGGAACTTCCTGCGACTTCAGTGACGTATCATGGTTACTACTCTATGTTCCAAGGTTGTACAAGCCTTACAACCTCGCCCAATCTTCCCGCAACGTCATTGGCGATGGCAAGCTGCTGCCGTATGTTCCAAGATTGTACAAGCCTTACAAGCGCGCCCGCGCTTCCTGCGACAACGATGAAGTCTAATTGTTACGAGTCTATGTTCCAGGGTTGTACAAGCCTTGCAAGCGCGCCTGAACTTCCTGCGACAACATTGGAATACGCTTGTTATGCCCATATGTTCGAGGGTTGTACAAGCTTGACAAGCGCGCCTGAACTTCCTGCAACAACTCTAGAATCGACTTGTTATAAACAAATGTTCTCTGGCTGTACAAGCCTAACAACGCCGCCGGAACTTCCTGCCGAAACACTGACCGAACAATGCTACAACTCAATGTTCGATGGTTGTACAAGCCTTGCAAGCGCGCCCGCGCTTCCTGCGACAACGCTTACAAGTAGTTGTTATAGCTCAATGTTCGCTGGCTGTACAAGCCTGGTTGAAGCCCCTGAACTTCCCGCAAAAACGCTTGCGAGTAATTGTTACTTTGAAATGTTCAACGGCTGTTCAAGCCTTAACAAGGTAACTTGCCTTGCCACCAACATCAGCGCCATCGGTTGTACAACAGATTGGCTTAGCGGCGTTGCCACAAGCGGAACCTTCACCAAGGCGGCGGGCATGACAGCCTGGACAACAGGCGCAAGCGGCATTCCCACCGGCTGGACAGTGGAGAGCGTCGGCAGCGCCGTTCCCGCGGGATTTGTAGTAGTTGAAGGCTCGACTGTCGTTGGCGGCGACAAGTTCAAGGACGCAAATAACAAAACTGGCGTCTTTGTGCAGGGCCGCTCCGTGGCAATCTCCACATTCTACATGTGCGACCACGAGGTGACCCAAGCGGAATACAAGGCCGTCATGGGAACGAACCCCAGCAATTGGACGGGCGACGACCTTCCAGTTGAACAAGTAAGCTGGTTTGACGCGATTTATTACTGCAATAAAAAAAGCATCGCCGACCATCTTAATCCCTGCTACGCTGTCGGCGGAAAGGACGACCCCAGCCAATGGGGCTACACACCGCACGCCGGAAACAGCATAAGCGGAACAATAACATGCGATTTTAGCAAAAACGGCTACCGCCTGCCGACGGCAGCGGAATGGGAATATGCCTCCCGCGGAGGAAAGGCCGGATGCGAGGCGGCCGACCCAACCGATTGGGCGGGAACGGACAGCAGTTCCGAATTGGGAACTTACGCCTGGTATGCTGACAACAGCAGCGATAATGGAACAAAAAAGACCCATGAAGTCAAGACCAAGACAAAGAACAGCCTGAACCTTTACGACATGAGCGGAAACGTCTGGGAATGGTGCTGGGATTGGTATGATTACGACGCGACAATTAATGACGATGCATATAAAGTTGGTGGAGTTGTGACAAACCCAGCCGGCGCTTCGTCCGGCTCTAACCGCGTCTACCGTGGCGGTGGTTGGGGCAATGACGCCAACGACTGTTCGGTTGCTCTCCGGTACGGCATCTCGCCGGGCAACCGCGACTACGGCATTGGCTTGCGCGTGGTTCGCAACGCTCCGTAAGGTTCGGCATGCGGGGGTTGTTGGCGGAGATTGCTTGACTAACGACCGGATTGTAGGTAAGCCCGTTGTTTGGTTTACTAGAAGGCGCTTTGAAAAGTCGTCCTCGCCAGGCTCGTCGGTCTGGATAAAGCGCAAAAGCGCGCGGACCTAAAGTTTTTCAACTTCCTCGACGCTAAGGCCGACGCATTTTGCTATTATGTTAATGTCAACGCCAGCGGCTTTTAAGTTTCGCGCGTTCTCCACGGCGTTTTGCCGCGCGCCCTCGGCAAGGCCTTCCTCCTTGGCTTCGGTCATAATGTCAAAATCGTGCAAATTCATGTCAGAAAACTCCTTTCTGAATTTTTCGTTTTCCTTGACTCTTGCCACGAACTCGGAAAGGCGCTTGGAAAAGTCGTCCTCGCCCGGCTCGTCGGTCTGGATAAAGCGCAAGAGCGCTCGGACCTTTGGGTCTTCCACGCTCTTGTAAGCGCTTGCATTATACACGACTTTGACGCATTTGTCATCCAAATTCACGGAGTTTTCTTCGACGCAAATGTTGCGGAAGGTGTAGCGAGCCAGGCCGTAGCCGCGCTCGTCTTTGTCGTGGAATGGGTCGAATTTGCAAATGAACAGGATGTAGCTTTCCTTTAGTTTGGTGTAGGGTTGGCCTTTCATAAGGCAGTCGCAGTCAACCATCGACTGGTAGTAGCGCATTCGCTTTCCCAAAGCCTTTTGCGGATAGGACTGCAGCTCCACGTCAATCGCCTTGTCCTCATCCTTTAGGTAAACGTCAAGACGCACGCCCTTGCTGGTGTAGTAGGGGGCGATTGCCTTTTCAAGTTCCGGGTACTCGACTTGCTTGACGCGGACGCCAAGCAGGCGCTCCACCAGTTCCGCAGAAAGCTCAGGATTTTTCATCACCGCTTGGAACATTCCGTCATCGGCAAAGGTAAGCTCGTCAAAGGTTTTTCTTTTCATAAACGCTCCTTACAGCGCGCCCCAAATTTTTTTGGCCGCTATATGACTATAAGGTATGAATTTTTATCGACATTTTGGCTTTTTTTGGAAAAAATCGTAAGAATTTGAAAAAAAATTTTCGGATATGCCGCAAAGAGGCAGAACTCCGCTGCGCAAAAAAAAGGCCGCCCAACAGGGCGGCCTTTTTAGTCAGTAACCAATCTAGTCGTTAGCCTTACAATACCGGCTTTATTAGATAACCGGCTTCATCGCCGTCATATAAGCGCGGAGTCTTCTACCTACAACCTCAATCGGGTGGTTGCGGATTTCGGCGTTGACGTTGACAAGCTCTGTGTTGTTGACGCTGTTGTCCTTTACGTCCAAGCCCTTTCCGATAACGTCTGTGTGAACGTTGGGCATAAAGTCCTTGGCCATCATCGGAGCGGCGACGCGGCTGAACAAGTAGCAGCCGTATTCGGCTGTGTCGCTGATTACGCGGTTCATCTCGTACAAGCGCTTGCGGTCGATCAAGTTGGCGATGAGCGGAACTTCGTGCAATGACTCGTAGTAGGCCGACTCTTCCTTGATTCCCGCGTCAACCATTGTTTCAAAGGCCAATTCGCAGCCGGCCTTTACCATGGCCACAAGCAAGATTCCCTTGTCAAAGTATTCCTGCTCAGTGATTTCTTCCTTTGACTCCTCGTTCTTTTCGAAGGGGAGGGCGCCAGTCTCTTCGCGCCATGTCAAAAGGTCGTGGTCCTTGTTGGCCCAGTCCTTCATCATTGTGCTGGAGAACTTTCCGCTGATGATGTCGTCCATGTGCTTCTGGTAGAGGGGAGCCAAGAGCTTTTTGATTTCCTTGCTAAGGGCGTTGGCCTTGATTTTGGCGGGGTTGGAAAGGCGGTCCATCATGTTTGTGATTCCGCCCCACTTAAGGGCCTCGCTTACAACGTTCCATCCGTGCATCAAAAGCTTTGTCGCGTATTCGGGAGCGATTCCCTCGGCAACCATCTTGTCGTAGCAAACGATCGTGCCGGCCTGCAACATTCCGCACAAAATTGTCTGCTCGCCCATAAGGTCAGACTTAACCTCGGCGATAAAGGAGCTTTCCAAAACGCCGGCCTTGCTTCCGCCCATTCCGACGGCAAGCGCCTTGGCGTAGGCCCAGCCTTTTCCTTCGGGGTCGTTGGCCGGGTGAACGGCGATCAAGTCCGGAACGCCAAAGCCGCGCTGGAACTCGTGCCAAACTTCCGTTCCCGGTCCCTTGGGGGCGCACATAACAACTGTGATGTCGGGGCGAATGATCATTCCTTCCTCAATCATGTTGAATCCGTGGCTGTACCAAAGAGCCGAGCCCTTCTTCATTTTCTGCATTACTTCTGTGATTACGGGAGTGTGCTGCTTGTCGGGAGTCAAGTTTCCGACCAAGTCGGCTGTCGGAATCATTTCGTCATAAGTGCCCACCTTGAATCCGTTCTCAGTCGCGTTCTTCCAAGACTGGCGCTTTTCTGTGATGGCCGACTCGCGCAAGGCGTAAGAAACGTCCAAGCCGCTGTCGCGCAAGCAAAGTCCCTGGTTCAAGCCCTGGGCGCCGCAGCCAACGATTACAATTTTCTTTCCTTTAAGAGCGTTCACTCCATCGGCGAATTCTTCCTTCGCCATAGAGCGGCAATGTCCCAACTGCAAGCGCGCCTCGCGCCACGGAATTTTGTTAAAATAGTTTTCACCCATTTTGGTGCTCCTTTTGTCATTGTCGGGCTTGACCCGGCAATCTATGTGTTTTCGGTGGAATTATAGCGCGCGGGGAGTGTTGCGTCTAGTGAAATAATTTCAATTTATTGTTGCGTTTTACGCAGGATCGCGGGGACTGGTCGGATCTACACCAACGAAACCGAAACTCTTTTGCCAAGCGCGCGGGCAAAACGTTCTATTGTGGAAAGCGAGGTGTTGAACGAGGGATCGAGAGCGTTGTCAACTGCCGTTCTTGTCGTGCGCATTTTTTTTGCGAGAGCGGACTTGCTAATTTTTTGCCGCTTCATTTCGGCCTCAAATTGGGCGGCAAGGACTTTTTTTGTCGCAAGCTCTTGGGCTTCTTCATACAAGCCCTGTTCCTTCATAAAGTCAGAAAAATTTTGTCCGCGTCCTTTCATTTTTGCCGCTCCTTATAATCCTTAAGCCTTTTCTTCCCAATGCCAATTTCTTTTAACGGCGTTCTGTCCGACTTCTTCTTAAAGCCATGAAGCAGTATTATTGTATCGCAGTCAACCGTAAAAAAGACTCGGCATATTCCGTCTGAAACAGTTGAACGAATTTCCCACAAGTCCTTGCCCATTTTTCGGCACAAGGGAAGTCCTAGCGGGAAGCCTTTTTGGGCGGCAAAAATGTCCGCCCCCACCTCGTGAAGTGTACCCCAAAAATTGGAATATAATTTTTGGAGGTACATTTTTTTATGTCTAAATTATCAGATGAAGATAAGGCGAACATCATCGCCCATTATCTAAATTCTGGAGACGGTTACAAGCTAATCGCAAAAGAATTTG
>JAGCNW010000028.1 GCA_017645785.1 Treponema sp.
ATCGGTCCTTTCAACATCGCCGACGGATCGATGGAAAAATTTGACGCCGAAAGCTTCACAGAAAATTTCTCGCGCTCGATCGTGCGCTTGGCAAATGAAAACTCAAAGCTTGTCGCAATAACGGCGGCGATGGCAAAGGGAACCGGCTTGGCCGCCTTCGCCCGCCATTACCCCCAACGTTTTTTTGACGTGGGAATCGCCGAAGAGCACGCTGTGACTTTTGCGGCAGGACTTGCACAGGGCGGCCTCTTGCCTGTCGTTTGCATTTACTCGACATTCATCCAGCGGGCGATCGACCAAATCATCCACGACATTTGCCTTCCAAACCTTCACGCTGTTTTTGTATTTGACAGGAGCGGAGCGGTTCCCAACGACGGAGAGACACACCAGGGAATCTTTGACATCGCCATGCTAAAAAGCGTTCCCAACTTGAGCATATTGGCGCCCGCGTCCGCGAAGGAGCTTGACTTGTGCTTGGACTGGGCGGCAAAGGCCAAGGGCGCGGTGGCGATACGCTATCCAAAAAAATCTTGTCCTTCGGAACTTCCCGCCTTCAGCGAAGGGATTTCCGAAGGCCGGGGCGTTTTGGTCAAGGCGGAAGAATACGCCCCCTCCCTTTCATCTCTTGAAGGAACGGACAGCAAAAAAGCAAAGAAGGTTCTTATAGCCGCGACAGGCTCGATGTTCTCGGAAGTAATTGTAGCCGCCCGATCCCTCTTGTTGCAAGGAGCGGCCGCGGACATATACAACTTGCGCTTTTTAAAGCCCTTTGACTTTGAAGCCTTTTACAATCTTTGCAAAGAATACGACGCGCTTGTGATTGTCGAGGACGCCATAAAGCAAGGCGGCTTTGGAGAGGAACTGGAAGCCTTTGTCCAAACAAAAGGCTTTAAGGCCGTCCAAGTCTTGGCCTTTGGCCAAAAGTTCCCCGCCCAAGGAAGCCGCGAGCAAATTTTGGAGAACGCCTTTTTGTCGCCCAACGACATACAGAGGGCGGCTCTTGGCCTCTTGAACCAAATAAAGAGCGAGGAATGAGATGCCAAGCCTAAAACTTGCCGACCGGACGATACAAACAGAAAAGCCGGCCTTTGTGATGTCAATCGTAAACGCAGACCATGACTCCTTCTTTGCAAAAAGCCGCGGCGGCTTTGGCTTGCAAAAAAGCACATCGAGCAAGGCGCCGACATAATCGACGTGGGCGGAGAGTCCACCAGGCCCGGAAGCCGCTACATAGACGCAAAGGAAGAGATAAGGCGCGTCGTTCCTGTGATAAAAAAAATCCGAGCCCATTCGGACATTCCGATTTCGGTGGACACGCGCAAATACGACGTGATGAGCGCCGCCTTTGACGCCGGCGCCGACATATTGAACGACGTTTCGGCGATGGAAGACGATCCCCGCCTTATAAAATTTTGCGCCGACAAAAAAATTCCCGCAATTTTGATGCACAAAAAGGGAATTCCTGCTATAATGCAAAACGAGACCAATTACTCCGACGTCTTTAAGGAAGTCAGCGCCTATTTGGAAGCCAGGGCCGAAATCGCTTTGCAAAACGGGATTTCTTCCGATAAGATAATAGTGGACCCTGGCATTGGCTTTGGAAAAAACACGGAGCAAAACGCGGTCCTGATAAAAAGAGCCGGCGAGCTTTGCCAAAGAAAATACATGGTCTTGATGGCGCTGTCCAGGAAGAGCTTCTTTGGAGCGGTTTGCGGCCGCAAAGTCGGCGACCGCCTTTGGGGAACGATCGCCGCGGACGTTTATTCGATTTTAACTGGAGTCGCGATGGTCCGAGTCCACGACACGGCCGCCGCCGTCGATTCGGTAAAAGTTATAAAGGAAATATTAGATGCTGGCAGTTGAAAAGTTGTTGGCCGTTTACAATGTTCTTCGGCCCTTTTTGGACATAGGAATTCTCGCCTTCATTTTATACAAAGCCTATCAAATCGTCGTAGGCGCGAACTCAATACAAATTTTGCGCGGCGCGATAATCATCGCCCTAGCCTACGCCGCGGCGGCGGTTCTGCGCTTGGAAACCTTGCTGCGCCTCCTCCAATCCTTGGCGCCCGGCTTGGTCGTCGTATTCGCCATTGTCTTCCAGCCGGAAATCAGAAAAATTTTTCTAAAGCTGGGACAAAAGGAATGGTTCAGCTTTGGAAGCCGCTCAAAGCATTCTTACGTGGACTCGGTTTTGATGGCGGCGGAAATTCTTTCAAAGCAAAGGCGCGGAATGCTGGCAGTCTTTATGCGCCACACAAAGCTTGACGACATCGCCAAGACAGGAACAAGAATCAACGCGGACTTGTCGTCAAGCCTCTTGGTCACAATCTTTAAGTACGACACGCCCCTGCACGACGGCGCCGTAATAATTCAAGGCGACAAAATAATCGCGGCCGGCTGCTTTTTGCCGCTAAGCGAGCAATACGACATTAAGAAAACTTTCGGAACCCGCCACCGCGCCTCCTTGGGCTTGGCGGAAACGACGGACGCGGTTGTGCTTGTAGTTTCGGAAGAAACCGGCGCCATCAGCCTTTCTTACGACTCAAAGCTCCACTACGACTTGTCGATGTCCGAACTTACAAAAACTTTGGTTGCCTTGCTTAACATCACGCCCGACCAATACAAGATAGAGGATTCTGTAGATGAGAATAAAGCCCTTATTGGAAAAGCTTAGGCACAATTGGCCCGTCAAGGCCCTTTGCGTCGTAATTGCCTGTCTCTTTTATCTTTTCAACCGCTACACCTCGCTTGAGCAAAAGAGCGTTCCAATCACGCTAAAAGTTTTGCAGGACGGAGAGATGGTTTCTTCAACCCACATTCCGTCCAGCGTGAGCGTCACGATCAGAACTTCCGCTGAGAACATAAGCAAAATAACGTCGGAAAATATTTTGGCCCAGCTGGACTTGAGCTGGATAACTCAAGAGGGGGACTACGATGTTCCGATTTCCGTAGACCTGCCCTCAAACATCGTTGAAATGAATCCTCTCCAAGTCACGGTTTATCCCGAAAAAATCAAAGTTCATTTGGAACGCAACTCTTACAACGCCGTGAAAATCACGCCCCAATTCGCAGGAACGCCGCTCGACGGATACGTGGTCGGCGAATATCAGACGGAGCCGGAATACGTTTCGGTCTACGGCCCCCGTTCCATCGTGCAAAGCGTGGAATCGATAACGACAGAGCCAATCAACGTGGAAGGAAAAAGAGCGTCGTTCAAGCAAAAGGCAAAGTTGATGAACATCAACCGCTTGATAAAAGTCATGGACCAGGAGGAATGCGAACTCCAGGTTGAAATAGACTACCAAGACGGAATTCAGGAATTCACAAACCTTCCGGTATTTTTAAGGAACATTCCGGCAAACTTTGAGTGCGAGAGCAAAGCCTCCGGCTCCATCACGCTTAGGGGCCCACGCTTGATAATGGAAGACTGGACTCCAAACCCGGACACACTCAACGCGGACTTGGGAGAAATAACGGAGCCGGGCGACTATCTTTTGCCGGTGTCGGTCTTGATTCCCCAAGAATTCCATTTGGAAAGCGTCAGCGTGGAAACTATCCGCGTTACGGTCAAAGAACGGCCGCCCGCCGAAATTGTCGACGACATACTGCCGGGCGCGTCCTTTAACCAATCGGAGGGCGGCCAATGATTTTTGGCGTCGGCCTTGACCTGGCCAAATGTTCCCGCTTTGAAAAATGGATGAAAGAGCCGGGAATGCTGGAGCGTTTTTTTAACCCAAAAGAATTCTTTGAAAAGAGGAACGGAGGCCGGCCCCCAAAAGAAGCAGGAATTTCAGCGGCTTGCCAGCATTACGCCGCCCGTTTCGCGGCGAAAGAGGCCTTTTCAAAAGCCCTTGGAACGGGGCTGGCCTTTGACTTGCGCGACATTTACGTTCAAAAAGAAGAAAGCGGAAAGCCATATCTTGTCCTTGAAAATTCCGCCTTGGAAGCCCTAAAAAAGGCCTGCCCCCAGTGGGAAACGGCCAAAATCTTCGTCTCCCTGACCCACGAAAAAGAAATCGCCGCCGCCCAAGTCATAATAGAAATCGCTTGACGCCCGCGCACCCCCCTTATTTCATATTACGCAACAAGAGTCCAAAGCCCCTTGATTTTATGAAAGAAGTGGTGTATAATGTCCTTTATGAAAAAGATTTCAATATTAGTTGCCGCGACGGCGGCCTTTATGTTGGTTTTTGCCGCTTGCGAAACAACAAAACAAGAGGCGGCTCCAGCGGCCGTAGAAGAAGACGATTTGGAATACCAGCGCTCAATCAACAAGATTGAGGGACAGATTGTTTCAAAAGAGACGTTCAACGCCGACAAAGCGGCGATCCTCAAAAAGATTTCAGAATTGAACGACATCATGGCTAAAAAAGATTACAATTCTTGGCTCAAATACATTTCCGAGGACTCAAAGAAGTATTGGTCCAACTCCTACACTCTCTTGAAGGCGTCGGAAAAGCTTCCCAAGGAATTGAAGGGACTTAAGCTAAAGAATCTCAGCGACTACTTCAACTATGTTTTCATTCCTTCAAGAAAGGGCCGCCAAATCGACGAAATTCGCTACAATTCGGCGGAATCGGTAAAGGCCGTCCAAGTGACAAAATCAGAAGAGGACAACAAGACCAAGATTACGGTTTACTACAACTTTGTAAAAGAAGGCGGAGACTGGAAGGTTGAGCTTCCTCAAATGTAACTAAATTATTCTTGATTTATTTTATTTTTGACGATAATATTATATAGGAATTAAACGAGGAGTTAATATGAAACTTAAGAAAATCGCGGTTCTTTTAGCCACAGCGGCCTTCTTGTCTTTTGCGGCTTTCGCCCAAAATGAAGAAGAGTCCACGGTAGAAGGCGAATACATGAGCACGATGGAAGACGTCGTTGTTCAGGAGCTTTCTAATTCCGACGACTTGGAAAACAAGGTCATGGC
>JAGCNW010000029.1 GCA_017645785.1 Treponema sp.
CAAATTCTTTTGCGATTAGCTTGTAACCGTCTCCAGAATTTAGATAATGGGCGATGATGTTCGCCTTATCTTCATCTGATAATTTAGACATAAAAAAATGTACCTCCAAAAATTATATTCCAATTTTTGGGGTACACTTCAGTGACGACTCCGGCAGTTTTTTTTTATTATACCCTGATTGAATTTCCGTTCGCTTTTTACTATAATAACCGCCACTGTTTTTTGGAGTATATTATGTCATTGGAAAAAATGCGCAACATCGGAATCATGGCCCACATCGACGCGGGAAAGACCACGACAACCGAGCGAATTCTTTACTACACAAAAAAGATTCACAAAATCGGCGAGATTGACGACGGCCAGGCCACGATGGACTGGATGGCGCAGGAACAGGAGCGCGGAATCACGATTTGTTCCGCCGCGACAACAACTTATTGGAAAAACTATCAAATCAACATAATCGACACGCCCGGCCATGTTGACTTTACGGCCGAGGTGGAACGCAGCCTTCGCGTCCTTGACGGAGCGGTTTGCGTGCTTTGCGCGGTTGACGGCGTCCAGCCCCAGACCGAAACTGTTTGGAAGCAGGCCGACGAATTCAACGTTCCCCGTTTGTGCTTTATGAACAAGATGGACAGAATCGGAGCCGACTTCTTTGGCTCGATGGAAGATGTTCACAACAAGTTTGGCGTCACTTGTGTGGCCCTTCAAATCCCAATCGGCCAAGGCGCGGAATTCGAGGGCGTTATCGACTTGCTCAAAATGAAGGAAATCCGCTGGGACGCGGAATCCGAGGGCGAAAAATTCACCGAGACGGACATCGACCCCAGCCGCTTGGACGAAGCCAAAGAATGGCGCGAAAAGTTGGTTGACACCGTGGCCTCCAGCGACGACGCTCTTGCCGAGCTTTACTTGGAAGGAAAAGAAATTTCTGTGGAACAGCTCAAGGCCGCCCTCCGCAAGGGCACTATCAACCGTTCCTTCGTTCCCTTTGTAATGGGAAGCGCCCGCCACAACCAAGGCGTCCAGCCCCTTATCGACGCGGTCGTAGACTACCTCCCGGCGCCTGACGAAATCGCTCCTGCCAAGGGCGTTCACGTAAAGCGCGACAAGACCGAAGACGTCGAAGTTCCCTGCAAAGAAAACGGCCAGGCCCTTGGCCTTGTCTTTAAAATCCAGTACGACCGCGAGATGGGCCCCCTTTGCTACGTGCGCATGTACTCAGGAAAAATCTCCGCGGGAACGCAAGTCTTTAACGTTGGAAAGAAAAAGCGCGAGCGCGTGAACCGCATTTTGCGCATGCACGCCGACAAGTCCGAGCCGATGGAAAGCGTTTCGGCCGGCGACATCGCGGTCTTTATCGGCCTTAAATTGGCGCAGACCGGAGACAGCCTTGGAAGCGAAGGCTTCCCCGTTTTGTTGGAGAGCGTAAACTTCCCCGAGCCTGTAATCAGCGTCGCCATCGAGCCCGACTCAATCAGCGAGCGCGACAAGCTCAACGAAACTTTGGAAATACTTTCGCGCGAAGACCCGACCTTCACTCATAAAGAAGACGCGGAGACAGGCCAGCTTATCATAAGCGGAATGGGCGAGCTGCACCTTGACGTTTTGGTCACAAGAATGAAGGACGACTTTGGCGTAAAGGCGCGCGTAGGCTCTCCGCAGGTAACTTACCGCGAGGCCGTCACCGCCGAGTCAAGCGCGACCGAAAACTACAGCCGCGTCCTTGGCGGAAAGGAAAACACCGCCGGAATCACCGTGACCGTTTCTCCGCGCGAGCAAGGACAAGGCAACTCCTACGAATGCTCTGTCCGCGACTCTTCGATTCCCGAAGAAATTTTCGAGGCTGTCAAAAACGGCTTCCAAAACGCGCTCGCGGCCGGAATCAACTACGGATATCCTTGCGCCGACACGGCCGTCCAAGTCACCGCGCTGGACTACAACGAGCTTACATCTACGCCATTTGCCTTTGAGGCTTGCGCCGTGGCCGCCTTTGACAAGGCTTGCAAGGGCGCCGCTCCCGAACTTTTGGAGCCCGTGATGAACGTGGAGATTTCTTGCCCCAAGGAATTTGTGGGCGAGGCGATGAGCCAAGTGACCCAGCGCGGCGGAATGATTTTGGGCCAGGACTCAAAGGCCAGCGGCGAGCTTATCCACTGCGAGGCTCCTATGGCCAAAATGTTCGGCTTTAGCACCAATTTGCGCAGCGTAACCCAGGGCCGAGCCAGCTTCCAAATGGAGTTCAGCCACTTTCAAGTGAAAGTCGGCGGCCTTGGCTCGGCATATTAGATTGTCGGGTCAAGCCCGACAATGACAATGCGCTGTCATTCCCGCGCTTGACGCGGGAATCTTTCTGAAAAAGCACTGCTCCTTGACGCAGGGCTTTTTTTTGCGCTATAATCTAAGGATTATGGGAACAAGATGTTTTGCAATGCTTAAACCTGGCGTGTTGAACCGCAGGTTGGTCGGCGAGGTTATCCGCCGGCTTGAACAGAAAGGCCTCAAATTGGTTGGCCTTAAGATGATGAACATTTCGCCCGAATTGGCGTCCAAGCATTACGCCGAGCACAAGGGCAAGGCTTTTTACGATTCGCTCGTCGGCTACATTACCAGCGGCCCTGTAGTGGCCATGTGCTGGCAAGGCGACGACTGCGTGACATTGGTTCGCAAATTGGTCGGCTCAACAAGCCCCGCCGAAGCCCATCCGGGAACCATTCGCGGAGATTTTTGCTGCCACACTCAGTACAACGTAATTCACGCCTCGGACAGCGACACAAGCGCCGAGCGCGAAATCAATTTGTTCTTTAAGCCGGAAGAGTTGATCGACTGGGAAGACAACGCTTCCGTTTGGTTCTAAAAAAAATCAGAAGGCTTTGCGATGGCTGCTTGCAAGACTGTAGGAGTTATTGGCGCGGGCGCTTGGGGAACTGGCTTTGCCCAGGCCTTGGCGCGCGGCGGACATGACGTGACCCTTTGGGCGTTGGAAGACGACGTTGTTTCTTCAATAAACAACGAGCATGAGAACAAAAAATTTTTGCCTGGTTTTAAGCTGGAGCAAAATCTAAAGGCTTCCACAAATATAGAAGAAGTCGCGTCAAAATGCGAATTTTTGGTTTTTGCCTCGCCCTCCCTTTACTTGGCGTCCACGCTCAAAAAAATCACAAGCCTTCCCAACATCGCCGAAGGCAGCGCCAACATAGGCGTTTTGACCAAGGGATTCGTTCCCTCTGACGACGGCCCCAAGCTTATTGTCGAGACAATGGAAAGCGTCTTGCCCGACTTTTACAAGGGGAGCGTTTGCTACATTTCCGGCCCAAGCCACGCGGAAGAAGTCGCCATAGGAAAAATAACGGGCCTTGTCGCCGCAAGCGAAAACCCAAAAGTTTCGATTAGATTCCGAGAGCTTATGCGGGTTCCGGGCCTTATGGCTTACTCTAGCTTTGACGTAGTCGGCGTGCAAATCTGCGCGGCGGCAAAGAACATAATCGCCGTCGTTTACGGGGCCCTTGACGCCATAAGCGAAACAAGCGACATTTTTGGCGACAACGCCGAAAGCCTTTTGATGGCCGCCGGCCTCAACGAAATCCAAACGCTGGGCTTCGCGATGGGCGCCACCCACGCGGAAACTTTCACTTCAATTGCCGGAGTGGGCGACCTTGACGTTACTTGCAAAAGCAAGTACGGCCGCAACCGCCGCTTTGGCCAAGAAATGATCAAGACCGATTTGCTCAACAACTTTAAGGACTTGGACGACCTCATCGCCAACGTCTCCAAAATCGGATACCTTCCCGAAGGCGCCATCGCCTGCAAATACGTCCACCAAATCGCGCAAAGCAAAAACATAAAGCTCTTGATTTGCGACGGCCTTTATCGCATTCTTAACCGCGAGATTGAGCCGGAAGATTTTATGTTGGAACTATTGATGGGAAATAAATGATGTTCGGGTCAAGCCCGAACATGACAAACTGTCATTGCCGAACATGACAAACTGTCATTGCCGCGCTTGACGCGGCAATCTTTATAAAGGGGTCACCATGTTAGAAAAATTAACCAACGCTTTCACCGACATATTCAGAAGCATCAGCGGAAAGTCTTCAATCACCGAAAAGAACATTGAGGACGCGGTAGAGCAAATAAAGATGGCCTTGCTTGAGGCCGACGTAAACCTTCGCGTCGTCCGCCGCTTTGTTAACGGAGCGATAGAAGAAGCCAAGGGCGAAAAGGTTCTCCGCGCGGTGGACCCCGGCCAGCAGTTTGTAAAAATAATCTATGACAGAATCGTCGCGATGCTTGGCGACACCAAGCAAGACCTTAAGCTCAAGGGTCCCGACACCCAAAGCGTAATCCTTATGCTCGGCTTGCAGGGCGCGGGTAAAACGACCGCCAGCCACAAGCTTGCCGCCCGCCTTAAAAAAGACGGCCGCCGTCCTTTGCTTGTTGCATGCGACTTGATCCGTCCTGCCGCCGTCGAGCAGCTTTGCGTGCTTGGCCAAAAGATTGACGTTCCCGTTTACAAAGAGGACGGCGCCAAGGACGCTGTGAAGGTTGCCCAAAACGCGATCGACCACGCCAAAAAGAACGGCCTTGACACAATCATTTTGGATACCGCCGGCCGTCTCCAAATCGACCAAGCGATGATGGAGGAATTGGTTCAAATTAAAAAGGCGGCCGCTCCTGTAGAAACGATTTTGGTCGCCGACGCGATGACCGGCCAAAACGCCGTTGACATCGCAAAGTCCTTTGACGAGCAGCTTGGCTTGACCGGCGTTGTTCTCACCAAGTTCGATTCCGACGCGCGAGGCGGCGCGGCGCTTTCGTTAAAGTCAATCACGCAAAAGCCAATTCTCTTTATAGGAACGGGCGAAAAGACCGAAGACTTTGAAGTCTTCCATCCTGAACGCATAGCAAGCCGCATTCTTGGAATGGGCGACGTGGTAAGCCTTGTTGAAAAGGCGCAAGAAAAAGTCGACATGGAGCAAGCCGCCGCCATGCAAAAAAAGATGGCGCGCAACGAGTTCACCCTTGACGACATGCTGGCCCAGTTCCAGCAAGTGAAGAAGATGGGAAACATGCAGTCGCTTTTGGAAATGATTCCGGGAGCGGCGGCGGCCATGCAGGGACGCGACCTTGACACTAGCGGAATGAAGCGCCAAGAGGCCATCATCCAATCTATGACAAAAAAAGAGCGCGCCAACCACTTGATCATCGGCCCCAGCCGCCGCAAGCGCATCGCCAAAGGCTCGGGCACAAGCGTCGCCGAAGTGAACAAGCTTATAAAGCAGTTTGAAAAGACAAAGCTTACGATGAAAAAAGTAAGCCGCAACAAGGGTTTGCAAGCCCAGCTTATGGGCCAAATGATGGGCGGCGGCGGAATGCCTGGCATGGGCGGAATGCCTGGCATGGGCGGAATGCCTGGCATGGGCGGAATGCTAGGCGGGGCGCCTGGAGCCGGCGGATTGGGAGGCATGGACCTCAACGCTTTGGCCAAAAAGTTTGGCGGCGGCCTCCCCGGCGGATTCAAATTTTAGTCGCCCGCTCGTGCTTTCGGTCGCAAGATTTTAACGTTTATTTCGAGCGGTCCCATGCCTTGTCATTCCGCCGCTTCGCGTCGTTATGGTAAGGAAATTATTTACTTGCGCTCTCGCGAGCGCTGTCATTCCCGCGCACCGGCATTCTGTCATTGCCCGACTTGATCGGGCAATCTTTTTGCCTTGCCGTTATAGTTTTTTTTCATTATTTTAAAATGTATGGATTCGTATTATGTTTATATATTGGCGAACCACACAAATACAACTCTCTATATCGGCGTGACGAATGATTTACGCCGCCGCTTGTTCGAGCACAAGACAAAAGTTATTAAAGGTTTTACTGAAAAATACAATATATACAAACTTGTTTATTTTGAAGAAACATCAGATATAAAAGCGGCGATTCAACGAGAAAAGAATTTAAAAAAATGGCGGCGTGAATGAAAAAACGCTCTTATAAAAAAGCATAATCCAAATTTTGAAGATTTAAGCTCAAATTGGTTGCAATAAAGATTGTCGGGTCAAGCCCGACAATGACATATTTTGCAACCATGTCATTCCCGCGCTTGACGCGGGAATCTTTTTTGTCAAAAGATTGTCGGGTCAAGCCCGACAATGACACTTATTCAATCACCAGCTTTGAAATCGGACGGCCGTCTTCGGTCCAAGCCCAATCATGGTTCGTCACGTCAGGAAAGCGTTCCGCTCCGATGTAATAGACATAATAGTAAGTTCCTGTCGGAAGCGGCAAATCCAGCTCGTAAAGGCCTTGCGCCGTTTCCTTTAGCTCGTAAATCCAGCTGTCCCATTTGGTGAACGTTCCAGCCAAGCGCACCTTTT
Source organism: Treponema sp. (assembly GCA_017645785.1). GTDB lineage: Bacteria > Spirochaetota > Spirochaetia > Treponematales > Treponemataceae > Treponema_D. Next base: position 6,369 of record JAGCNW010000029.1, read on the forward strand.
GTCCGCTCTTTCCGCGGTAAACAAAATGCGTCGTGGAAGAATTTTGCGTCGCGACTGTTCTTGTGGCGGCGGCGTCATGCTTTGTCACGTTGATTTCCGAAAGGTGGATGCCGGTCTGGGTGTCGTAGTATTTTTGCGGGTTAAGGCTGTCTGTCGTCCACAGGCCGTCTATTATCATGCGGTAGTAAATTTTGTTTGTCTGGGGAACGTCTTCCAAAATGTAAAAGTACCAAGTCTTTACAAGCTCGCCGTTTTCGTCGTAGGAGCTCTTTCTCATAAAGGGATGGATGATTTGGTAGTTCTCAAAGTCAAAGGCGATTCCCACGTAGCGGGGGCCCAGCTCGGCGCTAAAGACTATGCAGCCGTCCTTTTCAAAGGGAGCGGATGGTCCTTGCAATTTTTGGGCGATTTCGCGGTATTCAAAAGAGTAGGGCGATTCGACAGTCTTTTCGGCGGCCGCCGTTCCAGCCAAAAAAAGGCTCGCGGCCAAAATCAAAAGCGACTTTTTCATGCCTATATTATCGGAATTCGCGGCGCGGGTCTTGAACATTTCCGGGCATTTTGTTATTATAAAAACACGCCAACTTAGCTCACCTGGTAGAGCAGCGCACTCGTAACGCGCAGGTATTCGGTTCAAGTCCGGAAGTTGGCTTTTTAGCGGGACGCTCCAGTTTTGGGGCGTTTTTTTTTTTTGAGGGCGTTATTGTTGTCGCGGACTTGAACCGAGCCGCTCGATTAATCTCGCGGCGCGCCGTTTTATCGATGAGGCTAAAAGCGAGCGGCGCTCGCTTTTTTTACGCCTCTTCGATTTTAGGCGGGTTCAAGTCCGGAAGTTGGCTTTTCTTGCCAAAACGCCTCAAATCGGGGCGTTTTTTTTTTTTTTCAAAAAAATAGGTTTTTCCCCAAAAAAATAAAATTTACTGCCATATCGCATATATGAATATAGGCAAGAGGTAATTATGCAAAAGCAAACATTAAGGCCGTCACCGACGGCAATTTTGAACCCTCGCTTGGACGTAAATTTTAAAGCGATGTTCACGCAAGGAACCAAGGAGTCCGACACGGCCCTCCAGTCGTTCATCTCGGCGGCTCTCGGAAGGAAAATCAAAAGCCTAAAGCTGGACCCAAACGAGCCGGCTGTGGACGCGCCAAGCCAAATGCAAATGTCGTTCGACGTGGCCGTAACCTTTGACGACGGAGAAAAAGCCGACATCGAAATCCAGGGACGGGACTACGAGTACGACTACGCCGTCAGGAGCGAAGTCCAAGCGGCCCGGCTCTTGAACAACAACGCCAAAAAGGGCTGCAAGTGGCAGGCTAACAAGGTCTACCAAATTTCGGTGCTCAATTTCCACTTCAAAAATGGTGACAAAAGCGAGATTGCGTGGTATACTATGAAGGACGACAAGAGCAACGGGCTTGCGGACAGGCTCAACGTGATTTTCATCGACCTGCTAACAATAAAGAGGCTTGTCGGAACGCCCGTAGAAAGCCTTACGCCCTTGCAAAAATGGGGCTTGTTTTTCTCGTACGCAGACGACGAGAGCAAGACGGAATATGTAAGACAAATCGCAAAAAGCGAGGAAGGAATTATGGAAGCCGACAGAATAGCGCAAAGGATGAGCGAGGATGACGCCAACTGGTTCCGCCAAAATTCAATCGACATCGGCCGCCGCGACTACTACTCCGGCATAGCAGCCGCCACTGAAAAAGGCCTCAAAAAAGGC
>JAGCNW010000030.1 GCA_017645785.1 Treponema sp.
AAAAGGCGGCGACGTTTACTTTGTCGTAAAGCGCAACATGCGAACCCTTTCGCGCTTGCGCCGCCGTCCCATTCTAAAAGCCAAGAACGGCACTGACGGAATGAGCTGGGGCAAGTACGGCGCGGCCGGCGAAGACTTGGTGATTCCCGTTCCCCCTGGAACTACTTTGAGGGACGCGGAGACTGGCGAACTGATTCACGACTTTACGACACAAAGCGAAGATGAAAAATTTTTGATTCTAAAAGGCGGAAACGGCGGCTGGGGAAACATTCACTTTAAGTCTTCCACAAACCAAGCGCCCCGCATCGCCAACAAGGGCGAGCCCGGCGTCGTAAAAAAAATTAGGGTGGAGCTTAGCGTCATGGCCGACGTTGGCTTGGTTGGCTTTCCAAACGCGGGAAAGTCTTCGCTTTTGACGGCCTTTACAAACGCCCGCCCAAAAATCGCGCCTTATCCTTTTACGACCAAGATTCCCAATTTGGGCGTCTTGCGCGTTGACGACGAGCGCGACATAATCATAGCCGACATTCCCGGCATCATAGAAGGCGCGAGCGAAGGAATCGGCTTGGGCTTTAAATTCTTGAAGCACGTTTCAAGAACCCAATGCCTCTTGTTCATCATCGACGCGAGCGACACAAATTATTTGACGGCTTACGAAACTTTGAGCCAGGAAATTTCTTCCTATTCAAAGGAATTGGCAAAGAAACCTCGCATGGTCTTGTGCAACAAGATTGACATTGAGGGCGCCAAAGAAAACGCCGACGAAATTGCAAAGAAAATAAAGGCCGCGGACAAGGATATCAACGTTCTTTCTGTTTCGGTTTTGAACAATATAGGAATGGCCTCTTTGAGGAACGCCTTGATCCAGTTGGTCGACAAATTGGAAAACAATCAGGCTGCCGGCGGCCAAAAGGCGGCGCCTTCCGTCAGTTCCTTTATGGCGGAACGTGAGTCAATCGACGACGACGCGGAAATCCAGTATCCGGGGAGCGAAGGTTGAAACTAGCGATTTATGGCGGAAGCTTCAATCCCGTTCATTACGGCCATTTGGCTGTGGCCGACGAGGCGCTTTCTTTAGGCTACGACAAGATATTGTTCGTGCCGACCTTTATTTCGCCCCACAAGCAATTGTCGGCCAGCGTGTCGCCGACAAGCCGCCTGGCCATGCTTGAAGCCGCGATCAAGGACAATCCAAAGTTTGAGATCGAGCCTTGCGAAATCCAGCGCGGCGGCGTTTCATACACGATCGACACGGTCCGATTTTTACTGGACAAGTACCGCGGCCGCCTAAAGGGAAAAATCGGCTTGCTCATGGGGCAGGAAATCGCTTCGGAATTCCACAAATGGAAGGAAGTCGAGCAATTGGCGGCCTTTTGCGACTTGATAATAGCCACAAGGCAAAATTTGGGCGACAAGCGGACCGCTTTGGGAGCGGCCAAGCCTCGCGGAGACTATGTCGGCGGCGTTGACGCCAGCGGCCAGTTTATGGGAGTGGACAAGAGCCGCTTTGTGTGGCCGTACACGGAATTAAAGAACGTAATCGTTCCCATTTCTTCCACCGAAATAAGAAGCCGCATCGCTCAAGGAAAAAGTTGGAGATACCTTGTTCCCCAATCGGTTTATGAATATATTGTGAATAACAGACTTTATGGATGTAAGGAATAGATTGGAGCTTGCGGAGCTTACCGAGAGCGTAAGAAAGTACGCCTTGGCCGCCGTAAGCGAGGAGCGTTACAAGCATAGCGTCAGGGTCGCGCAGACTTGCGCCAAGCTTTGCGCCCATTTTGGATTGAACGAGCAAATAGGCTTTTTTGTCGGAATCGCCCACGACATTTGCAAGAGCATGAACGACGAAGCCTTGCTAAAGACCGCCGCCCTTGACGGCGAGCCTTTTTTAAAAATGGAAACGAACAGGCCCTCGCTCTTGCACGGAAGGGCGGCCGCGGTTTTGCTGCGGGACAATTGGAACGTTGACGACAAGGAAGTTTTGGAGGCCGTGGCCAACCACACATTTGGAAAGGTTGGAATGTGCGACTTGGCAAAGCTCTTGTACGTGGCCGACAAAATTGAGCCGGGCCGCGAGAATGTGACCGAAGAATACACCGCTCGCCTTATGGCTATGAGCGTAAACCAAATGACCGCCGCAGTGGTCAAAGAGAGCATGGATTATTTAAAAGGCAAGGGCAAAAAAATTGCCCCAGAGACAAAGGCTTTTTACAAGAGCCTTATAGATTGATTTTTATCGAGGTGTGGCATGGGCTTGAAACGAGAGCGCAAAGGAATGATTTTTCTCTTTTTGATTGTCGCGATCTTTTTGTCGCTGGTCGTTGCCTTTTACGTTTACTTGCGCGCCGATTCGGTGAAGGACAAGCTGAAGACTGACCCAATCATCAAGGCCTTGATTATGATTGAGGACGGGCCGAACGTAGTCTTTACCGACGTTTTCTTGGCTTACGCTGAGTCAGGAAAGGGCGCCTTGATAACAATTCCCGAAAACACCGGAGCCATCTACGATTCCCTTGGCCGCGTTGACAGAATCGACGCGGTGTTTAAAGAGAAGGGCATTGACGCTTACAGGCGCGAAATCGAAAAGCTCCTTGACTTGGAATTGTCCTACACAATCGAGATTCAGTTGGAAGACTTTGAGCGCTTGGCCGACTTGCTTGGCGGCCTTGGCGTTTTCATTCCCCAGCCGGTTGACGAGCGGGGACCCAACGGAGAAATTTGGCTTTTGCCCAGCGGCGCCGTCCGGCTTTTTGGAAGCAAGGTCACGACTTATATGACTTATTCGCTTGAGACCGAAGACGAAGATTCCGTTCAAGAGCGTCGCCAGTCAATGTTGGTCGCCTTGTTGGCCGCCCTGCGCAAAAACCGCAACGTTATTTTCCAGCGCGAAAACTTCAAGCACTTTACCTCTTGCTTTGCCAGCAACTTGAACCAAAAGGATTTTACGGAATTGCTTGAGCTTGTGACCCGCATCGACTACGAGCGAATCACCCAGCTTGAAGTGACCGGATTGAACCAAAGCGTTGACGGAAACGTTTTGCTCTATCCCTTTAGGAACGGAGACTTCATAAAGGAAGTCGCAAGAAGAACGGTTTCTTCCATCATTCAGGCGTCGGGAGCGGGCGGCGACCGCACTTACGTTTTGGAAATTCAAAACGGAACGAAGGTGCAGGGCTTGGCGCGCAATACGCAGATTCTTTTGCAGGGAGCCGGCTTTGAGGTTTTGAACGTTTCAAACGCTCCCTCAAACGAATACGAACAAACTGAAATTGTTGACTTGATTGGAAACAAGGACGCGGCCAAGTCGCTCGGAGATTTTATTAGATGCACAAAAATCACCGAAGCGAAAGTTGCCGCCGAAGGTGAGAATGTCGAAACGCCAAACTTCGACTTTATTTTGATATTGGGCCGGGATTTTGACGGCCGCTACGTTCACGGACAAGTTTCCGCCGAACAAGGAGAAGAATGATTTATGGACAATAAAACAACGCAAGAAAAGGCCCAGGAATTGGCCCGCTTGATTCAAGACGGAAAAGGGGAGGACATCGTTCTCCTTGACATTTCTCAATTGAACAGTTGGACAGACTATTTTGTGATCGCCACCGTTTCAAGCTCCACCCAGTCCCAGGGCTTGCAAAAGCAAATCAAGGACTTCATAAAAGATTCAGGTTTGGAGATTCACAAAACGAACAAGAAAATAAATGACGGCGAAGACTGGAATTTGATTGACTTGGGAAGCGTGGTAATCCACTTGATGTCAAAAGAGGCTCGCGCGTTTTACGATTTGGAAAAATTGTGGCACGCCGGCCAGCGCTTGGACTTTTAGCCCAAGGCTTAGAACTTTAAGGCGTCCGAATCGCCGTCAGCGAACTCGTTGTCGGCCCAATCCTCGTTAAGAATTTCGTCGTCGTAGGCGGAAAAGCTGTCTACGCTTTCGTCGTATTCAAAGTCGGAAGCGTCGTCAGTCGCCAAGTCTTCGCTCACTTCGTCTGTGTACAAAAACTCAACGCTTTCGTTTTCAATGGAATTGGGGTCAGCGGACATAGATACCTCGGATGAATGAAATATATATTTTTTGGTCTTTTATGTCAATAAGAATTTTGGACTTTTGCGCGCAAATATAAATAAAAATTATTCAAAAGGCTCTTTCCAGACTATTGACAAAAGTTGCGCAATTTGTATAATTGTAAAAACTATGTCAGGTGAAATTTGCGTTCATGCGCCTGCCAAAATTAATCTTGGCTTGCGCGTCCTCCCTAAGCGCGAGGATGGATTTCACGGCATAGAAAGCGTTTTTGCAACTGTGGGCTTGAGCGATCTTTTAACCGTTCAAACCTTGCCTGAACAAAATGTTTGCAAAGTTTTTTGCGAGCAGGCTGTTCTTCCGCAAGACAACACAGTCAGTTCCGCTTACCAAGCCGCAAAAAGCGTCTTGGCCAGGAACTTGCCCGGAATTAGCGTCCAAGTGACTAAACGCATTCCATTGGGGGGTGGACTAGGAGGAGGTTCCTCCGATGCCGCGGCTACTTTGATAGCCTTGCAAAAACTCGGCGTCGACATTCCAAACGACGCGGCTTATAAAATAGCCGCCCGAGTGGGAAGCGATGTTTTTTTCTTCCTAAGCCTTGGCGGAAAGCCCGACGGCGCCGCGATTGTTTCGGGAAGAGGGGAGTTGGTTAAGCCAATAAGCCCCAGATGTGATTTGCATTACGTTCTGGTTTTTCCAGGCGTTCATTCGTCGACTGCGGAGGCATACGCCGCGATTGACGAGTCCGCGGGAAAGCCTAAAACAGAATGTTTGGCCTTGGACGACCTTGAGGCTGTTTATCGAAAGCCGGTCAAAGATTGGACTTTCGTGAACGACTTTACGCCGGTCATCGCAGCCAAATATTCAAAAGTCCGGCAGGCGTTGGCTGACGTAAAAGCCAGCGGCGCTCTGTTTAGTGATATGTCAGGCTCCGGTTCGACGGTTTTTGGCGTTTATGAATCTGCTTCGCAGGCTCAGGACGCCGCTAATCTTCTTTCCGGCAAATGGAACGCAACTTTATTATAAAAAGTAAAGGAGATGCCTTATGCAAATTACAGAATTGCGCATCCGAAAAGTGACGGGCGAAGGAAAGCTTCGCGCTTACGTGACGATTACATTTGACAACTGCTTTGTTGTTCACAATGTAAAGATTATTGAGGGCAAGGACGGACTTTTTATCGCGATGCCGAGCAAAAAGACCGCCACCGGAGAATACAAGGATGTTGCCCATCCTATCAGTCCCGAATTCCGTTCTGAACTCCAGAACAGAATCTTGGACGATTACAACAGCGGAAAGGTTATTGAGGCTTCTTCCTCTGGAGCGGATTCTTCGGCTGAATAACGGAGAAAACTTGCAAGGGCTTGCTCTTGCGGTTTCTTAATATACTTTGGGACGTCGGCAAGCGGTAAGCCAACGGTTTTTGGTGCCGTCATTCCACAGGTTCGAATCCTGTCGTCCCAGTCTCGGAAGCCTTATTTTACAAGGCTTCCATATTTTTGCCCGCTGAATGTAGCCATTTGTGTAGCCAATAAGGGAACAGGGAAATGAGATACTCGGAGCCATACACGCTCTACAAGCGAAAGATGAGGGACGGTCGGAGCGTCTACTACTACCGACCGAGAGACCCCGACACGGGCGAAAGGCTGACCGCCAAGAGCACGGGAAAGGTGACTTTAAGGGACGCCATAGCCTATTGCGAGACGCTTCTCCGTTGCGGAACGCTTCTTCAAGGCGGGGAGAAAAAGAAGGTTCCGACCTTGGCTCAATGGGCTGACGAATACAAGTGGTGGCAGTGGTCTGACGAAGGCCCGCTCTGCCGATACTGCCAAAACGAGTTGAAAAGAAGTTCCGCCGACGCTCCCAAGATACAAAGGCGGAGCGCCGACGAGTGCAGGGCGGTTTTGAAGAATTGGCTTTTGCCCGCCCACGGAAAGAAGCTGCTCGACAAGATAACCCCGTCCGACTTGGAGGCTCTTATGGCCCAATGGAGCGCGGACGGAAAAAGCCCCAAGACCATAAACAACAGAGCCTCCGTCTACCGAGTTATGCTGAAGGAAGCCTGCCGCATAAAGCTCATTAAGGAAACCCCGTTTGACAGCGTGAAGCCTTATTACATAAAGGAAAAGAGAAAGGGGTGCTTGACGAAAGAAGAATACAAAGCCCTTATGTCGCCCCAAAACTACGGGCAAGTCTGGGGGGCGGCTTTGGTGGCATACGCCGCCTCGTTGGTGGCGAGCGTTACGGGGCTGAGACTTAGCGAGATTTTAGCCCTTAAAGTCGAGGACTTCCACGAAGACTACATAACGATTTCGGGCGCTTGGAACTACAGATACGGAATGGGCTTGCAGAAGACGAAAAGGGGAACGGACAACATACCAATCCCCAAAAATGTATACTTTTTTATACATCAGTTCGCTTCAAAGGGGTTCGTGTTCTCCTTAGACGGAGAAAGGCCCGCTTCGGAGAAATACTGCCAGAACAAGCTTTGCTTGGCGTTGGACAAGATAGGCGTTGGAAAGGAAGAAAGGGAAAGGAGGCGGATTTCGTTCCACTCGTGGCGCGTGTTCTGCAACACATACTTCCGTGACGCGGGAGTTCCCGACTCAAAGATAAGGGAAGTCACAAGGCACGAAACAGCCGAGATGACCGAGCACTACACTTCGTTTAATTTGGACAGCTACAAGGAAGTAATCCAGGCACAAGATTCCTTGCTTGGCGGTTTAGGTAGTCTTCAAAGTCTGACTTCCTGACCCTTATGATTTTCTCCGATAGGGAGATGTAGGTCATTTTCTTCTTGATGATTTTGGAAGCGGTGTGGCGCTCCACTCCGAGCATACCCGCTATGTCTTCTATTGTGTAAAGGACATTATCTGACATTCTTTTCCTCCGCTTTTTTCACGACTTCCATTGTCGCCAAATACTTCCGTCCTATGGCCGAATACTTCTCCGCCAAGTCGGGGTGTTCCTCCAACGCTTTCTTCGCCAACTCTTGATACGCCTTTTTTTCTTTTTCCGTAAGTTTCATAATCCTTCCTTACATATCTAAATAGATATTCAATATTCCAAATAATACCTAAAATGGTATTTTTTGTCAAGAAAAATATATTGATTTAGATATTATTTGCCGATAAAATAATAGGCGGTTAGATATGGTGTTTTGGGAAAACGTTGTTAAGGCTTTGAAAAAAAACGGAAAGACTCAATTGGATATGGCTGAGGCCACGGGCATACCGATACAGACGATACGCGGCTGGATTTCAAAAGGCGTGGAGCCTAGGCTGTCGGACGCGGTTTCCATAGCAAAGTTCCTCAACCTAAGCCTAGACTTCTTGGCGACGGGGTTGAAGGACGGCGGCTCGCTTCCGCGGGGGGTTTCAGACCTTGCCTTCGAGATATTGGCGCTTCCCGACGTCTACCAAAAAATCGTGTTCGATTCGGTAAGAACATTGAAAGCCGATGCTACCGCAAAGGCAAGGGAAAGTCGGCGAGATTTTGGCTGAGACTTTAGGCTGTCGGCTGGACTGCCTTCAGGTAAGCCATCAACTTGTCGATGTCTTCCGTCGTTATCGTCAACTCGCTTTCTTTCGGAGCGAACAAAGGTATCTTCGGAACCGTTATGCGGTAATAGCCGCTCTCGCCCAAGACGCTTCTTAAAATTTTCAAGAACGCCTCGGCGTCGAACTCTCCGCCTTGCTCCTTCATAACGCTCGAAACCATAGGGCTTCTCAAGAATCCGTCCATAACGCTTTCGTTCTCAAGCAAAGCCCGCTTCGCCAAGCAAAGGGTGAACTTCAGTTTCTTGTCTTCAATTCTTGGCATAAGGTCGTTCGCCATAAACTTGACCACGCAATCGACCATTTGTTTTTTCGTCAGCATAAGTCCCCCTAGTCGATTTTAGGCGAGGAGACAGCCTTGAGCATTTCCTGCCTTTCCTTCTCAAGCGCGTTCAGCCATTCCTTCTTCTTTTCGTCAGTGGCGTTGGCCATACGCTTCTTGATTAAAATGCCGGCGTGACGCAACTCGTCAGCCGCCATCTCCTTGTAAACTTGGTCGCCTTTCTCAAGATACCAGCGCCAATACTTTCTCGCTCCGTCCAATTCCTCTCCAACGTCGTCCTCTTCGTCGGCGGATTTCACGCACAGCCACAGCGCCCCTATCAGCGTGGCCTTCATCACATACTTGTCGTATGGGTCGTATTCCTTCTCGAAGTCAATCTTCGACAGGGCTTCCTTGAAGTCCTCTTTCAAGACATCAGCTGCAAACACGGCGGAACCCCCTTCCGAAGATGTTGACTATTTGGAAGTGAGCGGGGTCGGACAAGAACTGCGCTCTTATGACAATCCTGCTGTTAAGCGGGTAGGGGCGGAGGTAGTTGCCGTTTCCGTTCATAAGGCTTCCCGTGACCGTTCCGTTGGTTATCGTGATTTGCGTTCCGTCAGTTCCGTCGGGTATCGCCGTCGCCAAGAGAATGTCAACAATCTCTCCCGGCTCTATCGTCGGAGTTGCTGGCAAAGTTACCGTCGTCACTCCAGCCGCCACAGCCACGGCTGTGGCTCTTATTCTTGGTATGCAAGGGTTGAAGTCCATAAAGTCTCCTAAAAAAATCGGGGAGCCGAAGCTCCCCTTTATGTCAACGCCCATAAGGGCGGAAAAGTCACCGTAAAGGGAAAAAATCTCGCCTAGGCGTAAAGCGGATAACCGCCGAAGCCGTTTCCGCAGTTGCAGAACGGCGAGCCACCCGCGCTGTAAACCGTTTGGCTTGGGTATCTCACCACGTTGCCAAGCAAGTTTTGGGTTTCAAGATAGTTGACTTTGCTTTGCAAGGTCTCAATCTTGTTCTGCGCCATAGCGTCCAAGATTTTCTGCGTCTGCGCGGTTGTATTCGCGTTGATTGCCGCAGTGTTCATGGCCGCGTCGTATCGGTTTTGGGCGATGCCCGAGCCAAGCGCGAAGCCAGTCTCGGCGACCTGCAACTTCAAGTCTCCGTTCAACTGGCACTGGTTGGCCAGCACCTGTCCGACGCTTTGGTTCACCCCGGCGATGTCGCGGGCCAGCTCGGCGTATTTGTCGCCAAGGTTCGCCGCGATGTCGTGGTAAACTTGGTTCGTCGCCGACAAAATCTCTCTCTGATTGGCCTGTGTGTTTTGATTTTCGAAACCTCTGTTGATGTCGTTCTGCAAGGCGTTTGAATTTCCGTTTCCTCCGAAACCGAATCCGCCGTTGCCCATCAACAAGGCGAAAATCAAGAAAGCCCAGATGAATCCGCCGCCGCAAAAGCCGTCGCCTACCATCATTGGTGTTCCTGAATCGCTTGCTACCATAAGCGTTCCTCCTTTCATATTAAGAATTGCTCATCGACAAAACTTGCCGGTTAATGAATCAAAGCCTGATTCCGAAGCCGCTGGCGAACTGTCGCAAGTCAACTCCTTGCTCTTTGGCAAGGTTCATCGCGGTGCTCTTCAAGTCAGTTTCGGATTTGCCAGATGTCATTTCCATCATTCGCTGGTATGCCTGCGGGTTTTGGCGCATCATCGCTTCCATTCTGCTCCGCAATTGTCCTTCCAACGCCTTGGTTGGGTTGGCCATCATTTGAAACGGGTTCATTCCTTTTTCCTCCTATCACGGCCTCTATCCTTTCAAGCCGCGCGTTTATCTCCGCCATCGGGTCGGCGGGTTTGCTGTCGTTAGCTGAATACACGATAAATTCGGACAATCCATTGTTGTTTATTTTCTTTAAGTAGATTTTCCCATTACTGGAATCAAGGAATAGGTTGCACGAAAAACCGTCTATTAAGGCGGCCTTAGCCTCCTCAATGTTCGTGACGAAATGGCAGTTGACTTGAGGGGACTGCCTTTGCGGGTATCCGAATTGATACGGCATTGACTGCCGCATATAGAAGTCGTTCACTGGATTCAAGGGGTAGGGTGGCATAAAAAAATCTCCTTTACGGCTGTCACTATAGCCTACAAAGAAGAGTTGATGTTGTCGATTTCTTGCCGAATTATTACTGAATTATTGCTGGATTATTGCGTAAATCTTGTCGCGTATGGCCCTTAACTCCACGCTGACCACGGTGGGGCTTATGAAAAGGGTGTCCGCTATGAAATTGATGTCTTGTTTCTTTAGGTAGAACATACCGAAGATTTTCTCTTGGCGCTCGGAAAGGACTATTTCGGACAGTATGTTGTCGATGTCAGACTTCTTGGCCAAACGGAACCAGCCGTTGACCGCTCTCACTGTTTTGAACATTGTGTCTCCTTGGCTTTTTGAAGTGGCCTAACTTAAAAAAAAAGACGGGCGAACCCGTCTTTCGAGCCTTATTAAGTATGGCTCAAATAAATATAACAATTAAATGCCGCTCTCTTCACATCGCCTTGATAATCCAGTTGACTCCGACAGCCTTAACTTCTGTAGTGTCGCCAGAGCGTCCTGTTTTGTTATTTCCTGAATCCCCAGTGTGGTCGTTTACAGCTAGAGGCACAGTGCTATGTAAAAATCCGGTGATAACTTGACTCACGAATGACATTGCGGTGTTGGTTGCCAATCCTAATGCCGTTTGATTCATTGAATGTCCGTGATTGATTGAGTGCTTGTGCGCCTGAACTCTGTCCTCTATGAAATCACCGAGAGCCAAACCGTCAGAGTTGTAGTGGTTGTTCGACTTGCTTGTAAGGCCGACTCCTTTAAGAGTTACCTCGCGCAAATCAGGAAGGTAAATTTTGGAGTCGTCTGAATGCGGCTCGAATAGTTTGCCGCTTCCGATAAGGTTGTTGCTCTCTGCCCATCGCATAAGCTTTGGATAGTCAGCGCGCATAATTACGCTTTTGTCGCAATTAAGCCAGCCGTAAGGCGCAGCGGCGCTGAACGACGGCTTGATGTCGCCAACATCTCCGCCTCCTGCATTAAATTCAAAATAACGCACCGCGTTGGCCTCTAGTTCGACCTTCTCCCCGGCTCCCACCACCACGGAGGCTGTGTCGTTCGCATCCTTGTCGTAGACGATTGTTGCCGTTCCGCTGGAGAACGAGCCGTAGACCGTCACCTTGCATCCCGGATAGAACGGGCGGCCGAGCGTCAAGGTCACTCCGCTTGTTTCGATAGCCAGCTTTCTGTCGGCCTCTATGGCCCCCGTCGATGAGTTCTCGACGACGGAAACGGGGCGTTGGAAAAGAAACGGCATCATGTCGTTTTCCGAAAGGTTCACGGAGTGGACTCCGCGACCGGCCGCCTCTTTCGTTCCAAACTCCGGGTTAAAGTTCTCAATTCCGGGGAATCTCATTTTGTCCAATGTCAAGTCCAATGTCGCCATCTGTTTGTCTCCTTATGAATTGTGGTATTCGTTTATTATTTCCAAGACCTTCGCTCGGAACGCGTCCGCCTCGAATATGTTTGTCTTGATTTTCGCAGGGTCGTCCGCCGTGAGCACGAAGTACGCGTCGTCGTCAGAAAGCTTCGCCCACGGCGTTCTCTTCGCCGTGTGCTCCTTAAACATGGCCAAAGTCTCCTTGACCGTCGCGTCGACCATAAGCTCGTCAAGAATGAACGAGTTCGCGCCTTCGTTGAGTTTCACCGTCAAAGGTTGGCTCGCCGACGCGTTTCTGTCGAAGCACACGGGGCTTTCGATGTCGTTCAAGTAGACGCAGATTTTTTCCGTGTCGGCGGCGACCGCGATGTGAAGCCAAGAGTTCGGCTCGAACTCGATTCCGTGTTCCGCGAACTCCACTTTTTCGTCGTCGTGCTTGATGTAGTTGTGCGCTCCGGCGGGCTCGTTGAACGGACAGGTTTGCTCGTAAAGCCCCATTTCGACCATATCGTCAAATGTCTCCGCCGTCACAACAGCGGAAATGTAGTCGCCACCGCTTTCGACGTAATACAAATATGAGTTGTTGTACGCCTCGCCCGGCTGTATCTGCCGGAACATCTGCGTCATTCTTATTTCTTCGTTGAACGGAACGTCGTCTCCGTCGGGGTCTTCCTCCGACTTCAACCCGCGCTCGAAGTAGCACTCGCCCGCCGACACGACGACCTGTATTCTGTCCTGCGGCGTTCCGACGTCGAGAATGACTTGGTTTTCCGCGTAGATGTATTGAATCCAGAAGTCCACGGTGAACGAGACTGCGTTGCCGAAGGCGCCGTAGACCGAGTATTGTCCGTACAGAGACTGGCCCACGGGGGAGTAAGGCGCGACCGCCAGAATCGCGGGCGTGAAGTCTATCTGCGCGTCCTCCGTCTCGTCTCCGACAAGCCTGTGACTTCCTTCCGGGGCGTCCGCGATTGTCAGCGTGTCGTTCCCGTTTTGGTCGAACACGTCCGTGTCGAAGTGGAATACCTTTGAATATTCGCTCAAATAGGCGTTGCCGATGTCCAGCCCGTCCTTCCTTCTGTCCGACAATTTTTGGTTCGTAAGGTAAAGCGTTCTGTCGGAGAAGACCTGTTTGGTTTCGACTCCGTTCACGTGCTCCCTCGCGACCACAGTCCAAGGCGTTCCTGGCTCCATGTTCTCGCGGTGCTCGTGGTAGGTGCCGGTCGGAGTGATGCGGGTGCGGTCAAGGGAACTTTCGTTCTTTTGGATTATGAGCTCGCCGTTGATGTTGGACGAAGTGGACGAAATCTCAAAGTTTCCGACGCGGAAGGTGATTCTGTATTCGCCTGTGGGCGTGTCTCCGTCAAGAACGGGGTCTACAGCTAAGTATTGGTCTTGTCCACCAACGCGCATTCTTCCTTCGTAGTGACGTTGGCCGTGCGTATCAATGAACGTTGATAAATCCCATAGGTTGTTCTGAGAGTTGCCAAAAGAACCTTGCGTAATTGTTCCAATATTTGCGGAAATAGCTGAAAGTTCTCTAATATACGCCTGTTTCGCCGTCTCGTTGGCTTGCACGATGTCGCGGATATTGGTGCACAGCGCGGTCGCGTTTATGGCGATTGTCCACTCGCTCTCGTGCGCCTCGTTGAACGCCTTTGCCCGGAATCGGTACAGCGTGTCGTGTATGTCTTTGTCCGCCTGTCCTTCAAGCGGCATCGTCTGTATCCACTTTGAGTCGCTTATGACGTAGCCGGAGCCGTCCTTGTAGTTGCCTTCGTTTCCTTGCGTGACGGCTCCGCCGCTTTCCTCAGGATACGGGTTCAAGTTGGTCGACGGCTTGAACCACTCCGCGTCGTCGTGCCTTTGGACTTGGACTTGGTATCTTACGGAGCCGTAGGCCTCTCGGTTGTCGCTTCTCGCAGGCTGGGCCATCATAAGTGTTATGGTTCTATCCGAGATTCTCGTGTTGACTATCGGAACGCCGACCTGCCAAGTTCCATAGGAACTTACATCGACATAAGCCGGGTCGCTCCATTCAGACTCTTGATTGTATGAGTTTCTAACTTTCGCACGGAAGCGCCACACAGTCGTTCCGAATAAATCCTCGCGTTCAGGGTAGCCGTCAATCTCACGGTTAAAAACGTAGGCGGTTTCCAGCGAGGGAGTGTTGGCCATATCAATCCAATCAGAGTCTTGAGGTTCTCCTACAGTCTTGGCCACTTGCCAAAAAACCTTTGCAACAGAATTTTTTGCCCCCCCTCCTAATGGCAGGCACGATACATTGATTTTATCCATTTCTGCCTTACATATTGACATTATAGGAGTATTTGGGGGTTCTATAGCGGCTTCACCCGAAGACAAAAGCTTTATGGCTGAACTTACATTTGAATTAGCGACCTGTTGAACTTCCGCAGGACTTAGAGATTCGCTTAAAGGATAGTTTTCCTCTCCGCTTCTGTCGGGAATGGTCATATTCGCCTCAAATTCAGGCATGCTTTGTCCCGCGCAGAATATTTGGTCGTTGTATTGAACCAAGGTCAAGTCGAAGTTGAAGTCCTTGTCGGGCTTTATCTTGGTTATGGTGAAAAGGCTCGACACCTTTCCGACCTTTCCGAAAGCGACGATATCCTCCAACTCAGGCTTGTAGTAGGTGAGTTGGGTTTCCGTCTCTCCTTGGTCGTTTACGGGAAGGCCCGCGTATTCTCCGCTCTTCGCAACCTTCTTGTCGAAAAGCATAACGTTCGTCTCTCCGACGACCATTTTGTATGTCTTCATATAGACGGGTATAATCTCGCCCTTTATGTCGAAATAGAAGTCGTAGTAATGCCCGTCAAAGTATTTCCTTTCCTCTCTGTTGTCTATCCACTCGTATCTAACGCCGTCAACTGTTATGGAGCCGTTTGTCGAGTAGATGTTTCCGTCAATGTAAACTCGGTTGAGAATAACGGTCTTTCCGGGAAGCGCGGCTCTATACGAAACCACGCGCGACATCTTGTATTTTGTCGGCTGAAGAAGCTCCGCTCCTTGGACGCACCTAGGCTCTATCTCGCGTCCTTCCTCGTCCTCTGTTTCTGTCTCACCTGTGTAATTCCAAGTTTCGTCCGTAACGATTCCGTAAATGTAATCAGAGTCTTCGATGAGTTCCTTGACCCGCGCTCCCAAGTCCGTTCCAATAAGTATCGTGTCGTCGGAAACCTTAACCAAATCTCCGATTTCAGCGCAGAATCCTTCGGGGCCAATCTTTCTTGTCAGTATCTCGCGCTGCATTGACCTAGAGGCCATAACATAACGGCCCAAAGACCAAAGCTGGTGTCTGTTCGTAACGAAGTCAATCGAATAACTTTCGATTTCTTTTGAAGGTCTTGTGTAGTCCTCTCCGTCGTTCATAACGTAAAGGGCGTGTCCTATGAACCCGTCTGTCTCGTCCTCGTAGTTGAACTGCAAGCCTGCGGGAAGCGCGTCGTAACTTATGGTGTTCGTTCCGCTGATAACGTTCTGCTGGTTTATAAGCATAACGGGGTAGTCGCGCGGCTTGTCAACGACAACCTTGATTCTGTTGTTTTCGTCCCTAACGTAAAGGGCGCGTCCCGTGGCGAGACACTTTTGGAGTAAAGTCTCGACCTTTATGGAGTTCGTGACGCAAGCGTTGCAGGTGTATTTAATCCTTATCGGGTCTTTGTAATTGTAGACTTCCTTGCTCATATCGTCGTTCACAACAACTTCGTCCGTAGGATAAGTTGAGTCGTCGTAAACAGACTTGCAGAAGTCATACATATCGGAGAACGAATCAAGGTTCAAGTCTTCGTAGCCGAGCGCGTCGATTCCGTTCTGCTTTCCGATTAGAGCCAACAAAGAAGACGAGGCGGCGTTGTTGTCAACATATTTCGCCTTTATGCCCGCGGTAAGAACGGTTCGGCCATTGTTTTTCGGAGCGGCGAATATCTCCCTAAGAAGCAGTTCCGTGTAGTTGTTTCCCAACTTTCTTTTTATGGCGGGGATATGGTTCTGCCTGTATTCCTCGTATTGCTCTTTCGTTATGGGGTGGTCGAGGTCGTAGTTCGGGTATACGTTCTTTTCGGGGTCTCCCTCGACCGCCTTGTAATACTCCATTCGTTTCGTCACGCCTTCGGGCTGAATGACGACTTCCGTGGCGTTGGAGCCGCTTATCTTTCTCTCCGTGAAAGTGGGGGAGAACGACTCCGCCGTGACGTTGAATTTTCCGAGTTGGTTTTGTATGTTTCCGCCTGTGTCAGCCTTCGCCTTGAGCGCGACTATACATAATTTTCTCAACTCGGACTCGCGCGTAATCTTGTCTGACTTCAATTCCCAATTTTCAGGTTTTTCAAGAGCCTCTTTGTCAAAAGTGAATGTTGTGAGCGAGTTCCATTTCACAACATCCACATACTGTTTCGCTGAGTAATGTTCGTTTGTTGAAATCGTCTCATTCAAATAGCAAGGCGAAACTCTTACGACTCGAACCTCAATAGTTCCGTTGGTGTTCAAGCCTTTCTCCAAACTGCCGCTTCCAAGATTGAGAATTTGCTGCCTCAAATACGCCGCTCCGCCCCAAGAGCCAGGCGCCGTGTTCGGGTCAAGAGAGGGCTTTGAAGTTGACAAGTCAACGACAGCCGTGAATCTCTGCATTGAAAGCCTGTCTTTTTCGCTTCCTTGGCAAGAGTCGATTAGTCCGCCCAAGTTGAACAAAGGACAGCCAATCCAACCGCTCGAAGCGCCTACAAACTCCGCCGTTTGCGTGTTTCCCGTGTGGGCGGCTATGTCGGCGTCGTGAAGCTCCTGCGTGTAAGTGATTGGGGTTAAGGCGTTCCTTGTGACTCCGTTCTCTGTGTATCGGTTTATGTATTCAAAGGTTCGCCAAGGGTTTCCGTGCGTGTCGGCGTTGTATTTCTCAACGTTGCTGTCCTTTGCGTCCGCTCCATACGGCCTCCATTGGATTGCATACCAACAAGGAATGGACTCGTATCTCGTTTGGCTAACGTTGTCGTTGGTGTATTGGTATGTCCTGTAAATGCCGTTGGAAGCCTCAAGCTCGACCTCAATCTTCATCGGGTTGGCTCTTGTGAAGCGGACTGTGTTGTTTCTGAATCCGCTTGAGAACATACAACCCTTGTATGTGATTTTGTGCTCTTGGGCGACTTGGCCCAACACGCCGTCAATGACATAAAGCGGGGTGGCGTTGATTTCATCTTGTGTTATAGATTGCGTTACGACGGTTCCCCAATCCGCCGCCTCGTCGGGGTTCTGCTGCAATATCTCAAGCTCGATGTCGTTGTTTTTCCAGCGTTGGAGAATCTCTCCTGTGTCGCGCTCTTCCTGTTCTTCGGGGACTTCCGCGTATATCATAACGGTGCCAGGGTTGTAAAGCGTCACGTTCAAAACGCAAGCGTCGGCGGTTCTCGACTCATACCAAGCGCGCTCGTGGTTTGTTGCGATTTTGGCTGTATATCCGCCGTAGTATCCGTTGCCCACAGTAACCCAATCGTAGGTTTGGTATGTTTCGGTCTTTCTCACAAGGGTTCCCGCGAGAACCATAGAGTCGATTTCACCTTGCGAAGCTGCTCGCCAAGCATACTTTTTTATTATTTGGGTGGCGGGCTTCTCGAACTTTCCGCACATAATGGTGGGGACGTTTGGGGCAGTCTTAATCGGCTTGTTGTATGCCAATATGAGGTCGCCCAACCTGAACTCGGTCAGCCTTAACGGAGCGTAGCCCGCCGTGTAAGCCAATGAAATCGTTTGGTCTTCGCCGAACTTTCCTTCCGAGCGCGAGTATGGAGCCGCTATGTAAGGCGGAGTAATCAAGTGCCGTCCAAGTATGAACGGATAGTTCTTTCCCAACAGCGATTGGTTCTTCGAGCCTTTCACACCCGGGTAACTCTTTCCTTCAAGGTGGTTTTCGGAACCTTTATTGCGCCCATTTATCGCGTCGTAAAGAGAAGTGGCGATGGCGTAACCAGCGATTCCACCCGCAAGAGCGCCCATAACAATGGAACTTGGCGTTACAAACGCCAAGCCATTCATTAAACCGCCCATTAAAGTAGTTGCGCCCGCTCCAAAACCCGCTGAAAATACAGCGAAAGCTACGCCGACAATAACTCCAATAAGAGCGCCGAAAAAGCCCGCTCCGTTTCTTCCGCCCGCAGGCAAGACGATAATCAATATTTCGTCCGCGTCCCTTATCTCATACTCAATGTCGGCTTCCTCTCCGTTGGCGAAAACGGAGACGCTCAAAGTTCCTTCTCCGACTATAGGCTCCCAAGTGGTCGTGTCGGTCTCAGGGTCGTAGCACTCGACGAGTTTTCCCTCGTAGGCGTCGTTTCCCGCAAGCGACTCCACGGCGTCCCTTATGGTTTTGAAGCCGCCTTCCTTCGCGAATATCGTTCTTAAACTGTCTTTTTCAAGAATGTTGTCGCAAATTCTTATTGTCGCCATTTGTAAGCCTTCCAATTTTGGTAATAGAATGTGTCAAGGCGCTCCACTCGTGCTCCCTTGACGTCGCAGTGCAATATTCTGTTCGGAGCGACGCAAGCCGCCGCATGAACGACCCGTTTCTTCTCGTCAAAAAACAAAAGGGCGTCGGTATATTTGGGGGTGTCTGTTTCCTCCCAATGCTTCATAGACTCCAGCCAAACGGGGTAATCTTCCTTGCCTCTGTAATCCTTCGCCGAGTAGTCGAAGTCTATTATCGTTCGACCGAACCTTCCCTCGAAATCCATCAGCAAGCCGTAGCAGTCCATTCCAGCCAAAGTCCGTCCGTGCGGCTTGTATGGAACGCCGAGAAGGTCTGACCAATCGACAGAGTTAGCCCGCATATCAACTCTCCGACTTGAGGGACGGGAATTTGTCTTGGGTCGCCTTGTCTCTTGAAGCCTGCAAAGAAAGGATGTCCTCGACTTCCAATGTCAAGGAAGCCGTCACTCTCGTGCAACTCGCCCCTTTGACTTTGAACTTATAATTGGTCATTGGATAGAAAGAATACTTTACCTTCTCCCTTCCGCCTTCCACAACAGTCTTTTCTTTGGCGAAGCAAGCCTTTATCGAAACCTCGCTTTTTTCGCTCGTGCTTCTCAAGAGTTGTATCATTCTTGAGTCGATTGCCGACACAGTGAGCGTTATAGGCTTCAAGGTCTTTCCGTCTTCTTCGGGAAGGGTCATTTCAAACGCGCACGGAATGTATTTCTTTCCGCCAAACTTTACCGCCTGCGTGTCGTTGACAACCCTAAGATAACAGTCTTCCTGCTCGTAGGAATTGTCGCCCCAAACCAACTCTTCGTTGTAAACTTCAAGAAGGACGGGCAAAATGCCGTTTATGTTTTGCTTGAACAGCTCTCCAAGAACACAAGTCTGTATATTTTTCATCAGTTCCCTCCTTGGCTTGCGGCTGTGAACGAATCAGTCAACTCTGGGTATCCACTGAAATGAGCCTCGTGGTTTTGTCCGTCGGCGAGTTTTACGAAGTAAAGGTAGCAGCGGTCGCCGTCAAAATACTTTATTCCCGTCAACTGCTTTTGAACGCCGTCAATCAACAACGCTCCGAAACTGTTTGTGGTGGGGGAGACGGCGGGGATTCCCGAATAAAAGACCGTTATCGCTCCGTCAACGGCCTCTATCCTTGAAACGGTAACAGGGTCTTCGTCGGCTTCTATCTCGCCCTCATACGAACTTTCCCAAGTCATTTTGATTTCTTGGTCAAGGCCGCTTTTCGTTCCGTTCACGGCTCCCGTAATGCGATACCAACAGAGCTTTTCGGAGTCAATTCCATACATAAGGTCGGGAAACTGAAACTCGTTCACGGAGTAGTGCAAGACCCTTTCATACCAATTCCAAAAGCGGTCTTTTTCGGTAAGCCCCTTCGAGTCCTTTTCTACGTAGTTAAAGCGCATTGAGACATTGAATTTCTTCGGAGCGTTTGAAACAGTCAGCTTTGAGCGTTTTTTTCCCGTCTCAAGGCTGTCCTCTTTCGTCGCGTTTTCGCCAACGGTCGCGTCTGTGGAAGAAAGAACGTTTCTGTTTACTTTTGTGGGCCAACCTACATAACTCATAGGTCGGATTTTACGGCATAAAAAACGCTTGCTTAAATGTTAGGCGCTCACGGAGCGTCCCCTCAATCTAGCCTCTCTAGCCGCGAAAGCGTCGTCGCTTCTTGAAGAAGAAACGTAATCGCCGACCGCCTCTTCGATGATTGCAACCACGTCGAATCCGCCAGAATTGTTGGGTCGCTTCTCCTGCTTCATAGAAATCTGCTTGCCGGAATTGTTCTCTATCGCTATGTTGACGATAGGCGTTCCAACGGCGTTTCCTACCAATCCCGACGGATTCTTGCTCGCTATGAGATAATCCTCTGGGTGGGTCGTTATGACATTTCCTTGCGGAGTGATGATGGCGTCGTTGACTTTTGTTGATTTGCTTGTGGCCGTATTGTATGAAAGAGCGTTGGTGTGCCTCAAGTGGTTTTCGTAGTAAATGGCGTCTTCTCTCGCTTGTTTGAGCAAGTCAGCCAAATCCTGCTTCAAATCCTTGAGTTTTTGAGAGATGTCGTCGTCTTTGTTGCTAGAATCGCTCATAAGTCCGCCAAGGAACGACGTAATTCCGCCTGCGGCTATAAGCGCCATACCCATACCAATTTTTCCGCTTGATATGAGAGAAAGTCCCGCTTGAGTGGCGGCGGCGGCAAGGTTGGACATCATCGACTTTCCAACATTCTTTATAACCTTGTCCATATCTTCGTAGCCGTCAACGCCCTTCGCTATGTTCTCGCCGAACTTCGCCATTGTGTTGTTAAGGGCGTCCAAGGGTGCTTGAGAAAGGGCATTTTTAAAAGCCTCGCCAAATTTTGTCATAGCGACCGTCGCTTCTTGGCTTGCGTCTGTAAGGTCGTTTATTTGGTCTGCCATAGTGGGGATTTTAGACTCGTCGTTTATATGAAATTCAACGCCTTCACCTATACTCTTGGCAAATCCCCTATCATCAAAATCCGTTCGTTTTTCATTTATCGCTGTGGTGCCGTCTTTTAAGATTTTGAATATTTTCCAATCGTCAGGGCTTAAAAGTTTTTTTATCTGTTTTTCTCCGTCTTTTGTGGTGACGTCAATTTTTTTACCCCTTAATTTTTCCTCAATGTATCTTGCTGCGTTTTCAACAAACGCGGTTTTTGTGGTGTATTTGCCGTTTTCGTCGACTGCATTCCAAACATCACTCGTGAATTTTTGTGGGGTGAATTTCTTCTTCGATACGTGAGGGGTCATAAGCTGCCCCGCCTCATTGAACGCCGCCGCCATTCCGGGGTTTTGCTTGTAATTATTCCAATACTCTTTAGATTTTATTTTTCCGTCGATAACCCTAGCAAGATTATTGTTTGACGTAATCAAATCTTCGGTTGTGGCGGTTAATTCTGTCATAAAGGTTGAGTTCTTTCCTAAAGCGGCGATTTCCTCTTTAGTTAACTCTTTCTCAGTTCCGTCTTTTTCAATCCTTATAAGCTTTCCGTTTTTGTAGTCTATCTTTCGACCTAAACTGTCCGTCAAATCTTTTGTCGCGAACGCGGTTTCCAACTCTTTATCGAAACGTCCGTTTCTAATCTTTTCGTCAAGAGTCTCGCCGCCAGTCACCATTGTTGTATAAAACTCGGTCAGTTTTGAAGTTTGAGAGTCGATGATTTTTCCGTATGCCTCAAGACTTGATATAGACGCCTTTGAAGAGAAAGCCATTTTCTCCATATTTTTTCTTGTGGCTTCCCAATCGACAATATTTCCATTAGACACAAATGTGGACGCCAAATCTCTTAGCGAGAACCCTTCTTGCGTCCATTGGTTTGTCTTTTGGTTGTATGTTCTATTGCTGTTGCTCGCCACAAGGTTTGGCATCATTCCTCTGACTATATCCCTTTGGGCGAAGTTGTTGTTCCAAAATTTCAATATGTCAGCAGGGGAGTTAAAATACAAAGGCAGTCGCCAAGCGTTCATTCCCAAACTTCCACCTGCTAAACGATATCTCAAATCGGGAGGTAAATCACTTTTTGCGTGTCCTTCACTTTGGAAAGAATTCAACATCGCAGTAAGTTGTCTACCTTGAAAATCTTTGCCAAAAGGGTTGTCAAACTGAATGAATCGGTTTAATGCGTTTGTTGTATTTATTTGAGCGTCCGCGAGAGTCTTGGCGTTTTTAGCAGCGTTCTTTATTTTCAGTAAACTTATTATTGGAGCGGATGTCATAAAATCTTGATTCAAGAACGCTTGGCGTTGAGTTAGAGTAGGGGAGAGCCCAATAAATTTTTCTGGATGATTTTTCATTTGCCCTATCGTCATTTCAATAACACTATCTATGTTATTGATAAGCGTTTTTCGCTGTTCCTCCGTCATTTTCGACGTGTCAATGGTGTCGGAGATTTTGAACATTCCGCTTGAAAGGACTTTATTTAATTCATCAAGAGTTTTTATATTTTTCTTCAACAAATTGTTGTTATTGTCTTGATATTTAGAAAACTCTGCGTAAGTCTTATTGTAAGCGGTGCGTTCATCTTCTTTTTTTTGCAACTCATCCCATTTTCCATAAGGAGTCTGCTTGTATAATGTGTTGAACTGTCCCGCCAAACTGTCAAAACTTTTCAATATTTTAGTGCCATCAAAATATCTAGCGTTAGCGATTTCTTTTTTATTTAAGGATTCTTGCTTTCCTTCTTCCGCAACCCTAGCACTTTCCACCTCTTCTAATGAGTAAGCGTAAAAAGCACGTTTATCGAACTTTTCCCAAAAATCAAAATTTTTCTTAAACTCTGATTCTGATACCATTGTTTTTTCTAGTTCTTCAAGAAATTTTAAATGATTCTCTAGTTCTGACTGGCTTTGTCTCGCGGTTTCCCCTTTAGCATCCGTTAAAATATTTTTTCGCGTTGCCATTTGATTATAAAGCTTTTGCCTTTCTTTGGCGTAAGCGTCTGACACACGGGTTAAGCCTAATTTTCCACCACCGTAGCTTTTTACATACGCAGCAAGGTCTTTTTGAGCCTTTTCAATGCCCCCATTTGCGTTAATCCACGCGTCTCTTAACTCTCCGCTTAATCCTGAATAAGAGGGTATTCCATTCCCGCCTGGCATTTTATTGTCTATTTTTTCTGTTTCAGAACTTATGCTGTTAAGAAACGAATTGGCTTTCTTAAAATTATCGTTTATATTCCATTGTTTGAATATGCCGCCTGTAAAATCAGCCAACGCTTCTTTAAAGTTTAAGATAAAATTTCCGAGTCCTTGGTTGTATTCTGAACCACCAAAATTCATATACCATTCGCCAAAATGGGATTGCGCAATCATTTTAGCGTCTTGCAAGTTTTGTTCGCGTGCCTTTAATGTTTGAGCGCCTCTCATTGTGGCGTTCTCAAACGTTCCACCTGCCCCTGTCATTCTTTTAAATACAGCCTCAATAACATTGGCGGTCACTTTGCCTTCGGAAATCATTTTTCGCAATTCGACTTGCGAAACTTTCATATAGTCAGCAACTTCTTTATAGATAGGAATACCCGCATAAGCGAATTGACGCATATCAAGCATTGAAGCCTTGCCGATGGCTTGGATTTGGGCGTAATTGTTGGCGACACGCTTCATTTTTTCCGCGTTGCCGCTAGATGTGTCGCCAATCATTTTTAATGTCTGAAGAAGGTCTGCGGCGTTTACGCCTGACTGTTTTAGCAAGGTTGCCATATCAGCAGACTGTGCAACACCAAATGGAGATTTTAAGGCGTATTTTTCAATTCCTTCATAAGTTCTTGAAGCGAGAGAATCTGACCCCATAACAACAGACATTTGGGTTTTAATCATTTGGATTTCACCAGTGGCTAATTTTGCAGTCTCACCAAGAGTAATAAATTTCTTTGTAAGGAAACCAACTGCTGTTGCCAACCCTCCAAATCCCAAACCATACGCAAGTCCGCCTAAATTTATTCCAGCCCCGCCTGTAAGTTCTTGCAACCCTAATAGACTGTTAAAATTTCTTTTAGGTGGTTTTATCTTTGAAAAGCCGCCCTTCCCATCTGGTATAAGATTCCCATTTGAGTCTCGTCTGTATTGCGGATTACTCCAATAACTTCTTCCTGTTGAGCCAGCTCGTTCACCGATTCTGGCCATAAAACCCATCAAACCTCTGCTATTTACCAAAGAGTCGTTCCATCGTTTTAGTGACATTGCCATAGCACTTCTTGCAGTTCGTTCAAGTTTTGGGAAGCCATTACCCTCAACTCTAAACGCTTGTTTTTGCAAACCGAGCAAGTAATTTTTCTCAGCAATATCCAGACCCCTTTCTTTTTGGGATTCTTTTTTTGATTGCGTCATTTGGTCTTTCAAAACTTGCGCCAAAACTATATTCGCTTCGGCAAGTTTTGATATTTCCGCTGTTAATCCGCCCAAATCAGAGGAAGATGAGCCGCTTTTTTTATTTGGGGCTTTCTTTGGCGGGACAACGCCAGCTTTTTTCGTTTCGGATTTAAATTTCTTAAAGTCTGTTTTAGAGGCCGCTTCATTAACGCTTTCTACCGCACCCGTAAGACGAAGGCACATATCAGTAAGTTTCTCAACATAAGGAGCGAGACTATTTAAGCCTTGAATAGCTTTTTTTGCGTCTATATCCAATGACACATCACCTTTATACTCTACACTGCCTTCGCTCATACAAAAACCCCTTAATCTTCCTTATCCTTTAATTGGGCTATTTCGCTCACAGCCCAATGCTTCATCTTCATAACCATAGTCCGTTCGGCGACGTTCAAAGGAACCGCCATACACTCCATATAGTCCAAAATCGTCCCATAAGTCAGAACGACGTTGCCGTTGAAGTCCCGCTCGCACTCGTTCCAAATGTTCATAAAATGTTCCCATATCCACAAACATTCGGAAGGGCAGGGAAGGTCTTTCAGTTTGGCGTAGTTCTCGTCTATCGCCGCAACCCTGTCAAACGCCTCTTGCCCTTGCGTCTCCACGAACTTAATTCTTTTGTCTATGTTTCTCCTATACTCGCAGTCTGTCGTCTTTTTACCCTTGACAACCTTCTCCGTTTTCACGGAGTAAGGTTGGTTAAGGAAGAACCAGCGGCGGACGAACGCCTCTAAAGCTGGTTCTTGTTGATAAAATTTCCGTCAGCGAACGAGAAGTTGAGCACAGCCCTAGCGATTACGCTTGAATTGAGCATAATCTCGTAGACGGCTTCCTTTGTGTATGTCAAAGGTTTTCCGTTCAACTGAGCGGCGACATTTCCTTTAGCGCGGACATCGCGGACAAGGGCGGCGGCGTAGCGGGCGATGGCGTCCATTTCGCGGTCGTTCTTTTTCACTTCGTCCTTAATGCCTTCGATTTGCGCCATTTCGCGTTTGTAATCGGCTGTCTCTTTGGCGGCGGCGTTTGAGTTGCTTCCAATCACCTTAAACTCAATGCCAAGAGGCGTTCCGTTAAAGTTCGGCTCGAACCAAGCGCCGTCTTCTTCGTTCTTGCGGTTGAAAAAAGCGGAGATGTCAACCACCGCCTTTTCTTCTTTCTTTTCCTTTTCAACAGTATCAGCCATTGTTAAGACTCCTTCCTTAATAGGATTTGATTTTACAGATAATAGCCTTGAAAAAATGATAGGTTAAACAAAAAAGGGGGCTTTCGCCCCCTTAGTCGCAGCGTCAAAAACTAGATTGACACGATTTCGACGTTGAACGTGGCCGTCTTTGTCACGCTGCCCTCTGTGTAAGAGACGGTGATTGGCAAAGCGGGATTAGCCTCGCTTGAGTCAAAGCCGGTTGTCGTCCAGCCATCGACGGATTTTGAAGTTCCGTCTCTGTAAGAGGCTGTGACCACCATTCCGGCAGAATCAAAGTCGTCTCCGACTTCGTATGTCGTCTTGGTTGGCTCTGACGTAATTTCAATGCTTTCAAGAGTCGGAAGAACGATTGAGAATGACTTTGAGTATTCCTTGTCGTTCCATTCAACCTTGACGCCCAAAATCTGCTCTGTGGTTGTGGCTACAGGAACAGTCATCGGAACGGAAATCATTCCGTAATCGTCGCCTTCCGCCGACACAAGAACAGGGGTTCCGAAAGCGGCTTCAGCCGTGTAGTCCTGTCCGTCCAATGTGGCGGAGAACTCCATTCCGCTAAGGTCGAAATCGGTTCCGTTCAAGTCAACGTTGGGAAGCAACTTCACGTCGTTTCCGCCCAAAACGCCTCCAACAACGCGCGGAGTGACAATGCGCAAAATGCGCAAGGCCTGCTCGCCGAAACTCTTCCACGGCAAAGACACGTCCATAGTGTCCTCTCCGTTTCCGCTCACCGTGTTTTCCGTGAACTTCGCGTTGAAGATTTGGAAAAGGTAAAGCGCAGTCGGGTCTTCGAGCAAGTCTTGGACGACGAACAAAAGCTCGATTGTCTCGTCGGCAACCGCTTGGTTGAACAACTTGTCGCTTCCGTCTTTCACAAGATAGGTCGTCAAGTCGCCGTTGATTGTGAGTTTCAACGGAGGAACCGAGATTGCGTTCGGCTCGAAGATGGCGTATTTCGGGTCAAGTCCGTTGTCAAGGCTCAACGAAAGGTTGGTCGCGTATTGAACGCGGGTTCCGTTGATTGTCATAAAGCCTTGGCGGGCTGTGAACTGGTCTGTGTCGCAAGCCTTTTCGGGGATTGACGGGAAGAAAGTGTCTTCTGCGTAAGCGGCTCCCTGTGATTTGTCAACATTCGCGAAGCGGTCGGCGAGAGCGGTGTAGATGTTTTCCTTGTTGTCAGCCGAAATTGCGTCGTCGTTAAAAACCTTCGGGTTATTCAAGCCAACAACTCCGAACGAACCTGTGACGATGGCGTTGATTTGGACTTGGAGGCTCAATGTGTTCATAGACACGTGAGTGAACTCCTGATACAAATCTTCGCCCGTCACTCCGCCGAACTTCTTCAAGAACGAATACTTGATGTCTTCCGTTCCGCAATTCAATTCGTGGACGACAACTTTTGTCGGGTCTTTGACGTTAATCAAGCCAACATCGTCCGCGTATTCCGGGTCTGTCGGGTCTGTGCTCGCATACAAAAGCTTCTTTCCGTGGTCTTTTTTCGCGCATTTTGTGGCGATATATCCGTCGGCAAAAGCGTTCTTGTCCTTGTTTGACGGCGAGTTCGTGTCGTTCTTCCAAGGAAGCCATTTTCCTCTCAAAACGCCCGCGAGCAAGTCGTCGAACGATTCGGGAGAGAACTCGATTTCAAGGTCGCCCGACGCGCTCGAAGTTCCCTTGCGGGGAGCGGAGTCTGTGCGTCCGTGGCGAAGTTCGTTTGATTCGATGCTTTCAGTCTGTCCTTGGATTGAGTCGCCTGTGCGTCGGGCGAGCCAAGGCGAACGGTAAAAGCCCTGCCGCAGCGTGATTTTGCCTTTGTTGGCTCCGCTGGTTTCCTCACGGGAAACAATTATGTCGCTGTCCGCTCCAGTCTTCAAATTGAAAACAGGGTTGGTAAGCAAGTTCTGTGGCTCCATTTTGTCTGCCATTTTGTTCCACCTTTTAATTTTCTAATTCAGCCCAGTATTGGACTGAAACCGGAACGGAGAAGTAGTCGCCCAACACCCGCGCGGAAGAGCGGTATGTTTTCACAACCCTTACTCCGTCAAATATCTCGCCGCGTCGGAAAGCGGAAGCGATTGCGTCGAAGCAATCATTTGCCTTCGCGGTGCCATTAACGCCCCAATCCTTCGGAGTGTTTATGTTAATTTGAAATATGCCCGTATTTCTGTTTCTTCCCGAAGTTCCCAACTCGGATTGGAACGGAACGCCAGGCATAAAGAAAACTTCAAAGAACAGCTCGTTTGACGGAACCTCGAACGCCTCGTTCGGAAGGGCGACGTTAGGATAAGTCTTCCAAACGTTTCCCTCGCTGTCCGTCTCTTCAAGCGGCTTTGTTATGTAAGGTTCCCCGATGTCAAGGAACCTTTCAGTTATCTTCTGCTCTATGTAAGTGTCTGTCATGCGAACCCGTCCAAGAACTCCTCAACCTCTTGGGAGTTCAACTTAAAATTGAACTTAAACTTATTGCCCTGCAATTTTTGGGCAAGTTTCTGCATTTGCGACCTCGTTATTTTTTTTGAAAAATGCGCGTTCTTCGCGTATTTGGCGGGGTTCTTCATTCCCTGCATATACTCGAACTCCGCGTTCGTGACTCGCAACATTCCTTGTGGCGCCTGAAGCGTGTATCCGTCAGTTGTCGTTCCGTGCCAATATTTATTGCCGGAATCCTTGTTCTTTCCGTGGTTTTTGACTTCGTATTCTCCGTATTCCAAAAGGCTGAACCTTGGGTTGACGTTCTTGACTTTGACACTTGAAAGCATTTTGCCGTTGGACTTGAGCCATCGGTCATACATAACCCCTGAGACCATATTCGTGGATGATTTGTCGCCGAACTTGTCGAAGCAGCCGGACAAAGCGATGTCGTCGGCCTTTATCACTCCAAGCGAACCGCCTCCCGCACTGAACCCCTCTATGACCCAATCCTTTTTTATTACGTCCTTATCCTTGGTATGGTGCCTTGTGACATTAGAACGGAGCAATTTGCCTTTTTTGCTTATTATGTCAACCTTGTAAGTGTAATTCTCATCTTCGGGAGTCCTTGAAACCAAGTGCTGAAAATACACTCCGAAGTAGTCGCACTGCGCCCTTCGCTGTTTCATCGCCGCTCCGTAAAGAGCGGGTATCATTTGCTCAATGACACTATCCTCAATTTGCTGGCGAAAATGCTTTCTGACCCTTTCAACAGCTTCTCTTGCCGACATATCTTTTTGAACGAACTTGCCAGTCCTTTCGTCCTTCTCAAAACCTCTATGGGGGCTTACGTTGTGGCCGTATCGCCAATCTTTAATCGTGTTTCCAAAGTCCTTTAATGTGCCGCGCAAATCGGCTTGGTAATAAAAATACTCTTTTGTTTGTCCCCTTATGGGCGAGCGGGTTGTTATTGTGACTTTTAAACTGTTCTTCACCATAAGAGACCTCTTTCAATGAGAGTAAAATGAAAAAAAAGCATTGTTAAATTAAGGTTTGTGAATATTGACGATGTTGTGGTTTGCGGATATACTTTTTCACAATAGGGAATTTGCGGAATCTTTATGTCTGTTCATTTATGGGGCGGAAAACCATATACATACGCTGAATACGGGAAAAGTAAAAAATCAAAAAAAATCAAAAGGCCCCACGCAAACAAGGACACCAAATGGCGACTTTTCTGTAGATACGTAAAACAAATGGACGACACAAGGTTAAGGCGGTTTTTATCAAGGCTTTTTAACCACCTTTATAGATTTCACAAAAAGGGAAGAAAATTACAAGATTTTATCGAAGAGTATAGACCTCTGTTAAGGGAGAGTAAACTTCAAAAAACTGACTACAGGGTTAAAAGGGCGTATTTGTTTTTTTTAGATATTGACTCGAAGGTTTTCTTGAAAAAGAAGCAAAATTCAAATTCTACCGCAAAAAAAGGAGAGTGATTCGCTCAATTTCCCGCCCTTCTGCCTTGAACGATGTAACAGATAGTGTCGCTTCCGTTCGGCTGTATCGTGTCCACTTGCAGACAGTCGTAAATGATTCCGCCGAACTCTATCTCGTCCTTCATCTCCGTAGGAACGTCAAAGTCGAATTTGCAGACAATCCTAGCGTCTCCGACCTTAATCAAGCCGCCGCTCTCGCCGATGGCCTGCGCGGAGTATTTCGTCTTTACGGCGATTCCCTCAATCTCAATCCACTTTTGGACTACCTTCTTCAAGTTCTCGTCGAAACGCGGCTTTCCGTCGGGCTTGCGAAGGGTCGCCTTCGCTCCGAACTTGTCGAGAAGGTTTTGGGCGAGATTTTGGAACACTCCGTAGTTCATTCCCATTTAAACCCACCTTACGGGAACGCAAATGCTTCTGGGAGCGTCCTTTTTGTGATACAAACCCTTCAATAGCGTGTCCAAGACTTGATAGACGGAAGTCCATTCCGCCTTCGTCTCGCCGCTGTTGAAATACTCAATCTCCGTGGCGTCCTCAATCGCCATTTTTTTGACAGCTCCGTTGGAGTCGCTTGTTATGAACAAGTCTTGGGTGAGCGCTATGAAAGCGGCCTCGCAAACCGCCTTCTGCAAGTTCTTGGGGATTCCCAAAACCTCGTAGCCGTCGTAATCGACTATGCCTTCCCTTGGAAAGCACAAGTCTTGGTAAGGCGTCTTCTTCACGCCCTTCCAGTTGTAAAGGCTGTCGATGTATTCCGTGGCGGCTATCAACTTGGATTTTCTAGTCTCCTCGTCGTTCTCTGCCCAAGACGCCTTTCCGTGGACAGCCATATATTCGTCGGCGAACTCAAGCGAAACGTATGTGTTCGCCCCTTCGACAAGAGAACCGTCCTCAACATTCAACTTGATTTCCGCCATAATTTCCTACCGTCTTTTCTTGCCTTTCTTAAAAGGCCTTTCCTTTTGCGGCTCCGCGCTCGGAACTGATTTCAAGACCCAGCCCTGCGCTTCAAGAGCCTTCACGTCCTTCTCATCGACACGAATTTCCCTAACTCCCGTCTTTGTCGGAACGCTTCTAGCCATAACGACTACCATAAGGACTCCTTAGAGTTCTTCGCTCTTTTCTTCGCCGTCTTTCTCAAAGAAACCTTTAGGCTCTTCGGCTTTCTTGGCGGGCTTCAGCGGCTTCGGAGCCTCTGCCTTCTTGTCCTTAACTACCGTCCAACCGCGGCGGCGCATAAACTCAACCATACCCGCGTTGATGGTCATTTTCTGTCCTTTCTTTTCAATGTCAACTGTGTTTTCCATAATGAAATCCCGTAATGAAAATGTGAAAAGAGAGGGGAGCGAAATCTCCCCTCTCTTCCGTCAACCTAGGCTCACACCTTGGCAATCAACTCAGCGATAGCCACGTTCTTGCGGTTGTCGACAAGTGACCAGTTGGCGGCTGTGGCCAATTCGGCGTTTGTCGGGGCAAGACCGGCGGCTGAGCCAACCCACTTGACTCCGCGCGGGTGCATCGTGAAGGTGCGGCGCGTAATCAAATAGTCGTTGCCAGACTTCTTGTTGCGGTCGATTTCGACCTCGGCAAGGCCGGGGAGTTCGTTGAACGCGAAAGCTCCCTGTCCGAACAAGTAAATCGGGTAGTTGTCGTTGGCATCCGGCACAAGAGCGTCGTCAACGATAATTGAGCGGCCCAAGAATGTTCTGAACGGATAAGCCTTCTCGATAGGAGTGGGGTTATCCAAGAGCCTCAACTTTGTGAGCTTGGCGAATACAGCTGAGTGCATAGCCAAAGCTGAAACATTCTCAGCGTGGTCGCCGAGCAAGTAAAGAGCGTCGACCAAAGAGTCGTAGCTGATTACGGCGGCGGCTCCTGTGCCTCCAGAGATGTCCAAAACGCTGTCCTTCAAAGCGCCCGTTGAGGCTGTGAAAAGTCCCTTGAGCGAGTTAATGGCGACGTTCTGCAAGGCGAAAGCCCAGTCGAGGGCGTTCTTGTCGCCGATGGCCTTCATCGGGTCGTCGCCCGAAAGGAGGCGGGCATAGTCGTTCGAACCGTAAGAAATGTTACGGATGTGGCGAACGGCGATGTCCTTGTCGGCGGTAATCTTGTTGATTGTCGCGTCGGCGTCTTCAACAGGAACTTCATCGGGAGTTCTGCTGTTAACCCACATAGGAAGGTTGACTGTCTGTCCGCCGGCGGCAAGGCGCTCGGCGATGCGTTCGCCGTCGCCTGTGGCGATTCCAGACTTGATGAAGTTGCAGAGTTCAACTGACTTCTGCAACACATAAGGGCTATAAACTTCGGGGACAATTACATCCGCTAGTTTAGTGTTTGCCATTTTCTGTTACCTCTTTGTTATACCCCCGCTTCCTGCTTGTAGCGCTGGTATAGAGCGGGGTTTGTTCGATACAATTCGGCCTGCTTGGTCAGGTTTTCGTGTCCCTTCAAGAAAGGATTGCCGCTAAGCGCTCCGCTTCCCGATGAGCCGCTTCCCGTGGCCCCGCCGCCCGAATTTCCGTTTCGCAAGAACTTTTTGCCGAGGTCGGACGAACAGAAGTCGTCGACTTCGCCGCCAATGCTCTTGCCCGATTGATTTATAAGCTGGTTTCCGTTTCCGAGGTCTCGCTCGAAGAACTTCTCTCCCTTGGAGCCAATAATGGTGTCCATAAGGAAATTGCGTCCCGACGGCTCAATGTCAAACTTGGCGACGGCTTCGTTGAACTCCTGCACGCACTTCAGGTGGTGCTCGGACTGCTTCACTTCGGCCAACTGCGACTCGAATGACTTGATTTTTTCGTCGCGTTCTGCGATGGCGCCTTTGTATGCCTTTTCAGCCTCAAGCCGCTGGGTCTCATACGCCTTGCGTATCTCCTCAGGACTGTTGGCCTCCAACTGGGCCTTGAGCGTCTTCAGGTCTTCCGCTCCCTTTGCGTTCAAAGTCTCCAATTCCTCATACTTGGCTTTAAGGGCTTCCTTCTCTTTCTTGATGTCGTCGCGGTTCATTTTCAAACCGTTGACGTTATCGTTGTAAAGATTGAGAAGCGTCTTTGCCTTCTCCGCGACTTCTCCTTCCCCAGAAAGGATTTTTGTGAGTTCCTCTTCATTGAATTCCATGCTTTACTCCTGTAACACATACCGCCGAATCTCACGGCTCAAAGAAAAAGTGGGCTTTCTTCTGAATGCCTCTTTTTCTCCGATTTTGGGAAAAATGTTACAGTGAAAAAAAAATGCGATTAAATTGAGTTTTTTAACTTTTTGGAGATTCTTTAATAATCGAGTTCGTCAAGGCGGAGTTTCCGCCCATTCTTGACGAATTGGCTGAGCTTGATTTGCCCGCTCTTGTAAAGCCCGTATCTTGTCTTTCCGAGTATCTCCCTTTGCTCTTCGTCCGAAAGGCTGTCAACGAACTCTTGGTAGGTTGGCAACTCGACGTCAGGCTCTCCGTCCACTTCGGCTATCAAAACGCAGCGGCAGCGGTTATGGAGAGGGTAGTTGGGAGCCTTCGCCCTGTCGGAGAAGAACAAGCCGTGGTAGTCTCCGCAGACAACGCAAGTGTGCCCGTCAAGCGTGGCGCAACAGCGGTAGCCCCTTATTTGCTCGGAGTTCGCCTCGTAAGTCCGCAAGTCGGCGAACTTGGCGAAAGACGGTATCGAAGTCTCGAAGTCCGACATAACGGAGTTCTCGAAGGATTTCTTCTGCCTTCCGGCGGTCTCAACGGCTCCCTCGCTTGAGCCGCCGAAAGCCCAAGCGGAGCGGACGGCGGAAGAGTAGGCCGTTCTCACGCTTCTAGCCAAGCGGTCGGAGGCCGACTGTATGGTGTCCTTGCCGTTGTAAGGGGTGAACTTCACGAAAGAGCTGAAGTCGTCGGGAGTTTTGTCGAAGCCGTATAGTTTGGAAAGCCACTTCGCTTGCTTGGCCGCCACTCCGACGGCGGCTCCTATGGCCAAGGCGGAAAGGGCGGTCGAAAGGGCGGAAGTCCTTTTTTTAATCTCGGACTCCGCCTCGGAAACGGCGGCCTTCGTGTGGTAGTCAGGCACGGAAAGGATTATGTCGTCAAGGTCGCCCTCGCACTCCTCTAAGAGTTCAAGGGCTTTCTCCGCCTCTCCGTCCGCGTAAGCCTCAATGTCGATGTATCTTTTGAGAAAATCGTCGGCTTTCAAACTTCGCTCCACGGCCTCAAGTATCCGATTACGGTCTTGTAGTCCCACTTGGCTATCTTCGCCCCGTCCTGCTTGAAGCCGTCCTGCTCGAAGACGACAAGGTATGTGGGAAAGGTCTCGATGACGATTGCCACGTGTCCGTATTTGTTCTTTTCGGTCGCTCCGAAAACAACGACGTCCTCCTGCTGTCCGCAAAAGCGGTCGGTGATGAGATTAAGGTATTTTTTTTCAATGGGAAACTCGTTGTATCGCAGAACCAAGTCCTTCGCCCCGCCGTCCGCTCCGAGAGACTCCGTGCGGGGAATGTTCCAGCCTTCGTCGCACCATTGGCGATACAAGTCCATACAATTATGGACTTTGTAATTATTGCAAATGTAAGTGTGCGTTCCGTCTGTTTCAAGGTTGTAAACTTCTTGTTCAGATTCCTCCAAATATTCCAAATAGCGTTTATGAGTTTTGGTGTTGTTGAAACAAACTGTCAGCATATAAAGAGGTTTGATGGATTTCACCAATTTGCCTTTTATTCTGATATAATCAGAACTCCTTTTTGAAAGACGAAGGCTCTTTGTTGCGCATCCTAATTTTATGCACATGGCTTGAAAAGCCATCAAAAGCGGCAAATTAGTGTTTGTTATTCTGTAAGAATTGTGATGGGGCGACCCATCCGCATTTATAAAACCTTCCAAAATCAAAGAGTATTCGCGGTTGGAGAATGTAAGGGGCAACTTCTTTTCCGCTCCGCATACATTCAGAATGAAATCAGTGAGTTTTTTATGCTCCCTCTTCAACAAACCAGCCACATACGCATTTTCACTTTCTTGATGAACCCTCTCGTCTCCCGTCAAACCTAACGAATGGACAAAGGCTCTTTTTTTAACGCCATAAGTAATTCTGATTTCGTCGGTGCGGTTGTCTTTGTGATAGCCGATATTGCCATCTCCAAGCCAAAATCCGAGAAACTTCAACTCGTTGTCAGTCAAACCGCTGGGCGCATAAATTTCTCTGTCAAAAAGAGCGGGAGTCTCTTTTTCAAGATGTTGGGCAGGCACAAACCTTCCGCTTTGGCAATAAAACGGGTGGTCGGGAGTTACATAGAAATCGCCAAGTTCCGTTCTGAGGTGAACAACCTTTCGCTTGGTGTTAAAAAGCTTGACTACTGTGTTAACTTGGTTGTCATAGCCTATGACTTTATCGCCAACCTTAATGTCCTCAATCGGCTTATAAGTCCAATCCGACATCAAGACACAATGCCCTTTCGTGAAACATTGAGGCCCCGCGTATCCGTCGTAATCCACCTTTGTCTTGATGTGTTTCTGAATGAAATCCCAAATGTCCACAAAAGCCCCCTTACGCCTTGACAGCGCGGTGTTCCTGCGCCCGCTTGCTCTTGAAGGCGTCGTAGATTTCCTTGTTCGTGAGTCCCGACAACTGCTCCATATCGATTAGGTATATGAAGTCGTCGTATGTCATATCGGGTTCGACCAACTCCTGCTGCTGCAAAATCCAGAACACGCTGTAGAGCGGGAACTTTCCTTGTCCCGAAATGTTGGCGATTGAGTTGATGATGTTCGGGTCAAGGCTCATAGTCTCGTAGTCGTAGTTCAACTGCAACGAAATGTTGCCTTCGTAACCCTTCCACTCCATGAACCACTGCAAGATTTGAGTGACCTTGACGCTGATGTTCCTTGCGAGCGTGGCGAGGCGGGCATTCTCTCCCGCGCGGTGGACGTAAGCGGACTCCGCCGTTTCCGATGTTTTCTTGTCGGGCGCTATGTCCTTCAAGAACAAGCCCGCCATTTGGCTTTCGATTTTGTCTATGTCCTTCTCGGAGTGGGCGAGTCCCTCTCCCGCAAACTCAATCTTTCCGACCTTGGCTTCAGGCTCCGGAATCATAAGGAAAGCGTCGTCGCCCAAGGTTATCGACTCGTTCTGCTCCTTGTGCTCTTCGTCTTCCTTGGCCTCGTGTCCTGTAATCCAGCCCGTGCCGAGAGTGGAGATGTGGACTCCGTTCTTGAAGTCGGCGGTAGATTGGTAGTGGGCTATGTTGAGAACCGCCAAGTTGTAGAGCGGCGGCTGCTCAGGCTCCCCGAAAGGAAGCATGACGAAAGGAATGTATTCAATCGGATTTCCGTTAACCGTAATCGGAATGACGGTCTCTGTGTATTCAACGACCTTGCCGTTCGCGTCCTTAACGGGGTCGTAGACGGTCTGGTAATACTCTCCTTTTTCGTTTATCGCCAAAACTCTGTATCGGGTCTCGTATGAGTGGACGAACATAGAGCCTCTGTCAACGCGCTCCTTCAGCTTCACGAGCGAAAGCCTTTCCACTCCGTTGAAGTTGTCGAAACGCCAAAAGTCTATGTCCTCCGCCTTGTAATACTTCAAGTGCGGCCTGATTCCCATTTTCTCGGCCTCTTCCACGGTCAAACCTTCGGGCGCGGCGGGCATATCCAATAGGATTCCGCCGAATCCCGTGGCCATAACGTCCCTTACGCTGTCGGAAAGGAACTGATACAAGCCGTTGCCCCTGTTGTCGATGTTGCCCAACGCTCCGCTGTCGATGAAGTTGTCGGGGGCTTGTATCGCGGGGCTTCTTCTGAAAATCATGCCGTGCATAATGTCCAAAGCCTGCCCCGTGAAGTTGACGTAGACGGCGCGCTTCAAGAAGGCGGCGTATCTTCGCTCGGTCTCAATTTTTGACTTGCCCGGAGCCTTGGGGAGATACTCTGGCCCCGCGGCCTTAACCGCGTCGCTTCCCTCAATGCAGTCGCGCATAACCTTCCATTGGGCTTCCCTTGTCAGATACAAGGGGCATTTGTTCTCCACGCTCAAGTCGGGAGTCTTGACTGGTTCGCTGGGTATATACATTTTTCACCGCCTTCTAGTTTTATAGGTAGCCATTCTAGCCTTGAAAAAAACTCGCCTTAACTAAACGCCGTATACGCTCGGTCTTATGATTCCGACGTTCTTCTTGAAGGGCATAACGTAGGCGACAAGGTAGGCCATAGCGTCGGTGATGTGGTCGTGCCCGCCCGACTTGTCGGTGTCGCCGCCTTCCTCTTTGTATGTGTATCCTTCCAAAGCCGTCTTCAACTTGCGGCAGGTTCCGTCGGCGATGAACACCCTAGGCTCTCCCGCCGCGTTCAAGAAAGCCGCGTTGCAGGCGTTGAACTTGTCGCGCGAGGCGTAAGGGGCGTGGGGGACGCAGACGTGGAACTTGTTCCGCTTCAGAATCTCGAAGTCCGTGACTCCGACGGCGGCCGAGGTCTGCCTCTTTCGGCAGGTTGGGTCGGGGTAAACCCAAACGTCGCACTTCGGGAACCTCCTTCGTATAAGGTCGCAGGTGTGCTGGGTGTTGGTGTTCTGCTCGACGATTTCGTCGAAGAAAACCCAGTTGTCGCCGCTCTTCCCCTTGACCTTGACGGCTATGGCGGCGGTCATCGGGTTAACGTTGAAGTCCATTCCAACGTGAATGTCGCCCGCCTTTCCCCACATCGGGTCGAGTTCGCAGCGGTTCCTGTTCCTGTTGAAATTGTCGTAGACGCGTAGGTTCATAGTCTCGAAGCTCGCCAAATACTCCTGCGCGAACTGCTTCTCGGTCATATCCCTTCGCGCGTCCTCAATTTCCTCGGCGGGGACGTTTCCGCCTTCGATGGTCGTGAATTGGTAGACTCCCCAAGACTTAGGGTTCTCCTCGCCCTTCCTATACATCTCGTAGAACCAGTTGTAGCCCTTGGGGGTGGAGATGAAGATTCCCCTTCCCATCTTGTCCGAAAGGGAAGGTCGCAATACAGTCCAAACTTCGGGCTTCATCATCGCGGCCTCGTCCAAAACGAGCATATCCAAGCCGCTTCCGCGAAGGTTGTCGGGCTTGTCCGCTCCCAAAACGGAAATCTCCGAGCCGTTCAAAAGCTCGACGCACATTTCCACTTCGTTCCTAGACTTGACGTATTCCTTGGGGAGATGGTCTTTGAGCCACCCCTTCCACATAATTCGCTTGGCGTCGGCGTAGGTTGGGGCTACATACCAGACAATGCTCTTGGGCTTGTTTATCGCCAAGGAGAGCATTTCCAAGCCGGAGAGCCAAGACTTTCCGAAGCGCCGCCCCGCGTTTATGACCTTGAAGCGCCTTGGGTCTTCAAAGACCTTTCTCTGCGGCTCGGTGAGCCTGTAGACAATCTTGCTCACAGAAGGAACTCCTCGCCGCTGTCGGTTTTCACGCCAATCAAGGCCTCTCCGTCGCCTTCGGCGGACAGCTTCTCGTTCAGCTTGTCAATCTCCGATTCCCGCAAGGCGATTACCATTTGCGGCATCTCGACCTTATGCTCGTCCTTCTGAATCGGAGCCTTGCCGAGAGTTCGGTCGAAGACGACCTTCATCGCCGAAACGGCGTCCTTGTCGTCCCCAAAAAGGCCTATGTGTATGAGCCTTTCGGCAAGCCCTTGCGCGACAGTCCTTACGGTTCCTTCGTCGTCCTCGAAAGTCTCGTTGAGCCTCACCGCCAACGCTGAAGCCAGAGCGGCCTTGTCGGCCTTGGCTTTCGGGGCGGGAAGCGGATTGTTAGGAGATATCAAGCCCATAAAAAAACTCCTTTTTTTGCTGTAACAGTATGTATACATATTGACTACAAAATGTAACTATGGTATAATAAGGGCATAAAACAAAGACATTAAATGTCTAGGGAGGTTCCAATGGTTTTGGACACAACAAAAAGCAAGGACATCGCCAAATGGCTCAACAGAGCCGCCTTGTCCTATGAGAAGGATTTCGCCAAGGCGCTGAAATTGTTCCAGTCGGCCAAGCCGAAGAGCGAAGCCGTGAAGGCCGCGCTTGAGGGCTTGAAGGCAAAAATCGCCGAGGACTTGAAGGCCTTGGCCAAGTTCGAGAAGGAAGCCGAAAAGAAGGCTCCCGCCAAAAAAGCCGGGAAGAAGGCCTAAATGGGAAGGCGGGCGAGAGTCCGCCCCAGCCAAAGCGAACCCATCTCCCATAAAAAGAAGATGGACGCTTTGGCGCGGGAGCTGGAAAAAGGGGAAATGAACATAGCCGACGCGAAGCGGATTGTCGGGCTTGACAAGAACTCGTTCGCCGCCTTCATATCGTCGATGACCTACGTGTATCCGATTTACCAATACGGAACGGCGAAGGACACGTTTTTCGGGATTTTGAAAAAATGAAAGACAGTTTGTTTGACTTTCCGCAGCCAAAGATTGACAAGAAAAGGTGGAACGAGATGACCGAGAAGGAAAGGGAGCCTTTATGGAACTTGAGGGGAAAATGAAAAGAAAGAGTGAACGCGAGAAAGAACGCATTGAGGCGTTGTATGAACTTGTGGAAAAAAAACCGGACGCATTTTTCTTTTTATTTCTGCTTCATTGCTTGCTTTTGCCGCAAGATAAATTCGAGCAACTTATAAAAAGTATGGAATCAGATTTGAAGGTAGGAGAGAATATATGAATATTGGAATTTGTTTCGGCGGGTATTCACCGATGCACCAAGGCCACTTAGACTTAATTATGAAAAGCAAAAAGTTGAATGACTTTACACATGTCATTGTGTGCGGTTATGGCGGAGACCCGAGAGGAGAACTTCTTCCATTGGAAAAGCGTTATAACATTATTCGCAACTTCTTGCAGGAAGAAACCGTCGCAGTTCATATGATAAATGACACTAAACTCGGCCTTGATGAGTCTATGAGCCAAAATAATTGGCGTGTTTGGCTTGGAGAAGTGGAAAAATTTGTTTGGCAGACACCTCTTTTGAAAAATGAAGATTCTTGGATTGATACAGTAAATTTTTACGTTGCGGAAGAAAGGTATGTTAGCGATATTAACAACGCCATAAAAAATTTTGGAGCGTTCCCTTCTTATCGAGTCCGTGTTAATTTTTCAGACCGTAATGAAAATCTGATTTCTGGAACTATGTGCCGCTCAAACCCTATTAAAAGCTGGTTTAAAATCACGCAGCCATTCAGAGCTTACTATTCTCACAATATTCTCATCACAGGAACCGCTTCTGAAGGAAAGACAACTCTCACGCGCGATATTGGCAAATACTTCGGCATCCCATACTCATACGAAAAGGGCCGCGACATCTGCCACTTAAAGAAAGACACGGAATTTAATTTTAAAGATTTTTTGTATAACATCACGGAGCAGAATAGATATAACGAAGAGTTAATTTGTTCCCCGCAAAACCCTGGCGTGTTCATTTCCGACACAGACAATATGGTAACTCTGATGTATGCGGCGGCATATAAAGAGCGCGAAGGCTTTTCTATTGGCAAAGAGGAATACAAAGTCCTTTATGAAGTTGCAGAGCAGTATGCAAAAACAATAAAATGGAACAAAATCTTTCTTATCAAGCCCCATAAAAAACCCATCGTTGATGACGGCGAAAGATACATGCCGGATTCTGCCTACAACATTCGGGTTAAATTCTACAACAACCTAAAAAAACTTTACGAGGCGTTTGGGTATGAGTTTGAAGAACTTGATGGCAACTATTATGAAAATTTTTGCTCTGTAAGGGATTATATCCGCAGCATTGGTTTTCAGAATTAAAATAAAAATCCAAATACGCAGGAGGAATTATGAAATTTGGAGAGTTTTTTAAAGAGGAATTTGTCAACGGCAAAAATGCCGTTGATTGGGCTATGTTTGCGGTAGGCCTTGCGTTGCAGTCGCTCGCGATTATACTTGGCTTCGTTTCCGGGACGCCGGACAGCGCGGGACTGGTTGTCTCTGGCATCGCTGGCGTTATTTCCGTCGTGCTTTGCTCGCAGGGAAAGATTTCATTTTACATCTTCGGCTACATTCAATTATTTACTTATGTGTTTTGTTTCGCCTTGCCGCAACGACTTTGGGGCGAATTCATTGAGAACATTATGTATGCGGTTACAATGGTTATAGGCTTGATTGTTTGGGCCAAGAATTACCGCAGGCGTGAAAACGCGAAAGCAATCGAAATTAAGGCGAAGAAACTTGGCTGGAAAGGAAATCTTGTCACCGCATTGATTTTTGTTGCGGGCACAATCGGTTACTGGATGTTCTTAAAAAACGTTCCAATGTTAGGCTCCCTTGACAGTCAGCCATTTGTGGACAGCGTAACTTCGGTTCCAGCTTATATCGCTCAGTTCTTTATGGTTTTCGGTTTTCGAGAACAATGGATTTATTGGCTTATTCTTGACATAGGTTCAGTGGTTCTCGCTTTCCGCGCGGGGTCTTGGGTTATGACGGCGCAATTTATGTTCTGGTGCGTCAATTGTATATACGGATTCATTCTTTGGCACAAATCAGCGGTTTACGACAATTACTCAAAAATATGTTGATAAGAGCGTGAGTATGAAAATTATATTCAACATAGCAATAGGGATATGGACTGCCTTCGGGCTTTTGGGGGGCTGGCTGTTCCTCCACTATGAAGGCAAGAAAAGGGAGCTTTACAACTCGGACATACTGATAGCGCTGCTGTTCGTCTTTTTCGGCCCTGCGGTTCCGCTAACCCTTGCGGGCGCAAGCCTCGGCCATTGGCTCCTTAACTGGCTCGAAGACGAGAACGAGGCTTTGACGAAACTGTTCGGAGGGAAGAGATGACGGGCGAAGAATTGGCGAATCCGCTAGGAGCGGGCGGCGAGGGGCAAGGTTCGCTTGGAAGGGCGCTCGAAGCCTGCGAGAGGAACGCGTTCAAAAAGGAACTGACGTCCTTGCTCAACCGCTATGGCTGGGACAACTTCTGCGAGTGCCCCGACCATATTCTCGCGGACTACGCGGAGAGATGCCTGCTTGGATTCCAAGCGGCCATGAACGACAACATCATCTGGCACACGTCTTGGAAAAGGCTTGGGGAGAAATAATGGACAAGACCTTGCTGAAAATTGCCTTGTCCACCCTCATAATCGGACTCATCCTTCTCTACGGCTACCACCCCTAGAAAAATCCGCCTTTTCATCCCCCCCTTCGGAACCCTAAAACACTCCCAGAAACGCCCCTAGGAAGCCCCACAGCGCGTTCTTAGCCCCTTCTTGGATTTATAGCCAAAACCCCCTAAAATAGCCCTTTTCTATGCCCTTAACCCCCCCTTTCCGCATAAATATACGGCCTTTCCCGATACATCCCCGCCTTTTTCCCACACCTTTCGCATAAACTTGCGCAAAAAGCCCCTAAAAACCGCATATTCTTGCATAACCAGCCCCTTGCAATCCCCATTCGCCCCCTAAATGTATGAAAAAGTATACATCTCTTCAATTTATGCCCTACATCCCCTTATATTATATGCACTTACATATCTCTTAATCCCCTTTTATCCCCAGCGATGGATACTCCTTTGAAAAAACTTGGCTTGTTTCTGTGTGGGATAAGTCTCTGAAAAATAAATTTCAACAACTCCCCTGGGGATATAGGGCTGTATAGGGCTTGTAATTCCTTATAATATAAAGAGTTAGAGAAAGGCGGGGCAAGGGGAAGGGTAAGGGGAAAAAGAATAATTGCATGTCGATGGGCAAAGGGTGGCATAGTGATGCTATATTGCAATTGTTCGCGCATAAAGCGGACGAGGCAAACCAAAAAGCAAGGCAAAAAGACTTGTAAAGAGGCTTGAATAAAAACTAAAGACGCAAGCCGATAGCGTGAAAATGGCAAGGTAGGTAAGTATGAAAAGCAATGTTTATGCGGTAATTGGTAAAAAGCAACTAGACGAAAAGACGAAAAGAGCGCAAGCGCTAATTGAGTTTATACGCTTAAATTTTAATGACAAGTCGAAGCGTTTAGGGTTCAAGTCTTTTGTAAAAGAGTTTGGCAAGTTCAACGAGGATAAAAAGACTTTGTTAGCGTCTAGCGTGGTATCTGTAAATGACATTCAAGCGGCTTGCCGATATATTGCGGATAAGGCAATAGAAAATAACGAGCCTTTAATTCCCGCTCTTGAATGTGAAAACAATTCTTTTACTATTGCGGTAAAGTCTAGCGCTGATTATGCGCAATACTACCAAACAATCAAACCGCAAGTCAAAAAAGAAACTGATTACACAAAGTTAATAATAGACATGATAAACAAACATAGCGAGGCGATACAACTTGACGCTATACAAGTTGCTATTGACGCTCTTAAATAGTGTATCGATATTGCGCGCAAGTCAAAATGCTTGCGCGCGGTTATGGATACATTATAGCGGTTTATTCCCTTTGCGGTAATTCCGCTTTAAGAGCCTTTGACAAAATAGCATTGATTGCGCTTTGCTTGCTTGCCATTGGTAAAGGATTTTTTGACAAAGAAAAAAGCGCGCTTGCGCTTTAGTATCGGCCTTTTAAGTGTTGCTTGCTTTGCTTTGCTACATACTCACAGAATGGCTAGTTATGGACGGCTTGCGCGCTTTAGTTTGCGCCAAAAACAGAGCACTGCGCAAACTGTCTATAACTCGAAAAGTCCTAAAAAATGGGAGGCTTTGCCCATAGCCAAAAAAAAAGCCTTGCGTCCGCTAGTCAAGTTACGGAAAAATCGGCGCGCACATAGAGCGCTAGGCGGTTTTGCGTTTGACGCTTGCCCTTTGTCAATATTCCCTATTGGCATATATCGCAAGTTTACACAATGCGAAAAGCCCTAGCGCTTGCGGTTTAAGTCGGTTTTAGCCTTTGGCTTGGCGCTTTTCGTATGTGGAATTACAAAAGGCGGACGCATAAAGACGCCTAGCGCGGTAACGATGGAAAGTGAATTGCGCTAGGCGGTAAAACGCTAAGAATTGCGCGGACTTGCTATAAATCCGCGCTTAATTGTATAATGGCTTTTTAAGGGGGCCATTTTGAATTATAAAATTGAAGTCATAAGGGCTAAAGACAACGGC
The DNA here is from genome assembly GCA_017645785.1 of Treponema sp. Classification (GTDB taxonomy): domain Bacteria; phylum Spirochaetota; class Spirochaetia; order Treponematales; family Treponemataceae; genus Treponema_D. The sequence continues at coordinate 42,826 of JAGCNW010000030.1, forward strand.
TATAGACTTTGCGACGGACGGACGGACGGAACGGAAGCGGACTATAAAAAAATGTTCAATTCTTGGAATTTATTCCTAAAAGCCGGCCTTTTCAAAGCTATTAAAATAACCGACGAAAGCGGGAAAGTCACTTATCAAAAAGGCGACTTTTAGCGCTAGCCCTTTTTTCACTAGGCGGACTTGAAAAAGTCCGCCTTTTTTATTGCCTAAAAAGTTTTAAGGCCGCGCAGGCGCGCCATAAACCGCGAAAAATGCGCTTTATGGAGTCCGCTTCAATGCGGAGCGGTCTTATAGAGGGACAATCCCTCAAAAAAAATTTTTGGAAATCGCCCTAAGTTTTAAGGGCAAGGAGGCTGTTATGGCTAGAGTTTTGGACAATGTTCGCAAGTTTTTCGAGGAAACTTACGAGGAATCGGGCTTTTATGTCTACAACGTGACTAAAAGCAAAATCTGCTTCGCCAAGGTGGGCAACAAATTCGCCGACCATTGGGAGAATTTGGACGACACGGACGCGGAACTTTCCGCTTTCGTGAAGGCGTCTTTCGCCGCCGAGGACAAGGCCGAAAAGGTCGAAAAAGCCAAGGCGAATGTCGTCAAGATGGGCTTGAAAAAGCCCGCCCGCCTCGTGAGAAAAGGCGAGGTTTTGAAGGCCGCCGAGCCTAAGAAGGCCGAAAAAGCCAAGGCCGAAAAGCCCAAGAAGGCGGAAAAGCCCGATATGACGGGAGCGAAAGAGGCCGGCCTTTGGAAAGTCAAGGGCGAGTGGGCGCAAAGCAACAAGGGCCGTTTTTGGAAAGTCACGAAAAAGCTTGACGACGGCTGGGAGATTGTGTCCCACAGCGGCTGCAAGGGACGCCTTACCTCGAAAGGCAAATGGCTTTCTGTCGCCTAGTTTTAAGGGCGTGCCCGCCGCCTTTAAGGACGGGCAAGGAGCGAGGGCGAGCGGTATTCAAGCCGCCGCCTAGGTGCGAGGCCTAGGCGCTCTCATAGCCCTTTAAGGGCAAAACAATTTCAAAACGCGGCCTCCGCGCCGCGACAACAAACGCGGAAAGGAGGCCGTTATGGCTGAAATCATCGCTCAGGCGTTCTTGGACGAGCCTAGTCCGAGAGCGGTCGAGAATTTAGGCGGCAAGACTGTCGCCGAAGTCGTAGGGTTGCTGAAAGGCAAGGATTACCAAGCCGCGATACAGTTCGCGGAGTTCGCCCGCTATTACAGAATTACGGGCCGCGCTATGTCTTGCTAGGAGGCAGATATGTTCAAGATTTGCCTTTTCGGAGCGAGATTGGCTAGGCGATTGGGCCTTTGGAAGTTGGACATTCGCCTTACAAGAGTTTGCGTGGATATGGCTATGGACGCCATTAGGAGGGCTAAGGTATGAGCGAGCTTGACATAGCCGTTTTGAAGCTTCGCTTGGCGATTGACAAGGGCTTCACCTACGGCAAAATCGCCACCGCCGCCGAGCCTAAGAAGGGCGAGGCTAGAATGTATGTCGCGCTGAAGTCGGCCGACATTCGCAAGCAAAAACGAGAGCGCGACCTCGTGAGCCGCGCAAGGGGAAACCTATGGGAAAAATAATCGACTTTCTTATGGCCCGCGACGGACTTTCCTACGAGGAGGCCGAGCGCGAGGCTAAGAGCGGATTGGCTTACATTGAGTGCGCCATTATGGACGGCGACTACACAGTCGCCGAGGAAGCGCTTGACGACGTTTTCGGTATGGAGCCGGAAAGCTTGAGCGCTTGGTAGTTTTGGCCGCCTTGTTACAAAATGTATGCAATATGTTGACAAAATGTAACAAGACGCGCTAAGATGTTCACGGAACAAGGGAAATGACTATGGAAAAACAAACCACTTATCTTGAAGCCGTAAATTGGCTTCACAACGACCGCATTTTATGCAACGACATAGCGGAGAAGGACGCGAGCGTGTATGAAAATATGCGCTTTTCGCTTGACTGGGAAAAGGGCGAGGATATCTTTCAGTGGTATCTGACGGACTGCTCTACTAGCGATGTCGAGTATCTTGAAAGGCGCTTCGGCCTGCTTTTCACTTACTCGGACTTGCTCGGCTTGTATGTCCTATGCGTAGACCATTGGGGAACTTCTTGGGACTACGTGCCGTGCGTTGACAACGGCTCTAACTAAGGCGGCGGGGGCCTCTAAGCCCCGCAAGGAGAAACACTTATGGAATTTGACAAAAGCAGAGTTTACACGGCGGCAAACGCCGATGAGCTGAAAGAACGAAGCACCGTAATAGTGGCGGACTCTTTGTTTTCCCTCAAACTAAAAGTTGAAAAGGGCGCGTATTTTTCTAAACTTGAAAGAGTTTTGTCGGAAAACGAGGAATACAGGTTTCAGGTTGCAAGCGGAGAATGGCTTCTTGCCTATCTAGTTGAGCCGCCTAAAGAAAAAGTTCTTAAATGGACTGACTTGAATGTGGGCGACATCATAAGGACAAAAGACGGCTCCGAGACAGCTTTGGTTATCCGCATTAACAATGATTCCCCGGACGGACACATCAACATCGGCTATTGGCTGAAAGACAAAGACCTTGAAAAGTATTGGGAAAAGAAGGAGAACTAACTATGGACTTTAGACTGTGGAAAGAAAAAATCAATGTCCTAGGACATTCGGTGAGCATAGATTTCTACTGCTCCAAACGATACGCCGTCGATGTGGATTGCTTGGATATTTACAAGGAGTTTATGTTCAAGCGGAACGCCGTGCGCTACGCCGTAAAATTGCTTTCTGAGCGCAAGGTGAAGCGCTCTGTATGCGTTAATGATTTGTGCTTGGAAAAGCACCAAAATCCAATTTTTAACGCCTATGTAGGCAATTTGTAAGCGAGGAGGACTAACTATGGCGGTTAAATTCAATTTATTGCCAACCAAAGACGGCTCTTGCCAAGTGGAGCGCAAGGACGGCAGAAAGAAGGGCACTGTGTTAAAGTCGCTTCACGACTTAACCGAATTGGAATTGCCGGAATTGGAGCGCCTAAGAGATTTTCTTTGGGAGCATATTCGCACTTTTTCGACATACGGAAATTCACTAAAAGACAAGAAGATGAGACAAGCCACGCTTGTCATTTACAACAACGTAAGGGAGTTTCGTTTTGCCGTCAATTTGGTGATTATGTTCAAGGAAAAGGAAGCCGAGCAGGATACGGTTGTCGTAAATGGCATAACTTACAAGCGCAAAACAATTTGGGTGGAGGCGTAAATGCTAGTCGAGTTTTGGCATAGGGCGGGCGAGTTCGAGGAGTTTCCCAACTCGTTCTGGCATCGGGTGGCTATGATTGCTGACAAAGATGTGAAGTCAATCATTGACACGGGGGACGGAGTTTGGCTCAAGAAGGACGGAGTGGCAGTCCAAAACGGCTTAATGGTCTGAAATTTTTTTGGCGGCTATGTAACGGAATGTATGCAAAACGCAAACAAACGGTTACAAGCCGAAAGCGAAACCGCCCTAGCAAGGGCAAGGAGAAACCGGTTATGCGTATAACCACATCAGATTGGTCGGTGTTCATCGACCATACTTTCACAAGCAACATTGGAAACTCGTTCCGTTTGGTAGGAACGGCCTATGTGTCGCCCGACGGCGATGTCGACGCAAGCGAAGTCCACGCCTTGAAGGTGTCGGACGAGTTGGTGCCCGACTATCCGTTGGACACTAAGTTCCGCCTGCCCCACGGCGACGGAGTTATGCTCCCGCTCAAGGACATAGCGGAGCGCGAGGCGATGTTTATGTCGGGCCGCTTCCCCGATATGCGCCGTTGCGAAGTCACGGGCATAGCCTGCGAGGAAGGCGACACGGTTGTTCTTGACAACGGAGCCGAAGTAATCGACTTGATAGCCGTTGACGCCTACGACGAGGACTCAATAACTCGCACGGTTCTTAAGGACGAGGCTTACGAGTGCGAGAACTGCGGAACCGTCTACCTTCGCGGCGTCCACTGCGACGACTGCGAGTGCGTGGACATTCACGGAGATTGGCAGATGGAGGACGACTGCGAATGGCACGAAGACCTTCGTGGTTACGACGACGGCTATGTTCTCTGCCGCGAATTTGAGCGCGAATGGCATTGGTGCGACAGGTGCGATGAATATGTCCACAACGACGATTGGAACTTCGACCAACACTGTTGCTGCGATTGTAGTTGCGACGGAGTGATTTTGAACTACCACGCCCACCATAGAACAACTCCGCGTTTCTTCGGCAAAAAAGGCGCCAAAGACTACATAGGCATTGAGCTGGAAATATCGGGTAATCCTAGCAGCGATTATCCGACCTGCCGTTACAACCAAGAGTTCGCAGAGGGGCTTGCCTCCAAAGCGGGCCTTGATGAGGACGAGATTTGGTTCGAGGAAGATTGCTCGATAGGCGACGGCTTCGAGATTATCTCCGCTCCGCACACGGTGGAGGACTTCTTCGCCAAGTCCGACAAATGGGCGGCTATGCTCAAGGCTTGCTCCGACGCGGGCTTCAAGAGCCACGACGTTGGTTGTTGCGGCCTCCACGTCCACGTCAACAGATTGATGTTTGGCAAGGACAAGAAGGCGCAGGATTTGGCGATAGGCAAAATCGTCAAGTTCTTCGACTTGCGTTGGGGCGAACTCGTGAAGGCCTCAAGGCGCCGCAGTTTCGGCTTCTGCGACAAGCCTAGCCTTTACGGAAGAAAATCCAAGGAAGGAACCCCCGCCTACAGCCGCGAAGATAGGACGAAGTGCAAGGCTGGCGACCCGCTCCGCAAGTGGGTTGACGCCGCCAAGCACGTTAGCGGACACGACTACGCCCTCAACAACGGCAACAGCGCCACGTTTGAGTTCCGCCTAGGTCGCGGAACGCTCAATCCGCTCTCATTCTTCGCTTGGATTGACTTGGTGGTGAACATCGCCAAGAACGCCAAGAAGGGCGACAAGAAGTTGGACGACGCGAAGGAATGGCTCAAGGGCATTAAGTTGACGACCGCCATCTACCTGTGGAAGCGCGGCTCATTTAAGAACGAGGTCGAGGCTTTGTTCCCCGAAGCCTCTTGGGTGGAGGACGCGACCGACCAATCGGACGCCGCGTAACTGAAAACAGGGGCGGAAGCCTCTAAGGAGAATCAACTATGGCAAAGCAGTTGTGGCATACGCGATTGAATAACATATATCGCAATATGAAAATGCGTTGCTACAATCCCAAAAACCCTGCGTATGAAAATTACGGCGGGCGAGGAATTGTTGTTTGCGACGAATGGAAAGAGAGGTATGCGGGTTACAAGCGCTTCAAAGAATGGGCGCTGTCTAACGGCTACCAAGAAGATTTGACCATTGACCGCATAAACAACGACAAAGGTTATTCTCCTGACAATTGTAAGTGGGTTTCAATGAAGGTTCAGCAAAGAAATAAGCGGAACACCTTCTTTGTAATATATAAAGGAAAAACTAAACCACTCATTCTGTGGTGTGAAGAACTTGGGCTGTCCTATAACAGAATTAGGGCTAGGCTTGAAGTATTAAAGTGGAGCGTAAAAAAAGCGCTCGAAACAAGATAACACATAAGGAGGTATTATAATGTGTGTTTTGTGCTACAAACCAAAAAACGTCGCTTTCCCTGAGGAAAGAATCTTGCAGAATTGTTTTGACAACAACCCCGACGGAGCGGGATTTATGTGGCCCGAAAACGGAAAGGTTCATATCCGCAAGGGTTTTGAAACCTACAAGGCGTTCAAGGACGCGCTTGATAGGGTTGTCAAGAGAGTCGGCGACAAGTTGCCGTATGTTATGCACTTCCGCATAGCGACGCAGGGATTTGAAACGGGTATGACCCACCCGTTCCCTCTCACTACGAGTATGGACACTATGAAGAAGCTGCGCAGCAAATGCTCAATCGGCATAGCCCATAACGGAGTGCTTAGCCTTACAAGCGATGGCGCTAAGGACTACTCGGACACGATGAAATTCATCGCCGACTATCTTACGAACATAATCCGCAACTATTCTTGGCACAAGGACGAGCGGACTGTGAAACTCATCGAGAACCTTATAAGCGGCTCGCGCTTGGCGATTATGGACAAGAACGGCTTTGTCAAGTTGCTAGGCAAGACTTGGACTGAGGACAAGGACTGCAAGTGTTGGTTCTCGAACAAAAGTTATTCCTACAAGAAGACCACCTACTATTGGGGGAGGTCCAGTAGCCTCTACGACGACGACTACTACGACGACGGCTATTACCTCAAGCCGACTGGGAAGGGTTCGCAGGGGTCTTCGCAGATTGGGTTCCAATCGCAGGCGACCGTAGCCGACGATTGGGCGATGTTCAAAAAGGCTGACGGCACTTACGACTTCAACGAGTATTCCAACTGTCCGTTCGCGGAAGAGGACGACGACTCTTACTGCGCCAAGTGCGCCAACAAAGGGCAGTGCTCCTACTACCAAGCGGCTTTGGGAGAACTAGACGAGCAGGAAAGCAAGGCTGAAGGCAAGGTCGCCACAGCCGCCTCTCCAAAACTTCCTACGCCTAACGAGTGGTTGGCCAACCATAAAACAATGTTCGGCAAAGAGCCAACATTTGAACAGTGGAAGAACGCAATCTTAGCTTACAAATGGACTCAAGCGGACATTAAGGCTTGCTTTCAATAACAAACAGCCCCACAAGGGGCAAGGAGAAACTTTATGCAAATAAGCATTAACTTCGCTGACAAGGACGGCAAGGATTGGAACATCGGCGGCGACGCCAAGGCGGAGCGCACCGACGGAGGCTATTGGGACATAGACCTTACGGGCGTGTCGATTAACGGCGAAAATTGGTCTGACGAGTTGGGCGAAACAATAGTTCCGCTCGGCAACAGTTCATTCCGCTTGGCTGACATAATTCTCTGCGAGGCAATCCACCTGTCCGAGCCAGACTTCGATATGACAGGCCGTTGCTCCTTGACGGGCTTATGCTTCCCCAAGAGCGACTTCGTTGAGTTGTTCAACGGCGCTAAGGCTTGGAGAGGCGCGGCGTTCCGCGACAGCGATGACGACCTTTACTACCCGTTGCCCGAGCGCGTGGAGTGCACCGACTACTCTGAGCACCACATCTCAAACGTCGAGAAGTGCGACGTGTGCGGCGGCTACTATCTCAAGGGCAGAAAATGCGAGAACTGCTACATCAAGATTTACGACGGGGAATGGATTAAGAAGTCCGAGGCTATCTCCGTGTCGATTGGCGCTATGAGAACCTACGACAAGGCGGAGAACAAGCCGAACTACCGCTACTGCGCATGTTGCGGACGCTTGGTTCCCGTGAGCGAGTGGCACGAGGACTTCCATACCTGCGACTACTGCGAAGGGGAGCAGATTTACCCCGAACACTCTGACGAAGACTACGACGACGAAGAAGGCGAGCGCGACGAGGACGCGGTTATTGCGGGCTACCACAACAATCCGTTGGGACGCAACCCCCACTTCTTCGGAACTTACGAGCGCGGCAAGTTCAAGGGAATCGGCGTTGAGTTGGAAGTCGGCGGAAATCCCCGCTCCCACGGAGAGCAGTGCCGCTACAACAACATTGTCGCCAAGAACATCTACAAGGAAAGCGGCTTGGTTTCCAACCAAGTTTGGTTCGAGCGCGACGGCTCGCTTGACGACGTTAACGGCTTTGAAATCATCACCGCTCCCCATACGGTCAAGGCCTTCTGGGACAACACTGAGAAGTGGGCGAGGATGTTGGATTGGCTCGCCAAGAACGGCTTCAATAGCCACAACAACGGTCGTTGCGGATTGCACGTCCACGTCAGCCGCTTGATGTTCGGCGACAATGAAATCAAGCAGAACAACACGATTGCCAAACTGTTCGCCTTCTACGAGAAGAATTGGGAGGACTTGAAGTTGGCCTCGCGCCGCAAGAGCTTCAACTACTGCGAGTTGAACCGCAACAGGGGCGAGGGCTACGAATACAAGACTTCGCTCAAGGAATGGCGCGAACTCGCAAAGCGCAAGAGAAACGGCATAAGGGTGGACGGAAGTTCCTACACCCACGGCTTCGCCCTTAACAACACGAACTACGCCACGGTCGAGTTCCGATTGGGACGAGGAACCTTGAACAAGGCTTCGTTCTTCGCTTGGATTGACCTTTGCGTAGTCCTTTCAAAGAACGCCGTCCGCATAACCAACAAGGGCGCGGACGAGAACGATGTTTTGAACTGGCTCAAAGGTATTAAAAAAGAGTCCGCCAGATACTTGTATCGGCGCGGAGCGTTCAAGACTGCCTTGGAGTCTATGTTCCCCGACTTGTCGTGGGAGTATGACACACGCGACCAAGCGTAAGTCTAGGAAACTAAAGCGGTTGGACGGCTCCGCCCAAAAGCCGTCAAGGAGAAAACTATGGGTATGAATTTGGACGAGTTGAAGGCTGTCTGCGAAGCGCAGGTTGACATTGCCAAGCAGACGCAAAAGGAAATTGACGAGGCGAAGTCTTTGATTGCCAAGCGCGTAAGAGCGAACTTTGACAGTTACGTCAAGCCGTTGGCCAATCTTTACACATCGGTTTACTTAATGGTGGATAAAGTTGCTTGCTTAAAGAGTTTTGACATTGTGGCGTTGGATGATACAGGGTGTTTTTTGGGTCGGAGTCAGAAACTCGGTTTTACAAGTAGCGGCTGTAGCACCTACGAATTGGCCACCGGTTTTTGCAACGACATTTTAAGTCACTCCGACGATACTGTTTGCCAACGTTTCAAATGCTATTCCGCCGCGGACGAAACGATGAAGTTGGCTGACAAACTCAGGTCGGAGATTACAAAAAGATTTGAGAAAATGGCTGATATCCTGAAAGAGGAAAACGAAAAATTGTCCGCCACGCTAAGCGAGTTGAAAGCTAGCCTTGAGCAATCGTCAACTGTCGAGCAGGTGTCGGAGAACACAGTAAGGGTTCAGATAGGCGGAAAGACCTACATCGGAACGCTTGAAGAAAACTAGGAGGCGCTTATGTTCGTGGGTAAGGTGTGTTCCTACAGCGTGTCGCAATATGGCGGCCTGATATCCGTGAAGTTCACAATGTTGGGCCGCGAGAACTGCTGCGAATCGCCACGCTTTGAGACATTCGAGAGTGTTTGCAGTCCTTCGCTAATCGAGTTGCTTGAGTCGGCGGACAACAATAAATACTGCTATGTGTATAACAGGTTCGGCGACGGCGCTTAGGAGAACTTCGAGTGGTCGTCCTTAAAGGAGGAGTGGCGTCACTTCGGATACTGCGCTTCGTTCAAAAACGGAAAGGCTAGAGTGGCTTTCCCCCTCTAAGGAGGTTATATGGAATCTTTCTTCGGATTATGCGTCGAGAGCAGTTACCGCACCTCCGCGGACGGCTTGTCTCGACTTGAGTTCAAGTTGTTCGGGCGGGAGTTTGTGGAAACTTGGACAATCTTCCACAAGTTTATGGTTTTGGGCGACCTAGCCGACCTTTACGCCGACGAACTAATGGAAGCGCGCGAGAATGGTTGGTATGTTGGCTTTAACTTGAAATCCAACTTCATTTACACAGCGGACAAACAGTGCGTTAACACTTTTTGGTGGGTTCCTGAATTGGAGTCCGCTAAACAAAGTATCGCCAAGTTTGAAAACGGCAAGGCAAAGGTTAAGTTCTAAGGGGGTCGTATGGGATTAATAGGAAAGCCCTCAAGGGTGTTCAAGAACTCTAACGGCGATTGGTGCTTCGAGGTGCTCTACAAGAATTGCGGCGAGAAAAAAATCAAAAGTATGTTCTTCTCAGGCGACGCGTCAGCCACAAGCGTCATCGAGTCCGCTATGAAGCGTGGTTTGTATGTCAATGTGAACGCGTTTCGTTTTGACTTAATACATATTGACGGAAAGAAAATATATAGCGTTAGTGGGATAAAGCAACTGCGCAAAATAGAAGTTGACAAGGATTTATGGGTTGACGGAATGACGGCGACGCACGTGGGAAAAGGCGTCTATCAAGTGAGATTGCAAGGAGGAAGCGTATGTCGATAGTCGGAAAGCCGGCGAGGCTTTATGTCAAACACGGAGAGTTGATGTTGGACTTGCTCTTCAAGTGGTTTGGCGACAACAAGGTTTATTGCCAACGATACGAAGTGCCGACAAACAACATCGCCTCGCAAATCGAGCGGGCGATTAAGTCGGGCGATTACTTGGAAGTATGGGAGTCTATTGATGAGGATGTGAAAGAAGATTGCTCAACCGTTCTCACGGCTAGGCAAGTCGTCGAGCGACCCTTGAAAACCGTTGACAAAGATTTGAGGATTTCGGGAATTTCCGCGCTTAAAGAAAAGGGCGGAGTTTACAAGGTTTACTTGTAAGGGGTGTGTTGTGATGTATGTAGGAGTGTGCTTGAAGCATAAAATAGAAGGCGACGGCTTGGCGAGTTTTGATTTTCTGAGCAAGGCTTCGAGAAGCGAAACTCCAGAAATACGGCACTTGACGTTCGTGAGAGGGGTCGGCGACCTTTCCTTGGCTGACTTCATTAAATGGTGCGAGAAGTCGGAGCAGAATGGAGACTACCTTCAAATATTCACGGATTTAGGCAGGGTCGTCTCACTTAGGTTTCACTACAAATATGATGTTGACAAAGATTGGAGAGTGACGCCTTTCGTCACTCTCAGCAACGGCAAGGGAAAATTCTTTATCTAGGAGAAAGGTATGTTAGGAAATCCAACGCCGGCGTGTATAAAGTAAGTTTCTAAGGAGGTTGTTATGTTGGTGAAAATTACAGAGCAAGAGCTTATGAGAGCGGGAACGAACAAACTGTCGTTCGACATTGGACGCACCGTTATGGCGGCGGCTGCGGGAAGGCTGAACGCGCTTTTTTGGGGAGCGATAGGAACGCCAAAGTATTACTTGGCGAACTTAATCCACGAACTACAGCCGCCTTTGGGCGCTTGCCAACCCCGCTTTGACGAGGGTTCCTACGAAGGCGTTCCGATTAGGAATCCGCACGCGTCGATAACGCTTGAGGGAATGTTCGGCGGAGGCGAGAACCTTTGTTACGGAGAAGTGACAAGGGCGCACAACGGAGTCCTATTGTTAAGCGAAGCCCCTGAGTTCAAGTCGAGCGTTCTTCAAATGCTCTCCGTAGTTATGAACGGCCACAATGTCACTTTAAGCAGAGCGGGACGCGACGCGACATACCCCGCCGACTTTCAGTTGGTTATGACCGCGAACAGTTGTCCGTGCGGAGGCTACGGAAACAAGGAGAGAGTGTGTTTATGCTCGGCCCGCTCAATCAAACAGTATTGGAAGAAGATGAAGAATGTGGCTCAGAAATGCCAATTCGTCATAGACTGCGACATCTTCGGCCAAGACCAAGCGTTCAACTTCGACATTGAGCAGATGATGCACGAGATTGACAATGCTATAGCGTTCGACACCGAAAACTCAAGGGAAGAAACTTCTGATTGGGACAGTTTCGAGAACGCGGAGAACAGAGACTGCTTGGACAAGTTGCAAAGGGAGAAAAACTGGAGCGACAAACGACTGCATTGCGTATGGAAAGCCGCTAGGTGGCTCGCGAACCTTGACCGCTCCGTGTTTGTCAAACTCCGCCACATTGAGGAGGCGGCTATGTATCAGCCGCCTGTGGTGAACGAGGATTTATTGGAGGCGTGATGAAAGTCAAGATAACGGAGCGCGGCATTGAGCGTGTTGACGAAAACCGTTTCCCCAAAAAAGTGACGGTTACTCACACGGACTCATTTGGAACAAAAGTGACTTATAGTTGGAATTTGCCGGAAGACATTCAAAGTTATCTGGCGGATTGTGCATTTCGTTACATAAATTAAGGAGGTGTTTTTATGTTGAACGAAGAGATTTTCAAGGTTGCGGCGGCTGAATACGCCGCGAAGAAGTCGGGCGACGCGAAAATCCGCAAGATGTTGGAGGACGCGTATATGGAGGGTGTGGGCACGATGTCGCGCCTCAAGACCTGCTACAAAAAAAGAACTCCCGAAGAGCTGGACAAGCGCGTTAAGCTGCCCAAGGCGAAAAGGGAAGAATTGGTGAGCCTTCGCAAAAAAATGGGCTACACTTACGAAACCTTGGCCCAAATGTTCGGGATATCAAACACCTACGCCCAAGCGCTGTGCAAGCCCGACCTGATGAGGCTTATAAAGCACAACGCCGCGTTGAAACATAAGAGCGAAAGCAAAGAATACAAAAAGGCAATAAAACAGCGCTTTTTAGCTCGAAGGGCGGAGTATGCCATCAAAGGGTTGATATAAGGGGGTGTTAATGAATTGTATGAACAGCGTTGTGGTCGAGGGCAAAGTCACAAGGGGCTTTGACGAGGACGGAGTTTTTGAGTTCCAAGCGACTTGCTTGGTCAAGGACTCCACGGGAGATTTGGTGAGTGAGGAAGTCACGAACATTCAGTGCTTCGTGCCGAACAACTTGCGCTCCAACGCGGAGAAGGAGTTGAAGTTGTGGCGCGTGGTTAGGGTGGTCGGTCGGCTCGCCACGCTCAATGGCAAGTTGGGCTTAACGGCAGAGATGATAGAGTTCGCCCGCTAAGGGCAAGGAGAAGTAGGAATATGAGCGGTTTAATTTTATGTCCTGTTTGCGGCAGATGTTTGGCTGGAAGTTACTGTCCGTGGTGTCACAATCAGTATTTCAAAATTGGAATTAAGAAGTCTGCTAACTGAGGCGGGGCTTAGGTATGTGAACGGTTTCTGCGGAGCAAGCAGATAAAGAAACAAAGGCGCGCCCGCCCGCTTAAAGGCGAGGCAAGGAGAAAACTATGGAAGTCGTTTATAAAATAGGAAGTAAAACTTTTTACGACAAAGAGGAAGCTAAAATCTACGAGGGCCTTCCTTGGGAGAAAACCGAAATACTCGTCAAGGAAGAAGTGAAGTTGATTCCGCCGTCAAAGTTGAAGGACGTTTTTGATTGCGACAAAAGCGTGACAAATATGTTTTTCTACATCCGCGATAAAGAATACGGAAGCGTCGAAGAAGACGGCGGTTATGAAACAAACGGCCTTGACGAGACAGGGCATTTGCATTGCACAGACTTGAGCCACGGCTTGCTGGAATGGAGCGAAAAGGAACAGACATACTACAGGATTGTTCACGGCCGCTCGTGGAAAGTTGAGCTGCTCGGGATTTCCGATGTGTCGTATTGGTAATTGGGAACTGTCAAAGAAGAAGTGTCGGAAGATTAGTTTAATTAAAGAAGGCTTATGCCAAGGAGGTTGTTATGTCAGAGAAATCATCAATCGTGTTTGTCGGGGCGTTTTCTGAGGAAGATTGCGCCAAAGGCAAAGACAAAAAGGCGGTGGCGAAGGCTCAGAAAAAAACTGGCCTTAAATACGTGATGTCCAAGTATATGCTCAAGCGGCTTTATGTTTGGGTGTGCGAGACTTACGAAGATACTTTGTCGTTGTAAGTTAAGGAGGAGTAGGAATATGAGTGGTATGACTATCGAGTTGGTTGCGAAACGGCTTTGGGACGGGCTTGACTGCGACGAAGCCAAGTTGAAGCGGACGGTCGAACGGCTTGACGAGATTATGAAGCGGGAAGGCTGGACGATTGAGCAATTAGACGACTTTTGTTGGGAAGATTCCAATAAGGTTTTTGGAATGATATTCGGTTAGGGGGCGTGATATGACGGCGAATGACATCATCAACGATTTTGAGCGGAAGGAACTCATCGAATGGGCTGTGGAGCAGTTCGAGATAATGAAACACTGCGACTACACTTAAAAGAAGGAAGGCGACAAGGACAAGTGCCGCGAAATGATAGCCTTGCTTAAAAGCCTTGACAACTGAACGGAAGAGCGTGAAAATAGGGGGTAAGTATGGATTTCACGAGTTGGGAAAATGACGAGGAGCGGTTCACGGCTTACTTTTGGAGGCACTACGCTCCAATTCTGAACAAGTTGGCCGATTGCCCTTACGACAAGGTGGAGTTGACCGCCAAGGACAAGATGTTGATTCCGAAAATGCGGGACGACTTGTTGACTATCTTTAGGGAGGCGAAGTGCAAATAAACAAGACGGCTGACTTGGCCATCCTTCTGTTCGACAGATACGCGAAGGCTAGGTCGGAGTATATGCGGGCGGTGTTCCTAGATGAAGAGCGGAACGTCATTTGCAAAAGGATACTTGGTCACGGAGACAAGGAAACTGTGAACTTCTATCCGAGCCAAGCGGTAGCGGCGGCGTTAAAAGCGAAAGCGTCTTACGCTGTGCTGACGCACAACCACCCAAGCGGGATTATGGCTCCGAGCGACTTGGACATCAAGCTTACGAAGATAATGGACAGGGAGTTCAGGAGCGCAGGGGTCGAGCTTTACGACCATATAATTATGATGCCTTACGGCGGCTGGTTCTCGTTCAAGGACGAGGGCGTTATGCCGAAGCGCGTAAGGTTGAGAAAAAAGGGGGCGAAATGAAGGTTGTTAAAATTATTGCCATAGCGCTAGTTGTTCTGCTCGCGTTGTGGCTCGCAAGGTTGGGTTTGTCGTATTTGATATTGTGACGGATGGCGTTGGATAATTCCAACGCCTTTTTTATTGCCAAGGAGGAGTTATGTTCTTGACGAGCAGAAGGGACGCCGACGGCGAGACTGAGATTATGGCCTTTCATGGAAGGTGCGATATATTTCCCGTGGAAATCAAGGCTGATTGGGACGACGCCAACGCGGTTTGCGACCGCTACGGAGCGCCGAAAGGAATGTCGCTTACGGGCCGAATAACTTGGCTTCTTACGGGAAGAAAAGTATTGACCAAAGGGGCGAATTGAAGCATTATTGTAGAGCCGCCGAAGGGAAAGGCGGCAAGGAGCGTTTATGATTAGAGAGTTCAAAAAAGGCGGCTTGGACGAGCCGAGAGACATCAATTCAGTTATTATCAGCGGAAGGGTTATGTATGAGCCGACTCCCGCCGACTATACGGTGACGGAGAAGAACGGAGCGCGCTTCAACCTGAAGATTAGGACTGACGGAGTTTCTAAGACCCCGCAGGTGTTCAGAATCGTGGTTTGGGGCAAGCGGGCGACCGAATACTATCCCGTTTGCAAGAAAGGCGACTACATTCTAGTCCAAGGCAGCCTAAGAAAGAACAACTGGGTTGACGACAAAGACATCATTCACGACGAGGCGGAGATTGACGCCTCGAAGGTCTCTATGCTGGGGGTGTGATATGAGCGAGAAAGAAAAAAGCGTTCCGTTTACGGACGCGCAGAAAATGCTTATGGAGGCTCCCGCTGACGATTGGTTCACTCGTTGCAAGAAAGATTTCTTTCTTAAAGTCGGGCGGGATATGGTTTGCTCGGAACATCAAGAGTTGCATAAAAGGTTGTTGTCGCTAGACCCGCAGGATTGGCACGAGTTGAACGCGGTGAAAGCCATATTCAACAATGGTCAATGGCTGGACAAAGACGCTACAGAGGCGATGATTATGCTATTGACCACGATGTATAACAATCCAAACTCTATTTCAAAGAAAACAAGGGATGGTGTGCAAAGTGAAGCTCACGCAACACTTTTTTTCGTAGTGTTAGGAGTGTTCTTTTCTATTGTAGCTCTATGTTGCTTAAATAGAGATATAAGGATTGTTTTTGGAGTGTGTTATCTCACTGCATTTCCTGTTATGTTAGCCGTCCACGGAGGAGTGTCTTTTTTTCTCGGTTTATTGATTTATAATGCGTTTTTTGACCAAGATATAGTAAAGGAGCGTGGTTTCAATGATAGCGCGTATAACGACAAAATATTGTTTGAGTATAAACACGGGTTTAAATTCAAAGAAAATGTCTGTAAAAACATTCTCTTCCCCTTTTTTGATATCGAAGATTATGTGTCAAAAAACAAGGAAAAATTCTTTAATAAAAAAGACTCTATAAAAAAACTAGAAGATAAAAGTTTTAGGAAAAAAACAGGAAAATACATAAAATGGGGCGTTATAAGTATTGTTATTGTCACCATCTTATTACTTCTTGGGCTTATAAACGCAGAAAAACCTTTACTATAACAATAACACAACAAATGTATAGAAGCGGAGCGTAAAAAACTCCGCTTTTTCTATGCTTTTTAATTGACAGAATGTAACAGAATGTATACAATATGAATACAATGTGTTACAGAAAGGAGAAAATTATGGAAGCGTTGAAAAACATTCAGGCAAAGCTGAAAGTTCCGAAGAATCTTATCAACTCATTCGGAAATTACAAATACCGAAACGCGGAGGCGATTTTGGAGGCGGTTAAGCCCTTGTTGACGGAGAACGGCGCCGAGTTGTTCTTGACTGACGACATTGTTGCGGTCGGCGACAGGGTTTACGTCAAGGCTACGGCAACGCTAAGAACTGACACGGAAAGCGTGTCAGCGGTCGGCTTTGCAAGGGAGCCTTTAGAAAAGAAGGGTTCGGACGCCTCGCAAATCACGGGAGCGGCCAGTTCTTACGCTAGAAAATACGCCTTGAACGGCTTGTTCCTTATCGATGACGCGAAGGACGCCGATTCGGACGAAAACCGAACTGAAGCCGACGCCCGTGAGAAGGCCGCGGCTGACGGCGAGTTGAAGGAACTTGCCTTGACGATTGAAGGCTACGAAACAAACGGGCTTATTCCTAAAGAATGGAAGCCCAAGGTTGACCTTTACATCAAGAACAAGGACATCAAAGGCTTGAAAGGGGTAATCGACTACTGCAAGAAGCAGTCGGCTTAGTCATAGCGGCGGGCTAGTCCCGCCAAAAGGGAGGTTTATATGCAGATAACAAACAAAATGGGGTTGCCGCAGACGCTTGTGAACGCCTGCGAGACGGAAAAGCACAACAAGCCGGGCGAGATTTCGGCGACGACTTTGCTGAAAGGAGCCAAAGCGGTGGTTTTGACCGACAGGCATTGGGAAGACTTGACGGCGGACGTCACGGAATTGGCGTATTCAATCGAGGGCACGGCTTTCCATAAGTTCTTGGAGATGAAAAACCCAGACGCTTTCACGGAAGAGCGGTTCTCCGTTCAAATCCAAGACAAGGTTGTGACGGGCCAAGTTGACCTTTACGATATGGAGAACGGAATCATATTTGATTACAAACGAACGAGCGTGTGGAAAAGCGTCTACAAGAACTACGAGGATTGGCGCAAACAAGGCCTTATCTATGCCTACTTGATGAGGCAAAACGGCTTGACCGTGAACAAGTGCGTGTTCGTAATGTTGTTCCGAGATTGGTCTAAAACAGAATCCTTAAAGAACGCGGACTATCCGAAGGCTCCAATTCAAACAGTGGAGTTTGACGTCACCGACGAAGCTTTGGAGGAAATTGAGGCCTACATTCGCCAAAAGGTCGCTGAAATCTCAAAGGCGGAGACAATGGCCGACGACGAGATTGAACCTTGCTCAGAAGAAGAAAGATGGGCGCGGCCCACAATCTACGCGGTTATGAAAAAGGGTCGCAAGACCGCCGTGAACGCCAAGTTGACGAACAAGGCGGAAGCCGAGGCTATGGCGGCGACCATAGACGGCGGATATGTGGAGGAACGAAAAGGAGTGAGCGCTAAGTGCGAAGGCTACTGTAGTTGCTGCGACTTCTGCAAGTTCTATAAGGAAAATTGTCAAAATGGAGGGGAAGACAATGGAGAAAACGCGGCTTAACGAAAAGTCTATGTCACAGGAAGATTTGGTGCTCAACTATTTGAAGGAGCACAAAAGCGGAATCACGAGTTTGCAGGCGTTGGAACGCTTTGGAATTATGCAAATGCCGAAGAGGGCCTTTACCTTGCGGAAGCGCGGCTACAACATTAAGTCCACTCCGAAAGTGGTGAAGAACCGATACGGCAAGAAGGTGAACATTGTGGTCTACACCTTGGAGGGCGCGGCTTGAAAGACGGTATGGACTTCAGCCGCTTGGACGTTTGCGCGTCGTGCGGAAAGAAGTGCATGACGCGCGAGCAGGCGGACGGAGTTATAAGAATGTATAAGAAGAAGTCTAGGTTCGGGGTTTGGGGGAAGATACCGACTAGGGCTTACAAATGCGGATATTGCGGCGCTTGGCACGTGACCAGCCGCAAGCGGGACGGAAAGAACAGGGGGTATTGATATGGACGACAAGAAGGCTATGAGATTGGTGAGAAAAATCGCCAAGTTGCAGGAAGAGTTGCTTGCAGGGCGTAAGAGCAAGGACAAATACATAAACCTTTGCGCGTTTTACAACGAAGACGGAGAGTTGTCGGTAAGCGCGACTGTGGAAGACGGCGGAAGATTGAAAGGCGTCACCTGCGTAAACGGGGAACTTTTGGTCAACGAATTGTTTTAAGGGGGAAATTATGGAACAGAAATTAGCGGAGCAAGTTTCGACAAAAGAGATTGTTGAAAGATTGAGAGGAATGTCAATCGACGACTTAGAGACGAATATGAAGGCTTACACACAATGCTTAAAGAAAATGGTCGAAGACTTCAACGAAAGGTTGGCGCAAATAAGGGCTTCATTCAAGGACTTGTTCTCTTTTATGGATACGGGCGTCGTTATGGGCGTTTCGCTTAGCGGACACAGTATCGCCGCCACCCTAAGCGGCGACGCTGACTCAATCAAGGATTGAGTCAAGCAACTCCAAGAGTCTTTGAAGGAGTGTGAGAATGCTTGAGTTTACGGAAGACAATGTAAGATACACAGCCGACAAAGGCTGGGCTAGAGCCGACGACTTGAATAAAAAAGGCGTTTGCCGATGGGAGGCGCAAAGGGTGTTCGTCAAAGAGCGTCCGACAAAGGAAAAGGTCGTGGCCTTGCATAAGGCGTTCTTAAAAGGTTTGGAGGACTAAAAATGAAACAGGTTGGGTGGGCTTTGTTTTTTGCCATTATGATATTGGGCCAAGTGTTCATAGTGATTACCTTGGCGGAAAGGAAGAACAGGGAAGACCGGTTGGCGGATATTGAGGAGCAGACCGCTCTTATGAACAACCAAGCGGCGGCCTTGAACTTGGAGACGGAGAAACTAAGGAACCATTATTACAATGTTCTGCAACATTCTGACTTGTTTCCCAGCGATAGTTACGGAAAGGAGAAATAGTTATGGAAATTGAATTGGAAAAACTAAAGAAATTGGAACACGCCCTGTGCGACGCGATAGATATTTTGTGTGATTGGCAGGTTGAGGAAGCGAAGCCGAAAGAAGCAAAGTGGATTGCCTATCTTGCCAGAAAGCCGCTCGAGGGCAAGAGCTGTTATTTGACAGCATGCAAAGAATACGCTTGGGAGACGGCACAAGAATTATTTGCCGCCAAGACTAAATTGTTTGTCGGCTCTGAAAGCGAAGTTGTAGAGTGGTATAGAGCAAGGCGAAAGTTTGCCCAAGTTATCAAGGATTGGGAAGACGGGAAAGAACTTCAATTTAGACCTAACGACAACTATTTGAGTTGGCAAGAATGCGCAAATCCAAGTTGGGACCCAGCCTTTCAATACCGCGTCAAGCCTGAATGCCCTTGCGCTGACGGCATAGACTCTAAGGCCTGCGTCGGTTGCGAGCACAGCGAGGACGGTAAGCCGAGAATAAACAAAAATTACGCGAAAGGCGCTTGCAAGGATTGCTTGGAAAGAAAGAAATACCGCCCATACATCAACTCTGCTGAGATGATAGCGGACTTTATTGATAGATTCAAGGTCAACTGTCCGTCATACTGCAAGCCGTTGATTTGGGTAAGGTTGAAGGTTGACAAAAGGGAACGGCTTATTGTCGCTTTTGGAACTAACTTTGTTGAAGTCGGCAACAAGGCAAAGGCTGTTTCTTTGCAAAAGTTGTTTGAGGATTACGAGTTTTTGGACGGCAGAACAGTAGGGGTTAAAAATGAATGAGAGGGAGAAGTGCGAACTGCTCGGAATCATTCAAGGCAAGGACAAGGCGATTTCCGACTTGAAAAAAGAAAATGCGGAACTAAAAGAACAGAACGCCAACCTTATCGCTATGTTAAAATCCGAGCGTGAAGTTAGGGTAAACGACGACTACTTAAAAGGCATTTGCGAATTGGAAGGCAAGGTTGAAGATTGGACGAGCGAGTATTACGAGCTTGAAAACTTTATGAACAACAAACTTTCCGAGGCAAAGAAAATTATCAAAGAATTACTAGACTTTGATTTTTTACCAGAGAATGAGATTAAGAAACAAGCAGAGCAATTTTTAAGCGAGGTGAAGGAATGACAAAAGGTAGGGTAAGTGAAAATACTATGTGTTCAGACACCTGTGAACACGCGCGCTATATCGAAGAAGGGGATTTCATTTGCGCCATCACCGAGAATGTCACAATCGTTAGGTTTTGTCCTATGGAATGCCAGTGTCCTAATAAGCGTAAGGAGGTGAAGGAATGACAGACGAAGAAATGGCAGAAGAATACGCTCATAATCATCTTTATTATGAAGTTGCAAAAAGAGAAGATGGAACAGAGTATGCCAAAGAAGTAAGCAACGTGACTATTAAACATGCCTTTCTTGCAGGGCTTGAAGCGGGCAGACCGAAGTGGCACAAGGTCGATGACGGAGATTTGCCGGGGGAGGACACCGAAGTTCTTGCGGCATTGGCAGATAAAGAAATCTATATGTCGCATTTTTACAGAAGAAATGTGTGGGATAAAATAGGGCCAGTTGTCGCTTGGTGCGAAATCCCGCAATACACGGAGGAGTGAATTATGACAGGAAATACAAGATATGTAGGCTTGCACAGTTGCGGAGCTAAGTTGAAATCCTATTACATAGACGGAAAGGAACTTGTTGATTATAAAGGCAAGACTTATGAAGTTGGATGTGAAACTTGTGATAACCACGATGCAGACAGTTGCTGTTCTTGTGGATTAGGTATGGAAAGCTACTCGTTGAACACAAGTAGTGACGCACTCTCTATAAGTAAGGAGTGAATTATGTTTAAGAAAGAAGCAGAAGTATACGCAACACAATTTAATTTTTACAAGCAGATATTCGCCAAAAAGAACTTTCTTGCAGGCGCGGAGTTCGGCTATAACAAAGGCTATCACGATGCAGAAGAACACTATATGGATGTGATAGACAATCAACATAAACTTGTAGACGAAAGCAAGAAAAAACACCTTGAGTATGCCAAGACAATCATTCAAGACTTGCTGGACAACTCTGACGAATACGCGAGGCAAAGGGCCATGGACTTTTTGGATGAGTAAATATGACAGACAATGAAAAACTGCAAACAATCAAACAATGGATTGATGAAGCAATTAGTCAAGGAAATAAAACAATATTAGTTATGGCTATAAAATCAATCCTTCTTGAAAAAGGAGAAGATGAAATAGAAATCGGGTATGGTGCAAAATTAAAACTTACAGAAAAAAGCAAGAAAATATTAAAGGATAAGGAGTCAATATGACAGACGCAGACAAGAAGCTATACGACAAGGCGGTTGACGATTTGCGGAGCATAGCGAGCGGAACGCCGGAAGAAATTGACGCTATGACTACGCCGTGGATTGCGGGTTACCGAAAGGGAATAGAGGAAATGAAAAAGGAGGCTTGCGAGTTCGCTATCTTGAAAACGACAATCTTGAAACTTCGCAACTGTATGAATTGCAAGTATAGGGATACAAGGGGCTATTCTAGTTGCAAGGATAAGGGCATTGTTTTATGTAGTCATTGGGAGATGAAGGAATGACAGGGCTTCAAGGAGTGAATTATGTTTGAGACGGAAGCAGAAGAATATGCGTCTACAGGTAGATTATCTAAATCTACTCATTTTTTTGGTGTCAAGGCTATATCTTTCAAAGACGGCGCGGAGTTCGGCTACCAAGAAGGCTTGAAGGCCAAGATAAACGCTACGACCATATCCGACTGTCCGATTAAGGATGAGTGGCATAGGCTGGGTAAGAACCCAAACGACTTGCCCGATGAGGATGTTCCTGTTTTATGCGTGAGGGGCAGCAATATTTATGTCGCTTGGTATAGCAATAACGAATGGCGAGGGACAAGGTGGGAGCAAGTGAAGAAGCCTTACGCTTGGAAGGAAATTGAATTGCCAAAGGAGAAAGAATGAATACATCAAGTGCAATAGATTTTGACAAAATTCAAAAGCAGTATTTTCAATTATGCGAAGCAAGAGAAATCATCGCTTTGATAATAGGCGAATACAGGGATAAAGGTAGGGTTGAGTGTTCAACAATAGAGCGTGGCGAATTGTTGTTAAAAAATGATGTCACTGTGTAACGAGAGGAGTGAATGAAGAACAAAACGAAAAGAACTTGCGGTAATTGCATTTGCTACCTTGACGATACCGACGAAAACGGCAACGTGACAAATTATCATCATGACAGGAACAAGCCCACTGGGTTTTGCGCCATTCAACCGTTGTTCACGGAAAGAAAACAAGACGCAAAACCTTGCAAGGAATATGTATACGACAAGGAGGATTGAAATTATGTTGACATTTCCGTTGAAGAAACAGCGGAATTGGATTTGTGGGAGCGCTGACAATAGCGTTCATAGTCTTGAAACTCACCAAAGTAATCGATTGGTCTTGGGGATGGGTTCTGCCTCCGATATGGATTACCGCGGGGGTTGTTGTGCTGATTTTATTAGCATTGGGAATCTTAACATTTTTAGAGGAGAAGAAAAATGAAAAGAAACGTTAAGGAAGTCATTGAGGATTTGCTGAAAATCCAAAAGAGAAATGTCGGGGACGACTATATGGCCGGTATGTATAACGGAATGGTTGTCGTTTACAACAGTTTGAAGGAACTGAACTTGATTGACGCCAAAAGGGTTAAATCTCTGTTGGTGAAAGACTTGAAAACAAAGAAATGGGGGCGTTAAAGTGAAAGTCAAAGTTAAGTTGTTTGAAGGCGGAGTAATGCCCGAAAAGATGCATATCGACGACGCGGCGTTTGACTGCTAC
Source organism: Treponema sp. (assembly GCA_017645785.1). Classification (GTDB taxonomy): domain Bacteria; phylum Spirochaetota; class Spirochaetia; order Treponematales; family Treponemataceae; genus Treponema_D. The sequence continues at coordinate 65,654 of JAGCNW010000030.1, forward strand.
GCAAGATTGGACGAAGATGTGGAAATTGAAGTTGGGACTAGAACGAAAATTCCTCTTGGATTCGCTTTGGAGTTGCCTAAAGGGTGGGAGGCTGTGATTCGCCCTAGAAGCGGGCTTACGCTGAAATGTATTGATAACGGAATAGGGACTATCGACGCCAATTTTCGTGGCGAAGTATGCGCGGTTGTTATCAACAATAATTTTCACGCGCCAAACGTTGTAAATAATGAGTATAAAGGTCTTTTGCAACAAGAACGTTTTATCGTCCATAACGGCGACCGCATTTGCCAAATGGTCATTAAGAAACTTGACGAAGTTGAGTTGGTTGAAGCGGAAGAACTTACCGAGACTGAGCGAGGAGAAGACGGTTTCGGCAGTTCGGGCATAAGATAAAATACACTCAATGGACTGAGATTTTTCACTCAGTCCATTGAGCAAGGAGCGGATATGACTTACGAAGAATTGTTAGAATTACACCCTTATTTAAAAGAAATGAGAATTGGGTTATCAGATGACGACGAAACGCTGGCAAGGTGTGTTTTTGAGAGTTGCAATAAGCAAGTTGAGTCGCAGAAAGCCGTAATCAATTTTCTCAAAAAGGAACTGCAAAAGAAAACTTACTGCCGCCAAGTTATGAAGCGACAGTATAGGGAATTGAAGCAGAAATACGAAGCGTTGAAAAACAAGGAGAAGGTATGAGACATTTTATTATCGTCGATATGCAGAAGGATTTCGTGACAGGGCCGTTGGGAACGCCCGAAGCGAAAAAGATTGTTCCCAAAATCAAGAAGCGCTTGGAGAAAGCAAGGGAAGACGGCTCAAGGATTTACTTCACGCAAGACGCCCACACTTTAAACTACCTTAAAACGCTTGAAGGAAAGAAACTGCCTGTTCCGCACTGCGTCGTGGGAACGAAAGGCTTCGACATTGTGGACGAGCTTCCGCCGTTGAAACGAAAGGAAACTTTGATACTTAAGAACCAATTCGGCTACGCTGATTGGTATAGAAAAATAAATCCGGGCGACACGGTTACAATATGCGGCGTGTGCACGGACATTTGCGTAGTGTCGAACGCCTTGCTCATCAAGGCTATTGGCGAAGTGAACGTCAAGATTTTGGCTGACTGTTGCGCGGGAACTACGCCCGAAGCGCACGAAGCGGCTCTTACGGTAATGCAAAATTGCCAATGCGAGATAGTGGGGTGGAAAAAAGAGGGGAAATGATGAAAAAGAATTGTAATTGCATAGTGTGCCGTTTTGAAAGAAAAGAACTCGACACATTAGAGTATGTTCAAGGGCTTGGCAAACTTATGTTTGTAGCCGTAAAAGACAGATGTCTTACCAATGTTGAAGAAGGTAAAATGCAGGCGGCAACGGCGAAAGCAATAATTGATTACCTTGAAAAAACTTGCGGAGAAGAGAAATGAAAATACGGCAGGAAGATTCCACTCCGATTGGAGACTGGTTTCACAACAACGGAGTTCAAAGTGTGTTTGAAAGCGTCAAAAATCAAGTTGACGAGTTCGACGTGGACACGGAACGGCTCGCCAACGAGTGCGACATTCTCATAAACCTTTTGAAAGGTTTGAAAGGGCAGGTTAAGAAAGTTGAGGCGGCTTGGCAGAAAAGCCAAACGCAAAAAAAGATTATGGAGGCTTTTTGTGAGAGTTGAGGTTATGCATAGTCCAGAAGAAAGAGACTGGTTCGGAGTTCGTAGAAGAGCATTGGTTACTGTCGGAAAATTGCCAAATCCAGACAAAAAGACTGACTTTGAATGGCAGAAGAAAATGCTTAGGTGCAGACATTCGCCAATCCGTTACTTGAGGTTTTCATTTTTGTTGAAAGACATTCCGTATTGGGTGCACGCTGAATTATGTAGACATCATATAGGAATTGAAAAATATGTGAAAAGTCAAAGGGACGACAGAAATAACAACGACATTCCGCGCTCTGAAAAACCGCAAGGTGCGTTGGTTGATATGATTGTCGATGTAAATGCGGAAGCTCTTATGACTTTAATGAATAAAAGGTTGTGCGGGTGCGCGACAAAAGAAATGCAGGAACTTATGTTGTTGATACGAAAAGAAGTAATCTGGAAGAATCCAGAGTTTACGGATTTTCTCGTTCCTATGTGTGAATATCAACACGAATGTAAAGAGTGTTGTCCGTGCAATCATAAAGCATTGTATTTTTGTGAGGCTAAATGAAAACTTATAAAATTTATATTCATATAAATAAAAAAAATGGCAAGGTTTACGTTGGACAAACAAATAGAAGTAATATAAACAATCGCTTTGGGAAAAATGGAACTCACTATTACGATTGTCCAAGGTTCGGTAATGCTATAAAAAAATATGGCTGGAATAATTTTTGTCATTTAATTCTTGAAGACAACATTTCGGAATCAGAAGTTGATTATAAAGAGCGCTTTTATATAAAGCTATATCATTCAACTGACAAAAAATATGGATATAATATTTCTGATGGAGGTTGTTTCTTTAAGGTAATTCCGATTGAAACGAGACAAAAAATAAGCAAAACATTAAAGGGGAGGCCATCTAAAAATTTGGGAAGACATCACACCGAAGAAACAAAAAGAAAAATATCTGAGAAGAAAAAAGGTGTTAGCGTTCCAAACAATATTGTGTGGACAAAAGAAATGAGAGAGAGACAAAGCAAAAAATTAAAAGGACACAAAATGCCAATGTCTGCAATCGAAAAACTTAAAAAATATTCTGGAAAAAATGCGGTGTGGTATGGCAGGCATCATACGAAAGAAACAAAGGAAAAGTTACGTCAGTATTGCGGCGAAAAAAGTTCGTTTTATGGGAAAAAGCATACTCAAGAATACAAGGATTATATGAGTAAAAAGGTTTCCGGTGTGAACAACCAAGCCTACGGGAAACATTGGTATACAAACGGGGAAGTAAACGCATTTACTTATGTATGTCCTATGGGTTATTGGAAAGGAATAACAAAGAAAAATAGCGAAAAAAAGAAAATTTTTTCTAATTAAAAAACAATCTGTTGTTCAACGCAGTCCTTGACTTCTTGGGACTGCGTGATTATGACGGTCTTTGTCGCTCCGCTCAACTCGGAAATCTTTTGAAGCAACTTGATGAACTCTCCGCGCTGTCCGGCAAACAAAGTTCCGTCAGCCTCATCTACAAATCTCACTTTATGGGTCAATCCCGTCTGCCTTGAAAGGACGATTGAGAACGCTCCGTAAAGAGCCTGCTTAATCCAAACCTTCTCCCCGCTAGAAACCAACTCCAAAGATTTCTCCCACTTGCTTCGGCTATCCCTTACAATAACAGAAAAATCCACAATCTGCTTTTCAGCCCCTTGTCTTGTGGGCTGTATCTCTATCGTGAACCTGCCGTCAAAAATCTCACTAAGTATCGAGTTCGCCGTCGCCTGTATCTCCGGCGCGGTGTTCTCCAACTCCAAGGCGGGAACGCCCTTCTGTCCGAAAGCGGTCTCCAAGAACCTGCAAGCGTCGGACTTCTCCTTTCCTTCCGCCCGCTTCTTCTCCCATTCCTTAATCTTCTTGGCGTTCTCTTCGGCGCCCTTTTTAAGGGCTTCCGAAGCCTTCAACTCCGCCTTCAACTCCGTTGCTTCCGCCTTCAAGTCGGAGCATACAGACTTCAGTTCAGCCAAGTCTTCCGAAACGTCTTCCGTCACTTCGACAATCTTTATTTCCTTTAACTCTTTCTCGGAGCGGGCAATCTCGGCTTTAAGTTCCTTGATAGATTTCTCCAATGCGTCCCTTTCATACTCCGTGTGCTCGCGCTTAGGCTTGTAGATTTCCAAAGCCCGCATTTTAGACTCGGTTTCTTTTTTCTTTTCAGCCAAGCCTTTGACGGTTTTCTCGTCCTCGGCTATTTTTTTCGTCAACTCAAGTTGTTCGTCCCGCAGTTCCCTAATGGCGTTGTCAAGTTTCGTTTTCTTTGACTTCATAACCTTAAGGTTCGCTTTAAGGGCGTCCGCTCCGCGCTTCGCCTCGAAGTTGTGCAGAATCAAGTCAGACCTAACTTTCTCGTCAATGGCGGCTCCGCAAACGGGGCACCTGTCTCCGACTTCAAGTTCCGTTTCTTCCAATGTCGCTATCTTGGCGTTAAGAACTCCAATCTGCCTTTCCGTTTCGTTAAGCGGCTTTTCCTTTTCGCTTATCTCCGAAACTAAGGCGTTGTTTCTCGTGTAGAGTTCGTTCAGCGCTCCCGAAGCCTTAACCCAAGCGTCCTTTGCGGCCTCGCATTTTACCACGGACTGCTTGTATCTAAGAATGTTTCCTTCGTTCTTGAAGTAGGCCGTGACGTCCTTCAATTCGACGGTCTTTTCGGCAATCTCTTGCCCGTCCTTTGTTATGCGCCGTTTTAAGTCGTCCGCCATTTTCTGCTTCAGAGCCATCTCCGCTTTTTGCGCCTTTATCTTTGCGTCCAGTTCCACAAGTTCGTCGCGCTTCGCTTCCTTTTCCGCCAAATCGTCTTCGGCTTTCTTTAAGTCGCGCCTTAACTTGATAATCATGACGTCAAGCAATTCCGTGTCGGCTGACTCTTGCAGAGCCTTTATCGCCGTGTCGGACTCTTTTACGGCTTCTTCCGCTTCCTTGGCTTTTTCCCTAGCCGCCAAAGAAACGTCGCGCATTTGGCTTATGCCGGCAAGCGCGGAGAACAACTCAATTCTTTCTCCCCTAGTGGCTTCCGCTATGTCGGGAACTCTATCGGACTTTTCCTTCGCTTGGAACGCAGTCCGCATATACAAATCGACCGGCCCGAAAACGGAGTTGACCCATTCGGTGTAAGTCGCTATCGTTCCGTCAACGCCCAAGGCGGGGCGCCAATCTTCCCTGTCGGTCGAAGTCCAAGCCTCGCAAATCGTTTTCGCTCGGACTCCCGTTCCTTTTATCGAAATCCTTAACTTGTAGTATTTTCCGTTCTCGTCTCTCCAAACGGTCTCTCTGTAAGACCTTTCGGAATAGAAGTGCTCTCTGAGAGCGCCGCCCCTAGTGAGCATAAACGGGTAGGGGGTGCAGTTCTCCAAGAAAGTAGTCTTTCCCCTTCCGTTCTCTCCCATAATGACGGTAAGGCCGTTCTCCAGCTTCTCGAAATCGACAAAGATTTCGTCCTTTCCGCAACCGTCTTTTATTCCCTTCGCTCCGCGCAGTTCCACGCTTAAAAGCTCGAAGGCGTGGTTCGGCGTCGGCTTTCTAATCAACTCAAAAGCCTCTATTTCCTCCAACGCGTCCTTCGCGCCTTTCGGAACATTCAGTTTCATAACCTTGGCATATTCGTCAAGTTTCTCCGAAAGGGTCTCTATTTTCCTTATCTCTTCGCTTCTCGCCTTGACTTCTTCAGTAGGCTCGAATTGCAATCTCACTTCGCAAGCGGCTGTCACGCCTTGGATTTGCGGGCCAAGCCTTCGCCTGAAATCCGCCTCAATCTCCTGCCGTTCGCTTTCCTTTCCAAAAATCCTTATCCTTAAATGCCAATTCGCGCCAAAATACTTTGACTCCAACTTTAAGTATTCTTGATAAGCCAACGTCTTGTATCTAGGCATATTTGTAGGGACTTCCGTGACTTTGACTGTCTTGCCAATCTCGACAAGGTTGTAGTGCCCTTCGTGCTCTTCGCCGAAGTTCAGCGGTATGGGCGTTCCGGCGTAAAAGGCGTTCTTGAAAACTTCCTGCGGCTTGTGGATATGGCCGAAGGCGCAGTAGTCGCACTGCAAAGTCTCGAATATTCTTTTCGGAAGGGCGTGGGGGCAGGCGGCCTCAACTCCGTTTTGGTAAGTGGCTTCTCTGACTTCTCCGTGGTAGACGCACACTCTCGGCTTCGTTTTTTCGGCGGGAACGGACTTGGCGAAATCCGTGTATGACTTCAGCACGTCCTTGGAGTCCTTGTAGTCCATAAGCCTTGGCTCAGGAAGGAAAATCAAGTCGCATTTGTCAGTTGAAACAAACGCCTTTCCTCGGAACACTTGGCAACCGACAGCCTTAAAAATGTCAAGGCAGCCGCTAGGCTCGTGGGTCGGCGTTCCGTAGACCATATAAACTTTAGTTTTCTTTGCGATTCGCTCCATAGCGGAAACCAAGGCGGTGAAGCCGCTCGCCTCCGTGTTGGTGATAAGAGAGTCGAAGAAATCGCCCGCGAACGCGACGAAATCCACACCCCCAGCGGCTGACTCGACCTTCCCCAAAACTTCCAAGTCTTTTTTCAGCCGCTCCCTAGACGCGTGCAAGTCCGCTATGTGAATGAATCTAAGCATTATTTCTTTTTGCCGCCTTTGTCGTCCATTAGGTTCAATTTGCTCAATGCGTTCACCAAAAGGCCAAGCGCCGTTTCGTTGGACAACTCAATCTTTTTCATAGATTCCTCGATGGCGGGTATCCTATCAACAAGCCCTTTTCCTACAGAGTGGTTGACATATTCTCTCACCGCGTCTTCAATGAAAGCCGTGACAGACCTATGGCCTTTGTTCTCTTTGATAAGAAGCATTGTTTCGTTGTAAACGCGGACTACTTGCGTGGAGCTTTTCGTCAGCTCCATTTCTTCCTTGCTTTTCACAGTCAGCCTCCTTTGTCGTTAAAATGTATACTTTTTGTAACAAATTGTCAAGTAAAATGTAACGAAAAGTATTCAAAATGTATTCAAAGTGTTGCAAAAAAAAAGAAAAGGCGCTACAATGGAATTATGAAAGAAATGACGATAAGGGCGGTCGCAAGAAAGTTCGACGCGGGGTATTTGTTTGTCCCCGCCACGAAAGCGGACAAGCAGGTTATGCAGATGTTCTGCGAGGAGTCCAAGGGCGAGTATGTGACTATGGACGTGACGACCTCCCGCAAGAACAAGTCATACGACCAAGTTAAGACGGTGTGGGCTTTGATAGAATTGATATACGAAGTGTCGCAAAAAGTCCGACCAACGACGCAACAAGCCGCCAGCCTTTATATGGAACTCATAATGCTTTACGCGGACAGAGTTCCGTCGCTCATTAACATAGGCGAAAAAATTCCCGTCACCCTTTCCCAAATGGACAAGGAGCAGGCAGTCCGTTTCATACAATGCCTTATAAACCATCTTTGCGAAATGGGCAAACTGTCCGACTTGCAGGCGAGCAGTTTGACAGAGATATTCCAGTCCTTCGAGGAGATGAAGGGCGGACTGGACAGCGACCCTGTGGACAAAGATTCGGACGGAAATTGGCTGACCGTGGCGGAGTGGAAAAAGCGCAACAACCATTCGTTCGCAAGCGGTCGGGTGGGAGATTTGGAAGTCGCCCATATCGTCACAAGAGGCTCCTCTCCGCAGAACATTGAGTCTGTTTGGAACCTTATACTTTTGACCCACGAAGAGCATATTGAGATACAGCACGGAAAAGGCTGGGACGTCTTTCTTGGCATTTATCCGCATTTGAAGGCAAGAGTGAACAGGGCAAGGCGTATGGCGGAAAAAGAAGAGTTCCAAGACAACGGAAAAAAATCAGCCTTCGAGACGAAGCCGGAAGTTGTCTCCCTTGTCGAGCAAGCCTTTGGCGGAGAAGCCGTCAAAGAGTCGGATTGGGCGGAGAAAGAGCCTGTTTCCGACATTTTTTAACTTAATGTTCCTATTTTTCTCCCATACACTTCTGTTATGAAATACTTAGCGGAAACCAAGAATGGCCAAACCATTCAAGGGGTGTCTGTCCAAGACGTCCACACGAAAGCAAGGGCTATGGACGCGGCGATTGTGAGAATAACCGCCATCAAGGACGACGGAAGAAAATTTGTCATTCAAAACAAATAGGAGAAATATATGGCCTCGTTCATAATCGGAACCACACCGACATTTTCTGTCACATTGGACACAAAGGAAACCTTCGATGGGCTTGGAAGCGTCTTTTTCAGATTGAAGCAGGGCGACAAAATCCTTGACATCGAGCCGGAATTGTCGGAGGATAAATTGACCGCCATTATGAAACTGACGCAGGAGCAAACGCTTGAATTCAAGGCGGGCAACATTCAATGTCAGTTGATGGGCGTCAGCGACTACAACGAGAATGAAGTCGTGAGAAAATCAGAGATATTCAACATCTTGGCGAAACCTTCCTTGATTGAAGAGGCGAGACACAACGAGCCGCCTGAAGAGCCGACAGAGCCGACCGAACCAACAGAGCCTACAGAACCGCAGAACGGAGACAACAATGACGATACAAATGGCGGAGAATGAGCAATCCGTGGAGATAGCGGCCTTGTCTGAAAACGGCGAGGAAACCATTACAATTATGGACGACACGGTTGGAATTGAGATAATTCCGCTTCCTACAAGGCAATAAACATTTAACTTAAGAGTTTTCGTTCCCTATAATCCTTCTTATACAAAATACAAGGCGGATTATTATGGATTTCATAACTAAACTTAGTTCGGCAAACCTAATCATATTCGGGGTTATATTTTTAGGCGCTTTGCTTATCGTGGTGAAGCACATTCAGTCTGTGAAAGTAGGCAAGGCTGAAATCACAAGCAAGGCAAAACAAGAAAGCGAGGCCAAAGAAGACAGAAAGATTTTCGTCGAGATGATGAATTTCTCTTGGCGGCTCAACCAAGAATTGTCGGACGGAGAGCACTTCTACAAAAAGCAAGCCCGCCGAGAAATCAAAGACCACCTTTACTCTTATTCAATCCTTATCAAATCAGCCTACCGAAAAGTTCTTGTCGAGAAAAACCCAGACGATTACAAACTTACATACGCCGCCTTCACTTCAACCCTTGACGGGCAATTCTATATGAAAGTAATGCAGTTCCTTATGGACTGCTACGAGCACAACCACATAACGAACATTTCCGAAATGGAACTTAGAAAAAAGTCTGACGAAATTTACGGACAAATCGTTTGCATTTTCCAAGACTTCTTTATGGAGCCTTGGCTTGAGGAAATGTGCGACTACAAGGATTTGCAGAACGCCTGCCTTAACATCGAGGCGGAAGTCCGCAATATGCTGTTCGCCGCTATGAAGGAAATACAAACGACGCTTATCCAACTTTACAATATGCGAACCGCAATCCAAAACATCAAAAATTGCACTTCCGCTTGGATTATTGAGAAAGGCTTGCTGCCCGTCCAAGCGGAGGCTATGGTCGACACATTCTTCGAGCCAGTTAAAGGGCTGAATGTGGACAGAGTTCAAGAATACCTTGAGTTGATAAAAATATGACGTCTGATTTTGAGTTGGTCGTTGAGGCGAAAGAATACGCCTTTGCGAAATTGGACAAACTGATTGTTTCAAAGGAACTTTACAGCGACATCTTCAAGGTTGTTTACAAGGCCTACATAGATGGAGTTGACAAAGGGAGAAAGAAAGGAGGAAAGGAGGAATGAGAAAAAATGGGAAAGATTATGACGACGGTTATTCGTTTTTGCGGTCGGTTGCAGGGGCTATTATTGCTTTTGTTGTGCTTTGCCTTGTGTCCGCGTTCTGTTTATGCATTGGAGGATGTGCCACAACCAAGTCCCACTCTGGAGGAGTTAGGGAATCAAGTTCATTCATCGTTGGCAAACTTGAAGGCTCAGTCGAAGATTTTGACAGAGGAATTGCAAGAGCGGTCGAAAGAAGTCGAAGCATTGAAGACGAACTTGAACGACTTGACTATCTGTTTGGACAATACGAACAAACTGCTCTCAGACTACGAGACCAAGTTGATAGTCTACGAGCAGAAATTGAAAGGTTGGAAAAAATTCGCGACGATAGTGGCTTTGCTAGCGCTTCTGTTCATAGCGACTAGGGTGGTAACTTTAATTCTAAGAGTGAAGGGCATAAAACTACCCGAAATCGTGAACATCTTATTGTGAGGCGTTTATGAAACCTTGGGAATTATACGAACACCAAAAATCCTTGAATTACAACAAGAACTCCGTTGACTACAACTGGAAGGTAGAAGTTGTGAACGAAGAGAAGACTATTTATGTCTTCACGCAATACTCAACCTCTCCGCTTGATTGGATTGTCAACTTCCTTTTCTTTTTCATACCGCAGATAAGGAATTGGTATTTGTATTTCACCTGCTTTGGTTGGCAAACGGCGTTCAACTCTTGCAAGCAATTAGTGATGAATCAAGCGCTTGCGGCGATAAATGTCTTCCCTGACTACAAGATTGTTTGTTGCGGACATTCTTACGGCGGAGCGTCTTCCGTCCTTACAGGAATAGAGATTTTCTTCGCCACGGCGGTAAAGCCGGACTTGATTACTTTTGGAGCGCCCAAGCCTTTGTTCCTTCTGCTCACGAAACTGTTCTCAAGGCTTTTCTTCGGAAAGGTCAAGCAATACGCGCATAGGGCAGACATTGTGACCTATATGCCGCCGTTGCCGGGCTATTGGAACGTTAAGGTAATCCGCATAGGAAAGTTCTCTTTCAAGGCCTTATTCAACGGCGACACGCACCAATCATACGGAGACCCAAGCTTATACGAAGGAGTGAGCGATGATAACGATTAGGGAAATAGCGGACAACAACACGGCCATCAGTTCAACAAGGTGGGCGTTCGCCGCCGTGATAAAGGCCGACTTGACTATTGTGTTCATAACCTTGGCGGCGGGCCTTGTGGGGCATTTCATCGGAAAACCTTTGGACGAGCGGATTTACGACTACGTTAAGTCCGCCCTCGGAATAATAACGGGAATACTCGCCGTGGTCAAAGCCGCCCAAGGCTTCGAGCCTAGGCACACGAAGAAAGAGCCGAAGGAGGAAGAACAATGATTTGGGCTTTCATTCTTTTCGCTCCGATTTGCGCGGCTTACATTTTTTGGGAGTGCAATATAATCAAGAACAACGCCGTCAGGGTCATCTTGAAGGATTTTGTTGACATAAGCCCTGCCGTAATACTTTTAGCGTTCAACAGACCTTGGGCGGCTATATTTCTTATGGCTTGTCTTATGGCGAATATGTTTATTTACGACAACTTGGTTTTAGGCGGAATCCTATTCGCCGCCGCATACGCCTCGGCTTCCGTTCTCGCGTCTTGGTTCCACCCGTTCGACATCACCTGCGCCGCGATGAGTGTGGGATTCGTCGTCGCCTCGTTGGTTCCAATCATTTTGCTGTATAAGGGCGAAAAAAAATTCAAAGTCGGCATTTGCGTTTACGCTTTAATCGCCGTAGTCCCACTTGCTTACGCCTTGTCAAAAACATTGAATTTCGGATTTTTGTGTTTGGCGTTAGGCGACATCGGTCTTGGTGGTTACGAAGCGACAAATAAGAAAGTGGTGAAAATAATAGCGAACATTTTGTATTTCGCGGGAACCTGCTTGGTTCCTCTTTCATTGTGAATCTTCTTGGGAAACCAAGAAAGAAAATATTAAGGAGGCTCAAAAATGACAATGAGCAATTTGATTGACGATGTGAACTCAGGCAAGTGCTTGTATAAATTCGCAAGGAACGGAGCTGCGTTTTCGGGGCTTCGCAAGCAAAGTTTCACTCCAAAAGAGTTGAAGTCGCCGGCGTTCGGCTTTGTGAAGAACAAAGGCTCGAAGTCTTTTGTCAAAGTTCGTTAAAGACGCTGGAACTTGCTTTATTCCGCTCGCGTTGTAACCTTCTTGGGAAACCAAGAAAGAAAATATTAAGGAGGCTCAAAAATGAGCGAAAAATTGTATGTTTTGTTGGTGGCATTGACAGGTGCGTTGGCCACTACGGTCAACGAAATCTTCAAGTTCCTTGACGTTCCGTGGCTTAGCGTTGGCATTGGAATCACAGGCGCCGTCGCAACTTGCATTACAACTGTTTTGGCGATTGTCAAGGAATACCAAAACAAGAAAGCCAATAAAAGCGCCTAAATGAAACGTCTTTTGAAACGGGGGTTAGGCTACAGCGTGAGCGGTTTTTCCAATCATTTTATGGAAAGACTGAAACAAAGGCGGCTTAAGCTGTCCGACGTGAAAGAATCGCTAAGAAATCCGAACCTCTCGTTTCAAAACGGCGGCGCCCTTGTTTTTGTAGGGCCGAAACTCACCGTTGTCGTAGGCGAGAACGGAAAGTTGATAACGGCCTACAAAAACAGGGAGAGCGTTTACAAAGGCTCTAAGAAAAAAGACATTAGGAACAGGAGGGAAAAAACTGATGATAGACAAGACAAGAGAATACCCCGAACTGGGTTCGGATTTGATGGAGAAGAGGGCTGAGCTTTACGACCAGCTTCGATACATAACAAACGAGTTGGAGAAACTTGACCACATCTTCGGAATGGGCGTCTATTATATGACGGAGGAAGAGGCGAGGGCGTATATGAAAATATCCGAAGGCCGCAAAATCCCCACGGACATTCTTTCGACAAGATTCGGATTGGAAAAAGTTTATCTAAAAAAAGACATAGACGAATATATGCTGTCACGAAAGCGATAGCGCGAAGTCTTTTCCAATCTCAGCCGCCTCAATGAAGGCGGCTTTATTTTTCTCTTTTTGCTTGTTGAATACGTTTATGTGCTGAAGAATGTCCTTTTCAGTCGAGTTGCTTGTGTAAGTCCTTCTCTCCGATTGGACAACCTTGGCGGCGCAGTTGAACACGTTCTTGAAAACCCTTTGGCAGAATTTGTCCCAAGTGTCGTCGTCCATATCAGCGCAGTCGACGCACTCGGCGACATCGTTTGTTATGTCGGCCTCCGTTTCGCCGACGAGGGTGGAGTAGCGGTGCATTGTGGCTTCCTTCGCCCGCTCGAATGAGTAGTCAAGGTTGGCCCACCGCAAAGCCACTTCTTCGGGAATGTTATATTTGGCGGCTACAGCCGCCGCGTTCATTCCGTTTTGAATGTCCTCAACTACCGCCATTTGCAGTTCTTTAGTGTATCTCATTGTTCACTTCCTTGTCGATGTCGTCCAAAGCGTCCGAAAGACGCTTGTATTTGACGTATCGGTGTTTTTTATGAGACCATACCCAGTATGTCCCGTTTCGGTCATACAACGTGCAGTCGGTAGCGAGCCTCCCGCCCTCCTCGTGCTTGAAAATATACACGCCCTTGTCAACCAAATCGAAAAAGACGCGTATTATTTTTTCACTTGTCCTAAGCAAAAGTCTTTTCTTTCCAAAATGTTTTTCTTGTAAATCACGTGGCCGCCGCGAATCTGTCCGTATGTGTCTTCAATGGTTGTCGCAAGTATCAGCCAGTCTTCGTTTTCATCAACCACAAAGCCTGTCGTATAGGTGGACTTTATGTTGTCTCTCGCAGCCTTTACATCGTCCAACTCTTGCCACTGGTCGGCGATAAGCGACATTCCAGAATCAAGCCAAACAAGATAGCAAAGTTTCAATTTTTTGATGTTCAATTTTTCGCTCATATATAATCTCCTTTTTATACAGACGGCGTTTTACCGTCTGTGTATTTTATCTTAGAAAGGAATGTCTTCAGGGAACCCGTCGGCGTTGGCGGGAGCGGGCTGGCCATAAGACTGTCCCTGCGGCTGTCCGCCTTGTCCTTCAGGCTTTCCGCCAAGAAGACGCACTTCGTTAGCCACAATGACAACCTTACTCATCTTCCTGCCTTCTTTTTCCCAACGGTCTTGCTTTAGGTATCCTTGGACGCTGATTTGGGTTCCCTTCTTGATGTAAGGCTTCAGGTTTTCGGCAGTCTTGCCCCAAATCGTAATGTCAAAGTAACTTACCTCGTCAGTCCACGAGTCGCCCTTTTTCACGGAGCGGTTCACGGCGATTGAGGTGTTCATTCTCGCAGTTCCGTTCGGCAAGTAGCCAAAGTCATTCTCGCCAATGTCGCGCGTAACGCGGCCAATTAAAACCGATACATTCAAGTCCGTCATATAATTCCTCCTTTTCGCTTCTCAGCGCTTAATCCAATCTCATAGGCATCAAAACCGCCATTCCGCAGCCTTGTTTTTTTAACTGCTCTTCGGAAGAGCAATCCAACCCCGGTTGTTCCACAACGAAAGCCTTGTCTCCGTCCATATAGTTGAAAAACACCAAGTCGCTTGCGTTCTGATTCAACGAGTCCTTCAAGTGGCCAAGGTTCAATTTCATTTTGAAGTCAGGCGACGGCTGGCCTTCGTTTTTGACAAGCTCAATGTCTTCGCTTGACTCGCCAATGTCGCTGTTGCTAGCGCTCACGGAAACTACAGAGCCTTTCTTCTCCAAGATTACAAACTCATTGATTACCGCCGCCCTTTCCAAAGCCCCAAGCAAATCCTCTCGGTTGAAAGAGATAATGTTGGGGTTGTCTTTGGGTATGACTCTCTCATAGTTTGGGTATTGAAGGTTGACGTAAGGAGTGGCGAAAAGACCGCTTGATGTCTTGACCCTAAACTCGCGCTCGCCGACCAAGAACTCCAAGTCTCCGCCTTTCACGGCGGCGCAAAGGGAATCCACGAAGCCACTAGGCAAAAGAACAGCCGCTTTTTCAGTTCCGTCCAAAAAGAAATCCTCCACGGTATATTCGTGCAGACGCTTTCCGTCCGTGGCGACCATCTTCAAGCCTTCCTTGTCAAACTCCAAGCGGACGGAGCACATCATCTCTCTTGTCACGTCGTTGGCGGAAGCCCTTCTCACATACGAAAGCCCTTTCAAGAACCACTCGCCGCCGCCTTTAACTGTCTTTCCTTCGATATTCGGGAAGTCGGGGAAACGACCTGAATCCATAGCCTTCATCGTGTAGCGGACTTTTTTCTTGGACGAAGTTACCTTGATGTCAGAGCCTTCAACCTCAAAAAACAAGTCGCCGTCGGGAGCCTTCGAGATAATCTGCTTCAACTTGGCGGCGTAAACCAAGAACGAGCCGTCAGAGTCGGACTCGCAGTTCAAGTTGATTATGGCAGTCATTCCGCTTCTTGAAGCCCTTAATGTTGACTCTCCGCCTTTCGCGTCGAACATAAAATAGCCGTCAATTCCCAATGGGTTCCCGCTAGAGAACTTATCTGCGGCGGCTACCGCCCTTGCCAACTCACTTTTGCTTATCGTCAGTTTCATTCTTCGCTCCTTCCTTATTCAATCCTTCGACATAACTTTGGCTCCAAAAGAACATATTGATAAAGTTCTTCTGAACCTTTTCCGCTTCGCTTCCGATAGGCGGAAGAACAATCATCGGCTGAACGCCTTTCGGAAGGAACAGTTTGCAAACCAAGTCAATGTCCTTCCATTCGGGCTTTCTCGACTTTCGCATAATGGACACGTGGACGGCCTTTCCCTCCTCAAGCGTCATAAACACGGACAACCCGCTTCCGTTCTTGTAGAACGCCTGTCCATTCGTCGTAAATTCCTTGAACCCAGCGGGGGCCTCCTTCATTCTCAAGCCCCTAATGTCCAACTTCTGCGCCGCCTTGCCTTGCTCTGCGGCTTTCTCTTGAACCTTTTCGTCCAACGACTTCTCTTCCACCTTAAATCTCCTTGACTTCGATTCCGTATTTGAAAAGCATAAGTTTCCGCTTAATCACGAACACATTGTAGGCGGGGCCAACCTTCATCCCCTTCACGTCCTCGACAACCTTCTTGCCGGTCTTTTTGTCGAAATAAACGAAGTCGGCTATATACGAGCACTCGCGCTCAATTTTGCCGTCTGATTTTGTTTGCTTGGGAATTAACTCGAACTTGACTTGCCTTTGAAGGTTGGAAATTTCTCCCGCTCTTTCAAGCAGGGAGAGTTCCAGCCAATGCGAATGTTCCTTCCTTGAGTCGAAAGTAAGTCCGCCGTCAACTATTTTCCTAGCGTTGAACTTATTCGCCTTTTTTGCCGTCCATTGGAACAATGTCGCCACCCCCCATAATCCGCTCCGCGCTCTTGATTGCCTCAAGAACTGCGTCAACGGCTCCACCCTTCAAACTGCCGATGAGATTGCCTAACTCGCCAAGAGCCTTGGCCAACTCCGCGTTTCTTTCCAAGGCGTCCCGCATATAAGCGTCGTTTCGAGCCGCCATCTCGCAATACAGCGACGCCATCCTTTTCGACCATTTCCATTCGCTCGCCAGAACGGAAACGGCAACCAAGAGAACCATCGCAACTACCGCAAGAATAAGAACGGCGTAAAACATAATTAACTACAAAAAGTATACATACTGTATACAATATGTTACATAATAAGGCAAAAAATTTTTTTTGTCAAGGAAAAACTGTAAATTTTGAGAAAAAAAATAACGCCCGACAACCTTTTTAATTCTTATTAGGAGATAATTGGCAAAAGCGGTTGAAGGGCGTTTGGAACGGCTTTAGTATGGAGAGTCTTCGGATTCCTTGTATTTATGGTCGGTTCCCGAAGGGTAGAAGTTGTCTGGATAACGGAAGTCCTTGTCCAGAACAAGCGAAAGCATATTGTTGCGCCAAGCCTTTATCCTGTAACAGCCGTCGAACCTTCCGCATCTTTTATACACGACGAACAAGGGCAATTTATAGTCGGAGGTATTAAACGTCAACGTGTAATGGGCGTTGTATTCCCCTTGAAGCGTCAACTCCAAGTTTCCGTTAGGAGCTTCGTAAATCCGCTCGACGGTAAGATATTTCGGCTCAAGCCAAAACTCCATCTTTACGTTAACCAAATCCCCCGTGTAAACGGTCAACGAAGGCTCGGCTTTAAGGGGCGACGAGCCGCCCGCGAAAACGAGGGAAAGCGACAACAGGCAAACAAACAAGGCTATGAACTTTTTCAAACTGAATCTCCTTGACTTAAATTATAATTATTCAAAACGCCGTTCGTCAAGTCTTTTTTCTGCTTTTTCTCATCCTTCTCGGCGTATTTGTTGATAATGTCTTGAAGGTCTCTAGGGATTTTCTCGACAATAGGCGGCTCAACCCCAGTGATTAAATACTCCACCGTAGTTCCTAAAGTTTGAGCCAATTTTACGGCGGTGTCGGCACTAGGGACTGCGCCTTTTTTCTTCCAGTCGTAGAAGGTTTGCGTTGTTATTTCCGCAATTTTTGCCACTTCCGCCTTTGTCTTGCCTTTTTCTTTAAGCAGTTTTTCAAGCCGTTCAGAGAAATTCATACTTATATTATCGTGTTTTTTCTTAAAAAACTCAAGTAAAAAATAAGAAATTTCTTAAAAAACACTTGACAGCAAAAGAAAAATCTTTTATATTTTAATTAAGGATTAAGTTTTTTCTTAGTCTTTATGGCTTTAGGGATGGGGAAACCCAAACCTACTTTGCCTGATTTAATCTTTTTGATTTCTTCGGATAAAGTGGCCACAGTTGGTTGAGTGCATAACCAACATTCAGCCTTTGGTTATGCGCTCAAAGTTAAAAGAGACCGTTTGTGAGAAAGCCAGGCTGAAAGCCCTTGAAAAAGGGTTGGCTTTTGAACGAGCGGTCTTTTTTATTGCACTTGGGACGAATTGGCAGAATGCCGCAAAAAAACGGACTAAGGGCGGAGTTAAAAATCAATTCCTTGGGAACAAGGTCGGACTTCGGTTTACAGCGAAGCCTAAGAAAACGATTCCTTGCGGTTGTCCAAGGCCTTTGAGCCTTGCGGATGATAGGCGGTATTACGAGGCTCTTGAAAGACAGAGACCCAGCGGCCGCCGAGCAAGGTTGCCAACCCACGCGGGGTGTCTGCTAAAACGGTTGGTGCGGGACGAAACTTGAAGTAAGTCTAACGCGGGCAGAGGAGGGGCGCACTCCCTTTACAAGACTTTACGCCAAAGCAGAGAGCGTTAGGCTTTGGTGCCCTTGAAGCGAGCGATGCGACGGATGATGTAACGGAGCGGCTGCGGAGCGAAAGGTGCGGGGTTTCGCCTTAAACGGCTTGGTCAAAAAAGTGACTAGGCCTGCGGGGATTGGGAAACTCTGCCCTATCGCTTCACTCCGCTCTGGATGATAGAGACCAAGAGGAGAAAGAGAATGAGAAGAAGAAAGGGAAAGGGGAAACGAAGAAGATTGGAATCGGACAGAGAGCTGCTTGACCGAATGGAAAAGACGGCTGGAACGACAAGGTTGTATGGAGTGGTTGACTACGGAATCAGAAAGGAGTTTTACAGAACGATGTGCGGCTACTCTCCCAAGGAGCAGTTCGAGAACTTCTTCCCGATAGGACAAGTTCTCTCTGCCACGATGATGAGAGCGCAATACGCGGTGACTGAGAAGCTTTACAAGGATTGCTTGAAGTCGCTAGACGGAAGGCTTAGGGAACGGCTTGGGAAGCTGTCCTTTGAGTTCACGAAGGAAGGTTTGGCGGAGTGTTTGAAAAACACAAGAGCTTTGAGAAGTTTTACAAAAGGCGACCACTCGAAGATAGTGGCCGTGTTTAAGGGTGAGCGGGAGCCGGAGACCAACGAAGAGAGACAGAAGGTTGAAGCCTGCCGCGAAAACATCGAGTTCCAAAGCCACAGAACGGTTCTGTTCAAGGCGGTTGAGAAACTTTGCGGGGAGGCTGAATACGACAAGATATTCCAAAAGGGCGACAAGGTGAAATACGCCGTGGCCACCGTGAAGAGCATAAAGACGGTGTTCGATTCGGGCAGGGAATCGGAGATTCTTTCATCGGAGCGGAAGGCCTTCTTCGAGAGCTTCGGCTACGCTTATTTTCCCGTGAGGAAATGCGACATAAGGAAAGGGCTTGCGGAAAGGATTGTGGCCGACTACTTAATGTGGAAAGGCATAACTAAACTGGCTGAAACGGCGTAAGGGGGGTAAATATGAGCGCTAAGGAATTGGAGAAGTGGAACAAGGTCGCCAAGGAAGCCTTGAAGGGCTTGGACTTGTCGAAATATAGGAAGATTGGAAAGGCCTACTTGAAAGCCTTGGGGGGGGCGAATGGTCGCCGTTGACGAGGACAAAATGCTTGACGCGCTGGACAAGCTCAGTGACACGGTTGAGTGCGCCATAGGCTATTTGGAATCCGGCCACAACTACGACCCGGCTCCAGCGGAGACCGTCCTTTTGACGACCAGAATGTATCTTAGCGCGGCGAAGGAACTGATTGAAGACGCTGAAATTGAAGTCGTAGAGGGCGAGCCGCCCGAAAAAGACGAGGAGGAATGACTATGGAGTTTTTGGACGAGTTTTTCAACGAGACCGAGGAGAAATTGGCCGACTGGAACGACGTTGACGCGGTGCTGAAAAAAGAAGGCGCTCCCGACGGATTGACGCTTTCCGGAAAACTGACTTGGGTTTTGTCGGATTTGAAATCTAAACTGGCCATCGCGGAGAAGAAGGCTTCAGTCAATGAAGACTTTAGAAAGGTTGGGGGCGCGGCGTGAGAAAGATAGTGACGCATAATCTGAACACTGATTTGATGTTGGTTTCAATGAAACACGGCGATTATTACTTAAACTTTACGGAATCGGGCGAATTCATAGAGCGGCTGAAAGCATTGGGGTTCGAGCCAAAGACTTTCATAATCGACGACCCCAATAAATCCGACCGCGTTTGGTGGAAACAGTCGATTTATTACACGGAATGGCGGAAGGACGCACGGAAATAGGAGAGTCAAAAATGAGCGAGAGAGAAATGAAAAAATGGGCTAAGGTTGGGCGGGATTTCATAAAGAACAACCCGATTTACGCGGCCATAGGCTTGGAGTTTTTGAACAAATTGAAAAAAGGCTTGGTTTCTGTGAATGGAGGCTCTTATGGACGATAGGCTCTCGGAAGCGTTTGAAAGGTTTTCCATAATGACGATAGAAGGCAGGGTTTCGGACGAAGTGGCGTTGAACTGCGTAAGAATAAAATACGGAAACGAGATAGGCGACAAATTGAGCAAACGCCTCCTTGAAACCGGACGGATAAGCGAAATGAAAGAAATGAAGTAGCCAATCGCTTTAAAAAGGCGCTGCAACAAACCGCTTGGAAACTATTCATCGGAACACAATCCCTCCGTTCCGACCATAATTTCCCTTTTTCTGTTTTCAGGCGGTTTATTGGAGCGCTTTCAACGGCGTTCAAACTAAGAATTTGTCGGCGAAGGAGATAGACCAAAGCGTGAAAGCGGACGCTTAAGAGGGGAAATATGCGAAAAGGAACTTGGAAGGACAGCCTTTGGGAACGGTTCGACATAGGGGACAGAAAGAAGAAGTATGACCTTGTGTTCGAGGGAAACAACAAGCAAGGGGCTGTGGCTATAGTCAACGAATTGGTCTTGAAGCGGTTCGGAGCGGCGGACGAAATGAACGTCTTTGTGAGCGAGAAGGAAATGGCGATTGTGGTTTGCGGCTGTTTGGTCGGATACGCTGGGCCTAATCCGAAAGGAAAACGGCGCGGCTTAATTGGATTGGTTAGAAAAACAAAGGGGGAATAAAAAAAATGGAAAGGTTGAGTTGGCACGATTGGTGCGACAAGGTTGTGTCGGAGGGCTTCGGCTCTATGGTATTCTTAAAGGATTTGCTTGAGAGCGGAAAAGTCACAATTGACGATTGGAAGTCGAGCGTGGCGAAGAATTTGGAGGCTCACGGACATATAGGCAAGTTTGACTTGGATAGATTGAACACCGAGACCTTGAACGAGTGCGTGAACAGGTCTGGCTGGTATGCGATTGACAGACGGCTCAAGGAAAAGGAACTCCACGACCAAAAGATTGAGAGAAAGGCCGAGAATATCTTGAAGCCAATCGAAGCCGCCATCGAAAAGCGCGAGAAGGAGAAGCGGGAGGTCGCCGATTTGGTCGCCAAAAGAAAGGCTCTGCTTGAAGCAAAGGCTAGGGGAGAGGAGCCTTTTAAGAAACCAAAGGTTGTTGTCGTAAGGAAAAAGGTTTGATATGTGCGGTTGCGTAATATGCCGATACCGTAGGGGCGAAATTAAGAAATGGAAATGCAAGTTAACGCTGAGACTCCAACTTTTGAAATACAAACTGCTGTCGCTTGTTGACGCCGTGTATTGGAGATTCGCCCATAAAGAGCCTTTTATGGCGTCCGTCACAGCGGACGAAATCTATTGCTTTTTGGCGGATATGGACTTGGACAAGGAATAAAATCTGCCGATAAATGAATTATGAAGTGGTTGCGAAATCGAATTGACTTATTGAGAAACGACAAGGAATTGTCGCTGATTATGTTCC
Source organism: Treponema sp. (assembly GCA_017645785.1). GTDB lineage: Bacteria > Spirochaetota > Spirochaetia > Treponematales > Treponemataceae > Treponema_D. The sequence goes on from JAGCNW010000030.1 coordinate 86,599, forward strand.
TGCACATTCTTTTAATCGGGCTTCACGTCTACGAAAACTATGTCGGCAACATAGAATACCATTGGCACTTGCGGGCGGGAGGTTGCGGACTGATAGCCCTTTGTATTTTCCTTTTCGGAAGAAAAGGGCTGTCGTTCGCCTTGGTCGTGTTTTCGTGCGCGTTGGTCTACATAAACAACTTCTACAACTACGCCACGATATTCTTTATGCTCGTGGCTATGGGAGCGAACCCGAAGATAAGGAAAGCCGCCCCTTGGATTTACTTGGCTAACGTTTTCGTCGCCTATTCCTTGAAGCGGCTGGGCATAACGCCGTTCATAATCCATATCGTCTACTGCGTTATGTTCTACACGAAGGTCAACTATGTTTTCGCTGTCCACAAGCCGGAAAAACTGAACCTTACTGACAGCGAAAGACAGATAATGGACTTGAAGTTGCAGGGCAAACAGCAGAAAGAAATAGACCTGTATTCTCAACAGACTATCTCCGCAAAGATGAAGTCGGCAAGGGAACGAAATCTCTGCGAAACGACAGAGGAACTTATGGCTAAATACGCCAAGGAGAAAGAAAATGTCTGACGAACTTTATAAATCATTTGTTACTATGCTTTGGTATCAAAACTACGAAGAAGTAATACTGAATATGTTGTCTAAACAAGAAAAGGATGGGATAATTCCATACGATGATAAAAACGGATTCTCAGAAGAAGTATGGTCTGTATTAGTTTTAATGTTTGGAGAATATGGAGTTGCACCAAGATACGGTTGGATAGAAAAGGTGACAGAGTTTAAGACGTTCTTACAAAAAGTATACACAGATATGACAAAAGATGATTATTCAGGGGAGAAAGAAGAATGAGGAATGATGGACGCTATCAAGGAAAAAGAGCAATGAGCGAAGTTAAGCATAAATTATTCAATGAGGGTTTTGTATACTTTATGTGGAACCCCATTCTAAAAGGTCGCAAGTGTTTTTGTTCTGAGAAAATCTCTGATTTAATTCAGCAAATTGAGAATAACAATGTCTCAAAATTATGCGAGATTGACGGATTTAACAAAGAAGGCTTTGATTGCTGCGATTCCAACAAAGAGAAGCATAAAAATAATTTTGTGTATTTTGACCCGTTGTATGACATAAAGGTTGGCGTTCTTAATGGCGAGCAAATACAAGTTCGTTATAAAGATAACGATTACTGGGTAGACACAGATACACCAGAGAATTATTTAGATTATTACGATGACGACTTTGAATTAAGGGTAAAACCAAAAAAAAACGATTCAAGCGACGATTCAAGGCCAATTCAAGCCGGTTCAAGTTGCTAAATAACTGAACCCAAGCGATAATACGCCTAGAAACCAAGGAGGTGTATTATGACTAAGCAAGAGTTCAACGCCCTATGGGAATACGCTATGGAGTTGGAGCGGACTGAGAAAGGCTCAAAGCTCTACAACGAAGTCAAGGAACTTCTCCTTAAAGAAGCAAAGGAGATTTGCCGTGCTGACTAAAAGAAACCTGCTGAACAAGGCTATGCCTTTGTTCTCCTTGTCCAACTCGCAATGGGAGGCTGTGAGCCGCCATTTGGAGAAAATAGAGAGTTCCGACGGAGCGGATATGGAGCTTTACAACGCCTTGCGGACTCTCCAAACCAACCAAGCCAAAATTGAGATTATGGACGAGTATTGCGACTATTACGGCAGGAATTTGGACGACCCTGTAAGGGAGGAAGGCATAAGCGGATTGGTTATATCGTAGCCCCAATTAAAGACGGCTTTTTTTGGGGTTACAATCGCCTTACTTTAGATACGAGAGGTTTTCTTATGCCCGCTAAAATCAAGCCGCTTTGCGCGAACTGCTTTTACTGCGTCCACGACGTCGAAAGGCCTGTCCCTAGGTTCTTCCGCAAGCCCATTTTCTATCCCGGACTTTTTTGCGGAAACAAGATTTACGAAAAGGTTGACTATGTTTTCGGCAATACCGCTATGCCTTGGTGCGAGGAAATCAACGACAAAGGACAATGCCCCTCGTTTGAGATAAGACCCGCCATTCCGCCCGAAACTATCGCTTGGGACAAGGACGCGGAAACCGTCGAGATTGAAAGCACGGACAAGCCCTATTACTCCGTTGACGGAGAGAACTTCGTCGAATACACAGGGCCGTTCCACGCGTCGGAAGGAACCCAAGTTTCGGCTTACTGCGTGTTCGGAACAAAAATAGTCGACGGCGAGGAAGTGGAGAACAAATCCGACACAATAGTTTTTGTTTGCGAGGACTACAATGATGACGACGGAAACAACGGCGGAGAGCCTGCTGGCGATGGAGAGGCTGGCGAAAACAACGGAACCGACCAAGGCGGCGAAAGTGGTGATGGAGACACTTCTTCAACTGGCTCTGGAACAGAAGGAGAAGGCTCTGAAAACGCTCAAGGCGGCGGAGAGGGCGGAGAAGGCGGTCAAGGAGTTCCTGAGCCGTAATGACTAAAAGCGAGTTCGCGAAAGCCCTTGGATTCACAAAGCAAGGGACATACAAGTGTTTTGTCAGAGCCGAGAAAATAATGCCTTCCTTGGCGGAAAAAAGAAACTTCGGCCATAAATATTGGGTTGACTACACAAGGGAAGAGATAAACGCCGTCCTTTCCGTTATGAACAAAGGCAAGGGAGCGACCCTTGAGCAAAGGGAAAAAATCGACAATGTGTTCAAGGTTCGGAAAGAGGGCAAAGTCCACGCTTTCGCTAAAAGCGGAAGGTATGAATACTACAACGGCGACATTGTTCTAAAAGGGACGAACAAGTTCCTTGAGAATCCAGACAGAAAATGCTGCTCAACCTGCGCTTATTGCAAGGAAGTCGAGCGGGTTGTCAAAGTCAATAAAATCGTGTCGCCTTTCTGCTCAATCTACAATAGGTTCTGCGAGTATATGGGAAACGTTTACGAGGACTACTGCGCCCAATGGGAGCAAGGAAAAGTCCGCTATTGGAAGAAGAACAACGGCTCGCTCACGGACTTGCCTTGGTCTCACGCCTAAAAGAAAAACATGCAGTCTCCGCAACTTTCAACTTTTTGACCATAAAAATTTTCCAAAGAGTAAGAGTTTTTTGCCATGCAGCATGGAGACACAGTGTTGTTGTAACAGTTGAAGTTCCAAACCGTCTTGTATTTTTTACAACACGCTTGGCAATATTCCAATCCCTTTTCTCGATATGTTTCATACCAATTAAGGTTTATTCTATTCTCTAACGGAAACAGTTTTCGCCATTCCCATTCAATATTCGCCAATGTTTTTATGTCGTCAATGTCCAAGTCATATTCTTTTCCAGCTCCGTGGCAACTTAAAAGAATTATGTTGTTGCTTAAATCGCTGTTCGCGCTTAAAAAACTGTCCAATAAGTGTATGTCTTTTTTTGTCACGACAAGTTTTATTATGGCTGTTTCTGGCAGACCGCTTATTCTTTCACAATTAGTCCAATCTGTTATATGGCAATGCAAGACTGCTTTGTGGTCATTCCAAAGCAAGGAGTTTTTGTTAAAGCCATTGGTGAACACGTGATAATCGTCATATTGCGCCAATCTTTTTTGTATCTTGGAAACCAAACCGTCAGACCAAAGCGTAGGCTCGCCCCCCAACAGTTGAACTTGCGGGTGATGACCAATTAAACTCTCACATTTTGTAAGGGCTTTGTCGAAATTAAAGAACATTTCGTCCTCTGTTAAAAACCGGACTCCTTCGCGTTCTTTTTTTTGACAGCAATACTCGCAATTTTTATTACACTTCAAGTCCAAAACAAAGCTCGCCACGACTTTACGCGAGTTCCTGTTTATCAAATCCCCCATTATATAATAAGGAATTGAGCCTCCTTTCAAAGAGTTTATCTCCAATCCAGCGAGACCATTAAAAAAACTATGCAGGCTTTCCTTTTTTACGGGAACCTCCAACGACATCATAAAATCACCCACTTCTTTGTCGATGAAAAAGGGGGTTTCTTTGTATTTTTTTTGGATTACAGGAAGCCACTCGTTCAAAGCCTCAAACATAGAATCGAAGAACGGCTGTTTTTTTGTCAATCCATTCGGACATTCTTTATAAAGGGATTTAGTGTCGAGCGTGGTCGAGATTTTGTATTTTTGTTGGTCAAGAAGCCTTAACATAATGTCCGTGTCTTCAAAACCGTCCTTATACCTTTCGTTGAATCCGCCAAGCTCTTTGAAAGCCGTTTTGTGAAAAAGGCAGGTGAAATTTTGGTTGATGAAAAAGTTTTCTTTTCTTTCTTCTCGGCTGAAATTAGCGTCGCCGTCTAAAAACTCTTTTCTTTCCAAAGCTTCCTTTGTAAAGACTTGGGCGGGAAACACTACGCTCGCTTCTTCGTTATAACAGACTTCAAGAAAATTGTCCGCCAACTCGTCGTCTGCGTCCAAGAACACAAAGTATTCTGTTGGGCAGAGTTCAGCCAACTTATTTCTCGCCGCGCAAACATTAAGCCTTTCTGAAAAAACACACTCTATGTTGTCGGATAAAATCTCCAAAATCTCTTTTTTCTTTTGACTGTCTATATCCATCAAAAGGATTAAAATTTTATAGGCTTTCAACGTCTGCTTTGCGGCGGATTGAACTGTTTTCTCGATTGTGTCCGCCTTGCCGTAACAAGGAATTAAAATTGATATGTCCTTTGATTTTGGCGGGTTATAAGTCCCGCAGGGCCATTTTCTAAAGCAACAACTTTTTATGCTTGACAAGAATGTGAACGCCAATTTGTCCTCGTTGGGAATTGACGAATCTGTTAAATCTACCAACTAAAAACCTCCTTTTTTTTAGGATACCCCTTAATAAAGAATCCATTAACTTTTGTTCCACAGGTGTTCCAAAAAAAAACGGAACGGAAGCCCCTGAATTCGTGCGGTTTTAAGGCTGTTTTCATGTAGCCATTTGTGTAGCCATTTCGCGCTTCGGTGAAATAAGGCTTTGCGGAAATTTAACGAAACCTATTGACATTTTTTCTATTATATTTTACCTTTACTTACCACACATTACCAAAGGGCATTTACGGAACGAAAGGTTCGAATCCTGTCGTCCCAGATTTTTTTATTAAGGTTTATAGGGGTTAGAAAATGGACTTGACTATCAATGCAAAAACTCGCTCTACAACGGGCCGCGCCAACGCAAGAAGAATGCGCGCCAAGGGAAGAATTCCCGCCGTGTTGTACAATCACGAAGGAAAGTCGACAATGTTGGACATTGACGAAGTTGAATTCAACAAGATTTGGAGAAACGTCACTCCTTCAACTTTGATCAACGTTACTGTTGACGGAACTTCTCATGATGTTTTCATCAAAGACGCCGAATACAATATTCGCAACGACAAAGTTCTTCACGCCGATTTCTTTGAGCCCGCCGCTGATCAGGCTATCACAATGAAGATGCCCGTTCACTTGGTTGGAACTCCGGCCGGCGTTCTTAAAGGCGGATTCTTGCTCAAGCAGGCTCCGGAAGTTCAGATTAAGGCCGTGGCAAAGAAAATGCCCGCCCGCGTTGACGCCGACATTTCTGGCGTTAACATTGGCGAAAAATTCCTCGTCAAGAATCTCAACTTGGGGGACGGTGTAACGGTAATCACTGACGCGGAAGTTGCGTTGGCTAGCGTTAAACCGGCGAGATAATAAAAGGAAAGTCAGCGACTTTCGTTTACCGTCAGGCAGGGCCTCCGTTTTTTCGGAGGCTTTTTTTATATGCAAGACCTTTTTGAATTTGAGCGAAAACTGATTGACTCTCTAAAAAAGCTTTTGGACGGAGCCTTGCCCAAAAGCTTGGGCGCGGCCGTTTCTGGCGGAGCGGATTCCGTAAGCCTTCTTTGCGCGTTGGCCAGGGCCAGAGACGTTTGGAAGGCCGACGGCAAAAAAGATTTTCCAAACATTCTTTGCGTCACTGTTGACCATTCAATCAGGCCGGAGGAGGAAAGTTCCGGCGACGCGGCCTTTGTCCAAGATTTGTGCAAAAAATTGGACGTTCCCTGTTGCGCAAGAAAAATAGAGCGGGGAGCGGTGGAAAACTTGGCGGCCCAAAGAGGCAAGGGCGTGGAAGAGGCGGCCCGCCTATTGCGCTACCAAGAGTTTGAGGCCTTTGCCAAAGAAAGCGGCGCCGAATATATTTGCCTTGCCCACAACCAAAACGACGCTTTGGAAACCCTTTTGATGCGCTTTTTGCAAGGTTCCTCCGCTGCATACGGCATTTGCGCCAAAAGGGGAATTTATTTAAGGCCCCTCTTGGATTTTAGCCGCGCTCAAATCGAAGAATACTTGCGGCAAATAAATGTTGGCTGGAGAACTGATTCCACCAACAGCGACAACAATTACTTTAGAAACAAGGTCCGAAACCTTTTGACGCCATTTTTGGACAAAAATTTTGACGGCTGGAAAAAGGCGCTTTTGTCGGGCGGCGAAAAGGCCATGCTCGAAAACGAAGCCCTTGACGCTTTTTTAGACCAAGCGCTGGCCGGCGTTGAAGGTAGCGGCCAAAAACTTTTGCAAGACAAAGAACTTTTGCAAGGCCAAAATGCCGCCGGCATTGAGATTTCCCGTTCCTTTTTTGAGGGCCTTCCCGTCGCCTTGCGCCAGCGCTTTCTTTACCGTTCCTTTGAAAAAATGGGCCTTGAGGAGCGGGTCCCATACTCCTTTGTCCGCGCCTTGTCCTTTTGGCCCGAAAAAGACTTTAAAAAAGCGGCCGCGGCGGGCCTTGAGGCCGTTTCAAAAAAAGATAAAGTTTTTTTAAAAAAAGCGCAAAAAGAGGCGACTGAATCCGGTTTTTTTGATATAATAGTAGGAAAGGAAGGCGCGGCCGAAACTTTTGTGGAACGAACCCGCGCGGTTGGCGATAAACTATGAAAAAGATTTTTAAGACTTTAATTTTTGCGGCCTTGATTTCTATGACAGGCATTCTCGGAGCCTCGGACTTTAGCGCTAAAAAGGCTAACAGGCAAACAGCCTTGCGCTATTTGAGGCTGGCCAAAAATTACGCCATTCAAGGCGATTGGAAAAAGGCCTTGGCCGCGGCCACAGCCGGCAACAATTACGACGCGACGGTAGCCGACCTTTGGTATTTGATCGCCCTAAGCCAATACAACGAGGGCGCAACAAGAAAGGCTGTTTTGCCGGTGCTAAAGAATTCTCTTAGCGGAGCGGAATGGGTCGACTACAACAAGAGCAGCGCGCGCATTTTTTACGCCGACCTTCTTTGCGCGACGGGAAAGGCAAAAGAGGCGCTTGAAATTCTTGACCAGCGTCCTTTCATTTATTCCGCCGACGCGGACTACGTAAGGATAAAGTCTTGGTACACTTTGGGAGACGCAGCCAGCGTTGAAAGCGCGCGCGAAAAAGTTGACGTGAGCCGACGCATTTATCCAGCCGACGAGCGCTTTCCTAATTTGTTCTTTGCCTACGAATACAAAATAATGTACCAAAAGAATTACGAGACAGGAACATTCGATTACTTGCCCCTTTCTTCGACCGGCCGCAAAACCGCGGACTATTTTATCACCCGCGTTCCCGAATACAACAAGCAAAATCCTGAGCTGGAAGTCTACGCCGCGATTTTTGCCGAAGGCGAGCAGAGAACCCGCTTGTTAAAGGCTTTTGACGCGCGCGGATTTAAAAGCCCGATATTCGCGGCCGCGGCTTTGGAAGACGGCGTCTTTACCGAAAGCCAAGCCTTTGACTACTTCTTGGACTTTATGGACAAGGGCGTTGACTTGTTCGACTTGGAGCGATTTGCTTCTGTCCTTAAGACTGACGAAGGCAGAAAAAGAATGTTTGACTATCTCAACGCCTATTCCGGAACCTTGTACATCGACACAAACAGAACCTTGGAGCGCAACGTAACTATTTCTTACAAGCGCGGCCGCCCGTCAAAAATTGTCTACGACGCGGACAACGACGGCGGCGACGATTGGAGCGCGGAATTGGATTTTGGCGTTCCCAAGAGCGCCCACTTTGAGGACAAAAAAATCGACGTCTATTACGGAACGTATCCAAGCCCTGTTCGAATCGTCTTTGAGGAAGTTCCTGGCGAAGAGGGAATCACGATTTTTAATTTGGCTGACGAAACTGTGGACGCGCAAATATTTACCGTAAAGCCCGACGAGTTTTTGGCGGCGGCCGGCTTTAGAAAAGACTTTTACATTGTCGATGAGACTAGCCTTTGGAGCGGACCGACGCTTTTTGACATTGACCGCTTGATACTTTCAATCAGCAGCATGGAAAAGCCTTCCAAGGAACGCGACGGAGCGCTTGTCCGTTTTTCTATGTTGGACGGCGCCCCTTACGCCGCCGACTATTTGGTCGACGGAAAGCTTTACGCCCGCGCCCAATTTGCAAAGCCTTTGACAAGAAGCGTGGACAGGGATGGCGACGGCATTTTTGAAACGACAGAAATCTACGCGGACAACGACGGTTCGGTCGTCATAAGCAAGGACGACGCGGACGCCGCAAGCCAAAACATTTGGGGAAGCCCCGTTCCAAATCCGCTGATTTATTTGCAGATGATTCACATCGACAGGAACGGCGACACTCTTCCTGACTTTTCCGAAGAATATATGACAAACGGCGGCCGCCGCACTACATGGGATTCCGATTACGACGGCAATTGGAACGTTCGCTACACCCTTTATCCGCAGGTTGAGGGCGAAAAAACTATTGAGCTTACTGAATTTTACATCCAGGGAACGGACAAAAAGGTTCCTGTTTCGATAAAGCTCGCGGACGGATCCCCGATAGAAATTAAGGTAGACAACGCCAACGTTCCTGTTACAAAAGGAAAGCAAGATTGTTTTTATTGGGTGGACGCGCCTGGAACAGAAAACCAAGAGTTGAATGTAATTGGTTTTATGAAGGGCGTTGAGCAAGGAGTGGTCTCCCAGTTTGACAGCGGAGATTATTTCTTGCAGGCGGTTTTGATTGGACAAAATATTTTTGCTCGCGCGATTCCAAAAAGCGACGAAGTGAAAAGAATCCAAAAAGAAAATTCCGCTCCAAAGAAAAATGACTAGAGTTTAAGATGAAGAAGAATACCGCCGGCCTTTGCGCCTTGTTGACAGCTTTTGTTTTTTCCTTGTTCGTTTGCGCTTGCAACGCCACAAAACTTCCGCAGGGTCCTGAAGAAAATTTTGACTACACTCAAAAAGACGTCCATGACGCGGAAGTCAAGCGCATTTATGAATTGCTCCAAAAAAGTCCTGTCGAAGCCTTGTGGCGCGCGACGATTTTGGGCGACAAGGAGATTAGCGACGAATGCGCGGGCTATGTAAAAGACGCGCTCGCTTCGCATGTGGAGCAAAAGGATTATGTCGAAGCGTGGACTTGCTACAATTCCCTTGCGGCCGCGGGTTACGAATCCTTGTCCTTAAAGGTGATGGACAAGGCCGCCATGCGCGCCTTTTACTATAACGGAGTTCCCGGCCTTTCTGGCGCCGTTCAGCCCCGCTTGGAAAAAATTTCGGACTACATTCAAGGCACTGTGACTGTTTGGGTGGACCTTGGAATCAAGGTTCAAAACGGCATGGGATACGCCGCGCGGGTCATCGGCTCCGGTTTTTTTATCGATTCCCGCGGCTACATTGTCACTAACCATCACGTCATCGAAGAGATAGTGAATCCAAAGAATTCCAATTATGGAAAAGTCTTTATAAAGATGGCCGAAAATTCCGACCAAAGGATTCCCGCGCGGGTTGTGGGCTATGACAGCGTTCACGACCTGGCCTTGCTCAAGACAGAAGCCAAGGTGCCGTATGTCTTTAATTTGGGCGCCCAGTCCCAGTTGAACGTAGGCAGCGTTATTTATGCGATTGGATCTCCTTTGGGCTTGGAACGAACTCTTACAAGCGGCGTAGTTTCCGCTTCTGACCGAAAGCTTTTTACGACCGGCAGCGCGGTTCAAATCGACGCCGCGGTAAATTCCGGAAACTCCGGCGGCCCTTGCATTGACAAAAACGGAATTGTACAGGGCATAGTCTTTGCGGGAATCGCTTCCTACCAAGGCTTGAACTTTGCGATTCCTATTGAATATCTAAAGCAAGACCTTCCGATTTTGTACCGGGGCGGCGAGAGGCATTTTCCTTGGATCGGCGCTTACGGCCACACGGCAAAGGCCGGACGGGTCAATTATGGCTTGGAAGTTCAATACATAAAGCCTGGCAGCGCCATGGCCCGCGCCGGAATGAAGGCGGGGGACGTTGTCGTAGGCCTTGACGGAAAGAAGGTTTCGTCCCTTGAAGACGCGCAGGACATTTTGCGCGACCACGTTCCTTCATCCATAATTTCTTGCTCTTACCTTGAAGGCGGTTCCTACGAGGCCAAAAAGGAATGCCTCTTGTATTTGTCGGAACGTCCAAAGAATCCGGGATATGCGATTTATCAAGGCGACATGGTCCAGCATTCCTTTGTCGCGATTTTTGGAATGGAATTGACTCCTTCTTCCACCGAAAACAGCAGGACTTATGTTATCAAGCATGTTATTCCTGGAAGCGCCGCCGACGAAAACGGATTCTCTGAAAACGATCCTCTTACAATTGGACGCATTCAATTTAACGACGACAAAAGCGCGATTATGGCCGCGTTCTCAACTAAGAAAGGAAGAAACGGATACCTTGACATAAGCATAGCCATGCAAGCCATGTTGGACAGTCCGTATTATTTTTAACAGGAAGAAAAAATGGTAGAAATGAAATGCAAGCGCAACTTTTGCATTGTGGCGCACATTGACCACGGAAAATCAACTTTGGCGGACCGCCTGATTCAAAAGGCAAAGATTATCGACGACCGACAAATGATGAACCAAATATTGGACAACATGGACATCGAGCGCGAGCGCGGCATTACGATTAAGAGCCAGGCGGTTACGATTCCATATAAGGCAAAGGACGGCCTTGACTACGAGCTCAATTTTGTAGACACTCCCGGCCACGTTGACTTTAGCTACGAAGTAAGCCGCGCGATCGCTTCTTGCGAGGGCGCCTTGCTTTTGATTGACGCTTCCCAAGGCGTTGAGTCGCAAACTGTAAGCAACATGTACATGGCGCTCGAGCAAAACTTGACGATCGTTCCTGTAATAAACAAAATAGACCTCCCCAGCGCGGACATAGAAGGCGTAAAAAAGCAAATCGACCATGACTTGGGCCTTTTGCCGGAAGAAGCGCAATTGGTAAGCGCAAAGACGGGGCAGGGCATTGACGAATTGATGGAAGCCATCGTGACCCTTTTTCCGCCGCCGAGCGGAGACGTCAACGCGCCGGCGCAAGCTTTGATATTTGACTGCCACTACGACGCCTTTAGGGGCGTAATCGTCCACATTCGCGTCATGCAGGGAAAAATAAAGGCCGGCGACACGATAAGGATGATGAGCAGCGGTTCCGAGTACAAGGTCGAGAACATCGGCGTCTTTAAGATCAAGTACGAGGACACGGGCTTTTTGGAAGCCGGCGACGTAGGCTACATCATCGCGGGAATCAAAACCGTTCAAGACGTAAAGGTCGGCGACACGATAACCCTTTCTTCAAATCCCGCGGCGGAGCCTCTTCCAGGCTTTAAGGAAGTAAAGCCCGTCGTTTATTCTTCAATCTATCCACTTGACTCAAACGACTACGAGGAATTGCGGGACAGCATGGAAAAGCTTCGCCTTAACGACGCCAGCTTGGTTTACGAAAAGGACAATTCAATCGCTCTTGGAAACGGCTTCCGCTGCGGCTTTTTGGGCCTCTTGCACTTGGAGATTATTGAGGAGCGTTTGGAGCGCGACTTTAACCAAAGTGTAATTTTTACCGCACCCAGCGTTCGATACAAAATCACTCTTTCTAACGGCGAGGAAACCTTCATCGACAATCCGACCGAATATCCAGAAGGCCGCGTAAAAAGCGCGGAAGAGCCTTACATCAAGGCTTCGATTATAACGCCCGGAGAATACATCGGACAAATCATGGCCTTGTGCAATGAAAAGCGCGGCGTCCAAACAAACATGCAATACCTTGATGAAAAGCGCGCCGAGCTTACTTACGAAATGCCCTTGGCCGAAGTTCTATTTGACTTTTACGACAGGCTTAAAAGCTACAGCCGCGGTTACGCCAGCTTTGACTACGAAATCATCGGTTACAAGCCGACTGTTCTTGTAAAGCTTGACATTTTGATTAACGGAAAGAGCGTCGACGCCTTAAGCCAACTGTGCTTTAAGGAAAACGCCGCGACGCAAGCCCACAAGGTTTGCCACCGCCTAAAGGGCGAGATTGCCCGCCAGCAATTTAAGGTTGCCATTCAGGGCGCGATCGGAAGCCAAATCATCGCGCGCGAAACGGTGAATCCTGTCCGAAAGGACGTTCTTGCAAAATGCTACGGCGGCGACATTACCCGAAAAAGAAAGCTGCTTGAAAAGCAAAAGGAAGGAAAAAAGCGCATGAAGATGATCGGCGACGTCGAGCTTCCCCAGTCGGCCTTCCTTGCAGTCCTTAAGTCTGACGAAGACGAAGAGTAGGAACGGTGGCAAGACTAGGAACGGTCAAGGCGCGCTTCGCTTAAAGCCTTGACTCGTTCCTTTTGCGGCGCGATTAATATTGTCGCACCGCAATAAAACTGCCGGCCGCGAGCGCGGTTTCTATGTCCTTGGCAAAGAAGTCAATTTGGCTCTTTACCCTTGTCAAAAAGTTAAACTCAAGACTCGCATTTGTTCCGTCTGGAAAATGCAGGTAAAGGTACTCGCGGCCGCGAAGTTCGCGCAATATTTGCTCGTCAAGCGCGATCGATTTGTCGCGCGCGCTTGAATCTTCACCCTTAGAAAGCAAGTCAGAAAGAGAGCGCAAGGCGGACAATTCCGCGCGCAAAAAGGCCTCGCAACTCTCAGAGCGGCCGCGGCCATTCTTTTCTAAAGCCAAAGAACGCGGCGGCCATTCTTGCTGCTGGTTAGGATTTCGGTCTTGCAAAAAGTCAAAGAGGTTCTTCCGCTCAAGCCCAAGGTCCAAGCCGCTTTTTCCCAAATCAAAAAGCTTTTGCGCGCCTTTAAAGTAATCCGCAAAAAGCGCGGCGTATCCCAAGAGGTTTTTGCTTGTCCAAACAGGCTTTTTGTTTTTGTCCAAGACTTGTTGGCTTCCTGGACCAAAAGCCGCCGCGAAATTTGAGGAAGAAGAGAGACGGTTGGAATTTGCGCAAAGGGCCTTGCTTTGCGCGCTTTCCAAAGCGTGCGTTCTTCCTGCGCTAAAGGAAAAGTCCAAGCCCAAGACGCAAATCGGGACGCTTTGGTCCTTTCTAAGAAGCAAGGCTAAATAAGTCGCGGTAAGGCCTATCGAGCCGAGCGGCGGCGCGATTTTGGGCAGGAGACCCTTTTGGGCAAGACGGTCCAAAAAATTGTTTTTTTCAAATTGGCTAAAATAAAAGGCGCGTTTTTTAGAAAAGCGGCGGGCTATTTGATTTCTTGAAGTCAAGTCAAAGAAAAAGAAGGGGCCGGATTCTTGGTCTTTTAGTCCTATGTAAGCCTTTTCGATTGCCCATTGGCTTTCTGTCGCGGCAACCGCGTCGATTGTTATTCCCGTGGATAGCAGGGCGGGAACGGCAGCGTCCACGGCAAGGATAAAGAAGCGCTCGTTGATAGCGGCGAGCGCGGCGGCCTTTTCGGTCTTGCAAGCAGTATCGGTTTTAGTGGCGGCCCCTTTTTGGCCTTGTTGCAAGGCAATGCCTTGCTTGCAATTCCCGCTTGCGAATTTTGTAAGCTCGTCCAGGCTTTCTCCCGCTCCGCAAACAAGAATCGGTTTTTCAACCGTTCCTTCCAGCGCTTCAAACTGGGCGGAAGAAGCGGACAAGGGCAGGTTCTTAAAAATGTTTTTGCTGTAAAGGCGGCCAAGCCGGACAAGGGTAAGGCGGTTTTTCCAAAAGACCGCGACGATGTTTTGCGCGCATTCGTAAAAGTTTTTGTAAAAGTCAGGATAGAGCGACGCGCCCGCGCTTAGGTCTATCCTTATTACGCGGCGGAATTTTTGCTTTGCCTTGCTAAAAAATTCTTCAAGGCCGGCCGGTGTGTTTTTGTCAAGGGCAAGAAGAGGAGCGGCCAGGTCCTGTCTTTTGATTTCTTGGCTTGCAAAGGAATGGAGAGTCGAGTCCGCCTCAACGCACAAAATTTCCGAGTCCGCCGCGCGGCATTTTTTTTCCAGTTCCTTAAATCCGTAAAAGAGGCAGGGCGAAAAAGCCAAGACCAAAGTTCCTGGCAAGAGATCTATGTTTTGAACGGCTTGAAGAATGTTTTTTTGCGGATTGTATTTTGAATAAAGAAAACGATTTTTGTATTGGAGGGTAAAGGTCGCTCCCCCCGATTGTTCGGAAGAAGCGGCCTCTATTAAAACAGGCTCGTTTTCAGCCATGAAGATTACTGCTTTTCACCTGTAAAAACAGACATGAACTCGGCTGAGTTTGACTTGATTTTGGGACTGTTCTGAATGGCTGAGTTAACTGCCACTGAGTCGGCGTTGGCGATTTCAGGTCCGATAAGGCGGGCTGCGTCTTCGGCGGCTGTTCCGCCTTCTTCGATTCCTGAGCAGCGCAATACGACTACATTGTCTGTTGAAGAAATCACGAGCGGAGCGGAGATTTCGCCTTGTCCAAGCTTAAATGCCGCCTTAAGGAAGGCTTCGTTTGTTGAGGCTCCTTTGAGCTCTGCTTTGTCTTCAAGTGTTGACCTTCCGACCAAGCTGTCGTTGTTCCAGTTGAGAGCGAACGAAGGAGTTGTGTCCTTTGTCACGTCAAACTTTCTGCAAGCTTCGTTGAAGCCGCTTGTGGCTGCCGCGGCGATGAAGTCGTTGGCCTTTGCTGTGTAGTAGTCTTGGACAAAACCTTTTTCGTTGGCGAAGATATATGTCTTTGCGGCTTGGAAGTCTTCGTCATTTTCAACGTCAAGCTTTACGCTGTCGCCAAGGCATTTGAAAATGGCCCAAGAAGAAGTCAACTCAACGGGAGCTGAGATTGCGTCTTTGGCGAGGGATGTGATTTCGGAAGCCTTGTCTTTGTCCTTGAAAAGGATTTCGACTTGGTAGGCACGGTTCTGCGTGATTTTTCCGCTGTCGGAATCGCCGGCTATTTTTGTTGAATATGTTGTGACCGCGTCCTCAAAGGTAATCTCTGAGTTGTTGATTCTCTTGAGAACGTCTTTGGCTTTTGCCTCGTCGTTCACTGTGATTACGCAAAGGTCATACTTTGTCAACTTGTCGGCGTTCTTTTGCGCAAATGATTTGATTTCTTGGTCAGGAAGCGTCTTCATGCTAAAGGCCGCGTATTCAAACTCGCGAACTTCGCTTCCCATTTTGCGGATGAATTCCAATTCGGCGGAAGAAGTCTTGAGACCGTACAACTTTGTTTCTTTTACAGAAGCGAATGAGCCAAAGAGGTCTTCGTAAGAGCGGCCGGCGTCAAGAGCGTTGACGACTTGCTCTTGGTTTTTGCGCTTTGTGTCGTCCGAGGCCGCGTTGTAAAGGGCTTGTGAGAATTCTCCGCTTTCGTTGTAAAACTGGTTGATGAGGGCGCGGTCAATCGCGCTGTCTGTGGCGAACCAGCCGCTCTGGGCGGTCAAGTCGCGGAGGGCCATGGGGCCTACAACTTGGTTGAAGGCTTGGCTAAAGGCCATAGAGTAGAAAAAAGAAGCGTAGTCGCCGTTAAAGCTGTAGCCCTGCTGTTCCATTCTCTGGACTGCCTGCATAGAGAGAGAGTGGAATTCCGTTCCCTCTTCAAACTTGATGGGAACTCCGTTGTAGCTGCCATAGGCGGGCAAGCGGTTTTCGCTTACTCCTCCGGCAAGAGCTGGAACCAAAACAAAAATAAAGGCGGCGATAAGCAAGATGATAATTCCGCCGATGCTGTAAAGTCCTTTTTTCATAAAAACACCTTAAATTATATGTAAAATAGTAGAAATATTATAATAGAAAAAAAGCCCCTCGTCAATAGCGCGAGGGGTTTGGCGTGCGGCTTATGCATGGCAGAACATACTTTTTTAATATTTTGTCGTCATTATGCATGCAAGAACATTTGCTAAAAAAAGCTGCTTTTTTGCTTCAGGCACATTTTAATTCTGTTGCGAATTATGCAACTTATAATTGCAAGCATTGTTCAGTGGGCTTCTTTACGCACGAACATAATCGCAGCTTTTTCCTCGATTTTTTTTACCTTTTCTTTCTGTCACGTCATGGCGTCGGTGGGTATGACTTTCCCTTTGTTTTATGGGGGGCATGAAAACATGTTTCGAAGTACAATGTTTTCACAAAGTAATAGCCACCATGCGGGTGTAGATAAAAGCTTATAGCGAAATAAAAATCATTTCTAAGTGCTACAATAAGATTGTTCAGGTCTATTGCTTTGAGCCAAGGCGTAAAGCGAATGGCAATCATAATGGATTTGTTGCACCATACAAATTGCTTTGCAAATATCATATAGTGTTTGTATTAAAATACCGCAGAAAGACAATTTATGGTTAAAACAAGGGAAGTGCCTTTTCTCGAAGTGGGCTTCCTTTATTTTCGAAAAGGCATTAAACCCGTGTGTCTTGTTTTCTACGCACTTACGCCACGTATTGCCACTGTCAATATTTCGTAAATGCTATGTTGAACCTTTCTGTTCTGCCGGCTGACAGGTATCTAATTAAGAGATCCTTCTGCCATGAAATAAATTTAACGTGAAATTTAAATTTTAAACAATCCCTTTTCTTCTTACTGAAGTTGTGTGGCAAGTTGACGATTGTTTGATAATACATAAAAAAAGCGTTGTAATGTCATGGAGCCGACTCGGAAGAACTTTTAGCGCTGTTAATACTCAAAAAACGCATGCCAATCGGTTCGATATATTTTGAGAAGAAGAAGGAAACAAAAACAACAATAAATAATGTTAAAACTAAATTTACGCAAATTACAAAATTGTAATTTGCAAAATCTGCAAAAAACAAAAAAAATCCGCATGAGAAAGTTTCGATTATTGGCCAGTGGATAACATAGGCAGAGTATGCAATTTTTCCTCCAAAGCAAAAGAATTTGCTCCCAAAATATTTCTCAGCAAAAGAACAGTTCAGAAATCCTAAAAGAAACATCATAATGCCTAAAGCAAAAAAAAATCGAGAAGATTTATTTGTGTCATTTAGATTGCAGCAAGTAAAAAGAAGATAACCGAATGCTGTGAATATAAAATGAACAGCTTTATGTCTCTCAAATATGATTTTCCAATCTACATTGGTAAATAAATCACAAGTGGCCATGCCGATTATAAAATAATTCCAATAATTAGAAAAGAATAAAAAATTAACAAGATAGAATATCCACCTAACTCGGCTTCTTGATAGAAAGTAACAAGCAACTATAACATAGATGGTTCCAAGGTATTCATAATTCATCGTCCATAGAGGGCCGATATATGCACTTGAGCCTAATAAGTAAGTTCCAAATAAAGATTCTTTAAAGAAGAGAAAAATACTAGGAGTGAATTGGTTGAATATACCTAAGAAATTTTCAGAACCTACAATCTTGGCAACTTCAGCATTTTTTAGGATTCCTATTTTCATAAGAAGAAAAACCAAAAATTCAGCAACAAATATTGTAGGCATAAGCCGGAAATACCTTTTTATGATGTCAAACTTCGCTTGATTATAATCAATAGGCTTTGTGAAAAACTTAAATGCAATGACAAATCCTGAAATAACAAATAACAAACGCACATAAGAGTTGCCAGAATACAGAAACATTAAGGGGGGGGGGGCTTTTGTTAACAACGGCAAATTATTCCAAAACGCGCCCTTAAAGTGGCAGAAAAAGATCCCAAGCCAGCCAATTGTTCGTAAGCCTTCAATCGCTTTTATTTTTTTATTGTTCATTTTATAAGGCACTCCTCCAATTCACTTTATTATAACATTTGAAATCAAAGCAGTTAAGACTTGCTGGTTCAGATCCTTTTTAGAGTGGATCATGTCCCAATCAAATTTTAATTGAACCACATTAATATCTTGTTTTTTTATGCCACAGGGAAGCCATGTTTTTTCTATGTAATTTATTGTATAACAACTTATAAAGAAAAATGACACCATATGGAATTGGTATATATAAGTTTTGAAAACTCCCACTGAACGCCCCAAAAACAGAAGGATTATGGCAATAGCTTTATAGATATCCAACCATCTAATGCGATTAATTGTTTTCAATCAAGCCCGCCTTATTGAGGCATGCAGCGGAAACTCTTTCTTTCTCTAAACGGTCCTCATTTATTTTCGAAAGGGCGTAGATCCCGCTTGTCCTATCTCCCCGTGCTTCGTTGCACATCGTCACTGTCAGCCCCTCGTCAATAGCGCGAGGGGCTTGATTTGCGCTCCGTTTTTATCGGGAACGCGTTACTAGTTTAAGTGTTCAAGGACAAGCGATCCCATTTTCTTTGTGCCGACAAGCTTTCCGGCGGCTTTGACGGCATCGCGGTCGGCTCCGGCGATGTCGCCTGTTCTCCAGCCTTCGTCCAAGACTTTGGCCACGGCGTTTTCGATCGCCTTGGCTTCTTCTTCCAACTTAAAGTCAAAGCGGAGGAGCATGGCGGCGCTAAGTATTGTGGCCAAGGGGTTGGCCAAGTCAAGGCCTGCGATGTCGGGGGCGGAACCATGGATCGGCTCGTAAAGGCCAGGGCCCGTTCCGTCTCCGATGCTGGCCGAGGCCAACATTCCGATTGAACCTGTTACCTGGGCGGCTTCGTCGGTGAGGATGTCGCCGAACATGTTGCTTGTGGCGATTACGTCAAACTGGCGCGGGTTCTTTACCATTTGCATGGCGGCGTTGTCGATGTACATAAAGTCAAGCGCGATGTCGGAATATTCCTTGTGGACTTCCTCGGCAACCTTGCGCCACAAGCGGCTTGAGTTGAGTATGTTGGCCTTGTCAACAACAGTCAAATGCTTTTTGCGGTTTTTGGCGAACTCAAAGCCCATGCGGACGATGCGCTCGATTTCGGGCCATGTGTATTTTTCGGTGTCCCAAGCGGTCTTTCCGTCAGCGCTTGTTCCGCGCTCTCCAAAGTAAATGCCGCCTGTAAGCTCGCGGACTACCAAAACGTCGATTCCGTCGCCGGCAATCTCGTCTTTGAGGGGGCAGGCGTCCTTAAGCTGTTTCCACATAACGGCCGGGCGAAGGTTGGCGAAAACTTTCATTCCGCCGCGCAAGCCGAGCAAGGCTTTTTCCGGGCGGATCTCAGGGGCAACGTCGTCCCATTTGGGGCCGCCGACCGCTCCCAAAAGGGCCGCGTCGCTGGAAAGCGCTATGTCAAGCTGTTCTTGGGGAAGGGGGTGGCCAAACTTGTCGATGGCTCCGCCGCCCGCGATTACGTTTTTATAAGTCCACTTGTGGCCGAACTTTTTGGCCACGGCGTCAAGCACGTTGACCGCTTCTGCAACTACGTCAGGTCCGATTCCGTCTCCGGGAATCAAGGCGATGGTCTTTTCCATATGAATACCTCGTGTTTATTTACGCTGAATTTCTTTAATTATACTAAAATCCGCTCGTATTGTCAATTCCTGCCCGTAATAGTTGTTTCGAGCGGATCTTCCAACTACGGCGCTCGCATAAGCCGGCTCGCGCCTAGTTGGAGCGTGTTTGCAAGTGGTGTCTAAAGCGGACAAAAGAGGGCGGCGCGAAGGCGCGGGGCGGCAGGCGGCAACTCTCTGTTTGCGCCGCCGCGCAAGCGGCGGAGTAAAATAGTTACAAGCGCAAACAGCGAGTAGCGACGCTAGCTAGCGGTGCCAATCTGACGCAGCCGCAACTGGGAGCCGCCAAGTTAGTCCGCGTTTCTACACCAACTTGTTAAAATGCTTCTCGATGTCCTTAATCAGCTTGTACTCAAAGGAATCGACCAGCGCCATCCACGAGGCTTCCATTACGTCGGAGCTTACGCCCACCGTTGACCAGGAATCCATTCCGTCCGAGCTTTCGATCAAGACGCGGACTTTGCTGGCAGTGGCGGCCTTTCCGTCCAGAACGCGAACCTTGTAGTCGGTGAGGCGGATTTGTTCCACCGCGGGATAAAAGCGGGAGAGCGCCTTGCGCAAGGCGATGTCGAGCGCGTTTACAGGACCGTCGCCTTCGCCGGCTGTGACTTCGATTTGGTTGTCAACTTCGACTTTTATTTGGGCCGTGGCGTTGACGCCTTTTTCGGGGCGGGGATTCACGCCGTTTGTTTGGTAGTAGCGCAGCTTAAAGAAGGGCTGGTATTTTCCCATGATTTTTCGGACGAGCAATTCAAAGGAGCCGTCGGCGCCTTCAAACTGGTAGCCTTCAAATTCAAGCTCCTTCATTCTTGCCATAATCGTCTTTACAATCGGATCGTCCTTTGTGATGCTGGGCATGAACTTTTGAATCTTCTTTATTACCATCGAACGTCCGGCGACTTCGCTCATAAGGAATACGCGCGCGTTTCCGACGCTCTCCGGCTCAATGTGCTCGTAGGCAGAAGGATTTTTGAGAACCGCGTCGATGTGCATTCCGGCCTTGTGGGCGAAGGCGTTGGCGCCGACATAGGGCATGCCGGGATTAAGCGGAAGGTTTGTGAACTCAGCCACGCGCTTGCAGATTGATGTAAGAAGCTTTATGTTTTCGCCGGGAAGACATTCGTAGCCCATCTTTAACTGCAAGTCGGGAATGATTGTCGAAAGGTTTGCGTTGCCTGTTCGTTCGCCAAAGCCCAAAAGGACGCCCTGCACGTGCGTGGCGCCGGCTGTGACGGCTATAAGGGAGTTGGCTACCGCCAAGCCCGAATCGTTGTGGGTGTGGATTCCGATCGCGCAATCTTTTCCAAACTCTTTGACTACGCGCTCGACTGCGGCTTGCAATTCGTTGGGCATCGCGCCGCCTTTTGTTTCGCAAAGGTTAAGGACTTCCGCTCCGCCGTCTTTGGCAGCCTTGAGGGTTTTAAGAGCGTATTCGGGATTGTCCTTGTAGCCTGTAAAAAAGTGCTCGGCGTCGTAAATGACGCGCATTTTGTTTTGGCGCAAAAATTCGCAGGAGTCCTTTATCATCGCAAGGTTTTCTTCTTCGCTTGTGTGGAGAATTTCAGTAACATGGAAAAGCCAAGACTTTCCGAAAATCACCGCCCATTCCGTTCCGGCTGAAACAAGGCTCTGGAGGTTTGCGTCCTCGCTGGGCTTTATGTCCTTTCTGCGAGTCGATCCAAAGGCGCAAAGCTTTGAAGTGGACAAGGGAATCTTTTTCATCTCTTGGAAAAATTCCATGTCCTTGGGGTTTGATCCGGGATTTCCGGCTTCGATAAAGTCCACGCCCAGCTCGTCAAGCGCTTGGCAAACGTGAATCTTGTCTTGCACTGAATAGCTTATTCCTTCTCCCTGCGCTCCGTCGCGCAAGGTTGAGTCCAAAATTTGAATTTTCTTTCCGCTCATTCTTTCCTTTCCTTCCAATTTGAAACGTCGGCCATGTTGTCAAAGACATCATACACTTTTATTCCGTTAAGGTCAAACTTATAGACGCCGTTTTTGCCAGGATCGTATCGGCCGCCCGCCACCACGCCTTGCGCGACGTTCTCTGTCCTTCGCTCGATGGCTTTCCCTGTCCACGGGTTCACCGGCTTTTGAACGATTCCCTCAAAGGCCAAATAGGGCGTGTCGGCGTTGGTCATAAAGGAGTCGTCGACCGTGAATTGGCGGCCTTTGTCTTTGGGATCCGTAAAATCCTTGACCATCAGCAAGGGGTGATTGCAGTCAAGAAGGTAGCCGTCCTTTATTGACGAAAAGAGCGCTTGGACAAGGGGCAAAAGATTTTCGTCGACTTTGCCTTCAAGCTCCCCAAACGAACTTTCGTCCGCTCCATAGAAAAACGGATTGCTAAGGTTGAACGTTCCGGCTCCGTGGTCCGCCACTATTATTATCCTTGTGTTGTCGTAGCAGTCGTTTTGCTTAAGATATTCCATCCATTTTGCCACTCGCTTGAACATCGCGACGTTTGAGCTTATTAGAGGGTTGAACATCGTGTAGGGAAGTTCCGCGAATTGTCCCTTGTCGCTTATGTCCATTGACGGAATGTAGTCAGGAGCCTGCAATTCTACGGAAGAGTGCGTCGCCATTGACTGAAGCAGCGTAAAGTTTCCTTGTTCGTTTCCGTCAAAGGCTGTCAATTGGGGCAAGTAGTCAAGGACGGAGTACTTTGAAATGTATTCGACAATGTCGGAGGCTTCCCTGTCGCTCGACCACCAGGCGCCGTCGTCGTAAACGCTTTCGCGCAAGAACATGGGGCATTCCTTGAAAAACGCGAACCACAAGAAATTTCTTTTTATCGTTTGGCTGGTCGCGTTGGGGCGGACATTTTGAGGATGGTCGGCAATCCACTTTGAAGTGTATTTTCCTTCCATGTTGAACGCTTGAATTTTGGGGTATGGCGCGCAAATCGACATGTCGGGAATCCATGAGTAATTGGCCCAAGACAAGTCAACCGCTTGGCAAGAAAAGCTCGCTTGTTCCGTAAAGACTCGGGGCATCAAAAGAAGCGCCTCGTTGTTTTTTTCTTTTAGGGGAACCTTGTCCCGTTTGTTCATTTCGAGCGGTGTGTATTCGTAGCCGCCGTAAAGGGGAGGGGCGCCCAAAAGCGTGTGGCTGTCGTAAGAAAGCGTGTGGCTGTAAAGGGTCCAGTCTTTGTAGGCTTCCTTTAGGTCTGGGAAGGCGTCCATTATGGTTTGCGCGTAGATGTTCGCCGCGCGGTCGCTCATTATGACTACAACGTTCTTCCCCTCTTTTGAAAAATGGAATGCAGGTTTTACGGCGCTTTCCTCGCGGACTTGTCGGGATAAGTATTCTTTTGTCTCTGCGTGAATTTTCGACATGTTTATGGCGCCTATTGTCAAGAAAGCGATGAGCGCCGTCGCGCAAAGGGGAATCGCGAATTTTTCGCTTTTGAAAAATTTAAATGAGGCGAAAAGCGCCGCGCCGGCCAGCGCGAGGACAAGAATGTTAACCGCCTTCATCAAGGCGGAGTCCGCCACAGACTTTTCAAATATCAGTACTCGGCTCAAGTTGCCGTAGTCGCCGCCAAAGACAAAAGCGTTTAGCGCCGCCCATAAAAGGAGGAGCGTAGTAAGGAATGCCGCGATTGTTTGGACTTTTTTTCCGAACAAAAAGTAAACGCAGCAAAACCAAAAGAAAAAGAGGCCCGCGCTTTGCAAGAGAGTGTTTAGGACATAAAAATTTGGGCTTGCGATTTTGTCTATGTCCACAAATTCCAAGACGGAAGATGAAATTATGTAGGACGGAATTACCAGGCCCGCCAAAAGCGAAAGCGCAAGAGCGGAAAGCAAAAAGACTGCGTGGCGCTCCCCCTTGTTTTGGGCAAGGCTATTTAACGGCTTTGACACGGCCCACGCGGCCGCTTTTACAAGAAGGGGCGCGAAGAAAACGATTGAAAGAATAGCCGCCAACACAATGCGCTTTGAAAAAAGGCCGCCGTGAACGGCAAGAACATAGTAAATGCCGCCAGCCGCCGCCGCGCAAGCCAAAATGTAAAGGACAAAAAGCGGCCGCTTGATTTTGTAAAAAACATTCTTTACAAGGCTAAAGACATTGTTCATCGTCCAATAAAGGACCAAGCCGGCGGGCGAGTTGTAAAGGATGGCCAAGAAAATCAGCGCCATCGCGTAAATCGGAAGCTTCTCCTTGAACTTAAAGCCCTTGGTGTAAACGGCGCTGCCCGCGATGTTTATCGCTGTCATTGCGATCGGCAAAATGTTTATAGGAAAGGAGCCTATGTAAAAGAGCGCGTCCGGCTTTCCCATATCTTTTATGAAGGCAAATGCTTGGCCCTGCAAGGCCGGCATGTTTGACAAAAACGAGTAGGCCGCGATAAAAAACGGCACTTGAATCAAAAGGCCAAAAGAAGAACGCAAGGCCATCAAGGGGTGGTAATGATTTTGCCTGTAAAAGGTTGTCAAAATCATGTATTGTTCGTCGCCCTTGAAGGTCTTTTTTATGCGGGCGATGCCGGCTTCCATTTGCTTTTGCTTTTTTCGCTCTGTGTCCTGCCAGGCTTCTGCCACAATGTAAAGGGGAAGGCAGAGGAGGGAAACGGCCACGCTGACTCCGATGACGGCAAGACCAACATTGTCAAAAAGCTCATTTACGAACGTGTATGACGTCTCGATGATCAAAGTCAGAGGATAAATTATCAGTGTGTACAGAACGTTCGCCATGTCGCTCGCTATTTTCCTACATTAATACTCTTCATGTAGTCGCGGAGAACTTTTGTGAAGCGCTCCATTTCTTCCGGCTTTATGTCGCCCATGTTGGCGATGCGGAATGTGTCGATGTTGCCGAGCTTTCCGGGGTAAATCGTAAAGCCAAAGCTCTTGGCGTAGTCGTGCAGCGCGTTGAAGCTGTACTTGGGCGTGTCGGGAATCAAAATCGCGGTGATGAAATGCGACTGGTATTTTCTGTCGACGAGCATTTTAAGTCCGATGTCGTCCAAGGCTTTGACCAAAATTTCCCAGCAAGCGGTGAAGCGCTCATAGCGCTTTTGCACGGTCTCGACTTTTGTTTCGATGATGGCTTGGCGCAAGGCGTAGAAAGTTTGGACGGGCGGGGTAAAGCGCGTTTGCTTGGTCTCCAAAAAGTACTTGTACTGGTCGTAAAGGTTAAGGTAGTAGTTTCTCATCGGCCAGTCTTTTTGCTTTAAAAGCTCGTCGCGCTTGCAGACGACAAAGCCCACGCCGGCCATTCCGCCGATGTGCTTGTTTGAAGTGCTTGTCGCAAAGTCGATGCCGAGTGAGCCGAGGTCGATCGGCATTCCGCCGTATGCTGAGACAATGTCGCAAATTGTCGTCATTCCGTGTTTTTTCGCCAGCGGGCAAATCGTCGCGAGGTCGTTTAAAAGGCCGGTCGTAGTTTCGTGGTAGACAATCGCGAAGGTTGTGTATTTTTTCGCCTGCATTTGCTTTTCAAGCGCGGCGACGTCAATCGGTTCGTATGTCGAAGACTTAAAGACGTCCATGTCGATATTGTAGACGCTCGCGATTTTGGCAAGGCGCGCGCCGTATGAGCCGTTGTCAACTACAAGCAGTTTTCCGTCCGGCGGAACGCAAGAGCTTACCATCGCTTCGTCGGCGCCGGTGCCCGAGCAGCCGAACATTACGGTAATGTAATCTTTGGGATTCGCGCAAACTTCGGTAAGGCCCTCGGCGACTTCTTCCATAAGGTTTCCGAACTCAAGCTCGCGCGGGCAAATGTCGGCGACGACTTGCGCGTACTTTACGCTGTCGGTCGTTGTGGAAGGGCCGGGGTTTAGCAAAACTTCGCGGCGAACGGACCACAAGGATTCGTTTTCCTGTACGCGCGGCCATATTTGTTCGACGGCGCGCTTAAGCATGGCCTCGTCGTCGATTTCGGTCCAAGCGTAATATTCGATTTTGCGGACATAAACTTTTGAATTGAAGGCGGCGGCGCTGGAAATTTCGGCCAAGACGCTTTCGTAGTCGGCCTTGATTCGGCCGGCGTCGGCTTTGTACCAGGCCATCATGTCGTCAAGGCAGGCCTTTGAAAGCTTTGAGATTCCCACAAGCTCGCCGGCCAAATTTTTTACGCTGGCCTTGTCCTTTGTCGCGCGGCATAGGGCGCCGTCGCTTCCGTTTTCCAAATAAACTTCGTCGTCGCTATGAGTCGCGCCGCTTGCAAGAACAACGTTTGAGCGTTCGTCGTTGGCCAAGACCTTAAGGCCAACCGCGTCGTAAAGCAAATCGCTTTCGAGCAAGAAAAAGTCACCTTTGATGTAAGGCGCGCAAACTGCGATCGTTCCCATGCTGGAAGTGTTGGCGTAGTTTTCGTTCTTGACCGTTTTTATGACGGAATATTTTTTTGCCAGCTCGTCGTAGGCCTCGGAGCAGTGGCCGGTTCCGATTATGATTTGTTCAACGCCGGCGGCGATAAGCTTTTGAACGCTTCGTTCCACCATCGGAACGCCGTCGATAGGGATAAAGCCCTTGGGCATTTCTTTTGTTCTGTCGCCAAAGCGGCTTCCTAGTCCACCGGCCGCGATTATCGCTTGTTTTACCATTGTCGTCTCCTGCGTCGCCTTAGTTTTTTAAGAATTCCATCAGCGCCTCTTTGTTTTCGCGCGGAGTTGTTTTGGGGCGGCCCAAATCTTTTCGGGCGCCTTTCTTTACCAATACTTCGATGAACGAAAGCTTTTTGCTTTCCTTCGCGCTTGCGATGGCCGCGTCCAATTCGTCAAGCGTGGCGGCTTTGACTACGTTCTCGTAGCCGCAGCCTGTCGCGATTTTGCAAAAGTCAATCTCGCGGCCTACGGTCGGCTGTCCTCCAACTGAGTCGTGCGCTCCGTTGTTAAGAACAAAGTGAATGTAGTTTGAAGGCTTTCTGCTTCCGATTGTGGCCATGCCGCCCATTTGCATTATGCTCGCTCCGTCTCCGTCAAGGCAAAAAACGGCGCGGTCTTTTTTTTGCATGGCAATGGCAAGCGCTATTTGGCTTGCGTGTCCCATTCCGCCTACGGTAAGGAAGTCGCGGCTGTGGTCCATGCTGTGTTTGTCGCGAAGTTCGTAAAGCTCTCGGCTAATCATTCCGGTTGTTGAGACAAAGGCCGTTGTCGGCTCGGCCGCGAGCATGATTTTTTCTATCGCTTCTTCGCGGCTCATCTTTCCTTCCACCGGAACGTTGTTTTGAAGCTTGTATTCGTCAAAAGTTCCCTTTCGGATTACAAAGGCGTATTGGGCTTTGTTTTCCTTTATGTACTTGTAGGCCTTTTCAAACTGGGCCGGAAGGTCGGCCTCGTTGTCGCTCAAAACTTCGTAGGGGACTTTCATCGCGTCAAGCAAGCCGCAAGTGACCTTTCCCTGCTTTACGTGCTGGGGTTCGTCGTGAACGCCGGGCTCTCCGCGCCAGCCGATTACAATCAGCATGGGAATTGAGTAGACGTCGGGGTCGGCGATTGACATCAAGGGATTGACCATGTTTCCTTCGCCAGAGTTCTGCATGTAAATCATCGGAATCTTGCCTGTCGCAAGATGGTAGCCGGTTGCGAGGCCTGTGGCGCTTCCTTCGTTGGCGCTAATGATGTGCTTGTCGGCGGGAGCGGTGTCAGTGATGTAGGCGCACAAATTTTTCAAAAGCGAGTCAGGGACTCCGGCAAAAAAGTCCGTTCCGTTTTTAATCAAAAGGTCGTAGAAGTATGAAGGTCGTATCATCTTTTTCTCCAAATTACTTTGTGCCGGGAATCAATTCCAAAATTTGCTTTATCGGCATGCAAATGTCGTTGACTTCAAGCGAGCGCTCGGCCTGCAAAATAGTCTCGGCGCACTTGTACATAGCGGGGTAGGAGGCGCGGAGCATGTGGTTTGCGTAAATGATGATGTTTGCGCCCCATTCGCCCAATTCATTTTCTGTGAACTGGTTGTATGTGGTCGGAACAAGAACGATCGGGATGTTCTTGTATTCGGCGCGGAACTTTTGGCAGAATTCCTTTATGTCCATTCCGCTCTTGTCCTTTGAGTGAATCATGACTCCGTCCGCGCCGGCTTTTACAGCCGCGAAGGCTTTTTTAATCGCCTCGTCGACGGTGTAGCCCGCGATGATTTCTTCAATGCGGGCGATGATCATAAAGTCTTTGGTCACTTGCGCTTTTTTTCCGGCCGCGATTTTTTCGCAGAATTCCTCTTCCGTCGCCAATACTTGCTTGGCTTCCGTTCCAAAAAGCGAATTCTTCTTTAGGCCTTTTTTGTCTTCGATGATTACGGCGCTCACACCGTTGCGCTCAAGCGTGCGGACTGTAAAGACAAAGTGTTCGGGAATGTCGCCCGTGTCGCCGTCGTAAATGATGGGCTTTGTGGTGCATTCCAAAATGTCGGTTAGCGACTGCATTCTTGTTGTAAGGTCTACGGCCTCGATGTCGGGCTTTCCCTTGCTGGTGGAGTCGGTGAGCGACGAAGACCACATTCCGTCAAACTGGTGGACGCCGTCTTCTTTTACGACTTGCGCGCGTTCCGCTATCAAGCCGCTCAAGCCTGAGTGAGCCTCCAAAATGCGGACCACCGGCTTTGCGGCCAAAAGGCGGCGCAAGGCGGCGCGGCGGATGTCGGGCGTTGTTCCGATGGCAGAGGCGTTCTCGGCCAAGGCGGACGAGTTGATTCCTTGCGTGTAGGGGATTTCGACAACTTGGCCGCCCCATTCCTTTACCGCTTCAAAAACTTCGTCGCGGATTTTTGAAAGGTAGTTGGTCTTCCAATCGTCGCCGTGGATCATGTAGTCGGGCTTGTATTTTTTAAGGTTGGGAACGTAGCTCCATTCTTCTTGGGGAACAACCTTGGCCACTCCCTTTATGTTTTCCACAACTTGCTTTCGCTGCTCGTAAGAAAGGTAGGGCAGGCGCTTGTGGCTCACAATCGCGCTGTCTGTCAAAAGGCCTATCGTAAGTTCGCCGAGCTTGGCTCCTTCGTTTATGATGTTGATGATTCCAGGGTGAATGATGTCGCCCGTGATTCCAAGGTAAACTGTTTTTGCCATTACGCTGTCTCCTTTTTAGAGCCGTTCTTTTGCTCTTCAACTGTATTTATCATATAATCCGCGATGTTTTTTCCCGCCTGTCCGATATGCATCCAGGCTTCTTCTTTTGAGCGCTTGCGGCCGGCGGCCAGTTCGGCGCTGTCGCTCGCGTTTTGGATGACGTCCTTGATGTTCTCAAACTGGCTTTCGTTCAATTCGATTCCGATTTTTTTCAGGGTCTCGAACTGCCAAAGCTTTTCGCCGTGGTCGGGAAGATCGTAGGCGTCGTAGGGCATGAGGTTCATGCCGGCCTTTACGTACATTACCGGCTTGTCGCGCAAGAAGGTGTAGTCGAATATGATTCCCGAAAAGTCCGAAATCATAATGTCCGCTTTTTTGAGCGAGTAAATGTTGTCGCGCTCGTAATCCCAAACGATGTTTGAGTTGTCCTTGTAGCGGTCTTCCAAGGCCTTGAGCATTTCAGGCTCGGACTTCTTGGACTGGGGATGGGGGCGTACGATGATTCGCCAGCCGGTCTTTGAAAGGGGGTCAAGCAATTTGGCGCCGTAGCGCTTTAAAACTCCAACGTCTCCCCAAGAAGGCGAAACCAATACCGTGAAGGGATGCTTTTCCTCGTCGGGAACGCCGTTCATCTTTTGCGCCAAAACGTCAAGGTAGGCGCAGCCGACTGTGACCAGATTCTTTTCCGAAACGCCGCGCGCCTTTTCCAAATAGCGCAAGTCGGCCTTTTGGTAGTCGCCTGTAAGCAAGACAGCGTCGTAGTAATCCAAGCCAAAGAGGCGGTAAGTGGTCGCGTCGTTTGTCATGTGGAGGACGTGCGCGTAATGCTTTACGTTGCGGCTGCGCTTCCATTGATACACGTTAAGGCCGGGAGTGGTTGAAAGAAGGACTCCGGCGCTGAGCATGTTGAGGCGAGCGAACGCCGCGTTTCCCTCTCCGATAAATTCAGCCTTTACGAATTGGTAGCCCTGTTCAAAGCAGGGGTCGTCTTTGGAGCTGGTCACAAAGGCCAGGGGAATTTTTCTTGCCTCAAATTCATCGCAAACCGGCTTGAATGTGTTCCAGTAATTCTTTCCTTCCGAGTAAATGGCGTAGGGCTTGTAGGCGGCGTCGCGAACGGCGCCGTCATTTCCTTTTCGGCCCGAAAAAAAGAGCTTGAGCTTGAGCCAAGCCGCCTTTGCCAAAAAGAAGAGGGTGGCGGCGGCGCCTATAACAATGGAAAAGAGCATGCTTCCCGTGCCGGGATCAATATATAAAAGCGTCATTCGGCGACTCCTTTTGTCCAATTTTCATCTTTGAAAATATTGTCTTTGACAGTATACCATTCATCGTCTTCTATAGTAAAGTGGTTCGGGCGAATGTGATAGTCCGGTTGATGGCGGTTCGAGCTTGTTATTACCGCTCCTTTGGCCTTCATTTCGTTTGTCACGTCCTTGCCCGTCCAGGGATTTTTGGCGTCTTTGACGATTCCTTTTAAGACCATGCTGGGAACGTCAGCTACGGTCATAAAGGCGCTTTGGTCAAATTGAATGGGGCCTTCCGCTCCAAAGTCCTTTTCAAACAAAATCGCATGAAAATGGTCCTTTGGGTAGCCGTTGGAAAGAATGGGCGTTTCATAATTTAAGCTTGCGGCGGCGCCGTATCCGATTCCGTGGTCCGACGCTATGACAATTCTTGTGTTGTCGTAGACTCCATTCGCCTTTAAATAGTCAAACCATTTTGAAAGCAAAACGTAACTTGCCGCATTTCCTGAAAAGCCGAGCCATCCAAGTTGAAGCTCCCTGCTTGAAGCCAAAGCCGCTGGATCCGATTGGGCTTCGGGCTGGTATTTTGGCGGAACGAGGATTTTTTCCTCGTGCGTAAGTTCGTTTGAGAATGAGTTGTAATAATTGCCGGATTCTTCTACCGCCGTTAGTTCCGGCAACAAGTCCAACACCGAATAGGAGTCCAGCCAAGCGGTATTGTCGTTGTCCTCGACGCTCCACCATTTTGACTTGTCGTAAATCAATCGGCGGGCAAAGGCTGGGCTGGAGCGGAAAATGCTTAGCCAAAACAAATTGCGCTTGATTTTTTCGCGAGGCGGCTTTTGCTTTGCGATTTTATCGGAGTTCAAGCTTTTCCAATAGTCTGTGTAGCGGCGCATTGTGTTTCGCGCCTTTATTTTTGGATAAGAATCTGTTATGGACAAGTCCGGTATGTAGCTGAAATTAGCCCATGGCATGTCCGCCGAAAAAGCCTCGAAGCCGGCTTGTTCCGTAAAAATTCTCGGAAGCAAAAGCAGGGCTTCGTTGTTTTTCTGAAGGTTTGATTCGCCGCTTCTCTTGTTCATTTCAAGAGGAGTGTACTCGTATCCGCCGAATAATGACGGCGCGCTTAAAAGCGTGTGGCCGTTGTAGGACACGGTGTTCTCATAAAAAGTGAAGCCTGAAAATTTTTCCTTTAGGTCCGGCCGGTCTTCAAAGAAAGCTTTTGCGTAGGCTCCTTCGGCCCGGTCCAGCATTATCACAAGGACGTTTTTTCCGCTTTTTGAAAAAGTGAAGAAAGGTTTTACGGCGTCTTCTTTTTGCGCGCCCGCGGCGATTCTATTCTGAAAGTCCTTGTAAGACGAAGAAATTTTTGCGGCTTCAAAGGCTCCCAAAATCAACGACGCGGCGGCTGCTATAAGAGCCAGGCTTTCTATTGTTTTTGGAAATCTTTTAAATATAAAAAGGACCGCCGCGAGTTCCGCCGCAAGGATCAAGGCGTTTAGGAAAATCAAGGCGCCTTTCATTTGCTTGAAGCCGTCAAGGAAAATCATCATCGCGCTCATGCTGCCATAATCGCCGGAAAAAGCCAAAGCGTTTGTCAGCGCTCCAAAAAACGCCGCCGCGAACACGAACGCAAGCAAGGTCTTTACTTTGTTCCCGAACAAGAAAAAAAGGCAAATTGGCCACAATACAAAAAGACCTATTCCTTGAAAGAGACAGTGTTTGACAAAAAATAGGGGGCTCAACTTTCCTCCGATGTCGGAGAATTCTTGAACCGAACTTGTTATCAATGAAGACGGAATGAAAAGTCCCAATAAAAAGCACAAGCCCAAGGCGCAAAAGAGGAATGTCTTGAATCTCAACGCTTTGTTTTCCTCGATTTTTGCAAGGAATTCTTTTTGCAAAAAGTTCGCGAGTTTTGGCAAAAGGGGCGCGGCAAGCAAGAGAACAAGCGCGATTGAAGCGTATATTCGCTTTTTTGTCGTTCCGCCGTGGACAAAGGCCAGGTAAAGAAGCCCTCCCGCGACAAGCGCGCAGAGAATTATATACAGCGCCTTCATCGGATTTTTAATCTTGTAGAAAATGTTTTTTATCAAGCTGAGGACGTTGTTCATGGTCCAATACAGAACCAAACCCGCCGGCGAATTGTAAAGTATCGCCAAAAAAATCAAGGCCATGGCGTAGATGGGAACTTTTTCCTTTAGCTTGAAGCCCCTTGTGTATACCGCGCTTCCGGCGATGTTTATCAGGGTCATCGCTATGGGCAGAATGTTCACTGGAAAAGAGCCGAGCCAAAATGTTTCGTCGGCTTTTCCCATGTCGCTTATGAACAAGAATCCGCAGTTTTGCAACAGTTCCAAATTGGAAAGGTAAGCGTATGCCGCCATAAAAAATGGAATCTGTATAAGCAGTCCAAATGACGATCTTAGGGCCATCAAGGGATGGTAGCGGTTTTGCCTGTAAAATGTGGTCAAAAGCATGTATTGTTCGTCGCCCTTGAAGGTCTTTTTTATGCGGGCGATTCCGCCTTCCATTTGCTTTTGCTTCTTTCGCTCTATGTCCTGCCAGGCTTCCGCCACTATGTATAGAGGGAGGCATAGGAGGGTGACCGTTACGCTTACGCCGATTGTGGCCATGCCGGGATTTTTAAAAAAGGCAAAAAAAACTTTGAACGATACTTCTATTATTGTGTATAGTGGATAAACAATTGTTGTCCAAAAAAATTCCGCCATGCTTTAATTATATTAGATTGGGGGCTTTTATTCAATAGATGGAACGAATGAACTAAGCGCTTGACTATAGAAGAAAGATGGGGTAAAATATTTTTCCATGAAAGGAATAGTGCTTGCAGGCGGATCCGGAACCCGCCTTTACCCAATCACCAAAGCGGTCTCAAAGCAAATTTTGCCGCTTTACGACAAACCGATGATTTATTATCCCGTCAGCGTCTTGATGCTGGCTGGAATTCGCGAAGTTTTGATAATTTCAACTCCCCGCGACATAAGCGTCTTCAAGGAGCTTTTTGGCGACGGCTCTTGGCTGGGAATGCGCTTTGAGTACGCCGTTCAGGACAGCCCGCGCGGTCTCGCCGACGCTTTTATCGTAGGCGAAAAGTTCATCGGAAACGACAGCGTGGCTTTGGTGCTTGGCGACAACATTTTTTACGGCCAGTCCTTCAGCCAGTCATTGCAAAATTCCACCAAAAAGATAGAAAAAGACGGCGGCGCTGTGATTTTCGGCTATTACATCAAGAACCCCACAGCCTACGGAGTCGTTGAATTTGACAAGAACGGAAAGGTTTTGGGAATCGAGGAAAAGCCTGCCCAGCCCAAGTCTAACTACGCCGTTCCGGGCCTTTACTTTTACGACAATTCCGTAGTCCAAATAGCCAAGGAAGTAAAGCCGTCCGCCCGCGGCGAGATAGAAATCACCAGCGTCAACAACGCCTACTTGGAGAAGGGAAAGCTTAGCGTCGAGTTGTTTGGCCGCGGCCTCACTTGGCTTGACACCGGCACTTACGACGGACTTTTGGACGCGGGCAACTTCATCGCCACGATTCAAAAAAGAACCGGCCTTTATGTCAGCTGCCTTGAGGAAATCGCCTACAACAACAAATGGATTTCCCGCGACGACTTGCTCAAATTGGCCGCAGGCTACAAGACCTCTTACGGCGAATACCTAAAGTATTTGGCTGAATAAAGTTTTTTTAGGGAACGGAACTATGGCTTTTGAATTTAAGGAATGCAAAATAAAGGGCTTGTACGAAATTCAGCCCAAAGTTTTTGGAGACGCGCGCGGATACTTTTTTGAATGTTACAGCGAACGGGATTTTTTTGCCGCCGGCTTGACTGAAAAGTTCGTGCAGGACAACCAATCTTCTTCCAGCAAGGGAGTTTTGCGGGGCTTGCACTTTCAAAAGCGGCATCCGCAAGGAAAGCTTGTCCGCGCGATCCAAGGACAAGTGCTTGACGTGGCTGTAGACCTTCGCGACCAAAGCCCGACATTCGGAAAGTGGCACGCCGTTCTTTTAGACGCGGAGAAGCAAAACCAGTTCTACATTCCCAGAGGCTTCGCGCACGGATTTTTCGTCTTGAGCGAAACGGCCGTTTTTGGCTACAAGTGCACGGACTTTTACCACCCCGAGGACGAGGGCGGCCTTATGTGGAACGATCCCGCGATTGGCGTTGATTGGTTTGGCGCCGCAAAAGGAGTGGAGCCCCTTTTGTCTGAAAAAGATAAAAAACATCCGCTTTTTTCCGCTGACAAAAAATACTTTAGCGCCGACGCTTCAAGCTGGCTGGGCGAATGACAAAAGTTCTTGCCATAAACGGCGAATTTTTTTGCAAAAACCTTACGGGCATAGAGCGCGTCGCCACCGACACATTGTTGGTCTTGGACGGCCTCTTGCCGCCCGGCCGCGTTGAGCTTGTTCTTCCTGCCAACGCCCAAAACGTTCCTCAATACAAAAACATTAAATGCGTGCGCCTGCCTGTCGCGGCGGCGTTTTTTCCAAAGTGGACGCAAATCCATTTTCAAAAATACGTTTTTTTCAATCGCCGCGTAAGCCTTGATTTTTCCAACACTTGTCCGTATTTTTGTCCCGGAATAGAATTTTTGCACGACATATACGCCCGCCTTTATTCCTCCGACTTTAAAAGCCGCCGCGACAAATTGATTCGATTGTATTCCAACATAATGTACCGCCGCATCGCGAAGAAGGCAAAGAAAATTATCGCAGTCAGCGAATACACAAAGAAAACTATCGTAGACCGCTACAAAATTGACCCGGCGCGCGTTCAAGTCATTTATGACGGACTTGGCTCCTACAAAAAAATCGAGCCGGACTTTTCCGTATTTGAACGCTTGCCGCAGTTAAACAAAAAGGAATTTTACTTTACGCTGGGAAGCCTTTCCACGCGAAAGAACCTAAAGTGGATCGCCGAGAACGCGCGGCTTTTTCCTGACGCGCTTTTCGCGGTGTCCGGAAAGCCCTTGCCGTCGGTGGTTCCGCCGGAGTTGGAAGCCCTTAAAAATCTTCCCAACGTTCTAATGACAGGCTATCTTTCGGACGGCGAAGTCAAGGCGCTTCTTTCAAAATGCAAGGCCTTTGTATTTCCGACATACTTTGAGGGCTTTGGACTTCCGCCGCTTGAGGCTTTGTCTTGCGGCGCTCCGATTGTCATTTCCAACAGGACTTCGCTTCCGGAGATTTACGGCGCGTCCGCGCATTACATCGATCCCGACAATCCGAATGTTGACATCGCCGCGCTTTTAAAGGAGCCTGTAGAACCTGCTGACGAAGTCTTAAAAAAATTTACGGTTGAAAATTCCGCGCGGCAGTTGGCGGCGGTCATCGCGGAAGTTTTGGGTTAAGAGCGGACTTCTGCCAAAGTTTCTTCGCAGGCGGCCTTGAATTCCTTTATAAAGCGGTCGCGGCTAAAGGTCTTGGCGTGGGCCGCGATTTTCTTTGCGTCAAATTTTCCGGCCGCCTCTAATTTTTCAAAGGCTTGAATCGCTTCGGCGCAAGATTCCGCCGTTTGCTCGGAAAAGAACACTCCGGTTTTGTTTTCCAAAACAGTTTCGGTCGCGCCGCCCTTTCCAAAGGCGATGACCGGCGTTCCGCACGCTTGGGACTCTAGGGGGGTGAGGCCAAAGTCTTCTTCCGCGCAGAAAATAAGCGCCTTGGCTTCATACAAGTAGTTTCGGACGGCTTCGTCGCTCGCGCGGCCGGCAAAAACAATGTTTTGGTTTCCGGCGGCGAGTTTTTTAAGATTTTTTTCTTCGGGGCCGCCGCCGATTACGACTAGTTTTTTTCCAAGCGACGCGCAGGCTTGGATGGCGATGTCGGCGCGCTTGTACTGAACTAGGCGCGAAAAGAAAACATAATAGTCTTTTTTTTCGACCGCTTTTTCCGCAGGATAAAAGCGCCTTTCGTTTACGGGCGAGTAAATCACTTGCGCGTCTCGGTTCCAAAATTTCTTTATTCGCCGCGCGATGTATTTTGAGTTCGCTATGACTTTGTCAATTCGTTGCGCGCTTGCGTAATCCCACAAGCGGATGCTCGGCATCCAGCGGTCCATGAAAAAGCGGGTCAAAAAGCCGCTCCTTCTTTTATAGTCAAAGAAGAGGTCCCAAGCGTATCTCATCGGCGTGTGGATGTAAGCCACTTGCGCGGTGGAGGGGGGCGTTATGACTCCCTTGGCGCAAGAGGAGGAGGAGCAAATCACCAAATCGTAGCCTGTAAAGTCAAAGGCTTCAAAGGCCTTTGGCATGAACTTTAATAGCTTTGTGTAAAGTTTTGTGGCGAACGGGATTTTTTGAAGGCTGCTTGTGTGGATCGCGTTTTTTTCAAAATGGCCCTTAAGCTTTTTTTTGTCGTAAACAAGAGTGTAAATGTCCGCGTCTGGATAAATGTCCAGCGCAAGCTCGCACCAAGTTTCCGCTCCGCCGTAATTGACGAGCCAATCGTGAACCAAAGCCACTTTCAATTTTTTTTCCATGTTTCCGTTCGCTCCGTTACAAGGAGATTTTATTAATCGCGTCGAGCAGGTTTCCGTTCCGCTCGCAAAGGACGCTTTGCTTTAAGCCGGCGGCATCTCCGCATTCAACGTCTTTGTCGCGGTCGCCAATCATATACGAGGCCGAAAGGTCGATGTTAAAGTCGCGCGCCGCCTGCAAAACCATGCCCGCCTTGGGCTTTCTGCAGTCGCATTCGCGCTTGTATTCCGGCCGTTCGCCCTCAAAGCCCTTGTCGGGGTGGTGGGGGCAAAAGTAAAGGCCGTCGATGTAGGCGCCCTCGCGGCCCAAAAGGGTTTCGAGCTTTGCGTGTATTTCGTTCAATTGTTGGAGCGTGACTTCGCCGCGCGCGATTACCGGCTGGTTCGTTATTACAATCGCCAAATAGCCGGCCTGGTTTATTTTTTTTACCGCTTCGGCGGCGCCCGGCAAAAGCTCAAGGTCGTCGATGTTTGTCAAAAAGTTCACTTCTTTGTTTAGCGTTCCGTCGCGGTCAAGAAAGATCGCGCGCTGCTTTTGCGAAAGGTTTTTGCCTTGAACAAGGCCGCTTTTAAGGTCGGCCTCAACTTGCTCCAAGCGGTCGGGCGTTCCCATGTCTTTTATGTATTCGGTCGTGTCGTAGGCGTAAATGCGGCCGGTTTTTACGGCGGGCTTCAACACGTCGCGGTCAAGGTCAATCTTGTCAGGATTTTCGGGGTGGCGGGGAACGAGCGTCTTTTTTGTAAGGTCCAAAAGCTCCGGGCTTATGATTTGGATTCCCGCGTTTACGCGGTTTTTGTACCACAAGCGCTCGTCTTCTTTGGCAAGCCAAGCCGCGACTTTATGGGTGTCAACGGGCATGCCGCCGCTTCCTTCCGCCGGGTATTCGATTTCCGTCACGATAAGCGAGGAGTCGTAGGGATGGTTGTTGGGGTGCGTCATAAGGCTTGCGAGCGCTTTCTTTTCTTGGTGAAAGTTTATGAAACGGTTAAAGTCTATGTCAAAAATCGTGTCGCCGCACAAGAGCAAAAAGTCTTTGTCCAAGCCTTGCGCCTTGAACAAAAAGCCCGCCGTTCCAAGCGGCTCCTTTTCTTCGTAGTAGGAAATGTCAACACCGAACTTTTTTCCGTCGCCAAAATAGTCGCGGATAAAATGGCCCAAGTGGCCGATTCCTATCAAGATGTCGGTGATTCCGTTTTTTTTGAGGCATTCGATTTGCCATTCCAAAATCGGTTTTCCCAAAACGGGAATCATCGGCTTTGGAATGTCGCTTCGGACGCTCGCGATTCTTGTTCCTTTTCCGCCGGCCATTATGACAGCTTTCATAGTCGCGCGCCTTTACTCTTTCCAAAAATATTCTTCTATCGTCAAGCACAAGGCGTGGTAAACGGGAAGGTGCAACTCTTGAATCTTGAATGTCTCGCTTTGCGGAACGACAATAGAAATGTCGGCGATGTCCTTGCATTTTCCGCCGGTCTTTCCTGTAAGCGCGACGGTCTTGACTCCAAGCGCTTTTGCCACGACAAGCGCGTAAATCACGTCCTTGGAATTTCCGCTGGTGCTTATTCCCAAGAAAACGTCTTCCTTTTTTCCAAAGCCCATCACTTGCTGCGCGAACAAAACGTTTCCGTCAACGTCGTTCAAGCTCGCAGTCATCAAGGCTGAATTGTTGGTCAGCGCGATGGCGGGTAGGGAGCCTTGCAATTTGTCGCTAAGATACGCTCCCGTGTCGGAATCGATGGAGGCCAGCGCGTCCAAGAATTTTTCTTCCGGCTTTCTTTTCTTTACAAAAGACTTTAATAGTTCGCCTGTGATGTGGTCTGAGTCAGCGGCGCTTCCGCCGTTTCCGGCGACGATTAATTTTCCGCCGGCCTTGTATGAATTGATTATTGCGTCGGCCGCGGCGCGAATGTCTTTTTCGCAAGCCGCAAGCGCGGGATACCGTTCAATTAATTCCTTAATGTAGTCCATTAGTAATCCTCCGCATTGTAGTAAATGACTTTTGTTCCCTCGTTTTCAAATTGGAACGGAATGTAAAGAAGATCTTTCATCGCCTCGCGGACCGCCGCCTGCTTTTCTTTTTGAACGTAGAATACCAAAAAACCGCCGCCGCCCGCGCCCAAGAGCTTTCCGCCCAAGGCGCCCGCCGCGATTCCCTTGTCGTAAAGGGCGTCGATGCCGCTGGTCGAAACGGCGCTTCCTGTCTGCCTCTTTAGCTTCCAAGTGTGGTCCAAAAGGCGGCCAAAGTCGTCTATGTCGGAATTTTTGTCTTCCAAAACTTTTTGGGCTTGGTCTACCAGCTTGAGCATTTCTTTTAGGCGCTCAATCTTTGCGGCCTTTGTCTCCGGCGTGGCTTGGTTGGCTTTTTGAACGTCCGACGAAAAGCGGGTGAAGCCGGTGAAGAACATCAAGAGGCTGTCGTTCAAACGCTTTTTGCGTTCAGGAGAAATTATGAGCGGAGTCACGTCGTAAGAGTTGTCCTTGAAGTTTATGCGGTTAAAGCCGCCAAAACTCGCGGCGATTTGGTCTTGCCAGCCGCCGGCCTCGGCGCAAAGTTCCCGCTCCAAATAAATGGCTTGGTCGGCCAGCTTTTTTTTGTCGGCGTATTGGCCTTTAAGGCAATGAAAGGCGTTGAGCATTCCCACCGCAAAGGAGGAAGACGTTCCCAAGCCGCTTCTGGCCGGCAAATCGGCTTCGTATGTGAGGCGAATGTCCTTTACGTCCAACATTTTCATCGCCTCGCGCACAGCAGGATGGACGATTTTTTCTATTTCTTCCACCCGTTCAATCTTTGAATATGAAAGCTCTGTCTTGTAGTCAAAAAAAGGCGGCAAATGTCGTACCGTCACGTAACAGTATTTGTCGAAAGTTGTCGAAAGAACCGCTCCGCCGTATTCGTTGAAGAATTCTTTCATGTCCGTTCCGCCTCCAAAGAAGCTCATGCGGAAGGGGGTTTTTGTGATAATCATTCCTACATTTTAATGGAATCGGCGATTCTTTTCAATACCGCTTGGGCGCTGAAACGGTATGAGTAGACGCGCTCCACGGGCGGAAGGGGCTCTTTTATCGTGTAATTTTCGACGATTTTACGCGCCAAGTCGTCCGCGTCGCCCGCCATAAAGAAGGCCGCGGGAAGATTTTTGTATATTTCCTTAAATACCGGAATGTCCGAAATGACGGCGCGGGTCCCCGAATAAAGGGCCTGCAGGGGTGGAACGCCAAAGCCCTCGTAAAGGGATGGCTGGACCAAAAGGCGCGCCCGCGATATCAAGTCTTTCAATTTCTCGTCGGGAAGAAAGCCTGTGAATTCGATTCCGTTTTTTTGAGCGTCTTGCATAAGGGCGTCCAATTCCGTGTCGCTTGTGCGGAAGTTTTCTTTTGAGCCTACAATCAAAAGCTGTGGAAGCGGGCGCGCCGGGTCTTGGGCTTGCGAGCTGTCTTGTCGGGCCAAAATTTCTCGCGCCTTTAGGAAGGCCGGAATCAAGGTCTTGATTCCCTTGTGCGCCTTTATGTTTCCGACAAAGATAATCGTGTCGGTCTTTTGAACTTTTTTTAGCGGCTCCTCGTTGTAAAGGGGAACGCCTGAGTAAACGACGGTTATCGGTTTTTTGCAGTTAAGGCGCGCAAGGATTCGGCCCTTTGAAAATTCGCTCACGGTAAAGATTTCCCGCGACTTGTTTATGGAACGCTGGTAAATCAATTTTCGCAAGAGCGTTCCGACTTTTCCGGCCAACGGAAGGTCCAAGAATATAACGTCGTGAATGGTTGAAAAAATCGGGACTTTTATTCCGCGGCTAAAAATGCGGCCGGGAACGTTGCAATAGGGGGTGAAGTATGCGTCGCATCCGTTTATTTTCTTCAGCTCTTCGCGCGGAAAGAAAAACATTTCCTTTAGCGAAAAGGGCTTTATGGCGGGCTTTATTTCAACAATCTCCGCTCCTTCTTTGATGGTGGGGAGCATGCTGTCGATAAAGGCTCCGATTCCGCTTTTTCCGCTCATGCGGACGTCGACCGCGATTTTCATTAGAGGTATTCTTCCCGCTTTTGTTCGCGCAGGGCGGCCAAGACTTTCTTTATGTCGCCAGCGCTTTCCTTGGCGCAAATCAAGATCGCGTCGTCGGTGTCAACGACAATCGTGTCCTTTAGGCCGACCGCCGCGATAAGCTTTTTTCCGCCCTGAATTACGTTGTCCGAGCAGTTGACGGTTACGACGTTTCCTTCCACCGCGGAATTGCTTTGGTCAAGCGTCTTGATTCTTCCGACGGCAAGCCATGAGCCCACGTCGTCCCAGCCAAAGTCGCCGGGCAGGGTGTAGATGTCCTTGGCCTTTTCCATGACGCCGTAGTCGATTGACTCGGACGGAAGCGTCGGGAACACGCTTTCCAAAACATTGTTGTAGTCCGCCGTTCCAACCGCGGCCTGAATTTTTTCAAGGCCTGCGCTAAGGTCTGGCATGAATTCTTTTATTGAAGAAAGGACTGTCGAAGCCTTCCAGACGAACATTCCGCTGTTCCAAAGGTAGGAGCCGTCTGCCAAATATTCCTTGGCTTTTTCCAAGTTGGGCTTTTCTACAAAGCGTTCCACCTTGAAGGCCTCGCCGTCTTTT
The DNA here is from genome assembly GCA_017645785.1 of Treponema sp. GTDB lineage: Bacteria > Spirochaetota > Spirochaetia > Treponematales > Treponemataceae > Treponema_D. The sequence continues at coordinate 127,460 of JAGCNW010000030.1, forward strand.
TGGTGGGCGTCAAATTTTATGTAGCCGTAGCCGGTTTCGGGGTAGTTGGGCGTGATTCCCATCGTGACGATGTTCTTTTCTTTTTGGGCGATTTCAAGCGCCTGCTTCAGCGTGTCCACAAAGAGTTCGTCGTTTTTTATCAAGCTGTCGCTGGCCAAGACCATCATCAAGGCGTCGCCGTTTTTCTTGGCTATGTGGGCGGCTCCCATTCCGATGCAGGGAGCGGTGTTGCGGCCGACCGGCTCGCAGAGAATGTTCTCTTCGGGAACGCCGGGAAGCTGCTCGCGGACTAGGGGCAAATAATTTTTGTTGGTCGCTATGTAAACGTCCTTTATGTCAACCAAGGGCTTTATTCTGTCTACGGTAAGCTGGATCATTGTCCGGCTGTCGTTTGTAAGGCTTAAAAACTGTTTTGGAAGATTCTGCCTGCTCTTGGGCCAAAAGCGCTCGCCGCGTCCGCCCGCCATAATCAAAGCTGTCGTTTTCATTCCATTATTTTAGCGCAAAGGAGGCGGAACTTCAAGAAAAAATTTGCCAAATCGCAATTCCTGTGATATTGCAAAGCCCGCGAAGGCGGGCGTTTGAATAAATTTCCTCTAGCAAAAGCGCATGAAATGCGCTATTATAGAAGAATGAGCATTCACATTAACGCGCCCGAGGGCGCCATCGCTCCGGCCATTTTGCTGCCGGGAGACCCCTTAAGGGCCAAATTCATTGCCGAAAACTTTTTGGAAAACCCCAAATGCTACAACGAAGTCCGCGGAATGTACGGTTTTACCGGAACATACAAGGGCGTTCCTGTCAGCGTCCAGGGAACGGGAATGGGCCAGCCTTCGCTTTCCATCTATGTAAACGAGCTTTTTGAGTCTTACGGGGTTCAAAAGGCCATTCGCGTCGGAACTTGCGGCGGCTTGCACAAAAGCATAAAGGTTCGCGACACAATCATCGCCAGCGCCGCCTGCTCGGAGTCGGCCATGCAAACCTCAAGATTCGGCCACTTGCACTACGCTCCGGCCGCCGACTTTGGGCTTTTAAAGAGCGCCTATGACGCTGCCCAAAAATTGCAGATTCCGGTACACGTTGGCCTTTGCGCTTCCAGCGACGCCTTTTATGACGAAAACGACTATTGGAAGCTTTGGGCTAAATACGGAGTTTTGGGCTTGGAAATGGAGGCGGCCGAGCTCTACACCTTGGCGGCCAAGTTCGGCCGCAAGGCATTGGCAATCCTCACGGTCAGCGACCACCTCGTCACTCACGAGCTTACTACCGCGGAAGAGCGCCAGACAACGTTCACCAATATGATGAAAATCGCCTTGGAAGCGATTATTGACGAAAACAAGTGATTTTTTACGACATTTTTTTAATTTTTGTCAAAAAAAGCCTTGACAAAAGGAATTTTTTGCTGTAATATATTGACACTACAGGTGATTTTGCGGTATATTTGACCGATACACTGTAAAATACATTAAGTGAGGTTGAATATATGGCAGTACCTAGAGCGAAAACTTCAAAAGCGGTAACACGCAGACGCAGAAGCATTAACATGCAGCTTAAGGCTCCCCAGCTTGTTCCTTGCAACAACTGCGGCAACTTAACGCTTCCGCATCACGTTTGCCCCAAATGTGGTTTTTACCGCGGCCGTCAGGTGATCACACCGGAAACGAACGCGTAAAAATAATACTTTAGGAGAATAACTATGGACGAATTGTTTGAGAAAATTAAGAAGCTCATCGCTGACAAGCTCGAAATCGAAGAGAGCAAGATTCAGCTTTCTTCATCATTCCGCGGCGACTTGGGAGCCGACAGCCTTGACACTTACGAGTTGGTTTACGCTATCGAAGAAGAGTTGGGCGTTTCTATTCCCGACGAAAAGGCCAACGAATTCGAGACAGTTCAGGACGCTTACGACTTCATCAAGTCTGAGCAGTCTAAGTAAGCGGATTTCCGCTTGTTAGAAGGGCGCGGCATTGCCGCGCTTTTTTTGTTTGTGAAAATGCTGTCATTGCCGCGCTTGACGCGGCAATCTTTTGACAAAAGGATTGCCCGATCAAGTCGGGCAATGACAAAAGGTCGTCGCTTTGAAACACTTTAAGGAAATATTCCGGGGCTCAAAAAAAATCTCCTCCGAACGCAAGGCCGCGCTTTTGGCCTTTCAAAAGCCTCTTGGACTTAAGTTCCACGACTTGGAGCTTTTGGACTTGGCCTTTCACCACCGTTCCTACTCAAACGAAAGCAGCGAATTCAAGCGCTGCAACAACGAGCGCCTGGAGTTCTTGGGCGACAGCGTTCTTGGTCTTGCCACCGCCGCCTTTTTGTACGAGGACATGGCCCAAAAGCCCGAAGGCGACTTGGCAAAAATCAAGGCTGCCGTCGTGAGCGAAAAGGCCTTGGCCCCCGTGGCGCTTGAATATGGAATCGACAAAATGCTGGTTCTTGGCCGCGGCGAAGAAATGAGCGGCGGCCGGACAAAGCCCGCGATTTTGGCCGATTGCATGGAAGCCGTGATCGGAGCCTACTATTTGGATTCCGGCTACGAGGCCGCTGAAGAATACATTTTGCGCTTCATAATTCCCGCAGTCCGTTCCGTCCAAGAAAACAAGGCCGGAAAGGACTACAAAAGCCTCTTGCAAGAAGCCTTCCAAAAAAAATGCAAGGACATTCCCCGCTACGAGCTGGTCAAGACCGAAGGCCCCGACCACGACCGCGTCTTTTATGTCCAAGTTCATCTGGGCCAAAAAATCTACGGCCCGGCCCGCGGCAAGAACAAAAAGGAAGCCGAGCAAGAAGCCGCCAAGCTTGCGCTGGAGCGCATGGACTAACGCCCTCGCTTGCAACAAAGGGCCGTTTCCGCTACAATAAAATCTATGGAAAATCAAATCATTCAGCCCAGAGTTTTGAAGGGCTTTAGGGACGCGCTTCCGCAGGAGCAGATTTTGCGCGCCTCGCTTATCGAAAAAATTACGGGCGTTTACCGCTCTTACGGCTTTGTGCCGATCGACACGCCTGTTTTGGAATACACAGAAATCCTTTTGCGAAAGTCCAACGGCGAGACCGAAAAGCAAGTTTTCCGCTTTGAGGACAATGGCGGCCGCGACATTGCCATGCGCTTTGACCTTACAGTGCCCTTCGCGCGCTTTACCGCCGAGCACAAAGCCGAGCTGGCCTTTCCTTTCAAGCGCTACCACATAGCCAAGGTTTGGCGCGGCGAAAAGCCCCAGGCCGGCCGCTACCGCGAATTTGTCCAGTGCGATATCGACACGGTTGGAAGCGATTCCGCCGTAAGCGACGCCGAAATCCTTTGCGCGATGAAGGCCGCGCTTTCGGCAATCGGAATCGAAAAAATTAAAATTCACATAAACCACCGCGGAGCCTTCAACCGCTTTTTGGCCGGCCTTGGCGTTCAAGACAAAAGCGAGGACATCTTGCGCTCGGTTGACAAATTGGCAAAAGTGGGAAAGGACGCTGTTCAGGCTGAACTGGAAGAAATCACGGGCGGAGCGGAAACCGCCAAAAAAATTCTTGACTACGTTTCCCCCTCGGAAAATTTTGACCAGGCCATCGCAAAAATGGAAAGCCTTTGCGGAGGAGCGGGGGACGACACCCAGCGCCTAAAGCAAGTTTACAAAATGCTTGAGGCCGCCGGCATCGCGTCTTCCTTTGTCCTTGACCCCAGCATCACCCGAGGCCTCGACTACTACACGGGCCTTGTTTACGAAAGCTTTTTGGACGACCTTCCTTCAATCGGCTCGGTTTGCTCCGGCGGCCGCTACGACAATTTGGCCGGCCTTTACACCAAGGAACGGATTCCCGGCGTTGGCGGCTCGATCGGCCTTGACCGCTTGATGGCGGCGATGGAACAGCTTGGCATCGCGGGAAAGAAGGGCTCCTACCTTGACGCGGAAATCTTCTGCCAGGACGAAAAGCTTTTGATAGAAAACCAAAAGGCCGCCGCCGCCTTGCGTTCCTTTGGCGTAAGCGTGGAAGTTTTCCCCGAAGCAAAGAAGATGAACCAGCAGTATGCCCTTGCCGAGGCAAAAAGCGTCTTGTGGGGAATCTTCGTTTCCGCCGACGGAAAGTTGACCCTCAAAAACCTCAAAACCCGCGAGCAAACCGAAGGCCTGGACCCGGCGGACGCGGCTGCCGCAATACTTAAAGCCCGCTCCAATTAGGCGCGAGCTTCCTTGCGCGAGCGCCGTAATTGGAAAATCCGCTCGAACGAGCGATTAGTGTTTTGCAAAAAAAAAATTACGAGCGGCTCTTGACAAAACCGCGCGATTTTGCTAATATTTAGAAACATTTGCGGCAGTCATATAACGGCTCATTATCTCAGCCTTCCAAGCTGATGACGAGGGTTCGACTCCCTTCTGCCGCTTAGAAAGGATTTCCTTACAGGAAGTCCTTTTTTTTATTTCAAAATCAATTTTTGTGGCGCAAATTTTAATTCCATGTTATAATTGAAATATTATGGAAGTAGATTTAACCGTATTCAGCGACATTGCGACGTCTTTGGCAAAGCATTTTGACTGCCTATATTATGTCGACATTGAGACCAATGATTACATAGAATTCATACATCCAAGGATTCTTGCCAGCGTTAACATTCCAAAAGAGGGAAAAGACTTTTTTGTGACGGCCAGCAAGAACGCCTACAATTATGTTCATCCTGACGACCTTGAGGAAATGCTCAAAATTCACGACAAGGAAAACGTCTTAAAGAACCTCGCCAAGGGCAAATCCTATTCGGTCAGCGGCCGCGTGGTACGCGATGGAAAACTGGTGTACGCGCGCTTTGTCACGGTAATGTGCGAGGACAAAAAGCATTTGATTTGCGGAATGGAAAACATCGACGACGAAGTCCGCGAAAAAGAAGCGCAGGCTAAAAACCTTTTGTCGGCGGAACGCATGGCCAGACTCGACGAGCTTACCGGCATAAAGAACAAGAACGCCTTCGCCGAACATTCCCAAGTCCTTGACGGAAAGATAAGGACGGGCTCGCATGACTTTAACTTTGCCGTCTTGATGTGCGACTTGAACGACCTAAAAATGCTCAACGACACCCGCGGCCACGCTTTTGGAGACGAAGCCTTGCAGCGCGCCAGCGGGATGATTTGCGACGTCTTTAAGCACAGCCCTGTCTTTAGAATAGGCGGCGACGAGTTTGTCGCGGTCTTGACAGACTACGACTACGACAGGCGCGAGCAGTTTGTAAAGGAGCTTAGGGAAATGTCCGAAAAAAACGGCCGCTTAAAGTCCGGCCCGGAATTGGCCGTGGGCTTGGCCGTTTACGACCCCTATAAGGACAATTCTTTTTCCGACGTTTTTGCGCGCGCCGACCGCGACATGTACGAAAACAAAAATCTTATAAAATCTCGCAAGGGCATGGAAAAGCTTAAGAGCCAGTATGGAGACGAAGTTGAAATTCCGGAAGATCATAAGCATAGGCTTGACAGCTTGTTCGGAGCCTTGCACACTGTCGCCGGCGGCGGCTACATTTACCTTTGCGACATGCGCTACGACTATTCAAGGTGGTCTCTTTCCCTTATCGACGACTTTGGCTTAAAGTCGGAATACATGTACCATGCCGATAAAATTTGGGAAGACTACGTTCACCCAGACGACTTGCAGGCTTATAGGGAGGCCATCCAAACTACTTTTCACGGAAGCGGCTCCGTGATTCCCATTGTTTACCGCATAAAGAAGCCCGACGGCTCCTATGTCGCCTTGTCAACCCACGGCTTTATCATGACTGACTCTGACGGCGCTCCCGTCTACTTTGGCGGAATCATGATTCCGCAATAAGATTTTCGAGCGTTTTGTACAAGTCCTCGGGCTCGACAGGCTTTGAAAGGTGGGCGTTCATTCCGGCGCTTCGGCTAAGACCAACGCAAAGGTTGTTCGCGCGACGGGCGCTTTGACAAAACGTCCAAGCTCAATCCAGACTCTTATAATCCATTCTACATGATATATTTCCTAAAAAGAAGAGTTTTCCTGCGGCAACATGATTGCCGCTACGGACATATGGATCGTCTTCAATAAGTGTCTTAACATCATCCAACGAGTCAGATATTCCCATGAGTGAAAGAAAATTAGCGAGTGTTTGAATAACGTCTGTTGCATCCTTGCTCCAACCTTTATCCTTAACGGTGAGATTGTTGTTTAAAGACTCTCTGTTCTTATACGGAACGGCGTCGTCGCCCTGCCAATGCATGGCGGCGGTTATTTTATCATTCTTTCCGCCATTCCATGTTGATTTGTCTGTCAAATTATTGGTGTCAAGAGCCGCTTTAAGAGCCTTGTAAGCGTCAGATTTTTCATCCATTGCCTTTGCTGTAATCACGTCGGACACAGAAATATAAGATTCTCCTTCCTTTCCGGCAGCTTTTTTTAGCACTCCGTCAACATCCGAGGTTGATTTTGTTTTTGAATCAACCATTCCCCACACATTGCCTTTCCCGTCAGGGGCATTATCCTTTAGCGCTTGAATAATTTCCGGCTTTAAGTAATCTTCCACAGTAAAGCCCTTGAGATAGGAATCCTTATAGTAATAAAGATACGCGCGCAAAATCAAAATGATTACGCTTGGAAGATACATCTGATAATTGTCGTCGGCGTATTTGCTGTATGTGGCAAACGGGTCGTAAGGCCCGTCCCCGCACAAAGAGCCTTTAAGACGCAATACATTGCCAGAATCATTGTTTTGTATGTATCTTTGAACGGCAAGCGCCACAGAGCCGCCCTGAGAATAACCCGCCGCAACAGTGTAAAAGTCGTCCTCAAAACCGTTTAAGTCATTGCCGTCGCCATCTTCGCCTTGCTTCCAATTATAAGCGGCGCGAGCGGCGTCATAGCACTGTTGGGCGGTGACATCCTGAATAAGATATGGGTGGACCCTGTCTTTTGTCGCGCCATAGCCCTCGTAGTCCGGCGAAATGACCATAACATCATTCCAGGCTTCAAAATACAAAAGTCCGCATTCTGTTGCGCCAGAACCGCTTTGTGACGTAGGTATCGCGCTGTTTTGCATTTGCGTGGCATGGCAGTGAAGAAGGACGATGTCTGTCTCCGCATACCATGTAAAAGGCCATACTTCGCCATAATTGACGAGCGCCCTCGTTGACGCCGTTATTGGCTCGCCACTCGCGCTTGTCGTCGTATATTTTAGAGTGTAGGTTGCGACCCAAGGACAAAGCTCGTCGATTCCGAATGAATTAAAAAACGCGTCAACCTCGCTTTCGTTGGTCAAAATTTTATTCGGAGTGTTGCTGGCTTTGCTCTTTAATACAACATTCTTTTTTGCAACTTTCTTCTTCATTGACTTTTTGAAGTTCTCAAGATATTTTTGCTTCTTTTGCTTTAATTCTTGAACGGCGGCGGTGTTGCCGGCTTTTTGTTGAGCGGCAATAATGTCATTAAAAGAGTCTCTTTGAATAAGCTTGCTCTCAACAACCTTTCCGCCCTTGCTCGATGGAATGAATGGAATGAACGGAGTGTCGCTTGAATTATTGCAAGCAACCGCCATAAGCGACATTAAAAACAAAAGCGCTGTCGCCCCAAATTTCAATATTTTCTTAAAATAAATTCCCATAATCTTCTCCTAGTAAAAAAGTTTGTTTGCAGATTCAATCAAGAGCGATATAATTATAGCGCGGTTTTCGCAAATAGCAAAAGTTTTTTTTATAGTGTTTTTTTGCGCTATACAGGTGTTTTGGGGCAAATTATTTGCGTTTTGGAAGGGTCGGCGATTGTTTCTTCTATAATGATTTCTTTTATGCCGCGCGCTTCTTTTAGCGCAGACTCTCCGTCGGCAGGCACGTCAAAGCGGCAGCCAGTGACAAGAGAATCGCGCGCGCCTTCTGCATTAACAGGATAATTATCCCCGCCTAGCGTTTGAGAAGTTTGTAAATTTACAAAACGGAAAATAAAAAAGTTATATAATCCAGATTCTTATCGTTCGCTTGCGCATATTCTCATTTTGCCGTTCATTGTAAGCACGCCCCATGTTTTCTTTATTGCGGGCGAAGCAGGCGGAATGAAGTATGCATCTTCTATTACAGCGCTTTCTGTTTTTCCGAGATTTGTGATGCTGTATCCTTCCGGGCTGTCCAGGTGGAAGAAGTTTTTGCCTATGAACTCAGCAGCTTTACTTTCAAACTTGCCTTTGCTTGCCATCATGGCCGCATCCAGCAGACCTGGCTCAAGAGCTGCATAGCATTGCAGCGCAAGGTAAAGCGCTGACGGTTTTGCAGCTGTTATTCGAACTTTATCATGCGCTTGCTTTGCAACTGCAAAAAGATCATCATCGAAATTATTAATCTCAACAGAAAAAGCTGTGGAATAATTTCCCATTGCCCCGGGATTATAACATTTTAAGGATTTTCTGAGATCCGCTGCTATAACAATTCTTCTGGTTTTATCTTCGGTAAACAGTTTTGCCAGAAGATAATCGTTTACCGTTATGCCTTCCGCTTTGCATTTTTCTGCGATACTGTTAGTTTCATCGATTTGAAAAACAGACAGGTTATGTTTTACCTTATCATTTTTGAGAAAATCATCTGCAAAGTGGTGGTAATCTTCGAAGGTCAGTCTTTTATTTTCTTTCTTCCACTGTTTGTTTGCTCTGTTTACGAGCAATCTGCTGATAAATGAAAGACGTGAGTTTTCAGGGAATTCCGCAGCAGATGATATAAGCTTTTCTTCCGCAAATACAGGCTGTTTTTCAAGCGCATAATAATCCGCGAATTCTTTTGAAAGTTCCAGGGCTGCACGTCCATCTGCAAGAAGATGATGGAAAACCATAAGTACGATAGTTTTACTGCCCGATGGCCAGACAGAAATCTTTAGCATTCCTTCTCTGAAAAGATCAAAATCCCTCGAAGTGATTCTCTCAAATTCAGCAATAATCTCAGGTGAATCTACATTCAAACCATTACCGGAACAGAGCGAAAACTCTACCTGCGAGTCTTCCTTTACATCATAAAAGAATCTGTTTCCATGTTCTTCATGTGAAATAAGCGCCCTGAGAAAAGGATGAGCCGCAGAAAGCCTTTTCACGGTATCGGCTATCTTGTTTTCATTAAGTTCTTTGTTTATGCAAATTACTATTCCAAAGCACATGTTCGGACACATTAAATGCGCTCTTTCTGTGAAAATATATTCCATAAATCAGTTCTTTTGTTAAATTTTCAGCAAGTGATGATGAGCGTCATGATGATTGCATCAACAGCGCCTTGTCCGCGTTTTCCACTCGGAATACGATTAGCGGAATCAACACAAGCTGCAAAATGATTCCCGGGAGGCACTGGGGAATGCTTTTCCAAATGCCAAGGGGCGCGATTTTTTCAAGGCCAAAGCCGTAAAAGGCGACCATGCAGGCAAGCATGCGAAGAACGCGGCCAAAAACCATCGCGGCCAGGGTCTTTGCCAAAAGCGGCGCTTTGACTGAGCGCAAAAGTCCTGCCGCCAAGCCGTAGCCAAAAAGTTCCGCCATCATAAGCGGAAGCTGGACTCCGCCTGGCATTCCGGAAAGAAAGTGGGACGCGACCGGACCCAAAAGTCCCGACAAGGCTCCCGCGATGGGGCCCGCCAAAAATCCTACAATAATAATCGGAAGGTGCATGGGGCTAAAGGCGATTCCTGGCGCCGTTCCCGCGCCGGAAACTTTTCCGATCCAGTGAAAAATCTGCGGAACAACTACCGCCGCCACAATCGCAAGAATTGTCGCGCCCGCCTGAACGGGAATCGAAAGCGGCTCCCTCTTTTGAATTGAAATTGCTGCCATAAAGACACCTCCTTAATTACATTATTCTAAATGATAAAGCGACTTTTGTCCAATAATTTTTCGTCAGCCTCTCCGTTTTTGACGGCCTTAAGGCAGGCGTCGATGGAACTGTAGAAAGTTATTTTTGCGTTTGGATAATAGGTCTTTACAAAGTAATACTGCATGCGGTTGTTATCGTTGACCGCGAAACGCTCCGTCGTCTTTTCCGTGTACTCGCCCTTGTGGACAAGTTCCGTGACCGCGAAAACAAGCGGCGTTGACTGGAAGATTCCGCCTTCCTCGGAATAGTACAAGCCTCCGCCCACAGGAAAGGCTATGTCGATTTTGTCTGAAGCGAGCGCGGCCGTCATTTGGTCGTAGCTGTCAAAGCCTTCGTACGAAACTTCTATGTTCTGCAATCCAAGGCCTTCCCACATTCTCGCCATTACGTCGGTGACTAGTCCAGTGGCCTTTCCGTCTTTGCCTCTTCCGCTGTAGGGAAGGTAATCCTTAAGGTAGCCCACGCGTGCCTTTGTGTTTTCCAAAAGCCATTTTTTTTCGGCGGCGCTAAAGGCTCGGCTTGCGACGCTTACAGGATAGTATTTGCTTTTTAGCGAGTTTATGTAATTTGGCTCGTTCTTAAAAAGTTCGGTCTGCGCCGCGTTAAGCTCGGCTAAAAACTCCGGCTTATTTTTTGCCACGCATAGGTAGTAGTCCGAAAATCCGTAAGGGTATAAAAGCTCCGCGTTTGTCCTTCCGTAGGCGCCGTCGCCTTCCGCGGCCAAAACGTCAATCTCCGCCTTGTCAAAGGCTTCAAAAAGCGGCTCGTAGTCGTTAAAGCGGATTACTTCGGCCTTGATCGCGCGCGCCTTTAAAAAGTCGTCCAAGACGCCGGCCATCGCGCTGTCCAAGACGCCGATTTTTTTCCGTTAAGAGTCGCGGGGGCGGCGGTGATTTGGTCCTGCGAGGCGCGCTTGACCAGATTGTAGTTTTCGCTTCCCATCGGAGCGTCGGGGTAGCCGATGATGCCGGCGCGGTCGGCTCGCCATGCAAGCCCGGCCAAAAAGTCAATCTTTCCGTCCAAGAGCATTTGGTACAAGTCGCCAAACTCGCCGTAGACGTATTCGTATTTCCAGCCGGTGTATTCCGAAAGCTTTTGGTAATACTCGTAGGCGTAGCCGGTCTTTACAGAGCCTTTTTGCACGCCTTCTTGGAAGACTTCGTTTTCGTAGTAGCCCACGCGCGCGAGTTTTCCTTGCGGCGTTGCGTCCAGGGCGGCCGACAATGCCGCGGCGAGAGCGAAAGTAAAAATTCGTTTCATCAATTGTTTTGCTCCATTCCAACGCAGTCTTTGAGCAGCTTGATTATCTCAAGGTGCTGGGGGCAGGCGCCTTCGCATTGGCCGCATTCGACGCAGGCGCTTGCCTTGCCTTTTCCTTGCGTGGCGATGGCGTAGCGGCCCTGGCCGTGGTCCCAGCTGGGGCTTTTGGCCTCGTCGTTCTTTACGGCAAAAATGTCAGGAATCGGAATTTGCGCCGGGCAGCCTTTGGTACAGTAATGGCAGGCGGTGCAGGGGATCGACTTGTCTTTTTCCAAGGCCTTTTGCGCCTTTTTAATCGTTTCTTGCTCGGCTGGACTGAGCGGCGTAAAGTTTTTCATGTAGGAAAGGTTGTCGTCCATTTGCGCCAAGTCGCTCATGCCCGACAATACCGTCATGATTCCTTCCATGCTCGCCGCGTATCGGATTGCCCAAGAGGCAAAGCTGGCCTTTGGGTCGGCGGCCTTTAAGACTTCTTGGACGGCGGGGTGGGGCTTGGCTAGCGTTCCGCCCTTGACCGGCTCCATTACCACGATTGACTTGCCATGCTTGCGGGCAACCTCGTAGCAGGCGCGGGCTTGAACGCCGGGGTTTTCCCAGTCGGCGTAGTTTATTTGAAGCTGAACAAATTCCGTGTCGGGATGCTTTGTCAAAAGCTCGTCCAAAAATTTAGGGTCGGCGTGGAACGAAAAGCCCCAATGCTTTATCAAGCCTTCGTCGCGTCTGGCCTTTACAAAGTCCCAAATTTTAAAGTCGTCGTATTTTTGAATGTTGTTGCGCTGGAGCGAGTGCAATAAATAGTAGTCAAAGTAGCCCGCGCCCGTCCTCTCCAAGCTTGTGTGGAATTGCTGCTTTGCCTCTGCCTCGTTTGCCGCGACGGCCGCGTTGAGCTTTGTGCAAAGGGTGAACTTTTGGCGCGGGTGCCTGTCAACCAAGGCCAGCTTTGTGGCCTCCTCGGACTTTCCGTAGTCGTAAATGTAGGCCGTGTCAAAGTAAGTTCCGCCCGCCGCCAAAAATCGGTCAACCATTTGGCTTGTCTGCGCGACGTCAATGCTCCCGTCCGCGTTTTTTGGCAAGCGCATAAGGCCAAATCCCAGCTTAAAAATTTCCTTTCCAAACCAATAGCTCATTTTGGCCTCCTATATACAACCCCGCAACTTTGTCCCAAAACATTTAGCGCCCTTCCTTGATTTTTCTGAAAATCAAATGCGCGATGTTATCATAGTAGCTGGTTGCGATGTTGTTGATATATTCGTAACCGCATTCGTAGGCTGCGTTTATGATTTTGCCTATTACTTCATCTGTCAGACATTGTGCTGGAATGTCGCAAACGTCATACTCTGTTTCTGGCGGCGTGTATTCAAAATCGCCGCTTATTTCATATTGTTTTAATGGCATATTTCCTCCTTTATGTAAAGATATTATACTATATTTTAGGAGATAGTTTCAAATCCTTTTATGTTGATCTGATAAAAGTTTTTTTTCTTGAAAATGGCTTTTAGGACTTTAATAAATCAAATTTTTACGCTATAATTGCGTAGAGGGGTGCCTATGGCTATAGAACAGTATACAGAAAGTTTAACTCTTCATGAAATGAAATGTGTGTTGGGAAAGAACCCTTTTGGCTTTGTCTTTCCGCAAGGCGATGTAGAGTCCGTGGATAAAATTGACGCCTTGCTCAAAAAAGCCGGCGGAAAACCAAGTGACTGTCCGTTGTCAGATTATACCCTTGGCGGTAACGGCAAGGCAAAACCCGAATATGTAATAACCTTCAATGACGATGCCTCTACAATTATAGTTGTTGAATGCAAAAATTCGGTAAAGAAACATGCCACCGAAAATTATGGTCGCCCAAAAAATTTTGCCGTTGACGGCGTCCTCTATTACGCAAAATACCTCAAAGAAGAATACAATGTAGTTGCTGTTGCCATAAGCGGAACTAAAAAAGATGATATTAAAGTCAGCGCGTTCTATTGGGTAAAAGGACAATCAAGTTTTCAGGAACTTCTAAAAGCTCGAGACATTGTTTTGGAGCCGAAGAATTATATTGAATTAATAAAAGGAAATAAACTTCAAAAGAATTATTCTCTTGATGAAATTCGAGAAACTGCGATAATAATGCATGATGCGCTTCGTGAAATAAAGGTTACGGAAGCTCATAAACCAATTTTTATTGCAGGAATATTAATCGCATTGAATAACGATGATTTTTGCAAGTCATATTCTGCGCTCACTTCTTACAAACTTGTCATCCAAAACATTCAAACTGCGATTGAAAATGTGCTTGCAGGAAGTGACATAAAAAATAACAGAATTGACTATATAAAGCAGGTCTTCAAAACATTGCAGGATAATACAAAGTTTGCGGAAATTCCTCTCGGACATAAAAAGTCAATTACATGGTATGTTGAACAATTAGAAATGAAAATAAAGCCGATGATGAACTATGCTGATTCTACGCTCGATGCGCTGGGAGTTTTTTATCATGAATTCATCAAGTATTCTGGTGGGGATGGAAGCGGACTTGGAATTGTGCTTACTCCGCAGCATCTTACTGAATTTATGTGTGATTTGGCAGGCGTTAACAAAAATAGCCGTGTTGTTGACATTTGCTGCGGCTCAGCTTCATTCCTTGTTACTGCTATGAACCGTATGTTCAAGAATGCAAATTCTCAGGAAGTTGAAAAAATCAGAAAAGAAGGATTGTATGGCGTTGAATTTGATGACGGGCTTTATACACTGGCAATCGCAAACATGATTATCAGAAAAGACGGCAAATCAAACATATATAAAGGCGATTGTTTCAACGAGCAGATAACAAAAGAACTTAAACAGAAGAACATTAATATCGGTCTTATAAATCCCCCTTATTCGCAAGACGATAAGGAAGAGTTAGAGTTTACAGAACATCTGCTGGATATTCTTGTTCCGGGCGGAACCGGCTGTGTTGTTGTTCCGATGAGCTGCGCAATCGGTACTAAGTTTAAGGCAACCAGAGAGCGGCTTTTCAAAAAACATACGCTAAAAGCTGTTTTCAGTATGCCGGATGATATTTTCTATCCTACAGGAACGAATGTGTGTGTCATGGTCTGGGAAGCCCACACACCACACGACAGTACGCAGGAAACATTTTTTGGATATTACAAGGATGATGGATTTGTAAAAAAACATAAATTTGGGCGTGTTGATTTCTTTTCTCGCTGGGAAAAAATAGAAAAAGAATGGTTAAGACTTTATCGAAACAGAGATATAGAAACTGGATTAACCGCAAGGGCTTGTATTAATTGGAATGATGAATGGCTCTGTGAAGCTTACATGAATACTGACTATGAAAAACTATGTCAAAGTGATTTTGAAAAATCTGTACGCAGTTTTTTTTCATATGAAGTCTTGATTGGAGCTACAGACTTATCCATAAAACTGAATAATCCCCCTTCTACTCCAGAGCTGTTTATCAAAGAATGGAAATCCTTTAAAATTTTTGATATTTTCACAATTCAAAATGGGAAAGGCATAAAGAAAGAAGAAATTGAAGAATTTCCAGGAGATTTTCCCGCCATTCAAAGCGGAGAAATCAATAACGGCGTTTTGGGATTCATAGAGAAGAATTATTGCAAAGACATGAATTATACTTTAACGGATGAACCTTGTCTTACCGTTGCGCGTACAGGCACAGCAGGCTTCGTTGCTTTTCAGAAAAATGGTTGTGTTGTAGGTGATTCGGCAAAGATTCTGTTACTGAAAAATAAAGATTTCGGAAACACCTATGTATATATTTTTCTTGCTACAATTTTAAATGCAAATCGTTATAAGTTTTCCTATGGGCGTAAAGTTACAGAAGAAAAATACAATGATTTGGTTTTAAGATTGCCCATAGATGCTGACGGCAATCCAAATTATCACTTTATGGAGAATTACATAAAATCATTGCCGTATAGTGATAGAATTTAATTTGGAGAAACATCAGTTTTTCTAAAGTGTCCATGAGCGTTTCCTATGATTCCGTTATGTCTTCAAGCTGAACGCCCGCTCCGTCTTCGACCGCGCGGGCCAATTTTTTTCCTATGACGCTTTCGTAATGCTCCGGGCCGATTCCCGGCGACAAAATTTTTTCTGTCCGCAAAACGCCAACGTCCTCGGCGCGCAATATGTGGCCTGCTTCAAAGGCTTTCATGTAATGAAGGCTTCTGTTTGTGCGGCCGTAATTTTTTTCTTCCGCCGGGGCAAGCGCCTTGATTCCGTTCCCCAAAACCTTTTGGACGCGGCCGCTTCCGTATTGCTCGCTCATTTGAGCGATGATTTCTTTTTCGCCGCGCTCTGGACCATAGCGATTTATGGCGGCCTGGCATTGCTTCAGCGCCTTTGTCATTTGCAAAAATTGTTCGGGCTCTAGGGCCACCGGGTCGTCAAGGCCGCTTGTCTTTTTGCTAAGCGTTATGTGTTTTTCAAAAACAGTCGCGCCTTGCGAAGCGGCAAGGCAGGGAACCAAGACCGGGTCAAGGCTGTGGTCGCTAAGACCGCATTCCACGCCGTACTGCTTTTTGAGCGCGGCGATAAGGCGGACGTTGTATTCTTCTTCGGGAGCGGGGTAGCTTGTAATGCAATGGAGGAGGCTGACGCCCCTTGTTCCTAAAATGGCAAGGGCGGCCTCTATGTCGCCTTGCTTTGAAACCCCGCTGGACACGATTACGGGAATTGCGGCCGCCTCGTTCGATTTAAGTTCGCCGTTCTCTTGGCGCGCTCGGCTCAATGCCTTGAGCATCGGAAAATGGTTGAGTTCCGGCGAGGCGATTTTTACCGCGTCTGGCTTTAGTTCCAAAAGAAGCCCAAGGCTTTTTAGTCCGAATGGCGAGCAAATCCATTTTAGGCCCAGCGAGCGCGCGTATTCCAAGCTTCGCGCGTAAAAGTCGGGCGGACATTCCAGCTGCTTAAAGCGCTCGTAAAGGGGAATGCGGCCCGTGGGCAAGTCGACAAAGCCGGTCTTTGGGTGCAAAATTTCGTCCGCGATGACCCACTGGAATTTAACCGCGTCGGCCTCGGCTTCTTTTGCCGCGTCAATTAATTTTTTGGCCTTTTCCAGAGAGCCCTCGTGCGATGTCCCGATTTCCGCGATTACCATTGTTCCATTATACAGCGTACTGCGATATTTTTCTAGCGGCTATTGATGCCTATGCGCCAACGGCGCAAACGTCAATAAGTTCCTTCTACGCAACAAGGGCAACAGCCCTTGACCAATTCCATTTATTTATGGTAGAATAATTCTCTAGCATTACACGCTTATAAATTTTTTCAATATAGGAGATCCTCTATGTCAGGACACAGTAAATGGGCGACAATCAAACACGCCAAGGGAATCGCGGACGCCAAGCGCGGAAAGCTTTTCACAAAGTTCATTAAGGAAATTTCAATCGCGGCTCGCATGGGCGGCGGCGATCCCGACTCTAACCCCCGCTTGCGCACGGCCATCCTTAAGGCCCGCGCCTCAAACATGCCCAAGGACAACATTGAGCGCGCCATCAAGAAGGGAACAGGCGAAGACGGCGGATCTAACTACGAAGAAATGGTATACGAAGGATACGCTCCGGGCGGAGTCGCCGTTTTGGTCGAAGTTTTGACCGACAACAAGAACCGCGCCGCTGCTGACGTTCGCAACATTTTCAACAAGAACGGCGGAAACCTCGGAACAACAGGTTCTGTAAGCCGCATGTTCAGCCGCAAGGGAACAATCACTTATGACGCCGAGAAAGTAAGCGAAGACGAAGTTATGGAAGTTGCCCTTGAAGCCGGCGCCGACGACGTTGAGAACGAGGACGGAATCATCACTGTAACAACAAGCCAGGAAACCTTCGCGGGCGTTATGGAAGCCTTGCAAGCCAAGGGATTCGAGTCCCTCTCTGGCGAAGTCGGAATGGTTCCCGAAGCCTACCAGCCTGTAGACAAGGAAACAGCCGCCAAAGTCCAGAAGATGATTGACAAGCTTGAGGACAACGACGACGTTCAGAACGTCTACACAACTGTAGAATATCCTGAAGACTTCGTTCCCGAAGAGTAAGGAAAGGCAAATGCCAAAAATCCGCCGCGTCTTGGGCATTGACCCCGGCCTGGCCAACACCGGCTGGGGAATCATTGACTGGAACGGCAACAAATTTACGCTGGTTAAATACGGCGTGATAGAAACGGCCGCGTCCGAAATCCACGGAACGCGGCTTTTGCATATCTACAACCATCTTAACGCGGTAATCCAAGAATTCAAGCCATCCGAAGCCGCGATGGAAACCCTTTACTTTGCGAAAAACCAAACTAGCGCCATGTCGGTCGCCGAGGCCCGCGGCGTGGCCACTTTATGCCTGGCCCAAAATTGCGTTCCCCTGGGGGAATACAAGCCAAATCAAATCAAGCAAGCCGTAACGGGAAGCGGAGCCGCCGACAAGGAGTTGGTGGAACGGTATGTGCAGCTGCTCTTGGGCTTGCCGACCCCTCCAAAACCGGACCACGCCGCCGACGCGCTTGCAGGCGCGATAACCCACATCAACACTTCAATACCCGGCCTCAATTAGGCGGAAAGATTCCCGCGTATGTCGCTGCGCTCCATTTTGCTAGTTGAAGTTTATTCAACTGCGCTCTTGCGAGTGCGGGCAATCAAGCGCGGGAATGACAAATTGCCCTGTCATTGTCGGGCTTGACCCGACAATCTTTTGGCGCTATTGCCAGTAGCGCTCGAGAGAGCGCAGTCGATATTACAATTAGCAAAAGCGCGTTTTGCTTGCAAATTCGCCCTAAAAGCGCTAGAATAGAAGAATGTTCAACAGTTTAAAAGGCGTGATTACCTACAAGGCGCACAACACCGTTCACCTTGACGTGAACGGCTGGGAATGGGACATAAGCGTTCCTGCCAGCGCGATTGACGAATTGGGCGACATCGGCTCGACAGCGAGAATCTTCACATGGATGTACGTTCGCGAAGACCAAATGAAAATGTTTGGCTTTGCAAAAGAAGAAGAGCGCGACATCTTTTTGGACCTTCTTAAAGTGGAAGGCGTTGGAGCCAAGGGCGCGATAAAAATATTGAGCAATATCAGCATCTCAAAATTCGTTGAAGCCCTTGACGGCGGCAACACCGAAGTTTTGGAAGCGGTCTCCGGCATCGGAAAAAAGACCGCCGCAAAAATCATGCTTACCCTCAAAGGAAAGCTCACCTTGGAAGATTCCACAAAGTCGGCCCATCACACGGACCAGGCGGAATTCCAGGACGTAATAAATTCATTGGTAGACATGGGCTACGACAAGCGCGACGTTACCGAAGTCGTTGACAGAATCACCGAACAGTTGATGGAAAACGCGGAGTTCACTTCAAAATCGCACTCCGGAAAAGAAGAGATGATTTTCCGCCAGGCGCTTGTGGACTTGGCCTAAGGCTTTTGGGTTTTTATGAGCGACGAATACCAGGACATTGTCCGCGCCGGAATTCCCTTGGCAGACGACGCGCAGGAAGGAAGCCTGCGCCCCCAGCTTTTAAATGAGTTTTTGGGCCAAGAAGAAATCAAAAAAAATCTTTCTGTTTTCATACAAGCCGCGCGCGACAGGCAAGAGGCGCTTGACCATCTTTTCTTGATTGGTCCGCCCGGTTTGGGAAAGACGACCCTCGCTCAAATCACCGCGCGCGAATTGGGCGCCGACTTTAAGGTGACCAGCGCACCCGCCTTGGACAAGCCAAAAGATTTGGCGGGAATTCTTTCTACCATAACGCCTCGCACCGTTTTTTTTATTGACGAAATTCACCGCCTAAAGCCCGCCATCGAAGAAATGCTTTACATCGCGATGGAAGACTACGAGCTTGACTGGGTAATCGGCCAGGGCGCGGCGGCAAGAACTGTCCGCATTCCGATTCCAAAATTCACTCTTGTAGGAGCGACGACCAAGGCGGGAATGGTTTCCAGCCCGCTCATAAGCCGCTTTGGAATTGTTCAGCGCTTTAACTATTACACACACAATGAATTGTCCGACATCGTAAAAAGGTCGGCGAAAATTTTGGACGTAAAGATAAACGACGA
The DNA here is from genome assembly GCA_017645785.1 of Treponema sp. Classification (GTDB taxonomy): domain Bacteria; phylum Spirochaetota; class Spirochaetia; order Treponematales; family Treponemataceae; genus Treponema_D. The sequence continues at coordinate 146,586 of JAGCNW010000030.1, forward strand.
CGCGGCTCTTTTGCTTGCAAAATGCTCGCGCGGAACTCCCCGCGTGGCCAACCGCGTTTTGCGCCGCATGCGCGATTTTGCCCAGATTGAGGGAAGCGGAGTGATTACAAAAGAAATCGCGGAGAGCGGCCTAAAGAGGCTTGGCATTGACGACCTTGGCTTGGAAAAATACGACCGCGAGATTTTGCTTTCCATCATAAACAATTTTGGCGGAGGACCGGTCGGAGCGGAAACGCTTGCCATAAGCATTGGTGAAAGCCAAGACACTTTGGAAGACTACTACGAGCCTTACTTGATTCAATGCGGCTTGATTCAAAGAACCCCCCGCGGCCGCATGGTCACCGCCCGCGCCTACGAGCAGCTGGGCATTGAAATAAAAGACCGTCTTGGAAAAGGCGGCCAGGGATCCTTGTTTTGAAACGAACTGACTTTTACTTTGACCTCCCCGAAGAGCTTATCGCCCAGCGGCCATCCGCCGTCCGCGGCCAGGACCGCCTTATGCTTTTGGGACGGAATAGCGGCGCTGTGGCCCACCACAAAATGGACGACCTTCCGGGCTTGATTGACGACGGTGCCTTGATGGTCTTTAACAACAGCCGCGTACGCCGCGCCCGCCTTTTTGGCGTAAAGGAAACTACCGGCCGCGAAGTGGAGTTTATGTTCCTTAACCAGGCGGCCTTTGGCGAAGGCTGTGTTTGGAACACAATGGTAAAAAACGCCAAAAAGCAAAAGGCCGGAATGCGATACCAATTCCCCGACGGCTCGGTTGGCGTAATCCTTGACGACCCTCAAAACGCGGGAACGGAATTTCGCCTTTTAAAGTTTGACTTTGCGATAACGGAAGGCTGGTTTGAAAAGAACGGCCACATTCCGCTCCCTCCATACATAAAGCGCGAGGACGAGGCCAGCGACGGCGAGCGCTACCAAAACGTTTACGCAGACCAAACCGGAAGCGCCGCCTGTCCTACCGCAGGCCTCCACTTTACCGAAGAAATGCTGGGCCGCCTAAGCCAAAAAGGCGTTGAGCGCGTCTTTGTAACCTTGCACGTCGGCCTTGGCACTTTTTTGCCCGTCCGCGAAGACCAAATCGAAGACCATAAAATGCACGAAGAAATTTTTACGATAGAGGCCGACGCCGCCAATAAAATAAACCAAGCCAAAAAGGACGGCCGCCCGATTCTTGCCGTCGGCACCACTAGCGTGCGTACCCTTGAGTCCGCCGCCAATGAGGCTTTGACCGACCAAAACGCGGACGGCCTCATTCGGCCGGGGACCCGCGGCACAAGCATTTTTATGTATCCCGGCTACAAGTTCAAAGTCGTTGACCAAATGTTCACAAACTTTCATACGCCCGAGAGCACTTTGATAATGCTTGTGTCCGCCTTTGCCGGCCGAGAAAACATTTTGGCCGCCTACAATGAGGCCGTCCGAGAGCGCTACCGCTTTTTCTCTTACGGCGACTGCATGCTGATAAAATAAAATTGAGGCAAGCCCAAGAAGGCACCAAGATTTCTTGCAAGCCCAAGAAGCGCGGCGCGCTTTTAGGTCAATTGGTTCAAGCTGTATCTGGTAAAATTCAAAAACTCTTCTTTTAGACGCGCGATGTTCGGCGTTGTCGGCTCAAAGCTCTTTTCAAAGGCCGTTTGCGCCGCCGCCAAATAGTCTTGTATGGCCTTTTGGTTTAGCGGAAGCTTTACGCCCAAAAGCTTTGACTCCAATTCGCTGTCTTGGAAGACAATCGAGCCCGAGAAAACTATTTTTACGGTGGACAAGACGCCCTGGTCGGTTCTTGCCAAAAAGCAAAAGGCCGAAGAGTCTTCCGTAAGTTTTGCGGTGGGGCCGGAACGGCGGTAAACCGAAACGTCCCAATCTTCGGCGGGAATGTGGATGTTGACCAAAAGCTGCTTGGGCTGGACGCTTGTGAATTTTGAGAATGGAACCGTGACGCTCATTTGGTTTTCTGTGTTGCGGAACTTAAGGCTCGCGCCCAAGGCCAAGAGGGGAGCGTAAAGGCTTCTTTTAATCGCCTTTGGATTTTTTACCGAGCCGCAAATGTTTCCGCCCAAAGTGGCCATGTTCCTTACAAAATGGTTTGCCACGCTTTTTGCCGCTTCCGACAAAATTTGCGGAACGCGCTCTTTGTCCAATTCCAATATTTGGTTGAGCGTAACCGCCGGCCCAAAATCGATGTAGCGCTCGTGATGGTTTATCATTTTAAGTTCGGCCACGTCGCGGACGCTCAAAGCCTTTTCGGGCAAGTCCGAAATTGACGTGCAGCCGCCGACAATTTCCAAGCCGGAGACGTTTTTGATTTGGTAGAGGATTTCCGAAACGTTTTTTGCCAGGAAAAGAGTTTTGTTATTTTGCATTCTTCTTCATCCTTTCCTTTTCAAAATGGATTTGAGCCGCGTAAATTATTCCGTTGATAAGCGCGTCGTTCTCCGCGCAGCATTCCCTGAGGTCGGAGACTCGCTCGGCGATTTGCTCGCGGTTGGGGTTTGAAAATGTCGAAATTATTTCCCAAGCGGCGAATATTTTTCCTGGATTGCAGTAGCCGCAAAGGTTAACGCCGGCCTTTTCAAAGCCTTTTAGTATTTCTTGGCAGGCGGCCTGTTTTGAAAAATGTTCCATTGTGACAATCTCGCTGTTTCGGACAATGCCGCACGGAATCAAGCAGCTTAGGACTGCCTTTCCGTCAAGCAAGACAGCGCAAGAGCCGCAATTTGCTTTTCCGCAGCCGCATTTTACGCTAAGAATTTTTTGCCTGCGCAACAATTCCAGCAAGGTCATGTCCGGATCGGCGTCAAGGACTGTTTTTTCTTCATTGATTGTCAAAGTTAGTTTCATTGGCCGCCTTCCTTCTTTTGCGCGCTTTCTTTTTCTTTTGCCGCCTCTTTTTGGTCAAGGACGGCTTTAAAAAGCTCGCCGTTCTTTAACGGGATTGAATGTATGTCCAAGCGCAAGGCTTGCGAAAGGGCGGATGTAAAGGCGGCCGGCAAGGCTTTTTTTATCAAGCCTCCGATTTGCGCCGGCTCGGACTCGGATTGCACGAACGAAATGAAAATGTTCTTTGCCGTAAGCTTTTCGCCAAGAATCAATTCCGCCAAAGTTTTTTGTATAGAAAACTTTATTTTGCTTTCGGCTTCTTTTCCAGCCAAAATTTTTCCGGCGCTCACGGCAACCCAAATGTTTTTTATTTCGGGTTTGTAGACGCAAGTGTCCAAGTTAAGTTCCAGCGCCACTACGATAAAAGACGTTGAGTTGAATGGCGTTCCCTTAAAGCGGTTCTTGTTCCATTGCTTTATTTGCGTCTTTGTGATCGCCTTGCTTACTGTTATTGGAAGGGGCGAGCGGAATCTTTTTGTCTGGATGCCTTGGCAGCATTTTTTTAGCAAGCTTGTCATTATCGAAAGGTTGGAATAAAAGTTTTCGGGAATAAGGGGGTCGTCCTTAAGGCTAAAGTCAGAGTTTACTTTTACCATTTTGGGATCGATTTGCAAAATCTCCGCCGCTTCGTTTTTCCAAATTTCCAAAATTGTTTTTGAAGGAGTGACCGCGTGGATTACAAGGCTTCCGTCCTTTTGAAGGGTCGCCTCCATTTTTTGGTCGCATTCAAAAATGCTTGTTCCGTAATAGCCGCTCGCGTCATAGGCGGTGGAAAGGCCGATTCCTCGCGGCCTTATGCTGTCAGATACAAAGGACGCGTTGATTTTGTTGGTGACAAATTTTCGCTGGAAGTCGCTTTGCCTCAAAATCGCTTCAAGGGATTCCGCTCCCTTTTCTATGCTGATGTTGAAAGGCATCTTTGACTCTTGCTTGTTCAAAATTTTCGAGTTCTTTTCCCTAAGCTCTCCCGGCGAAAAGCCGGCCACGTCGGCCGCTTTTTGCAGCTGGCATTCCAAGGCAAAAAAGGCTTGGGCGTCAATGGTTTCAACGTTGACCGATGCCGGCGGCTTTTGCGAAGCCCTGGCCACCGCGTTGATTTCCAAATTGTCAAAGTTGTAAACGCCTACGCTGGCGATTGTAAGGCGGTCTATGATTTCTTCGGCAAAAGGGTTGAATGCGCCGGCGTCAAAGTCGATGTCTATCGTCGCCGCTTGTATCATGCCGTCCTTGTCAAAGGCGGTCTTGTGGGTGATCGCGACTTCGCCTGTGTTGGAAATGAACTTGTCGTCTTCCTCGCGGCTATAGACAAGCTTTACGGGCTTTTTTGCGACAATGACCGCGGCGCATGTTTGGCAGACCAAAAGGGTGTTGCCCCAAAGGCTGTTGACGCTCGGTTCGCAAGAAATTGTCTTGTTGACAAAAATTTTTTCTTCTGGAATCGAAAAGACCGAAGAAAGGTTTTTTATCAAGTGGCCGGGCCATTGGGTCGGCGTGTTCACTGTCAGCACGTCCTTGGCCATGTAGCAAAGGGCGCCGTTTGTCTCGCTTGCTTCGGTGGAATCCAAGTTGTAGACCCACTTGTTTTGGACTCTAAGGGCCGCCTTGTTAAAGTATTTTTGAACGTTCTTCTGCCGGCCGCCGCCCAAGACTATGCGTTTTTGCGAAAGAATTGCCTTTTCGGCGGGCTCGGTCAAGGCTTCTATTTCTATCTTTGCTTTTGCGGCCCATTCTTCCAAGTCCTTTTTGTCCGGGCCGGCCAAAATCGCTATCGGTTGGCCTTCGTACAAAATTTTTTCGGAGCAAAAGATTTCGGTTGTAACGCCAAGCGTTTCTATCGAGTTTTTTCCTGGAAAGTTTTTCGCGTCGATCAAATAATAATCTTTTGGCAAATCCTTTATCTCAACGCTTTTTAAGAGGCCGGCCCTTTTTGGGGAGCGAATGATTTTGGCGAAAATCATGCCGTCCCGCTCAAGGTCGCTGTACCAACTCTTTGAGATTTGCGTTTGCGATTTTTCAGGCATGGTTGGCTTCTCCAATCTTTTTAACGGCCGCGACAACTTGTTTTGCCATAGCTTCTGTCATGTCCGGCCAAAGGGGCAGGCTGATCGTTCTTTTGTATTGCCTTTCCGCGTTTGGAAAATTCTTTGCCCTGAACGTTGGGTCAAGGCCTTGCCAATACTTAAAGTGGAATAGGGGAATAAAGTGGACGGAGATTCCGATTCCTTCTTTTTGCAAGGCCAAGGCAAATTCGTCCCGGTTTATTTTTAGAGCCTTTAGGTTTAGGCGCGCAAGGTACAAGTGCCAAGCGTTTCCGTCTCCGTCGGGCGGAAGCTGGACAAAATCCAGCTTTGAAAATTCTTTGTTGTAGATTTGAACGATTTTTTTCCGCCTTTCAAAAAAATCGTCCGCCCTTGCAAGCTGGACGCGGCCAATGACGGCCAACAAGTCCGGCAAATTGAATTTCCAGCCGGCGTCAACGATGTCGTATTCCCAGCTGGCTCGCGGGCTTGTGTAGCGGTCCCAAGTTGTTCTGTCCATTCCGTGCATTCTCATCACGGTCATGCGCTTGGCCAAAGCTTGGTCGCGGACGCAAACCATTCCGCCTTCCGCGGTGGTCATGGTCTTTGTGACGTAAAACGAAAAAACGCCCGCGTCGCAAATCGTTCCTGCATATCCTAACTTGGTCAACGACGGAAAAGCGTGCGCCGCGTCTTCGATTACCTTTACCTTGTATTTATGCGCCAATTGAACCAAGCGCTCCATGTCGCAAACGTTTCCGGCGATGTGGACTGGAACGACGGCGACAATCTTTTTCTTCTTGTCGGCGGCCAAAAGGGATTCGACTTTGTCAACATCAATCGAGTAGGAGTCCTTTTCTATGTCGGCGAACAAAACTTCGGCGCCCAAATGCTTTGCGCACGCGGCGGTTGAGACAAAAGTGTAGGGCGTTGTTATTACGGCCGTTCCTTCCTTGACTCCGCACGCTTCCATCGCGAGAACCATTCCGCTTGTGGCGCTGTTCACCGCAAGGTTGATGACGTCCTTTGAGCTAAGGCCCGCCGCTTTTCTTTGGGCGATGACGGAGTCGTCCACCTTGTTCATGTAATACGAAAATTCTTTTTCAAAGGCCAGCGCGTGCTTTCCGGTTGTAAGCCAGCCGGAGCGCAAAACGTCCAATACGCCAATCTCTTCTTCCTTTGAGATTGATGGCTTGGAAAAAGGAACTTTCAGTGAATCGCAATCCGCCATTTTATTCTCCTTTTTCGCCTTTTGCGTAGAACTCTTTCAATGAAGGAAGCGCCTCGCAAAGAATGTTTTTTAGTTCCTTTGCGTTTCGGTAAATCTTAAAGTCGGCGGCGTCTTGGCCTGCAAAGCAAATCGGCTTTAGCTTTTGCAAAAGTTCGTCCAGCGAAAAATTGTTTTTGGCCGAGTTGTCCATTCGCAAAACTTTTGGAAAGGCCGTAGGCTCCGGATTTTCTTCCTTGAGCCAAAGGGGTTCTGTAAGCCGCTCGCCCTTGCGCGCGCCGGTATATTTTATTTCGATGTCTTTTCCAACTTCCAAGCCGCTGAACTTGATTATTTGCTCGGCCAAATCCTTTATCTTTATTGGTTCGCCCATGTCCAGCAAGTAGGATTCGCCGTTCACGCCGACGCCGCCTGTTTGCAAAACCAGGGAGCAGGCTTCGGGAATCGTCATAAAGTAGCGCTCCATGTTTGGATCCGTCACCGTGACTGGGCCGCCGTTTTTAATTTGTTCCATAAACAAGGGCAAGATCGAGCCGCGCGAACCAAGAACGTTTCCAAAACGCACGAACATAAAGGCCTGCGATTTTGACGCTTTTTCGGCCGCCTGCAAAAGCAATTTTTCGCAAAGGTATTTTGACGCGCCGTAAACGCTTACGGGCTGCACGGCCTTGTCGGTGGAAATCAAGACAAAGCGCTTTACGTTAAATTCCAGCGCGGCGTCCAAGAGGTTCTTCGTTCCAAAAACATTGTTCTCTACGGCGGCCACGGGGTTTTCTTCCATCATCGGGACATGCTTGTAGGCGGCGCAGTGAAAGATTGCGTCGCACTTTGTCTGCTTTATTATGTAGCGGGTGTACTCCTTGTCCTTCATGTCGCCTATGATAGGAACGATTGTCGCCTTTTCTCCAACGCCTTCTTGTTGCAAGAGGCGCAGTTCCCGGTCTATTTGATAGATGGAATTTTCTCCGTGGCCAAAAAGGTAAAGGCGCTCGGCTCCGCCGCTAAGCAATTGGCGGCTCAGTTCCGAACCGATGGAACCGCCGGCTCCTGTAATCAAGACGCGCTTTCCGCGAAGGTAGGCCAGGCTTTCTTTTAAAGAAATCGTGACCGGCGTGCGGCCCAAAATGTCCAAGGGGTCAATTTCGCGCGCCTGCACCAAGTGGGCCGTTCCGTTGACAACCTGGCTGATGGCAGGAAGAATCTTGATTTTTACAAAGCCGCTCTTTTTTAGGATTTCGTAGATTTCTTTTATTCGCTCTACGCCGGCGGAAGGAATTGCCAAAATCGCTTCGTCTGTGGGAGCGGGATTGAGCGCGGGCGCGATGTTGTCGATGGGGCCCAATACTGGAACTCCGTCGATTTTGGCGCCGATGATGTTTTTGTCGTCGTCGATAAAGGCCGTGGTCTTGCCGAAGATCTTTTTGCGCTTGATGTCGTCGGCAATCATTTGGCCCGCAAAGCCCGCGCCTATAATGTATAGCTTAGTTTCACTACGATTCAATTTTTCCCCACCGCCTTTAATTGTAGCGCTGTTTTCGCTAATGTTCAAGTAAAAAAAACCGATAAAAGTAAAGAGGAGCGGAATAAATGAAGAAATTGCTCTTGACATTTGTGTTTTCTGTAGCTAGCTTTTGCGCCTTTTCAAAGAGCTTTTCTTTGCAAGTGGTTCAAAAAAACACGCCTGGCGACCAAGTTTTTGACGCCTCTTTTGTGGTTGAACAAACGATTCTCGACCACTTTTTTGACCGCGGAATGATTGTTTCAAACAATTCCGTTTTGATATCAAAGAACGACGCCGCCCAGGACAAGACCGACTTGCGCCGTTCGATGATAGAGGCAAAAATAGGCTGCATGGACTTGTTCGTAAAGCTTAGCCTCAATTATTCTGTGCTTGACTCGGCGAATCCGACTGCGGTTTTGCTTAGCAATATCAAGAGCGCGGATTTGGAAATCGTCTCTTTGGAGGAGAACAAGACGATTTGCAAGGGAAAATTCACTCCTCCAGCGTTGACAGATTTGAACAATAACCGAAGCGGCGTGGAAGATTTCGCCGCGGACATAGCGAATAAAATTCAGGCAGAACTTGCCGAAAGGGGTGGCGCGATATGAAAAAATTATTTTTGACTATTGGATTGGTTTTTGCGGCGGGGATTTTGTTTACAGCCCAAAGTCCGTCTCTTGACGGCCGCGCGATGGTGGCGGATCCGGGAGTTTTCCCAAAGGGTCTTTTTGCCAAAACTGTAGGCTATTTGCCTGGCGACACGATCAGCGTTACAAATCCGTCCAACGCCGAGCGCGTTGACATTTTGGTAATCGGTTCTTTGGACCCGTCCGAAGGCGTCGCCATCATGCTTTCGCCCGAAGCGGCCGAGGCCCTTAACATCAAGAAAAATTCCAACAACTTGGTTAAGCTTACCAAGAGGAACGGAAACGCCGACGAAATTGCCAACGGAAGCGCGGTCATCGCGACAAATGCCGCGGGCAACGCTTCGGCCGAAGAAGAAAAGCCCTTGAGCCAGGTAATTGAAGAAGCCATAGAAAAGGGCGAATCCGTTGAGGACGCCGAAAAAGAGGCTATCGCCGAGGCCGAAGAAAAGGTCGCCGACAAGCTCTTTGACGAAACTGACCAAGCCATTGAAGCCGAAGAAGAGGCCGCCGCCGAAGAGGAAGCGGAAGAAGCTGCGGTCGCGGAAGAAATTGCCGCCGAGGAAGAGGCTTCCGAAGAAGAGGCGGAAGAGATTGCCGCCGCCGAAGAAGCCGAAGAGACTCCGGAAGGCGAGTATCCTGAATACGAGGCTGTCGAGGACGAATTGGCTGGAGAGCCTGCGGAAGAAACTGAAGAAGAATTTGTCGAAGCCGACGTCAAGGATGATGTTCCAGAAGAGGAATTGTCTGAAGAATTGGCCGCTGAAGAAGTTCCCGTCGAAGAGGAGCCTGTGGAAGGCGAGGTTGTCGAAGACGAGTACGAAGCGATTGTTTTGGTTCCCTCGGACTCAAAGAGCCCCGAGAGCAGCCTTGTGGACGAACCTGTGATTGTGGAAGAAGAAAAGGAAGCCGCGATCGAAATCGCTCCGTCCGCAAGCGGCGTTACTTATATAAGAGGCTTTGACGAGTTGGAGCCGCAAAAGTATTACGTGCAAATCGCGGTCTATAAGTCCGCCGAAAACGTTGACCAAATCGCAAGCCAATACGGAAGCCGCTATCCAATCACGGTCGTTCAACAGGGCGGCAAGTCGCCGGTTTTGATCGGCCCCTTGAACGTTGACGAATACGGCGTCGCGCTTGAACGCTTTAAGTCTTACGGCTTTAAGGACGCCTTTATTAAACGAGGCAAATAAATAAAAGGATCCCGCGCTTGCCGCGGGATTTTTTTTTGCCTTTTTTACTTGACTTTTTGCGCCTTTATCACTAACTTTAAAGTACAACATGGGGGTGCGCCGGTTTCGACGGTTGCGCTAAAGCTTGTGTTGCAGGCGGGAGTGAAGGTTCCCCAAACTGACAAAACTTATAACTGCCAAACGTAGAGAAGACGAAGAGTCTGAAAACGAACAGTTAGCTCTCGCTGCGTAAGCAGCGGCTTAAAGAGCCGGAAGCCCAGTCGCGCTGTTCCTAGCGGTTGGAACTTCTGTTGCTAACAGGGACTTGCTTGCCGCCATTTTCGCCGGGCGGCCGGGACTTTTAGACGGAATACGGAAAAGACGCCTGCCATGCCGCTACCTTTTCCCGACAAATACCTCGCTTGGCTAAGCCTGTAGACGCGCCTGATTTTCGCATCCGGACGGGGGTTCGAATCCCCCCATCTCCAGCACAAATAAAAAAGACCGCGATTTTCGCGGTCTCTTTTTTTATTTGTGATTGTCAAAAGATGTCCGGGGCAAGCCCGAACATATCGAATTATTGCGGCGCGATAATTGTAGTCGCGCCGCAAAAGGAACGAGTCAAGGCCTTGAGCGTAGCGCGCCTTGACCGTTCCTACTTCTTAAGAACTTTTCCGACGGCGGCTACAACCCAGCCTACGACAACCATCCAAAAGCCGATTGTCGAATGTTTGATCATGTTCTTTGCGATGGCCTTGTAAATGCCGCCGTTTGTTGTAAAGCCCAAAACCAAGATTACGCCGCCGGCAATGCTTACAGCCAAGGCAATCCATTCAAGCTGGTCGCCTTTTCCAAGCAAGGCGACAACAACGCCCGCAATGGCTCCGATGGCGATCAACAAAGCGCCGATTGTAACAAATGTCGATCGGTCAAAGTTGATAAAGCTAAAGCCGTTTCCGCTAGAACCAAGAGCTCCGCTGAACATTGGAAGACAGAAACCGATCAATGTTACTGCCATACCAATCAAATAAAGTGAAAGGTTGAATCCCTTCTTTGCCATTTTATTCCTCCGATGATTTTAGCCAATCTTAGTTGGCGTTGATTCCGTGATGCTTTTGCTGGTAGCGCTTAAGCATGGCAACCGCGTTTTTCTTTCCGTTGTAAACAAAACCGCCGTCCCAATACTCAAGGGCCGCGAACAAGGCGTTTCCGCCGTCCTGGTCGTCAGACTGCTTTGTGCGGAACGAAACGAAGTTTGAAAGCATCTCGAAGTTCTGCTCGTGCAAGGCTTCGATGCGCTTTTTGTTGAACTCGTTCCATTTTTCCAAGTCCTTAAAGCCTTCGCCTTCGTCCTGGACGATGAGGTGGGCGTGTGTCGGGCTGAACGAATACCAAACCGTTACCTTCTTGTTGACGTCGCAATTGTTTCCGTGCTTAACGGCGTTCTTGATAACTTCCGAAATCTGCTGTTCCAAAAGGTTTACGTCTTTGATTTCCGCCGGCGCCGCCTGAACAATCAACAATGTAAAGTAGCGGATCTGTCTAAAGTCTGACGGAAATTCTTTTTTAAGCATATTTGTTTTGTCGAACAAGGGGTCGTTGTCGTCCGAGCGCAATAATTTCAATGTTTCTTCTGCCATGGCATACTCCTTATCTGTGTTTGTGAAAAATTTAGTCTTTGACCATCAACAACGCTTCTTCAACGCTGTTGGCCATCGGGAAATAGCCCATCAATTTTGTCAATTCGATAACTTTTTTTACCGAACCGTGAACGCTGGCTATGGCTAGCTTGAGGTTCATCTTTTTGATGGTTGAGCAAATGTAAATAAGGGCGCCGATTCCTGACGAGTCAATGTAGTCTACCTGCTCGAGGTTGATGACAAAGAATTTGACATTCTTTTCGAGCATTTTCATAACCAGCTCTTTGAGCTTGTATGAGTTGTACAAATCCATTTCCCCATTAACGTCTATGATGTAGACGTCCCCATTTTTACGTATTTTCAGTTCCATAACAGAGCTCCTTCCTCCTACTGGATTTTTATGCACAGAAGCGTTTGGTCGTCATGCTGGACGGCGCTTCCGCAGAAATTTTTTACATCATCTTGGACTCGCTTGGCAATTTCTTTGCCAGCCAAAGAATGATTTTCTTTTATAATCTTTTCGAGACGTTCGGTTGAATACTGCTTTCCGTCAAGGTTAAGCGCTTCAATCAAACCGTCCGAACAAGTTACGATAACGTCTCCGCTTTGGCAGTCAAGAGTCTTGTCCGCGTAAACGGTTTCTTTTTCCATTCCGATCGGCATTGAGTCGTCGGAAATTTTTACAAAGGACTGGTCGGCGGCCTTGTAAATGAAAATCGGGTTCGTTCCGCCGGAAGAGTAGGTGAACTTCTTTGCCACGCTGTCGTAGAAGATGAGCGATATGCTGGCAAAGTGGTCTTTGTCCGCCTCGCCAAAGAGGCCGCGGTTTGTCCAGCTTAGAATTGTCGCCGGCGTTTGCTGCGTGTTTATGATCAAGCGCAACATGGCGCGGATTTGAATCATGATTACAAGCGAAGTCAAGTTCTTGCCGGTGACGTCGCCAAGAACAAAGGCTATGCGGTCTTTGCGGGCCACGACCAAGTCGTAGAAGTCTCCGCAAATTGATTCGGCGCTTGAGAAGAAGGCTCCGTTTGTGACTCCGGGCAAAATCGGGAACTTTGCGGGCAAAAGGGACTTTTGAATTCTCGCGGCGATCTCGTCTTCTTTTTCGTCGTTGCTTCGCTCGATCATGTCGTTGTGGATTGTTATCAAGCGAACGCCGAGCGCCATGATGTCCGCCAATTTTTTCGCTACGTCAAATTCGCGGTCGCTGAAGGGCTCGTTGCCAAAGTCGCGGCTAAGGGCGATTTCTCCGATGGCTTGCGACTGGGCGATGAAAGGAATGAAAATATACGATCCGCACTTTAAGAAATCTTCTTTTTCGTTTTGAACGATGCGGTCGTCCTTTAAGGGCTCTGTGATTAATTCGGCCTTTGAGCCTGAGAGTATCTCGCCAAAGATGTTTCCCTTAAGCTGGAACTGGGCGTACTTCATGCTCATGTCAACGCGGTTCTGCTTGTGGGGGATGTTTTCGGGGAGTTGGTACGGAGGAACGAACGAGCCTTCCAAATGCTTTACGGAAAGAACGTCGTCAAAGTCGTCGAGCAAGAGAGTCATCGCGCCGTCGGCGTGGGTGTACTCAATCATTTGCTTGGCGTAGTATTCCAAGATGGAGTCAATCGCTCCGGGAGCGGAAATCGATTCGGTGGCGCGGCCCAACAATTCCTTTTGGACGTCGGCCAAAGTTCTGTCGATTTCTTCGTAAACTACATTGTATCTTTTTCCGCCGCTGACGGCTCCGGGCTTTCCGTCGTCGTCAGATTCTTTTTTGTCTTTGCTTGAAAACGCCTTTATCGCCGCGTAAGGCAAAATCAAAAGAGCGCCCGCCGCCAGCATGAATGAAAAGTAAATCACGTTGGGCTTCATGGCCGTAAAGACCGCTCCCGCCAAAACGCAGAGCAGCGAAAGGAAAAACACAAAGCTGACCTTTGATGTCTTTCTGACCGAGGCGATGAACAAAAAGAGAATTGTCGCCGCGATCAGCGCTGTCGCCGCATATAGAGGAATGTAAGCAAATTTGTCAATAGGCTGCAAAATGGACTTCTCCAAATATATTTAATTTCTATTATTGTAACACAGGTATAGCGAAATCGTCAAGAAAATTTTTTTTTACGGCCGATTTTTTTTGATGGCGAAACATTTTAGCCATACTTTTTTCAAGTTGTTTTTTATCTTGGTGGAGATGGCCTCGGAATAACTGTGGGTGAATTCTTCGAGAGCCTTGTCAAGCGGCAAGTCCTCTCCCATGGCCTTCTTTAGTTCGTCCCAGTACTTTACGAGCCATACATAGAGGTCCGAGACGGTTCTGCGCCGGAATTTTTTCATTATTTTGTGCTGGATTATGGTGTTGACCACGGGCATGTAGACGGTGTTGAACCATGACATTATGGCGTCGGTCATCGAGATTTCTTCTACCTGGTTGAGGTTGATGTAATACTTGTGGGTCAAAATGTGGTTGTAGATCACGTCGTATTGGCCGGTCGCGGTAAAGTCCAGGCTCCAGTCGTTGGTTATGTCTCCGTAGTTTGTCTTTGCGTAAAAGAGCTTTTTTTCGTAGGCGATGATTTGCTTGATGATCGTTTCCATCGACTTGCCGGGCGTCAGGCGAATTTCCGTGCGCAGGCTCGTTACCTCCGCGTCGATGAATTCCACGCCGCGCGCCTTGGCCACGGAGACCCGGTGGTTTCCGTCGCGGACAAAGTAAACGCCTCCGATTTCGTAGAGGGTCACCGCCGGGAGTATGACGCCCTGCATGTAGGCTTTGTCTATGTTGAGCCAGCGGTTCTTTAAGTGGGAATGTTTTGGAAAGAACAAGTTGTCAAAGTCGTTGTAGCGGCCTTCGCTTCCGATTATGTTCGCCACTGGAACGGTCTTCATTCCAACATACACTTCGTTGTCGGGATGGAGCATTTCCTTTATGTCGTTGAGGGAAATCAATTGGGTTTCTTCTGGCGACAAAAGATGCTGAAGGCTGTTGATCAGGGCCTTGTTCCTTACTTTTGAGAAGTCTTCTTCTGATTTTGATGAAATGCCTAAGTCTGCCATAATTATATTTCTATCACGTGGTGGCTAAAGGCGTTCACGACAGTTGTGTTGTAGTAAACGCCGACCCTTTCCTCGTTTTGGTTGTAAAGATGTATGTGCCCGTGAACCATGTATTTGGGCTGGTATTTTTTTAAGAAGCTGTTAAAGCATTCAAAGCCCCTGTGGCAGGGGTCGTCCTTGTCGTGGATATGCCTGGGGGAGGCGTGGGTCAAAAAAATGTCCACGGCTTTTCCGTAGCGGATTTTGTTCCACAAAAGCTTGGGCGCCATCGCGGCCAGCTTCCATCGCATTTGGCCTTCTGTGAATTGGCATTGGCCGTGGTTGTAGTCAATCGAGCCGGGCGCTCCCGCGATTAGAAGGGGCCGCCTTTTTTTTGTGTCGGGATCCTCTATCGTTATTTCTGTCGCCATGCAAGTAAAGTCAAGGTAAATCGCTCCGTGGCTGCGGGAGGCTTGCGCTTCCATTGAGTTCTGCGTTCCCAATGGCGACGAGCGCAATTCCTTTGAGTAATATTTGTATTCCGAAAGGTTGTGGTTTCCAAAGACAAAGTATGTGGGCTTGTTGAGCGTGGACACGATGAAGTCTATGTAGTCCATAGGAAGGTCGCCCGCGCACAAAACCGCGCTTACGTCTCCGAATGTTTGCTTGACCGTAGGCGTGTAGATGAAAGGGTCTATCTCGTCGGAAACGCAGAGGATTTTCATATCAAGAGGCTTTGTCCAGAATTTTTTCCAATTGGTCTTTGCCTAAAAGCTCAATCGGGCGTCCTTCCGCGGCTTTCTTTGCGGTGTGCGTGAAGCCGGAGCTTGAAAGTATGTAAGCCTTTGTGCAGTTTTTGCTCTTCAACTCGTCCAAGGCCTTGAGAGTGGACGAATCTTCCAAGGGATTCGCTTCCCTGTAAAAATAAAGAAGGTAGGACTGCTTTCGCACAGATCTCCAGTCTGCGTTGCCCGCGTCTGTGGCGATGATTTGGCAGCCCCATTTTTTTTGCTCGCATTGCTGGGGTTGGAAGCTCATTCCCTTGACGCAAGCGTTCTTGCATATTTCGGTGAACTCAAGCTCGCTTGAAGTCAGGTATTCCTTGAGGGAGTCGTTGGCCTGCAAGTCCTTGTACTCGGCAAGCTTTTGGCCTACGTCGCGGAAGTTCTTTTGCCTTGCGGCGATCTTTTGCCATTGCTCGATGGCCTTTTCTATTTTGTGGCTCTTTTCGTAGCAGGCGGCCAAGAAGTAGCGGGCGTACAAGGTTTCGGGAGCCTTTCCTTCCTTGTCGGCGCTGATGGCGCGCTCGTAGCAGTTCATCGCGTTGTCGATGCTGTTTCCCATCATGTAGCAGGAGCCGCTTTCTATCAAAGCCTTTTGGCGGTACTGGGGATCGCGCTGGGCCTTTTCGAAGGAACGGATGGCGCCCGGATAGTCCTTTGCGTCCTTTAGAATCTTTCCCTGATAGTAGTAGGTGGAGAAGGTGTCGGGCGAAAGCTTAATGGCCATCTCAATTTCGCGCTTGGCTTCGTTGACTTGTTTGGCGCGGTAGAGCAAAAGGCCCATCGCCGCGTGCGCCTTGACGTTCCTTTTGTCGTATTTGAGGGTCTTGTCGTAAAAGCCAAGGGCCATGTCCGGATGGCTTGAGGATTCGTATATTTGGGCGACCTGGAAGTAGTTGTCGGCGACTGTCGGCTCAAGCTTTGTAAGAAGGAGGTATTGCTTGAGCGCGTCTTCCTGCTGGTTGAATTTTGAGTAAAGGCCGGCGATTACTTTTCTAAAGCTCTGTTCGGGGAGGCGGTTGTCGAAAATTCCGTTTTGGTCAACGTATTTCAACTCCATCAAGGCCAATTCGTTCTTGTTGTCGGCCAAGTAGGCCTTGCCCAAGTAATAGTGGGCCAAATAGTCCTTGGGGTCCTTTTGAAGGATCGCCTTCGCAAGCTTTATGGCCGACTGAGTTTTTCCTTGTTTTAGATAGCGCTGGACGCCTTCAACCTTTTTGGGGGCCGCTACGTTCTTTATTACAAAAATAAGCAGCAAGCCAACGACCGCGACCAAAAGAATGATTCCCACTAACTGCGCCACTTCCATGACAACTCGCTCCCAAGAAAATTTAGTAACTTCTTATTGAAAAAATCGTTATTTTATGTAATTATGCCATATATGAGAATAAAACTCAATAGATTGACTGTCATTTTGACCCTCCTTGCCGCCGCCCTTTGCGGCCCACTTTTTGGCCAGTCCAAGAGCGAGGGAATGAAGCTTTTTGAGCAAAACAAGCCGGCGGAGGCGATAGCCTTTTTGGAGGCCGACATAGCGGCGGGAACGGCTCTTCCCGAAGAATACAATTATTTGGGCCTTTCTTACTATCAGATAGGAAATTACGAAAAGTCAGCCGAGGCCTTCAAGAAAGGAAGCGCCGCCAAAGGCACGAATAAAAAGATTATCTATTTTAACTTGGGAAATTCCTATTTTGCCATGCAAAAATGGCAGGAGGCCCTGGATTCCTACGCCATGGCCTCTGTCGCCGACCCGTCTTATTCGGCGCCCCTTTTGAACAAGGCCAACGTCGAGATAAAGATGGACAAGCTGGCCGAGGCTGTCGGCGACTACAAGCGCTTTTTGCTTTTGAAGCCCGAGGACGAGCAAAGGCCAAAAATCGAAAAGATCATCGCCTTGATAGAGGCCGAGCTGGCCGCCCGCGTCGAGAGGGAGCGTTTGGCCGCCGAAGAAGCCGCGAGAATCAAGGCCGAAGAGGAGAGACTGGCCCAAGAAAAGGCCGAGCGCGAGCGCCTTGAGGCCCAAAAACGGGCGGAAGAAGAGGCCGCCCGCCGAAAAATGCTTGAGGACATCGCGGGCTCTTTGCGCGACGGCGGCGAGACCACCAACATGAGCGCCGACGCTGAAGACTCGCTTGGATATGACTACGATTCCGACATTGATTAATTAATTCATAATTAAGAATTAAGAATTATGAATTGAGCATAGAGGGGAGATGAAAATGGCAGTGAAAAAAAGTGAAAGCCCAAAGTCTAAGGCTCAGGCTAAAAAGCCAGCCGAAAAAAAGACTTCAAGCGTGAAAGCGGCGGCGGTCAAGACAAGGACTGCGCAAAGCCCCAAAAAGCCCGCGGCGAAAAAAAGCTCGGCCGCCAAGGCGCCGGCAAAAAGCGCTTCTGCTTCAAGGACTAGCTCGGCGAGAACTGCCGCTAAAAAGCCCGCGGCTTCAAGGACAAGCTCCTCGAGAGCTTCTTCCGCAAAAAAAAGCGTGGACGAGTTGTACGGCGAAAGCAATTCGCTTCCATTCCAAGTCAACGATTTAAAAGACGACGGAAAAAGAAAAAAGATTATAATCATCGCGGCCGCGGGCCTTTTGCTTTTGATTCTGCTTTTCTTTGGAATCAGGGGAATCGCGCGCGCCGCGTCATCTTCCGGGGCTAAAGGAAACGATGCAAGGCAAAACACTTTGGCTTTGGCGCAAAAGTATTTGGACAAGGGCCAGTACGACAAGGCGATGGACCTTTTGAACAGCCTCTTGATTTCCAATCCCGACGACGAGGAAGCCGACAAGCTTTTGGACGAGGCCATCAGGCAAAAGAAGGCCAGCGACGACGAGGCTGCCGCGGCCCAAAACATTGTGGTGCAGCCCGGCGATTCCTCCTACAACATAAACATCGACACCGACGAATTGACCGCCGCCTTGCGCGAGCAAAACGAGCGCAGCCAGCAAATGATAAACGACCTTCTTGAGCAGCAGCGCCAAAGCCAAGACGCCCAGCGCGCCGAGGCCGCCGCCGAAAAAAAAGCCGCGGAAGAGTTGAAGAAAAAAGAAGAAGCCGAGCGCAAGGCCAAAGAAGAGGAGCTCGCGAAAAAGAACGCGGCCTTAAAGTCAAAGATTGCCGGCATCAACGAAAAGATTATGGCAGGAAAGGCCGACTTGAACACCGGCAACGTTGACAGCGCCTTGAACAACTTTAAGAGCGCGGTGTCGCAGCTTCCGCTTTCGGAAGGCGAGCCGGCTTTTTCGGCCTCCAAGTACAGCGAAGTTGCCAGCGCCTTGTTCGAAGCCTCACAAAACGAAAAAGACCCGGCAAAGAGGGAAAAGCTCGGAAAGGCCGCTCTTGAATACGTGAACAAGGCGCTGAGCGTCAATCCCAACGATCCTGTAAGCCATTACATTTTGGGAATGAACTATTCCAGCTCTAATGATTGGCAAAAGGCCGCCAAGGAATTTGAGGAGGCGGCGAAGAACGATCCCGGAAACTACATGTACTATTACCAGTTGGGCCGCGCGCAATACAGGCTAAAGAATTTTACGGCCGCGCGTTCCGCCTTTGAAACTTCGATAAAGTACAACAACAAATTTGACTTGTCTTATTTTAATTTGGGCATGACCCTAAAGCGCCTCAAGCTCAACAAGGACTCTTTGGCCGCGTTTAGAAACGCCCATAACGTCAACCCGCAAAATTCCAAGGCCTATTTGGAAGAGGCTCGAATTCTTAACGACGTTTACAAGGACTCGGCCGGAGCGGTCGCTTGCTACAAAAAGGTCATCGAAATCGATCCCGTCAATGTCTCGGCCCTCAACGAATGCGGCCACGTTTATTCAAATATGGGCCAATACGTAAACGCCGAGTCTTGCCACAGAAAGGCCGTGTCGCTCTTAAAGCCGGGCGACAAGGACCCTGTCACTTACTACAACTTGGCTTTGGCGCTTTACAACCAAAAGAAAAACACCGAGGCTGAAAAATACGCCCAGCTGGCTTACGAGCAAAAGGATTCTGTAAAGGCTTCAAAAGAAAGGGCGGTTGTCGTTTACAACTACGCCTTGGTCGAAGACTCTTTGGGAAAGGCTGACAAGGCCATCGCCCTTTATAAAGAAGTCTTGTCGCTTGACCCTGACAACGCAAAGACAAAGACAAACCTTGGCGTAATGTTCATGGCGATGACTCCGCCCGACGCTGACACGGCCTTGACTTTCTTCCTTGACGCCTACAAGGTTGAAAAGAGCTTTGAGTTGGAGAACAATTTGGGTTCCGCCTATCTTGCAAAGAAGGATTACCAGAACGCCATCACGCATTTCCAGAACGCGCTAAAGAAAAGCCCCAAGGACCAAACAGTCCGCTTTAACTTGGCCAAATGCTACGCCGAGGCGGGCGACTACGACAACGCAAAGACTTGCTATGTGGACATCATAAACGCCGACCAAAAGAATTACGACTCTTACATAGAGCTTGCAAAAGTTTTCATCGCGCTCAAGGACACAGCGAGCGCAAAGAGTTACTTGGACATTTTGAGGCAAAAGAATCCCACTTACCGCAAGGCCGAGGTTGACTCGCTTTTGGCCGCGATAGGAAACTAGGTTCGCTTTACAAGCTCAAAGAGCTTTTCTTTTGTGACGACCGTCCAACAAGGGCGGCCGTGGGGGCAGTGGGGGTCCGGAAGGTCAAAGGCTTTTTGGACCAAGTCAATCGCGGCGTTGTCGTCAATCACGTCTCCGTCTTTTACGGCGGAACGGCAGGCGGCCATCGCGGCGATTTTTCTTATCAATTCCTTTGGATCCACGCGCTTTTCAAAAATCAATTTCTTTAGCTCTACTATGCCGCCCTTCCACATTGAGTTGAACGAGTTGAACGTCCATTGCGCGTCGCCAGTGCGCTCGCACTCAAAGCCGTAGCGCTTTAATTCGTCCGCGATGGATTCCATGTATTGGTCGTCGGCTTCGCTTTCAAGCTCGATTTTTTCAGGAACGAGGAGCGGCTGTCTTTGCTCTTGGCCATCCATTATTTTGTCGAACAAGTAGCGTTCGTGCGCGGCGTGTTGGTCAACAAAGTAAAGCGCCTTGTTTTTTTCCACGATGATAAAGGTTCCCAGCGCGCGGCCGATGTAGCGAAAGTCCGCCGCGCTTTTTGGGCTTGCGTATGATTGCGGTTCCTGCCAAGACTGTTGTGCGAAACCGTAACTGCTTCCAGCCAAAGGAGGCGCCGCGTCCGGAATGTTTTGGTTGGCCGAAAACGCGCCGGGGCTTGCGACGCGAAGGCTTTGCGGCCGTTCCGCGATGCGGGGCGCGCGGCCGGCTCCGTAAGTCGGAGTTGAGGGAGCGGATGGCAAAGGCGCGCTGGAAGACCAAGAAGAGCCGCCTCCAGCCAAGTCTGCTAGGCTTGCGATTTTTTCAAAATGGCTTTGCGGCGCGGCAAAAGATTGTCGGGTCAAGCCCGACAATGACATAGCGCTGTCATTGCCGCGCTCCGACGCGGCAATCTTTGTGTCCGACCAAAAATCCCGCTGGTCTTCAAGACCGTCGCCGGATTTCATTTGCTTTACGCTAAGCGCGCGGAAAAATTCCCGCAGCGAAGAGCTTACTTCGTGGTGCAAGCCCGCGATGTCCTTAAAGCGCGCCTCTTTTTTTGCCGGGTGAATGTTAAAGTCAACCATATCGGGGCGGACTTGCGCGTAAAGGGCTGCGGCGGGATGCGTTCCGTTTGGAAAGTAGCCCTGTGTTCCGTATTCGATCGCTTGGACCAAAGAGTATTCGGCGATGCGGCGGCCGTTGACGTAAATGTAAATGTCCTTTCGGTCTTGGCGAGCGACGCATGGGTCGCCGATTACAAGGCTAAACGAAAAGTCCGCGCCCTTGCCCTTTATTTCGTAGAACAAGTCGGGGCTTTGCTGAATGTCCAGCGCCGCGCAAAAGCGTTCCTTTAAAGTTTGGCCCGCCCTAAAGTCGTTTCGTATTTGGCCGTCAACCGTAAGCCTAAAGGCGATGTCCGGGCGGGGAAGGGCTTTTTCCAAAAAAGTTTGCCGGCACATTTTTGTTTCGCTTGCCGGCCGTTTTAAGAATTGGCGGCGCGCCGGAAAATTCTCGAACAAGTTTTCGGCGCATACTATCGTTCCCTCAACTGCCGCGCAGGGTTCCAAAACATGGTCTTCTGTAATAGAACAGCGCATTTTCCATTCGCCGCTTGTGATTGTCAGGCGGGAGACGGCGGCGATTGACGCAAGCGCCTCTCCTCTAAAGCCAAGAGTTGTAAGGTTAAGAAGGTCCGTGTCCGCCGAGATTTTGCTTGTGGCGTGGGGGCGGGCGGCCATCAAAAGATTTTCTTTGCTGATTCCGCAGCCGTTGTCCTGGACGCGGATTCTGTCGATGCCGCCGCCGTCGATTTCAACGTTGATTTGCGTCGCGCCTGAATCGACCGAGTTGTCCAAAGTCTCGCGAATGATTGACGCGGGGCGGTCGATGACTTCGCCGGCCGCGATTTTTCGCGCGGTTTCCGCGTTGAGGAGTTTAATGTCTCTTTGTGGAACGGAAGCGGCGGCCTTTTGGTCTTGCAAAATCTTACTGCCTCAAGCCCGATGTCGGAGCCCCTGCGGAACCGCTTGCTTCGTCCGCTCCGCTGAACAAATCTAATTCGGGGCTGTCGCCCGCGCTGGCCACAGGCTGGTTCATCAAGACTTGGATCTTTCCTTCGATCTTGTCGATTTCTTTTTCCATTCCCTTGGCAAGCTTGATTCCTTCTTCAAAGGCGCTAAGAGCGTCTTCAAGCTTTACGTTGGGGTCTTTTATCGAGCGGCTAATTTCTTCAAGCCTGTCCAAGTTTTCTTCAAAGTTTTTCATTGCGTTTCCTCCACCGTGGCTATGATTTTTCCCTTGGCGGGAACTATTTCTATCTTTGATCCTTTGGCGACTTCGTCAGACGAGCGGATTATTTTTCCCGTGGTCGCGTCGCGAACCATCGAATATCCGCGCTGGAAAAGCGCGGCTGGATTTGCGTTTTCCAAAACCAAAATTTGCTTTTCCAACTTTTGCCGCGCGTCCTTGATTCTGTCTTCCATGTTGCTGGTCAAGTCGTCCTTTGCGTCGTCAAAGCGCTGCAGCAAGGGCTGTTCGATGGAACGGAATTTAAGCTCCAAATTTTCAGGCGAAAATTCCTGAATCATAAGGCGCAATTTTTGAACGCGGTTTTTTATCTCCGTTTCAAACTCCGCCTCTTTTTGCTCAAAATAATAAAGAACGTCGTCCAAGACAGGAACCGCAAGCTCGGCGGCGGCGCTGGGAGTCGGAGCGCGCCTGTCGGCGGCGAAGTCGCAAATGGCCCAGTCAATTTCATGTCCTACCGCGCTGATGACAGGAATCTTTGAGTCGGCCACCGCGCGGACGACAATCTCTTCGCTAAAGGGAAGAAGGTCTTCCAAGGATCCGCCGCCGCGTCCTACGATTAAGACGTCGCACATATTGTAGTCGTTTGCGGTTTGTATTTGCCGCGCTATGCTTTCGGCGGCAGTGTCTCCCTGCACGATGGCCGGAAACAAAATTACGTTTACGTACTTGCTTCGCCTGCGGGTAATCTGCAAAATGTCTCGCAAGGCCGCGCCTGTCGGGCTTGTGACGACTCCGATTGTGTCGGGAAAAGCGGGAAGGGGCTTTTTGCGATCTTCGTCAAAGAGACCTTCCGCGTTAAGCTTTTTCTTCCGTTCCTCCAGCATAAGGAGAATGTTTCCGCTTCCGGCCAATTCCATTGTGTTGATTACGATTTGGTAGTTTCCGCGCGCGGGGTAGACGGTAAGCTTTCCTTTTACGCGCACAAGGTTTCCGTCTTTGGGAGCGAACGACAAGCGCGCCGCCGTTCCCTTCCACATAACCGCCGCGATTTGCGCTCCCTCGTCTTTTAAGACAAAATAAACGTGGCCGCTGGAACTTGGCCTGTAGTTTGAGATTTCGGCTTCAAGGATTATTTCTGGAAAGCTGCCCTCAATGACATCTTTGATTATGCTTGTAAGCTGGGTTACGGAATAAACGATGTCGTTTTGATTTGCGGTTTCGGGCATGGCTGAATTGTAGCATAGCCCGTGGAAAAATTCTAGCGCCGCTTGACTTTTTGGAAAAATGCGGAAAAATTTTGTCAATAAAAAACAAAATTTTTTTGACAAGACAGCGATTGTCGTTTACAATTTAGGGTATGAATCTTTATTAGGAGGGAAAAAGTGAAAATTTTTTCTAAGACATTGGCCGCGGCGACACTAGCCGCTTGTATAGTATGGGAGGGGGGGCGTTTTAGTAAGCTCCTGTTCTAATGGTTCAGATTCTTCTTCAAACACAAGTCCGAATGGGTATGGAAGCGCTCCCGCGCCAGTAACTTACACTGTGACCTTTGACACTGACGGCGGAAGCGCTGTGGAAAGCCAAACCGTGACGGCCGGACAAAAGGCCGCGCGCCCTGCGGCAGAGCCAACAAAAAGCGGCGACAAAACTTCCTATGTCTTTTTGGGTTGGTACAAGAGCGATTTGTCCGCTCCTTTTGACTTTGACTCCGCCATAAACGAAACCACGACAATCAAGGCAAAGTGGCTTGAAGGCTTTGTGACGGTGCCCGGCTCGACTGTAGCTGGCAACGCCAAGTTTAATGACACATACGGCAGTGCTGGCGTCTTTGTAGCGGGCCGTTCCGTGGCAATCTCGACGTTCTGGATCTGCGACCACGAGGTGACGCAGGCGGAATACCAGGCCGTCATGGGAACAAACCCAAGCGAGTTTAACGGCTCAAGCGGAAAAGTGGCTGCCGCCGGCGAAACGCAAGGAAAGCGACCCGTGGAAATGGTCTCTTGGTACGACGCCTTGGTTTACTGCAACAAAAAGAGCATTGCCGAAGGCCTCTCTCCCTGCTACACAATAAACGGAAAAACAAATCCTGCCGAATGGGGAATCGTTCCCACAACAAGCGACGATACATGGAATCAGGCGACATGCGACTTTACAAAGAACGGCTACCGCCTGCCGACAGAGGCGGAATGGGAATACGCGGCCCGCGGAGGAAAGGCCGGCTGCGAGGCGGCCAACCCAACCGATTGGGCGGGAACGGACGACAGTTCCGAATTGGGAACTTACGCCTGGCACAAGACCAACAGCGACTCTAAGACCCACGAAGTCAAGGGCAAGACAAAGAACTCCCTGAACCTTTACGACATGAGCGGAAACGTTTGGGAATGGTGCTGGGACTTTTCCAACACGATAGAATCCGGCACGGCGTGGACAGGCCCAGCCGGCGCTTCGTCCGGCTCTAGACGCGTCTTCCGTGGCGGCGGTTGGTACGATGACGCCAACGGCTGTTCGGTTTCCTACCGGAACAGCGGCTCGCCGAGCAGCCGCGTCAACTTCCTGGGCTTCCGCGTGGTTCGCAACGCCAACTAAGGCCGCTCGTGTTGTTGCTTGCAAGGCTACAATCCTTGTTTCGAGCGGTTTCACCGCGTCCATGCGGACGCTTCTTGGCCGCTCGTTTTAGACTTGCAAAAGGTTGCCGGGACACCTGCCTGACGGCAGACAGGAGCCCGGCGATGACAGTGGGCAAGCCCGCTCCAACTTGGGGCGGATTTTTTTTTGCGCAATAGTTTCACAAAACGCGGATTATGCGCTATAATGAGATCGTGAAAAAGACAAAAATATATCTAGACACGTCGGCGGTCAGTTATTTACAGCAAGAAGATTCTCCCGAAAAAACAGAAGCGACAAATCGGTTTTGGAATAAGCTTAAGAAACACGATGATGTTGATATTTATATGTCGGATGTGACTTTTGCGGAACTCAACAAATGCCATGAGCCAAAATTGTCTTTCATGAAGCAAAAAGTCAAAGAGCTTGAGTTTGTCATGCTGAAAAAAGATGAGGAAGCCGAGCGGCTTGCGGACAAAATCATAGAGTTGGGAATCTTAACAGAAAAAAGCCGTGACGACTGCTATCATATCGCAATTGCTGTCTTGGAGGGCTGCAATTACATAGTGTCATGGAACTTTAAGCATCTAGTGAATGTAAACACAATAAATGGCGTTCGCGCGATTACAAATTTGCGCGGATATAGCTCGATAGACATCGTTTCTCCCGAAATGATGTTTCAGGAGGCAGACGATGAATGAATTGAAGATTAGTGACAATTTTACCGTTGACGACATTCACAAAGTGCGCGAATACAATTACGAACAGACAAAGAATATGAGCGAAAAAGAGCGTGGAGAATACTACAGCCGCGAAGCTGATTCATTCTTGAAAAGCGCCGGCATAGTTCCCAAAACTCCAAAAACATCGCTGCAAACCGCTTGATTGGACTACATAAGAGACTTTTTCGGTTTCCTCTTTTCAATTCCATCAAAATCGACGCGTCGTAGGTCAACATCGCGCCTTGACAAAAGCGGGGCCGCCGCTTCATACTTTTGCGCGAAATGGATAAGATTGTAAGAAAATTTTTGCCCTTAATACTATTGGCGCTTGCCTTGGTCGGCGTTCCGGCGGCGCTTTCCTTTTTATCAAATTTTAGCTGGCAAAGCGAGATTGTTTGGACTTACGTTGAATTTGGCTCGTGGCCGCAGACTCGCGCCGCCGAGGGCGTTGAGATTGACCAGAGCGAGCCTTTGGCCGTTGGCGCCTTTCTTTATTGCAAGGGAAGCGACGGAGCCCTTTACGCGAAGCTTGGCCAAGACTGGTTCAAGGTGGAGCCGATAACTTGGCGGGTTTTGTCAGACAAAAAAGGCTCGCGGCTTTTGCTTGCGGAAAAAATTTTGGCATGCGGCTCTTACTATGACGTTGCCGGCGGGAACAGAAGCGCTGTCGGAGCGACAATTTATTCCAACAACTACAAGCATAGCCGCGTCCGCGCCTGGCTAAACGAAACTTTTTTGCAAACGGCTTTTACGGCGGAGGAAAAAGAGCGGATCCAGTTGTCCGCCGTGGACAACAGCGAGCGCTCGACCAATCCCGACACAAAGAGCGTTTTGTGGAACGGCGGAAAAAACAAATACTTTTGCGAAGACACAAGCGACAAGGTCTTTTTGTTTAGCGAGCGGGAGGCGACCAAGAGCGCTTTTGGCTTTGGCGTTTACGATTCTTACGGAGCGGGAAGCGCTCGTATCCGAATGCCGACTGACTTTGCGAAAGCACAAGGCGCCAGGCAAGACCCCACAGGCCGTTACGGCGGCTGGTGGTGGCTGCGCTCTCCAAGCTACTCCTTTGACGACAGCGCTCGCGGCGTCACCGACTTTGGCTACGCTTGCGACTTGGACAAGGTTTCCGCAACCGGCGGAGGAATCGTTCCCGCAATCAGGCTAAAGCCCTAGCGCAAAAATTCCTTTATCGCTTTTTTCAATTCGCGCGCGCTTGTAAAGCGGACAGCGTGAATGCCAAGCGCGGCGGCGGCTTGGACGTTGGCCTCCAAGTCGTCGGTAAAGAAGGCGTCGCTTGGCGCGCATTTTTCGGCGTCCAAGATCATTTTCCAAAATTGCGGGTCGGGCTTTTTTACGCCCATCATTTGCGACGCGTAGGTTTGGTCAAAAAAAGCGTAGTCGCCGCGCGTAATGTGGTTAAGGTAGTGCGATTCGATTGTGTTTGTTCCGCAAACGACGCGGAAGCCTTTTTTGCGCAAGGCCAAAATTATTTTTTTTGTTCCCTCGTTCAAAACTGGGTGGAAGAACAAGTGAAAGTAATCAGTGTCGATTTTCTTTCCAAGGCGTTCGCCGACAGTTTTCCAAAATTCTTTTACGCTGATTTTTCCGACTGTAAGCTGGTCAAAGAGATTTTCGCGCGGCGCGTTTTGGTCTGTGAAGCCTATTGGTTCTGCGATCGCTCTGTCCATTTCTTCTTGCGTCACGCCAAGGGCTTGGGCGGGGCGGCCGCGGGCTTCGGAAGCGTTGCTTGTTACGACACCGCCCATGTCAAAGATAAAAAGTTTCATAGTTCCTCCAGGAATTTATTCAAGAACAAAAGGCCCTCGCGGGTCATCGCGTAAAAGGCGTCGCCGTCGCGCTCTGTCCGCTCCAACCATGCGGCCGCCCCCTTTTGGTCAGTGAAGCCTTTTGGTTTGCGGCCCGCGTCTTGGGCTTGCAAGCAGTTTTTGTCGCGCGCAAAACCAAGCCGCGCGGCAAGGTCTTTGCTGTAACGCGCCTTGTATTCGGCCGCGCTCGCGCCGCGCCGGGTACGTAGGTTCATCATTAAGTATTCAAACTCTTGGGTGTCTTGGTCAAGCGCTTCCAGCTGGCAAGGAAAGCCCAGCGCGGCGCGGACGTTTTGGTTTTGCGACGCCTCTTGGTTCGCGCCGCCTTCCTCCGACCAAAACTTTATGTATTCCGCCGCGTCCAAAACGTTTGTGTATCTCCAGCCTTCCGGCAGCGCGTAAATCGTTCCGGCCGCTCCGGCTCCCGCTCCCAAATATGACTCTTGCGCCCAGTAGGCCGAGTTGTGCTTGCTTTCAAAGCCAGGCCGCGCGAAGTTGCTCACCTCGTATTGCATAAAGCCCCGTCCTTCCAAAAGGTCTCGACCGTAAAGCCACAGTTCCTCCGCGGCTTCTTCGTCGTAGGGAATTTGTCCGCTCTCGATTTTCTTTGCAAGAGGAGTTCCTTCTTCCAAAGTGAGCGAGTAAAGCGAAATGTGATTGGCGCCGTTCCGATCGATAAAATCTATGTCACGCGCGATGTCTTCTTTTGTTTGGAAGGGAAGGCCGGCGATTAAGTCCGCCGACCATTCATGCGGCCAAATTTTTTTTAAAAGCTCCGCCGCTTCTTTGATTTGCGCGACGGTTGCGCTCCGGCCAATCGCGTCCAAGACTTTTTGGTTTTTGCATTGGATTCCGACGCTCAGGCGGTTTATGCCGCAAGCGTCTGCGGCTCCCAATAGTTCCCGCGAAATGCTTCCTGGGTTCATCTCGATCGTCCACTCGCAATTTGCGGAAATGGTCGCGGCGGCCTTTATGGACTCGCATAACAATTCCAAGTTCTTGGCGCTCAAAAGGCTCGGGCTTCCGCCTCCGATGTAAACGCTCTTCCATTCCTCCACGCAAAACTCTCGCGCCAAATATTCAACTTGCCGCGAGACGGCGCTGACGTATTCTGATGGAACGGAATCGCTGGGCTTTGAAAAAAAGTCGCAGTAGCCGCATTTTTTGAGGCAGTAGGGAATGTGGACGTAAAGGGGAGTCCTCACTTTTTGAACGGGAGAAACTTGATTTGGTTTAGCGGAAAGTAGCTCATCAACACCCGCTTTTGAATTTTTGAGCCGCTGATTTTTCCGAAGAGGCGGGAGTCCGCGCAAGAAAGGCGGTTGTCGCCCAAAACATAGTATTCGTTTTCGCCAAGCGTGATTGTGTCAAAGGAGCCGCGCACGCCGATTTCCGGAGACCAGCCTGTTGGAGGAACCCTTATGTCAACGCTGTATGGAACTTGGTTCAGCTCAAACTCTGTGAAAAAATGCTTTTCGTCTTTTGGCTGCACGTAAAGGATGTAGTCCTTCATGTAAAGGGTGTCGCCCGGAAGGCCTACCGCGCGGCGCATCAAGGACTTTTCGTTTGTCCAAGGATGGATTTTTTGAAAAGTGAAGGCTCCCGCGAGCAAGTCGCCGACTTTTTGCTTGAAGGTCAGTTTTTTTTCGTGCTGCGCGATTATTATGATTTCGCCGCGCTTGATTTTCTTTCCGATCGGGGTGGCAAAGACGCAAGTTCCGCTTGGAACGTTTGGTTCCATCGAGGCGGACCTCTGCTGGATTGGGCAAATCACAAAGGTCAGAATCGCGTTCATGACAAGAAAAAAGGTGACTACAAAGAATATGGCCCGATGATAAAAACGCCGTCTTTCTTGCTTAAGCGAATAGGAAATTTCGTAGATGTTTGTGTTTTTGCTCATGCCGACAGTTTAGCGCATAGATGGGGGCAAGGTCAACGAGACGGGCTGGGGCATTTTTGTCTTGCCAACTATCGTCTTTGGTGTTATAATAGTAAGTTATGGCAGAAGGCGGAAAAAAAATCGCGGAAAACCGAAAGGCTCGCTATGATTACTTCATTGAAGACTCGATTGAATGCGGAATTGTCCTTGTAGGCACCGAAGTCAAGTGCGTAAAGGGCGGAAACCTCTCGTTTCCTGACGCTTTTGCCGAAATTATAAATGGGGAAGTCTGGGTAAAGGGCCTCCATATCGCCGAATACTCCTATTCGAGCGTGTTCAACCACAACCCGGACCGCGCCAAAAAGCTTTTGTTGCGCAAGGACCAAATCAAGCGCTTGGCTCGCAAGGTTGACGAAAAGGGCTACACCCTGATTCCCTTGGACTTTTACCTGAAGAACGGCCTTGTAAAGGTCACGCTTGGGGTCTGCAAAGGAAAGAAGGCCTACGACAAGCGAGAAAGCATCAAGGCCCGCGACAACGACAGGCTTATGGCGAAAGAATTTAGAAAAGGTTTGAATGGTTAAGGGCAAGTTTTTGTCAAAAAAGATTCTTCTCTTCGCTTTGTGCGTATTCGCGCAAACGCTCTGCTTTTCGCAGGATAAGAAATTCAACCTTTACTATTTTGGCGTCGTGACTAACGTCAACGACCAAAACATGCTCAACATAACCCAGGACTTGTTCTTCGCGCAGCTTAGGGGAATCGGCTATTTGGACGCCAAGGACATGCGCGACGACGACATAAAGGATTCCTACAAGCAAATACAAACTGACGAAAGCGGCGAGGCCTTCTTTAACCTTGCGCAAGGCCAAGTCAACGCGGATAATTCAATAATTTTTGTCGCAAGAATCTACAGGCCCCGCA
This sequence comes from Treponema sp., assembly GCA_017645785.1. Taxonomy (GTDB): domain Bacteria; phylum Spirochaetota; class Spirochaetia; order Treponematales; family Treponemataceae; genus Treponema_D. The sequence continues at coordinate 176,249 of JAGCNW010000030.1, forward strand.
GCGACGAAAAGTGGCAGTGCGCCTTCATCGCAAAAAATTTGTCAAGCGGAACCGTGGCGTCAAAGGGGAAGGAATACGACTCTTACTACAAAATTTTGACTGACGCGAAAGTTTTGATTCAAAGCGTGGTGTCGCAAGCCAGCGGAAACATTGACTCTGACGGCGGCGGCGCCCAAAAAATTACGGGCGGCGTAAGGCCTGACGCCGCGGAAATAGGAACCGACAACATAGCGGGCTCTTGGGGCGGCGAGCGGGACGCCAGCAAAATCATTTTGCTAAGAAGCGGCCGCGGCTTCATCGTCTTCAATAACGGAGCCACAATGAACGTCACAGTTTCCGCAAAGGAAGACGGCTCGTCGATAAAAATCCTTCAGCGCGACAAGTTCAACGCGTCCTTCTATCCTGACATAGACAGGCAGACAATTCTAAACTACGCTGACAGCGCCCCTCCCATTGAATGGAACTTGACGCTCACAAAGACCGGCTCTTTGGTCGGAAAGAAAAAAACCTTGGTCCAGTCGGGCGCAGCAGTCGAGCCCGCCAGCTTAGACGTCGCTTGGACTAGAAAATGACTTTAGGCTTTTGCGGCCTGTCTTAGGGGAATCGTAATTGTGAACGCAGTTCCCTTTCCTAATTCGCTTTCGACGGCGATGTCCCAGCCATGAATGTTCATTGCAGTGTTCACCACCGAAAGGCCGATGCCCTGGCCTTGTTCGCGGCGGGAATGCGTTCCCCTGTAAAAGAGCTCAAAGGCATGTTCCGTTTCTTCCGGCGACATGCCGATTCCATTGTCGGAAATTGTTATTTTCGCCTTGTTCTCAAAGACGCCGGCTTTTATGTTGATTTCCGCTCCGTTTTCTGTGTATCGGATTGCGTTTGAAATAATGTTTTCGAGCGCGCGCGAGACAAGCTGCTTGTCCATTTTTACCATTATTCCTTTTGGAACGTTTATTTCGCTTGTTATTGACCGGTTGAACACGCTGCCTGTGCTTTGCAGGTATTTTTCGACGTATTCAAGATATTCTTCAAGGTCGTATTCGGCAAAATTCCTCGTCCAGCTCGAGTCGTTCATTTTGATGAAGTTGACTATTTCGTCTACCATCGATTCCAATTGCGCGGTCTTTTGAAGGATTATTTCCAAAGCTTCCTTTTGTCTTTGCGGGGTGGAAAAGAGGCCGTCCGAAATTCCCTCGGCGTATCCCTTTACGATTGCGATTGGCGTCTTTAGGTCGTGGCTTAGGCCCATCACAAAGCGGTCCTGCTCGTTTTTTCTTTGCTTGAAGACTTTGCGGAAGCCTTCAAAATGAATCAAAAGGTTTGTTATTTCGTTTGAGTAGCCCTTGTTTGTGGGAATCTTGAGCGGTTCGTCTATGTCGCCGTCGGAAATTTTTTTCGCTTCGTTTTCAACAAGGTGTATGGATTTCGCTATGTTGTTGAACATAACAAGTGAAAGCGACGTGAAAATTATTTCGAATATCACCGCGAACGTCATGACAAAATCGCGCGGGTGGGGGAGGTTTTCGGCGCTGTAAATCGCTTCCGTAGGCGTGACGGCGACGTAAATGAAAAAGCATATCAGGTATAAGATTGGAACCGCCGTCAATATTGCGAAGATGATAAAAAACTGCTTTCGTATTTTCATTTGTCTTTTGTCGGATTTACAAAGCGGTAGCCGTATCTAAAGATTGTCTTGATGTACTCTGGATTTTGCGGGTCCTTCTCTATCTTTTTTCTTAGCCTTTGTATGTAAACCGCCACCGCGGTGTTGTCGCCAAACGGAACTTTCCAAACTGCGTTGAATATTGTCGCGGGAGACAAGTTTTCGCCTTCGTGGTGGGCGAGGTAGTCCAAGACGTCAAATTCGCGCGCGCTCAAACGGACTTTGGCCGCGCCTTTTTTTAGCACGCAAGACCTTTCGAAAATTGTGTATTCTCCAAACTGTATGGATTCTTCGGCCGCCGCCTCTGACTTTGTCACCCGGCGCAAGTTTGCTTCAAGGCGGGCGATCAACACGCGCGGGCTAAAGGGCTTTGTGACGAATTCGTCGGCGCCCAAATCAAGCGCGTTTATTATGTCTTCGTCGGCGTCGCGCGCGCTTACGATGATTACGGGGATCGAGTCCTTGTATTCGGCGCGGAATTTTTTAAGAAAGTCCATTCCGCTCATTCCGGGCAAATTCAAGTCCAGCAAGACCGCGTGCGGAACTTGTCCGCGCAGGGAAGCCTCTGCCTCTTCGGCGGTGGAATATACGAGCGCTTCCATTCCAGCGTTTTGAACGTAGAGGGCGATGAGGTCTGCCATTTCGGGAACGTCTTCTATGATCAGTATTTTGTTTTTTTCCATACGCCTCGATTATAACCGATTTTTCTTCTAATATTCAACAAAAAAAAATCCGAAAATTTATAAGAATAAACTTGCATTTTTTTGTAAGGTGTGTTACTATAAAGAATAGTAGTATAGGGAAAATTTATTTTTCTATGCTTCCATATCTTTATTAGTGGGGAAATAATTTAGATATGATAGAGGTTGAGCGTCTCAACGGAACAAAGTATTTTTTAAATCCGCATATGATCGAGTCGATGGAAAGCCTTCCTGACTTGACTATAACGATGCTCTCCGGAAAAAAAGTTATCGTAAAGAATTCCCCGGAAGACATTATAAACAAAATTGTGAATTACCGAAAAAGAATCGGCATAAACACCCAAGAGGTATAAAATGGATATAGCGACAATAATCGGAATCGCGGGCGGCGCTGCTTGTATCGTCATGTCAGTTTTGACGTCAGGCGGCACCTTGGGCGGAATCATCGACATTCCGTCTGTGTTCATGACCGTAGGCGGCTCTTACGCGGCCTTGTTCATCCTCACCCCCTTGAACAGGGCTATCGGCCTTTTCAAGGTTATGGGAAAAGCCTTCAAAATTCCCGATTTTGGCGAAAAATCACTAGTCCAAAATATAGTAAATCTTTCCGACAAGGCCCGCCGCGAAGGTCTTTTGATCTTGGAAGACGGCCTTGAAGATTTGGAGGACCCCTTCCTTAAGAGCGGCCTCCGCCTTGTAATCGACGGCACCGACGGCGCGGTAGTCCGCAAAATCATGGAAAATGAAATGAACCAGACGGAAGCCCGCCACATGGAATGGATCAACTGCGTAAACCAGTGGGCCGGTTTTGCCCCTGGCTTCGGAATGATGGGTACCGTTCTTGGTTTGATTGGTATGTTGAATAACTTGGAAGACAAGAGCTCGCTCGGTCCTAACATGGCCGTAGCCTTGATCACTACCTTGTACGGTTCAATGATGGCCAACTGGCTTCTGACTCCGTTTGGACAAAACCTTATCGGCCAGAACTCTATGGAAATGCGCGTTAAGGAAATGGTAATCGAGGGCGTCTTGGCCATCCAGGCCGGCGAAAACTCGCGCGTAATCGCCCAAAAGCTTTTGACTTACCTTGATCCGGTCACAAGAAAGGCTGTTGCCTCGGAAGTTCTAAAGGATTAAAAAATGGGCAAAAAGAGAGAGCCTGAGAAACCGTCAACAGCGTGGCAAGGCACATACGGCGACATGATCACCTTGATGCTTTGCTTCTTCGTAATGTTGTACAACCCTTCGGAGATTGACGTAACTCAGCTGGCCACCATTACAGAAAGCCTCCAGATGCACCAAACCGAGACTACTTCGGGCGGAATGTCGCTCAGCGCCGGCCGCCTCGCCGATTTGGGAAACACAATCAGCGCCCTTCCTTCCGTTGAAAAAGGCCGCTCTCTTGGCATGGCAAAGAAAAAGGCCGTGTCCCTTTTCGCTCCCGACGTAAAGAGCAACCGAATAACGATAACCAGCGACGAGCGCGGTTTGATCATAACGCTGGCCGCCGACGCCTTTTTTAGAAAGGGCAGCGCGGACTTAAATATAGAAGACACTCGCGACACCCTTTTGAGGCTCAGCGAATTTTTTAGTGATAAAGATTTATTGCAAAAAAACCGAAGATTTAGGATAGAAGGCCATACCGACAAAACGCCGGTAGATTCGGAAAATTCAGAATTTATAAGCAATTGGGAGCTTTCTGCCGCGCGCGCGATGAACGTTTTGCATTACCTGGCCGATTTTGGCGCTCCCGAGCGGCAGTTTTCCGTCGCGGGCTACGCGGACACAAGGCCTAAATTTGACGGCGACACGGAAGAGGCTATGGCCTACAATCGCCGCGTTGACATAGTAATTCTAGACGAAGGGCATTTTTAATGCTAGAGTATAACGGAGGAAAAAAATGGCTGACGAAGACAGTGTAAACGACGACCTCGGTGACGAAGAAGGCGCCGCGGCGGCCCCCGCCAAAAAAGGCGGAATTGGAGGCTTGCTTCCGACTTTATTGAAATACATAGCGCTCGCTTTGGGCGCGATAATTCTTATTGTTACCGTTGTAATCATTACGATGAACATCATGGGCGGAAACAAGCCCGCCCAGGCTGCGATTCCGATCAGCGAGGACTATAAGGAAATTCAGGAAGAGTTGGAATGGTACACTTCGCTTGGCGAAATTCAAACCCGCACTAGCGAAGAGACGCCGGCTAGCGTAGTCGCGAACATTTTCTTGGGCTACAAAAAAGAAGACAAGGTCACATCGACCGAAATCACAGCCCAAAGAATTCCTATTCGAGACTTTTTGAGAAATTATTTCTCGAACAAGACGGCGGCGGAGTTGACTCCGCGAAACGAAGGAAATATAAAAGTTGAAATTCGCAACGCGATCAACGACACGATTTTGAACCGTGGAAAAATCAAGAGCGTGTCTTTTGACAAGTTGAACGTAGTTGCGCAATAAAAAAAGGCGGGCATTTTAGATGGTAGACGTTCTTTCGCAAGACGAGATTGACCAGTTACTCAACGCGATTAACACGGGACAGACGGAGTCCGACGACTACAAGGCGGTCTCCGACACCCGTAAAATCAAGATTTACGACTTCAAGCGTCCTGACAAATTCTCAAAAGAACAGATTCGCACCGTGCAAATCATGCACGAAACATTCGCCCGCCTTACAACAACTTCGCTTTCCGCCCAGCTGCGCTCTTTGGTTCACGTTCACGTAGCCACTGTAGACCAGTTGACTTATGAGGAATTTATCCGCTCGATTCCGACTCCGACAACCCTTGCGGTAATCAACATGGATCCGCTCAAAGGAAACGCGGTTTTGGAAATCGACCCGGCTATTACATTCAGCATGATCGACCGCTTGTTCGGCGGCACAGGCGCGGTTACCGGCAACAAGAGCCGCGACCTTACCGACATTGAGTCAAGCGTAATGGAAGGAATCATCGTTCGCATTTTGGCCAACATGCGCGAAGCCTGGACTCAGGTAATCGACTTGCGACCTCGCTTGGGACAAATCGAAACCAACCCCCAGTTCGCGCAGATCGTTCCTCCGACAGAAATGGTTGTTCTGGTTACGCTTGAAACAAAGGTCGGCGAAGAAGAGGGAATGATTAACTTCTGTATCCCTTACTTGACGATCGAGCCGATCATCTCAAAGCTTTCTTCACAGTTCTGGTTCAGCTCTGTGCGAAGAAGCTCCACAACCCAGTACCTTGGAACGTTGAAAGAAAAAATTTCAACGGTTGACATGGACGTTGTGGCCGAGATTGGTTCCATCAACTTGCCCATCCGAGACGTATTGAGCTTGAGGTGCGGCGACGTTGTAAAACTTTCGAACACAAAGGTCGGCGACCAGCTGACATTGAATATTGGCGACAAGAAAAAATACTTTTGCCAGCCCGGCGTTGTGGGCAAAAAAATGGCGGTTCAGGTTACAGGCAAACTCGCGGACGAGGGCGCTGATGAATTTGAAGAGCTTTCCGTAGAAGGAGATGAAACAGTATGAGTGATGGCGTAATTTCCCAAGATGAAATCGACGCGCTGCTTTCGGGCGTTCCAGTGGACGGCCTTAACGCGTCTGGGCAAGTTTCCGGCGCGCCGTCGGCTAACATAGACGCGGCGACTTTGACGAAGTTCGCGGGCGAATTAAAGGATCCTCTTGTAGAAAACTTAAAGCAAATGACAGGCGTTGAGGTTTCTGCCGGCGAGCCTACAGTAGAAGGCGCCACGCGCGACCAATTCTTGGCCAAATTGCCGGAGATGGTTATCGCGACTACGGCTGACTTCTCAAACGGAATCAAGGGCGACCACCTTTACGTAATTTCCACAGAATGCGCGCAAAAGTTGGTGAGCCTCGTAAATAAAGAAGAGAACGCCGCGCTTGACGACATGGCGATGAGCGTCATCAACGAAACTCTTTCAACTCACACTAACGACGAAATAACGGCGCTTGACAAGACCGGAAAATTGTCAGGCCTCGCTTGCAATCCTGCGGAATCAATCAGCGTTCCTAAAGCTATGGTTCGCATTCCGCAAAACACTTTCGCTTTGTTCACATTCCCGTTGACTATCGACGGCCAAGCTTATACTTTGTGGGAAGCCGTAGGAGGCGATCCAGCCCAGTCTATGGCGGTCGCTTTGGGCGGAGGGGCCGCGGCCGCTCCTGCCGGCGGTTCCCTTAACGCCGCCGATATGGCAAGCCTTGGCGGAATGGCCGCTCCTCAAATGGGAGGAATGGGCGGCGCTCCGATGGGAGGAATGGCTCCAATGGGCGGAATGCAAATGGGAGGAATGCCGATGGGCGGAATGGCTCCAATGGGCGGTATGCCGATGGGCGGAATGATGGGGACTCCTCCCAACGTTCAGTCTTTGCAGTATCCAAATTTGATGGGCGGCGGATCTCCGTCAGACCAAGGAAACATCGGTCTCTTGATGGACGTTTTCATGGAGATGACCGTAGAGCTTGGCCGCACAAAAAAGCCGATCAAAGAAATTTTGGGCTTTGGCGAAGGCACGATTATCGAGTTGGACAAACTCGCCGGCGAACCGGTTGACATTTTGGTCAACCACAAGCCGATAGCCAAGGGAGAAGTTGTAGTTATCGACGAAAACTTCGGTGTTCGTATCACGGAGATTCTCTCTCCGCAGGAACGCGTCTCGGAGTTGCGCTGATTTTTGACGGACGGTTTTTGCGGAAAAGGGGAAGTCCGTTTGCCGTTCGTTAATAATTCATAATTCGTAATTCTTAATTATGAATTAAAAAGTGGTGGGGGAAACATTGAAATTCTCAAAAGTCACATTGGCGTTTATTTGCGCTTTTTCTCTTTTTTTAGGTCTCGCTTATTCGCAAGACAATTCTTCGGGCGACGCGAGCGTTTCCCAATCCACAATTTCAGCTCAGTCTTTGCCTGACGAAACAAGCCTCCGCTTGGACGATCCCGCCTCTGCAGGCGCCGATTCGGCCGCCGCGCGCCCCAGGTCCGCTTCCACAGTTTGGGTTTTCTTTAGAATGGTCTTTGTCTTGATAGTCGTTGTCGTCTGCATTTACTTTGTCATGAATTTCATGCGAAGGAAGATGGGCGGCGACGCGACGGACGACGACACTTTTTTGCGCAAGGTGGCCCAGGTCACTGTAGCGCCGGGAAAGACAGTTCAAATCGTAACCCTTTTGGAGCATGCGTACTTAATCGGAGTCACCGACAATTCCATCGATCTCTTGGGCGAAATTAGCGACAAGGAATTGGTTGACGCGATGAACCTCAACGCTGACAGAAACCAAAATGCCGCCCGCGCCAGAAATTTTGGCGACGTGCTTTCGCTTTTTTTGAATCCAAAAAATCCCAACGCCACCGAGGGCGAGAGGAACGCTTCAAAATCCATCTCGGAATTCTTTAACAAACAAAAAGAGAAGTTTAGGAATGGAAAGTAAGGCTGTTGGTTTTTGCAAAAAACATTTCCTTCGCCTCGCTCTTTTAGTTTTTGTAAGCGTTCTTTGCGCCTTCCCGGTTTCTTCGCAAGCAGCGGGCAGAGCGGTTGACGACCCCAACTTTCCGCAAGGCTCAACGCGCGGAACGATGCAGATGCAGGGAAACGTTAATCCAGTCCAAATACCAAATGTTGACATAAACATCAGGCGGCCCGAGAACGGCCAGGAAGTCGCCTTTAGCGTTCAGCTTTTGATAATGCTCACGCTCTTGACGCTCGCGCCAAGTCTTTTGATTTTGTTGACTTGCTTTTTGCGCTTTTCGATCGTGCTCGATTTTATCAAGCGCGCGCTTTCATTGCAGCAAGTTCCGCCCACAAGCGTATTGAACGGAATTGCCTTTTTCATGACCCTTTTTGTGATGTGGCCCACGTTCACCAATATTTATGACAATGCCTTCAAACCGATGCGCGAAGGCCAGATAGGCGTCGAGGCCGCCTACGAAGGCGCGCAAAAGCCGATCCGCTACTTTATGTTCACGCAAATGTCGGACGACACCAGTTACATAAAGATGTTCATGAACATGCGCGGCCTTGACAAGCCCGAAACTCTTGACGACGTTCCGACCTATGTTTTGGTTCCCGCTTACATTTTGCACGAACTTACGGCGGCCTTCAAAATAGGCATTTACTTGTACATTCCGTTTATCATAATAGACATGGTCGTCGCGAGCATTTTGATGAGCATGGGAATGATGATGCTCCCGCCTGTTCAGATTTCGATGCCGTTCAAATTGATGCTCTTTGTTTTGGTTGACGGTTGGGGACTTTTGACCCAGCAGCTTTTCTATTCGGTGTTGAGGTAACGTATGGACGTTGGTCAAATAACAAATCTTATGCGCGCGGGAATTATGCAGGTCTTTGTTTTGATCGCTCCCGTATTGGGCGCGGCCTTGATCATCGGCTTGATTGTCGCGATTTTCCAAGCGACGACTTCCATTCAAGAGCAGACTTTGACCTTTTTGCCAAAGATGCTGACCATCTTGGCCGTCTTGGCTCTTTTGGGCGGATGGATGTTCGCCGAATTGAGGGATTACACAATAACGCTTTTTAGGAGCATACCAAGCTTGTAGGAGAGAATAGTTTTTGTTTGACCAAGTTTTGGCGCAGGCCCCTACGTTCCTGCTTGTCGCAGTTAGATGTTTCTCGCTTTTGATGACGCTTCCTCTTTTTAGCATGCGGAACATCCATAGCGCGGCGCGCGTCGCTTTGGCCGGCTTTATGGCCTTTAACATCATTGGCCAAGTTGATTATTCCGCTTACTCAAACTATCTCTTGCAGGAACAAACTTTCACCGCGCAATTCATAATGCTTTTGGCGGGAGAGGCCTTGATCGGCGTTATAACGGGTTTTTACATTTCGATAATTTTTTCGGCCTTCAGCACGGCCGGCCAGTTCTTTGCTTTTCAAATGGGCTTTTCGGCCAGCGAAGTTTACGACGCGCTGAGTCAGGTTGAGAACCCTCTTATGGGCCAGTACCTAAACTTGATCGCGATGCTGATATTCATGCAAAGCCGCCTTTTTCAAAAGCTTTTCTTGGGCGGCCTGGTTTCCAGCTTTAAGACATTGAACGCGTTTTCTATCGTCAACGACATGATGGGCGGCGCGGTCTTGCCGAGATTTTTTATGCGGGGCTTGACCGAACTTTTTGCCAACGCTTTGGTCATTTCGCTTCCGATCATCGGAACCTTGATGTTGATTACGATTTCCACCGGCATCTTGTCAAAGGCCGCGCCGCAGATGAACCTTTTGAGCGAAGGCTTCCCGGTTATGCTTTTGACTTCTTTCTTTGTTTTGACAGCTTTGATGCCAAGTTTGATAGACGCTTTTTCGAGATGTTTCGACGGCGGCTTTGCCCGTTTGGAACAATTGTTTTTGGCTTTAGGGGGCAAGAGGATATGAGCTTTGAAGACATAGACTTGCAGTGGTTTGCCGCCGAAGAAGAGGGAAGAACTGAGGAGCCCTCGGACCTTAAACTAGAAAAAGCGCGCAAAGAGGGCCGCGTCGCGAAAAGCCAAGAAGTCAACGGCGGCTTTGTCTTTTTATTTTCCGTCTTGACCTTGCTGCTTTTGGGCAAATGGCTTCTAAGAAATTTTGAGGAAATCTTGATTTTCTTTTTTACAAGGAGCGCCCAAGGAAACGCTGTGAGCGGAAACAGCGCGGCGGTTTTCTTTGACTACTTTTTAAAGATGGTTTTGCCGGTCGCTTTTGTGGCGCTTTTGGCGGGAGTCGTCGGAAACATAATTCAAAACCGCGGTTGGATGTTCAGCCTTAAGCCCATTACGCCCAATTTTTCAAAGATACTTCCGCATTTTGGCGAATATTTCAAGAAGACGATTTTTTCAAAGCAGGGCGCCTTTAACATAGTGAAGTCCTTGGCCAAGGTCGCGATTCTTGTGTTCGCGGCTTTTGCAATAATAAGGTCCAACATGGGCGACTTGCTTTTCATCATACACCAAAACGGAAACATCTTGGGCGCCTTTGGCAAAATCGCTTCCATCGCCTTTAAGCTTTTGTTCTTTGCCGCGATTTTCTTTTTGGTCATTTCGATTCCGGATTACTTTGTGCAAAGGTCTGCTTTCATAGATTCCCTCAAAATGACAAAGCAGGAAGTCAAAGAGGAATTCAAAGAGATGGAAGGCGACCCGGAAGTGAAGGGCCGCATCAAGCAGGCGCAGCGCCAATTGTTGGCTTCCAACATTCCTCGCGCCGTCGCCGAAAGCGATGTGGTCGTCACAAACCCGACGCACTTTGCCGTGGCGCTAAAATATGACGCGGCGGCAAATGACGCTCCTGTGGTCAACGCCAAGGGAGAGGACTTTATGGCGCAGCGCATCAAGGAGATCGCGCGCGAGAACGACGTTCCGATAGTGGAAAACAGGCCGTTAGCCCGCAGCCTCTATGCAGACGTTGAACTTGGCGCTATAATACCAAACAAATATATTAATGCTGTTGTAATTTTGTACACGCATTTGGAAAAATTTAGAAAAGGATTTAAGTCGGGCGCTTAAGCGTCTGAGACAAAATAAAAGCCTGGGTGGGGACTAATGGCTCAAGAGCAAGTAGGACAGAATAGTTTTCTCAATGTGGTAGGAAAGAACATTGTTCCGGCAGCGGCCATTCTTGTCTTCCTTATGTTGATCATTCCGCTTCCGACGGTTTTGCTTGACGTTTTCATGGCGATGAACTTGGCTCTTTCCGTTTTGCTTTTGCTTACTGTAATTACTACGCCAAAGCCGTCGCGCCTTACAACCTTTCCGCAAATAATTTTGCTTGTCACGCTTTTTGGCTTGGGAATAAACGTTTCTTCCACAAGGTTGATATTGACTAAGGGCTCCGCTTTTGACGGCCGCATGGTCCGCGCCTTTTCTACTTTCGTTGTCGGAAGCGACAAGGGAAGCGACGGCCTTGTGGTCGGAATGGTAATCTTCATCATCTTGATTGTAATCCAAACAATCGTAATCGCAAAGGGCGCCACGCGCGTAAGCGAAGTCGCCGCCCGCTTTGCCTTGGACTCTATGCCGCAAAAAAACTTTGCCGTCGACCAAGAGCTCAACTCCGGCGCGATTACCGAAGAAGAAGCTAGAGCGAAGCGCGCTGACATAAGAAACGAAAGCGACTTTTATTCCGCTATGGACGGTTCCTCCAAATTTGTAAGCGGAAACGTTATGGCCGGCATTTTCATCACGGTGGTCAACTTGGTCGCCGGCCTCATTACCGGAATGATTTTGCGCGGCGAGCCTTTTTCAAGCGCTATTGAAACTTATTCCCGCCTGACGATAGGCGACGGCCTCTTAAGCCAGCTTCCGTCCCTATTGCTTTCGTTCTCAACCGGCATGTTGGTAACCGCAAGCAATTCCGACGTCCAGTTGAGCGAAAATTTAAAGAAGCAGTTCACAAGTTCCGGAACGACATACATTATCGCCGGCGCCGCGATGGCCTTGCTGGGAATCTTGCCGGGCATGCCTTGGTATGTTTTGGTTCCGCTTGGCGCGATAAGCGTCTTTGCCGGAATCAGAATGCAAAGAGCTAACGCGGCACAAGAGCTTGCCAAAAAGCAGGCCGAAGACGCCTCCGCGGGAAAAACTCAGATCGGCCAAAATCCGGCGGACGTTTCTCCTGTCGTTCCGCTTGACCCGCTCTTGCTTGAAATCGGCTACGCCTTGATTCCCCTTGTTGACAACGAAAAGGGCGCCAAGCTTTTGGAGCGCGTCACAAGAATCCGCCGCGAGGTCGCGCTCGACCTTGGCCTTGTCGTTCCAAGCATAAGAATCGTAGACTATATGACCCTCGATCCCAGCGAATACACATTCAAGATTCGCGGAATCGAAGCGGGCCGCGCCAAGCTTAAGATGGGCTACTATATGGCCATCAACACAGGCGACATAAGGGAAGAAGTCAAGGGCGAGGCCACTCGCGACCCGGCATTCGGCATGCCCGCGATTTGGATTCCCGAAGACAAGCGCGCTGACGTTGAGCGGGCCGGCTACGCGGTTGTAGACCCGCTTACTGTAATCGCCACCCATTTGACGGAAATCATAAGAAGCCACGCGGCCGAAATTCTTGGAAGAAAAGAAGTCAAGCAAATCATCGACAAGATTGCCGAGACGGACAAGGTTGTCGTTGACGAAGTCATGGACAAGGCGCAGTTCACTTACGGACAAATCGAGAAGGTTTTGCAAAACCTCTTGCGCGAACAAGTTTCCATCAGGAACATCGTTCTTATTTTGGAAACGCTCGCAAATATGGGCCCTGGCGTAGGCCCTTGGATTTTGACCGAAAAAGTCCGCGAGGCTTTGGGAAAGCAAATATGCCTGCAATACGCCGACGAAGACCACAAGCTGCGCGTGATGAATTTGTCGCAGGACTACGCCGAGCTTTTGCTCAACCACCAGGTTTTGCCCGGGGACGGCTCGCGTCCCTATGTCGCGCTGGATCCTGTCGACGGCCGAAAATGGATTTCGGATGTCAGCGCGGCTTTTGCCGCCATGCAGGAACGGGGCCTTGTTCCTATTATTCTATGTCCCGCCGAAGTGCGCGCCTTGGTAAAGTCTTCGACGGAGCGCGAGCTTCCTGGAATTGTCGTTCTTTCAATAAACGAGGTTATTGCCGCGGACAACAGCGTTTCTATCGAAACTCTTGGCGAAATAAAACAAAGTGTTGAGGGGGTAGCGTGATGCTTCCTGAAGAAAGAAAGCAAGAGCTCCTGTATTTAACAGCGGACACCATAGACGATTGCCGCGACCGTTTGGGAAAGCTTTACGGAACTGACTACGAGATAATGGACCGCAAGAACACGACGCAAAGTTACGGTCCGTTCGGCTTGTTTACAAAGCCCGGCGTGAAGGTGACCTATGTCGTAAACCGCCGCTCGGAAAAGACGTCCGCCTACGAAAGCGAGGACGAAAGCCAGCGCTTGATTCGAGAAGAAATATTGCGCCGCGCTACCGGCGGAAAGTCAAAGACAGAAATTCAAATCAGCGAAATTAACGCGAAGGTCAACGAGATTGCGTCCGCCATGCAAAGAATTCCTCGCGGTTCAGGCGAGGAGCGGATTGAGTCAATCGACCGCATAGAAGAAATGCTTGACGACAACGAGTTCACGCGGGACTTTATTTTGGGAATCACCGCGCGGCTTAAAAAAGAATTTTCTCTTGACGACTTGAACGACTTCCATAAGGTTGAACGGCAAGTCGTCGATTGGATCGGCGAAGCCATCGAGATCGCCAAGCCCAAGACCCATAGGCCGCCGCGTGTTGTGGTGATTGTCGGCCCAACAGGTGTGGGAAAGACCACCACGATTGGAAAGCTCGCCGCGCAAAACGTAATAATTCGCAAAAAAACGCCGGACATGCCGCCCATACGCATAACGATGATAACAATCGACAAGACAAGAATCGGGGCGGAAAAACAGCTTCAAACTTTTGGCGAGGTCTTGGACTTGCCGGTTCAAAAGGCGGAGAACGCCGAAGATCTAAAGACCATTTTTGAATCCATCAAGAGCGACTACGATGTCATTTACATCGACACGTCCGGCTACAGTCCCAACGATTCCGAAAATATAGCCAAGCTAAAGAGCACCCTTAGCGTCGACGGCTTGCATCCTGATGTTTATCTTGCGATCGCCGCGTCCACAAAGGCGCGCGACATAAAGAACATAATGCAAAATTACGAGCCCTTCGGCTATTCATCTGTGATTGTCACCAAGTGCGACGAAACGACGCGCTTGGGCAATATAATAAGCGTGTTGAACGAAAAGCGAAAATCCATTTCTTACTGGACTGACGGACAAGTGATTTCGCGGAACATTCAGCGCGCCAGTGTCGTTGACTTTTTGATTCGTCTCTCAGGCTTTACTGTGGACAGAATTCATATCGAAGAAAAATTTGGAGAAAAGTAAATATGGAAGACCAGATTAGCGAACTTAGAGAAATTATGAGAGGCGGTTCCGACCAGGCCAAGCCCCGCGACGTTCACAAAACCCGCGTCATCGCCATCACAAGCGGAAAGGGCGGCGTCGGAAAGTCAAACCTTGCCGTAAACATGGCCATCGCCTACGCCCAGCTTGGAAAAAAAGTCATCTTGATCGACGGCGACTTGGGAATGGCCAACGTTAACGTTTTGCTTAGCGTGGTTCCCAAATACAATTTGCTTCAAGTAATCAACAAGCAAAAGACGATGCAAGAAATCATCTTGGACTCTGAATACGGAATAAAGTTCATTGCCGGAGCGAACGGTTTTTCAAAAATAGCGAACCTCAGCAAGGACGAGCTTGATTACTTTGCCACCCAATTTTCTTCGCTTTCAAACGCTGACATAATCATCATAGACACAGGAGCGGGAATCTCCAACAACGTTCTTTCTTTTGTCGCCGCGAGCGACGAAGTTTACGTTGTTACGACTCCCGAGCCGACCGCCATCACCGACGCGTACGGAATGATAAAAATCATCACGACCGAGATTGAAGACCGTGAAATCAACATTCAGCTTTTGGTCAACCGCGTCCATTCCGCCGACGAAGGAAAGAGAATCGCCGACCGCATCATAAGCATCGTCGGCCAGTTCCTTAACTACAAGGTTAATTACGTTGGCTTTGTCTACGAGGATCCGGCGGTTCAGAATTCGGTTATCAGGCAAAAGCCCTTTATTGTTGTCGCTCCGCAATCAAAGCCCGCCATGTGCGTAAAGCATATTGTAGGCAGAATCGAAAAGACTGAAGCCCCGGACAACGAGGGCGTCTCGAATTTCTTGAAGAAATTTTTGGGCTTTAAAAAATAACATTTTAGTAGCATTTTTTTGAAATGTGTGGTATAATATAGTGAATTTTTGCAAGGGGAAAACGAATTGATTAAAATTAAGCCGATAATTTTTAGCGCCTGCGCGGCTTTCGTTTTGTCCTTTGTGACGGCTTTGGCCGCAAAATCGGGCTTTCCGATCTCCCTTTTGAAGGCCGTGATTTTTGCCCTCCTGTTTGGAGCCATAGCCGTAGGAGTTCAGTTTGTTTACGCCAGGTTTTTGACGGAAGGCGCGGCTCCGGTTGAACCGCGCGAAGAGTCCAAGGTTATGGGCTCAAAGGTTGACTTGGTTGTCAGCGAGGAGGACTTGCCCGAAGACAAGGACGCTCCCGCTTTTTATGTCGAAGGAAAGCATGTTATTTCCGGCGACGATGTTGCAGCCAGCAAGGCCTCCGCCGCGGACGAATCCGTTTCGGTCGCAAGGCAAAACGAGGCGCTTGAAGCTGCCGAAAAAGTTCGCGAGCAAAAGGCCGCCGAGAACATAACTCAAAAGGCGGCCGAAATCAAGGCGGAGTCTCCGGCTCCTGTCGCGGCTCCGGCATCTCCGGCGATGGCCTCGGCGAGCCAGCCAGTTGAGGAAGAGATTCCCCAAGCGGCAGAAGCCCAGCCGGCTTTTTCGCCGGTCAATTTGGCGCAAGGAACCGCTCCGGCGAGTCCTGCGGCGGCCTCGGCTCCTTCTTTGGACGGCGAGGAATTGGACAATTTGCCGGATATCGGCGACTTTGGCGGCGGCGCTTCGGAGTCGCATGACGAAGTTATAGAAGACAGCGAATTTGCGGAAGAAGGCGCGAATCGCCCTCGCAGGCAGACCGAGCTTTCTGACGGAAAGGTTGCGGACGTAAAAGACGCTCCGATAATGGCGGAAGCGATTAGAACAATATTGAGTTCAGAAGATTAAAGCAGGGTGGAGTATGGAAACAGCTCTTGTTGAAGAAAAGACAGAAGACGAACTTTGGAACGAATACAGGAAGACCCGCTCTCCTGACTTGCGCGACAAAATCATCCGGCAGTATATGCCGCTTGTAAAATACGTCGCCGGCAAGGTCAGCGTCGGCATGCCCTCCAGCGTGGAGTTTGACGACCTTGTGGGTTTTGGCCAGTTTGGCCTTTTGGACGCGATAGAAAAATACGACCCGGACAAGAACGTAAAATTCAAGACTTACGCCGTCACAAGAATTCGCGGCGCGATTTTTGACGAGTTGCGCCAATTGGACTGGGTTCCCCGCAGCGTGCGCCAAAAGTCGCGCGAGATAGAAGACACAATCGGCGATTTGGAAGCCAAGCTTGGCCGCACAGCCAGCGACGCCGAAATTGCCGGCAAGCTCGGCGTGAGCGAAGAGGAATACCAGCAGACTGTAATGAAGCTTTCGGGCACTAGCGTCCTTTCGCTTAACGACGTTTGGTACAGCGGCAACGACAACGACCACATGTCAATCGGAGACAGCATCGAGTCGCCCTCAAGCCTCAACCCTGACGTTATTGTCGAGCGCGAGGAAATCCGCAAAATCATCATACAAGCGATTAACGAGCTTCCCGAAAAAGAAAAGATGGTCATCGTTTTGTACTACCACGAAGACTTGACCTTTAAGGAAATTGGACAGGTTTTGGAAGTAAGCGAATCGCGCATCAGCCAGTTGCACACAAAGGCAAACTTGCGCCTTAGGGCCAAGTTGACCAACTTGAGAAAAGGAATCATGTAATAATGGTAGGACTTGAAGTCATCCGAAAAGACATGGAGGCTCTGCTGGAGCAGGACAAGTCCCTCAACGCGATTGAGGTCAACGCCGACTCTCTTGACGAGGCTTTGGCCGACGCGGCGACCCAGCTTGACGCTAGAGTCGTAAACCTTGAATATGAAATTTTGGAAAAGGGCAGCGACGGCTTCTTGGGCTTGGCTAAAAAGCCTTGGAAGCTCCGCATTTACCAAAACGCGGCGTCCCTTGCCAAAAAGAAAAAGTCCGTCGCGCAAACAGCTTTTGCCAGCGAAGACTTCGACGAGGAAGTCAAGATTGTCGACCAGGACGGACTTTACTATATCCGCCACTTTGGCGACGAAATCATGCTCAAAGTTCTTCTTCCGGTTGGAAAAGGCCGTGGCGTTGACGTCAAGGACATCATCAACGACGCGCGCCGTCCGGACACTGTCAGCATAGAAGAAGGAAAGATAAAGGAATTCGCCAAGAAGGGAACGGACGGAAAGTACGAGCCCATTGGCCTTTACAAGCACATCAAGGCCGGCGACGCCATGCTCATCATCGACGTTTCAAAGGATGAGATGGAAGCGACGCTCACCGCGACCGCTCCCGCGATGAGCGGAGGCGAAATCACTCCCGACCAAATCAGGCGCGCCTTGGAAACCCAGGGTGTTGTCGCCGGAATCGAAGACGACAAAATCGCCGAGTGGGTTGACAATCCCGTGTACGGCGCGCCTTGCGAAGTCGCCCACGCGATCATGCCCCAAGACGGCCGCGACGCCTACATGGCCTTTAATTTTGAGACCGACCCCACCAAGCTTAAGATTAAGGAAGCCGGCGACGGAAAGGTCAACTTTAAGGAACTTAACAAAATTCAAAACGTGGTCAAAGGCCAGCCCTTGGCCACAAAAATACAGCCGGAGCGCGGCAAGGCCGGAAAAACCCTTTTTGGCCGCTACCTCGAGGCGAAGAACGGCAAGGACATCAAGATTCCTCTTGGAAAGAATGTCGAGCTTGACAAGGACGGAGTCACCGTCATCGCAAGCGAAGCCGGCCGCGTTCACTTTGACGACCAAAGAATTAACGTCGAGCCCGTTTTGGAATTGGAAAGCGTCGGAATCAAGACAGGAAACATCGATTTCTTGGGAAGCGTCATCGTCAAGGGAAACGTGGACGACGGATACGAAATCAAGGCGACCGGCGACATCGAAATTTCTGGAACGGTCGGAAAAAGCTTCATCAAGAGCGAGCGGGGCAACATCATCGTTTCGGCCGGCATTTTTGGCCACGACGAGGGCGAGGTTCACTGCGGAAAATCTTTGTGGGCTAAGTTCATCCAGAGCGCCAAGGTCGAGGTCGAAGAATTCTGCATTGTCTCTGACAGCATAATGAACAGCGAGGTCAGCGCGATGAAGCGCATCGTCCTCAACGGAAAGAAAGCGCAGATTACCGGCGGCCACTTGTTCGCCACCGAAGAAATTTGCGCCCGCAACATCGGCTCTCCGGGCGGCGGAACGGAAACAATCCTTGAGGTTGGCTTTGATCCCCGCGCCAAGCACCGCTTGGAATTTATCCAGGGCCAGCAAAACGACTTGGTCCGCGAGCTTGAGGACGTTGAGAACAATTTGCTCGCTTTGGAAAACTACAAAAAGGCGCGCCGACAGCTCCCCAAGGACAAAGAGGAGACTTACGCGCAGCTTAAGAGCCGAAAGCAGGAAATTACAATAGAATCGGAGAAGATTTCGGAAGAAATCGACCAAATACAAGAACATTTGCACGAGCTTAAGGTCTTTGGAAAGGTAAAGGCGGAAGGAAGCGTTTTCTCGGGAGTCAAGATTTACATTCGCGACACCTTGCAGGAAGTCCGAGCCGACACTAAGAACGTCACATACTTTATGGAAAACGGTTTTATCCGCACAGGAAAGTATGAGGCGCCTGACTTGACCGGCCTACAAATGCCGGAAGGATACTCAAGCTAATGGCTTTGCAGCCTATTGACCTTCAGACAATGTATTCTCAAATGGCCAACGTAGCCCAAAGGGTGGCAAGCGAAGGCCAGGGAGCCTCGTTGGCGCAGTCGATTCAAACTCAAGGAATCGTGAACCAAAATTTGCAGCAGTCGCAAAGCGTTCAAAAAACAGCCGCCAACGAAACGCAGACAGGAAAAATCAAGGCCGACGCTAAAGGCGCCGACGGCGGAGCGGCTGGCGGGCAAAAAAAGAAAAATGACGGGCAGGCTGAAGAGCCTGAAGAAAAAAAAGAATACGAAATAAGGGATCCCGCCCTTGGCGTTCACATAAACATTACGAGGTGAGTGAATGGCCGTCTTTTTAGTTTCTTCCCTTACATTGATAAACCTACTTTTGTGGCTGGTCTTTTTGTTCCGCTTTAAAAAACTTTTTAGCTCCGACGACATAATGCTAAAATTCCGCGACGGAATGGACGGCCTCATAAGGGAGGCGCAGCATAACACCCTTTCAAACATAAACTTGATTGACGACAAAATAAAGGAGCTCAAGGCGGCCAGCGCCGAGGCTGAGCGGAAAGTCGCCCTTTTGCGCCATGAATTGCAAACCGCCGAAAAATCCGCCGCCCTCCAAGCCCAGCTGAACATGCAGTCGGCGGCGGCTGCGATGCAGGCCGCTCCAAAAGCCTCCGCAAAAAAAGGCAGGGCAAAGGCTCCTTCAAAAAGTTCGTCAAGGGGAGCGTCTTCAAAAGCGGCCGCGGCCTACAAGCAAAACGAGCTGCCCGGCGAGGACGAGGCTGTCGCCCTTACAGGCCTTTTTAAGGAAAACGCGCAAAAGTCCCTTTTTGAACAGCCGCAAATCACGGTCACAAGAGACGGCGATTCATACGGAAAAGTTCCCATCGTGAGCATGAGCGAAGAGCCCATAAAGCCCAAAAAGCCCTTTGTCAGACGGGTGCGGGAGCTTGCGGAATTGGGAAAGACTGTGGAAGAGATAGCGTCCGAGACGGACCATTCCACGACAGAAGTTCAGCTTGTATTGGACATGGCGTAAGGCCATAAATATAGGAGTTATATATGAGCGTAAAAAAGCAAAAGTTGGGAACCCTCACAAACGGGGAAGAAGTTCACTTGTTCACAGTTTCAAACGGAAAGATGTCCTTTGCCGTCACTGACTACGGCTGCACGATTACAGGAATCTTCCTTCCGCAAAAGAACGGTCCGACCAATGACATCCTTTTGGGCTATTCTACGCTTCCCGAATACGTTATGTCGGACGGCTACTCCTTTGGCTCTATCGTGGGCCGCTTCGCAAACCGCATCGGCGGCGCGTCCTTTGTCGTTGACGGAAAAAAATGCCAGCTTGACAAAAACGACAATAAAATCAACACCTTGCACGGAGGCTTTTTCCGCTTGGACCACCAAGTTTGGAAGGCCAAGACAGTTGAGACAAAGACTAGCGCGGGCGTTGTCTTTACGCGCCGCTCGCCGGACGGAGAGCAGGGCTTTCCGGGAAACCTTGACGTTACGGTAAGCTACACGCTAAGCAAGGACAACAAGCTGACCCTCCAATACAAGGCCAAGACCGACAAGGCCACTCCGGTAAATTTCACCAACCACGCTTACTTTAACCTTGCCGGAAGTGGAACTATTCTCGACCACGAATTGCAGTCCGATTGCAAGGGATATTTGGAGGTTGACAAGAACCTCATTCCTACAGGAAAGATAATCGACGTCGCGGGCAGCCCCTTTGACTTTACAAAGGCCAAAACGATCGGCCGCGACATAGCGAAAGTGGCTCCCGGCTACGACCATTGCTACGTCACTCCGGCCTACAAGGGCAAGAGCGCCGCTCCCGACCCCAAGAAATTGGTCCGGGCCGCGGTCCTTTACGACCCCAAAAGCGGTCGCAAAATGACGATGGACACAAACCAAGAGGGCGTTCAGTTCTACACGGCCAACTGGGTTGAAGGCCTGACAGGAAAGAACGGAATCCGCATGGTCCGCCACGGCGCGATTTGCCTGGAAAGCCAGCGCTTTCCCGACGCTCCCAACAAGCCGGACTTTCCGCCTTGCATCCTAAAGCCAAAAGAGACCTACAACGCCGTCACCGTCTACGGCTTCTCTTGGTAACAAAAATTTCTAAAAAGCGGACCCTATAGGCGGGTCCCAGCGACGAAAAAAAAGCCTTAGGTTCCCCCCGTCCTCTGCTATAGGCTTGTTGCCTACGGCCAAGCCTCGTCGCTGACGGGGCCCCACCAAGGCTCTTTTTTCTGCGTCTCATTCCTGTGGAATGAGGCCTCTTAAGGTATTGCAGTCGCGCTTATGCGCTCCGCACGGCTCCCGCCTCTTTTTGCCCGCTTTTTAGAAAATTCCGCATATCAAGAAAAAAATATTTGATTTTTTGCTAAAATAGTGTTATAATTCTTCTCATTACATAATTGCTTACGAATTTTCACGCATTATAAGGAGCATGAATGGACGTTCAATTGCAGGAATTGATCGACAAGATCAAAAAGGACGGCGTTGCGTCGGCGGAAGAACAGGCCGCCAAGATTATCGCCGAAGCGGAAGCTAAAGCCGCTTCAATTGTAAACGACGCAAAGTCACAGGCAGAGAGTATTGAAAAAGAAGCTAAGGCTACAAGCGAGCGCTTCCAAAAGGCAAGCGAAGACGCTGTAAAGCAAGCCTCCCGCAATCTTCTTATTTCATTCCGCGACGGCATCAACGCCCAGCTTAAGGCCATCGTTCAGGACGAGACAGCCAAGACCTATTCAAAAGACTTGTTGGCCAAGTTGATTCCCGAAACCGTAAAGGCTTGGGCTGACAAGGCCGACTCGGCCGATTTGGCGGTTCTTCTTTCAAAGGCCGACTTGGACGCTTTGGAAAGCGGTCTCAAGGGCGCCCTCAAAGACCAGATCGCAAAGGGAATGGAAATAAAGGCCGACGCCACTTTGGCTTCGGGCTTTAGAATCGGCCTCAAGGACGGAAGCGCCTACTACGACTATTCAGCCGAGAGCGTCGCCGACCTTTTTGCCGCCTACTTGAACCCAAAAATCGCCGCGCTTGTAGGAGCGGCCGCAAAAGAGGCTTAAAGAGTGGCAAAGCAGTATTACTTGGTGTCGCAGCTTCCTTCTGTCGAAAACCTTGACTCTAGGCAGCTTCCGATTACCGAAAACTACTACAGGGATCTCTGCGGCCGCTTTCTTGACGCAAAGAGCGTAAAGATAATCCAAAATCTTTCGCTTGAGCCGCCAAAAAAAGAGGGCAAGACAGGCTCCGCTTTCCTTGACAAATGGAACGAAAAGGAACGCTGCCTTCGCTTCGCTTTGGCTCAAGTCCGCGCGCTCAAGATGAAAAAAGAGGCCGAGATGCTGCCCGCCGGTTGCACGGCTGACATAATTCAGGCGGCCAGAACAGCCGTCGGAATGGAAAGCCCCCTTGCCGCCGAGGAATACCTGAATGAGTACAGGATGGAAACGCTCAATTCGTTGACCCCGCTGGACAACTTTTGCGTTGACGCTGTGATTGCCTACGGCCTTAAGCTTATGCTGGCCCAGCGTATGAAAAAGTTCGACGTGGAAACGGGCAAAGCTTCCTACCACAAAATTTACGATGAAATACTAGAGGAGTCAAAATGACCAATGGAAAAGTGATCGGCATTAACGGAAACATGGTCTCCGTTCAGTTTGACGGAAACGTCACGATGAACGAAGTCGGCTACGTTAAGGTCGAGGACACAAAACTTAAGGGCGAAATCATCCGCATCCGCGGAAACACGGCCCAAATGCAGATTTTCGAAATGACGGAAGGCATCAAGGCCGGCTGCGACGTTGAGTTCACTGGCGAAATGCTTGCCGTCCGCCTTGGTCCCGGCCTTTTGGGACACGTATACGACGGTTTGCAGAACCCCCTTCCTGAATTGGCCGAAAAAGCCGGCTACTTCTTGGAGCGCGGTTTTTACGTCGAGCCCCTTCCGACACAGAAGGAATGGGACTTTACCCCGATCGCTAAGGTTGGCGACACCCTTTACCGCGGCGACTACTTTGGCTCCGTTCCCGAAGGACCCTTTACCCACAAGATTTTGGTGCCCTTTGACATGCTTGGAGTTTACAAGGTAAAGTCAATCGTTGGCGCCGGAAAGTACAAGCTTGACGACACCCTCTGCGTCGTGACAGACGAAAAGGGCAACGAAAAGAACCTTACGATGGCCTTCTACTGGCCGGTCAAGCGCGCTGTCGACTGCTACGCCGAGCGCCTTGAGCCGACAGAAACGATGGTCACAAAGACCCGCTTGATCGACACATTCTTCCCTGTAGCCAAGGGAGGAACCTACTGCATTCCGGGGCCATTCGGAGCCGGAAAGACAGTTATCCAGCACACAACAAGCCGCAACGCCGACGTTGACATCGTAATCATCGCGGCCTGCGGCGAGCGCGCCGGAGAAGTTGTAGAAACGATCACCGAGTTCCCTGAACTCAAGGACCCCCGCACTGGCCGCTCCCTCATGGAACGCACCATCATCATTTGCAACACCTCATCAATGCCTGTAGCTTCTCGCGAAGCTTCGGTTTACACTTCAGTGACTTTGGCCGAGTACTATCGCCAGATGGGACTCAACGTATTGCTTTTGGCCGACTCGACATCCCGCTGGGCGCAGGCCTTGCGCGAAATGTCAGGCCGCTTGGAAGAGATTCCGGGCGAAGAAGCCTTCCCGGCCTACTTGGAAAGCTACATCGCGGCCTTCTACGAGCGCGCCGGACAGGTTCGCCTCCGCGACGGAAGCAAGGGCTCAGTAACAATCGGCGGAACGGTATCTCCCGCCGGCGGTAACTTTGAAGAGCCTGTAACCCAGGCCACCCTTAAAGTAGTAGGAGCCTTCCACGGCCTTACCCGCGAGCGCTCTGACGCCCGCAAGTATCCGGCCATCGACCCGATCGCCTCTTGGTCAAAGTACAATCCGGTTATCCGCAAGGACTGGGTAGACTTTGCCCGCAGCGCCTTTAAGCGCGGAACTGAAGTCAACCAGATGATGAAGGTAGTAGGCGAAGAAGGAACTACGACAGAGGACTTTGTAGCTTATCTCAAGAGCGAATTCCTTGACGCGGTTTACTTCCAGCAGAACTCATTCGACGAAATCGACGCCGCTTGTCCGGTAGAGCGCCAGACCTATGTCTTTAAGAAAGTTCTTATGGTTATGGCCAGCGACTTTGAGCTTAACGACAAAGACGAAGCCCGCGGCTTCTTTAACCAGCTTAGAAAGACATTCGGCGACTGGAACTATGTTGAATACAAGTCGGATAAATTCAATTCTCTCGAAAAAGAGATTGACTCAATTTATTCACAGAAAAAAGGCGCGCTCACAAAAGCGGGCGAAGCTCTTCTTAAGGACGGTGAATAATGAACAAAGTTTACAGCAAAATTGAATCGATCAACGGAAGCGTAATCACCGTAAAAGCCGACGACGTGGCTTACGGCGAATTGGCCGAAATTGAAACAAGATTCGGAAAGTCATTGGCTGAGGTCTCGAACATCCAGGGCAACAACGTTTCGCTCCAGGTATTCGCAGGCGGCCGCGGCGTTTCGACCGGCGACCACATCAAATTCCTTGGCCACAGAATGGAAGTCAGTTTTAGCGACAACCTCCTTGGCCGCATCTTCAACGGTTCGGCCGAGCCCCGCGACAACGGTCCTTCATTGGCCGAAAACTTGGTAACGATCGGCGGACCTTCTGTCAACCCGACAAAGCGCATTATGGCGCGCCGCATGATCCGCACCGGAATCCCGATGATCGACATGTTCAACACCTTGGTCGTATCGCAAAAGCTTCCGATTTTCTCAATCTCAGGCGAACCCTACAACCAGCTTTTGGCCCGCATCGCCATGCAAGCCGAAGTTGACGTAATCGTTTTGGGCGGAATGGGACTTAAGTACGACGACTACTTGTACTTTAAGAACACGCTCGAAAACGGCGGCGCCCTAAGCCGAACTGTAATGTTCGTCCACACGGCCGCCGACCCGTCGGTAGAATGCAAAAAGATTCCTGACCTTTCGCTGGCCGTCGCGGAACAGTTTGCCTTGCAGGGAAAGGACGTTCTTGTTCTTCTTACCGACATGACGAACTTTGCCGACTCAATGAAGGAAATCGCCATCACTCAGGAACAGGTTCCGTCAAACCGCGGTTATCCGGGAGACCTTTACTCACAGTTGGCCGCCCGCTACGAAAAGGCCGTTGACTTTGCCGATTCAGGCTCTGTAACGATCCTCGCCGTAACGACAATGCCTGGCGACGACGTAACACACCCGGTTCCGGACAACACAGGATACATCACCGAGGGCCAGTACTACCTTAAGGGCGGCCGCATCGAGCCGTTTGGTTCTTTGTCGCGCCTCAAGCAGAACGTTAACGGCAAGACCCGCAACGACCACCGCGCCCTTATGGACGGCATGATCCGCCTTTACGCTTCATACAAGGACACGCTCGAAAAGAAGAGCATGGGCTTCAACATGAGCGCGTGGGACGAAAAGCTCCTCAAATACGGCGAAATGTTCGAAAGCGAGATGATGGACCTTTCCAAGAACATCGCGCTCGAAGACGCGCTTGACTTGGGCTGGAAGATTCTTAAGGACTGCTTTGACAAAGACGAAGTAGGAATCAAGACGGAACTCATCGAGGAACACTGGCCGCAGTGAGTTGCATCCCAGGATTTGTAGGAAATTAAATGGCGAAGATTAAGCTGACAAAAAACGAGCTCAAGGCCCAGAAAGACGCGCTTAAAATGTACAAGCGCTATCTTCCTACTTTGACTCTTAAAAAGCAGCAGCTTCAAACAGAAATACGCTCTATAGAAGAGCGCGCCAAAGAAGTGCGCGAACAACGCAAAAACCTTGAAAAGGAATTTGAAGTTTGGATCAGCGTATTTGGCGAAAAAGACGCCTTCAAGCCCGGCATGGTTTCGGTAAAGAACATCCGAAAAGGCACGGGCAACATCGCCGGCGTCAATATTCCTGTTTACGAGGGAGCGGATTTCTCGCGCGGAGACTACGACCTTTATTCAACCCCCTTGTGGATTGACTTGGCCGCCGACCGCATGGAAAAGGCGCTTTCCCTTGACCTTGAGGCTGACACGCTTGAAGAACAAGTTCGCCTGCTTTCGCAAGAGTTGCGCGTAACGACGCAGCGCGTGAATCTTTTCGAAAAGGTAAAGATTCCCGAAACAAAGGCGAACATAAAGAAGATTACGGTATATCTTGGAGACGAACAGGTTGCGGCCGTAGTTCGCTCAAAGATTTCTAAGAAGAAACTGCAGCAAAAGGCAGGGGAGGAGACAGCATGATTACGCCGATGAAAAAAGTTTCCCTTGTAATTTTGAGCAGGGAAAAAGAAGAGGCGCTTAAGGCGCTCAGAAAGGCGGGCCTCGTTCACCTTGAGCCGATTGAAGGCAAGGGCGAAAAGTTGGCCGCGCTTAAGAACGATTACGCAAAGCTGCAAAGCGCCGCGGGCTACTTGGGCGAAATCAAATTGCCCAAAAAGACCGTCTTCCCCGAACTTTCGCAGGAAGAGGCGATTCAAAAGGCCCAGCTTGCGATCGATTTGACCGAGCGCAAAAAGAGCCTCTTGGAAAAAATCGCGGCTTCGGCCACGGAAATAGAGCGCCTTGCCGCCTGGGGAACAGTAAACCCCGCCGACTTTGCCTATTTGTCAGAAAAGGGAATTCATCTTTCTATGTATGAAATCCCCGCGGACAAGTACCGCTTTATCGGCGAAGACGTCCAGGCCCTTTTGGTAAACTCTTCAAAGAGCGGAAAGCGCTTTTTGGTAATCTTGGAAAGCAAGGACGCCGAGCGTCCGGCGGGACTTCCACCCGAAGCCTACCAAGTCGTGATGCCCGAAAAGTCGACCGAAGAAATTGCGGCTGACATAAGGGCTTTTGAGGCCGAGACCCTTCAAATCGAAAAGGACTTGGCCGCCAACGCGGTTTACCTTAAGGCCATCGAAGCCGCCCAGAAGGGCTTGGAAAAAGACATCGAGTTCGAGAACGTCTATTCCGGAATGGAAAAGGACGCCGAAGAGAAGAACACTTCTCTTTCTTGGCTCACAGGCTATGTTCCGATCGACTCCATGCAGGCTCTCAAAGACGCTTGCGCGAAGAACCATTGGGCCTTGGCCTCAGACGATCCCGCCGAAGAGGACAACGTTCCGACAAAGCTAAAGAACAACAAGTTGGTAAGCTTGATTTATCCGTTGACGGACTTCTTGGACGTTACGCCAGGCTACCACGAGTTTGACATTTCGTCTTGGTTCTTGCTTTTCTTCTGCGTATTCTTCGCGATGATTTTCGCGGACGCGGGCTACGGCGCTCTTATCGCGCTGGTCGGTTTCTTGCTCTTGGCGAAGGCAAAGAAGGGCGCAAAGTCTCTTCCGGTTTTGGTTGTCCTATTGGGCCTCTGTACCGGAGTTTGGGGCGTCTTGACTTGCTCTTGGTTTGGAATTCCGGCGGAAAAATTGCCGCCTGTCTTGATTCAAATTTCAAGCCGAATCTTCTCGCAGCCAAAGCTTGTCGCTTTGGGAATGGGAGCGGAAGCGGCGAAGAGTTTGGCGGACAAGAACCAACAAGTCTTCTGCTTTGTCTTGGCTTTGATACAATTGAGCGTGGCGCACATCACTTGCACCGCCGCTCACAGAAAGAGCCTGAAATGCTTGGGCGACTTTGGCGCGCTCTTGCAGCTTTGGGGAACTTTCTATGTTGTGCTTAGCATGGTTGTCGCCGACGGAGTGAACTACGTGTTCCCCCTTATGGACAACGGACAGCCGGTAAACGTCTTTGGCTGGATGGCGCCAAGCTATTTCCCGACCGCCTGTTTGGGCTTGTTGGGCTTTGGCTTTACGCTCAACTTCATCTTCTCAAACTACGAGGGAAGCGTTGGCAAGTCCATCTTGGAAAGCCTAAAGAACATCATCAGCGTGTTCCTGGGAATCGTAAACGTATTCTCGGACATCGTTTCGTACATTCGCTTGTGGGCGGTCGCTTTGGCCGGCGCGGCGATCAGCGGAACGGTCAACGCGATGGCTGGCCCGATGTTCGGCAAATTGACTATGGTGATTTTTGGCGTGATTCTTTTGGTCTTCGGCCACGGCTTGAACATGATTCTGAACTTGCTTTCGGTAATCGTTCACGGCGTTCGATTGAACACTTTGGAATTCTCGCAGCATTTGGGAATGGCTTGGAGCGGAACCAAGTATCGGCCTTTTGCCGATACCGCCTCGTGAGCCGTTTGTATTACGGAAAAAGGGCGGATTCGTTCCGCCTGTAAAATAAAACAATAATGAGCCGCAAAAAATGCGGCAAACCGCAATGACGGTTAAACCACAAATGTGGTAAGGAGAAAATTATGAACTGGGGTATGATTGGTGCCGGTGTTGTTATGGGTATCGCCGCTTTGGGAAGCGCGATTGGAATCGGAATTGCCGGACAGGGAGCCATCGGCTCTTGGAAGCGCTGCTACTTGAACAACAAGCCCGCTCCCTTCCTTTTGGTTGTTTTCGCCGGCGCTCCGTTGACACAGACAATCTACGGATTCTTGTTGATGCAGACAATGTTGGCCTCTGCCGCTGGAGCGGACCTTTCTAAGCAGTGCTTCTTGCTTGGCATGGGATTCGCTTGCGGTCTGTCAATGTGCATGTCAGCCGTCGCTCAGGGAAAGGCCGGCGCCGCCGGTTCTGACGCTCTTGGCGAAACAGGAAAAGGCTTTACCAACTACATCATGGTAGTAGGTCTTTGCGAAACCATCGCTTTGTTCAGCATGGTATTCGGCATGATCGTTTGTTAATGACAAAGACTGTATTTCTAGGCGGCTCAGGCCGCGTTAGGCGGATTGGCGTTGGAGGTTCGGAGCCCGTTTCCATTCAAACAATGTGGAAAGAGGGCATAGACGACCTTGACGACAATCCGCTTAAATTTGAGCGGATACTGTCGGAGATTCAAGAGCTTGAAGGCCTTGGCTGCGACATTATCCGCTTTGCCGTCCCGGACGAGGCCAGCGCGAAGGGCCTCTGCAAAATCGCCTCTAACACGCAAATGCCTCTTGTGGCCGACATCCACTTTGACTGGCGCCTGGCCTTGGAATGCCTTAAGGGCGACGTGGCCGCCATACGCATTAATCCCGGCAACATCGGAAGCCGCGAGCGCGTCGAGGCTGTGGTAAACGCCTGCAAGGAAAAGGGCGCGGCGATTAGAATCGGCGTGAACAGCGGAAGCCTTCCAAAAGACTTGCGGGAACGGGTTGAGGCTGGAACGCTTGGCCGCGCGGAGGCCTTGGCCTTGGCCGCGGCGGAAGAATGCAAAGTTTTTGACGAATTGGCCTTTGACCAGGTTGTCGTCAGCATGAAGGCCTCAAGCGTTGAGGAAACCGTTCAATGCAACGAAGAATTCGCCAAAAAGTTTGACATTCCCCTGCACATTGGGGTTACCGAAGCGGGCCCCCTTATCGGCGGAATCGTAAAGTCAACCTTGGCCTTCAGCCGCCTCCTTGGCCAGGGAATCGGAAACACAATCCGCGTGAGCCTTTCTTCGACTCCCAAAAACGAAGTGATTGCCGGCCGCGAAATCCTCCGCGAATGCGGAAAGCGCTCTGGCGGCGTACAAATTGTTTCGTGCCCCCGCTGCGGCAGGCAGGGCTTTGACGTCCATTCCTTTGTCGAGCGCTGGCAGAGCCGCCTTTTGGCCAGCAAAAAGGACGTAACCGTGGCCATAATGGGCTGCGCGGTCAACGGCCCGGGCGAGGGAAAACACGCGGATTTGGGCATAGCCGGCGCCGGCGGAAAGGCGATTTTATTTAAAAAAGGAAAAATAATTCGAACAATTGACGAAAAAGATGCCGATAATGCCTTTGAAGAGGAATTTAATTCGCTTTGAAAAGAAAAGTTTTTTTAATCGCAATCATATTGTCGGTTCTTGGCGGCCTTCTGTCCGCCCAGCATCCTATAAAGCCCAAGGTGAGCGAGCAAAGCTGGCGCGTCTTGACCAGGGCTCAAGTGGCTTTTGAGCGAGCCGATTATGGAGAGGCCATCGCATTGTGCGAGCAAGCCAGAAAATCCCGCGGAAAGGAGCTTGAGTGGAACCGATATGTGATGCAAAACACGCTCAGTTCGCCCGAAGTTAAACGAAAGGGCCCCTTTATCTCTGACTTGATTCCGGTTTTAAAAGACCGCGAGGATTTTGACGCGCTGGAAATCATCAACGCTTGGGTTGACCGAAAGGGCGCTGACTATTTTGACAACTCTCTCCCAAAATTGTTCGAATATCTTAAGCGCCTCAATGAATATCCGGAATGCGACTTTTTACTTGCAAAGATTTATCGGCTTGAAGGCGAATACAATTTGGCCATGCAATTTTTAAGGAACGCGATGGAGCAAATAGATTTGCTTGACGTTCCCGCACAAAAGTACGACATCTATTACGAAGCCGCGGATTTGGCGCAAGTTATCGGAAATCAAAACGAATGGGAAAGCTACTTGCTTTTGGTTGTGGCGAATGACGGCTTGTACAAGGATGACGCTTCAAAGCGCGCGATGGTTAGAACCGTTCAATTAAAAAGAAAAGACTTGGTCAATTACTTTTTTATGCTGCACCGTTATTCAGCGCCGACTTCCATCAAAGCCTATTTTGGTTTGGGTCAATTTTACAAGAGTCAAAAGAAGGCCCGCGATTATTGGAGCATGACGGCCAACGGTGTTGTTTGCGCCTTTACTTGGACTTTGGAAATCTTGCGCGACCGCAATCCCGAATATTCATTTAAGGATTTGGAGGGATTCTTTGTTGAATGCGGCCGCTACCAAGACGTCTTGGCGTGGGGCAATAAAAACGGCGTGTGGAAAGGCTTTTACGACATGGCCCAAAGCGCCCTTGAAAATGGTTGGATAAACTTTGGCATCACCCTTTATCAAACTATGGCTTCTTCTTGTCCCGACGCATATTGGGCGGCCGCCGCCAAAAAAGCGGTTTTGGACTACGCTCAATAGAACAAGCCGATTCCTACTGTCAATTCAAACTTGCTCGCCTTTTCGTCGCGCCAGCTTGTGTCGATGAAATTCTTTAGCAAAAGGCGGCCAATGTCCAAGCCCAAGCTTGTTCTGATTTGAACGCTCTTCCATTTTTCTGGGAACGCTATGATTTCAACGCCTGCGCAATAGAAGCCGTCGCGGGGATCAAAGACGCGGCCTGTCATTCTGTTCGCGGCGAGCGCTATGTCCATAAAAGGAATGACTTGAATTTCGCAGTCAAAGAAGCTTAAAAAGCCGCAGCCCCATTCTTTCCATCTTACAGTCATAAGGTGAATCGGAAGCTCAAAGTTAAAGATCATGGCCGCGGCGCCTTTTGTGGCGTAACCATTTGGAGTCTTTGGAACTCCGGCAAAATACTGGTCGTCGGAAATTCCGCGCAAGTATTTTCCAAAGCGGGTGTATGTGTTCTGTTCCGCAAAAAGCGTGAACCTTGAGTTTATGCCGATGTATTTCCATGCGCCAAAGGCGCTGCCGGTGATTTTTACGCCGGGCTGGATTTCGTTCAAGTAAAAGTTGTAGGCCATGCTTTGCTCGGCGCGCGCTTCAAAGCCCTTTCTAAAGTTTCCTATCCAGTTGACTTGTCCCAAGCTTAGGGAGTGCGACACAGTAAGCTTTGGAGAAAGCAAGTCTTCGTCAATGGAGTTGATTCCGTCTAAATTCCATTTGCCGTCAATCTCGACCGCGGGTGTGTATACAAGGTCGCCGATTTTTTTAAAGCGCTCCAAAACGATGGGAATTGAGAATTTTGCGTTTTCGACCCAATAAAGCTCATCGTCAAAGACCTTGTAGTCCGCGTCGCGAACAAAGCCTTGCGTCAAGTCCAGGCGCAATGAAAAGCTTTCAAAGGGAAGAATAAAGGTGAATCCTGTGTTTAAATTCCATTCCGGCTCTTTTTGGATAAAGGCGTATTTAAAGAACAGGTCGTTGTTCCATGTGGCTTGAATCGGTCCGAGCGAGAAGGGCAGTTTGTATTCCACGCTTGCGCCTGTCACAAAGTCGTCGCTTTTTCCCTCTTTTTGCTCGTATTGGACAAAAACGTCCGCCGAAAGGGGATTCATAAGGCCGGCGAAATTGTCGTCCTTGAGCTTTACCTTGAACTCAAAGCCTTCGTTTGAGCTGTACTTTGGGTAAGGCATAAAGAGAAGGTGGCCGGAATCCACGGTTGAAATTTTTAAGCCGGCCGTCTTTGCGCCGTCAGTTTCAGGGCCTTCTTCAATGTCGATTTGGACGTTTTCAAAAAGGCGCTCGTTGATTAGCTTTTGCTTTATTTCTACGATGTAGGCGTCAAGCTCTTGGCGGCTTTCAAAGACTCTCTTTGTGTCAACGCTTATGTTGCGCTTTAGCGCGGAGGCTTTTGTTCCTCCTTGGGGGTCAAAAACAACGTCTCGGATTGTCCATCGTTCGTCCGCCCAAAGAGAAGCTGCAAATAACAAGGCTGCAAAGGCCGCAAGAGTTTTTTTCATCCAATCAAAATGTCAGCGGGCGGAATAGTTCTTTTCCACCCATTTTAGGTAGTCGCCGCTTTGAATGTGGCCGATCCAGTCTTTGTTTTGCAAGTTCCATTGAACTGTCAGCTCCAAGCCTTGTTCAAAGGTCATCTCACGCTTCCAGCCAAGTTCCGCCTTTATCTTTGAGCAGTCGATCGCGTAGCGCGCGTCGTGGCCGGGTCTGTCCTTTACGTGAACGATTGTTTTTCTGACATCGTCGGCGCTCTTTCCAAGCTTTTCGGAAGCGATTTCTATCAATTTGTCAAGAAGCTTTACGTTCTGCCATTCGTTTTCGCCGCCGATGTTGTACTTCTGGCCGTTCTTGCCCTTTTGCAAAATAAGCCAAACGGCTTTGTTGTGGTCCTCTACGTAAATCCAGTCGCGGATGTTCTTTCCTTCGCCGTAGACGGGAAGGTTCTTTCCGGTGGAAATGTTGAGAATCATCAAGGGGATCAGCTTTTCGGGGAACTGGTAGGGTCCGTAATTGTTTGTGCAGTTTGAAAGAGTTACCGGAAGTCCGAATGTGTGGTGGTAGGCGAAAACCAAGTGGTCGCTGGAAGCCTTTGAAGCCGAGTAGGGGCTGCGAGGGTCATAAAGAGTTGTTTCTGTAAAGTAGCCTGTCGGTCCCAAGGAGCCGTAAACTTCGTCAGTCGATATGTGGTGGAACAAAACGTCGTCGCGGGGATTGTCGAGCGAGCAGCCCCAATAATTTTTGGCGGCGTCAAGCAATGTGTATGTGCCCATGACGTTTGTGCGGACAAAGGCTTCCGGATCCAATACCGAACGGTCAACATGGCTTTCGGCGGCAAAGTGGACGACCGTGTCTATGTCGTATTCCTTAAAAATGCGTTCGACGAGCGCCCTGTCAGAAATGTCTCCGCGCTCAAAGAAGTAGCGCTGGCCGCTTCCGGCCGCTTTTCCGTATTTTTCTTCAACGTCCAAAAGGTTTTCCAAGTTGCCCGCGTAGGTCAAGGCGTCAAGGTTGACAACGCGGCCGGAAAAGTCCGACAAGTTGAATTCGCTTTTGCCTGAGGCGCTCATGCCAAAAAGGCAGCGGATAAAGTTTGAGCCGATAAAGCCCGCTCCGCCTGTGACCAAAATGTTCTTAAGTTTTCTCATATCGTTCTCCTATTGTCATTGTGGCGTTTCAAAACGCTCGTCTTTGATGAAGCGTTCCAAACTGTCCTGCCACTTTGGAATTTTTATTTTTAAGGCGGCGGCGATTTTGTCCTTGCTCAAAACTGAGTAGGCAGGTCGCTCCACCTTGGCTCCAAATTCTTCTGTCGTGCAAGGCAAAACCCTGCAATCGTTTGAAATCTTTTTGTGCTTTTTTAAGAGGCGCTGGATTTCCGTCGCGAATTCAAACCAAGTCGTTTGGCCGGCGTCGGTAAAATGGTATATTCCGTAGGGAACGCTTTCTTTGCTGAAAATGTCCGTTCCCGCCTTGTCAACGCTTTTTATGGTTTGCAAAATCGCTTCGGCCAAGTCGGCCGTGTAAGTTGGGCTTCCCCTTTGGTCGTTTACGACTTTGATTTCTTCCTTTGTGTTCATCAATTTTGCCATAGTGTAGACAAAGTTGGGGCGGCCCAAGCCGTAAAGCCAAGACGTTCTGATGATGAAGTATTGGGTCATCATTTTTTGGATCAAGTCTTCGCCGTCCGACTTTGTCTGGCCGTAGACTCCTAGCGGGCTTTTGGGGTCGTCTTCTTTGTAGGGTGAGGACGCTTTTCCGTCAAAAACATAGTCAGTTGAAATGTGAATGAGTTTCGCGCCTATCTCGCGGGCGACCCGGGCTATGTTTTCGGCCGCCAAAACGTTAAGGGCTTTTGCCGCTTCTTTGTCGCTCTCGGCCTTTTCGACGGCGGTGTAGGCGGAACAGTTTACAATCCATTCTATTCTTCCGCTTTGTCCGCTTTGCCGGGCGGTAAAATAATTGTCGCTTTCCCACTTTTCGACAAAGCCCTTTAAGGCTTTGAAGTCGCGGGCGTCAACGTCGCTTGATGTTCCCGTAAAGGGAAGTTTGTTTTTCTGCAAAAGGCGGCATGTTTCCGCGCCAAGCATTCCAGTAGAACCAATTACCCAAATCATAATGGCAATTATATTGAAAAAAACAAGAATATTCAACAGAGTGTATTGACATTTTTTTTTATATTTGCTAATCTACCATCGTACATTTTAATTTCCTTTTAAAGTGGACTTGCGAAAGCAGGTCTTTTTTTTTGGCGCGGCGCTGGGGCTGTTTTAGATGGACTTTGTTGACTTAAGCACAATTCCTCATTATTTGGATTGCGAGCCTTTGGTTCGCTCGATGGGCTACGTTCTTGTTGACCTAAAAATTATTCCGCAAAAGACGACCGTAAAAATAAGCGCGGTCATCGCAAGCCAAGACCCTGCAAAGACGATTGGCGTGGAGGATTGCTCAAAGGTTCACCGCGCGCTTTTGCCCCGCCTTGAGGCCTTGCTTGGAAGGGACGACACATACATGGAGCTTACGTCTCCCGGCACCGACCGCAACATCAAGAACGCCGCCGAGTTCGCGCTTTTTATTGGAACGGAGATTCGCGTTTGGGACAAGAACCTTTCCGATTGGGTCAGCGGAACGATTCTTGCGTCGGACAAGAATTCCTTGACGCTAAAATGCGGAGAGGAAAATAAAGTTTATAAATATGACGACATCGCAAAAGCTAAGTTTTTGCATTCATAAAAAAATACAGAGGTAACTTTATGGCACGGAAAAAAGTTCAAGACAATTCGTCATCGATGGCTGAGGCTATCAAGGAACTTATCGAAGAAAGGGGCCTTTCTCCCGAAGCGGTGAAATTGGCTGTTGAAAATATGCTCAAGGCCGCGTACAAGCGCGCCCACGGAACCAACGAAAACGCCGTGGTCACTTTTGAGGAGGACGCCTCCGGCATTCCTGTTGACGTTACTCTTTATTCAAGAAAGGAAGTTGTTGACGGAGTTTATGACCCCGTTACAGAAATTGAATTGGAGGAAGCCCGCCAGCTTAGCCCCGATTGCGAAGTCGGCGACGAGCTTGACATTCCCGAAGACCCCAAGAGCTACGACCGTTCCGCCGTCACAACAGGAAAGCAGTCCGGCCATCAGGGACTCAACGAAAGCTACAAGGACAACCTTTACAACGAATACAAGGACAAGGTTGGCGGAATCATCATCGGTTATTTCCAGCGCGAGCGCAACGGCACGATTTATGTAGACCTCGGAAAGGTTGAAGGCGTGCTTCCTGTCAAGTACCAGTCTCCGCGCGAAAAATACGAAAAGGGCGAGAGAATCCGCGCCTTGGTTGTTGACATCGCCAAGACTCCCAACGGAATTCAATTGATTCTTTCTCGCGCCGCTCCTGAATTGGTCCGCTCAATTCTTGAGACGGAAATTCCCGAAGTTCTTGACGGAACTGTAGAAATCAATAAGATCGTTCGCGAAGCCGGCTACAGAACTAAGATCGCCGTTTCAAGCGCCCGCGAGGACATCGATCCGGTCGGCGCCTGCGTAGGTCTTAAGGGCGTTCGCATCCAAAACGTAATTCACGAATTGCTCGGCGAAAAGATTGACGTTTTGCGCTGGGATCCGGAACCGACTGTTTTCATCAAGAACGCGCTTAGCCCGGCGGAAGTCGGCCGCGTGATCATTCTTGACCAAGACAAAAAGCAGGCGCTCGCCATCGTTCCCGACAGCCAGTTCTCTTTGGCCATCGGAAAGCAGGGCCTCAACGTTCGTTTGGCCAACCGCCTTTGCGACTGGAACATCGACGTAAAGACAGAGGAGCAGGCCGCCGAGCTTGACCTTAGCGAGATCGCCACAAGGCAGAACGCGCAAAGCCTCTTTAACGACGACTACGACGAGATCGCCACAATCGCCGAGTTGCCCGGAGTTGACGAGCGCGTCGCCAGCCTTCTTAAGGAAGCTGGAATCGAGGACGTTCAAAAGTTCATCGACGACTACGAGTCTATTAACGTTGAAGGCGTTTCCAAAGAAGATTTGGAAAAGATCAACGAGCTTATAAATCAAAATGTTGAGTTTGTGGAAGAGGATGAGCCGCAAGAGCAAGCCGCTCCTGAAGAGTCGGAAAAATACACTTGCCCTGAATGCGGAGCCGAGATAACTCTTGACATGACACATTGTCCCAAGTGTGGGGTTGAGTTTGAATTTAAAGAGGACGAGGAATAGTATTTAATGGCAGAAGAAACAGAAAAGAAAAGCGGAGTGGTGTTGCACAAAAAAACGGCGGCTCCAAAAGCGGCGGCCCCAAAAAGCGCCGAAAGCTCAGCCGCCAGTTCAAGCGCTCCCGTTGAAAAAAAGAAAAAGGTAATTTTAGTAAAAAAACGGCCTCAAGCTTCTCCGTCCGCGAGCAATGCGGCTTCTGCTTCTGCCGCTCCTAAAGCGCAAGGTCAGGCCCAGCAGGACTCTTCGGAAGAAAAGAATGTTGCTGCCGAAGCTGCCGCGGCTCCCAAGTCCGCTCCCGCTAAAAGGCCTGCTTCGTCATTCTCGTTGAATTCGGCCAGGCCAAATGTTAAGGCCGGAAACTTAAGCGACCATTCAAAGGGTTCGTGGGGCAGGGGCGGAGCCTCTGGCGGCCGCGGCTCTTTCAACAACGGACAAAATAGAAGCGGTTCCGGCTTTACCGGAGCGCAGGCTAGGGCCGGCTATCAAAACCGCGAACGTGACAACAAGGGCGGTCCCGGAGCCTTTAACCGTGGCGGCCAAGGCGGAGGCTTTAACCGAGGTCCTGGCGGATTTAACCGCGGAGGACAGGGCGGAGCCTTTAACCGCGGCCCAGGCGGCTTTGGAGGCAACAGGCCTGCGGGCGGCTTTGGCGGAGGATCTGGCGGATCGTTCGCTCCCGGCGGCATGACCGGCGGAAAGCCCAGCCAAAACGCTCCCAAAAAATCTTTTAAGGGAAAGAAACAGCAATACAGCCGCAAGGACAAGGAAGAGGCTTTTGACGAGGACAAGTTCTACGAGAGCCAGAAGAAAGCCGAAACCCAGGTTAGCGACGTTCCCAAGTCAATCGACATTATGGAAACTGTTTCCATAAGCGACTTGGCCCGCAAGATGAACCTTAAGGCAAACGAAATCATCGCAAAGCTTATGTCGATGGGCCAGATGGTCACAATCACCCAGTCAATCGACAGCGACACGGCCACTCTTTTGGCCGCCGAATACAATTGCGAAGTCCACTTGGTAAGCCTTTACGACGAAACTGTAATCGCGCGCGACACAAGCAACGACGACAAGCAGGAGCCGCGTCCTCCGATTGTAACCGTAATGGGCCACGTAGACCACGGTAAGACCAAGACATTGGACGCGATTCGCCACAGCCATGTCGCCGAAGGCGAGGCCGGCGGAATCACCCAGAGCATCGGCGCTTACAGCGTTCAGACAGAAAAAGGAAAAATAACGTTCTTGGACACTCCTGGCCACGAAGTCTTTACGATGATGCGCGCCCGCGGCGCCCAGATTACAGACATCGTAGTTTTGGTTGTCGCGGCCGATGACGGCGTCATGCCGCAGACTTTGGAAGCGGTAAACCACGCCAAGGACGCCAAGGTTCCGATCATCGTCGCTGTAAACAAGATAGACAAGCCGGACGCAAATCCCGACCGCGTCCGCACTCAGTTGACCGAACTTGGCCTCACTCCAGAAGATTGGGGCGGAGACACTCAGTATGTAAACATCAGCGCCTTGAAGGGCGAGGGAATTGACGACCTTCTTGACGCGATTTTGCTCCAAGCCGAAATGCTTGAGCTTAAGACAGTATGGGATTGCCGCGCCGAAGGAAAGGTTTTGGAATCCCGCATCGACCAGGGCCGCGGCGTTGTTTCTACAATCGTCGTTGAGCGCGGAACTTTGCATCAGGGCGATCCTTTTGTCGCCGGCATTTATTCCGGCCGCGTCCGCGCCATGTTCAACGACAGGGGCAAGCGCATCCAGGAAGCGACTCCCAGCCAGCCGGTTGAGGTTATCGGAATTGAAGAAATGCCCAACGCGGGCGATCCCTTCCAGGTTACCGAAAGCGAAAAAGAGGCCCGCGCGATTTCTACAAAGCGCGTCGAGCTCAAGCGCTTTGAGGACGCCAAGGCTGTCAAGAAAGTCACTTTGGACAACCTCTACCAGACCATTGACGCGCACGAAGTCAAGGAACTTAAGGTTGTCATCAAGGCCGACTTGCAGGGAAGCGCCGAGGCCCTTAAGGTTGCCCTCGAAAAGCTTTCTACAAAGGACATCCGCCTTGTGGTCATCCACTCGTCGGCCGGCGCCATCAACGAAAGCGACGTCATCTTGGCGGCCGCTGACTCAAACGCTATCATCGTCGGCTTCAACGTTCGCCCGACTCCCAAGGCCAAGCTTTTGGCCGACCAGGAAAAGGTCGAGATCCGCAAGTACTCAATCATTTACGAATGCGTCAACGAAATCACGGCCGCTATGGAAGGCATGCTTAGCCCCGACACAAAAGAGCAGGTTATCGGAACTGTCGAAGTCCAGAACACTTTCAAAGTTCCCAAGATCGGAACTATTGCCGGCTGTTATGTTTCGGACGGAACCATCAAGCGCAATTGCGGCGTTCGCCTTATCCGCGAAGGCATCGTAATTTACACCGGAAAAGTTTCGTCACTCAAGCGCTTTAAGGACGACGCCAAAGAAGTGGCCAAGGGCTACGAATGCGGCGTTGGCTTGGAGAACTGGCAGGACATTCACGTCGGCGACCAAATCGAAGCCTTTGAATACATCGAGGTTGCCAGAAAGTTGGGCGACGCTTTGATTGACGACAAGTCTAAGAACGAAGCCGCCGCCGCCGAACAGCGAAGTGAAGCCGAAGCCAAGGCAGCCCAAGAGGCCGCCGCCGAAGCTGAAAAAATCGCCGCTGAAAAGGCCGCCGCCCGCGCCCGCAAGGAAGCCGCGGAAGCCAAGCCTGGCGCCCATGGCGTGAACCCGCATAAGGTTAACGGCGACCAAGAAGGAAGCAACTGATGGGTCAGTACAGGCTTTTGAAACTGGGCGAGCAAATCAGGGGCGAGATCGCCAACATGATTTTGCGCGCCGAGATAAAGGATCCCCGCGTGTCAAACTTTTTGACAATCAACCGCGTCGAGGTCGCGAAGGACTTGGCGCACGCGAAAGTTTACGTTTCCACTTTTATGTCGGAATCTGAGCTGAATCGCGGCGTGCAGGGCTTGACCAGCGCGGCGGGCTTTATCCAGTCTTCAATCGCAAAAAAACTTACTATACGCCAATTTCCCCACTTGCATTTTGTGGCCGACACGTCAATACGCGACGGCTACGAAATGGCCAAAAAATTGGAGGCGCTTGTAAAGAGCGACGCCGAAGTTTCGGCGGCCTCCGAAAATGCCGGCGGCGAACAAGACGCAAATGCCTAATCCTTCCGGAATAATTCTCTACGACAAAAAGCCAGGAATCACAAGCTTTTCCGCTCTTGGAAAAATCAAAAAAGTTTTGGGCACAAAAAAAGTTGGCCACACGGGAACCCTTGATTTGTTCGCGCAGGGCTTGCTAGTCGTTTGCGTCGGAAGCCTTACCCGCTTGGCCGGACTTATAACGGCCTTTGACAAAGAGTATGAGGCGCAAATAATTTTTGGCGAGCAAACGGACACGCTTGACCCGACCGGCCAAGTCGTCAAGACCGCGCCGCTTCCAACCTTGGACGCGCTAAAAAATTCCCTCAAAAAATTTACAGGAAAGCTTATGCAGCGGCCGCCGGAATTTTCTGCGATTAAAATAGGCGGAAAGCGAGCCAGCGATTTGACGCGGGCAGGGAAGGAAGCCGTAATCCAGGAGCGTCCGATAGAAGTCTACGAAGCCGAACTTTTGGACGCGGAGCTTGAGGCGGCCGCCCCGACCGATTCTGGCCTTGCAAAAGATGCCGCCGCGCTGTCATTGCCCGGCTCGACCGGGCAATCTTTTGGCGAAAAGATGTCCGGGCCAAGCCCGAACATGACAGTATTTGTCAAATCCGCCCGCGTCCGCTTTTTGGTCAGCAAGGGAACGTACATACGAAGCCTTGCCCGCGACATAGGGGCGGACTGCGCTTCCGCCGCCCGCTTGGAGACTCTAAAAAGGACCCGCGTCGGAAACTTTCTTCTTTCGGACGCGGCAAACGAAGACAGTTTGAGCCTTGGCTCCTTGCGTCCCATGGACAAGGAAATCGCGGCGCTTTGCGGAATGGGAAGCGCGACTATAAAAGAGGGGCGGGAAGACAATTTTTATAACGGCCGCCCCCTGCGCGACCAAGATTTTTTGGAGCCCTTGCAAGAAGGAACGTCCGCCGTGTTTTCTGGCCAGAAAACCTTTATGGGGGCTGTTACAAAAAGCGGAGGCCGCGTCCGCTACGAATATGTGGTTCCAAAAGGGGCGGAAATATGAAAGTCTATTCTTGGAACGATGTTTTGAGCCTTGAGCCGATTGGAAAATCCGCCGTGACGATCGGCGGTTTTGACGGCATGCACTTGGGCCACCAGGCGCTTTTTGACGCGGTGTTTGAATGGAAAAAAAATCGCGCCGCGTCTTTGGCTTGCGACAATTGTTTGGCGGGCGCCGTCACCTTTAAGAGGCCGGCCGGCGCTTTGATGAATCCCGATTATCCGGGCGACCTTTTTACCGAGAAAATGAAGCTGGAATGGTTTGAGAAAAGAGGCTTTGATTTTTGCATAATGATTGACTTTTCCCAAGATTTCAGTAAAATAGAGGGAAGGAATTTTCTTGACCAGTTGAGAAAATTTTGCTCTGCGCAATTTTTGGCGGCAGGCTCCGATTTCCGCTGCGGGCATAATTTAGACACCGGCGTCGCCGAATTGTCTGATTACGCGACCCAAAACGGTTTGGAACTGAAAGTTTTGGACGACGTCACGCTTTTTGGAAAGCGGGTCAGTTCAAGCTTGATTCGCGGCGCGGTTCTTGAAGGGGACTTTGCTTTGGCAAAAAGCCTTTTGGGATTTCCGTACCGCCTTGACTGTTCTTCCATCGAGTGGAGGAAAAGTTCGTCGGACTCAAGTCTGTCATTGATTGCGAACGGAAAGACAACGCAAGTTTTGCCAAAAGCCGGACGGCATCCGGTTAGCGTCGTTTTTGCCGGTAGAAAAAGTTCAGCCTTTTTTTATGCGGAAGGCCAATTCCTTCGCCTGGAATTTCCGCTTGGGCAAAAAGATTTTTCAATGATTCAAGAAATTGAATTCCAATGAAAGCCCTGTAGGGCAAAAAAGAAAAAAAAGCCCCGCTGGGGTAAATCGAATTTTTAGGAGAAAAATATGGCACTCTCAAAGGAATTGTCACACTCAATCGTTAGCAAATTTGGAGCTAACGAAAACGACACGGGAAACACAAAGGTTCAGATCGCGCTTTTGACAAAGCGCATCGAGCAGCTCACAGAGCACTCAAACCGCTTTCCCAAAGACACAAGCGCCAAGCGCGGAATGATGAAGGCTGTAGGCCAGCGCAAGCGCTTCCTCAAGTACTTGATGAGAAAGGACTTGGAAGGCTACCGCGCCCTTATCAAAGAGCTCGGCTTGCGCAAGTAGTTTAAACTTAAAGGTTGCCCGCGTTCCTTAATCGCGGAAAAGAAGATAAAGAGGAAAAAGAATTGTCAGTAGAAAGAGTGACTTACAAAATCGGCGACGAGGAATTGATTCTTGAAACCGGAAAGATCGGAAAGCAGGCCAACGGCTGCGTTTACGCCCAATTCGCCGGAACTGCGGTTATCGCCACAGTTTGCGCTTCCAGCACAGTAGTTGAGGGAATGGACTACGTTCCCGTTACCGTTGAATACAACGAGAAATTTTATGCCGCCGGAAAAATCCCCGGAGGCTTCGTTAAGCGCGAAGGCCGCCCCAAGGACAAGGAAATCTTGGTCAGCCGCCTTATCGACCGCCCCATGCGTCCGCTTTTTGAAATGTCTTTTGGACGCGAAATTCAAATCGTTCCGACTTGCGTAAGCGCGGACGGAATCCACACGCCCGACATTTTGGCTGTAATCGCCTCAAGCGCGGCCGTTTCAATTTCTGACATTCCGTTCCACGGACCTGTCGCCGCTTGCCGCGTAGGTTACCTTGACGGAAAGTACATCATCAACCCTACATTCCAAGAGCAGGAAAAGGCCGAGCTTGAAATCGTAGTTGCCGGAACAAAAGACGGCTTTACCATGGTAGAAGGCGGCGCCAACGAAGCCAGCGAAGAAGTGATGCTCGGAGCCCTCAACGAGGCGCAGAAGTTCATCACCGACATGTGCTTGCTCCAGGAAGAATTGGTTAAGAAGGCCGGAAAGGAAAAGCTTCCTTTGGCGCCTCTTGACGTTACATTGGCCAACGCCGCCGAAATCGAAGCCAAGGCCACTCCGCTTGTTAAGGAAGCCAACTTCCGCCCTGGAAAGCAGGCCCGCGGAGACGCCGTCAAGGCAGTTAAAAAGCAAATTGCCGCCGAATACGCCGAGCAGCTTGAGGACGAAACTCAGAAGAAACTCTTTGACGCTTTGTTCGACGACATTCAGTACAAGCTTCTTAGAAAGGCGATTTTGGACGAAGGCGTCCGCATCGACGGAAGAAAGTGCGACGAAATCCGCCCGATCACTTGCGAAGTCGGCGTTTTGCCCCGTCCGCACGGAAGCGCCTTGTTCACACGCGGCGAGACTCAGTCTTTGGCCGTGACAACTTTGGGAACTTTGCAGGACGAGCAGTCATACGACGACATCGACGGAGAGA
Source organism: Treponema sp. (assembly GCA_017645785.1). Classification (GTDB taxonomy): domain Bacteria; phylum Spirochaetota; class Spirochaetia; order Treponematales; family Treponemataceae; genus Treponema_D. Next base: position 219,328 of record JAGCNW010000030.1, read on the forward strand.
GAAGCGAGCACTTTATCTTGCACTACAACTTCCCTCCGTACTCAGTAGGCGAGACCGGAAAGCTTACAACCGGCCGCCGCGAAATCGGCCACGGAAACCTTGCCCGCCGCTCTTTGGCGCCTATGGTTCCCAGCCGCGAAGAATTCCCTTACACAGTTCGCGTAGTTTCAGAAATCCTTGAGTCAAACGGCTCTTCGTCACAGGCTTCTACTTGCGGCGGCTGTTTGTCAATGCTCGCGGCCGGCGTTCCTCTTAAGAAGATGGTTGCCGGCATCGCCATGGGTTTGATCACAGAAGGCGAGCACTACGAAAAGTACAAGATCTTGTCAGACATCTTGGGAGAAGAAGACCACCTCGGCGACATGGACTTTAAGGTTGCCGGAACAAAGGACGGAATTACAGGCTTCCAGATGGACATCAAGATTCCTGGCGTTACGACAGAAATCATGAAGAAGGCTTTGGAACAGGCTCGCGTCGGCCGCTTGCACATCCTTTCAATCATGGAAAAGTGCATCGACAAGCCCGCGCCCCTTTCTCCCTACGCTCCCAAGATCCTTACAATGAAGATCCCGATTGACAGAATCGGAGCCCTCATCGGACCTGGCGGAAAGAACATCAAGGCTCTTTGCGCCCAGTACGACGTAACGATCAACACAGACGAAGACGGAACAGTCACAATCTACGGAAAGACCGGCCAGCATGCCGAAGAAGCCAAGAAGGCTGTCAAAGGCATCACCGAAGATCCGGAGCCCGGCACGATTTACAACGGAACCGTCAAGAGCATCAAGGACTTTGGCGCCTTCATCGAGATTCTTCCCGGAAAAGAAGGACTTTGCCACATTTCCAAACTCTCGCACGGCCGCGTAGAAAAAGTGACGGACGTTCTTAAAGAAGGACAGGTTATTCCTGTCAAGCTTTTGGAAGTTGACCAGAGAGGCCGCTTGCAGCTTTCTTACATCGACGCTTTGGACGAGCAGAAGAAGTAGGAGCGCAAGATGGACGAAGTTTCAATTAAGGTAAAGGCTCTGGATGGAGCCGCGATTCCCGAGTACAAGACTGCCGGAGCGGCGGGCGCTGATGTTTGCGCGCTTGTCGAAGCTCCTGTGGAATTAAATCCGGGCGACCGCGCCTTGATTGGAACCGGACTCTTTTTTGCCATTCCCGACGGCTACGAAATTCAAGTTCGTCCTCGATCGGGTTTGGCCGCCAAAAATGGCGTAACAGTCTTGAACACGCCGGGAACGATTGACAGCGACTACCGCGGCGAGCTCAAGGTTATTCTTATCAATCACGGAACAGAAAGTTTTACCGTGAACAATGGCGACAGAATCGCGCAAATTGTCGCCGCTCCAGTGACCCGCGCCCAATTTTGCGCCGTGGAAACTCTTGACCAAACCGAGCGCGGTTCGGGCGGGTTTGGCTCCACAGGAAAATAATGGACATACTAGAATTCGCGAGCGAACAAAAAGATCGCGTTGTCCAAAAATCAAAGGCGCTGTTAAAAAGCCTTTGGCAAAGACTTTGTTCCAAACTCCTGCAATATAAAAAAATTCGCCTTGCAAAAGAAAAAGCCTTGGAATATTGCGCCAAGGCCAAGCGAAAATGGATAGGCCTGCAGTTTTATCGCCGAACCCACAAAGAGTACAAGCTGATCCGCTATGTTGTAAAGCAGCTCTTGGTCTATTTTTTTGTAATGTACCTATTTTTCTTTTTAATCTTTTTTGTAAACCAAATCATGCTTTTTATGAAGCAGCTTTTAGGAAAGCGCATTCCAATTTCTGACGCGATGAAGCTTATGTTTTATTCGCTTCCATTTGTAATCGCGCAGTCCGCTCCCTTTGCCACCCTTACAGGTTTTTTGATGTGCTTGGGAAGGATGAACACTGACAACGAAATTTTGATTTTTAAGGCCAGCGGCTGCCATTTGGGCAGGCTTTTGCTTAGGCCGATTTTGATACTGGGCGTTTTGATTTCCATCTTTTCTTTTTTTGTCAACGACTACCTTTTGCCCTTGGGAACGTCAAAGACCCGCGAGCAGCTTAGAAAATCCATCGCGTCCAATCCCACGATGGAAGTGGAGCCGCAAAGCGTAAAGCGCCTCAACGACACGAGCGTTATTTTTGGAAACGTAAACGACAAGGACGTAAGCGACTTGGCGCTCTTTGACTACGACGAGTCCGGAAACCAGCGCTTTATCATTGCCGGAAAAACCCATGTCGATTCGGGCGCCTACAAGGGCGTAAGCATGCGCTTTGACATGAACGACGCCACGGTAATCGTCTTGGACAAAAAGAACGCCAACAGCTTTGACATCCTAAAGTCAAAAACTATGTCCTTGCATCTTTTTGAAAGCACTGTGTTCAATTTTGACAGGCGCCTTTCGCCGTCAGAGTTGACAAGCTTTGACTTGGGAAAGAAAATTCGCAAAATGAGAAAAGAGCCTGGCCGCGACCCGCGCGAAATCAACATGAACGTCTTGGAGTATAACAAAAAATTTTCGCTCCCGTTTGGCTCTTTCTTTTTCGCTTTTTTGGCCATGCCGCTCGCGCTTCTTTTTGGAAAGGTCAACGGCCAGACAATAGGACTTGTGGTCGGCATTTTCATCTCCTTCTTGTATTGGGCGATGATGACTGTCGGCATTCAGCTGGGCTACAGGAACGGTTGGAATGGCTTTGTTTTGATGTGGCTGCCTAACGCGCTTGTAGGGGCGTCGGCATTTTTGTTTTATTGGAAGGCGAGAAAAAAATGAAGTTGGTGCTTTATGTTTATCGTTTGTTTTTTCCTCTCTTTGTCTGCTCGATGGTGACCTTTGCCTTTATTTTGGAATTGGTGGACCTGATGATGAACATTTGGAAGTACATCTTCAACATGGTTTCGCCCGCAGTCGTCGGAACCATAATGCTCAACTTTCTTCCAAAAACATTCACTTGGGCGCTTCCGATGAGCGTTTTGTTCGCGTCTTGCTTTATGCTAAGCTCCCTTTATTCTCGCAACGAGCTTACCGCGCTTTTTGCGTCGGGCGTTTCATTGATTAAATTTTCTTTTCCCCTGATTTTCTTGGCCGCCCTTTTGTCTGTTGGGCTTTTTTTCTTCCAGGACAGGGTTGTGGTAAAGACCAGCGTCAAATACGAAGAGCTTAAGTCCGCCGCCCTTAGGGAACAAAAGAACAAGAGCAACGACCACATTGTCATAATGTCCGGAAACGGCGAAAAAATTTATAAGGCCGAATACTACGATGACGACACCCAGCGCCTTCACAAACTGTATGTTGTTACAAGAAACGAAAAGCGGGAATTGTCGTCCATAATCTACGCGCCCCTCGCGATATGGGACAAGGACAACGGACATTGGCTCACTCAAAACGGCGTGGAATACGTTTACGACGGAGAGTCGTTAAGAAGCGGCTCGGTTAACTCTGTTGACCAAATGGAATTGACGGAGCCGCCCGAAACCTTTAGGAACAACACCGTCTCCGTTGAGTCGGCTACGGTCGACGAAAGCCGAGCCTACATCAAGCGCTTGCAAAAGGCCGGACTTCCTTTTGCCGAAAGCTTAAGCCAGTACTACAACAAGTTTGCTTTTCCCTTTGTCGTCTTGATCGTTGCCTTTTTGTCGATCGGAATTTCGGGCAAGAGCCAAAGGAACGTTTTTGTAATAAGCCTTACGCTTTCTTTGGGCATGGCGGTTTTGTTTTACATAACGCAGATGATAAGCATGTTGATGGCAAAATTTGGAATGCTTCCGCCGCTTATGGGAGCGTGGTTTCCCGTGGCGCTCTTTATTGTCATAAGCATGGTTTTGCTAAAATACAGCAGGACTTAGTTGAGGCGGTCTATGAATCCGATTTTTAAGATTAAGAAAAAATGCCCGATTTCAAAAGCCAGGACGGGAGAGCTGACTTTGCCGCACGGAACAGTTCAAACGCCTGTCTTTATGCCTGTTGGAACCAACGGTTCCGTCAAGGCGATTACAAAGGACGACCTTGAGGAAATCGGCTTTGAAATAATTTTGGCCAACACATACCACATGTACTTGCGGCCAGGAAGCCCCCTTGTCCGAGAGGCGGGAGGCCTCCACGGCTTTACCGGCTGGAAGCGGAATTTTTTAACCGACTCGGGCGGCTTCCAAGTTTTTAGCCTTTCTAAAATCCGAAAAATCATGGAGGAGGGCGTCCGCTTCCAAAGCACGGTTGACGGCTCCTACCACTTGTTCACTCCCGAAAGCGTTGTCCGCACGCAGGCCGACTTTAACAGCGACATACAAATGCAGTTGGACGTTTGCGCGGCCTACGGGGTGGAACGGAAGGAAGCCGAGGACGCTCTTGGAGTTACCAGCCGATGGCTTGACCGCGCGGTGAAGGAGTGGAAAAAAGTCCAGGAAGAGGAAGGCTACAAGGGCATCCTGTTCCCGATAGTGCAGGGAAATTTCTTTGAGGACTTGAGAAAGCAAAGCGCCGAATATGTCTCAAGCTTGGACTTGCCGGGAATCGCCATCGGCGGCCTTAGCGTAGGGGAGCCTGCGGATTTGTTCGCGCGCTTTTTGCGGCATACCGTTCAATATTTGCCGGAAGAAAAGCCCAAGTATGTTATGGGAATCGGAACGCCGGAATACATTTTTGAGGCGGTGGCCGACGGAATCGACATGTTTGACTGCGTTCTTCCCACAAGAAACGCGCGCAACGGCAGCTATTTTACCCACGACGGAATGCTCAGCATAAAGCAGGAGCGCTTTACCCGCGACTTTGGCCCGATCGACCCTGAGTGTGACTGCAAGGTTTGCAAAAACTACAGTCGAGCCTACTTGCGCCACATGTTCAAGAGCCAGGAAATTCTTTCTTCGATGCTTTCCAGCTACCACAACCTTTATTTCTTGAATTCCCTGCTCAAAAATATCCGTAACTCTATCGAAGCTGGAAGGTTTGAAGAGTATAGGAAGGAATTCCTAGACAGATTTACCCGCGGTGAGGTAAAATAAGACTATGAAAATTTTTGCGATTTTTGCGACAGCGATTTTTTGTTTCTCAATCGGACTGTTTGCCCAAGACGACGGAGCGGAAGGCGTCAAAGAAGAAAAGCCTAAAATTGAGCTTGCGGGCGTGAGCGACGTTCCCGCGGCGAAAAGGCCCAAGGCCTCCGATTCCAAAAAGGCCGCAGAAGCCGAAAAAAAGGACGACGCGGACTCTGCCAAAAAGACCCGCGAGACCATAAAGTTTGGAATTGACTCGGAGCTTAGCGAGCTGGTCCAAAAATTGTTGGACAACGACGACCCCCGCTACTCGGACGAGCTTTACGACCTTTTTAAGCAAACAAAAAGCCCCGCGGTGCGCGAAAAAATTTTGGATTACTTCACAAAGTTTGAGGACCCATGTCTTGAAGATTACGCCGTGACTGTTTTAAATGATCCTTACGACGAAAGAAATTCCACGGTTGAAAGAGTCTTTAGGTACGTCGCCGCTGTAAAAACCAAGGCCGCGATTCCCGCCGTGGTGACGCTCTTGGAAAGCGACAACGAAAATTATTTTTCGCCGGCCCTAACGACATTGGGAGAAATCGGCGGCGAGCGCGAGGCCGAATACTTGGTTGACTACCTTGACCGCGCTGACTTGACCACGCCCCAACGCCAGGCCTTGATGAAAGTGCTTGGAAAAATAAAAGCCGTCCAGACTTGGGACGCGCTTGTAGAAATCGCGCAAGACGACGGCGAAAACGTTTTTGTCCGCTGCTACGCCGCCGAAGCGATAGGAGCGATGAAAAAGCCCGAGTCGATTCCTGTTTTGATAAAACTCTTTGAAAGCCCTGATCCCAACATGCGCTGTTATGTCATAAAGGGAATCTCTAACTTTGACACAAAGGAAGCCCATGACTTGGTTGTCCAAGCGATAAAGGATTCTCAATACAAGGTTCGCTTGGACGCTATTGACGCCGCGGCCAACATGAAATTGAAGGACGCCGTTCCTTATTTGGTTTATCGCGCCAAGAATGACCCTGAGGCCACAGTAAAGAAAAAGGCTTACGAAAAGCTCGCCGCTTATGAAGACGCTGAGGCCGACAAATTTTTGATCGGCCAGTTGACTGACAAAAAGACAAGCGACAATGTAAAGAAGCAGACTACAGAGGCTCTTTTGAAGTACGGAAAGGCCGGACGCGCCGAAATCGCAAGCTGGGCCCAAGCCTTGGCCACTGACGACACAAAAAAGTCTTACAGAAAGGATGTCGGAAAGCTTATGACAAAGTATCCCGACGACGCTTTTGCCAAGGCTTGCGCCGCCTATATCGCAAGTTCCGATAAGGACACAAAATCAATCGGTCTTGACATGTACACTGCCGGAAAATACTCGTCTTGCCAAGACGAGATTCGAAAAATCGCCGACGACAAAAAAAACGGCTCCCTTCAAAAGAGAGCCATGAAGATTTTAGGCATCGAAGAAGAAAATTAAGTGTAGAAGGCGCGGAGGCGGGCATAGACAAAGCCTGCCTCTTTTTTTTCGGCGTCGGTAAAGTTTGCGGCCGGATCGCTGGCTAAAAATTCCAGGCTGGCCACGCTCTCCGCAAGCGCAGTTGAAAATCCCCTTGAAACTTTAAACCAGTATGAGCCTTTTTGGTCGGTGTAAAGGGCCACAAAGCCCATCTCGCGGCTTTTTGCCTTTGCGGCGGCGGTTCTCATAATGCATTCCAGTCTTGGGCAAAGAACGGCGGCCGCTCCGTCGTCGTTGAGGTTGACGTTTAGCTTTCGGTCAAATTTTTTTTCGTCAATCGGGGCAAAGCCAAAGAGCTTGGCCGCCTTTACGATTGAAACAAGCTTTTCTCCATCCATAAGCTTGTAGCCGCCGTCCATCAAGACGCGGCCGCGGAGGCCGGCCGAACGCGCTTCGAGTTCGGGCATGTCAAAGGGCTCGACCGCGGACTGGATTTCGCGAGCGGGCAGGAGAACGACCTTTTTGCCCTTGACCTTTTGTATTTGGAAGATGGATTTGCCCAAGGTCCAAGCGGCCGCTTTTTGGTCTTTGTCTGCATTTTGGTCGCGTCCGCCGTTTTTGGCTTGCTTTCCGTTTTTGTCGCGTCCGTTTCGCGCGTCGCGGCTGTCCTCGCGGTCGCCTTTCTTTTTGCGGGCGGCGTCAAGTCGGGCTTCCAAGTCGGGGTCGATTTTGTTTATAAGCTTTTTGGTCAGCGGAGAAACGCTCATCGCGAACATTCGGCTTGTGCGGACAATCTCTCCGGCAACGATGTAAAGCGGATCGGTTCTAAAAAGCGACGAGCCGGGATGAATCGAAATGTGGTCGGCGGTCAGCGTCCTAAAGTTTTCGCGGCCTTCGCGCACGGCGACGAACTGAATCATTCCCGCGGCGACGCAGCACAAGTAGTCGTCGTAAGAGCCGCCTCCGCTAATCGGAATCTTTTGGTCGCTTACGATTTGGCTAAGCTGCTCGTAAATGTTTTGAATCTCGGCCATAACCTTGTAGTCAAGGTAGTTCTTTTGGCAAAAGTTATCTTTTTCTTCTTCGGTTTGGAACTTTTCGTAAATGCGGTAAAGCTTTACGTAGCCCACAAAGTCGCCTTGAATGTCGTTAAAGCGGTGGTGCGCGGCGCGCGCCTCGATTTCCTCTCCGGGCGGAAGGACAAAAGGCGAGTGGGTTGACAAAAAGGCCGCCGCGATCAAGGCTTCCTGCAAAATGTCGGGGTAGCGCAAAATCGATTCCACGATGATGCGGCTGATTCGCGGCAAAAGCGGGAACCAAACCATCATCTTTCCGATGTCGCTAAGGGTTCTGTCAGGATTAAGCGCCTTTAGCATGTACAAGGTTTCCATCGCGCCCTTGATTCCTTCCAGCGAAGGCTTTGAGATAAAGTCAAAGTTTTCAAAGTCCTTTATGCCAAGCTCGGCCATGCGAAGGACAACTTCGCTTAAGTCGGTGCGGAAAATTTCTTCGGTTGTGTATTCTTGGCGCGTCTCAAAGTCTCGGCGGGGGTAGAGGCGGTAGCAGCTTCCGGGAGCGGTGCGGCCCGCGCGGCCCTTGCGCTGCTGGCAGCTGGCCTTTGAAATCGGAGTCTCTACAAGGCTTGAAGTGAAAGTGCGCGGGCTGTAAAAGTTGAGCTTTGCAAGGCCGCTATCGATTACCGTTGTGATTCCGTCAATCGTAACGGAAGTCTCGGCGATGTTTGTTGAAACTACGACTTTTACTTTTCCCTTGGGCGCGGGAATGAAAATCCGTTCCTGCTCCTCTTTTGGAAGCCTGCCGTACAAGTGCTGGATAAAAAGGTGGCGGCCGTAGTAACTGTGTTCCAAACGCTTTACGCAATCGTGAATCGCTTTTTCGCCCGGAAGGAAAATCAAAATGCCGCCTTCCTCTCCGTTGTCCAAGACGCGCCCGATTGTGTCCTCGATCTTGGAAAGCAAGGCTTCCGTCGCCGCCTCGGTCAGCGTGCTTGCCGGGAGCATCGGTGGATCGTACAAAAGAGTGACCGGGAATGTTTGCGTCTCTATCGTGACGATGGGACAACCGCCAAAGTAGTTGGAGAAGGCTTCTGCGTTCATTGTGGCCGAAGAAACAACAATCTTTAGGTCCTTGCGGACTTCCATGCAGCGCTTTAACAAGCCAAGGACAAAGTCGATGTTAAGGCTGCGTTCGTGCGCTTCGTCTACCATGATGACCGAGTACTTTAGCATCATCGGATCAAGCTTCATCTCTTGCAAGAGAATGCCGTCGGTCATTATTTTTATTTCTGTGCTGAGGTCGGTTTTGTCCTCAAAGCGCATTTTGTAGCCGACGATTCCGGGATAGCTTGTTCCCAATTGCTTTGAAATGAATTCGCTTACGCTAAGGGCCGCGATGCGGCGCGGCTGGGTGACGGCAATCACTCCGTTCTGGGCGTAGCCGGCCTCGCGCAAGATGACGGGAATCTGGGTTGTCTTTCCGCTTCCGGTCGGGCTTTGCACGACTATGACTTGGTGCTGTTCCAAGCAGTCCAAAATTTTTTGCTTTTGTTCGTAGACGGGAAGCTTTGTGTAATCTATTGCCATGTCCAAATGTCCTTAATTTTTCTTAGCGCGTCCAATCGCGCCTGGTAGTATTTTGAGTCTTTTTTTTGTCCGTTTTCCGCTAGAGCTTTTATAAAATTTTCGTCAAGCCGTTTTATGACAGGACTCCGTTCCCCCTGCGGAGTGTAGGCAGTTATGTAACTTGTGGAACAGTTTAGCGCGAAAAAGCCCTTTTCATCAAGAGCCAGTTCAAGCGACACAAGGCGGCCGTCTCCTGTGTAGTTCCAAATTTCGTTTGGGTTTTCGTAATTTAAAAGGCGCCGCTGGCCGCTTATCGTGTTTCCGTTTGCGTACATTATGATCTTTCGGATTTTTTTGTCTTCCTTTTGGCCGACAAATTCCACAGGCCTGATTACGTGCGGATGGTTTGAAACAAGGATGTCCGCTCCGGCGTTCAGCAAGTCGTGGTAAAACTTTTTGACGGATTCTTGGACTGTCAGAACGTATTCTTCTTCGCTTGTGTGGACGCTGACTATGAACAGGTCGGGCGCCAATTCCTCTTTCATTTCCGCGATTTTTTTGACAAAAGCCGCGCGGCCCTTTTTTGTCGGGGGAACGTAATTCACCACTTCGTAATTTTTCCAAGTGTTCAAAAGCTCGGTGACGGCGACAAAGACGATTTTATATTCGTTCCAGTAGAATTGGCGGAATGACATTTGGCCGTCTTCCGTTAGCCCGCTAAAATAGATTGGCCGCCCCGCGTTTTTGGCTTGCGAAGCCTTCTGCGTTTGAGCCTCTATTCCCTTGGCCCATTCCGCGGTGGCCTTGACTCCGGCGGTACTCTGGTCATTGGAATGGTTGTTGGCAAGCGAAATAAGGTTGAAGCCCGCGTCAAGCGCCGCTTGGGGGTAGGAGGGCTGCATGTTGAAGGTCGGGTAGCTTTCAAAGGGCCGGCTTTTGTCCACAGGAGCCTCTAAGTTTGCGAAAGAGTAGTCGGCGGCCTCCACAAGGCCCCGGACGTCGTTCCAAATCAGGCTGTAATCTTTCATCGAAAAGTTTTGCGTGTGCGCCATGATGTCTCCGGCAAAAAGCAGGCGCAAGTTTTTGGACCGCGTTTTTTTTGCGCTTTGGCAGGAAGATAAAAGCAGGACCGCGGCGAGGAAAAGAATTGGGGCAAAAAGGCCTCGTTTGAGCATTCTTCCATTTTATCATACTTTTGCGCTTTTTTGTTGATTTTTTGCATATAATTGTATATATTTATAGTTGGTGTAAAGGGGGGCGTTATGGAAAAAAATTGTTCAAAACTCTTTGCGGCGGCTCTTTTGGGCGCTCTTTTGTTCGCGTCTTGCGACAACGTCTCTAGCGGCGGCGGATCGACATTCTTTCCTGTAGTCGCCGTTCCAACCTCGACGCCTGGCGCCGGAAATTCTCCGTCAAGCGCCAGTTCCGCAAAAACTATAGTCATTCAAGGAACCCTGGAAGTCCAAGGCGCCGTTCCCTCGCAGTTTGTTTCAAAATCCCAAAATGAAGACAGCCTCGGAATCTCAAAAAGCGCCAGCCCCAAAGCGCCCTTTTCCGCCGGAAGCGGCGACTATTACTTTGTGACCGCCGACCCGATCAATGGAAACACGGAACCTGCAAAGACCATAGACTCTGTAAACAATCCGACAAACTTTACGGACGGCTCAAACGGAAAGGCCTTTACGCTTCCTCTAAAGGAAGGCTCTTGGAAAATAACCGCCGGAATAAAAAATTCTTCCAACGCCATAATTCTTTCCAGCTATTGCGAAAAAACTCTGTCCGCAACGGACTCGGTCTTTACCCACGCGTTCACCGCGGTTCCTTCCACAAGCGGAAAGGGCGAGATCGCGCTTGACCTTTCGTATGAGGGAACGGACGTGACAAGCGTTACCGCGACTTGCGACGCGCTCTCTTCCGCCCCAATCCCGTTGACCCAGACTTCCGCGACCAGCTCTAAGCTGGAGTTTACGGGCGACAACAGCGTCAAAAGCGGCGCCTACGAAGTTGTCTTTAGTTTTTACGCGGGCGACGTTCTAATTTACACTTCGGTCCAGACCATAAACGTCTTGGACAACATGACGACAAACGCTTGGGTCTCATACGGCGGAACGGACGATGACTTGATATCAGCTTCCGACTTTGTTCTTACGGACTCTGTTATAAAAGCCGCCGCCTTGACTTGCTTTTTTGTTGGAACAACTAGCGTCGGAGAGGCGAGCGACACTACGGGCGAAGGAACGGCCTACGCTCCCTTTGAGACTGTGGGCAAGGCCGCCGCCGTCATAGCAAAAGCGGGAGTCAACACAAAGTCCTACACAATTTACATAAGCGGCGCCGTCGCGGGCCAGTCGGAATTGCCCAAGACCTTGAACGGAAAGGCCAAGTCAATCACGGTGCAAGGCGCCACAGGAAACGCCTCGGATTCCCTTTGCGGAAGCGCAAGCTCGCGCGCCGTGAAAATTCAAACCAGCGTTCCGATAATCTTTAGAAACATAAAAATCACCGGCGGAAAGGCCTTGGGCGACGACGCCGCCGGCCGCGGCGGCGGCATATACGCTTGCGGCGGAGACGCGACCCTTGGCGAAACTTTTGAAAGCGACATAACGCTTGACGCAGGTTCTGTGGTGGAAGGAAACTCTGCAAAATGCGGCGGCGGCGTGTACATGACCAAGTCGACTCTTTTGGTAAAGAACGGCGCCACAATTAACGGAAACACTGCCGAAATAAAGGGCGGAAACTTTCACCTCTACGACAACGCAAAGCTTGACATAAAGGGCGGAGAAATCTCCGGCGGAGTGGCCGGAAAAGACGGAAACGACGCGTACGGCGGAGCGATTTCCGCGGAAGGCGAAGCTCTGTCCACAAAGCCCGTCATCACGATGACTGGCGGAAAGATAAGCTCAAACAAGTGCTTGGGCTATGGCAGCAAGACTGCCATTGGCGGCGCCGTTTGGCTGGGCAGTTTTTCAGAATTCAAAATGACCGGCGGAAGCATTGAAAACAATTGCGTCCAAAAAGCGAGCGGAAGTCCAAACTTAAAGGGCGGCGCTGTTTACATAGAGGCGAATGTCGCCGGCGATTTCCCCTCCCAGACATTGGTTTACGGAGAGCTAAAGCTTGGCGGCTCTGCAAAAATCCCTTACGACAAGACAAAGGGGCAGGGCAACAACGACGTTTTTGTGAGCGAGTGGGGCATGCTTGGCAACGCCAACATAGAAATAACAAGCGCTTTTGACTCCGGCGCCGGCAAGGTTGCGGCCGTCACTCCATCCGGTTGGGCTAGAGGCAAAAGCATTCTAAAAGTGGCCAGCGGCGACATCAGCCCTTACATAAAAAGCTTTGAGACTACGGATCCAGACTTTGACTTTATAAAATCAACCGTAAGCGGCCAAGATAATTACGCCATTTTGACCGCGCCCCTTTATGTTTCTACCGACAGCGGAAGCGACGGGTCAGGAACCGGCACCAGGGACAAGCCTTACCAATCTTTGAACAAGGCCCTGATGCAAATGAACGGCGGACAAAAGTTCACAGTTTACATATTGGATGAGTTGAGAGGCCCTCAAAAAATCCAGTCGTCCTTTACATATAACGAAATAAATTACACTTTTGACGCGACAAAATGCTCCGAGCTTACGCTAAAGGGCGCCACCGGCCTTGACCCAAACACCAAGGAGCCGACGGACGATTCTTGCAAAAACCCCCATGATTCAATTTTCGCGGGCGGAACGGCCGGCTGTGGAAGCGCGCTTGAGGTAAGCGCCGCCGTTCCCGTAAAAATAGTCAATCTAAAGCTAACCGGTGGAAACAAGAATGGAAACGGCGGAGGCCTTTATGTGTCAAGCGGCTCCAAGGTCATTCTTTCTGACGGCGCCAAGATTACAGGAAACATAGCGAACCCAACGGACGCTTACAATACCGACGGATATGGCGGCGGACTTTATGTTGACTCCGGCGCCAGTCTCTTTATAAACGGCAGGGCCCTTGTCGGCGACAGCGTGGACTCTGACACGGTCGCGTCTGACGGTGCCCACCCATCTCTTGCGAACATGGCCGTCAGCGGCGGAGGCATTTTTTGCGCCGGAAACTTGTATATAGGCTACGACCTTGGCCCAGGCGGAAACCCGCTTGAAAAGCCTGTGGCCGAATCCGCAGGCTACGGCATTAGGCGCAACTATGCCAGCCAAACCGGAGGCGGAATTAATTTTATTTTAGGAACTTGCAAAATAGCAAGCGGAAACATTTCTTACAACGGAGCCGGCGGCTCGAGCGGCGGCGTGCATTTTGGAAAGGGCGGAGAAATATCAGGCGGAACCTTTGAAGGAAACGCGTCAACAGACGGCGGAGCCTTTATGGTCACTTACGGCCAGACGGTAACGATGACCGGCGGAACGATCGGCGGCTCCACGGCAAAAAAGCAAAACACGGTTTCTGTGACAGGAATCGGCATGTATAATCGCGGAGGCGCGGTCTGCGTTATAGGAAACTTTTCCATTAGCGGCTCCGCCTACATCTATCCAACAACCGCCGTCAGAACCAACGACGTTTACATCAGCGAAGACGCAACCCTAAAAATCGCGGGAAGCCTCACTTCGACCATCGGAGACAAAGTGGCCACAGTCACCTTGGAAAATTGGAAGCGCGGACAAACTTTCCTTTCTTCTGACAGCGACTTGACTGACGCCTTGGTCGGCAAGATCGCGCTGACAATTGACGACGACGGCTGGGAAAGAAAAATCGCGAGCGACAAAAAGACCGCTTCAATCAATTCGCCGATTTATGTCGTCGCCGCCAACGACCCAAATGATGTTAGTACAAAAACAAGACCCGACGGCTTTGAAAGAGGCGTGGTCTCTGGCGCCACCGGGACAAAGAAAAAACCTTACCCTTCAATTGCGGCCGCGCTGGGCTGCGAGGATTTGGCCGCCACAAGCAACACAATCACAATCGCCGGAACTATAGGCGCGCAGGCGCTCTCTGCCAGCGATTCGATTTACGGCGACGCCACCAGCATTACGATTGCGGGCTACAAGCCGGACACAAACCCAAGCGCGGCTTCCATTGACGCAAAGGGAACGGCCGACACTTCCGCCCTTAAGTTGGAAAAATCAGGCATCACCGTAACAATCAATAATCTTACGATTACAGGCGGAAGCGGAACTTCCATGACAGTTTCTAGTTCGACGCAAGTTAACGGCGGCGGCATTAACCTTTCTGCAGGAACGCTAAAGCTTGCTGGCGGCGCTGTCGTTAAAGGCAACTACGCGGCAAATTACGGCGGTGGTGTGTATGTAGCGAGCGGCGCGGAACTTTATATGTATGGTTCTGCCTTGATAGGCTATGACACAACAACAAACAGCGTCCCGACAAGCGCCGCGTTGGGAACAAGTTCTGGCAAAGCGGCAAATTACGCTCAACAAGGCGGCGGCATTTACAGCAGCGGCTCCGTTTATCTTGGTTATACAGGAAAAAATAATGGAAGTCTTGTTGAGGCTACAGGCGCAAATAAACTTTCAGGTGGCGTTCGACAAAATTATGCGTCTTTTGGCGTAAACGGAAATGGTGGCGGTATCTACATTGGGACAGGTGTTTTCCGAATGGCAAGCGGCAATGTTTCGTATAACGCGGCTACAGGCTATGGCGGCGCGATTAATGGAAGCGGAACCTTGGCAGGAGGAACAATCGAAGGAAACAAGGCGGCAAAAGACGGCGGCGGCGTTTACTTTAATGCTGGAACGCTTACAGTTTCGGGCGCGACATTTACAAAAAATAGTTCCACCGGCGGAAATGGCGGCGCCATTTGCAGCGCAACTCTTGCAACCATTTATTTATCGGGCAGTTCTGAAATTGCCAACAACACAGCAGCGGTAGATGGCGGAGCGATATATGTCGCTAATACAAGCTATTGCTACATAAAAGGCGCAGTCAGCATTCCTTATGGCGGAGCGCCTTCTAATAATGATGTATTCCTTCCAAGCGGAGTAAATCTCTATGTTAATGGAACTTTGTCCCAAGACCATGTGGCGACAATCACTCCGGGAGCATGGACTCGCGGAAATACAGTTTTGCAAAAAAGCGGCACAGAAATTACAAGCATTGATTCTACAATCGCTGGAAAATTCGCTGTTTCCGACCCTGACTGGAATGTTGTTTCCCATGACAGCAAAGGAAAAATCAACGGCGCCATATATGTCAGCGAAACAAAAATTGTCAACTCTACGGGGTATTCTGCCGGCTCGGACTCAGCAAGCTATATTGGAACAAAAAAATCGCCATTCAAGACAATAAACTATGCAACTTCTAAGTTTTGGGATACTTTGGATACAAAAACCGTTGACTTTAAGATTATTGTCAATGGAACTCTTAACGGAACGCAGAAAGTTTCCGCAACTGACGAGGCTACCGTCGCAAACGCAAAATCAATTACGGTGGAAGGAATGGTCGACTACAGCGCCTACACAGGAAACTCAAAGCTTAACGCAAACCTTTCTTCCGCTGCGGAAAATGGCTCCGCTCTTATCATAGACACAGCGGTTCCTGTAACGCTCAACAAGCTGGACATCACCGGCGGAAAAACAACCACTGGCGGCGGCGGAGTCCGAATAGACAACGAAAATTCAAACGTAACCATTACGAACACGAATGTTTACAGCAACTACACAATTGATTCTTCTGCTTCAACTGGTGGTGGCGGAATCCTTCTTAAAGGCGGAATCCTTTGTCTTGGCGAAAACGCAATAGTGCATAGCAATACAGCTAAAAGTCACGGTGGCGGCGTTTGCAACTCTGGCGGAAAAGTCTATATATGCGGAGGAAGCAAGGGCGCTATTATCGGATATAAAAAAGACATCAATTCAAGGGCGCAGAGTTCCTCTGCAAAGGCGAACCGCGCCGGCATTGACGCTTCAACTGGAACAGAAAATTCAACAGGAATGGGCGGCGGTTTGTATTTGGGCGGCGGTGCAAATCAATGCGTTTACCTTGGTTATAAGCCGCCTGTTACAGAAGGCGGAGATCCTGTGGCAGACACCGGCTTTAACGGAGGTTTTTATTACAACTGGGCAAAAACGCGCGGTGGAGGAATGGCTCTTGAGGGTGGTTATAGTGGCCAGGAATTTAAGATGTCCGCAGGAACAATACAGTACAATGTTGCAGGTTACGGCGGCGGAATTCATGCCGAAATCCCAGTAACAATTGAAGACTGTATAATTGCTGATAATACTGCTTATAACAGTGGTGGCGGCGGAATTAATTCTTTCGGCGCGATTACTATAAACAAAGGGACAATCGGAAAGACTGGAGTAAACAATCCCGCGCAAAACGCTGCGGGAAAGTATTCCAACTACGCAGAAGGTGGCGGTGGCGGCATAAGCGCTAGCGGCGTAACAATCGGAAGCAATGTTACAATTTCATATAATTACGCTAAAACTGATGGCGGCGGAATTAACGTTTCTGGCTCTTATGACAGTACGATTGCCGGAACGATATCATTCAATGCGGCTGGCGGATCAGGCGGTGGATTGGCCACTGGCGGCGGTAGTTCGTATTACACAGAATTGTCAGGAAAATTTGACACAAACACAGCTGCCGGGGAGGACGGCGGCGGAATATTGTATCTATCTGGTGATAGAAAACTGGTTTTGAAGAGTGGCTTTAATGTTAATCCACAAAACGCTTCGGTAACAAAGGGATCCGATGATATTCTTGTTTATTACAACTATAACTATGAATATAGTCCTGCAAATACATGGACTTTTAACCCAAGTAGACACACTTATATTGAAATTGCCGAAAGTTTGACCAAGATTTCAAGCGGCAAATATATTGGACTTTCGCTTAAGAGATATACTGGAGACAAATACAATTCCCCTAACGGCGTGCCTATTTTTGACGGAACTTATAAAAGTCAAGGCAGTACTAAATTTAAAGTGGCGGATTCAGGCTCGCATTCTATATCAACTGGTGGAATTGTAAAATAGTTGCGGCCCTCGCGGCGGCGGCGCTAGGCTTGTGCGGGGGCGGGCTGGGCGGCGATGGCGAATGCCTCTACGGGCACTCCCTGTCCTTGCAAAAATTCGTGTTTTTTGCTACTATCGTCTTATGAAGCACGGAACAATGACAGGCGACAACCACGCCGCTCTTTGGAGCGGACGCTTTAAGGAAGGCCCCGACGCGGCGGCCGTAGAGTTTGAAACATCCATTTATGTTGACGAGCGCATGGCCTTTGATGACATTCAAGGCTCCTTGGCGCACGCCCAAATGCTTTGTTCCGCAGGCCTCATCTCAAAGGAGGAGGCGGCAAAAATAAAGAGCGGCCTTCTTTCCATCAAAAAAGACTTGGAAACCGGCAAGCTCAAAATCGATTATTCCGCCGAAGACATCCATTCCTTTATAGAAGCCACATTGACCGACAGAGTGGGCGAGGCCGGAAAAAAACTCCACACAGGCCGCAGCCGCAACGACCAAATAGCTCTTGACGAGCGCATCCACTTGCGCCGCGTCGTTCCTCTTTTGCAAAACAAAATCTTGACCTTGATCGACGCCCTCTCTTTGATCGCCTCAAAAAATTTAAAGACCCTGATGCCCGGCTACACCCACATGCAGCACGCGCAGCCCGTGACCCTTGCCCAGCACTTGTGCGCCTGGGCTTGGAGCTTGGAGCGCGACTGGAGCCGCTTGGAAGACGCGCTAAAAAGAATTTCTTTAAGCCCCCTTGGGAGCGGAGCCCTTGCCGGAAGCGGACTTCCTTTGGACAGAAAATTGACCGCTAAACTTTTGGGTTTTGACGGCCCCACGCAAAATTCCATCGACAGCGTTAGCGACCGCGACTACTGCATTGAAATAACCGCCGCTCTCAGCGTCTTGCAAATGCACTTAAGCCGCTTTTGCGAAGAGATTGTCTTGTGGGCCACAAGCGAATTCAACTTCATAAACCTTAGCGAAAAATGGTCCACAGGCTCTTCGATAATGCCGCAAAAAAAGAACCCCGACTTTGCCGAGTTGATTCGCGGCCGCGCGGGAAAAGTTTACGGAGACTTGATCAATCTTCTTACGATGATGAAGGGCCTTCCGCTTTCTTACGACCGCGACTTGCAGGAAGACAAGGCGCCTCTCTTTGACGCGATGGACACTGTCTCTTCTTGCTTGACTGTCTTCACTTACATGATAAGCTCGGCCACATTCAACGCAAAGAAAATGGCCGACTCTTGCCAGGACGGCTATCTCAACGCCACAGACGTCGCCGACTACCTTGCGCGCAAGGGAATTCCTTTCCGCGAGGCGCATGGAATCAGCGCCAAAGCAGTCCGCATCGCCATCGACGCGGGCGTCCGCTTGGAAGACTTGTGCTTGGAAGAATTCCAGTCTTGCTCAAAGTTGATAGAAGAGGACATCTACGACTTGATTACGCCCGCAGCCTGCGCCGCCGAACGAAAAACCCTTGGCGGAACGGCGCCAGAGCGCGTTAAGGAACAAGTGTCCGCGCTTAAAAAAATTGTATCAAAAAGAAAAAAAGGAGTAATAAAATGAAAAAGCTTTTTGTAGTTTTGACAGCCGCTCTTTTGGCTGCATCTCTTGCCGGCTGCGCCAAAAAGGGCTCTAAGGCCGACAATTCCCTTGCCGACTTGAAGGCAAGAGGCGTTTTTGTTCTTGGATTGGACGACTCGTTCCCCCCGATGGGCTTCCGCGACGAGTCCAACCAAATCGTAGGCTTTGACATCGACTTGGCCAAAGAAGTCGCCAAGCGCTTGGGCGTTCAGTTCAAGGCCCAGCCTATCAACTGGGACTCAAAGGAGCAGGAGCTCAACACAGGAAAAATCGACTGCATTTGGAACGGCCTTACAATCACCGACGAGCGCAAGAAGGCCTTGAGCTTTACAAAGCCTTACCTTGACAACAAGCAGGTCGTAGTTGTTCGCGCCAATTCAGGCTTTAAAGGCCTTTCTGACTTGTATGGAAAAAAGATCGCCTTGCAGAGCGGCTCGTCCGCCGAAGACGCGGTCAACGACACTCCCGACTTTCAAAAGAATGTCAAGGACATCGTTTTTCTTGACCAAAACTTGATGGCCCTAAACGACTTGGTCATCGGCGGAGTTGACGGCGTTGTCATGGACAGCATCGTCGCCGAATACGCGATCAAGCAGTCAAACTTGCCCTTGACCTTGCTTGACGAAAGCCTTGCCAGCGAAGAGTACGGCGTTGCCTTCAGAAAGGGCGACGTCAAGTTGACCGAAGCCGTTCAAAAGGCTTTGCAAGACATGGCCGCCGACGGAACTGTCGCCCGCATTTCTTCCATCTGGTTCGGAAGCGACATCACCGTAATCGGAAAGTAACAGGAGCGGCAATTGGGCGCCTTGATACAGTCTATGCTCTCCGGAACTTTTGTTTCGGTCGAGATATTCTTCTTGACTTTGATTTTCTCAATTCCGCTGGCCGTCTTCTTTTGCGCGGCGCGGATGTCAAAGTTTTTTCCTTTGCAAAAGTTCGCCCAATTTTTTTTGCTGTTGATCCGCGGAACGCCTTTGATGCTGCAGCTGATTTGCGTCTACTTCATTCCGGGCCTCTTGTGGGGCTTTTCCTTTGACCGCTTTGTCGCGGCCATAATCGCCATGTCGGTAAACTACGCGGCTTACTTTGCCGAGATTTACCGCGGCGGCTTGGAAGGCGTTCCGCAAGGGCAGAGGGAGGCCGCGAAAGTCTTGGGCTACACCAAGGCGCAAACTTTTTGCCATGTAATAATTCCACAAGTTATAAAAAGAATCATGCCCGCCATGGGAAACGAAGTGATCACCCTTGTAAAGGACACCGCATTGGTGACTGTGATCGGAGTGGTTGAACTGCTCCACGTCGCCAAGTCCGCGTCAAACAGGGTCTTTTCTACCGTTCCTCTTTTTGTGGCGGGAGCCTTTTACCTGATAATGAACGGCGTCGTTTCATTTGTCTTTGCCTGCATCGAAAAAAAACTGTCGTATTACAAGTGAGTTCCTTATGCAAAGTGATATTGTAGTCAGCGTTCAAAATCTCAAAAAGGACTACGGAAAGGGGAGCGTCCTAAACGACATTTCCTTTGACTTGCATAAAGGAAAGACTCTTTCCATCATTGGACCGAGCGGTTCGGGAAAGTCAACGATTTTGCGCTGCCTTTGCCAGTTGGAATCAATTTCGGGCGGAAGCGTCATTGTTGACGGCGATTATTTGGCAAAAGACGGAGTCTATTCCTCAAAGGACCAGCTTAGAAAAATCGGCCTTAAAATTGGAATGGTTTTCCAAAACTTCAACCTTTTTCCCCATTATTCAGTTTTGCAGAACGTCGCGGAACCGCAAATCCGCGTCCAAAAAATAAAGCGCGCCCAAGCCGAAGAAAACGCAAAAAAATGGCTGGCCCGCATGAACCTGGCCGACAAGGCAAACTTTTATCCCCAGCAATTGTCCGGCGGCCAGCAGCAGCGCGTCGCAATCGCCCGCGCCCTCGCGCTCAATCCACAAGTTTTGGTCTTTGACGAGCCCACAAGCGCTCTTGACCCGGAACTCACCGGCGAAATTCTTAAGGTAATCAAGGATTTGGCCGCCCAAAAAATGACTATGATTGTAGTCACCCATGAGATGGCCTTTGCCCGCGACACCAGCGACCATGTGATTTTTATCGACGGCGGCGTGATTGTGGAGCAAGGCGATCCCCAAGAAGTATTCTCCAATCCCCGCGAAGAGCGCACTAAGCTTTTCTTAAGGCGTTTTTCCAACTCTTGACACAGAAAGCCTCTTCCTATATAATGGTAACACTATACATATTAAAATTTAGGAAGGAAAATATGTCTTTTTTACCCCTTTTGCAAGCCGCTCCTGGAACATCCCAGTCAGGCAGCTTTGGTTCATTGATCGTTACAGTCGTTTTGATGATAGGAATCTTCTACTTTTTCTTGATTCGTCCTCAAAACAAAAAGCAAAAAGAAATGGAAAAAATGCTCGCCGCCCTTAAAAAAGGCGACAAAGTCGTAACAATCGGCGGAATTCACGGCGTCGTTTCTTCTACAAAAGAAAAGACAATCATCCTTAAGGTTGACGACAACACAAAGCTTGAATTCAACCGTTCCGCCATCGCCTCAGTTGTAAAGCCCGAGAGCGAAAAGAAGGCTGCCGACGCCAAGGCCGACGCCGCCAAAGATGAAAAAACAAAAAGCGAAAAATAAACACATAAAATAGATTGGAGCAAAAAATGGAAAAGTCGAGCAAAAGATGGCGTTTTGTCATTCTTCTTGTGGTATTGGGAATTTGTTTGGCGTTCTTGCGCCCTACAATCAATTGGTATTTTAGAACTAGCGAAGCCGACCAAAAGTTGGCCTTGCAGTCCCTTGAAAAAATCAAGGAATATTCTGTTCAGCAGGCCGCCAAAGACGTTAAGGCTTTGGAAGCCTTGGCCGCGGCCAACCCCGGCGCCGAGCTTGGCGAAGAATACGCCTGGCTTGCCAAAGCGGTAAAAAAGAATTACAAGGAATACAAAAAGGCCGTTCCGGAGCCGTTGACTTTGGGCGCCGCCTTGTCTTCGTTCAGCCTTGGCCGCATCGCCAAAAACGACGAAGAAAAAAAGAACGTGGCTTCTTCAATCCACGCAAAGCTTCTTGAGTTGTATCAGGAACGCTACCGCGAAAGAGTTTTGGCCGACAAGCGCAACTACACAAACTCTGTAAAGCTTGGCCTTGACCTTTCGGGCGGCATGAACATCATCGTTCACGCTGACTTGGACGCCGCGGTAAAGAACAACCAAGAATCTGTTGCCGGAGCCGGCGGCGAGGCCGCCTTTAAGGCCCGCGCGATGGAGCAGGCGATTGAAACTCTCAAGAGCCGCATCGACCGCTTTGGATTGACAGAGCCGGTTATCCGCCAGCAAGGCGAAGACCGCGTTTACATCGAAATCCCCGGCTCGGAGCAGAGCGACGCGATCAACACGATCATCATGGGAAAAGGCATTCTCAACTTCCGCCTTGTGGACGAGGAAGCCACCAACCAGTTCCTTCAGTATTATTATTCAAATCCGGACGCCACCTTTGACGAGAACGGAAAGCTTCTTGATCCCAGCGTCGTTCCCGCAGACGTTGAAATCTTGGGCTACTACACAAAAGACTCTTACGGCTTGGATGAGTTCATCCAGTACATGGCCCTTAAAAAAGAGATCGCGCTTGACGGCCGCTACGTAAAGAGCGCCGAAGTCAGCCGCGACCAGATGGGACAGACCGGCGTTGACTTTACTTTGGACATGGAAGGCGCCGAGATTTTCGCCAACTTTACCGGCGACCACGTAGGCGAGCGCCTCGCGGTAATCAGCGACAACAAGGTAAAGAGCGCGGCCACAATCAAGACAAAGATCGCCGGCGGACGCGTCCGCATCGACGGCTTTGGCTTGGAAGAGGCGCAGAACTTGCAAAAGGTTTTGCAGACCGCTTGGCTTGAAGTTCCCCTCAGCGTTGAAAGCCAGCAGGTTATCGGCGCCGAATTGGGAGAGCTTACAATCCGCAACGGCTTGATGGCCTTGGCCATCGGCTTGATCGCGATTTTCATCTTCATGCTTCTTTACTACAAGGGAGCGGGTATCAACGCGATTGTCGCCCAGGTTTTGAACCTTTACATTTTGTTCGCCGTTCTTTCGGCCTTCAACTTGACTTTGACCTTGCCTTCTATCGCCGGTATGATTCTTACCGTCGGTATGGCGGTTGACGCCAACGTAATCATCTTTGAGCGCATCAAGGAAGAGCTTAGGCTTGGAAAGAGCCGCGCGGCCGCCATCGAAACTGGCTTCCAAGGCGCCTCTTGGGCGATTTGGGACTCTAACATCACAACCTTCATCGCGGCCATGTTCCTTAGCCAATTGGGAACGGGATCCATCCAGGGCTTTGCGGTAAGCTTGGCCATCGGCGTCGCGTCTTCTGTCTTCACGGCCTTGTTCGTAAGCCGTTTGATGTTCGATGTTGGAACGGAAGCCTTTAAGAAAAAGACTACCAGCATCAGTTGGGGGGTAAA
The DNA here is from genome assembly GCA_017645785.1 of Treponema sp. Taxonomy (GTDB): domain Bacteria; phylum Spirochaetota; class Spirochaetia; order Treponematales; family Treponemataceae; genus Treponema_D. The sequence goes on from JAGCNW010000030.1 coordinate 242,335, forward strand.
ATAATGAAAAAGAGACTAACATTTAGCAATGGCTTTTTGCCTTGCGCCATATTGTCTTGCCTTGTGATTCTTAGCGGCGTCTTTAGCTTTGTGACTCGCGGAATCAACTTGGGAATTGACTTTAAGCCCGGTACGGTAGAAGAAGTTGTCATCAAGGGAGCGGCCGGAATCGAAGACGTCCGCGCCTCTTTGGAAGGCCTTGGCGGCGTAAGCGTCAAGAAGCTTGGCTCTGCCGCGGATTCATATCAGATTCGCGCCGGCGTTGAGGAAAGCGAGGGCGGAAAGATTACCCAAGCGCTTGTCAACAAGTACGGCGAAGGAAACGTTGACGTTCTTAAGACAGACTTCATCGGTTCCAGCATGTCAAGCTCATTGGCCCGCCAGTCAATCTTCTTGCTCCTTGGAACAATGCTTTTGATTTGGATTTACGCCACAGTCCGCTTCCATTGGGACTTTGCCCTTGGAGCCATCGTGGCTTTGCTCCACGACATCTGCATTATGTTCACGTTCATCACTTGGACTCAGATTGAATTCAGCACGACAACTTTGGCCGCCGTTTTGACAATCGTTGGTTACTCAATCAACGCAACGGTAGTTATTCTTGACCGCGTCCGCTACAACCTTCCTCTTATGGAAGTAAAGACCTTCAAGGAGCTTTTGGACCAGTCGTTGAGCGACACATTGGCCCGCTCAATCATTACGACAGTTACAACCTTGTTCGCGGTAATCGCCTTGTACGTCTTTACAACAGGAAGCATCAAGGACTTCGCGCTCGCGATGACAGTAGGCTTGTTGAGCGGTTGTTATTCTTCAATCTTCATTTCTTCCGGCTTTATCAACTTCACTCGCCGCGATTGGAAGCCCGAGTACGGCATCCATCACGCCAAGCCCAGAAAGGTTCAAGGCCCGGCGGCTGTTTGACGTTTTTAGCTTTTTGGAATGAAGACAATTCGTTCTGACATTTTAGGCTTTTGCAGCGGTGTCAGCCGCGCGATAAAGAGCGCTTTGGACGCTCTTGGCGCGGAGGACGGCGGGCAAAAGCCTAAAAAAATTTATTCTCTTGGCCCCTTGATTCACAACCAAATCGCGTTGGAACAACTTTCCCAAAAGGGGCTTAAAATCCTTCAAGAAGACCAAATTGATTGCCTTGATGGCGATTGCATTGTGATTGTCCGCGCGCACGGAGTGTCGCCCCTTGTCTTGGAAAAGATTAGGGTCAAGGGCGCGAAAATCATTGACGCAACTTGCCCCCGCGTGGCTTTGAGCCAAAGGCGCGCGGCGGAATTTTCTCAAAAAGGGATGTTCGTGATTTTGACCGGCGACAAGGGCCACGCGGAGGTCAAAGCGGTGGAGGGGAGCGCCCTCTTTGTCGGCGGCCGTTTTGTTCTAGTGCAAAATGTCCAGGAAGCGGAACAGCTCGCGGTCCTTCCCGAGATGGAAAACAATTCGGTTCTTTTGAGCCAAACGACCTTTTCGCCGGAAGAATATAAAAAAATCGCTTTGATTCTTTCGGAAAAGATAAAGGGCCTGAAAGTTTTGGACACGATTTGTCCAGCAACAGGCCAAAGGCAAAAGGCGCTTGTCGAGCTTGCGAAAAAAGTTGACGCGCTTGTGGTTGTCGGCGGAAAAAAGTCGGCCAACAGCGAACGCCTTTACGAGCTGGCGAAAAGTCTAAAGCCCGCCGCGTATTTTGTGGAGAGCGCCGAAGATTTGCCGAAAGATTTTGGAACTGCCAAAACGATTGGCCTTACAGCCGGCGCAAGTTCGCCGGACTTTGTCATCGACGCGGTTGAAGCCCGCATTCAGGCGATGTAAAAGATTCCCGCGTCGGAGCGCGGGAATGACACTGGTGTCATGTTCGGGCTTGACCCGGACATCTTTTCTTGTCGCGCGACATATCCTAATCCAAACTCTGGATGTCTAGGACGCGTTCGTAGAGTTTGTGGGAATTTTTGACGGTGTCTATCCAGCGTTGGGCCGGAGTCCATGCCTTGTCTTCTTTTAGCGCGGCTTCCCAGTATTCTACGGCCGCGTCTTCGTTTCCTTTTGCGTATTCGTCCAAGCCCTTTGTGTACAAGTCGTCGCAGCGCTCTTGCCTTTGCTTTCGGCCGTGGTCGCCAAACGCCACTCTTGCGCTGAGGCTAAAGTGGTTAACGGGGTTCAACGAAGACGTCAAGTCCAGCGTGTAGTTTATGTCAAAGATAAAGCGCTTGATTTTAAATTCTGTTCCCAAAGAAAAGCGGGGGTTGGCGCCCTGCAGCCTAAAGCCTGCCATAAGCTCCAAGTAATCCGTGACGGTAAAGTCAACTCCAATGCCGGCGGACCATTTTCCGCTTTTTGAAAAGTCCTGCAAGTTAAGGGGCTGCCTAAAGTCCGCGCAAAAGGCCAGCTTTTTTAACAGCCTGTATGACGCTCCGACCGCCGCCGCCGTTGGAAGGGGATCGTCAATTTGGAATTTTCCTTGCGAGCCGAAGCCTGTCATGGCGATTCCAAGGTTAAGGACGCTTACGCCAACCCTTAGGTTCGGCTCGCGCGACGCGAAGTTCTTAAAGACGTCAAATGACAGCATGGCGCCAAAGTCGGCCATTACGCCCAATGAGCTTTGCGAAAGGCCCGAGCCTTTGATTATCGAGTTGTCTTCGTTGTTTGTGTAGTCAGGAACGGATCTCCACGAGGCCTTTAGGTTGGCGCCGAGAGCGAGCCCCTTGAAGTAGTAGCCGTGGAAAAAGTTGTAGCTTATGTTGACGCAGGCGGTGGTTTCGCTGTAATAGTTTGCGGCCACGCGGTCTCCAAAATAATTGTATTCGGTGAAGGGAACGTAGAAGCACTTTATCTTGGCTCCCAGACCCAAGTCGTTGTAACGGTCGGCCCAGGCCAATGTTTCCATGTTGGAGTCCGCAATCCAGGAATTGTGGAATACCGCCACTTCTCCCTTTTGCAAGAGGCAGGAAGCTGCGGGATTGTAGTCAAAAAAGCAAATGTCGTCGCAAAGGCCGGTAAAGGCGCCGCCCAAGCTTTCTTCGCGGCCGCCGCAAGGTATGTTCAACGACCCAAAGGATGTCAAGCCTTCGTTTGGGTCGACCATGCTGTAAAAGGGGTTTGAAAGCGAATGAAAGACGTCGGTCAAGTCCAAGGCGTAAGCCTTGAAAAAGAGGGTGAGGAGAGCGGCTGTCAAAAGTCCTTTTTTACTTGCCATCATTCTTTGTTAGCGCTATATTATTAGACAGTATTGGAGATTTTGGATATATTATCTCAAAAAATCTCTAAAATGTCAATTTAGCTCTTTAAAAATTACAATTTGTCTTCATTAATTATTCGGTTTTTTTCACTTAATAGTTAGTTTTTTTTTCCGAAAATTATAATAAGAAGAAAAGGGGCGATATCGCCCTTGGGTGTTTATTATTAAAAGATTTGCGCTTTTGTCGATTTTAATTATTTCTCTTTGCTCTTTGCCGCTCCCCCTGCGCGCCGAGGACTTGTCCATGCGCGAAATAGACGCGTTGATAAAGCAGACTGATTACGACACGGCTCTTGAAGCGCTTTCGGCCTACATGAAAAAGTATCCCGACGATTTGGACGCAGCGCAAAGGCGCGTTGACACTATCATGAACGCCCGCTCTTACTACACTCGCCTTGCCAACGAATTGCTCGACGTAATGGAAAAGGAGCCGGAGAACGCCGAAAAAAAATTGACGATCATCAACAAGCTCCAGTCTTTGGAAAAGCATCCGACCGCGGAACACTTGGCCTTTATCAAGCAAGCTAAGGCCGCCGCCGAGTTCACCTTCTACCGCGCCCAGTTCCGCCGCATTTTGGAAGAAGGCGCCAAGAACGCTTCCAGCCAAAAATTTACGGACGCCATCGCCGTCATCCAAAGCGGCTACTACATGTACCGCGACGACTTTTACGACGAAAATCCGGCGGCCCTTACAAATTCTGTGACTCAAATCGCCAACGACTTTAACGCGGTTACGCAAAATTATCTTTCTGCCAGAGGCGACTGGAACGACGCTTACAAGAATTTCATTCAGGCTGTGGAATCCGGCAACTACCAAAACTCAATGCGCGCGTGGCAAAGCTTCTCGGCGCAAATGGAAAATTTCGCCGCCGTCCGAAACAGCGTCATTACTGTTGGCGGCCGCTTTGACCAAACTTTCGCCCAGCTAAAAAAGCAAAACCCCGAGCTTACCGAAGCCTCTTACTTGTCTTTTATGACCCGCTTCGCGCTTGGCGTTTCAAGCATCGACAATTCAGGCATCTTGGGAGCGGTTGACAGCGAATGGAATTTTATGCTGGACAATTGCAAGAAGGCCTTGGGAAAAACCGTAAACCAAAAATTTGAGGAATACGTAAAGTCCGCTCCGCTCCAAAAGGCCTTGGAGAGCTCTTACGAGCCGGACGCTTCGCGCTTGGTAGAGGCGAATAATTTTGCAAACCTTTCGCTTAACGTTTGCTCTTTGAACCATTTGCGCAAGGACCGCTCCGGACAAGCCTTTGGCGAAGACACTCCGCTTTTCGCAAGCTCTATGGAAAGCGCGAAGAATTTTGTTAACGGAACGACTTCCTCTGTCTCCAACTTGGCTGACTACAAAGAGGCGTCGGCAAGGCTTTCCGCATTGCAAATGCCCCAGGACTCGTTGGAAAACGCGAGGGCCGGAGACTCTTATTCAAACGATTTGCTTGCCGTCTTGAGCGCTCTTGACAAGACTGAGAAAAAAGCCAACGACAATTTGAACGAGGCTTGGTATTTGGAATACAAGGGCGCGGCGGAAGAGCAGAGGTCCAAAAACGACAAGAGAGTCACCGACGTAAAGTTTGTTGACAAGGTTTTGGACTTTAAGAACATCTTGGATTATTACCAAGGCGTAAACGATTTGGCTCGAAACACCTCGGTCTCTTCAAGCGAAATTGCTTGGAAGAACCTTTCCGACCACACCGAAAAAGCTGTTGACATGCTTTCCGGCAATTACCAAAACCTTTACGCCGAAGCGGAAAACCTTTTGGAAACGCATTATCCCGCGGAGGCCGTTCAAAAAGTTCAGACTGTTCAAGAAACTCTTTCTTCGGACAAGAACCTTTTGGCTTTGATGAAGAGCCGCTTGCAAGGAACGTCAAAGAGAAATCAGTCTATAATGCAAAAGCTTGACGCGACCGTGGCTTCCCTTGACCAGTGGACCAGCCAAGGCGTTGAGATAAACGCCAAGTCGCGCCAAGAAATAGTGATGGCACAAAGCGCGCAAAACCAAGCGGACGAAATTTACAGAAGGGCCGAACGGAATTATCGCGCGGACAACTTTGCCGGCGCGAGAAACGACTTGCAGCGCGCCCGCGAATTGTACAACGAATCTTTGAGCCACCAAGAGTCGGAAAGCTTGCGCCAGTCCACCGACAAAAACTTGGCTGACTTGGGACAAAGAATCAATGAAGCCGAAAACAGACTCATCGTAGCCGAAGTGCGCGCCCTTAAGACTCGCGCCAAGAACGATTACTACGCCGGCGATTTTGAAAACGCCGAAAACCTCCTTAACCGCGCCGAAAGCCGTTGGGCCGTTACCAACGTAGAGGAAGACGAAGAGATTAAGAACCTCAAGCTTTTGGTTCAAAACGCGCTTAGCATGAAGACCGGCCGCGAAATCAAGCCGACCGCTCCTCTTTATCCCGAAATGTCGCAAATTTTGAGCAACGCCCACCAGTACTTTGACCAAGGCGAGGCGTTGATGAAAGAAGGAAGCCGCGAGGAAGCTCTTGCGATTTTGGGCGAGGCCAAGAAAAAGCTTCAAGAGCTTCAGATGGTTTATCCTTTGAACCAAGAGGCGGCGCTTTTGACCTTGCGCATTGACGAACTTATTGATCCCGCGCAGTTCAACGAAACCTTTGCCCGCCGCGTTCAAAACGCCAGGCAAAACGTAAAGGTTCCGGCCACCCAGCAGCAGGGCTACAGCGACTTGCTCGACTTGGCCGAAATCAGGCCCAATTATCCTGGCTTGAGCAAGTTGATTTATGACGTTGAGGTTGAGCTTGGAATCAGGCAAAAGCCGGTTGACCAAAGCGCGTTGCGCCGTTCAAATTCTTTGACGCAAGAAGCGCAAAAGCTTTACTCTGGCGCCAAGGGCAACGAAGAGGTTTTGCGCCAGGCCTTGGCCAGGCTTGACCAGGCCATCGCCCTTAACCCCAACAACGACAGCGCGATCATGCTTAAGGACAGAATCCAGATCGCAGTTGGCGGCAAGGCCGCCGTCGTTCTTTCGAGCGCGGACGAGGCCAGGTACAACCAGGCCATCCAGGAGCTTAGAAACAACAACGTGCTTGGAGCCTACACAATCGTCGAGCAGCTTTTGCAAACGCCGGCGAACAGAAGGTCGTCCAAGATTTTGGATTTGCAAAAACAAGTTCAGGCAAGAATGTAAATTGCGCTTGGCTTGATATTTTGATATAATAGAAAAAAATGCGTAAGAAGCGCTTCTTTTTGACAATTTTATTTTCTCTTATGCTTTTGGCTTCCAAGGGAGCCGCGGCGCAAAACTACTTTTGGGAAAACCCTGTCCGCGTTTCGCAAAGCGGCGTTTGTTTCCCCAGCGCCGTTTCAAACGGAAAAATCGCCGCCGCCATTTGGCAAGAGGTTGACGCAAAAAAATCTTCTATATATTTAACGATTCAGTTTTATAAAAACGGCAAATGGGATGAGGCGAGGCGCTTTGCGGGTCCTTTCCCTTATTCAGGAGAGGTTCCGGACCTTTACAGCGCCGCGATGAATTCAAACGGCGTTTTGGCCGTAAGCGTTCTTTCGGACGCCAACACAATTTCGGTCATTACCAGCTTTGACGCCGGCGCCACTTTCACCCAAAAAAAATTCAGCAAACAAAACCTTCCGCTTGTCGCTCCTCGCATCTATGATACGGCAAGCGGCGCCTTTATCGTATTTACTTCGCTTGGCCGCGACGAAAGCTTTACCATGCTTTACGCCCGAAGCCGCGATGGAATCAACTGGAACGACTTTAGCGAGTTTTCTCCGGCGCAAAAAAGCCTGAACCCCTTTTTGCCGGTTTTGCTTTCGACGCCAAAAGGGGAGCTGGTCGTATTCCAAGCCCAGTACAGAACCCAGTCAAGAATCGTATACAAGCTTTTTTCGACCCTTTCGTTTAGCGGCGGCTCTTCTTGGTCAAATCCTGTCATGCTGACTACAGGGCCCGAAAGCGATTTGTCCAGCGACCAGCGCCCAACCTTGTTCCGCTTTGAGCAAAACAATTACATCGCTTGGGAACGGACTCCATACAACTCCGAAAATTCTTCCGTTTATTTCGCGCAATTGAATTCCGACGGCAACATATTGGGACGCACGGAACGCATTTCAAATTCCGGCAACGCCAACAGACCGATTTTGTTCAGCCACAACAATCATTTGAGCCTTGTTTGGTTTGACACTAGAAGCGGCTTGGAGCGCGTTTACTTGACCCAGCGCCAGGGAACCTTGTGGGGCGAACAAGAAGTTCTTTCTCCGCAAAGAAGCGCGGCGACTTTTGTTTATCCGATGATCGCGGACGACGGAAAGACCCTTGCCTTTGTTTGGCAGGGAACGAGCGGAAAGTCCTCTTGGATTTACCGCCTAGAAAGCGACCACACGGTTCTTGAGCCTACAATAATGCCGTTGAATTTTGTCGCCGGACAAAGAAGCCGCGAGGAGGGCGTCCGCTTTAGAATCACGATGCCTACGGATTCTTCCGGCATTCGCGGTTATTCTTGGCTTTGGACCCAAGATCCCAATCAAGACGCGCCGACCGTTTTGATGAATCTTCCAAAAGAGAACACTCTTTCTTTGAAGGCGACGGCCGAAAAGAACTGGTATCTAAAAGTCCGCGCGGTCGACTACGCCGGAAACTGGTCCGACAGCGCCGTCGTCTCTTACTACCGCGACTTGACTCCGCCAAGGGCTCCCGTCATCGCAGGTCCGCAAATTGACGCCGCCGGCTTTGCCCAAAGCAACAGCTTGGACTTTAGTTGGCGCGACGATTCCGAAGACGAGGTTATCGACGGATACTCTTATTCGTTGGAACGCGTGGAAAGCCTTCCGAGAGAATTCAACGACTCCAAGCGGCATCCGACTTCTTTGAGCCAAGCGCAGCTCGCGGCCGAACTTTCAGAGTATAAGAAAAAGAATCCGGAAAGCGCGCTAAGGCCTAAGGCCCCCGTCGCGACCGTTCAAACTAGAACTTCCGCCGCCCGCTTTGCCAATCGCAAGAACGGAGTCTACACCTTTAGCGTCCGCTCAATCGACAAGGCCGGAAATGTCAGCGAGCCTGCGTTCGTGACTGTCTACGCCAACAAGTACGAACCTTTTACCCGCGTTGACTCAGTAAGAAAAAATTCCGACGTCTTTGGAAGCGTTTCTTTGGAATTGCATGGCGCGGGCTTTAGGTATGACGGAACGATTTACAAAATCGTAATTTCAAGAGAAAAGACAAATGAACCTTACTCAATAGAATTCAATCTTAAGGACGGAGACTTTTCCGTTCCCAATGACGAAAAAATCAGCGGATTGAAGCTTGACAACACGGTTCCCCAGGGAACGTATTCAATAAGCCTTTACCATTCCGACCGAGGCCTTTACAAGGCCGCTTCCGCTTTTGAAATCAGCGAAAACGGAACGGTAAAAATCGCCGCCAATTATGTTTACAAGCCTTCTTGGCAGCGGGTTTACGACACAGGAAAATTCTTTACGCGAACGGGAGACATTCTGTTCGCCATCATACTTATAATCGCGCTAGGCGCCTTGATTTTTGCGGCGCGAGGATTGGCCCTTTCGGCAAAAGAGGCGGTCCTTGTGAAAAAAGAAATCAACGCGCTTCTTTCAGGAGACATTATGCCGCTAGAAAAAAAGAAACGGATTCAATCTTTGAATGTCCGGGGAACAAGCTTAAAGCTAAAGCTTATGTCCTTCACCGCAATGATTGTTTTCATGGCGATCCTTTTGGTATCTTTGCCATTGGGCTATGTCATGACTCGTTCGCAAGAAAGAACCTTGTCTGTAGGTTTGGAGGAACGAGTGAACGTTTTGCTTTCGAGCATCGCAAGCGGAGCGCGCGCTTACATGCCCACCCAAAACGTTTTGGAATTGAGCGCCTTGCCGGAACAGTCTGCGGCCATCAGCGAGGCCAGCTTTGTAAGCATTGCAGGCCTTTCTTCAAATGACGAAAATTCAAGCGGCTTGGATTTCCTTTGGGCCTCAAACGATTCTGACTTGGCAAGCAAGATCGACACTGAGATTCTTACTCCTGGAGTCTCAAAGATCACAGACCCAACCATGCTTGCGGCTTCTGAAATTTGCCAAGAGCTCAACCAAGCCGCCGCCCAAAGCGCCGGCGTAATCGCAAGAAACATCGCAAGCCTCAACGCCGAAGGCGCGTCAATCGCGCTCAAGTCTGACCCCGTTTCGGTAAAGCGCCGCGAAGAAATTTCTGTAATCACGACAGAGCTTTCTACGCGCCTTTCAAGAACTTTGAACGAAATGTCAGAGGCGGCGACGGGAAGCTTCCCCGAATATAATTCCGCCTTGCTCGACAGGGAAAACACTGAATACTTGTTCTACAGGCCGGTTCTTTACCGCCAAGGAACGTCGCAAACTTACGCGCGCGCGATTGTATTTATTTCTGTTTCCACCGCAAGCCTCATTCAAACGATTGACGGAGCGAGGCGAACGATCGTTTACACGGCGCTTGCCGTTTCGCTCTTTGCCGTTTTGATCGGCATTATCGCGTCTTGGGTTTTGGCCAGCGTAATTGTCAGCCCGATCAAGCGCCTGGCAAGCCATGTAGTGATGATTGGCAACACCGTCAACAAAGAAAAGCTTGCCGGAAAAGAAATCGTAATCAAAAGCCGTGACGAAATCGGCCAGCTGGGCGACAGCGTGAACGAAATGACCCGCGATTTGGTAAAGGCTGCCCAAGACGAACACTTGGCTATGGACGGTAAAGTCGTTCAGCGCGCTTTCTTGCCCTTGACGCCGGACGAGTCGGGCAGCAAGCAAACGGTCGCGATTTTGAACGACAAAAACTTCCAGTGCTTTGGCTACTACGAGGGCGCGAGCGAAGTTTCGGGCGACTACTTTGACTACAAAAAATTGGACGAAAACCATTACATAATGATTAAGTGCGACGCTTCGGGCCACGGAGTTCCAGCCGCCCTCATCATGACTGTAGTCGCGACCTTGTTCCGAAAATACTATGAGAATTGGTCTCCCAAAAAAGCCGGCGGCGGATTGGACGCGCTGGTAACTCAAATCAACGACTTCATCGAGTCCCTTGGAATCAAGGGCAAATTCGCGACGTTGATTTTGGCTTTGGTTGACACGGCGACTGGCGACGTAAGCCTTTGCAACGCTGGAGACAACATCGTTCACATTTACGACGCCGCTGCCAAAAAGCAAAAGACTTTGACCTTGCAAGAGACCCCCGCCGCCGGTCCGCTTCCGACATTTATGGTCCAGATGAAGGGCGGCTTTAAGATCGAAAAGACCCGCCTTAACAAGGGCGACGTTCTTTTCCTCTATACTGACGGCATCGAGGAATCTACAAGAAAATTCCGCGACCAAGAATTCAACGTGACAAAATGCGAAGAAACTGTTGACGTTAAAGACGGCGTTCACGCAAACCACAAGGTCGGCAGCGAAAGCGAACAAATGGAGAACGAACGCATCCAGGAAATCATCGAAGCTGTCTTGAACAAGCAAAAGTACGTTCTTAAAAAATATCACAATCCGATTCCCAACGAAGTCCTTGAGTTTGACTTTACAAACTGTACGGGTTCTACAGAAGAGGTGATACTTGCGCTTTGTTCCGTGGAAAAAGTGTTCCGCTTTTACAAGCCGCAAGGGGTGGGCGAGAAGGATACCGTTCGAGTTGACCGAAGGATCGACGCCTTCTTGAAGGAACACTTTAATCTTTACGATTACTACTGTTCCAACAAGGACGACGAGCAGGCGGACAACATTTACTTGCACTACAGCTTCTTGAGGGAAGACGAACAGCTTGACGACTTGACTTTGCTTGCTGCCAAGATAGGATAAAAATTCTTGCTTTTTTTGAAAAGTGGGTTATAATGTTTATATAGGAGTAATAAATGAAAGACGAAACAAAAGAAAAGGCTACCAAGATTTGGAACGACATCAAAGCTGGCCTTAAAAGCGGTTTTGACGTAACCAAAAAAGGCTTGTCAAAAGCGGGATCTACAATCCAGGCTTACAGCGACTTGGGCGTCGTTCAGTTGGAAAAGAAGCAGTTTGAGTTGAAGCTCAAAAAAGCCTACGCTGCATTGGGCGAACTTGTCGTCACAAAACTTACCGCCAAAAAGGCCGCCTCTTTGACTGCCAGCGATCCTGATGTTTCAGAAGCTCTTAAAGCCATCGCTTCAATTAAGAAGGAAATTTCAAAGCGCGAAAAAATTCTTAAGGACTCAAGCAAGGATTCCGGCGAAAAGAAAGGCGCCGCAAAAAAAGCTCCCGCAAAGAAAACAACTTCAAAAAGCGCGAAATAATAAAATTCAACTTTTGCTGATTTTATGCCGATAATATAAGGGTATGAAAGTCAGCAAAAGTTTTTTTAAGATTCTTGTTCGCGTTTTTCTAGTCCTTGCGGCGCCGGCTCTTTTTGCCGACACCACTCATTTGGTTGAAAAAGGCGAGACTCTTTATTCAATCAGTCGTAAATATCAAATCACAGTAAGCGAGCTTAGAGCCGCCAACGGCCTTAGCGAAAGCGACGTCCTTAAGTTTGGACAAAAGCTCAACATTCCAACGCCCGACATCGAAAACGCCGCCACCTTGAATTCCGCTTCTGTTTCTTCTGGCTCTTCATATTCCAGCGAAAACTTGGAAATCTATGTAGCCCAAAAAGGCGACACTTATTACGGCATCGCCCGCGAAAGGGGAATCAAAGTCGCCGAGCTTTTTTCTTTGAACAATTTGGGAAGCGACGCTTCCCTTAAGGCGGGACAAAAACTTAAGGTTCCCGCAAAGAATTCTTCTTCGGCGCAAACTGTTTCGCTTGACCTTAAGGACGCCGATCCCAGAAAGTATTCGTCGTCAAAATCATCTTCGGGCCTTGTGTGGCCGGTAAAGAATCCCCGCATCACTTACGTTAACGGAAAGGTTTCGGGCGTGCAATTGTCCGCCGCCAAAAAAGAAAAGATTATGAACATCATGGCGGGAACGGTAATGTACTGCGGTTCCTACCGCGGCTTTGGCGAGGTTGTCTTTGTCCAGTCAAAGACCGGCTTGATTTACGCGTATACGGGAATGTCAAGCATCAGCGTGCAAAAGGGCGACTACGTCGTTTACGGCGACACAATAGGAACGGCTGGCGTTGATTCCATCAGCAAGGAAAGCCGCCTTACGCTTATGGTCTTTAGGAACGGAAGTCCAATCGACCCTGCGACCGCTCCGCGCGGATAGTCCGCGCTCGCTCAGGTCTTATTTACTAAAATTCCCCCGCAAAAGCGGGGGATTTTTTTTGTCTTTTTTTAAATTTGTTGTTCAAAACTATTGACAGTTAGTTAAAACTAATATATATTATTCATATATTATCACAAGGAGCGAATTGTGATTCCATTGGTTCTTGCGGAAACAGGAAAAGACCAAATAATTAAAAAAATAGGCGGAAGCGACGAAGTCAAGCGCCACTTGGAAAACCTTGGCTTTACGGTGGGCGGAACCGTCTCTATTGTCAATTCCCTTGCGGGAAACGTAATCGTAAAAGTAAAAGAATCTCGCATTGCCATTAACGAAGAATTGGCGCGCCGCGTTATGGTGTAGCGGCGTTTTGTTTTGTTTACAAAATTGGAGGAAAATATGAATACACTAAAGGACGTTAAGGTGGGCGACACTGTAAAAGTTGTCCGCCTTCATGGCGAAGGAGCTGTAAAGCGCCGCATTATGGATATGGGCGTGACAAAGGGAGTTGAAATCTTTGTCAGAAAAGTCGCCCCCTTGGGTGATCCTATTGAAGTGAATGTTAGAAACTACGAGCTTTCTTTAAGAAAAGCTGATGCCGAAATGATAGAGGTGGAATAAAATGAATGTAAAGATAGCTCTTGCCGGAAACCCAAACTGCGGCAAAACGACACTTTTTAACGCTCTTACTGGTTCCAACCAATTTGTAGGAAACTGGCCTGGAGTCACTGTAGAAAAGAAAGAAGGAAAGCTAAAGAAGCATGACGGCGTTGTTGTGACCGACCTTCCCGGCATTTACTCCCTTTCTCCTTACACGCTGGAAGAGGTTGTCGCAAGAAATTATCTTGTGAACGAACGCCCGGACGTGATTTTGAACATCGTTGACGCCACAAACCTTGAGCGCAACTTGTATCTTACGACCCAGCTTGTTGAGCTTGGAATCCCTGTTGTCATCGCCCTTAACATGATGGACTTGGTCAAAAAGGCCGGCGACAAAATCGACGTGGAAGAGCTTTCGCGCCAGCTGGGCTGCAAAATCGTTGAGATTTCCGCGCTCAAGGGCGACGGCGTTATGGAAGCCGCCCAAGAAGCGATCGCCGCGGCTCAAGCCACAAAGACTGTTCCGCAGCACTCGTTCAGCGGCCCTGTGGAGCACGCGCTTGCCCATATCGAAGAGGCGATTGTTCACGATTTTCCGGAAGAGCGCCAGCGCTGGTACGCGATAAAGCTTTTTGAGCGCGACGAAAAAGTCATGGAGTCGCTCAAAATTGGCGCGGACAAATTGGCGCACATCGAGGAAGACATAAAGGCCGCCGAAAAAGAATTGGACGACGACGCCGAAAGCGTCATCACAAACGAGCGCTACATTTACATCGCGCAAATTCTAAAGTCAAGCTACAAAAAGGCTAACGCCGGAAAACTCACTCATTCAGACAAAATCGACCGCATAGTCACAAACCGCTGGCTGGGCCTTCCGATTTTTGCCTGCATTATGTTCTTTGTTTATTGGATCGCTATGGTCGGCGTAGGAGCGTCTGCCACCGACTGGGCCAACGACGGTTTGTTCGGAGACGGCTGGCACTTGTTTGGAATCGGAACGTCGGCCTACGAAGCGGCGGCCGAAGAGTACGGAGACACGCCCGCTATTTTGGAAGCCTTGGACAACGGAGAGACGACATACGTAATCGAAGACGAAGAAACGCTTGAGCTTTCGGACCCGATTGAGATTACCGAAGAGGCCGCCGCCGAAGCGCGCGAGATGGCCGATAAGTACGGAGAGGAAGGCCCTGATCCCGCCAACTACGGCATTTGGGTTCCCGGCGTTCCTGTATTGGTCGGAGGCCTTTTGGAAAAGATTGGCTGCGCCGAATGGCTTAGCGGCCTTATCCTTGACGGAATTGTTGCCGGCGTCGGCGCGGTTCTTGGATTCGTTCCGCAAATGCTGGTTCTTTTCTTGATGCTTGCCTTCTTGGAAGCGTGCGGCTACATGGCGCGCATCGCATTTGTTCTTGACCGCATTTTCCGCAAGTTCGGACTTTCCGGCAAGTCGTTCATTCCGATGTTGGTTGGAACTGGCTGCGGCATTCCCGGCATTATGGCAAGCCGCACGATAGAAAACGAGCGCGACCGTCGCATGACGATTATGACAACAACCTTCATTCCTTGCGGCGCCAAGGTTCCCTTTATCGCGATGGTAGCCGGAGCGATTTTCGGCGGCGCGGCTTGGGTAGCCACAAGCGCTTACTTTGTCGGTATGGCCGCGATTGTAATTTCGGGCATCATTCTTAAAAAGACAAAGATGTTCGCCGGAAATCCCGCTCCTTTTGTAATGGAGCTTCCGGCCTACCATATGCCCACGCTTGGCAACGTTCTCCGCTCTATGTGGGAGCGCGGTTGGTCTTTCATTAAAAAAGCGGGAACAATCATCTTGCTTTCCACAATCGTTGTTTGGTTCACAACATTCTTTGGCTGGACCGAAGAAGGATTCGGCATGTTGGCCGAAGACCAGCTTGATTCTTCAATCTTGGCCAAGATCGGAAGCTGCATCGCTTGGATTTTCACTCCGCTCGGCTGGGGAAATTGGCAGGCGACTGTCGCTTCAATCACCGGTCTTGTCGCAAAGGAAAACATTGTCGGCACGATGGGCATTCTTTACGGCGCGGGAGACCTTACGGTTTACCAAGCATTGGCCCAGGCCTTTACGAACGTGGCCGGATATTCCTTCTTGGTATTCAACCTTTTGTGCGCGCCTTGCTTTGCCGCTATCGGAGCGATCCGCCGCGAGATGAACAGCGCCAAGTGGACATGGTTTGCCATCGGCTGGCAGTGCGGCTTTGCCTATGTCGTAGCCTTGATGATCTATCAGTTCGGAAATGCCTTTGCCGGCAGCGTCAATGTCTTTGGCTTGATCGCCGCAATCGCCGCGCTTGCCTGCGTCGTATACGCGCTCTTCTTTAAGAAGTACAGCGAAGCGAAAACGCTTTCCGTCAAGGTGTGAGCCGAATTTGGGAAACTTTGTTGTAGGATTCATCTTGGTTGCGGTTGTGGCCGCAATCATCTTGAATCTTTTAAAAAATAAAAAAAACGGAAAGCATTCTTGCGGTTCAGGCTGCGCCCACTGTTCCATGGCGGGCGCTTGCCATGATCGCAAGGAAAATGCGGATTCCGACTGCACTGTCACAAGCCTTCAAATTGATGGCATGATGTGCGGAATGTGCGAAAGCCACATTAACGACGCTATTAGAAACAACTTTTCTGTTCTTTCAGTAAAATCTTCTCATAAAACTGGTGTCTGCCAAATTAAAAGCAAAGAACCGCTTGATCAAGAAAGGTTGCGGCAAGTAATTTCTGAAACCGGTTATAAGATTTCTTCGATTTACTAAACACTCAGAATCACTTTTGGATTGAATCCGTGTCGCGGACGGCGCGGAGGAAGACTTCCATGCAAACGCGCGCGTCGTCGTTGGCGCGGTGCGCGGCGTGGACGTCGATTTTCATTCCGCTGGCCAAATACTGCAAGTTGTATTTTTTGTTTACAGGGTAGGCCCATCGCGCCAAGTCTAGGGTGTCGATGGCCTTGTTTTTTAGTTCCTTCATTCCAAGCGCCGTCCGCTCGGCGTTGACAAAGTTCCAGTCAAACTGCGCGTTGTGCGCCACAAGCACGCAGCCTTTAGAAAAATCCTCAAAGTCCCGCATTACCTTTTGAATGTCGGGCGCGTCTGTAAGCATGCTGTCGGTTATGTGGGTGATTTGCGTTATTATCGGCGGAAGCGGAAAGCCGACATTTATGAATGAATCGTAAGTCGCCAAGACGCCGCTCTTGTCAAAGCGAACGGCGCCCAATTCTATTATTTTGTCTTTTTTGTAGCTTAGTCCGGTCGTCTCGGTGTCAAAGGCGCAAAAGGTCGCGCCGTTTTCTTGTATAAGACGGCGCAATCTCTTGTAGTCCTTTAACAGTTTTACCGGGCAAAAGTCCGCGTTATTTTGCGGCGGCATCGAGAATCGCTTTGATGTCGGCGCTTATGGCGTCGCACAAGGCGCCTGCGTCTTTTTTGCTCTGGGCCAAGCCGGCGCTTCCGGCAGGCGGAAGGGCGCTGTTGATGTAGAACTTAATCTTGGGTTCTGTTCCGCTCGGGCGGGCGCTGACAATCGTTCCGCCTTCAAGAACAAACTGCAATACGTTGCTCTTGGGCAAATCGATTTTTGTCTTCGCTCCGGGATTGGCCGGGTCAAAGGCGACGCTCTGCTGGATGTCCTTAATTTGGAGAACTTTCTTTCCGCCCAAAGTGGCGAGTCCTTCCGTGCGGAGCTTTGTCATAATGCCGCCCATGATAGAAGGTCCTTGAGGTCCTTCAAAGTACTGGCTGATCGCGCGGTCCTCAAAGTATCCGTATTCGGCCCACATGTCGTCCAAGTGTTCCAAAACGCTCTTTCCTTGGCTGGCCCAGTACAAGGTCATTTCGGCGCACATGGGGGCGGCGCTTACTCCGTCCTTGTCCATGACTTCTTTTTCTACTTTGTATCCGTAGCTTTCTTCCAAGCCAAATACGTATTCGTTGGATCCGTCCTTTTCCATCTGGGCTTGCGCCGCCGCGATCCACTTGAAGCCTGTAAGGCATTCAACCATCTTTACGCCGTACTTCTTGCAAATCGCGTCGCCAAAGGGCGAGGTTACGATTGAGCGGACGACCGCCGCGTTGGCGGGAAGCTTTCCCAATTCCTTGCGGCAAAGCAAAACGTAGTCCATCAAAAGGGCGCCCATTTGGTTTCCGCTTACCAAAACAAATTTTCCTTCTTTTCCGGGGAAGGCTGTTCCAAAGCGGTCGGCGTCCGGGTCGGTGGCCATTACGCAGTCGGCCTTTTCCTTTTCGCCAAGGTCAACGGCCATCTTGAGAGCGGGGGCTTCTTCCGGGTTGGGCTTTTCCACTGTCGGGAAGTTTCCGTCGGGCTTTTGCTGCTCGGGAACTGTGATTACCTTAAGTCCAAGGTCTCCCAAAACTTTTTCCACGTGCATGGCTCCTGTTCCGTGGAGAGGCGTGTAAACGATCTTTACGCTTGAAGCCTTTTCCTTGATGAGTTCGGGGCGGAAAAGCTGCGCCTTGCACATGGCCCAGAACTTTTCGTCGATTTCTTTGTCGATGATTTTAAGGGTGCCGTTCTTAAGCGCCTCTTCTTTTGAGATTGTCTTTACTTCTTTTACGGCGTTCACTTCGACGATGATTCCCTTGTCGTGCGGCTCGATTACCTGGGCGCCGTCGTTCCAATAGGCCTTGTAGCCGTTGTACATTCTTGGGTTGTGGCTGGCGGTGACGACAACGCCTGTGTCCGCCTTAAGTTCGCGAATCGCGTATGACAATTCGGGGGTGGGGCGAACTCCGCTAAAGAGGTAGGCCTTGATTCCGTTGGCGGCAAAGATGAGGGCCGTGGCCTCGGCGAATACGTCAGAGTTGAGGCGGCTGTCGTAGGCGACGACCGCGCTCAAAGTTCCGGCCTTTGCCTTTTCGGGGAAGGCCTTTATTACGTAGTTGGCCAAGCCTTGAGTGGCCATGTTGATTTCAAGAGTGTTCATGCGGTTTGTTCCGCCGCCCATTATTCCGCGAAGGCCGCCGGTGCCGAACTCGAGCGTTTGGTAAAAGCGGTCCTCAAGCTCCTTGTAGTCTTCTTTTGCGACAAGGTCTTCGACTTCTTTTCTAAAGCGCGCGTCCTGTTCCTTGGCGATGTAGTCTTTCGCTCTCTGCAAGATTTCCTGTTTTTCCATTTTTTCCTCCGTGGGGTTATCTGTCATTGTCGGGCGCGACCCGACAATCTGTTTTCTAAAAGCTTGCCCGATCAAGTCGGGCAATGACAAATTCTATTTTATCGCATTTTGTCGGCTTGGGCAAGCATTTTAGTTTCCCACGCCAATAGTTCCCTTTCTTTTTTTGCGTCCGTTCCCTTTACGTCGCACATGATTCTAAAGACTGGCTCCGTTCCGCTTCCCCGCATCCAAATGAATGACGAAGGCTTTTTGGAATTGTTCTCGAAGAACAAAATTTTCAGGCCGCCTTTTTTGCTTTTTGAAAAGTCCGTCGCGCCCAATTTTTCTTTCGTTCCGTTTGTGAGCGAGGCTTTCCAAGAAGTTATGTTGTGTTTTTTTACAAGGCCGTCCGCTCCGTCTTTAAAGGAACGCTCGAAGGCCTTTTGAAAATTCTTTTTAAGAACGGCATGGTCCGCCGTCTTTATTTTAAGAATCGCGCGGCTTTCGCTTACGCCTGTAGTCGTGTACTTTGGAAGCGAGTCCAAAATGTCGTCCAAGGAATAGTTTTCGTTGAACGGAAGTCCGCGGGCTTTTGTCCAAAGCGCCCACGCTTCTTTTATTGTCAAAATCTTTATCAGCGCGAAGACTGTGTTGAGCGGATCGCGGACGCAAGCGGGGTAGGTTATCGTTCCGCCGTTGGATCCTTCGCCCAAGATTGGAACTTCAAAGCCCGCCGCGCGCTTTTCGCGGGCGAGGTTGACGACGTTGGCTTCTCCGACTTCGGCCCTAAAGACTTTTGCGCCAAAGGCGGCCGCGATTTCTTCAATTCGCATTGAGGTTGGACAGTTGACAGCGACGGCAAGTCGCGCGATTTTTTTGGAAGAAGGCGCTTTTTTTTCGGCGGCCTTTTGTCGCAGGGCGGCGCAAGCAAGTTCTGACAAAACGCTGAGCGCGAACACTTCTTGCGCCTTAAGAATTTTTGCCTTGCCTTCTTTTTTGCTGTAGTATACTATGTTTCCGCGGTCGCCGTCGCAGTCGGGCATGTAGCCGATGATTGTTTGCGGTTTGCAAACCTTAGAAGCGGCCGCCGCTTTTTTGGCCTTGTTTGAAGTCTCGGTCACCGTCGCCGCTTTTTTGGCCTTGCTTTCGCTTGCGACGCTTTTGACAAAGCGCGCCACGTGGACAAGGTTCTCTGGCTCTGGAATTATTTCGTGGACGATTTCTCCGGCCTTGTCGTTTATGGCCTTAAAAGCCGTTCCGCATTGGGCGAAAAATTTTTTGTCAATGCATAGGGTGCGGGCGCTTCCGTTAAAGTCAGCGCAAACGGTTATTTTGTTTTTCTTAAGTTCGTCTTTTAGGTTGTCAAAGAAGGCGTCTTGAGACTTGCCTTTTTCAAGGCCGCTTATGACTCGGCGCGAAAAAGCCTTGTAGGAAGCGAGCGCGGCTTTTTTGTTCGCGGCCTTTTGCGCGACAATCTTTTTTATGTCGGCTTCTTTTGCGCGCGCAAGAACTTGGGCCGCGCCCGTCGTTTCTTGCAATTTGCGCTCAAAGATTTTCCTTACTTCAAGGTTTTGCGAGCCGTTCAAGACGCCGCCGTCGTCAAGGCCAAACTTGATTCCATTGTGGCCGATTGGATTGTGGCTTGCCGAAATGTAAACAAAGGCGTCAAAGTCCTTCGCAAAAGCCATGATTTCAGGCGCGGCGGCAACTCCAACCCAAATGGTTTTTGCTTTGCCTAGCGCAAGCGCCCGCAAAACATAATTGGCGGCTTCTTTTCCTGTGGGGCGGGTGTCGGTGGCGACGACAATTTTAGGCGCGGCCTTTTTGGCCTTTCCAACGCTCTCTGTTTTGCGCGCTTTCAACCATTCCAAAAAAGATTCTGCAGCCAAAAAGCTGAGGGCCTTGTTGTCGTTTCCGATTTTTGTTGTAGTGTCGCTTTCGATTCCGCTTTGCGCGAAAACTTTCCGCCAGCCGGAGGCCGACAAAATCATATTGTGTTCCATAATTTTAGTAACCTGATATCATGTAGTTGGCTGTCACGGAGTTTTCAAGGATGTCCGAGGCTGTTATCGTTATCGTGTTCACGCCGTGAGGCAAAAGAATGTGGCCCAAAAGTTCCGTCTCGTCGGAAGGATAGAACTGTTCGCTTGTGTAATTTTTGTTTCCGACAATGTAAATCTTTCCGTCCTGCCATTTGAGGACTTCTTTGCTTATCTTTTCCAATTCCGTTCCGTTTACATAAACTTTCGTCTTGTGGGGCGAGATGTTCGCCTGGCGCTTTTTGTAAAGGGTGTAGGGGCCGGCGGGAATGGAGCGAAGCGTCGCCAAGTTGTAGGCGCGGCCAAACTGGTTTTCGATCGTTACGCCGTCAAGATAAATGCGTGGCGGCTTTATCGAGCGGGGCATCAAGATCAAGGGGTTGATGTAAGTCTTGGCCTTTGTGTCCGCGATTTGAAATTCCATCGAGCCGCTTTGGGGATTTTCGTTCCAAGCGGAATTTGCGATGTCGCCCAATTCTTGTCCGTCTGACACTTGGAATTTTTCCTGCAAGTTGAGGGCGCTTTGGCCGCCGAGGTTTGCGTAGACAGAAATCAAGTCGTCGTTGTGGCTTATGATTACGGCGTTTCCCAAGGGGGAGTCAAACCAGTCTCCGTCGTTTTGATGCTCTGTGATTACCGCTATGATTTTTCCGTTGTCAGCGGCCACGGCCTTTTGCGCGTTTGGAAATGTGAACGATACGTTGAATTTATTTTTTCGGTTGCGGGCGAACGATGGAACCATTTTTTCTAGGTCCAAATTTTCTACCGGCCAGCCAAAAGAAAAAAACGTTTGGCCAAGAACGGCAAAAAGGGCTAGCGCGCAACAAAAATATTTTTTCATCCTAAACTCCCGTCAGCTTTTTGAAATTGAAAGCCTTGAAATCTTGTTGTCTCTTCCGACATAGAGGGTGTTTCCGTCAGCCAAGATAAAGGCGGCGTCCGCCTCAAATGCGAACTGGCCGATTTTCTTTGTCCAGTCTTCCAAAATCGTTATTGTGTAATATGTGTTTGAATAGCGGCTCAACACAAAGACGCTTTGGTCAACCGGCGATTCCTGAATGTCCAGAATCGTTCCCTTTAGAGGAACGTGAATCGCCTCGGCGCTTTTTGTGTCAACGATTCCCAAGGCGTCGATGGAGTCAAAGTAAACGTAGCGGTCGTTCTTGCTAAAGTAGACTTTAGTTTGCCTTGTCAAGTTTACGCTGAGAAATTCGTGGTAGATTATTTTTTTGTAGTTTCCTTCGTCTTGGTAAAGGACAAAGCGCTGGGGGTCTAGGCCGCAAACGCAGGCGAAAAATTCTCCGCCTTCGCTTATGTCCGCTCCCAAAATTACTGGATAGTCGCTTCCGCCCGGAAAGAGGTCGCTTTTCTTTTTTCCGTATTGGTCAAACACCGCAAGCTGTCCGTCTGCGTATCCGGCCACGCTTCCTTTTGGCGAGGAGTTGAAGGCCGTTATTGGAGCGGAGTATTCCCAAGAGGATTCAACCGTTCCGCTTGTCTTGTTGACAAAAGAAACAGTGGAGCCGCCGGGCGCGAAAACAAAGACCCTGTCGTCCTGAACAAAAGGAAAGCCCGCCGCCTTGATCGTGAAGGCTTCGCTTCCGTTTGGAGCGGAAACCACGGTGTTCTCCGCGTCCTGGCCGTAAAGGGCGAAAAAGTTTTTGGAAAAGGTCGCCTTGTAGGGGATGTCCACGATTGTCACGATTTTTCCGGAGTGGGTGAAGTAGCCGCCTTTTTTCTCCAGGCGGAATGGCAATAGGGCTTCTTGCGCGGCTGGTTCGGGCGTTTTTAGTATGTCGCAAGTCCATTCCGGCCGCAAATGCAATTCTGTTTGCAAGGGCTCGCAGCTTAAAAAAAAGTATGCCAAGGCAATCGTAAGGCAGGCCAGGCATTGAAGCAAGTGTTTGTTTCGAGCTTTCATATTCCTTCATTATAAAGAAAAAACTTAATGGGCGCAAGTGAGGGGGCTCGGCCGGACTTGCTTGCAAATTATTGAAATCTCTGATATAATTTTTTAACTATTTTTAGGATTTTTCAATGAAATTTAAGAAGTATTTTGCAAGTTTTGTCATTTTTGCGGCCCTTTCCGCGGCTATTTTTGCGGCTCCAAGGCGGGGGAGCGATTTGGTTCCGAGCGGACATTGGGTTTACGACGCCCTTTCTCAAATAGAAATTGACTTTGGAAGGTGGAATTTTGTCGACCACACGCCGCTTACGGTGATGGAGCTCAAGGGCATTTTGGAAGAAATTCCCTACGAAAAATTGTCCAAGCCCGCGCAAGACCAATACTTGCGCGTCCAGGATTACTTTGACCAATTTGATTTTTCTTTTGACGCGGGAATCTTTTCTCTTGGCATAGAGCCCAAGGTTAACGTGGAAGGATACGTAAAAAGCAATTCCGACTTAAAATGGCTTTACAACTACCACGAGCGGCAGCGCTTGGCCGAAGCGCCGCTCCGCTTGACCTTGAGCGACTATCTTACCGTCTACATGGGCCTTGCGGTTGGACAGCGCCGCTCCTACATGCTTAAAAACGACAACTACGTCAACCATGTTTTTTTGGAGGACGCTTTTGATCCCAACCTCACTCATTTGACATATCTTTCGACAGGCTACAGGTGGAACAATGGCGTTGGCGTCAATTTGAATTTTGGAATCGGCAGCCACAACTACGGCCGCGCCTCTTTGGGAAGCGTCATTCAGAGCGACTATTTGACGGACCTTCCTTACGGAACGTTAAGGGTTTACTCTCCGATATTCACTTACTCATTCAACGTCCAGCAGCTCAACCAAAAAGAGACGATGTACAACCACGAGATTGACTTTAGGCTTTGGAGGCGCTTCACTTTCGGCTTCTTGGAAGGCGGCGCGGCCTACGATGTCTTTGACATGAAGTTCTTGAATCCCTTCGGCATCTTCCACGCCTACGAGCTCAACAACCATTACGATTGGATCTCTTACATGGGCGTAAAATTCAATTACGTTCCCTGCAAAAACTTGCGCCTTTACTTCTTGATCGCAAAGACCGAGCACCAAATGTTCACCGAGCAAACTTCTGGAGCGGGCGCTCTGCCCGAAGGCCGCGGCTTGCAAGGCGGACTTGACTTGCAGCTTCCTGTCGCGGGCGGCTTCCTAAAATTCAATCTTGAAGGCTACTACGCCTCCCCATACTTGTGGATAAAGCAAAGCCCCAACTGGTCTTTGGTCTCCGCCAAGGGAGACGGCAAGGGGCCTGACTACGAATGGATAGGAAGCCCTGTCGGACCCGACTCGATCGCCGGAAAATTTTCTGTCGGCTACGAAAAGCCCGGCAAGTGGTCTGTCACAGGAAACTACATTTTCGCCGCGCGCGGAGAGTTTTCAAACTTCAACATTTTTACGGACTTCAATTGGATCAACGGAAACACAACCAATCAAAATCTTGCGGGCAGGTGGATTTATGTTGACAATCCCAAGTATCAATACGGCCGTGAATACTCCAGCCCCCACGGAACGGCCGAGTACGACAACGTGATTTATGTCCGAGCCTCTTGGGCGCCCCTCAAATGGCTCACCCTTGTCGCCCAGCCGGCTTATATTTTTGTATTTAACCACAACAACAAGTCTGGAAATTTTCAACAAGGCTTTGAGATGGCGCTTTCTTGCAGAATCGATTTTTGCCGCCTTGCCAAAAAGCCTGTCAACTTTGACTTTTTGCTAAAGGACAAGTACGACAAGCAGATGGAAGCGGAGGCAGCTAAATGAGAAGGCTTGTAATTTTCGCGGCGCTTCTTTCTTTTTTGACCCTTCGCGCATTTTCGGAAAAGCCCGGACGCGGCGGACAAAATCTTTTGGAGCCCCGCCATTGGATTTACGACTCTCTTCAAATTTTGGAGCAGGAATCCGGCATAGTCCAGTTTTCGGACCAAGCGCCGATTAACTTGCAGCAAGTCCGCGCGATGCTTGGCGAGATTGACTACGAGTCTTTGAGCGAGCCGGGCAAAGTTCATTACGACAACATTATTGAATATTTGCAAGACAGCGCCTTTACTATAAACGCTTCTATCTTGCAAGTTCGCGCGGAGCCGGAGCTTAACCTTGAAGGCTATGTAAAGACAAACTCTAGCGTTCCTTGGTTTTACGACCGCTTTGAAAAAAAGCATTTTCTTGAGGCCCCTGTCACGATTTCTGTCGGCGACTACGCTTCGTTTTACGCTGACATCTTTGCGGGAATCAACAAGAGCGCGGCGCAGGACAAGGACACCTTTATCAACATTCCCTACAGCCCGGATAATTTTGACGTCAACTTTCCCCACAAGGCTTATGGTTCCGCGGGCTACGCCTTTACAGACACTGTCGGCTTCAACATCCGAGTCGCCAACATGAGCCAAGCCTTTGGACGGGCGGAGACGGGCTCAATCATCCAGTCCGAATATTTGACCGACGCGACAAGCGCCGCGCTTTCTGTGTATTCACCGATCGTTCAATATACAGGAGCGATAACCCAATACAACAACCACCGCTACCTTTACACCCACAAGGTTGACGCAAGGATTGGAAAAAAATTCCAGATTTCCTTTATGGAAGCGGCCCTTCCTTACGGCGACATGGACTTGCGCTTCTTTAACCCCATGATGTTCTTGCACAACTACGCCTCTTGGCTTGACTATCAAAAGGGAGACGGAAGCGACGTCGGAAGCTTCTTTGGAATCAAGGCAAACTTCGCTCCGATAAAGAGCTTAAGAGTGTTCGTCTTGTGGTCGATGACCCAGTTCCAGCTTCCTGTTGAGCTTAGCGAAGACAACAAAGACAAGGACAACTACGTTCCCAACGCGATGGGAGTCCAGCTTGGCCTTGAATCATACATTCCCATAAAAAGCGGCCACCTTCACTTGAACCTGGAAGGATATTACGCCCAGCCATACTTGTACATAAACTCAAGCCCCAACTGGTCTTTTGTAAAAACATCGTCGGAAAGCAATTCAGGCGCGAAGGACTTTTATGAATGGATCGGAAGCCGCTACGGCCCGGACACGGTGGCCGCGACTTTCCACGCCGCCTACGAAGTTCCTAAAAAATGGTCGGCGGGCTTTAAATATCTTTTCTTGGCTAGGGGAGAGTTGTCCGATCCCAACATCTTTAAGTCAATCGGCTGGGGGCCCCGCGTTCTCAACCTGAGCGACACGGCCCTAAGAAATTGGGTCTACCCCTTTACTGTCGCCTCCGACGGTTCCACCCAGTTTAGCCCAAAGTACAAGAACGGCCGCAATCTTGCCGCTCCCACAGGAACGCCAGAATTCGTCAACGTCATAACCCTTTACGGAACTTACTGCCTGAACGCTTGGCTTGACTTTATGGCCCAGCCGTCTTTGGCCATTATTTTGAATTCCGGACACGAAAGCGGAAAGACAGAGTTTTCGTTTGAGTTTGTCTTGGGAGCGAGAATAAAATTCACTAAAATAAAAAAGAACAACGTTGTCAAAAAGGAGAACGCTCAAAATGTTTCAGAAAATTAACTCTTTGAAAAAAATCGCCTTGGCCGCGGCCTTGTCTCTTTTTGTCGGAGCGGCGGCATTTTCGCAAGTGGTCATCGACCCGAACCTTGACTTTTACGAAAGCGCCCGCCAATGGCAAATAAAGGGCTATGTGGACTTTTTGCCGCAGTTCAGCCCATATCCGGCCAGCGTCGTAAAAGAAATTCTTGACGCGGTCATTGAAAAAGGCTCTGACGACGACGTTGAAACAGCGCAATACTATTACGAAAAATATTTTTCCAAGCAATGGCATGCCGCTCTTGAGGTTGGCGGCAGCTTAAAGGCTTCCAACAAGGGCTCGGACAAGTTGACAAAATTTATTTTTGTGGAGCCTTCTGTTTACGGAGACGTTTTGTTCAAGGACTGGATCGCCTTGGGCTACAGCTTGGGCTTGAACTTGCACAACAAGTCAACCCAGTCGTCCGAAATCTTAAGGACTTTCCAAAACGAACCCTTGAACACTTGGGGCGACGCGGCCACCTTTGGACCTGTAGACGGAAACTGGGATATGGAAGCCGGCCTCAATGTCGGAAACGCCACAATCAACGGAATCGTCGGCGCCAACCGAATCGGCTTTTCAAACATTTACGGCCACGACAACATAATCGTAAATCCGCTCTCGTGCCACATGAACAATCTTCTTGTGAATTATTCTTCGGAAAAGTGGCAGTATTCGCAATCGATTTCGGCAATAGCCGCGACAAACTTCAAGGGCGAGCACACCGCCAATAAATTCTTGGCCTTCCATTCAGTCCGCTTCACCCCGATAAAGCAGCTTTCAATAACTTATTTTGAAGCGGGCGTTTTTGGCGAACGCTTTGACCCCAGCTACTTGATTCCCGCTCCGTATATTCTTTTGCAGGGAATGTTTGACGCCGGCGACAACGACATCTACGGCCTTCATTTTGAATACAGGCCCTTTGACCGCTTTGAGGCCGCCCTCACTTTTGCAATTGACGACATAAGCATTGACGATTGGGGAAAGGGCAACTTTAACTCAAAGTTCAAGGCCGCCTTGCAGACAGGCGTCATGTACACGCCCGCCGCAGTTTTTTGCAAAAAGATAGCCTTTGACTATACTTTGGTTCTTCCTTACATGTACTCGCACTGGATTAATTCTCCCTCTGATTCTTCTCCTGTTCCTGCCGCGACATTCAACTACCAAGACTTCACCAACCATGGAGTTTCGGTTGGCTCCAACTTGCCGCCAAATTCTGACCGCTTGCATTTTGAAGCCGCTTTTGAACCGTTGAAGCGCCTTAACCTTAATGTCGCGACTGACTTCATTCGTCACGCCAACGAGACTGAAAGCTGGACAGGGTCAGAAGCTATCGAGCACTGCGGCAAGTTTGCGGCCGGCGACAACACAGGAAGCGTCGCTACCGATCCTTATCCAAAGAGCGTTCAAGAGAAGATGGTCTTTATGAAGCAAGACCACAAAATGTATGTTTTCCAGCTGGGCCTAAAAGCCTCTTGGGAGGCCTTTAGAAGGCGCTACGGCACTCTAACCTTAAGTTTGGGATACACCTTTGAGTTTATCTACAACAAGGGAGTTGATTCGGCGATCTATTCAAGCGCCGTCGCCGAAGCGGTCAACGCCGCCGCCACAGCAAGCGCCAAGCAATCGATTGTGGAGTCGGCAAAAAAGAATTGGGCCGACCAATTGCGCAACGAAGTCAATAATTACATTTCGCTTTCCGCAAAATACAGCTACTAAGGATTTTAGGAGAATCGCATGGCTAAACGCAAATTTTTGTTTTTATACTTGACTACTGGCGCCGGCCACATCTCAACGGCGCGCGTTTTAAAAGAACAGATTCTCAAGCAAAATCCCGACGCGGAAATCGTCATGGTCAACGGCTTTGACCGGGGAAACATTCTGGGAAAGGTTGGCTTTGAACTTTTGTATTTTTGGTCCACCAATTTCTTGCACGGACTTTTCCCGCTTATATACGACTTGGGCCAGCACAGGGCTTTTGTAACGCTGATAAGCAAGTTGATGCGCTATCACACCGTTCACTACCTAAAAAAAATATTCAAGCGCGAGCAGCCTACAGACATCGTTTCCTTCCATCATTCGCTTTCCACATTCGCGAAGTCCGCGGTGACTCGCTTGCACAAAAAGATCAACATAACCGTCATGGTCACAGATCCCTTTACCGTTCCCCATGTTTGGTTCTGGGACAGAAGCTTGGATTACTTTGTTTATTCGGAGGAGGCCAAGCGAACGGGAATCGAGCAAAAGGTTCCCGAAAGCCAAATAAAGATCGTTCCCTTTGTGATGAATCCAAAATACTTGGAGCCGTTTGGAAAGGAAGACATTCTTGCTTTGCGAAAAAAGCATGGCTTTGACGCTAATAAAAAGACTGTCCTTTTGGTTGGAGGAGGCGACGGACTTCCTGGCGCGGTTGACATAGTAAACAAGTGCGTTTTGAGAAAGGCTCAATTTGCCATAGCCGTCGTTTGCGGAAAAGACATGGGAAAATACGCCTACTTGGAAAGCCTTTCGCGCCTTTACCCAAAGCTGGACCTTCATGTCTACGGCTTTGTAAACTACCTTGACGAATTGATAAAGCTTTCTGACTGCGTTGTCATGAAGGCCGGACCGGCCACTCTTATCGAGGTCCTTTCTTGCAGAAAGCCCATAATAATTTCCCGCTACATTCACAACCAGGAATTGGGCAACATGCGCTTTGCGGTTCAAAACAAGGTTGGATATTTTATCCAAAAGCCCGCCAAAATTTACGACAAAATCGAAGAGATTCTAAGCGACGAAACTTTTGACGAGCGCATGGCCAAGAATTTTGACAATCTGACTTTTGACACGGATTCAAGCAAAATCGCAAAGCTATTGCTCGAAAAGCCCGTCCGCTAACAAGATTGTAGCGTGCCATTAGTAACGGTCAAGGCACGCTGCGCTTAAAGCCTTGACTCGTTACTTATGGGGCGTTATTGAGATTGTAACGCCCCATTCCAAAATCGTTTGATTTCGCGCTTTTCAAAGGACTCTTGCAAAAGGCCCTCTATGTTCATCGCGTCGTAAATCTTTTTGGCCTCTTCTTTGTCAGCCTTTAGGACGGGATGCTTGGGGCTGAACAATACGCAGCAATCCTCGTAGGGCAAAATCGAAGTGTCGTAAGTTCCAATTGTGACCGCGTCCGCGATGATTTCTTCCTTGTCCATTCCAACCAAGGGGCGGATAAGGGGGTAGGCCGCCATCATTTCGGTTACGGCCATGTTTTCTATCGTTTGGCTTGCAACTTGGCCAAGGGATTCGCCTGTCACAATGCATTGGGCGCCGATTCGCGCGGCGATTTTGTTGGCCACTGCCATCATGCACATTCTTAAAAGCAGGGTTGACCAAGATTCCGGCGAGCTTTTTTTGATTTGCATTTGCGCTTCGGTAAAGCTGACTATGTGCAGATGGACGCTCACTCCGTACCTTGAGATTCGCGCGGCCAAGTCTTCCACTTTTTTTTGCGCCTCGTCGCTGGTGTAGGGGTAGGAATGGTAGTAAACCGCGTCGATTTTCATTCCGCGCCGCATCATTCTCCAGCCGGCAACGGGGCTGTCGATGCCGCCGCTAAGCAAAAGCAAGCCGTGCCCGCTAACTCCGACGGGAAGACCTCTGATTCCCTTTTTGTCGTCGGTGTAGACATAAACTTGGTCTCTAACCTCGATGAAAACTTTTACGTCGGGCTTGTGAACGTCAACGAGCAAAACTTTTTGGTCAAAGACTCGGGCGGCGGCCTCTTTGTTTATTTGATACGAGTCAAGAGGAAAATTCTTGTCGGCGCGGCGCGCCTCGCACTTGAAGGTCTTGGCTCCGTTCTTCGCCGCTTGGACGCACAGATCGTAGACCACGTCTTTTATCGCTTCTATGTCTTTTGGAACGGTTTGCGTCTTTGCCCAGCCTGTTATTCCGACCAAATGCTCAAGGCAAAATTCTATTTTTTCTGAATAAGAGTCTTCTGCGACAAAATACATTCGCCCCGCGCGCAAAGTGATTTTGATGTCGTCCTCTTTGTTAAGGTAAGAGCGCGCGTTGTGCAAGAGTTGTTTTTCAAATTGCTTTATGTTGGAGCCTTTTAATGTAAGCTCTCCAAGCTTTGCCAAGTATGTGACCATTCCGCCATTATATATGAATGTTGGACACTAGGCAAGCGGCTGACTTGACCGCCGTAGCGGCCTTGACAAAGCTTAAAATTTAATAGATATTTATAACATTATGAAAAAGGACAATCGTTTGACGCGGGCAAAATTGGAAGCCCTGTCATCAGTAGAATTGCTAGAAATAGCCGACGAGTATGGCATTGACGCGCCCGACGATTTGAACAGACAGTTTATAATTGGCGACTTGCTTGAGCTTGCCAGCGAATTGGAATCCGACGAAAAGGTAAAAGAGACAATCGCGCTTTCTGACGAAGAGCAAGTGATCAACGTAAACACGCTGCCGGCCGGTTACAACGAAACTAAAATAAACGTAATATTGCGCAATCCGATTTCGCTCTTTGTATGGTGGGATTTAAGCGACTGGGCAATAAAAAAAATTAAGGCGGAGCGCGGCCAATTGCGCCTTTCTGTTTACTTTTTTGAAAGCCTTGACGACGAAAAGCCGGCCGACGCTTTTGACATTCAGCTTTCTTTGGCCGACCGCGAGCAATACGTAATCATTCCCAGTTCAAAAAAAATCGCGCGAGTCGATTTGATTTCCGAAAGCGCCGGCAAGAGCGACATTCTTGCTTGTTCGGAAAAAATAATTATTCCCAAGGGATCTTCCGTCATGGCTTCTAAGCCTGGCGAAAAGCTGGAGGTGTCTCGCATTGTGGAACATTCTGGAGTGGCAGAATTGTTAAGGCGGCATTACAACAGGTACCGCCAATCATTTGATTGAAATGTAAGGTAAAAATATGGCTTCTAAAAATTTGATTTATGTTCTTAACCTACATTGCCCATATATAAAGATTGGCGACTCTGACGTTGCGCATTCTGAAGAAGAGACGTCTTTGCTCTTCCAAACTTTTTCAAATATGTTCTTGCCCGCGCTTGACTTGCTTTCGTTCTTTAAAAGCCAAAAGCTTGACGCAAAGTTGGCCTTGGTTTTTTCGGCGTCAACTTGCGAAATCCTTTCCGACCCTGACATAAAAAGAAAGTACAACAAGTGGCTTGACAACTTGATCGAGCTTGGCAATAAAGAAGTCGCGCGCGTAAAAAAGAATTCTGACTTAAAGAAAGTCGCGGCCAACAATTTGCGCCGGGCCATGGAAAACAAGCGCATGTACAATCAGGTTTGGAATTGCGATTTGTTAAAGGCTTTTGTTTCTTTTGCCGAAGAAGGCTACGCGGAGATTTTGGCCACTTGCGGAACGTATTTGTTCATGCCTCATTTTGCGGACATGAAGGAAATATTGAACGCCCAGGTGGAAAGCGGCCTTTTTGCCATCAAGCAATATTTTGGCCGCGTCAGCGACGGCTTTTTCTTGCCGGAGATGGGCTACGCTCCCGGAATTGAAGAAGTGATAAAGTCTTATGGCGTTTCATACGCCCTTTTGCCTTCCATGAGCTTTTTGTTTTCGGAGGTTTCTCCGCAGAACGGAACCTTTATGCCGGCGCGCTGCCAAAACGGGCTTTCCATTGTCGCGGCCGAAGACTTTATGGCGGACCGCGAATTTAGCCCCTTGTACTTGGACGCGTCCAAGGACTTGGCTTGGGAATTGACCGCAAAGGAATTGACTCCGTTCATAAAGGAAGGAAAGCCGCGCTCGGCGACTTCTTGGAGCTACAAAAATAGGGACGGGGACGACTACAGCGTCGATTCCGCCTTGAGCCAGATAAAGACCGACGCAAAGGAATTTGTTGACAAAAATGAGCAGGCGCTCAAAAAGGCGGCGATAATTTTGGGCGATGACGCCGACGTTTCCGTTACGGTTGTTTTTGACGCGCTTTCTTTGAGCTCGAACTGGCCGGAATTTTTTGACTGGCTAAAAGAGTCGGCTGTTCTTGCCATTGGACAAGGCTTGCGCGTTACAAGTCCCGGCGTAATTTTGGAAGGAAAATTCTTGGCCCAGAAAATCTCGCCGTATCCGGCCGCCTTTTCGGAATTCGCGTACGGCGAAAACCTTATCTCAAACAAAAACTCATGGATGATCCGCTATCTAAGAAAGGCCAGCGAAAGAATCGTTGACTTGGTTTCTCGTTTTCCAGGCGACGGCGGCCTAAAGACCCGCTTGTTGAACCTGGGAGCCAGGGAACTTCTTTTGGTTCAAGACTGCACGTTGGCAAAAATGGTGGACCAAAACAACTTCTCGGATTGCGCCGCCGAATTCTTTAAGCGGGGAATCGTCTCTTTCTCCAACATCTTTGACGCGCTGGGCAGCAACACGGTCAGCACCGAATGGTTCTGTTCGCTCGAAAAGCTGCACCCAGTGATGCCATGGCTCAACTACCGCATATTTGCAAAGAAAAAGTAAAAAACTGACCCTAAAGGCGGGTTCCAGCGACGAAAAAAAGGGCCTCGATGCCCCCGTCCTTCGCTTGCAGTTTGATGCCTGCGGCCAAACTGCTTCGCTGACGGGACCCACCAAGACCCTTTTTTTCTGCGTCCCGCCCCTTCTTGTCCGTTTTTCTTTCTTGCGGAGCGAAGGGGAGGAGCCTAGCGCTTGTTTCTCTGCTTAGAAACTACGTCGAAGATAACGGCCAAGAGGAGAACCAAGCCCTTTACGGCCTGCTGCCAGTTGGAGTCAACGCCCATCAAAGACATTCCGTTGTTCAAAACGCCCATGAAGATGGCGCCGACTACGGCTCCTCCGATAGTTCCTGATCCGCCGTATGCTGACGCTCCGCCGATAAAGCAAGAGCCGATGGCGTCCATTTCATAGCTCATGCCGGCTGTAGGAGCGGCTGAGTTGAAGCGGGCTACGCAGACAAGCGCGGCTACGGCAGAAAGGAAGCCCATGTTGGTGTAGGCGAACATCATTACGTTGTCGGTATTGACGCCAGAGAGCTTTGCGGCTTTGGCGTTTCCGCCGATGGCGTAGAGGTAGCGGCCGGGAACTGTGTTCTGCGTGTAGTATGTGTAGAAGGCTACGACAATCGCGATCAAGATCAAGACTGTCGGGATTCCGTGGTGATGGCCAAGCTTCCAAGCGGCGGCGATTACTACGAATGTTATGATTACAAGGCGGGCAAAGAAGGGGGCGGCGCCTTCTACGGCGTATCCCTTTGAAACCTTTGTCTTTCTGCTGATGAGGCTTGTTGCGATCATAATCACGCAGATTGCGATAGCGGTGATCATCGTTACAGTCATTGTCATCGAGGCGAGCTTGGCGGCCGCGGCTTCGGCGGCGGGGCCTTCTTCCAAAGCGGCTGTAGTGAGCGCGGGGAAGAATACTTCGGGAATGTAGCTTGAGAACAAGTTGAGGTACTTTTGCGGGAAGGGCGAGATTGTCAAACCGTCAAGAACGATAAGAGCGACGCCGCGCCACAAGAGCATGCCCGAAAGGGTTGTGATGAAGGGCGGAATGTGCAAGTAAGCGATAAAGGCTCCGTGCCAGGCGCCGATCAAAGTTCCGATAAAAAGACAAATGACAATCGAAATGCCGATTGGCAAATGCGCGTCTACGATGAGTTTTCCGGCGATGGCGCCGACCAAACAAACGACTGAACCTACAGAAAGGTCGATGTTGCCTCCGGTAAGGATGCACAAGAGCATGCCCGCCGCAAGAACAAGAACGTAAGAGTTCTGCAAGATGATGTTGTTTACGTTTGACGGAGCGAAAAGCGCTCCAGTCAAAATTTGGAACAAGACCATGACCGCCACAAGGATCAAAAGCATTGTGTTGTCCTTGAGCAGTTTCTTTACGTCAAACGACGCGGCTTTTACAGTATTTTCTGCCATACTAATCTCCTTTTATTTTCCTGAATTGATGATGCAAGTCATGATTTTTTCTTGCGTCGCTTCTTCGGCGGGCATTTCGCCGACCATTTTGCCTTCGTTCATGATGTAGATTCTGTCGCTCATTCCAAGAACTTCGGGCATTTCCGAAGAAATCATAAGAACCGACTTTCCTTCCGCCACCATCTTGTTGATGAGGCAGTAAATCTCGTACTTGGCGCCAACGTCGATTCCTCTTGTCGGTTCGTCAAGAATCAAGATGTCAGGATCTGTGAAAAGCCATTTTCCGATAAGAACCTTTTGCATGTTTCCGCCGGAAAGGTTTCCTACAGGCTCCTGGACTGTCGCGCACTTTGTGTGCATTTCTTTGGCAGTCTCAACCGAGTACTTGTTCTCCAAGTCAAAGTCGATGGCTCCAAATTTGTTCACAATCTTTTTCAAGTTGGCGCTTACGGTGTTCTTTGCGATTGATTCGCTAAGAATCAAGCCGTTGCCCTTGCGGTCTTCGGTTACGTAGGCAAGGCCCGCGTCAATCGCGGCTTTAGGAGTGGGGAAGTTAACTTCCTTTCCGTTCATAAAGATCTTTCCGCGAATGTTGGCGCCATAGCTGTGTCCAAAGATGCTCATCGCAAGTTCGGTGCGGCCGGCTCCCATAAGGCCGGAGATTCCTACAACTTCGCCCTTGCGAATGTTGAAGTTTACGTGGTCGCAAACTGTTATGCCGTCAAATACCGGATGCTCGACGCACCAATCTTTGACCTCGAAGCAAACGTCTCCGATGTTTTTGTTCTCTCTCTTGGGAAAGCGGTTTTCCAAGGAGCGGCCGACCATCGCCTTGATAATCTCGTTTTCGTCGATGGCTTCCGTTCCTTTTTTCATGGAAGTGATCGTCGTTCCGTCGCGGATTACCGTGATTGAGTCGGCTACATAAGAGACTTCGTTCAATTTATGAGATATAATAATGGAAGTGATTCCCTTTTCCTTCTTCAATTTCAAAAGAAGATCAAGGAGCTTTTTCGCTTCCGTATCGTTCAATGAAGCTGTGGGCTCGTCAAGAATCAAGAGGCGGACGTCTTTTGCCAGCGCCTTGGCTATTTCTACAAGCTGCTGTTTTCCGACGCCAATGTCCTTAATGAGCGTGTGAGGATTTTCGTTCAATCCAACAAGCGCCAAAGATTCGGCGCATTTTTTGTATGTTTCGTCCCAGTTTATTCTGGCCTTTGTTCCGCGCTCGTTGCCCAAGAACATGTTCTCGGCGATTGAAAGCAGGGGAACCAAAGCAAGTTCCTGGTGGATAATTACAATGCCTTTTTTTTCACTATCTTTAATTGTTTGGAACTGGCAGACTTTTCCGTCAAAAACTATGTCGCCTTCGTAAGTTCCATACGGATAAACTCCCGAAAGAACGTTCATCAGCGTTGACTTTCCGGCTCCGTTTTCTCCTACGACGGCGTGGATTTCTCCGTTGGCCACCTTTAGGTTGACTTTGTCAAGCGCGGTTACGTTGATAAACCTCTTTGTGATGTCTCTCATTTCCAATAACATGTCTGCCATGGAATTCCTCCTAAAAAAACTAAATGCGTTAAAAAAGGCCGCCCGCCTTATTGGGTGGGCGGCCTGACTGCAGATTTGACTCCGCTAAAGCCTATTGAAGGTCGGCGGCTGTGTAGTAGCCTGAGTCAAGCAACAACGCTTTGTAGTTGTCCTTGTCGCCGAAAACCGGTTCACAAAGGAATGAAGGAATGATTCCTGTTCCGTTGTCGTAGGTTTTCTTGTCGTTGATCGGCGGCTGAGTTCCCTTGGCGATAGCGTCAACCATCTTGACTACCTGAGAAGCCAATGTGCGAGTGTCCTTGAATACTGACATGGCCTGTGTTCCGGCAATCATATTTTTAACAGACGGCTTGTCGCAGTCCTGTCCAGTTACGATCGGGAAGTTCTTGGCTGTGTAGCCGGCGCCTACCAAGGCGTTTGTGATTCCCTGGGCGCAAGAGTCGTTTGAAGAGTAAACGGCGTCAAGCTTTGTTTTGCCGGGGCCGTACTTCTGAGAAGTGATGAGGTTCTCCATGCGCTTCTGGGCAACTTCTGTAGACCAGTTCAATGTGGCGCACTGGGCCTTTGAAGTCTGTCCTGAGCGGCATACCAAAACTCCTGACTTGAGGTAGGGTGTCAAAACATCCATGGCTCCGCCAAAGAAGAAGTTGATGTTGTTGTCATCGGGAGATCCTGTGAAGAACTCGATGTAGGCGGGATCCTTGGCTGAGCGGCTCTTGAGTCCGAGCTTGTCAACAAGGTAGTTGCCCTGGATTGTTCCAACTTTGT
This sequence comes from Treponema sp., assembly GCA_017645785.1. Lineage (GTDB taxonomy): Bacteria > Spirochaetota > Spirochaetia > Treponematales > Treponemataceae > Treponema_D. The sequence goes on from JAGCNW010000030.1 coordinate 278,279, forward strand.
AGTTGTCGAATGTGGCATAGTAAGAAACGGCGTCGCTGTTCATGATCAAGCGGTCATAAGCGATAACTTTTACGCCCTGCTTCTTGGCTGTGTCAAGAACGCCCTTAAGAGCGCTGCCATCGATGGCGGCGATTACCAAGATCTTGTCGCCCTTTGTAAGCATGTTCTCAATCTGCTGAGTCTGCATGGCGATGTCGTTGTTGGCATACTGAAGGTCGACAACATATCCGGCCTTCTTAAGTTCCTTAGACATGTTGGCTCCGTCCTGGTTCCAGCGCTGCAAAGACTTTGTAGGCATAGAAACGCCAACCTTTACTTTCGGAGCGGCGAAAACCGCGCCCGCGAGCATTGCCGCTACGGCAAAAGAAATGATTTTTTTCATAAAATCCTCCATTTGATTTTATTTGGCCGCTTTTTCCCTGCGGCTTGACACTAATATAAAGCATAAAATGGCCTAAAAACCGGCCATTTTCTTGACTTTTTTGCGGAATTTGGGAAGTTTTTGGCATTTCTTAGCAAAATTTTGCCGCTTGGATTAGTAATTTTTTGTGGTCAAAATTTTGCTAACCGATTTGTCATTGCCCGACTTGATCGGGCAATCTTTTGCCCGAAAGATGTCCGGGTCAAGCCCGAACATGGCAGTAGCTATTTGTACACTTCTTCTCGCGTGTGGAAGCCGCTTTTTATGACGATTTCGTCTATGTTCGCGGCCGTCACGGCGGTTGGATGCAGCCAAAGGACAGGAATTTCGCCGGAACCGTTGTCAATGCTTCCATTAACGCCGGCGCATTCCTTAACGTTCTTTCCTTGGGCCAAGGCGACCGCTATTTGGGCGGACTTTTCGGCAAGTTCCGAAATCGGCTTGTAAATCGTTACGGCTTGCTTTCCGGCCACAAGGTTTTGGCAGCCGGCTATGTCGGCGTCCTGGCCGCTGACCGCTATGTCGCGGCCGGGGGCGTATTCCCCGATCGCGCGGATTATCGAATCGGCGACGGCGTCGTTTCCGGCGACCACCGCGTCGGGAATTTGGCCGGCCTTCAACAATTCCGCCATTTTTCTATATGACAGGTCGTAGTTCCAGCCGTTGGTCCAATAATTGTAGGTGATGGCGGCCTTGCTTTTTTGGATTTCGGCCTCGACGCCGAGGCGGATAAGGGTCATGTTAAAGTCTTCTTTTGGTCCGTAAATGCAAAAGAAGGAGCCGCGCGGCTTTCTGCGCAAAAGCTCTTGGGCCATCAAGGTTCCGACGGCTTGGCTGTCAATCGTCACGTAAAGGTCGATGGGGGAGTTTCGCAAAAGGCGGTCATAGGAAATTACGGGAATGCCCTTGCTCTTTGCCAAGCGGACGCTTTCGCCAAGGCTTTCCGCGTCTTTGGGAACGATGACCACGGCCTTTACGCCGCGCTTTATCAAGTAGGCGATTTGTTGGTTTTGGACTTCAACGCTGTTTCCGGAATTCTGGACGATTACGTCGGCGCCCAAGTCCTTGGCGGTGTTCAAGAAAACGTCGCAGTCCCGTCTCCAGCGCTCGATGGCCAAGGTGTCGATGGAAAAGCCGATTGTGATCCGGGCGGGGCTTTTTTCTTGTTCGCTTGGCTTTGACGATTCATTGTTTTGCTTTTGGCAAGAAGTTGCCAGCGCCAAAATGAGCGCCGCTCCCAAAACAGTAGAAAACTTTTTCATTCGCCGTCTCCTTTTCCCAACATGCGGGACCTGTATTCGCTTGGCGTCTCTCCGTACTTTTGCCGGAAGAGCTTGCTAAAGTAGTTTTGGTCGTTGTAGCCCACGCCGGCGGAAATTTCTTTTATGATCAAGGCGCCGTCGGCCAAAAGTTTCTTTGCTTTTTCAAGCCTGGCCGATGTGACGTAGTTTATGTATGTCTCTCCTGTTTGCTCCTTGAAAAGCTTGCTCAAATAGAAGGGGCTCACTCCCATTATTTCGGCCAGGCCTTCAAGGCTGGGCAGGTCGCTTAGGTTTGCGTCGATGAATTTGCGCGCTTTTTGAACGATCGGATTTTCCTCGCCGTTTTTGGAAAGCGAAGCCGCCGACGCGCATTCCACCGACCGTTCCGAAAAATATTTTTCCAGCTCTTCCAAATTGTTTGTCTGCGCAAAGAAAGAAAAGTCGCCCGAGGCGCCGTCGTCCTTAAAGTTTGGGTTTGCCTGGCTTGCGGCGCTCCTTTCTTTTACAAGGCTTTCAAAAAGACCGCCCTTGATTTTGTCCAGCTGGCCTTGCCGCGCCGCCTTGAGGCATTCAAAATAATCCTTGGAGCCTTGCTGCGCGCCGAGGGCGTTTCCGGCCTTGACCGCGGCGATGAGCTTTGACAAAGACTTTTCGAGCATGGAATCTTCCGAAAAGTTTTTTTCGCTGGAAGGATTTTCTTCCGCGTATAAAAAGATTCCGCCGTCGTCAGGAATTTTCGCAAGCGAAGAAGCCGCTTCGTTGTAGGCTCCTTGCGCGTTCTTTATGTCCCGCTCTGTTTTGCTTGCTCCGATTTTTACTTTGCCGGAAATTTTTGTGGCTAGCAAAGTGTAAATCTCTTTTATCAAGTCTCCGGGATTTTCGTTTTGCGCCAAAGGAAAGAAGACTCCGATTCTGTCTCCCATAAAGGAGCCTGTCACGCAGCGGCACTTGGACGAAAGCACGTCGCGGACCTTAACGTAAACGTCGTATCTCTTGTCGTTGGACACGCCTGAGATTTCCACGCAGGCAAAAAAGTAGGGGAGGCCTTCTATTCCAAAATAGTTCAAGTATTCCGAAAAGTCTGTGGCGTTGTTGTTGAAGACGCAGGAATAAATAAAGTCGCTTTCGACCATTGTGGAAACTACGCTGAGCTTTTGGTGGAGCTCAATGCTGTCGGTAAGCTTTCCCCGTTCGCTGTCAACCAAATTCATCGCGTCGCGCGCGGTTTGCACAATCAAGTTGCGGTTGACGGGCTTTGTCAAATACTTGAAGGCTCCAAGGTTCAACGCCTCTTGCGCGTATTGGAACTGGTCGTAGGCCGAAAGAATTATTATCGCTATGTTTGGGTTGATTTGCTTTATAAGGCTTATGGTTTCCAAGCCGTTCATGCCCGGCATGTGGATGTCCATAAAGATGATGTCTATGCCGCCGGACCTCGCTATTTCCAAGGCCTTGGCGCCGCTTGAGGCGGAAAAGAGCGCGATTTGTCCCTCAAAGTTTTTGCTTAGAATCATCGTCAGGGAGTCAATGACTATTTGTTCGTCGTCAGTCAAAAGAATGTTATACATTTTCTTCCGCCTTTATCTTTATGCGGAACGTGGTTCCGCCCTCCGAATTGTCCGCAATTTCAAATACCTTGTTGTCTTTAAAGTAAATTTGCAAGCGCGAGATTACGTTTATCAAGCCGCTGGACACGTGTCCCTTGTCGCTTATCAAAACGCCTTCGCTTCCCGCGGCCGCTTGGTTCAATATTTTTTCTTTCGCCTCTTGGTCAAAGCCCTTTCCGTTGTCCGAAATTTCTATGACAATCGAGCCGCTTTCGCGGCGGACTGTTATCGTTATCTTTCCGTTCTCGGTGATGTCTTTAAGTCCGTGCTTTATGCAGTTTTCAACAAGCGGCTGCAAAATTGTGTTGGGAATTCTTACCCCTAAAGTCGTTTCGTCTATGTCTTTTATGAATTGGTAGCGCTCGCCAAAGCGCGTCTTCATTATGTAAATGTAGTTGTCCAACATTCCCAATTCCTCTCCGATGGAAGCGTCGCTTCCGGGATGCTGGATGTTGTAGCGCAAAAAGTCGGCGACTTGTTCCAAAAAGTAGCAAGTCTTGTCGGCTCCTTCTATCATCGCAAGCTGTGCGCCGGTGTTCAGCGTGTTGAACAAAAAGTGCGGTTGTATTTGGTCTTGCAAGGCCTTTAGGTGGGCGTCAGTGTAAAGGGCGCGCATTTCGATTTCCTTTTCGCGCAGCTCGTTTTCTTTGAGCGCCTTTTCCCAAATCGTTCCGATGTATTCCCGAATGGAAATTATCATCGAGTCAAAGGCTCGGCAAATGTTTCCGATTTCGTTTTTCTCCCGGCTTTTAAAAAGCGGAACGTCAAAGTCTCGGCCGGCGACTTTTAGCGCGACGTTTGAAATGTCCGAGAGAGGGCGGGTGATTCCTACGATGTTGATGTAAATCAAGAGCGCCGAGCAAACAAAGATTATGATTATCGCAAAAATCGACCTTGAAATTATTTTTTGCGCCTTCGCCTTGCTTTGCGTGTAGCTTGATGCGTTCAAGTTGAAGAAGAGCATGTTGAGGTTTACGATTTCGTCGTGCAAAAAGGAATAGCAGTCCATGGTCTTGTAATAGTACAAGTCCGAGTCGTAGGAATTGTTGGCTCGGCGCGCGGCGATCGCTTTGTTGCTCAAGTCAAAAAAAGATTTTGAAAGCATTCCTATTACGTATTCCTTTTGCTCCAATTCAATCTCAGACGGCCGGGACCTAAAACGTTCGGCCTTGCTTTCGGCGGCGGCTTCGTAGTGGTAGTATTTGTCGATGCTTTCAAAAGTTCGGTAGCGCATGTAGGATTCCATCGCGCTCTCGGTGTTCTCTATGTCAGTCAAGAAAGAGTTGAGGTCTGCGTTGGTTTGGAACGAGTTTCCGGTCTGCCTAAGAACGCGCGAAAAAAGCGTTGCAAGACAAATGATTATCGTAAGCGAAAGCAAAAAGCTTGCGAGGACTGCGGCCATCAATTGCGCGCGGATGCCAAAATTCTTCAATGGATTTTTCATTCGCCGCCGCCTTTAAGGACTTCAACTTCGGCCGAGACAAAGGAGTTGGCGTAGCCGTTTTCCAAAAACTCAAAGAGTTCGGTCATGGCCCTGCGGCCGATGTCTTGTGTCTTTACCGAAATCAACTCGGTCACAATCTTTTTTTCAAAGTCAGAGCGGCAGTCGTCGCTGTCGCCAAAGCCGATGATTTTTACTTTGCCCGAAAGGTTCAAGTCGCGGACGCTTTGCGCCGCAAGAATCGTGTTCTGTTCCGTAAGCGAAACTATAAGCTCCAAGCCTTCTTCGCTGGCCAGCTGCTGCCTCAGGTTGTCTTCCTTGGAGAAGCTTGTGGTCCGCTCGAACTGCAAAGTCTTTATCGAAATCCCGGGCCTCTGCGAAAGCGCGTTAAAAAGGCCTGTCATCAAGTTTGAGTAGTTGGCGTCGTTTTGTCCGCTGGAGTCAAGCAAAATCGCTTTTCCGCTTTCGCCGATCAAGTCGATTATTTCGCGTCCTGTGATTTTTCCCAATTCGGAATAGTTGGCTCCTATGTATGAAAGCTGGGGCAGGTTGGGAATGTAGCTTCCGATTGTGACCAAGGGTATGGCCTTTCCTTGCGCGTTTTTGGGAATCTCAAGGTTCAAGTCCGAGCCTTCGATGTAGGCGATGATTCCGTCCGCCTGCAAGTAGGAGGCGTAGTTCAACAGCGCTTGGGTTGAAAGCTCTTGCGTGTCGCTGGTTCCCGTGTACAAGTCAACGGCGGCGTCGTTTGTCCTGGCGAGGCTCTTGGCACCCAAAAAGACTTGTTCCAAGTAGGCTCGCCTGTCGCCTTTTCCGACAATCAGTATGTTTCTGCTTCTTTCCCTTTTTGCGGATTGGGCGGTGGAAACTTGGCTTTGGTCGGTCATGAATTGGCCTGCCAAAAAGGCCGTGGAGAGCAAAATCGCCGCCAGCAAGAGAAATTCAATTGTCCGGCGTAACCATTCCGCGCCGATTTTTTTCATAGACTTCCATTATATCACATTTTTTGCGCTTTTGCAAATTCGCTCCTCTCTTGAACTTTTGCTCCAAAAACGTTAGAATAATGGCAATATGTACGACAATAAAGGCTGCGATTTAATCGATTACGAAGACTCGGACTTTAACACAATTATGGCGAGCGACATTTCGTTCACCGGAAAAATACACTTCACAAAGCCCTTTATGATCAGGGGCAAGGTCAACGGCAGCATTTCCGCCGAAAGCGACTTGGTTGTTGACGAGGGAGCTGTTGTCAACGCCAACATTTCAGCCGAGCGGGTCTTGGTAAGGGGAACGGTCAAAGGAAACGTAAACGGCCGCGACTTGGTCTTTGTAACTTCTAGCGGATCAATTACAGGAGACATCGCTTCGCGCCAAGTAGTTTTGGAGCCTGGAAGCATTTTTAGCGGCCGCTGCGCGATGGTAAAAGAAAATGAAGCTTAACGTAAAAAAAGTATCGATAATTTTGTTCTTGGCGCTTTCGAGCCTTTCCTTGTTCGCCCAAGGAAAGCGCGACGCTCTTGTCTTGTACAACAACAGAAATTTTAAAGAAGCGATTGAAGTTTGCGACGAAGAAATCAAGGCCGACCCGACCCACGTCGACTCTTACGTCGTAATGTGCTGGGCCTTGGTCGGAAACCGCGAGTACGCCCGCGCCGAGCAAGTCGCCTACGACGGCCTAAAGCAAAGCCGCTACGACATGCGCTTGATCGAAGTCTTGGGCGAAGCCAAATATTTTTTGGGAAAAAATTCTGAAGCCTTGAAGCAGTTCCAGGAATACCTTTCAATCGCTCCCGACAGAACGGGAAGCCGCGTTGGAACGGCCTACTACTACATGGGCGAGATTTACATACGACAGACAAAATTCCAGCACGCAGACATTTCGCTTAGCGCCGCCGTCCGCAAAAATCCCTTGTCCGACTATTGGTGGACAAGATTGGGCTACGCGCGCGAGATGGCCGGCAACTACTACGAGGCGATGGCCGCCTACGAAGAAGCCCTCAAGCTGGACCCTCTAAAGACCGACGCGATTAACGGAAAGGATCGTGTCGCCGCCCATTTGAGATAATGTCCTTAAACAAAACAGTTCACTTTGAAACTCTAGGCTGCCGCTTGAACCAAATAGAAACGGAAGGGGCGGCCGAATTTTTTTACCGGCGCGGTTGGACCGTGCAAATGAAAGCCGCCGCCGCGCGCGACGCGGAAGATTCCGCCGTAAGCCTTTGCGTCCTTAACACTTGCGCCGTTACCGGAAAGGCCGAGCAAAAGGCGCGCCGAACAATTAACCTCTTGCTGAAAAAATTTCCGGCCGCGGCGCTGATCGTGACCGGCTGCTACGCCCAGCTTTCGCCTGGGCAAATCGCTGCGATGGACAAGCGCGTCGTCGTCCTTCCCGGAAAGGCAAAGTCCGCCTTGTCGCGCGTCCCGGATTTGCTGGAACAGCAAGCCTTTGAGCAAGCGCAACTTCTGGCCGCGGCCTTGCGGGAACGTCTGCAAGACCAAGACACGGCGCAAGACAAAAACTCCGTCGCCGTCGACCCATTTGTTTTGCTTCCAAAAACTTTTTTCGCGCACTCTCGTTCCTCGATAAAAATCCAAGACGGATGCGACAATTGCTGCAGCTTTTGCGCGATTCACATTGCCCGCGGAAAAAGCGTTTCGATTCCCGCCGACTTGGCGCTGGAACGGGTTCTGGCCTTGGAAGAGGCGGGCCAAAGCGAAGTCGTTCTTACAGGAGTCAACATCGGCCAGTACAAGGGGGTATGGCAGGGCGGAACGATTGGAATCGCGGATCTTTTGCAGCTTCTTTTGGAACGGACGAAGAAAATCGCGATCCGTTTTTCAAGCGTTTATCCAGAAACGGTCACTGAGCGCTTTGCCGAGGTTGTTAAAGACCCGCGCGTACGTCCGCACTTTCATATTTCGGTGCAAAGCGGAAGCGACGCGATCCTTAAGCGGATGAACCGCCGTTACACGCGCCAAACCGTTATCCAAGCCTGCGGCCGCCTTAAAGAGTCCAAGCAAAATCCCTTCCTTGCCTGCGACATTATTACAGGCTTTCCCGGCGAGACTGACGGCGACTTTGCGCAAACCATTTCTTTGCTAAAAGAGGCCGGCTTTGTAAACGCCCACGCCTTTCCGTATTCGCCCCGCCCAGGAACGGCGGCCGCCAGCTTTGCGCCAAAAATCCCGGAGCGAGTGAAAGACCAGCGGGTGGCGGCCCTAAACGAGTATTCGGCGGCGGCAAAAATCGCCTACATAAACAGCTTTGCGCAAACTGTTCGCCCGGCCGTCGCCGAAAGCGTCCACGGTTCCGCCGCGGCAAAAGTTCCTCAAGGAAAAAGACTTGTCCGCGCCGTCACCGACAACTTCATCCACTGCGAAATATTGGTTGACCAAGCCGCCGCCGCCCCCCAAGACGGCCAACCGGTTATGCTCAAAATCCTTTCCGCCAACGAAGCCGCCATAAGGGCGGGGCAGGAATGGGAAGCCCTCGCCGAACTTGCATAAAAACGCGATAAGGGCTTGACACGTTTTGCCAAAATATGATAATATCAATATACACTTTTTTAGTGTTTGGGCTATTAGCTCAGCAGGTAGAGCAACGCCCTTTTAAGGCGTGGGTCACTGGTTCGAATCCAGTATAGCTCAAGAGGTCTTCCTAAACGGAAGGCCTTTTTTTTGTCCCTATGCTAAAACTATGCCGCGCTTGCGCGAAATCCGCTCGGAACAACGATTTTTGTTTTTCCATATAAAGAACGAGCGGCAAATTCCGATAAAAAAGTAATAGAAAACTTTTTTAGAGGATGTCAAAATGATTCGTGGATGGTACACAGGAGCTAGCGGAATGGTCGCCCAGCAGAACAGGCTGGACGCAATCTCTAACAATTTGGCCAACGTCGATACGGCCGGCTTTAAGCGGGACGTAACTGTTTCCAAGTCTTTTAGCGAGCTTTTGTTGCGTCGGGAAGATTTTGACGGCGTTTATAAAATTCCCGAAGGATCGGCTGACGCCGCTCCCATCATCGGAAAATTGGGCCTTGGCGTTGAGACCAACGAAAACTACACGGACTTTGCCGAAGGTTCCCTCAAAAACACAGACCAAGCCACAGACTTTGCCTTGCACGGCAAAGGTTTTTTTGTAATTCAGACTCCCGTAGGAAACCGCTACACCCGAAACGGAAACTTTTACATCGGAAAAGAAGGCATCCTTGAGACTAAGGACGGCTACCCGGTTTTGGGAGAGAACGGAATCATCCGCCTTGAGGACGACAAGTTCAAGGTAAACGAAGACGGAATGATCGTCACAAAGGACAACCAAGTTGTCGACCGCTTTTTGGCCGTTCGCTTTGACAACGAGCGCTACCTCAAGAAGGCTGGAAACTCTTTCTATATGGAAAACGACATTTCCGGTTCCGCCCATATCGCCGAAGGCGAGGAGCGCCCCCAGTTCATCCAGAACTTTGTGGAAAGCTCAAACGTCAACGTCGTAAACGAAATGGTCAGAATGATCGAAGTCAACCGCGCCTACGAGGCCAACCAAAAGACAATCCAGAGCGAAGACCAAATGATGTCAACCTTGTGGAACCGTGTCGCGGCTCGCGCTCGCTAATTTTAGAAAGGAAGGATAGGAGATAAATTATGGTAAGAAGTTTGTGGACAGCCGCTACAGGAATGAACGGACAGCAGGCGAACATCGACGCGATTTCGCACAACCTTTCCAACGTGAACACGACCGGCTACAAGCAGCAGCGCGCCGAGTTCGAGGACTTGATTTACCAGAACCTCAAGTTGTCTGGCACTCCGGCGACTGAAGACACAGTCACTCCAGTAGGAATCCAACAGGGCGCCGGCGTTAAGCTTGCCGCAACTCAAAGAATATTCAGCCAGGGCTCTTTGCAGGCCACAGGCGTTGACACTGATGTCGCCATTGTCGGAGACGGTTTTTTGCGCGTTCAGCAGTACGACGGCTCTTACGCTTACACTCGCGACGGAGCGTTGAAAGTTGATATGACCGGCCAGCTTGTTACAAGCGAAGGCCTCCGCGTTCAGCCCGAAATCATTTTGCCCGAAGGCTTTGACGTTCACACTTTGACAATCAGCGACACAGGCCGCGTTACCGTAAAGGTAAACGGTGAGACAACTCCGACAGAAGTCGGTCAGATTGAGCTTTACCGCTTTCCCAACGAGGGCGGCCTCAAGGCTTTGGGCGACAGCTTGTACAAAGTGACAAACGCTTCGGGAGACCCAATCGCCAACCGCCCGGGCATTGACGGAATGGGAATCATTAAGCATAAGTTCTTGGAAATGTCAAACGTCAGCGTGGTTAATGAAATGGTTCAGATGATCGTCGCCCAGCGCGCCTACGAGTTCAACTCAAAGGCAGTCCAGACAAGCGACAGCATGCTTAGCACAGCCGCTAACTTGAAGAGGTAATAAATGACGGGAATAGACAAGATCGGAACGATGACTCAAAGCAACGCTGTGATTCAAAACGCGCTGCATAAAAACCAGTCAAACAAGTTCGCGAATCTGTTAAAGGCCGCGCAAGAAAAGCAGGCCGCGCCTTCTGGGCTTTCGAACAATCCCGACTATTCCCACATTTCTTCCGAGCAAGTGATTCCGGAAGGCAGATTGAACGGCGACTTTAAGACCGGCTTTGACAAAACGTTCACTAGCGCCGCCGACAAAAAAGCCGCGCCACAAGGAGCGGCCGCCAACGGAAGCCTTCGCCCCTCCGACAAAAAAATAGACAAAACCTCAAAGCTCTACGAAAAGTCTATGGAGCTTGAATCCTTCTTTGTAAAGATGATGGTCGATTCAATGAGAAAGACCGTCCATTCCGCCACAAACGATTCATTCGCCAAGTCAATGTACCAAGACATGCTCTACGACGAGTACACGACTAGCCTGACAAAGACCGCGGGCTTTGGCCTTGCCGACCAAATCTACTTGGAATTGGCGCGATAAAGTATGGAAGAGCGGCCCGGCAGCCGCTTTTTTTTTCACTTGAAAAGTTGTCCTGTAAGTGATAGTATAAAGTTATGGGGAAAATTTCACTTCCAGAAGACTTTCATAACTATCGCGTTCATTTTGTTGGAATAAAGGGCACCGGAATGGCGGCCCTTGTCGAGATTTTTTTTAGCGCCGGAGCCGTGATTACAGGAAGCGACGTGGCCGAGCGCTTTTACACCGACGACATTCTTGACGCGCTGGGAATCAAGGCGCTTTCTTTTTCCGAATCAAACGTAACAAAAGGCATAAACTTGGTCGTCTACTCAAGCGCCTACAAGCTGGACCAAAACCCGGACTTGATTGCCGCGCAAAAGCTTGGCGTTCCTTGCGCCTTGTACACCGAGGCCTTGGGAGCGTATTCCGAGCGGGCCTTTAGCGCGGGCGTTTGCGGCGTTCACGGAAAGACCAGCACTACTGGCCTTGCGGGAACGATTTTGTCCGAGCTTGACCTTAACGCGCAAGTCTTGGCCGGAAGCGTTATCAATTCCTTCGGCAAAAAATGCGTCTACACGTCGCCGGCGGAGCGTTCGCAAGGCCAGGATGCGGCATCCAAAAAATTCTTCGTGGCCGAGACTTGCGAGTACCAACGGCACTTTATGGCCTTTTGTCCGCGCGTCATTTTGCTGACCAGCGTCGAAAGCGACCACCAAGACTATTATCCGACATTCGCCGACATACAGGCCGCCTTTGTCGATTACATTTGCAAGCTGCCCCAGGGCGGAACGTTGGTCTATTGCGCTGACGACGCTGGCGCTGTTGAGACCGTTCAGATTGCGACGAAAAAGCGGCCGGACATAACTCTCGTTCCTTACGGAACAAAGGCGGCCGGCCCCTGGCGCTTGGAATACCGTTCCGTCAAAGACCAAAAGAACAATTTTTGGACGGAGTTTTTGGGCGAGGCCTTTTTGCGCGTTCCCGGAAAGCACGAGGTTTTGGACGCATGCGGAGCGGCGGCCTTGTGTTCCTGCCTTTTGCGCGAGGTCGGAAAGAACCCCAGCGACTATATAGAACAAATAAAGCGCGGCCTTGAAAAATTTTCTGGCGGAAAAAGGCGCAGCGAAGTCACGGGACATGCGAAAAATTCTTTTGGCGACGACATAGTTTTTGTCGACGATTACGGCCACCATCCGACGGCAGTCAAGACTACGCTCGCGGGCTTTAGGGACTTTTACAGCGGAAAGAAAATCATCGTTGACTTTATGAGCCACACATACTCGCGCACGCAGGCTTTGCTAAAAGAGTTCGCGGCGTCTTTTGGCAGCGCCGACACGGTTATCTTGAACAAGATTTATTCAAGCGCCCGCGAAAATCCCGCGGACTTTTCGATTACGGGAAAGACGCTGGCCGACGAGGCGGCCAAGTTCCACAAGGACGTTCACTACAAAGAAGAATTTGACGATGCCGCCGCTTTTGGCGCGGAGATTCTGTCCAAGAAAGCGGGCGCGGAATATCCCAACGGCTACTTGTTCGTAACGATGGGGGCGGGCGACAACTGGAAGGTTGCAAAAAAAATTATGGAAGCCGGCGGCCTTGCGATTGAAGGAGCGGAAAAATGAACAGCATGACAGGCTACGCCTACAAGGAAGACATTGTAGGAACGGCGCAAATCAGCGTGGAAATCAAAAGCGTCAACAACCGCTTTTTGGACTTGAGCGTTTCGCTTCCGTCTTTTTTAAATCCGATCGAGCAAAAAATAAGAAAGACCGTCTCCGAAAAAATCGCGCGCGGAAAAGTTGACCTTGCGATAAGAGTTCGAGAAAACCAATCCAATTCAAAAGTCACCGCAGATTTGGGAGCGGCCAAGGCTTACTACGACGCGATAAAAAGCGTGGCCGCCTCTTTGGGAGCGGAAAACTTTTCTGGCGGCGGCGCGATTCCCCTTTCGCTTGTGACTAGCCAAGAGGGCGTTCTAAGCCTTTCGCGCGATGTTGACGCGGACGAATATTGGAATAAAATTCAGCCGACCTTTGACGCCGCCGTCGAAACCTTTTTGGCAGACCGCGCGCGCGAAGGAAAAAACTTAAAGGCCGACTTGCTCAAAAAACTTGACGTTCTTGACCAATGCGCCGCCTTCTTCGCGCAATGGCAGCCGCAAATGGAAGGAAAGTTTAAGGAACAGATTCTGTCTCGCTTTGAGGAACTGCTCGGCGACAAGGTTGACCAAAACCGCGTGATGGCGGAAGTCGCCGCGCTTATGGTAAAGTACACGATCAACGAAGAGATTGTCCGCTTGCAAAGCCATTTAAAGGCGATGCGAAAAGAGATGGAAGAAAATCCCGCTCCCGGAAAGCGCTTGGACTTTATTTGCCAAGAGGCAAATCGCGAGATCAATACGATCGGAAGCAAAAACCAATTCATCGAAGTTGGACAAAAAGTTATTGACGCAAAGGACGCTCTCGAAAACATTCGCGAGCAGAGCAAGAACGTTGAGTAAAATGTTGGAGAAAAGATGTCCGGGGCAAGCCCGAACATGACACAGCGTGTCATTCCCGCGCTTGGCGCGGGAATCTTTTGTGAAGGAGGAAATATGGACGCATGGAAAATTAAGAATGGACGCGAACTTAGAATCGCGATTAGCGGAAAGAGCGGCTGCGGAAACACGACAGTAAGCGGCCTCTTGGCAAAGACGCTCGGAATAAAACTTATAAACTTTACCTTTAGGCAATTGGCCGAAGAAAAGGGCATGACGCTTGCCCAAGTCATCGAAGCGGCCAAGACAGACGACTCCTACGACAAGACAGTTGACACCCGTCAGGTTGAGCTTGCCAAAAAAGAATCCTGCGTTCTTGGAAGCCGCCTGGCCATTTGGATGCTCAAAGAGGCCGATGTAAAAATTTATTTGCTTGCAAGCGACGAGCTTCGCGCAAAAAGAATACTAAACCGCGAGGGCGGCGACTTGGCCGAGATCACGGCCTTTACAAAAATGCGCGACGGCGAGGACACAAGGCGCTACAAGGCGCTTTACGGCATTGACAACAACGACTACCAAAACACGGCGAACCTTGTCGTTGACACCGCGGTCAACGTTCCCGAACAAATTGTAGAAAACATTTTGATTGAGCTTGAAAAGCGCGGCTTTGTCGAGCGCGCGTAGGGAGCGATTGTCATGACAAAAAAAAAGATTTTGCAATTCGCAGCGATATTTCTTATCGGTCTTGCGCTTTTTGCCGCGGGAAAATATTCCAAGGCCGCCAAAAGGAAAGCGCTTTCCGAAAGCTTTGTGTGGAACGGGGAGCCTTACGACATTGGCGGCGTCAATTCCTTTGACGCAAGGTTCGCGCGGCCTTACAGCAAAAAGCTTTCTAAGTTGGGAACGCTTGTCGTTGTTCTTGTGATGGGCGCTGAGCTTTGCGTTGTTGGAGCCCTTTCGATCTTTCCTGCAAAAGACAAAAAGAAGGCCGTCAAAGGGCTTTTTTTTGACGCCTTTGTTTTTGTAAATTGCTGGCTTTGGGGGAACGGCGTTTTTCAATTGTTAAAAACGATTGCCGGAAGGGTAAGGCCTTACATGTATTTTGACAATCCCAAAAAGCATGCAGTCAAAAGCGGCGACTTTTGCCGTTCTTGGCCTAGCGGACACTGCAGCCGCGCCTTTATCGTCTTTGGCTTTTTCTTTTGCTGGTTCTTGTTCCGCAAAAAGGATTCAAAGATGAGAATCCCCGCGATTTGCGCCGCCTTTTTGCTTTCTGTCCTTGTAATGTTTTTGAGAGTTCATAGCGGAAATCATTTTGTCACCGACAGCCTTTGCGGCGCGGCGATAGGATTTTTGGTCAGCGGCGCGGTTTTCCTTGTCTGCGAAAAAGTGAAGAACAAAGAGTAGAAAAAAAGCGCAGGGATTCCTGCGCTTTATACCCGGAGAGAGACTTGAACTCTCATAGAATTGCTTCCACTAGGACCTGAACCTAGCGCGTCTACCAATTTCGCCATCCGGGCGAGTTTTTATATAGTATTTTTTTTGCGGAGTTTGGTCAAGGGGGGCCGCTTTTGGCGAAAACTAAAGATCTTACAGTCGGAAATCCTCTTTCGCTCATAATAAAATTCGCGCTTCCGCTGTTGGGCGGAATTTTGTTCCAGCAAGCCTACAACATAGCGGACGCCGCCATCGTAGGCCGCTACTTGGGCGCCAATGCTTTGGCCGCTGTTGGAGCGTCGTCAAGCGCGCAGTTTTTGACCTTTGGCTTTTGCATGGGAACGATGACCGGCTTTGCCGTTCCTGTCGCCCAACGATTTGGCGCGCGCGACTACGACGGAATGAGGCGCTTTGTTTTTTGCGCCTACATTTTGGCGGCGGCCACGGCGCTTGTTATGACAAGCCTTTGCGCCTTTTTTTGCGACCAAATCCTTTTGGCGCTCAAAACGCCGGCCGACATTTTTGACGACGCGCGCGTGTATTTGTTCACGCTCTTTTTGGGAACGCCCTTCATAATTTTTTACAACTGGCTTTCAAGCCTCTTGCGCGCGGTGGGTGACAGCAAGACGCCTTTTGCCTTTTTGGTCTTTTCGACGATGCTTAACGTCGCGCTGGATTTGCTGTTTATCGTCTGCTTTGGCTGGGGAGTTTTTGGAGCGGCTTTTGCCACTGTCATTTCGCTTTTTACAAGCGGCCTTTTGTGTTTGCTTTACATTCGAGCCAAGTTTGAAATTCTCCGCCTAAAAAAAGAGAACAAGGTTTTTGACATAAAGACAGCAGCCGCCTTGGTAAAAATCGGAGTTCCGATGGGCTTGCAATTTTCGATTACAGCAATCGGCTCTATGATAATGCAGGCGGCCAACAACGCGCTCGGAACGGTTTACGTTTCGGCCTTTAGCGCGGCCTCAAAGATAAAGCAATTCGCGATCTCTCCATTTGACGCGCTTGCGGCTTCGGTGTCGACATTTGCAAGCCAAAACTACGGCGCCCATAAATTTGACAGAATAAAAAAAGGCTTTGGCCAAGGCCTTGCCGCCGGAGTTCTTTTGGGCGCCGCGCTCGCCGTTCTTTTGATTTTCTTTGGAAGGCAGCTTTCGATGATTTTTATTTCCGCAAAGAACGCAGACGTCTTGGACGCTTCGCAAAAATTTCTTTTTATAAGCGGCTTTTTTTATCTTGTGATTCCGTTTTTGAACGTGTCTCGCCTTACAGTCCAAGGCTTGGGCTATTCAAACCGCGCGATAATTTCGGGCGTGATAGAAATGCTCGCGCGAATTTTTGTAAGCTTTGCGCTTGTGCCGTCGATGGGCTGGACCGCGATTTGCTTTTGCGACCAAGCGGCCTGGGTCAGCGCGACCTTCTTTATTTTTTCGTACTGCCTTTATTTAATTGGACGCTTGCAAAAAGAGGCGCGATAAGGACAAAAGTTCCACGCAAAAATTCAATTTGGATGGGGCGGCCTTGCCTTGCAAATTCTTCTTTTATCGTGTTGCTCACGCTTGGCATGCCGTTTTTTCTAAAGACTGAGCTTTCCCATTCAAGCCCTTGGGAACGGATTTTTCCGACATGATTTTTTCCAAAGGGGCGGGCAATTGAGATGACGTCGCCGGCTTTTAGTCCGCCTACGCTAAACGACTCGCGCTCCGCCTTCCACAAAACTTGCTCTCCGCAAAGCCAAGCGTCTGGCGCGATTTTTGTTCCGAACAAATTGTAGATTGACAAAAAGTGGTCGACCCGGCCGCCCGCGCCGCCAATTAAGCTGACAAAAGTCTTTTGGTTTGTCAAGCCAAAAAGGTTAGGGAAGCCCCGCGTTTTTTGGCCTTGCAAAAAGTTCCGAGCAATGCCGTTAGCCCGCTTTAGCGCCATCTCGGTGTCGGTGTCGTCCTTGTAGGAAGGGGAACGCTCTATTGTCGCGCCGTCGTATTCGTCCAGAATTTTTTTGTCGCTTATCGAATCAAAGTCTCCCAAAATTATGCTTGGCGCAAAGTCGTAAAGGCCTTTAAAATATTTTTGGTAGGCGCGGAGAGTTTCAAGGCCCGAGTCGGCGGCGATTACAGCGTCCGGCTTTTGGCCGGCCGCCAAAATGTTCTTAAAGTAGGCCACGGCCTTGTCCGGCGCGGGAGCCTCGCCGCCTGTGAACACGATTATTTGCATGGGGAATATTGTAGCGCGAATTTTAGTCTTGGACAACAAGCGCGTAAATGACAACGCGCGGCGTTTACGCAAGCGCCTTGCGCTCCAAGAAGGCGGCGGTGTCTTCGGCCCAGCTGTACTGGCTCATGAATTCGCCGGCGTAGGCCTTTATGGCCTTGGAGTCGCCGGCCAAAAAGTCGTAGTAGTCGCATTTTACCGCTTCAGGATTTATGCGGAAGTTGTTGTATTCGGCGGTGAAGAAGTTTTGGATTTCAAGTTCGGCAAACGTCCGCTTTGCGTCGGAAATAAGGACGCGGAGACTGGAGCCGTAGCGGGCGGAGTCGGCGTGTTCCCCATAAAGCGCGCAAAGCAGCTCCTTTGTGTTGACCGAAGATCCGTTTTTGCAAATGAGGTAGGCCACAAGCTCCGTGGTTTTGCTGCGGGAAAATTTTATGGCCTTTCCTTCGTGCAAAATGGTGAAGTTGCCGAATGTCTTTGCCTCAATAATGCTCCTTTGTTTTTTGACAAGCGCGATACGCTGCTTTAGCCTGTATCTGTTGATAAAGAAAAGGACGAAAATAATCAGAACCGCGACCGCGTAGTTAAAGGTTCCGTACACTCCAAAAAAACGGACGACGCCTGGAACCATTGCGGCGCATGACGCGAAAATGACGGCAAGAAGAGGCAGCGACGCGGTGAATATGCACAAAACGATGTTTGTCGCGCAAAGAAAAACTATCAGTCCATTGTAATGGTTCGCTTGGTTGTAAAAAAGTATGATTGGGCAAGTGGTTCCGCACCAGCAGTAAATCACGTAAAACGGAAGCGTCTTTAGAATGTAGGCCTTTTCGCGGGAAACATTTTTTGTCGCGATGGATAGGACAAAAGAAAGCGCTATTGAAAGGCAAGCGCCCGCCATATATAAGATTTGCAGTCTGTGCTCATGATAGTATTCCCTCTTAAAGACAAGCTCAAGGACAAGAAACGCGAGCGTGACAAAAAAACAAATGCCGCTCCAATATAAATTAAGAAGACGGTTTGATTCCGCCGAGTCCGCCTGGTCCAACGGCGAAATATAATAGTATATATTGTAAAGTTCCTTTAGCTTGTCCATAACTTTTTTTCCTAAAACATTATAGCGCTTAATTCAAATTTGCGTCAATCCTTGGAGTTTTTGGACTTTGTACTGATTTGTAGCTGGTTTTTTGAAAATTTGTACTAGTTTGTCGCTGTTTTGGTCCGTTTTTTGTACTAGTTTGTAACGTTCGGAATTATAAAATAGCGGCAACCGGCTGGGGAAAAGCCGGAAAAAATTTATTCTTTGGGAGAAGAAAGATGAAAAAGTTTTTTGGCTTGGCCGCAATCATCGCGGCTCTTGGATTCTTGTTCGCCGCCGTCGGCTGTTCCAACGCCAGCGACAGCAACAACGCGGCCCTTTTTGGATTGCCGACCGGAGCGCCGGCGCAACCTTCAACGCCCGCTCCCGCTCCGACAGAGCTGGAAATTCCGCTCACGCTTGAGGCGATTGAAGACGGAAAGTTTGTTTTTACAAATCCTTGGTCCACGTTCAAGTATAAAAAGAACGGCGGAGAATTTGAGACTGTAACAACCACAAATCTTGGCACAAACAGAGATGTTGCGTATATAGATGTTGCGGCTGGCGATAAGGTTGCCCTGTATGCGGACGGTTCTGAGAACGATAGCGTGGCGGGCAAATATTTCACTATTGTCAGCAGAAAATCTTGCTATGTTTATGGAAATGTAATGAGCCTTGAAAGCTCGACTGATTTTGAAAATTTAACCGTTGTCAAGGAAAGCTCCGCTTTTGCCAACTTATTCACGGACTATCACACTCCAGACTTTATAGGCCACCAAAAGAATAAAATAAGGAGCCATGCCAAAATAACTTTGCAGTTGCCTGCGACAACGCTTGCGGTATCATGCTATGACAGCATGTTTTATGAATGCGAGGAATTGGAAAGGGCTCCCGCGCTTCCCGCGACGGCATTGACGAAATCATGCTATAAGAATATGTTCGGCGAATGTTCCTCCTTGACCAACGTTCCGACCGTTCTTCCCGCGACGACATTGGTGGACTCTTGTTATACAAAAATGTTCTACGGTTGCGTAAAATTGGAAAAAACTCCGGAACTTCCCGCCCAAAATTTGGCTCCCAAATGCTACATGCAAATGTTCAACGGTTGCGAAATCCTTGAAAACGCGCCCGCGCTTCCGGCGACAACACTGGCCAGCCAATGTTACACCGGAATGTTCATGGCTTGCTTCAAATTGCAAAACGCGCCAGAGCTTCCCGCCAAGGAACTGAAAGAGGGATGCTACAATAGTATGTTTATGGCTTGCACAAGCTTGAACTATATAAAATGTCTTGCTGAAAGCGGAATTACCACCGACAATACCAGCAATTGGACGAAGAACGCGGCGAGCGATGGAAACTTCATAAAAGTCAACGGCGCAAATTGGCCTACAGGCGCGAACGGCATTCCCGCTGGCTGGACCGTGCAGACCGCCGCGCCGGAATACAACATTTCCACCTCTGGCATTTCAAACGGAACGGTTACCGCAAGCGTAAATTCAACAAATGCAAGCACAGCAGAAGCGAACGCGACAGTAACTCTTACCGCAAGCCCTGCGACTGGCTACCAACTTTCAAGCATTGCCGTAACAAAGGCAAGCGGCGAAGCGGTAACAACAAGCGGCGACGGCCTTACAAGAACCTTCACTATGCCGGCGGAAAATGTCTCTGTGAGCGCGACTTTTACACAAATATCATATTCAATTACAAAGCAGGCAATGTCACACGGAAGTGTTACAGTTGATACAATTTCAACTTCAAATGCTACAAGCGCCGCTTATAACACACCTGTAATCCTTACAATTAAACCTGATACTGGCTATGAACTCGGCTCAATTTCTGCATCAACTTCTGCAAGCGCCATTACTCTGTCAGGGAGCGGAATTACCAATGGCAGCGCAAGAACATTTTCGATGCCGGCAGGTAACGTCACTATAAGCGCGACGTTCACTAAGATTAATTATTCAATCACCACAAGCGGAATTGCAAACGGAACTGTCACCGCCAAAGACGCAAGCGGCCAGGCCATCACAAGCGCAACTTACGGCCAGACGGTAACACTTGTAATAGCCGCGGACAAATATTACGACTACACGGCCGATTCAATTAGCGTGACCGGAGTGAGCAATTTGGGCGGAAGCGGACTTACAAGAACCTTCACGATGCCGGCGCAAAACGTGACGGTAAGCGCGACATTCTTTACCGGGCCCACTGTCGCGGCGACAGAAGCAAAAGAGCTTGGCGACATCGTGCTGGACGACGGCCGTGTAGTGCGCTACGCTGACAGGGATAAAATGACCGCTTCACAAAAAAGCGCCGCCGTCGCAATTATTTTTGACGCCGCAAATAAAAAAGGCGTGGGCGTAAAAATTGGAGAAGACAAAAAGTGGTGCTCTGACGGCGCAGGCCTTTACAACACAAATGAATATACACAATCTAAAGACGACGGAGCCGTAAACAAAAGCAACGCGCACCCGCACATGGTTGTCTGGAGCGCAGGCGCATATCCTGCCTTCTGGTTTGCCGAAATGGATAACAGAAAGGGCATTTTCAACGACGACAACTGGTATCTTCCAGCCGAAAAAGAGCTGAACACCCTGTACGCAAACCAAGAAACTGTTAACAATTCCTTTGACGCGCTTGGAATAACAACTAAGATTGATGAGCAAAAATGGATGTGGTCTTCAAGCTGCTTTGACATATCATTGGGCTCAAATCCAAATAACGCTGTTTTTGTAAACAACACAAGTGGCGGCGGGGGTGTTGCCAAAACATCTGAATTCCGAGCTTGCAGCGTGCGCGTCTTCAACTAGCGCTTTCTAACTTCTAACTATCGGAGACAGTTTTACCCGGGGCCGTTCGCGGTTCCGGGATTTTTTTTCCGCCGCCCCCTTAAATTTTTGGGCGAAATATGCTATATTTGTTTGCGGTAAAATTATGCGCGGAGTAAAGATTCCCTACGAACTGCAAAAAATGAATTCTCTTTTTGAAGAAGCGGGCTTTGAGGCGTACCTTGTGGGAGGAGCCGTCCGCGACGAGATTATGGGGAAGGGCGCTCATGACTGGGACGTCGCCACAAACGCAAAGCCTGAGGAAGTCATTAAAATTTTTCGCCGCGTAATTCCCACTGGAATCAAGCACGGAACTGTCACCGTTCACTTTATGAAGCAAGCGATAGAAGTGACGACCTTCCGCACCGAAAGCGATTACTCCGACGGCCGTCACCCGGACAAGGTTGAGTACGCCGGCCGCATAGAAGAAGACCTTAGCCGGCGCGATTTTACGATGAACGCGATGGCGGCTAGCCTTAAGGACGGCCATATCGTAGACCCCTACGGCGGAGCGGACGACATACAAAAAAAGACTATCCGCGCGGTGGGAGAGCCTTCCGAGCGCTTTATGGAAGACGGCCTCCGCCCTGTCCGCGCGGTCCGCTTTGCCTCGCAGCTTGGCTTTAAGATAGAAGAAAAAACTTGGGCCGCAATTTTGCGCGAGGACATACTTAAAAAGGCGGCCGGCATTTCCTTGGAGCGCTTTAGGGACGAGCTTTGTAAAATTCTTTTGTCGCCCATTCCGTCCGTCGGCCTTAAACTTTTGGAAGAAAGCGGCCTTTTAAAAATTTTTATCCCGGAACTCTTGCAAGGACGGGGCTGCGTCCAGAGCGACGAGAGGGGCTTTCACAGCTTTGACGTTTTGGACCACAACTTTTACGCCTGCGACGGAGCCGTCTTGCGCGGCCCCATGTCATGTTCGGGCTTGACCCGGACATCTTTTGTCCAAGAGATTCCCGCGTCGGAGCGCGGGAATGACAGCGACCGCTTTTTGATTCTGCGCCTGGCCGCGATTTTCCATGACGTGGCCAAGCCTTCTTGCAAGCGCGCCGAAGCTGGCAAGATCACTTTCTACAACCATGAAATCGCCGGCGAAAAAATGGCGCGCGGCATAATGGTCCGCCTAAAATTTTCAAACGCGCAAATTGACGCGGTTTGCCATCTTATAAAAGAGCACATGTTCAACTACGAATCCTCTTGGTCCGACGCCGCCGTCCGCCGTTTTGTGCAGCGGGTCGGCGCGCAAAACATAGATTCGCTCTTTGACTTGCGCTTGGCCGACATTTACGGAATGCATAAAGTTCCTGTCCGCTTGCATGACGCGGCCGTTTGCGGAAAACTCTTGGAATTAAAGGAGCGCGTCGACAAGGTCTTGCAAGAAAAAAGCGCGATGGGCCTAAAGGACTTGGCCGTGAACGGCGCGGACTTGATCGCGCTTGGAATCCCCGCCGGAAAAAAGCTTGGCGCGATTTTAAAGGAATTGTTCGAGACGGTGACGGACGACCCGTCGATGAACAGCCGCGACGCGCTTCTTAGCCTTGCAAAGAATCTTTACAGCGAAAAATATTCAGGTTAAAAGATTCCCGCGTATGTCGCTTCGCTCCATTTTGATATAGGATGCGATTCAACTGCGCTCTTGACAGAGCGCGGACAATCAAGCGCGGGAATGACTGATTGACCACCATGTCATTGTCGGGCTTGACCCGACAATCTTTTTTAGCGCTTTAAACCGTTCCTTCCGCCAAAACCAAGACTGTTCTTGCCGCAAGCACGATTGCGGTGGAAAGAATTATGCAAATAATATAGAAAATTAATGTGATTATCTTTTTTGTGAAAGTGAATTTCGACAAGATTGAGTCCAAGACCATAAAAATCGTGGCCAAAAGCGCGGCAAAAATCAAAGTGATCGAAAGATAAATAAGGCTCTGCAAAATAAAGGCTTGGCTCTGGTCCAAAAATTCCTGCGTGTTCCCGGCCATGTACAAAAGGGCCAGCGAAACTACCAGCATAAAGGAAAAAACTGCCATGCGGAAAAAGATTTTCTGCATCAAGTAGACAAAGGGAGCTATTCGCAGTTTTGAAAATTTTATTTGCATCTTGAATTTTATACCGCATTTCCATTATAATTTCAATATGAAAAAAAGAACTTCGTTTTTTTTGTGTCTCGTAATTTTGCTTGCCTTTGCCGGCTATGTTTTTTACACGGGCTGGACTCAGTTCAAAGTTGAATCTGGAAATGTCGGAATTGTAGTTTCAAAAACAAGCGGAGTAAATCCAAATCCCGTGACCCACGACAAGTTTTCTTGGTCTTGGGAATTTCTTTTGCCGACAAACGCGCGCGTAGTCAACTTCACTCCAAAAACTCTTAACTTTCAAAAAACTTCTTCGGGCCTTTTGCCGAGCGGAAAGGAATACGCAAAGGTCTTTAACGGCGAAGCCGATTTTTCATATTCGTTCGATTTTTCAATCGACACAAAAGTTTCTTTGGAACAAATTTCGGTCCTCTTAAAGGCGGGCGAGATTCAAAGCCAAGACGACTTGAACAAACTTTTGGACCGCCGCGCCGAAGACTTTGCAAGCATTGCCGCGCAAAAAATTCTTGCGGCCGCCATTTCAGAAAACGGAGCCGATTTTGAAAAGGCCCAAAGCGTCGCGCAAGAAGCCGCCAACGAATATTCTTTGAACCAAAACGGCGCGGTAGAAATTCAATCTGTGACGCTAAAAAAGTTTATGGTTCCTGACTTTGCGCTTTACAAAAAGGCGGCCGCGTCTTACGAGCAATACGCAAAGGCCTTAAGCGAAAGCGCGGCGAAAAACGCCCAAAAGGAAGCGGAGGAAAGTTCCCGCTTTAAGACTACGATGCAAAAGATGGAAAGACTTGGAGAGACCTTAAAAAAATATCCTGAGCTTTCGGACATGATAAAAAATTCCGACAACATCAACAAAACTTTGCAAACGATTGATTCTATAGAGTGAGCGGCGGGGAACGGAATTTGATTATGGAAAAAAGAGTGTATGCCGCCCGCGGCGCGATTTTTGCGGAAAATACAAAAGAGTCGATACAAGAAAAAGCCGTCAAGCTTTTTAACGCTGTCGTCCAAAAAAACGGCGTTCAAAAGGATGATGTAATCTCCCTGCACTGGACTCTTACAAAAGACCTTGACGCGATGAATCCCGCCACCGCCTTGCGCGTTGGAAAGGCAGCCTTTGACGCAAGCGAGATTCCGCTTTTTTGCTCGCAGGAGGCCTTTATACAAGGCGGCCGCGTCGGAGTGATTAGAATGATGCTTACGGCCTACATGGGCCAAAAGCCTGTTCATGTTTTTTTAGACGGAGCGGAGGCCCTGCGCCCTGACATTTCAAAATGAAGATTTGGATGGTCGCCCGCGAATACGCGGGAATCGCCGAAGCCGGCGGCGTAAAAAATGTTGTTTGCTCTCTTGCCGAAGCCTTGGCGCGACAGGGCCACGACGTGGTTTGTTTTATTCCTTTTTATGGCTGCGTCACTCCCCAAAGCCTTGGAACTTTTAGACAGAACGAATACTCCGCCGCGGTCGACTCCGCCGGCGAACGATACTTGATTTCTTATTCAAGCGGCTTTTTGAACGGAGTGAAAATAATCTTGGTCGGAGCGCAATGCTTTTGGGCCAAGCAAAACGTTTACACTTACTGCGCCGCGGACAAGGAAATTTTCCCCAACTGCAAAATAGGCGAGGGCTACGCCGACCAGCACTTGATGAATACCGTTTTTGAAAAGGCCATTCTCGCTTACGGAGAAGAGTACTGTTCCAAAAACGACTCGCCCCAAATCGTTCATTGCCACGACGCATGCGCTGCGGCTCTTCCCGCAATAATAAACGCCGGTAAAAAGAATTGTTTTGGAAAGACAAAGTATGTTGTCACAATCCACAACGCCGGCCCTTACTACCACCACGAATTTAAGGACGTGGGCGAGGCGCAGTTCTATACAGGCATTGCCAACGACATTCTGGAAAAAGCCAAGAACGGCGACCGCGTCGAGCCATACTTGCTTGCAAGCCTTTACGGAGTTTTGACGACAGTCTCTCCCGACTACGCGAAGGAATTGGCGGATCCCAAAAATCCCAACACCGACGGACTTTCTCAAATCTTCGCGCAAAAAAAGATTCGCATTGTAGGAATCACAAACGGCTTTGACCTTGCCCGCTACGAGCCTGAAAGCGTCGAGTCGTCGCGCCTTCCTTTCGAATTCAATCCCGAAAAGCTGGACCTTAGCGGCAAGTACAAAACTCGCGAGTATTTCTTGGACAAGATCGCAGGCCGCGACGCCCCCGAAATTATGGGCATGCCCAAAAGCGGATGGCTTGACCAAGAAGGCCGCGTCTTCTTTGCGTACCACGGACGCCTTGTTCGCCAAAAAGGAATTCTTGTCCTTTTGGAAGCGGCGCGCGAATTGCTTAAAAAAGTTCCCGAAGCCCGCTTGATAATCAACGGCCAGGGCGAGGAAGCCTTGCGCGACCAATGCGCCGCTTTTGCCAACGAAAACCGCGGCCGAGTCGTCTTTTACTACGGCTACGAAAAGTCCATGAGCAGAATGTTCACCGCCAGCGCTGACTTCGCTCCCTTGCCAAGCGAATTTGAGCCATGCGGAACCGAAGACTACATCGCTCAGATTTTTGGAACGATTCCCGTCGCCCACGCGACCGGAGGCCTCAACAAAATCCTAAACGGAAAGACAGGCTTTTTGTACGAGCCCAACACGCCGGAGCGTTTGGCTCAGGTGATGATTGACTTGGCGCAAAAAAAGCTCAAGAACGCAAAATGCTTTGACAAGGTGATTCGCGAGGGAGCCAAACGCTTGAGAGCCGTTTACTCTTGGAAAACCGTCGCCAAAGAAGAATACGAGCGCCTTTATTGGGAGCTCTTGTTCGGCAAAAACTGACGGCGTCTTGCCCCACAAGGCAGCAGCCAGCTTCAGAATTTCAACTAAACCCATAGCGTGCCTCCCATTTCGAGTATTCCTAGCCTTGCCAGAAATTTCCCCAAAAAAATCCTGCAAAAAAGTTTGACGAAATCTTAATGATATGTTATAATTGCGCTTGTAGGAGAGTGGATGAAATTTTTTGTAGATTTTTTTGCGAATGCGCTTGACAAAAACGCGCTGAGCGGCCAAAATTCGCAAGCCGCAAGCCGCAAGCCGCAAGAGCATAGGCAAAATTTACGCCCGCAAGTTTTTGCGGGCCATTCGAGTTCCCATAAAATCAAGACAGCAGATATTCTCTTTAATTGCAAAATCCCCTTTGCGTCCGCGTTTGCGGCCAAACGGGGATTTTTTTCTATTTGTTCAATTCAAAACGTCAAAGAAATTTCTTTTTAAGGAGCGCTCGTTATGAGAAAGCTTGTTATTGTCGCCATTTTCGCGGCGGCGGCGGCTTTTCCGAATTTTGCGGAAAGCCCTTTTGTCTTTTTTAGCGACCAGGTTCCAAGGCACGAAGGCCTGGGCTTTGGCGCTTTTTTTAACAACTCGTATGCGATTGGAGGCTGGCGCGACTACGCCGCCGCAAGCGTAAATTTTGGAGTTCACGGAGAGTACACGCTGCCAAGATTTTTGCCGCTCAACATGGATTTGGGCGCGAGCGGAATTTTTGAAGTAGGCTCAACCGTTCCCAAAAAAAATTCAACGCTTGACAGCAGGGGAAACATAAGGCTTGCCTTTGGAGCCTTTTTAAGAATTCCTTTTACCGCGTGGAACCAGCGCTTTTCGTTCCAGCCTGAAATTTGCTGGGGAATCGACGCAAGCCGCGTAAAAGGAAAAAACGGCTCTTCCGCCGACGGCTGGTACACCGACCAGATATTCATGATTTCGCCGGCGCTGCGCTGGACTCCGCCGGGAGAAAAATTTGAAAAGCTTGAATTTGAGTTTAGCCCGATATGGACGTTCAGCCCCGAGCGGCACGGAAACGTTGTCAACGAGCTGGGCTTTAGGCTAGGCGCCGTCTGGCATCTAGACCTCTTTTCCATGGGAAAGGGAATCAGGACCAAGTCCGAGCGCAAGGCCAAGGAAGAGGAAAATCGGCGCAAGGCAGAGGAGGCCGCCGCCCTTGCCGCGCAAAAAGCCGCAGAAGATGAGGCGCGTCTTAAGGCCGAGGAAGAGGCTCGCTAAAAAGCCGCCCTTGCAGGCGACGAAAACCTTACGCCGGAGCAGGAGGCCGCGCTTTCTAAGGAGCTTAAAAAAGAGCTTTCAGAAGTTTTGGCAAAGCCAGAGCTGCTTTTGGGCGTTGACCCCAAAGAGTTAAAAGATTTCACTCCCGACGGCGACGGAGAGGGCGACACAATAACATTCCGTCCGTCAACAAAATATTTGGCTCGCGCGGCCGAATCATGGTCGCTTAAAATTCTTGAGCCAAACGGAAACACCTTTAGGACTTGGACTGGCGGCGGAAACCCGCCCGAAGAAATCGTTTGGGACGGAAAGGGCGACCAGGGCGAGGGCGTCTTTAGCTACAACATCTACAAGGCGCAGCTGCAAGTCGTTCCTAGCGCAAAGGACAAGGAGCGCCTTGGCATGGAAAGCCTTGAGGCGAGCGTGCAAGGCTCGGTTGAAATCAAGACAGGAATCGTCCTTGAAAGGAGCGGGCCGGACGAATGGAAAATAGAGATGACCTCGCTTCCGTTTGACCCCAACGGCGCCACCTTCAACAACCTTAACGTAAGCCAGCGCGCGGAGTTGAACAAGACGGTGGACGACATATACAAAAAAGTTCTCTCCATAGGAAGCGCGGCAAAAGTCCGGGTCAACGGATACGGCAACAACCTTAGCGGAACGGACAAGGAAGAAAAAGAGGACGTGCTTCCCCTTAGCCAGGCCCGCGCCCAGATGATGGCCGACCTGCTTGTCCAGCGCGGAATTGAAGCCCAGAGCGTGTCTGCGGTTGGACGCGGAAGCGCAGACCCAATCGCAGCCCGCGACGACCGCTCCAACTGGTGGAAGAACCGCCGCGTTGAATTCATAATCAGCAGGTAAGGGGGAATTCATGAAAAGCATGTTCAAGACAAGGCTCGCGCTCTTTGCGCTTTTCGCGGCGGCGTTTGTTTTTGCCGCCTGTTCAAGTATGATGGAAGACCTAAAGCCCACGTCGGTTCCGCTAAAGCCGCTTAACATAATCGGCGCGCCTACTATGCAAAACCCAGCGCCGCACATAATTGACGTTAAGGTTGACGGAGTTATCGCGCCGACGCCAAAGCCCAAGGCCGTATACGCAATCGCGCTTCCAGGCGGAGGAGAAAGGCTTGTTGAGGTTGAGGGAACTGTGACGGACAACGGCGACGGAACGAGTACCCTGACGTTCAACCTGGACGACCCAAATCCGATTGACCCGCAGCTGTCCGGCGGAAGCCTTCCTGTGACGGTGAAAGTTCCAGGCTACGCGCCCGCAAGCCTTGTTCCGCCCGTCAACTATATCCCAGAGCCGCAGGTTTCGCTTAACCCTGACTCATTCCCCAACGGCGGCTACGACACGGACGCTGACGGAAAAGTGGACACCTTTGACGTTTACAACAGCCAGACCGGCAGCCTTGGCGAGCCTAAGGTTGACACAAACTACCGCGACAACATAGACGTGACAAAAGAATATACCGACCAAAGCGGAAACCCAATCCCAGACCTTGACGGCGACGGAGACAGCGACTGGGACGACGTAAAAAAATATCTTGAAAGCCCCGCCAACGACGGAAAGTCTATAAAGATAAAAGTGACGGCGACGCCCAACCCCAACTGCGGCTCAGGCAGCGACTGGCCGCCAGCTACAGCGGAATGCTCTGTGATGTGCAAAGAGGACAAGCCAATCACAAGCGCGATGGTCACGCCGGCAAAAGTCAAGGCGGGAATGGAAGCCACGGCCACGGCCTATGTCGGAGGCGCCGTTTGCGACGCGCCGACCGTCAGCTGGCAGTGGTATCTGGCCGACGGAGAGACAAGCCCCGGCAGCGCCATCGAGGGCGCGACCGCAAAGACATACACGCCAAGCGCTTCTGACGATGAAAAATACTTGTATGCCGTGGCCACGCAAACCGTAAACGGAAGCGTTCTTGCCATGCAAGTGTCAAACCGCGTTTACATTCAGTTTGAAGCGGGAATTCAGGTGGACATAGAGCTTGTGACCTTTATGCTTGTGGCCGTGGACAAGGGATCTAACGTCTTTGACTTTACGGTGACAACGAACGTGGCCAACCCCACGATAAACTGGTATGTTGACGGCGTTAAAAAGCATTCAGGCGGAACGGCCTACAGCCTTGACCTGAGCGGCGCGTCATACCAGGTGGGAGCGCATTCCGTGCAGGCCGTTTGCGTAAGGAACGGAGCGCTTTACAGCGCCCAGGCCGTCGTAAAAAAGACATTATGATAACGCCAGTTTAAGATATGGCTCGATTTTGCTTCGCAAACTTCAATAGGAGGTAATGCTATGACTTTTTTTAACATGTTTCGTTCAACAAAAAAGACAAAGACGTTTGCGCGCGCCGCTATTTTTGCCGCGGCCCTCGCGATTGCCGCCGCAGCGCTTTTTGCGGCCTGTACCGGCATCTCTGACGGAGCGCAGACCGGCTTGTCGCAAGGCGCGCAAGGCGGCGAGCCTAGCGACTATGTCACGCTGTCTGTGGCCGCTTCAGGCCTTGACGGCGTAAGCCGCAACACCCAGCCCGACGCGTCAAGCGTTACCTTTGGCCGCTTTGACCTTGCCGCGCCCTCGGCTGGCGCGGGCATAGAGCCAATCGCAGAAAGCTGGGGCGACGGATCTGTTGACGCGCTTCCGCTATTGGCAGACGCAAAGGTGGCCGTAAAGCGCGGCGTTTTATACAACTTTACGCTTACGGCCACTACAGTCGGCGGCGCGGTCTACGAGGCCCAAAGCGCCATAACGATACAGCCCGGCGCCAACACGATGGCCTTTAGTCTTATCCTAAAGAACGTAGGAACAGGCTCGGCTGGAAGCGCCGAAATCACCGCGGAAATCCCGGACGCGCTTTTAAACAGCGTCAAGCGGCTTACCGCAAGCGTTTACTCTGTAAGCGGTTCTGGCGAGGTGGCTCCAAGCCCGGTAAGCCCCGCTCTTACAGAAAAAGAGATTACAGTTTTGGACGCAAAGGCTGTCCTTGACACAGGCAGTTTGCAGCCGGGCGCCTACTGCGCGGTCTTTAGGCTTTACGGAGGCCAGGACGCAAGCGCGGTCATCGGCGAGTGGCGCGAATTTTTTGCGGTCGCATCGGGAACAAAAAGCCGGGGCAATGTGACCCCGTCAAGCGGCGCGGAGACGGCCGACGCGGTTTACTCAATCACATACAACGCCGACGGCGGAAGCGTTGCCGCGCCCCGTTCCTTTAGCCGAAACAGCGTGGTTACGCTAAGCGCGGTAAAGGCGCTTTCTACAAAGGAATCAAGCAAAATCCACAGCTGGTATGTCGATTCAGAAAAGACAGTGGAGTTTACAAGCACTGCGGACTTTTCTAGCGACATTGAGCTGTGGGCCAAGTGGGACGACGTGTATCAGATGAACATTCCCGCGTTTGAGCATGGAAGTGTCACCGCAAGCCCTGCGGCCGCGCTTGGAGGCGAGACTGTAACGCTTTCAGCGCAAGGAAACGACGACGACGGCGACTCAATCCCGGACTGGACTGTAGGCGACATAACGCTGACCCCGGTTGACGCAAGCGGATCTCCAGTTGACCCGATGCCGGCGGGCTTTCCAAAGACAATCGCGCGCGCCACGAAGCCTAAGACCTTTGTAGTTCCGCAGGGAATTCCCTTTGGCGGAGGCGTAAAGGTTGAGGCCGCCTTCCTTAAGCTTTACAGAATCAGGCTTTCTAACTATCAAAACGGAAGCGTAAAAGCGGAACCAGAGGCGACAACAAGCTCAGGCGTTGTGGCGGGAACAAGCGTCACAATAACGGCGCTTCCCAATCAATATTACGACATAGAAAGCTTTGCCGCCACAAAGTCAGACGGAAGCGACTCTGGCGCCCAAAGCGGCGTGGCCTTTGCCATGCCCGAAAGCGACCTTGCCGTCAGCGCGGCCTTTGTAAACCCCAAGTTCAGCGTGACGGTGGCCGCAGTCTCTAACGGAAGCGTCGCCGCCGACAAGACCAGCGCGGTGGGCTGGGGCCAGACTGTCACCTTGACCATAAGCCCCGCCGATAACTATATCCTGGACACGATTGTCGCCAAAAATGGAGATGCCAACGTTCCCCTAGGCGGAAGCGGCGGCGCAAGCGACTCCAAGCGGACGTTCACGATGCCCAAAGGAAACGTCACCGTAACGCCCGCGTTCAAGCCTGCCATTCCCCAAGGCTTTGTACTCGTCCCCGGAAAGACTGTCAGCGGCGCCGTCTCAGGCTCCAAAGTCTTTATCGCGGGCAGAACCGTCACAATCCCCGCTCTGTACGCCTGCGACCACGAGGTTACGCAGGGAGAGTATGAGACCTACTGCAAGTATGTCGCAATGTTGCCAAACGCCAGTGAGGGCCTTGGCGACAACTATCCCGCGTATTACGTTGGCTGGTATGACGCTGTGGTTTACTGCAACTTGCGCTCAAAGGCGGAAGGCTTGACTCCGGTGTACAAGATAGGAACAGAAAAAGACCCGACAAAGTGGAGCGGCATTATCAGCGACGCAGGAAAATATTGCGGTCCGCGTGGTTCGACATCAACATGGGATTATACAGGAGCCGGCGACTCTGACGGCGGTGTTCAGGCTGACTTTAGCGCCAACGGATACCGCCTGCCCACCGAGGCGGAGTGGGAATACATGGCGCGCAACAAGAACGCCGACAGCTACACATATAGCGGAAGCAACACGGCAGGCGATGTGGCTTGGTATAATGGCAACAGTGGAGGCAAGACCCACGAGGTTAAGACAAGGCGCGCCAACGGACTGGGCCTTTACGACATGAGCGGAAATGTTCAAGAGCTGTGCTGGGATTGGGGCGGCGGCGACATAACACCCAGCACGCCGTCGACTGGCCCTGTGTCGGACTCTAAGAGCCGCATCATCCGTGGCGGCTGTTTTACAAGTATAGATGGAAGCATTGGAGACCTTGCGGTTGCCACACGAAATGGCGAAAAGAATTGGGGCCGCGACAGCAATTACGGCTTCCGCGTGGTCCGCGCGGCCCAGTAGCGCGCCGCCGCGGCGCTGGTTGCTTTGCAAGGCGCGGCTGGCTGGCGACAAGATTTTTAGGCTTGCAATGCAGGGACGGCCGCGCCGTCCCTGTTTTTTTGTTGACTGGGGCGGTTTGGTTTTGGAGCAAGATTGCCGGCAAGCCTAGGAGCGGGGGCGGTAGGGCTTAAACTGTGACGGCTTGTTTTTTCGCAAGCTCCCGCGCCTGCTCTAGCGAAACGCCTGTCGCCTGCGCGATTTGCTCCAAAGTCAGTATGCCCATTTTAATAAGATTTTCCGCGTTCTCCACGGCCTTTTGCCGCGCGCCCTCGGCGAGACCTTCCTCACGGCCTTCGGCGAGGCCTTCCTGGCGGCCTTCGGCGAGACCTTCCTCTCTGGCTTCTTTTTTCCAGCCGCGGATCGCGCGCTCCTCGTTGAATTCTGTCAAGTACATGCCGACTATCTCCTCTTTTTGCTCGCGGACAAAGCCCTCCAAAAAGTTCTCCTCAATCGCCCAGTCGACGGCCTCGTTCACGGCTTTGTCAATTTGCATGCCGGCCTTCTTGTTGGCGGAAATTTTTCCCACAAGCCTGACATAATCATACATCGGTTTGCAGCTTTTGACAAGGCTCTCGTTCATGCCGGGATTTATGTTGATGACCTCCGCGGTCCACTCAAAGTCGCCCGACTTGTCCTCAATCTCAAAGGCTTCTGACAGCCGCAGCTTGTATCGCTCGGGGCGGCCGGGCTCGCCGTTGTAAAAGACGACGAAGCGCGGGTTTGGGATTTTCACCAGCGACGACCAATGCAAGTCCAAGTCCTTTTGCGCCAAGTGCTTTTGGTAGAGTTCCGCGAAGTACAAAAGGCCGCGGAGAGGCATGTTGGCGTTGGGGCGGCTCTGCTGCTCGTAGAGCGTCATCTGGCTGTCGACCAAAAACGACACGTCGTTGTACATCTTGATGTAGATGACGTTTTCGATTGTGTTCAGCGTGAGCGCGTCGGGGTCGGTGTAGTTCGTGCCGTTAAGGGCGTTGTACAAGTCCAGCCGCCAGCGCTTGCTGCGCTCGGTGTCTGTGCCGAAAATGGCGATGAAAAGCCTGTCGCGCAACTGCGGCTGCGTCCGGCCTGTGATTTGTGGGTTGATTCCGTCCATGCGAAACCTCCTTATAGTTTTGTATACTATAAGGTATGAATTTTTATCAAGAATTTTGCATTTTTTAAAAGATTTCCGCAGAAAATTTGCGGAGTTTTAGCGCGATTTTCAGTTTGTTGAATTCGCTCCCTAACGCGTCCACGCTTGAACATTCCGCCAAAAAACATTATAATGCTTCAACTAAAATTTACAGAGGCGCATGATGAAAAGAAGACTCGTAACCTCGGCTTTGCCGTATGTGAACAACATTCCGCACTTAGGAAACTTAATTCAAATGCTTAGCGCGGACGTTTACGCCCGCTTTTGCAGGAGCAGGGGATACGACACCCTTTATGTTTGCGGAACGGACGAATACGGAACCGCGACAGAGACAAAGGCGCTGGAAGAAAAAAAGACTCCGCGCGAGCTTTGCGACTACTACTTTAAGGAACACACAAAAATCTACGACTGGTTCAAAATTGACTTTGACATTTTTGGCCGCACCTCAAATCCCGAATGCACTGAGCGAACGCAAGAGCTTTACATGGACTTGGAAAAGAACGGCTACATCGTTGAAAAAACGAACACCCAGCTTTACTGCCCCAAGTGCCAGCGCTTTTTGGCCGACCGCTATGTTCACGGCATTTGCCCCAAGTGCGGAAGCGACAAGGCTCGCGGCGACCAGTGCGACGACTGCGGAAGCCTTCTTGACCCGATTGAGCTAAAGGAACCAAAGTGCTCAACTTGCGGCGCGACTCCCGAACCAAAAGAGACCAAGCACCTTTACATAAACCTTCCGGCCGTAAGCGAAAAGCTAAACGAATGGATGGAAAAAACTAGCGCCGAAGGAAAGTGGAGCGACAACGCGATAAACATCACAAAGGCATGGATCCGCGACGGACTCAACGAGCGCGCGATCACCCGCGACCTAAAGTGGGGCATTCCCGTTCCCCGTCAAGGCTACGAGAACAAAGTATTTTACGTTTGGTTCAACGCTCCGATCGGCTACATCTCAATCACACAGCAGCTTGCCAACGAGCTTAAGGCCGCCGGAAAAGAATCCTTTGACTGGAAGTCTTGGTGGCAGCCCGAGCAAAAGGACGTTGAATTGTTCCAGTTTATCGGAAAGGACAACATTCCCTTCCACACGGTAATTTTCCCGTGCACGCTTTTGGGAAGCGGCCGCGATTGGACAAAGCTTTACCACATGAGCTCAACCGAATACCTCAACTACGAGGACGGAAAATTTTCAAAGAGCCGCGGCGTTGGCGTTTTTGGAAGCGACGCGATTGAAACCGGCATTCCGGCCGACGCTTGGCGCTTTTACATTTTCTACAACCGTCCCGAAAAGCAGGACTTCCAGTTTACATGGAAGGACTTCCAGGAAAAAATCAATTCCGAGCTTGTAGGAAATTTGGGGAACCTTGTCAACCGCACCCTCTTGTTCGTCAACAAGTACTACGAGGGAAAGATTCCCGCAGCGCCCGTTGACGAAGAATTGTGGGCCAAGGTTAAGGACTTGGAAGCCAAGATTACCGAAAACCTTGAATGGGCAAACCTTAAGGACGCCTTCCGCCAAATCTTTGAAATCGCCGACATTTGCAACAAGGCTTTCCAAGCGGCGGAACCATGGAAGGCTCGCAACGAAGATCCAGAAAAAGCAAAGAAACTCATTTACAACCTTTGCTATGTAATCAAAGACTTGATGATCATGGCCCATTCATACATGCCCCAGTACACGCAAAAAGTGATGGGCTATTTTGGAAAGACCATAAAGGAAAGCCGCGTCGGCCAGCCAACTCTCGAAGGCTTGGATTGGAACGACTTGGGCAAAATGGAAGGCTTGGACAAGCTTGGCCCGACCGAGATTTACTTCACTCCGATGGACAAAAAGACGATGGAAGCTTTCAGGGAAAAATTCTCAGGAAGCCAAAAGGAACGAAAGGAAGGCGAGGGCAAAAAGAAAGAGCAGGCCAAGAAGGCCGCAAAAGAAGAGCCCGCTCCGCTTCCTGCCGCCGAGCAGCCCGCGCACTTTAACAAGAACATTGAGCTTCGCGTCGCAAAAATCCTTAAGGTTGACAACAACCCCGAGGGCGACAAATTGTATGTTGAGACAATGGACGACGGAAGCGGAACGGAACGAATCGTTCAGTCCGGCTTGCGTCCCTACCTCAAGCCCGAGGACCTTCTTGGAAAGAACATAATTTTGGCGGCCAACTTGGCTCCCCGAAAAATGCGCGGAATCGAAAGCCACGGAATGCTTTTGGCCGCCGACTACAAGGACGCCGACGGAAAGGATTGCGTCGAAGTTTTGACAGCGCCTTGGGCCAAGCCCGGCGACCCGGTAATTTTGGAAGGAGCCGATCCTGCCTTTAAAAAGCCCGACGTGATCGACATCGACACCTTCTGCGCGGTCGAAATCAAGACTGTCAACAAGAGCGTTCAAATCGGCGGCGTCAATTTGACGGTTGCCGGAAAGGCCATCACGACAGACTTTACCGTGAACGGAGACATTCATTAATTGTTTGGCGTCACTGTTCAAAAGCTGGAATTTTCTCCAAGCGGAAACGGCGGCTCGTTTTTGCAAACTCCCTTTTGGGGCCTCTTTAAGTCGCGCCACGGCTGGAACTTGATTCGGGCCCGCGCCTCTTTTGGCGAAGGGGAGCTTTCGCAAAAGCAATTTGACTTTTCGATTTTGGTCCGATCGTTTGCGCGCGGATTTTTTAGCCTGGCCTATGTTCCGCTTTTTCCGAACGCGGATGCCTTTAGGCTTTTGCAAGGCCAAGAGGGCGGCGCTTCCGTCGACGGCGGCCAAAAGAATGGCGCGGCCGCTTTAAGCCCGGAAACTTTTTGCGAGGTTTTGGACTCGTTTGCCGCCGCTCTAAAGCCGCTTTTGCCGGCCAACACAATTTGCGTCCGCTTTGACCCGCAAGTTGAATTTGCGACGCCCGACGAGCGCGACTCCTTTAACGCCGGCGTTCGGCTTGCCGCAAAAAAAATCCGTTCCTCCTGCAAAAAGAACGCGGTGGACATCCAGCCGCCTGACACGACGCAAGTGGACTTGATTCGAACTGAAGAAGAAATTTTGGCCGCGATGAAAAACAAGTGGCGCTACAACGTGAACCTTGCCAAGCGAAAGGGCGTGCAAATAGAAAAAGTTTCTGGAAACAGTCTTAACTTGTCTGATTTTGTAGACATTTTTTACGCTTTGTACAAGGAAACCAGCGCCCGCGACGGCATTGCGATGCACGCAAAGGCCTATTACAAGGACTTGCTTGAGCTTTCGGCCCAAGAAGCGCAAAAAGGCGGCGACGTTCCGCAAGTAAATCTTTACGTGGCCAAGCACGAGGACGATTATTTGGGCGCCATCATGACGCTCTTTTCCAAGACAGAAAGCGTTTATCTTTACGGCTGTTCCTCCAACAAAAAAAGAAATTTAATGCCAAACTTCCTTTTGCAGTGGACAGCGATGAGCGACGCAAAGGGTTACGGAAGCCGCTATTACGACATGTACGGAATGCCGCCCACCGACGATCCCAGCCATCCGATGCACGGCCTTTATCTTTTTAAGACCGGTTTCGGCGGAAGGAACGTCCATCGCGCGGGAACTTACGACGTTCCCCTAAAAGGAATATATAAGCTTTGCGTGCTTGCGGAAGGCGTTCGGGCCTTTTGGCATAAAAAAGTTTTGAAGAAAATTCGCGGAAGGTAAAATAGAATATGAACATGGAATGCTTTATTTTGGGTTGCGGCGGAATGATGCCGCTTCCGTACAGACACCTTACATCCGCTCTTTTAAGGCGCGACGGCGACCTCTTTTTGTTTGACGGAGGCGAGGGAACCCAAGTGTCTCTCCGCCGCCTGAATTTAAAGTGGAAAAAGATAAACGCGATTTTTGTAAGCCACACCCACGCCGACCATGTGACCGGCCTTCCGGGAATCATGATGCTCAGCGCCCAAGTTGAGCGAAGCGAGCCCCTTTACATTTACGGCCCGCCCAAAATCGCCGAGTACATCGAGACCAGCCGAAAGGTTTTGGACATGTACATAAACTATCCTGTTGTAGTGAAAGAAATCACCGCGCCTTGCGTCGTTCACAAAGAAAAGGACTTTCAAGTGCGCGCCTTCCCGCTTGACCACACAAAGGTTTGCGTAGGCTACACGCTGGAAGAGTTTGACAGGCCGGGCCAGTTCAATCCAAAAGCGGCCGCCGACCTTAAGGTTCCCTGCGGAGCCCTTTGGTCAAAATTGCAAAGCGGCCACGAAGTCACAGCCAGCGACGGAACTATAGTAAAGCCGGAGCAAGTTCTTGGACCTTCGCGCAAGGGAAGAAAATTCAGCTACGTGACCGACACCCTTTACCTTGACTCAATCGCCAAGGAAGTGGCGGGCTCCGACCTCCTTCTTTGCGAGGGAATGTTCGAGGACGCGCTTCTTGACCAGGCAAAAGAAAAAAAGCACATGACCGCCAAGCAGGCCGCCACAATCGCCCGCGACGCGCAAGTTAAGAAAATGGCCATGATCCATTACAGCCCTCGCTATACGGACAAGGAGCTTGGCGTTTTGGAAAGCGAGGCCAGAGAGATTTTCCCCGAAGCGATTCTAAGCCGCGACCGAATGCGCTTTGAAATTCCTTACGAGGATTGACGGAACGGCTTATGATCCGAGCCCTTTCTTTTTGCAAATCCTATTCCTCCTCAAAAAAGCCCGCTTGCAAGGACATAAACTTTGAGGCCGAGCGCGGAAAGATAACAGTTCTTCTTGGCCCAAACGGAGCGGGAAAAAGCACTTTGTTAAAGGCCTTGTCAGGCTTTCATTACGCTTCAAGCGGACATATTCTTGTGGAAGGGAACGACGGCGCGATTTTTGACGCGGCGGAGGCTCCCCAAGAAGTAAAGGCTGTGACAGGCTTCATAAGCGAAGTTCCTGCTCTTTACGACGATTGGACGGTGGAAGAATTTTTGGAAGCCGCCGCCGCTTTGCGCCTTGCGGAGAATGATGGCAAGACCATAAATGCGGCCGCCAAAAAAGCCGCGCGCCTCTGCAACCTTGACGCAGTTCTCAAGCAAAAAATATCATCGCTGAGCCACGGCTATAAGCAGCGCGTGAACTTCGCGCAGGCCCTTGTCCATGACCCGCAAATTCTTATCCTTGACGAACCGGCCACCGGCCTTGACCCTGAACAAATTCGCGAAATGCGCGAACTTGTCCAAAGCCTAAAAAAAGGCCGCGCCATAGTTTTTTCAACGCATATAATCCAAGAGGCCGAAGCTCTTGCCGACAAAATCTACATAATAAAAGACGCGGCTGTTGTCGCTTGCGGAAGCCCCAAGGAGCTTATAAAGGCCAGCGGCAAGAGCAGCCTGGAAGACGCCTACCTTTTTTTTGCCGCGACTGGCGCGGCCTCGACCGATTCAAGTCTTGCGGCCGATTCCGGCGCGTCAAACGATTCCACGGCAAAAACGGCAGCGGCCGCTTCTGGCCTTGCGAACGCTTCTAGTTCCACGCCCAAAAATGCGGCGGCCTTTTTTCGCCTAATCCAAAAAGAGCTTTTTGCCTACGCGATAAATCCATTTTATTGGATGGCGGCCCTTGTGTTCGCGCTTTTTTCCGCCGCGGCTTTCTTTTTTGGAA
This sequence comes from Treponema sp., assembly GCA_017645785.1. Classification (GTDB taxonomy): domain Bacteria; phylum Spirochaetota; class Spirochaetia; order Treponematales; family Treponemataceae; genus Treponema_D. The sequence goes on from JAGCNW010000030.1 coordinate 316,884, forward strand.
CCCGCTTTTTTGTTCAAGGAGCCGGAAGCGCTTCGCTCGCTCCCTTCTTTTTGACAATGCCCTATGTCCTTTCGGTTTTCGTTCCGGCCTTTTGCATGAACATAAGGAGCCGCCTCTTTGACCAGAGCCTTCCTTTTGGCGAATTCCAAAAAGGCGCGGCGCGATTGTTGGCGGGCCTTTTTGTCTTCGCGCTTTGCTTGCTTCCGACGATTTTGATTCCTGTGTGCGTTTCCTTTTTTGGAAGCGTGGACGGGGGAGCGGTTCTTGTTTCTTATGCCGGCCTTTTGTTTTTTTTCGCGGCTTCCATTTCTTTTTGCGTCTTTTTGTCCGGCCTCTTAAAAAGCCGCGCCGCTTACTTTGCCTTTTCTGTTTTGGCATTGGCCGCGATAAATTTCATGCACAACATTTTGACTTATGTTCAGCTGGGAGACTTTCTTTCCGGCGCGATAAGGTCAATGAGTTTCGCTTGGCGTTTTGATTCCGCCTCAAAGGGAATTTTGGACAGCCGGGACTTTTTGTTTTTCGCGCTTTTGGCCCTTTTGTTCCTTGTTTTGAACGCTTGTGTTTTGGAACGCAAGAAGGGAAAAAAATATTTTGCCAAGCGCCGCGCCTTTCGTTCATGGACAATAGTTTTTATTTTTGTCTTTTTGTTTTTGGACGCAAGCAGGGCCTACAAGCGCTTTGACTTTAGCGAAGGCAAAAATTATTCTCCGTCAGAGCGGACAAAGAAAATAATTTCTGGGGCGCAGGAAAAAATTAGAATTTCTTACTACCGTTCCTCGGAACTGTTGAAGCTTTATCCGCAAGTTCGTGACGTCGGAGATTTTTTGCGTTCCCTTTGCGCCTCTTGCAAAAACATTTCGTACGCGGAGCTTGACGCAAGCCGGCCGGCCGCCGCGCAAACATTGAAAGAGCTTTCCGTGCAGCCCCTCCAACTGCAAAGCCAAAAGGAAAATTCCCTTGAATACGTAAACGCCTATTCCGCGATCGTAATCGACTATATGGACAAGACTCTTTACATTCCCGCGGCCTTTTCGACCTTCGGCCTTGAATACGACTTGAATTTGCGCCTGGACTATTTGACAAGCCAAAAAAGCCGCCGCGCTTATATCGTTTGCGCAAACGGAATGGATGCCGAAAAAGATTACAAGAGCGCCCTCGAATGGCTCAATTTGGAAGGCTTTGAAACGACGGTGATTAAGGCAAGCGATTTGCCATTCAAAACTTTGGACGCAAGCGTTCCTATGGTGCTCGTTGGCTCAAAAGACTTGGACTTGGAAGGCGCGGCGGCGGTCGAACGCTTTTTGGAAAGCGGCGGCTCCGTCTTGGCCATGCTAAGCCCGTACACTGTTGACATAAACGGTTCTTGGTCCGTGTCAAAGAACAAGGGCGACTTTCTTTTGCCGATTTTTGAACGCTTTGGAATTTCATTTGTCGATTCCCTTTGCGCGGACCTTTCTTGCGTCCGGGCCAATTTTTATTCCTCGGAGCCTGACGGAAAGCAGGGCGAAAACAAATCGGTAAACTATCCGCTTTGGATAAACATCCTTCCGCAAGAAAGCGCTCCCTACGGCGTTAACGTTTTTTGGGCAAGTCCTTTGACGGTGGAAAAAACAAAAGCCAAAGAAGTCCTTTTTTCAAGCTCGGCTTCTTGGCGCTTTTTGCCGGACAAAAAAAATCCCGACTTGCTCTTTGACACAAATCCTTTTACCGTTCCAAAAAGCGCGATAGCCGATCCCTTGGTTCAAAAAGAGGCGAGCGTCTTGGCGGCCAAAAGCTTGGACAAAAAGCTTTTTGTCATAAGCGGAGACTTGTTCGCAAACGATTTGCTTTTGGCCCTAAGCGGCGGCGAAAACGGCGACTTTAGAAACTTTAACTATTTGACGACAAGCCTTTTGGAATTGTCGGGCGAAAGCGACATGGCCGCGCTAAAGAACAAGGGAGCCGCGGATTTTTCTTTGTGGAAAATAACTTCCGGTCAAGAATGGCAGGCGGCAAAAAATCTTTCGATCTTCTTGAACTTCGCCGCCGCGCCGATTGCGATTCTGATTTTAATGGCGGTTTATTTCGCTCGAAGGAAGGCAGGCAAATGAAAAAATACCGCCTTCAAATTTTATTGGCCGTCTTGTGCGCGATTTACTTTGTTTCCGCTCCCAAAAAAGAAAAGTCTTTTACGACGGTTCTTTTAAATCCCAAGCATTCCGTTCAAAAAATCGCGCTTGAAAATTTTGACCAAGGAAAGCTTGTCTTGCAAAAAACAGGCTCCTTTTGGCTTGGACAAAAAGATTTAGACGGCGAAAAAAATCTTTTCTTCGCGGGCGACTCCTCATTGATAAATAGTTTTTTGTCCGTTTTAAAAAGACAGGCCGCAGTCTACGAAATCTCGAACACAAGAAATCTAAAGGCTTACGGTTTGGAAAAGGGCGGCGCTTTTTATCTTGACCTTTTTGACGGCGACAAATCTGTCTTAAAAATATTTTTTGGAAGCGTGGACTCCGCGCATAGGCTTTTCTTTTTTGTTCCTGAACGCGAAAAAATATTTTCGATTGACTCGGAAGCCCTGGCTCCTTACTTAAGCGCGAGCGAAAACCTTTGGACCAACCCGGAGATTTTTCCCAAGGAAATTGTTGGCGCTGACAAAAAATACAGGCACGCGAAGCTTGCTGTCTTGCAAGGCCGGCCGCTTTTGGCGGACGACTTTAATTGGCAGGACGCGCTTGAAAAAGATTATGACTCAGGCGACGGAAACATTTACAAGGCGCTTTTTTTGCCGACAACGGAAGGCAATTATTATTATAGGCTGCAAGTCCAGCCCAGCTCGCAAAGAAGCCAAGAAGAAAAAGACGCCCTAAAAAAAATTAACGCCGTTTTTAATGTCAGCGCCTGGACTTTTGAGCGTGTCACTGAAGCGGACTGACGTTGGCGTAAAAAAGCAGCGCGGTCGCGTTGAAGCTTAAATGGGCAAGATAGGGCGGCCAAATGCTTTTTGACTTTACAAAAGCGAATCTTAAAATGACTCCCGCAAGCAAGGCGTTTAAAAGCGCCAGAAGCCCTTGATAGCGGTGCGCAAAGGCGAACAGCAAGACGGCCGCGCCTTCCGCCAAAAAATTTAAGGCGGCCTTAGTTTTTTCGTCTGCCCTTATTCGGCCCAATATTTTTTTCATGGCCTTTGGAAGGTAAAGGCGGTAAAGGCATTCTTCGTAAAAGGCGGCCGCAGCCAATGTAAAGGCGCAAAAAAAGCCTTGCGAAAAGTTTTTAGGAAGGATGACGCTTTCGAATGACGGAGTTTTTAAGGCAAGGCCTATAAGCTCAAAGAGGGCGGCGCAAATGACAAGGGAGCCAAAGGTCAAAAAATAGCCGCTTGTAAAGTCAACGGCTTTCCAAAGGCCTTGTTTCTTGTCTTGAACGGGATTCCCTTGCGAAAAACGTTCCCTCTTGTCCTGAAAATACAAAAAAAGCGCTAAAACAAGGCTTATGAGGGCAAAATAATTGAATTTTGAAAAATCGACGGCCAAATTTTCCGAAAAAGTTGCAAAAAGCGGGGGGCAAACAAAAATCAACAATATTAAAGAAAACTGTAGCAAAAAAATCATTTTTGTCATATAATATTAAGGTTAGAGGATTTTTGTGTCAATACTTATCATATCTTTAGGATTGTTAGTTCTGCTCTTGGCTATATGGCTTTTAAAGACCTTCTCGACAAAAATCAACTTTTTTGCGACTGGCCTTGACCAAAAATTTACTTTGGGCGAGATTTCAATTTTGTGGAAGCTTGCGAAAATCGTCGACTTGGAAGAGCCCGAATCCCTCTTTGTGTCGACAGCCGCGTTGACACGGTGCATTTCAAACCTTATAGAAACTTCCAAGCGCGAAGGAACCGAGGGTTCCCTTGAGACTCAAAACTTTTTGGCCAAGCTTTACAAGTTCAGGACAAAAATTGAATTGGCTTCGGAAAACAGAAGGGGCTTGGAATCAAGCAAGGCTCTTTCAAACGGACAAAAGCTCCGCCTTATTTTAAAAGGGAGCGGAGTCTTCGCCTCGCGCATTTTGAACAATTCCCGCGACTTGATAATCACAATTCCAATTCAAGACGGAAGAATAAAAATCCCGCCGGAGGATTGGAAGGACAAGGAAATAAGCGTTTACCTTTGGCGAAAGGGAGACGCGGGCTACGTCTTTGACACAAAGGTTTTGGCTTCTGGAATTTTCTTGGGCCAAAACGTCCTTTACCTCGCTCATTCGAACAACCTCTTCCGCGCGCAAAAGCGAAAGTCGATTCGCACAGAATGCCATATTCCTGCGCAGCTTTACATCATAAAAGAGACTGTCACCGAATTTGAGCAGGTGGAGACGGCGCCCGGCTTTAAGTGTTTCTTGGAAGACATAAGCTCTGACGGCGCCTTGATTCGTGTCGGCGGAAAGGGCGTCAATAACATTCAGGTAAAGCTGCAGTTCGAAATCGACGACACATTGATTCTTATGTATTGCTTGGTTCGCTCCGTTGAATACAACGCCGCCAACAATCAAAGCCGCTTGCACTTGGAGTGCCTCCACATAGAGCCGTCAATGCGCAACGCGATTTTGTCATTCGTCTACAAGGTTTTGCCGGAAGACCAAAAGAACGCCGAAGTCGCCTTGAGCCAGCTTGAGGACGAGCAAAAGGCCGACGACAAAAAGGCCGCCGAAGAAAGCGGACAAAACGCAGAAGCCGCTTCGGAAAACGAGACAAAACCTGTTACGGAAAGCGAAGAAAATAGTTATAATATAGAGATACCAACCGCTATCGATCCCGAATTTTTGAATGAAGGAGTGGACAAATGATTGGCGACGCCAAAAGACTTTTTATTTCTTGCGCCCTTGCGCTCGCGGCTTTTTCCGCCTTCGCGCAGAGCGGCTCTCCCGCAAAAGAGGAGATTAAATTTGCAAAAGGAAACATTAACGATAAAATCGCGGCCGTAAAAAGTTCCGGCGACCCTCTTCTTGCCAAAAAAGCCGTTGACTTTGTCGTGGAGAACGCCTTGCTTTTAAAGGGCGACCGCGATTTGGCCGGCCTTGCCGTAGCTGGAATTCTTTCTTATCCGGTGGAGGAGAGCAAGAAGAACCCCCATTCGGTTTTGCAGGATTTTTCCGACGTCTTTTATGGCGTTGACGACGTGAACGTTCGCGTGAGCGTATTGGATAAAATCGCCGCGATTTACGAACAAAAAGAAGACGCCGATTGGACCGCTTTTGTAAACGGATACTTGGCTCAAAAACTCGCTGCCGGCGGAGCGGCGGACGAGACTGTCAAAAAGTCAATTTCCACCCTTGGTATTGTCGGAAACGGATCTTCGTTCAACATTTTATATTCAATTTTGCGCCAGCCGATTTGGTCGGAGCTTGACCAAGACGTTTCAAACGCGCTTGCCAAGATTTGCGACAAGTCCCTCAACGAGATTTTTGACACGGTTGACAAGGCGGACTTAGTTGAACTTAAACTACTAACTAAAATTTTTATAAAAAATGAGTCGATTTCTCCTGCTTTGAGGGCGGAAATTGCAGAAAAAACGCTAAACAGATCTATGATATTAGAGGGATCTTCTTCGCATTCGCAAGACTTGTCTCTTTTCCAATTGGATTTGGTTCAAGTCTTGGCGGACAACAAGTGGACCCGCGCCGGCGACTTGGCTAAAAATTATTTTAACGTAGCTAAACTTGCTTACAACGGAAAGTACTTGAACGCCCAACAGTGGACCAAGGCGATCTCTTGCGTGGAAGCCTTGGCCTCAAGGTCGGCGGTGCTTCCGTTCACTGAATACTTGGACCAAATGAACAAGGCGCAAGAAGCGGGAAATTCCCCTGACAAGACTGTGGTTCTTGCCATAATCAACGCGTTGGCCGAACTTGGCGACAAATCCTCGTTTGACTCCTTGCTCTATGTAACGTATGTAAAAGATTATCCTGAGGAGGTTGCCGTAGCGGCTCGTAACGCTCTTACGAGACTCAAATGGTAGACTCTTTAAAGAATAATTTTCTCCTTTTGCCGGCCGCGGCTCTCGCGGTCATCCTGTACGGTTTCTTTCCGGCCAAAAATTTAAGTCCGGCCCAAAGTCTTTTTAAAAGCCAAGACATTCGCCTTGTTGAATGCCGGCTCGCCTCATGCCCTGTAAAGGTGGGAAGCGCGAAGAAGTCTTATCTTGTAAAGGCAAATCTAATAAGCGTTTGCGAAAAGGGCGGCGGCCGGTCGAGCGCGGGCGGCCAGGCGCAAATTCTTTTGCCCTTGGAGCTTTGCGAAATCTACCAGCCCGGAAAGCTTTATACCGCTTGGCGCGGACAAAAGGTTGACTTTTTGTTGGACAAGGGCGCCCGCTGCGTCTTTGCGGTCAGCCAAGCCGCAAAATCCGGATCAAGCGGCGAAAGTTTTTTTTGCGCGCAAAGCATTGTCTCTTGCGATTACGAAAAAAATCTTTGGGGCCGCTTTCAAAAAATCCGGGCCTTGTGCCGCTTGCATTTTGCCCGCCTTATGTTCGCGTGGGGAAGCGCGGGCGGCCTTTTGCTGGCGCTGCTTACCGGCTCCCGCTCATACTTGGAGGAACAAAGCGCCGAGGCCTTTAAGCTTGCAGGCCTAAGCCATATTCTTGCGCTAAGCGGAATGCACTTGTCGTTGTTCGGCTCGATTGCCTTTGCGCTGGGAAAAAAATCTTTTGGAAAAAAGGCCGCTCCTTTTTTTGAGCTCTGCGCCGCTATTGTCTTTGTTTGGTTTGCGGGAAAGTCTCCGTCCTTGTTTAGGGCGCTTTTGTGTTCGGCGTTTGCGATTGTCCTTCGCCTTCTAAAAGTTCCCGCAAAGAGTTCCTTGAACGTTTTGGCCCTTGTCTTTATTGTCCACATTTCGATTTTTGTTTCCGACATGTACGAGCTATCTTTCATTCTTTCGTACGGCGCCTTGGCCGGCATCTTGGCCTTTAACGAATTTGTTTCAAAGCCCTTGCTTTCGGCCCTTCCTTCAAACGCTGGGAAATCTTTGGGCCAGTCTGTCGGAGCGCAGGCCATGACCATGCCGATTTGCGCCCGCTTTTTTGGAAGCATGACGCCGGGCGGAATCGTCGCAAGCGCCGCGGTGGCGCCCTTGGTTTCTGTTTTCATTTATTTAGGGCTCGCCTTTATTTTGCTTTCTTTTCTTTTTCCCTTTGCGGCGCCGGCTTGCGGGAAAATTTTGGGATTTTTTTACGCGTTGATAAAAAGCGCGGTCTTGTTTTTTGCTTCCATTCCTTGCGTAAAAATTTAAGGCGCGCTATAATTTTTTTTGATGAAAAACATTCCTGACTATAATTCGCCCGCGGAACTCAACGCTTTTCTTGAACAAAGAGGAATGGCCATGCAAAAAAAGTTTGGCCAAAACTTTTTGCTCAATGAGGGCGCGCGCAAAAAAATCGCGCTCTCGCTTGGCATTCAAAAGGGCGAAAGCGTTTGGGAAGTGGGGCCTGGACTTGGCTCTATGACAAAAGAATTGTTGGACTTGGGCGCCAAGGTCACTGTTTTTGAAATTGACCGCGGCTTTTCGGCTTGCCTTGAGGATTTTTTTGAGGACGAAAAAAACGCCGGCAGCTTTAACTTGGTTCAGGGCGACGTTCTAAAAACTTGGAAGCCTTTTCTGGAAAAGAACGGCTCTCCTAAATATTTTTTTGGAAACCTTCCGTACAATATCGCCGCGGCCTTGATCGCCGACACAATTGAAGCGGGAGTCCGCTTTGAAAAATGCGCCTTTACAGTTCAAAAAGAAGTCGCCCTTCGCATGGCGGCCCAGGAAGCCAGCCAAGACTATTCGAGCTTTTCGGTTTTGTGCCAGTGGGCCTATGACGTTAAGACGATTTGCGACTTGGGCCGCGCCAACTTTTGGCCAAGGCCCAACGTTGAGTCGCGCGCGGTTTTGTTCACAAAAAAGGCCGTGTTCCCCGGCTGTCAAAACGAGCGGCTTTTTGTAAAAATGCAAAGGGCTCTTTTTTCGAGCAGAAGAAAAACCGTAAAGAATAATTTGACAAAGTTTTTGTCAGGCTACGATCCTTCTTTGAATTTGACGGCGGACAAGGTTTTGGAAAAGGCCGCGATTGATCCAAGCGCGCGCGCCGAAGCCTTGAATGTAAAGGAAATGTTGCGCTTGTCAGACGCAATCAATTTTTTTATAATGTAAAATATGTCAATAAAAGATAATTTAATAAACATAAAAAGCGCCTTGCCCGCCAGCGTCCGCCTTGTCGCTGTAAGCAAATTCCATAGCGCGCAAGAAGTGATCGAGGCCTTGCAAGCCGGCCAAACTGTCTTTGGCGAAAACCGCGTTCAAGAGGCGGCCGCAAAATTTGACGAGGTAAAAAAATCATATCCAAACGCAAGCCTTAGAATCATCGGCCAGCTTCAGCGCAACAAGGTAAAAGAAGCCGTTAGAATCGCCGACGCGATTGACTCTGTTGACCGCCTTGAGCTTCTTGACGAAATCGAAAAGCAGGCCGCCAAGATTGACAAAAAAATTCAAGTTTTGTTTGAGTTCCACACGGGCGAAGAGTCAAAGTCTGGCTTTGATTCCAAAGAGGCCGTCTTTGAGGCTTTGAAAAAAATCGCCAGCGGCCTTTGTCCTCACGTCGAACCAAAGGGCTTTATGACGATGGCTCCTTTTACGGAGGACAAAAATCTTGTCCGCGCCTCCTTTAAAAAATTGCGTGATTTGCGTGACGAATGCCAAAAGGCTTTTCCGGACTTTGACTTGTCAGAGCTTTCGATGGGAATGTCGGGCGATTGGCAAATAGCGGTGGAGGAAGGCTCCACTATGGTGAGAATCGGAACGGCTATTTTTGGCGCTCGCGATTATTCGCAAGCAAAAAAGGATTGAGCTTTGAAAAAGTTTTGGGCCGCGTTCTTCGCGTTTTTGACGATTGCATCTTTCTCAACGTTCGCCGACGACTTGACGATTTCGGACGCGGAGCCGTACGATACAAAGGCGATTCCACAATGGGTAAAGGACGTAAGGCGAGGGGAAATCATCACTTTGGGTTCTTGGCCCTTTACAACTCTTTTGGTTTCACTTTCGTACTCAATGGGAATGTTTGCCGCCCACAATGGCGATTCCGCTTATTTTAGAAATCCTTTTTCCTCAAGCGGCGACGGTTATACTTACAGCGAAATAAAGGGAATCTTGCTTACGTCCGCCGCAATCAGCGTCGGAATCGGCGTCACAGACTTGATCGTCAACATCATAAAGCGCGAGAAAGCGAAGAAAAAGAAAAACGCCGAGCAATTAAAAAACATTGTGATAACTCCGCTTGAGTCCGGCAACGACAGAACGTTTATCTTTGAAGGCTCAAAAAAAGAGTATCTTATTGGGGATTTGGAAAGTGCCGTTTTTTAACGCCAAGGTGCCCGAAAATTTTTGCGGAGCGGAAAGGCTCGACAAATACATTTCGTCATTGCCCAACGCTTTCAACCGTTCCAAGTTAAAGAGCGGCGTTCACGAAATCTTGATTAATTCGCAAAAGGCAAAGCTTTCGAGCAAAGTGCGCGCCGGAGACCAAATAGACATTCAATGGGAAGACAACATTCCCGACAACATTGAGCCTCAAGACATTCCGCTTAAAATTATTTTTGAAAATGATGACGTCACTGTCGTGAACAAAGAGCAGGGAATGGTAACGCATCCGGCCGCAGGCAATTGGTCCGGCACTTTGGTCAACGCGCTTTTGCATCACTGGGGAAGGGAAGCAGTCTCGCAAATCAAGGAAGGAGAGGCCGCGGAGATTCTTTCGCGCCGCAGGCCTGGAATCGTTCACCGCTTGGACAAGGACACAAGCGGAATCATCATCACGGCCAAAAATCGCGACAGCGAGGAATGGCTCCAAAAACAGTTTCAAAGCCGAAAGCTTCGCAAAGAATACATTTTGATTGTCCGAGGCTGTCCGCCAAAAAAAGACGGAGTCGTGGACACGTATATGATTCGGGATCCCGGCGACCGCAAGCGCTTTAAGGCTGTCGCGACAGACGCAAAAAAACATGAGCGCTATGGCGATGACGCGGACTCGGGCGCGATTCCTGTTCAAGGAAAAAGGGCGGTGACCCTTTATCACGTCGTTTCGGTTTACTCAAACTATTCACTCGTTCGCGTCCGCCTTTTGACCGGCCGCACCCACCAAATTCGCGTCCACATGAAGTTTTTGGGCTGCCCGGTCTTGGGCGATTCAATCTATTCCAAAAAGGACAACTATTTTCCAAACGAAAACCTTATGCTTCATTCCCGCCTTTTGGAAATTCGCCTTCCTGGCCAAGAAAAGCCTTCTGTCTTTAAGGCGGCCGTCCCCGAGCGCTTTAAGCGGGTCATAAGAACGCTAAAGGCCCAGCATCCAAGGGCGTACGCTTCGCAAGGCATAAAGGCGGCCGAAGAATCTTTGCAAGCCAAAAACGGGGGCGGCCAATGAGCGGCGTCATAACAATCCTCCACGAGCCGACCGACTCCGAGCCCTTTGTCGTTTTGTCAAAGCCCGCGGGCCTTGCAAGCGCTCCCCTTAACGAAAGAGAAAGCAAGAACGTCTTGGCAGAATGCGCGCGGCTTTTCCCTTCCGTAAAAAATGTCAAAGGCAAAAAAGCGGTGGAGGGCGGCCTCTTGCACAGAATCGACACGGCCACAAGCGGCCTTTTGCTTGTAGCCGCAAGCCAAGAATTTTATGACCACATGATCGCCGCCCAAGAAAAGGGCCTTTTTATAAAAGGCTACCGCGCCGACTGCGACGTCAACGCCGACAACGCAAACACCCTCGGCGCTTTTCCTCCGCTTGACGCGCAAACCGTTGCCGTCACTTCTTTGTCTTGCAAACAATTTGTCGCCGATAATTTTTTGCAAGCCCAAAATCCCGCCGCGCTTTGCGGCCTTGAAATTTCTTCTTACTTTAGGCCCTTTGGAAAGGGAAGCAAAGAAGTCCGGCCGGTTTTGCCGACTTCAAATGTCGCCGCGCTAAAAAAAATTGGAAGCAAAAAAATCTATTCGACTAAAATTGCAAAGGCGGAACTTTTAGACAGAAGCGCGGCCAAGCTTGAATGCAAAATCGCGCAGGGCTACAGGCATCAAGTCCGCTGCCATTTGGCTTGGCTAGGATTTCCTGTGCGCGGCGACAGGCTTTACAACTCTTTTTGTCGGGAGGACAGCGCGGCGGACCAAGCGGCGGCTTGCGGCGGCATGCGCTTTGAAGCCTCTTCGCTTGACTTCCCCGACTTGTTTTCGGACAAGACTTTTAGGTTTGCTTTAGACTAGGCCGCCGCCTTCTTGGGCTTGCAAGCAATTATAGTTTGCCGCCTTTTTAGGCTTTCAAACTATTTTCGCGCGCCCTTCAAGCGCAAAATGATTTCGTCCGAGCGCTGAATGAATTGGTTGGCTTCTTGCGAGCCTTCCTGCGCCAAAAGGCCGATCTCTTGCAAAACAGTTTCTCCGTCCATAATGACAAGGCTTCCGTAAGCTTTTCCAAATTTGATTCTTCCAAACAAATATTTTGGCGCCTTTATCTGGACGGTAATTTTGGCGCCCTTGGGAACGCAGAGGCCGCCCTTGTCGCTTGCAAGCAGGCGGACAAAAGTTTTTTGCGAGCCGTAAAGGGGGACGATATACTCTGTATTGGAAAAGGCGGCCGCGTCGTAGCTTTGGAAATTCTTGTGGGCCCATTCCTGCAATTTTGTTCCGTCCTTAAAGCGGTTTGCGTCGCCTTCTGCGCGGCTATTTCCGCTCCCCCGCATGGTCACCGAGATAAAGCGCTGGCCGCCGCGCTTTGTCGTAAGCGCCAAATTGTAGCCGCTTTCGTCGATGTAGCCGGTCTTGATTCCGTCGCAGCCTGGCAAGACCCCGACCAGCTTGTTTGTGTTTTCAAATTCAAAGGGAGTCCAAATTTCGTCCGGAATTCCGTTTGAGAAATTTTGCGGTTCTCGTCCCCTTTGCTCTGGCGGAAGATTTTTTTCTTTTGGATAGACAAAAGTTTTCATAGAATGAAACTTTTCGAGGGCGTCAGGAAAGCGCTTTATGTAGAGGCGGCAAAAGCTTGCCATCTCGCGGGGAGTGGTCAAGTTCTTTTCCGAATAACCCGAAGGCTCGGCGATGACCGTTTTTTGCAAGCCGATTCCTTTTACCAAATCGTTCGCGTCCCTTAAAAAGTCGTCCATCGTTCCAAAGAGCGCGCTGGCAATTGCCGCCGCCGCGTCGTTCCCGCTTGCCACGCTAAGGCCTGTCAAGAGTTCCTCCAGCGTGACAATTTGGCCCTTTCCCAAAAACATCAAGGAGCTTCGCGGTGGAGCGTTTGAGGCCCAAGCTTCCGGCCCCAAGGGAATTGTTGCCCCAAGATCCGCCTTTCCTTGGCGGACCTTTTCCAAGGCGCATTCAATCAAAAAGAGTTTTGTCATCGAAGCCGGCGGAATCACTTGGTCGGCGTTCTTTTCGTAAAGGATAAAGCCTGTGGCCGCGTCAAGCAAAATGGCGGACTCTGCGTTAAGGTCAAAGTCGGCCGCTGGCGCCTTGTAGGGCAGGGGCCTCAAAATTGCCCGTCTTTCGGGAATGGCGGCGTCAAGTTTTGCGTAAAAGAGGCTTTCTTCCTCAGGGCTTAGGGGCGGAAGGCTTTTTACGGACCTGTCAATCGCCTGGTTCCTTGTAAACAAGAAGAAAATAAAGCTGATGGCTAGAAAAAGCGGCAAAAAGGCCGCCGCGTTGGAAATTTGCCTTTTTTTTGCGGAACTCATATATCCAAATACTAGCATATTTCGTCTTTTTGCGCTAGAATAGCGTAATTCAATCTAAAGGAGTTGTATATGGCAGAAAGCAATTCAAGCGTCCTTATGCCTGGCGACAAGCCGCCTTTGGCAAAATGGATTCCTTTGAGTTTTCAGCACGTATTCGCGATGTTCGGCGCCACAATTTTGGTTCCGATTCTAACTGGTTTGAGCACTTCGACCGCCTTGTTTACGGCCGGAACTGGAACGCTCCTGTACATCTTGATTACAGGCGCCAAGGTTCCGGCTTTTTTAGGCTCTTCGTTCGCTTTTATTCCGGCCCTTATCGCCATCGGCAAGGAATACGGCGTTCCGTACGCTATGGGCGGAGCGATTTTCGCCGGCGTCTTCTACGCGATTGTCGCGCTTATCGTTCGCTTTGCGGGCAAGAAATGGATTGACGTCGCCCTTCCGCCGGTAGTAATCGGTTCGGTAATCATCGTAATCGGAATGTCGCTCGCTCCTACAGCCGTAAGCGAAGCCTTTTACTTGAACAACGAGTACTCTTTGGTTGCCCTAAGCATCGCCGCCGTGACTCTCGCAATCTCGGTTTTCGCCACAATCTTCCTCAAAGGCTTTTTCAACACCCTTTCGATTTTGATCGGCCTTATCGGCGGCTACTTGTTCACCTTGATAATGGGCTGCTTTTTCCCTGCCTATCATTTGATTGACTTTGCTTCGGTTCAAGAGGCCAAGTGGTTCGCGCTTCCGTTCTTGCAGTACGATGCCGCCGGCCAGGCCTTTTGGCAGGCTCCCAAGTTCAACCTTGTAGCGATCCTTACTTTTGTAATCGTTTCAATCTCAACAATTTGCGAGCACATGGGCGACACGCTCACAACCAGCAAAGTTGTCGGAACTGACTTTTACAAAGACCCCGGACTTCACCGCACCTTGCTCGGAGACGGCGTCGCCACCGCTTGGGCCGCTCTTTGGGGAGGCCCGCCGAACACAACTTACGGCGAGAACATCGGCGTTATGGCCATCACAAAGGTTTACTCAGTTTGGGTAATCGGAGGAGCGGCCGTCATCGCGGTAATCCTTTCGTTCTGCCAAAAGTTTGGAGCGGTAATCCAGACAATTCCGACTCCGGTTTTGGGCGGAATCTGCACCTTGCTCTACGGCCTTATCGCTTCCAGCGGACTTAGAACTTTGGTCGACGCCGGCGTTGACTACCAGGAAAAGCGCAACCTTACGATTTCTTCCGTCATTATGGTAATTGGAATCGGCGGCGGCGTCTTGCAGTTTATGGTCGGAAGCTTCAAGTTCTCCCTTGGCGGAGTCGCTTTGGCCACTGTAGTCGGCATTTTGCTCAACTTGATCATTCCCAAAAACAAGTCAGGCGAAATTCAAGCGTAAAAACTGTCATTGCCCGGCTTGACCGGGCAATCTTTTCGTCCGACAGCGCCCTGACATTTTGTCGGGGCGTTTTTTTTGCGCCTTTCAATTTTAGCCTGAGCGTCGAGCGCGGCGGGAAAATACACAAGGCCTGCGAAAACTGACGCAAGAGTTCCAAAAAACATAAAGAAGGCCAAGTCGGACGCAAAGCCTCCGCCTCCGCAAATCATCACGGGAACGGAAGCAACCAGCGTGGTGGCGGACGACGACAAGACGCTTTTTGAAAGGCTTTTGGCCGCTCTAAATGGATTTTTGTCTCCGCGATTTTTATATTCGCTCAAAATGTACAAGGCGTTGTTCACGCATAAGCCCGAAATAAAAACCATTCCGACCGCGTCGCCCAAAGTGAGCGGACAAAAAGCGAGAGAGCGCAATAGCAAGGGGGCCAAAAGCGAAAGGGGAATTGTCGCAAGGATGCAAAGCGCTTGCCAAATCTTTTGGCACTGGGCGCAAACCAAAAAGAATATCGCCGCCGCTCCAAGCAAAAAGGATGCGAAAATTTTCGCGTAGTTTTCGTCCATCGACTCGTATTCCTTTGGCCAAGAAAAATAATAGCCTTCCGGCAAGTTGAGTTTTTTGAGGGAGCTTTTTGCGCGCTCAAAGGCTTTTCCGGAATTTTTTGTTTGGACTTCAAGGGTAAAATACGCGGCCCTTTTAAAGTCCTCCCTAAAGATTTTCGAAGGCCTTTTCGCTTTTTCAAAGCCGCAAAGGGCGGAGACTGGAATCTTTTTTACGACAAGGCTTTTCACGCCCTCAATCGACGCGGCCGCTTCGAAGGCCATCGATTCGTTCCCCAAGCGGATGTCCTTTTGACGACCGCCGGCCCACAGCTTTGCGACGACAGGGCCAAAGACGTTCCAGCGCAAAAAATGGGCCAAGTCTTGAACGCTAAGGCCGTTTTGCCTCAAAAAATCCTTGTTTGGCTTTGCCAAAAAAACAGTCTCGTCTTCCTTAAAGTTCAGGACGACTTGGCCCTTGTTCTTCGCTACAAAGTCATCCTCTTGCAAAATCCCGGCCGCATCCTGCGCGATTTTTTTGCAAAGGGCGGAATCGTCTCCTAGGACTGCGATTTGCATTTTTTGGACAATCTTTCTTTTGGGCGGCTCAAGGGGAACGTACAAGGAGGCGGCGAGGCCTTTTCCTTCTTCGCGCAAGAGCTCGCAAACCTTGTCCTTGCGCCTTGGGCTGTCCAAAACGATTTGCAATTCGGCGCGGCCCCTCTTGGCCTCGCTTTGAACGAATTTTATTCCTTTGATCTTTTGGATTCTTTCCAAAAACGGACCGAGGCTTTTGTCCACAAGGTCAAAGCGCTTTTCGGGGTTGAACTCGACTTGCGCGAAAATCACCGTTTCCGAATCCGCCGACTTAAGGTTTTTGGGGATAAAAAAGAATAAAAGCGCCGGCAAAATGTATAAAATTTTAGACAAGTTAAGAATCTTTTTATTTGTCTTGTCTGAAAGAATATACAAGTTAAGAAAATTTTTATGTCCGAAACTTTCTTTTGGATCTGTTTTTTGGTTGAAAACAAATGGCGGCAAAAACACCAAGGCCATCGCGCTTGAAAGTCCTATGGATAAGACGCAAGCCTGGCCAAGAGACTTTATGCCGGGAACAATCGCGTTTAGGGACAAAAGCGGAGCGATGGCCGCAATTGTGGTAAGGCTGGGAATGAGCAAGGCGGCGGAAGAGCTTTTGCAGTCGTCAAGAACGTATAGGGCCGCGTCGCACATAAGGCCCAACGAAATCGTAAGGCCGCTTATGGTCGCGGAGTCCAAGGGAATTCCCAGCGCCGAAAAGGCGGCGGCTGTAAAAAGGGTGTCCAAGGCGGTAAAGGCTAGGGCGGTCATTGTCTTTCTTGCAGACCTAAAGACAAGCCAAACAGCCGCCGCCAAGGCCGCGAGGGTTTCAAAAAAGGCCGCTAGAATCTTTTTTAGAGCCTTTTCTTGTTCCATTCCGTTGTCGTAGACGATTTTCCAGCCCTCGCGGCTTTTTAGCGCTTTTCTAAAGAGCGCGCGGGCCTTTTTCGAAACGGCGAGGTTGTGGTTTTCTTCCGAGCTTTTTAGGCTCAACAAGAGGCATTCTTTTCCGTTCACGCGGACTAGGCTTTCTTTTTTTTGAAACGCTTCCGCAACCTGGCATGATTTTTGAACCTGTGGATTTGCCTTTATGTCTTCAAAAGTTTCAAACTGGGATTTGTAGGCGGTTTTTTGCTTGCATGCGGCCCGCGCTTGGCCTTCTTGGACATAGTTTGCCAAGTTCCAAGGAAAAAGCTTTGATTGGTCAATCAACTTGTCGTCAAACGAAAGGTGAATTTCCTTGCTTTCGCCTCCCGACAAAAGCGCCTGGCTTACCCCGTGGATTCCCTTCAGCTCTTGCAAAAGCCCGGCCGAAATTTCTTCGTGCGAAAAAAGGTCTTTGTCAAAGGCCGCGCAAAAAACGTATTTTGACTCTTGGGCCAAGGCGTAGATTCTTGGATTTTGCGCGTCTTGGGGAAGGCTTCTTTTCAACTCGTCCGCAGCGGCCGAAACAGCGGCGTAAGAGGGCCTTTCGCTTTTTTCAAAGACAAGGCTTGCGACGCATTTGGAGCGTTCGCAGACGCAGGAGGCGGAGACAAGACCCGGCAGCCTTGAAATTTTTTCCTCAAAAGGCATCGCGACAAGTTTTTCGATTTTTTCCGCGTCCATTCCGAACCATTCGAATTCCACCGCGTAGTTTTCGCATTCGCTTGGAGGCGCCTTGGACAAGCGGAGATTTTTTAGCGAGTAGACAGACAAAAAGGCTAGGCAAAGCAGCGCGAAGCCCGCCTTTGTTTTGCTTTTAAAAATCATTTTTTGCTCCAATATAAAATGTTTGGAACCATTATCAAGGCTGCCGCTGTCGAAAAAGCTAGGCCGCCTGCCACCGCCAATGACAAGGAGCTTTGTGGATTTGTTCCAAAGGGATCAAAGGCAAATGGCAAAAGGGACGCGATTGAGGTGGCGCTGGTAATAAAAACCGTTGACGTTTTTTTTCCGCCGCTTTCATGCAAGATGATTGTGTTGTTCACCGCCGTTCCAAACAAAAGCATAAAGGCGACTATCGTATTAATGTTCAGCGAAGATGCAAAGACAAAAAGGACAAGCGCGGCTCCAAAAAAACTTGGCGGAAGCGCCGTCAAATAATAAAGGGGCATGCGAAGCGATTCTGTTTGCGCTCCAAGGACGCAATACAAAAGCGCCAGAACAAGAAGGAGCAAAAAGACTCCGTTTGAAAACAGTGACTTTAGGCCTTCCGCCTGTATTGACACAAGGCGTTTTCTTGTCTCTTTGGGAGCGGAAGTTGCGGCGGCCGCTTTTATGATTTTCGCGTCTTTTCCGTCCCGCCTAAAAAGGGCGGCTTCTTCTTTTTCCGTTTTCCATTCGCCCAAGGCGCCAAGCTCAACGGGCGAAGATCCCAAAATAATTTTGAGACGTTCCAACTTGTCTTCTGAGTCGTATTCTTTTTCATTAAATTGAACGGTCATTGGAATTTCACGGCCGTTTTCAAAATAAGATGATGCGGCCGCTCCCTCAAAGGCTTTGCGCATGGATTCTGCCAGTTGGCTTGGAGTGACTTTGACTTTTTCCATAAGTTTTTTGTTGGCCTTGAAGGTTTTTTGCTCGGACATTTCGAAGGGAAAAAAGTTATTTCCAAAAATTTTTTCGCATTCGTTTAAAAGGCTTTCTTCGCCGTCGGCGGAAAACAAAAAATCATTTGACATTTCAAGCCGTTCGGAAATCAAGTCTTTGCTTTCTTGCAAGGAATGCTCAAGGCCAAAATTGTCAAGAATTTCTTTTACTGTTTTTTTGCATTTTTTGACATTGCGGGCGGTAATTTTTATAACCGCGCTTTCTTTTTTGTTTTCCGCGTTTGTAAAAAAATTTTGGTCTTCTTTTTCAAAGCCTCCTTGCGAGTAAACGCTTTGGATTCCTTTTATATCTTGGATTCGGCGGCAGAGAGCCTTTGTTTTGCTTTCGACAAGCTTTATGTCCGTTCCTGTCGGAAAAAATATTTTTTCGCAAAAAGAATTTTCCCGCGTCTTGGGCTGGAACTCTTTTTTGATCGGAATCAAAATCAAAAAGGCGGCCAGCGTAAAAAAAAGCGCCGAGGCGGGGCAGAGGAGGCGTTTTTTGTTTGTTCTTTGCAAAATCCTTTGCCTATGCTTTTCAAGCCAAGAAAAATCCATCGTTTCAGCCCTGGACAATTCCCCCTTAAGAAAGAGAACGCAAATGGCCGGAAGGACCCCGAACGAATACACAAGCGAAAAAGCAAGTCCTGACATAAGGCTTATCGCCAAATCCAAAAAGAGCTCTCCAATGATTCCGCCTATAAAACACAAGGGAATAAAAACTATGGCGCTTGTGAGCGTTGACGCTGTGTTTGACAGCCTCGCTTGCAAAAAGGCTTCTTCCAGATTTTTAGAAAAGTCCTTGTCTGCTTTCTTTCCGATCGCGCCTTCTAGGGCGACAATGCTGTTGTCCACAATCATTCCCAAAGAAATCGTCATTCCCGAAATCGAAATTATGTTCAGGCTTCGTTTAAAGGCCAGCAAAACAAGGCTTGTGAACAAGAGGCTAAAGGGAATGACCGCCGCGACGGCGAGGGAAATCTTTACAGACTTAAAGAATAGAAAGAGCAATAAAAGGGCTGCCGCCGTTCCAACAAGGGCGTTTGCCGCGAGGCTTTTTATTGTCCGCCGTATTTCCTTTGAGCTGTCGTTTTCTATGACAAACTCGTAATTTGGATTTTCATTTTTGATTTCGTAAAGCAGGGCACTTATTTTTTTTGAAAGCTTTAGCGGGCTTTTGCCTTTTTTACAAAATACCAAAAGGGCGGCGCAGCGTTCGCCTTGCCAATGGCAAAAAGAGTCAAAGTCTTTTTGCGCTTTTTTTACAAAGGCCAAATGCTTTAGCTTTAAGGGGCCTTCGTTTGTCTTCAAGTTTGTTTCCAAAATGTCGCCAAAATTTTTAAAGGAACCTTCTGTCTTGAGCAAAATGTCGTTCTCTCCGTCCTCAATGCTTCCGGCTGGGTAGTCAAAATTTGAAAGGCTCAAGTCTTGGGCGATTTGGCCCAGCGAAAGTCCGTAGTAGGACGAAAGGTTTGAGTCCACTACAATTTTTATTTCGGGCTCCGCAAGGCCAAAAGTTTTCGCTCCGCCGCTTTCTTCCAAGACCAAGACTCTTCGCTTCAATTCATATTTTACAAAGGCGCTCGCTTCGGCCATGTTTCCGTTTTTTGGAGCCACTAGAATTTTTATCGCCTTGTCGTCGCTTTCGGGCGCTTTTTGCGCCGAGGCTTTTGGGCAGTCTTGGGGCAAAAAGTCCGCCGCGGAGTCCAAAATCGCCTTTGTTTCCAGCAGGGCAAGGTCTGCGTCGACGTTCCACTTTAACTCAATCTTTATCGCGGCTTGTCCGTCCCTTGAAAGCGACTCGATTTTTTTTACGCCCTTTAAGCTGGCAAGATTTTCTTCAAGGGGAATTGTGACCAAGCGGCGGACTTCTTTTGCCCGGGCGCCTTGGTAATTTACGGTGACGATTATGACTCTTTCTTTCGCTTCTGGAAGAAGGTCCACGTTCAGCATAAAGGGGGCGACCGCGCCCAAGAGAATGGCAAGGCAAAAATACATTAGCGCCGAAACCGGCCGCTTTATCGAAAAATCAATTAGTTTTTTCATATTAGATTTTGTTGCAGGTTAGGCGAACGCTTTCCTCCGTAAAGTTTTTCATGTCGTCGCAAATCTTTTCGTTGGCGACAAATTCAATCAAGCCCGCGGCGGGCTTTGCGGATATTTCTGAATTCTTAAAAAGCCCGTCATATTTAATGACGCCCGCTTTTTTATGTCCGCTTGCGATTTGATTTAGGATTTCCTTGACGCTTGCGTCTTCAAAAACATTTTGGAAGCGGGCAAATTCTTCTTCCCCAAAAGATTCGAGCGAATTCGCGCTTATCGAGCCCGCCGAAAATGCGGTCACAGAGATTCCCTCGTAAGCCGAAACTTTGTCTATTCCCTTGGCAAAAGCGCTTGTTGAAAACACAAAGAAAATTGGCAGCTCGGAATAATCGACGCAAGGATACTTGTCCACAGGAAATTCAATTGTCTTAAAATTATTTTTACCGCACAAACAATGTGTCTTTCCGTCAACAACAAGCGCTACGCACTCCAATTTTGGCGGCTCGTCCTTTGGCGAATTGTTTTTCATTAAAATTTTTCTTTTTGGAACGGAAAAGCCGCTTTTGTCCTTTATATCATTTTTTATTGACAAGTAAAATTCTGAGTTCCACTTTGGCTTTTCCTTAAAGATGATTTTTGCCCGTTGGCAAGTATTTTGGTTTTCTTCAAGGTCCGCTTCGACATTAAAAGAAAGGGGCGGCCATATTTCTATTCCTTGCTCCACGCTTTCCGCTAAGACCTTTTTGTCAAATAAAATTTCCATGGCGGAAGTAAAATCAGCGTTTTCATATAAGTCGAAAATTTCTTTTATTTCGCTTTGGCCGCTTTCCTTTGCGTAGATTTTGT
Source organism: Treponema sp. (assembly GCA_017645785.1). GTDB lineage: Bacteria > Spirochaetota > Spirochaetia > Treponematales > Treponemataceae > Treponema_D. Next base: position 337,576 of record JAGCNW010000030.1, read on the forward strand.
AGGAAGGATTTTTTGACTCTGGCTTGTTTGTCCACGACCAAAGGAAGTCGTTGAGCATTGTGTTGTTGTGGCTGTCCCGCAAATTTTTTGCGATTTTTATCGAATGCAAACGTCTTTCCATAAGGCTTTCCTTAAACTTTACCGTCGCTGTCATTTGGTCGTCCGACCAAACGACAAAATAATCCGCCGCTGGTTCAATCGAAAAGTTTTCCAAAAAAGATTCTTTGTTCATTTGCTTGTTAAATCGTATTTTTAGAGCCAGAGTGTTGCCGTCTGTGTCCTCTTCGGCCTTTATTTGGATCGTTTGGGGCGGCGACAAATCATTTTTTGTAAAGAAGGTCTTTTTGTAGTCTCTTTGCAATGTGTTTCCGTCATTGTCTTGCGTTCCTGAGTAAACCGTTATTGTGTAGCAATGGTTTTCCGCAATCTCGTCTTTTGGGCTGAACAGCAAAGCGTTTCCAAAAAACGAAAGCTCTCCCTCGACTTGTCTTTCGTCTTCGGAAAACAAAAAATTATTCATTGCGCTTGTTGGATTTACAGGGGCCGAAAACACCACAAGCGCTTTTCCGCCTTGCAAACACGCCTCCTCAACTTTAAATTCTGGAAAAAAATTGTCGGAACAAGACTGGCAGATTAATGACATTCCCAAAAGCGCGGCCGCTAATTTTTTTCCATGCTTATGCAGTAGCATTTGTCCTCCTTCAAATATTCTCCCATTGAGTTGTAAATGAAATTTTCTCCGCCCCGGATTGTAAGCTTGTAGACGCATTCTTTTCCCAAGTCCGCGGCCTTTATGTTGTCGTAGGTCAATTCAATTGTGTTCGCGTTTATTATTGTTATCGCGTTTAGCCTGGGAGATTGAATGTTTTGCGGAAAAATGCCTTCAAATTTTACGGCGTTCTTCACTTCCAAAAGCGACCGCTCGTCCAGGGCTTTTGTAAAGACTATTCTAAAATACGCGGGCGCGTCTTCGTCCGCCTTGATTTTGTTTTCTTGGTTTTCCGTAATTTCCTTTGTGTTGAGCGCGAGCCGTTCAATTTCTATAAAATTAGTTTTTTGCAAAAAGCAAATGTTTTTTTCGTCCTTAACTTTTATTCCCCATTTGTCTTCCACCGACTCGCTTATTGTAAGCCTGTATTTTGTTTCGACAAGATAGTTTTTGTATGGAGTGAACACAAAGCGCTTCATGTCGTCGCTGTCCCAATGGCCTTGCGCGGTTGGTGTGAAGTAAACGCCGTTTTTTACGCTTTCCATGCTCATTTCGCAATCAAAGACAAGGCCAATGCTTTGTCTTTCCAGCAAATTGTCCAGAGATTCGTCTTCCAAAAATGTCTTTCCAATCACAGGACAGGCCTTCAATAGCTGGGGCTCTTTATCCTTTTTTGCGCCCAAAAAACTTCCTTCGCAGGCCTTGAATATTTTCACGCCGTCCGCGCTGACAATGTTCGCCAGTTTCCATGCGTAAAAAACGTTGGCCTTCCATTTGTCTTTTGGAAAAACTCTTGCAGTCAAAAAATCATTTGAATATTCCTTGTTCAAGTCGATGTATGGCGTGACGTTAAATTCCCTTTCAAATGTCGCTGGATCAATCGCCTTGTTAAAGGTGAACAAAAGGCATTCAATGTCGCCGCGCGCGTCTTTTTTCTCCTCGACTGCGTTTAGCGCAAAACGGTCGACCGCGTTTCCAAAAATAAATTCCCGGTAAATGTTGACGCTATAAGCCCTTCCGTCTTGGGCGTAAGCCGGCCCTTGGACATTCAGAATGTATTTGCGGCCTTTCATAAAGCCGCCGCGCGCTTGAACAAGACAAGAAGATCCCAGCCAGTCAATTCTTGCGTCCACGCGCGATCCGTCTTCCTTTAACGAAATCAAGTTTTCAATCGACGCCTTGTCCATGCAAATGGAAAAGTCAATCTTTACGATTTGATTCGCGCAATATGTTTGTTCTTCAAAAAGCGAGACGCAAGTTTCAAGTTCTTCAAACGAAACTAGAGAGCACGACAGCGCGGCGGCGGTTATGCAAGAAGCCATAAAAACTTTAAATGCATTTGACACGCAAACCTTCCTTTAGGTTGGCGGACGGAAATTCGACGATTTTTTCGCCGTCCTTTATTCCGCTTTTTATAAAAATCTTTCCTTCCGCTTCCATTTCTATTGGGCATTCTTTTTGATACACAAGGTCGTTTTGCACGCAGTATAAAAAGGCTGTGTTTCCGTCCTTGCGAACCAGAGCGCTTTCCGGCACAATAAAGTATTCTCCCGCGCTTTTTGTCTTTATGGAGCATTTTGCGAACATCCCAAGCCGTATTTTTCGCTCTTTGTTGTCCACGGGAATTTTTATGTAAAAATTTCCTGTCTCCAAGTCTGCCAAAGGGCTTATAAAGTCCACGGCGCTTTCTGTCTTGTAAGAGGCCGAAGCGATTTCGACTACAGCGCTCGCTCCCAATTGAATTCTTTCCATGTCTTTTTCCTGGACTGAAACCTTGGCGTATGGATTTTTCATGTCGATGACGGTCGCAAGCTTTTCGTTTTGCGTCACCCGCTCGCCCTTTTCAAAATACAAGGCTCCCACTATGCCGGAGCAGGGGGAACGGACTGTAAGGTTTTTCATCAGTTCGTTGACGGCCTCTAAGTCCCGCTCCGCGTTTCTTTTTTCGACTTCCGCCATTTCTATTTGAATCCTCGCGCTTTTTGTGTTCAACTCTATGAATTGTCTCGCTCTTTCTTCCTCATTTTCGCTGGGAACCATACCAGCAAGCAAAAGGTCTTTTTCTTCAAAGCCCAGCGCCTTGATTTGCAGCTCTTTTTCCAGGACGTCTATCTCCGCCTTTGACGCCTTCGCTTCCATTTTCATTTGTTCCATGGAAGTCTCGGAGATTCCTCCGGCTTCAAAAAGCCTTTGGTTCTTTTCAAGGTTTTTTAGCAAGAGCGAGTGTTCCTCCTTTTTTTGCATTAAATTTATCCGGGCGTTTTCCAGCGCCATCATCAAGGACTTCGCGCTTTTTTCTTCTTCCGCCAAATTGTTTTTGGCCGCGCGAACTTTTGCCGCGGCGGAGTCCAAATGATTGCGCCTTTCAGCCTGTTGGATTTCATACTGGACGTTTTTCAGCTCAAAGAGAATCTCTCCCTCCGACACTTCGCTTCCTTCGATAACCCTTTGTTCCGCGATGGCTCCTTCGACCAAGGCGCATACATCGTTTTTTTTCTTGTAAGTGACCGAACCGTAGCTTTCCAGCGGAATGATTTGCGGACTTTTTTTCGCTGTCAAAGTTTTGACTTGGATTTTTTGTCCTTCGCTTCGCTCTTTGTTTGAGCAGGCGCTTGCAAAAAGCAAAAACGCGGCAAGGGCGGCCAACGCTGAGCGCGCTTTCATTTTTCCTCCTCAAGAACTTTTAAAGAAGCTGCCGCTTCAAGTTCTTTTGACCAATAATCTCTTTCTTTCAACAATGAAAAGCATTGTATTTTTTGCTTTGCGCATTCGTTCATCTCTTCTAGAAAATCGCTTTTTTTGATTCTTCCTTGCTCCAACGAAATTTTTGACATAAGCAATTTTTCCTCCTTGATTTTTACGCTCTCGCGGCTAAGGATAAAGTTTTCTTGCGCGGTTTCTATTTTCTTTATGATTTCGTAAATGTTGTCCTCGATTTGCTTTTTTGCCTTTTCGACGCCAAAGCGCTTTTGGGCGATTTCGATTTTGTTCAAGCGCATTTGGCTAAAGTAAATTGTGTTTGCCTCCGTTTGGTCCGAAATAGAGTCCGCCATTGAGACCAGTTTTCCCTTGCTAAAACCGTGTTGCCTTGAAACTGAAGCCTTGATCCATGGATTGTCCTCAAAGGCTAAAATCACTTTCAGCGAATAATTTGGCGAGGTTAGGGGATAGTTCCTTCCGCTAAAGGAGACGCCGCCTCTTACTGAAACGCTTGGCAGAAAAAAACGTTTTTGCATCGACCTGACTTTTTGCGCCCAGTTCAATTCGGCCGCGGCCATCTTTATGTCAACGCTGTTTTGGACTGCGCTTTGGCAGCATGCGGGACGTTTTTTCTCCAAGTCATTTATTAAGGAACAATTGTCCAGCGCCTTTTCAAAGGTTTCCGTTTCGTAAAGCGCTAATTGTTGGCCTCGGTCTATGTTCATCATTCTTTTTAACGCGCGTTCTTGCTCTTCAAACTCGTCAAGCGCTTTTTTCGCCTCCAATTCCATTTGCCTGTATTGGAGCAGCGTTTCCAAATATTCGGTTTGGGTTATCATTCCTTCCGAGGCTTCCAGATCCGCCGCAAAAACTATTAGCTCGGCGTTTTGACAGTTTTTTTGCAAGAGGCGGCTTTTTAACTTTTGCAGCAGGACGTTGTAGTAGCATTGCGTCAGCTCGTTCTTAAATTTTTCGTCGGATTTTTTGACGTTTAGAAATTGGTAAAAGCTTTTTTCCCTTTGCATCTTCCATTCCAAGATTGTCTTTCCCCCGTTGAAAATTTTTTGAGTCACGCCAAATTCAATTGTTTTGTTTTTTGAGTCGTCGCTGTCTTTTTGCGCCTTGGCCGCGTCGGTCAAAGAAAAGTCGATGGACGGCAAAAAGCCGCCTATGTTTTTCTTTGCCAATCTAACGCTTTCTTGCGCGCTTTGTTTTTGCAGCGACCGCTCCACGTCGTTCGCCTCGGCGATTTTTAGGGCGTCGTCCGCCGACCGCAATTCGATTTGGCAAAAAGCCTGTCCTGCGAGCGCGGCGCTTAGGGCTAAAAAGAAAATCTTTTTAAGCGTCATTTTTCTTTTCGCTCTCGCTTTCAAAAAACTTCTTTAGGTCTCTCGCTATTTTCGCAACTTGTTTTTGTTGGACCAAGGCCGAGACGATTGATTTTTTTCCTTCGCTGCAAAAAACGTTTTCATGGATGCATTCTCCGTCTTCTGAATAAAGCTGGTAGCGGGCGTACAGGGAATGAAAACTGTCTACGTTTTTGTAAAAGGACCTTTCCATAAAGTCAATTTTGACGGAGTAGGATTTTTCCCTTGCGGAAAAATCCGCCTTTTCAAAAAGCTTTTGGCTGTTAAAAGCGTTTTTTGCGATTCCCGCAATTTGGGCCGATATTCCTTCTTCGTTGATGTTGTCAACCGACACTACGACCCGCTCGACTTGAAAATTTGGCATGCAGGATTGCGCGAAATTCGGCAAATTTGGGCCAAATAACGCGCAAATCAGGGCAAAAAGCCTAAATTTACCCTTAAATGTTTCACGGATTGTTTCACGAAATTTCAAAAAATCATTCATTTTTTTCCTCCTTAAAAAAGTTTTTGTAGCTTCTGTCAAGGCAAAGGCACTTGTCTTTCCATTCGCCGGCCTTTTCCTCGACGCCAAGCGACTGCCACATAAAGGCCAAGTCAAAGAAAATTTGCGCGCCGGGAGCGAGCGCTGCTTGGGCTAAATTTAGCTTTTCCAAACGCTCCTCGACTTTTCCTTCTTTTGCCGCGACCAGCGACGAAAAGTAGTAAAGCCTCCAGTCCCCGGAGTCTTTCTTTAGCGCCGCATGAATTTCTTCATTGGCTTTTTTGTAGTCTTCTAAAAAAATCAGGCTTTGGATTAGGTAGCGTTGAATGTCTTTGTTGTCGGATTCAGATTTATATAGGTCGGAAAAAAGTTTGCAGGCTTCTTGGTAGCGGCCTTCAAACAAATTGATTTTGGCTTTTAAAAATTTTGCCTGTTTGTTTCTTTTGTCGCAATTTAAGCTTTGGTCAATAAAGGCGCCGGCTGTCGAAAAGTCTTTTTGCTTGTACGCGTCCAGCGCCTTTATGTACAAAATTCCAGCCGCTTTCTTGTCCGCGCAAGAGGCTAGCGCCAGGCAAGACAAGTGCAGGGCGGCGACCCAAATTTTTTTTATGAGCCGCATTTAGTTTTTTGCATTTTCCTCCTTCTTATTCTTTAAATTTCTCAGCGATGATCTTTTTGATTTCCTCGGCGGCTTTTTTGTCGCCGTTTTTTTCCGCCTTTTTGGCAAGACGGATGTAAAAGGTTTTCATTGTTCCAAAAAACTGCTCAAACTCTTCTCTAAGCGCGGCGATGTCGTTTGAGTTCCGCATTTTGTACATGTATCTGACTGTCAAAAAATCCTGGTCTTCTTTTGGAAGAGATTGCAAATCCGCTTCTGTAAGTTCTTGGCTTTCGTCAAAGAATTTTTGGACAATGCCTATGCAAGTCCTCGCGTTTTTTGTCGCTCCATAATTTTTTGTAAGAAGGGCGATCAAGTCGTCCGCGCTTGTGTCCGCGTAGGCCTTTGTGTATTCCTTGTCCAGCATTGCCGCCAAGATTGCCTTGTCCTTGTTTCCTGTTTCGTAGCCGGACGCGGCGATGGCTCCAAAGTCCTCAAAATATGAAAAGCCTTTTGACGAAAATATTTTGTCAAAGTATGGGACCAAGACTATTCCGCTCAGCGCCTTTTTTTTACAACAAAAGACATAGGTTTGAATGTCTTGCGCGTTGGCAAGCGAGCAGTCCTTGTCGTGAGAGTGGGCGTAATTATAGTTTCTAATCGCCGCGTCATATTTTTTTGCGCTGGCAAAATAGTAGGCCAAGGTGTAGCAGGCTTGCGCTCCCAAAAGTTCGTTGTTCTTCGCGCAAGAGCCCGCCGCTTTTGACGCGGCAATTTCTCCTTTTGGTCCGCCCGGGCTGATGTAAAGGCTCACTTCCGTAAGAAGCCTGTAATACTTTGCCTTGGAAAATTTTCCTTCCTCGCTGTCGGGAACGGTCGGAAGAATTTTTTTCGCTTCGTTCATAACCTCAAGGCCTTTTTTGTAATCCCTCATTTTAAGAGTCTCCGCCGCCAAGTCCACGCGTGACAAAAGGCACTGGGGGTTCTTTTCGCAAAAGGCGCGCAAGTCGTCCAACAATAAAAGGATTCCTAGCTTTTCGCCTTGATGTCTTTTGACGGAGTCCAGCCAATAATTCCTGTACACCAAAGCCTCTTGGTCAAATTCCTGCGCGGCCCGGGGAGCCGCCCACAAAATTGCCGTTGCCATGAACAGGGCCGCAAGGCTGGCCAACAATTTGAGTCTTTTCATTCGTTCCTCACTTTTAAAATAAAACTTTTTGCCAAAGATCTGACGTATATATCATATATGCGTTTTATGTTTTTTTGCGTTTTTTTTGTAATTTTTTTCATTTTTTTTTCGAAATTTGCCTTTTTCGTTGATTTTTCTTCCCGATTTCGGTATATTTTTTTTATGAGCGAAGAAAAATACGTCCGCCCCACGTGGGACGAATACTTTATGGAAGTGGCCAGAACGATAGCAAAGCGCGCCACTTGCGACAGGGGACGCAGCGGCTGCGTCATTGCCCGCGACAACCAAATTCTTGTTACAGGATACGTCGGAAGCCCGGCCGGACTTCCTCACTGCGATGACGTGGGCCACCTTTTTAGAAAAAGCGTTCACGAAGACGGCTCTGTCACAAATCACTGCGTCCGCACCGTTCACGCAGAGCAAAACGCGATATGCCAGGCGGCAAAGCGGGGCATTTCAATTGACGGCGGAACGGTATACTGCAAGATGACTCCTTGCAGAACCTGCGCGATGCTCATAATCAATTGCGGAATAAAGAGGGTTGTGTGCGAAAAGCATTACCACGACGAGGAAGACTCGATGCGCATGTTCAAGGAAGCCGGCGTGGCGATCGAACACTTGGAAGACACAGTCCAAACTTATAGCGATATGTGAAAAAAGATTCCCGCGTCCAAGCGCGGGAATGACATTGAGATTCATCTGTCATTGCCCGACTTGATCGGGCAATCTTTTTTTAATCAGAGGTTGGCGACAAGCCAATCCTTGAACTTGTTGTAGTCGTTTTCCATCGGAATCGCGCGGTCTGGCAGGGCCATTACCTTTTGCAAGCGCTCTGGAATGGCGGGCTCTTTGCCTGTCGCGTCCTTTACGATGGCGCTGAACTTGGCGGGATCCGCCGTTTCCAAAATCACGCCAATCGCGTCTTTGGCTTTGTCCGCCCATTCGGGCTTGTTGGGCGTGATTCCAGGCTTTGTTATGTCGATGTTTTCAAGCGAGTCCAAGGCGCCGGCCTTTATGTCTTCCCAAGCGCGGTAGGCAACCGCTCCGTGTGGATCGATTGTGTAGCCGGTTGAGTCAGAGCAGGCCTTGATCGCTTTTATGATTCCATCGTTGTCAAGCCAGTAAGAGGCGAAGAGCTTTCGGACGTCTTCCAAAGAATACATGTATGCGATGCGCTCGTAGTTTGAAGGCGCTCCAACGTCCATCGCGTTGGCGTAAGTTTCCACGCTGGGACGGGCCTTGTAGTCGCCTGTCGCGATCCAATCGGGAATCGTGCGGTTTGAGTTTGTGGCCGCCACAAAGCCGGTTATCGGAGCGCCCATTTCGCGGGCGATGAGGCCGCTTGTAAGGTTTCCAAAGTTTCCGCTGGGAACGGTCACGATAATTTCTTTTCCGGGATTCTCATACTTTGCGAGCAAGGCGGCGTACATGTAGTAAAAGCTTTGCGGAAGCAAGCGGGAGATGTTGATTGAGTTTGCCGACGACAAGCGGAATTTTTCCCGCAAGTCCTTGTCGGTAAAGGCTGTCTTAACCAATTTTTGGCAGTCGTCAAAGGTTCCCTTTACTTTAAGGGCTCGGACGTTTCCCGTAAAGGTGCTAAGCTGCTTTTCCTGCAAGGGGCTGATCTTTCCTTCGGGGTACAAAATTGTGACGTCCAAGCCTTCGACGTTGTGGAAGGCGCTTCCTACGGCGCTTCCTGTGTCTCCGGACGTCGCCACCAAGATGTGGAGCTTTCCGTTTTCGCTCTTGTTGAAGAAGGACATCGCGCGGGCCATGAAGCGCGCTCCAAAGTCTTTGAAGGCGCAAGTCGGTCCGTGCGACAATTCCAAGACGTAAGTCTGGCCGTCAATCTTCACCAGCTTGGGCTCAAAGGGGTAGGCGTCCTTTATCAAGGCGAGCAAGTCTTCGTCGGGGATTTCTCCTTCGACATAGGGCTTTGCCATTTCAAAGGCGGCGCTCACAAAGTCAACCTTTCCGTCCTTCATCATTTTTGATATGTCAACTCTTGGAAATTCAACGGGAACGTAGAGGCCGCCGGTCGCGGAATTCATTCCGTTCATCACCGCAGTCTTAAAGTCGACTTTGGCTTCGTTGTCGCGTGTGTCTGTGTATACCATTCTTTTCTCCTAGTTGGAAAGGGAGTAAATGACTTCTTCGCAGAAGAGCTTTGCCATTTCTTGTTGGGCGTTAGAAATCGCCTTCCATTCGGACTTGTCTTTTACTGTGACGCTCTTTGAGGCTTTTAGCAAAACTTCTCCGGTGGAAATGCTCAAGGCGCCCAAGTCTCCGTTGAAGGTGACGCTGTAGTAGCCGTCCGCGTCCTGCGTGATTTCGCCGGCGTATTTAACTCTGCCGTAGATTACATATTTGAAGAGGGAGTTTCCGCTAAGCTGCTTGAGGGCGTCGTTCCTTATGCGGGTTGGATCGTCCGCGTCAACTGAATTGTGGAAGTCCGCGTTTTGCGCTCCCATAAAGCCCGCTCTCCACAAATTGCTTGTAAGGGCCTGGGCGCTCGGTTGAGATCCGTTTCCGATGTTGAATTTTCCGTTTTGCTTGTAGTCCGCGATTGAAACCAAGATTCCTGTTCTTGCGCCCAAATTGCTTTTTGCTTTCCAAGGCGCTTGGGCCGCGATGGCGGACGCTTGCTTGATCAAGTCGGGGTCGCTGGAAGGCGGCAAGGGATAGAACAAAACATTGGCCGAGGCTGCCATTTCGGGAACCGGCGCGACAAACTCGGCGGCTCCGTTTGCGTCAGTCACGATTTCGGCCCGGGCGTAGTTAACGCTTTCTTGATTTCTTGTGGCTGGATATTCGGCGGTCATCTTGAGGGAGGCCAAGGGTTCGCCTGCCAAATTTGTCACCCGAATTTTATAGGGAGCGGCAAAGGCCTTTCCCTTGACTGTTTCTCTTGGAGAAGAGAGGACAGAAATTTTTATGTCCTGCAAAAGTTTTTTGTACTGGGATTTTGAAGAAATGGCCGTCGAAACGGGGCCGCTTTCTTTTTTGTTTTCTTTTTCTGCTGGAGCGGCCGGAGTAGAGGCCTGCTCGACTTTGTTAGGTTCTTGGCTTTGAGCCGGGCTTTCTTGTTTTGTTGATTCACAAGAAAGAAAGGCCAACACTGAAGCCGCTAGCGCAATTGCAAATACTTTTTTCATTTTAATTTTCCACCCTAAAATGATTGTTATAACTGTAAAAATATAGCATTTTTTTGCAAAAAGTTCAAGCGGGAATTGTTTGCAAGCCCAAGAAGCGCCGCTCTTATCATTGTTGCAAAAACTTCCGAAAATGAATATTATGAGCGGAATGAGACTTACATTTGCTGAAATTTATTTAAAGAACTTTGAACACAACGTAAAGGCCATAAAGAAATTCGTAAAGCCCGGAGTGAAGATTTGCTGTTCGGTAAAGGCAGACGCTTACGGACACGGAGCGGTTCCCTGCGCCAAAGCCGCCGTAAAATGCGGCGCCGAGTATTTGGCCGTGGCCACCGTGGGCGAAGGAATCGAGCTGCGCGAGGCCAAAATCAAGGCCCCGATTTTGCTTTTAAGCTACTGCTCTCCGTCTGAGATGGCGGACTTGGTAAAATACAATATCACGCCCTTTGTTGGCGACGAAGAATACATTGAGTTTGTGGAAGCAGCCGTCAAGAAAGCGGCGAAGGCGTCGCAAGCCCAAAAAGCGGCCGCCAAAAAATTCGCAGTCCATCTTGCCGTTGACACAGGAATGGGACGGGTAGGCTGCTTGCCATGCGACGCGGCGGCTTTGGCTAAAAGAATCTTTGGTTCAAAATACTTATGCTTGGGCGGAATGTGCACCCACTTTGCCAGCGCCGACGGAACCGCCGCGCGCGACCGTTCCTACGCAAAAAAACAGCGCGACGCTTTTGCGGCCGCCGTCGAGTCGGTCAAGGCTTTGGGAATCAAGCCCGGAATCGTCCACGCTTCCGCCTCCGCCGCGCTTATGGACAAAATCGAATGGCAGTTTGACATGGTTCGCCCCGGAATAATTTTGTACGGCTACTATCCCGACAAGATTACTCAAAAATACTTGAGCGCAAAAAAAACGCCGCTTTTAGTAAAGCCCGTCATGGCGCTTGTCACAGGAATAAGCGCGCTACGTCCGTTCAAAAAAGGCATGAGCGTTTCATACGGCTCCACGTGGACCGCGGCCAAGGACACGACAATCGGCGTCCTTCCAATCGGCTACGCGGACGGCCTTTTGCGCCGCCAAGCTGGAACATTGAAGGTGAGCGTGGGCGGAAAGCTTTATCCAATCCGCGGCCGCATTTGCATGGACCAGTGCATGGTAGACCTTGGAAGCGCCAAAGGAATTAAGCGCTTTGACCGCGCCGTGATTTTTGGCCCCAAAGAAAGCGGCGCCCTCTTGACTGCCGACGACCTTGCCAAAGACGCCGGAACGATCTCGTACGAGATTCTCACTTGCGTAGGAAAGCGCGTCCAGCGGGTGTTGGTAAAGTAGGGCGTTCTGTTTTTGCTTTACTTAGGCTGTTCCTTCATCTTGTACTCTGGGTCCTCGTCAATCATTTCTAGCATTATCTTTGCGAACTTGGGATCAAATTGGCTTCCGATGCCGTTTTCGATTTCGCTGCGAACTTGCGCCTGCTGCATGGTGTCGCGGTAGCTTCTTGTGCTTGTCATCGCGTCATACGCGTCGGCGACCGCGATTATGCGCGCGAACTCAGGTATGTCCTCTCCGGCAAGGCCTTCAGGGTAGCCTGTGCCGTCAAATTTTTCGTGGTGGTAGTGCGCTCCGACTCGCAGCGTGGGCGAGTGGACGATGTTTGAAAGTATTTCCCAACCCCATATCGTGTGCTTTTTTATTTCGTTAAATTCTTCTTCGGTCAACTTTCCCTTTTTGTTTATGATCGCTTCGTCAACGCCGATTTTTCCTACGTCATGCAAAAGGGCCGAAAAATAAATGTCCTTTATTTCCTGCTCACTTTTTCCGGCGCGCCTGGCTATTTCTTTTGAATAGTTCGCGACGCGGGTGGAATGTCCGTGCGTGTAGCGGTCTTTGGCGTCTATCGCGCTTACAAGCGCCTTGGCGGTTTCCAAAAACATTTCGCTCAGGTTTTCCTGTTCCTTTTTTATTAAGTCGAACTTTTCTTTTTGAACAAGCGCTATTTTTTCGTTCCTGCGGTAAATCAAGATAAGGACGATGAGCGCGAAAAGCGACAATACGGTTCCGGGAATGCTTGGAGAGTTGCGAACGACTATTATTCCCCATGCAAGCCTCGCGAATCTAATGACAGAGATTCCCATCGAAACTAAAAAGCCCAGTTTTCCGTAAAAGACCACCATGCTGATAAGGAAGATGTTGGACAGAGATGAAAAGACTCCTGCCAGAGACGCGAGCGGCATCCTGCTTCCCCAAATTTCAAAGAAGCCCCTTTGCACGGCAAAATGGCTCGCGCTAAAGCCTGCAAAAAAATAAAGCGCGATGATAGCGGCAAAAACAATTATGTTCAGCGGCTTTAGGCTTTTTACTTCTTCCTTGATGGAACTAATGAATTTTTTCATCGCGTTTTTCCTCCTTGCGTTTGCTATCTCAACAGTTTGACGTTAGACAAAATCTCCGCGGCCAAATAAAAGCTTCCGGTTGCAAGCAGTATCGCTCCGTCGCGCTTTGCGCCTTGAACCGCGCTAAGGATGGCCGCCTCGTAGTCTTCGTTAAGCTCATAATTCAAGCCGGCTTGCTTAAAGGCGGCGGCCGCTTTTTGCGGATCGCTTTGCTTTGCCGAGTTCAATTTTGTAATCGTAATTTTTTCAAAAATCGGACGGCCAGCTTTGTACTTAAAAAGCGGCGCGATGTGGTGGACGTCCTTGTCAGCGGCGCAGGCAAAGAGCAAGCGGCGAGGGCGCGCGTCGTTGGAAAAAAGCGCGTTGAATGTTTCCATCGTTCCTGCGATTGAGTTTACCGTGTGCGCGCCGTCCAAGACCAAAAGGCCGCTGTCAAGCGCGATTGTTTGAAAGCGCGCGGGAAGGGTCGCCGCCTCCAAGCCGCGCTCGATCGTGTCTTCGCTAATTTCGGGGAAGGCAAGACGGACGGCGGCCGCGGCCAAGAAGGCGTTGTGGGCTTGGACTTTTCCGAGCAAGCGCAGGCGAGCCTTGATTGGCCGGCTAAAAATCTTTGACGCCATCTCGACGTTCATAAAGTATTGGCCGCCCGCATTTTGGGCTTGCGAGCCGTTGATGTCTCCGCCTTCGCGCTCGTATGAAAAATCCAAGCCGTCGCAAAGTTCGTTTGCAAAGTATAGCGGCGCGTTTTTTTGGGCGGCGGCTTCTTCAAAAACTTTTTTTACGCCAGGGCTTGTAGGCTCCGCGCAAAGGACGGGCGTGTTTTCTTTTATGATTCCGGCTTTCTCGCCCGCGATTTTTTCAAGCGTGTCGCCCAAAAATTCCGTGTGCTCCAATTCAATCGTGTTTATGACTGAGATTTTTGGCTGGACTATGTTTGTGGCGTCAAGACGGCCGCCAAGTCCGACTTCAAAAACGTTGGCGTCGGTTTTTGCCGCCCTAAAGCACAAAAAGGCGTAGACAGTCACAAGCTCAAACCAAGTGATTTGCCGGTTGGAAGGGAGCGCCCCGTTTTTTAGCCCGTCGATTTTTTCTTGCATTTGTTCCGCGCAAGACGCGTACACTGAGTCGTCCAGCAAGCCGCCGTTAATCGAAACGCGCTCGTAAAAGTCCTTTATGTGGGGGGAAGTGTAGAGACCGCATTTTTTTCCGCTTTGGGTCAAGATTGAAGAAATCATCCTTGACACCGAGCCCTTTCCCTTGCTTCCAGCCACGTGGACGCAGGGAGCGGAATCCTGCGGGTTGTCAAATTGCTTGCAAAGATATTCTATCGTGTCCAGCCAAAAAATATTTTTGGTGGGGAGCTTTTCGAAGTTTAAAAAAGAGTCAAGCCAATCTTTGAAGTCAGTTTTCTTCATACAACGATGGATTATAGCCCATATTGAAAAAAAAATCTATATGGGGTAGAATTGACGCATGGCAAAAGATGAAATTCAATATTCCGACATGAGCGGAACTTACGAGGCGGCGCTCAAAAAAAGCCGCGAAATCGAAGACGACATTAAGGTCAATCCTAAAAAATACCGAGTTCTTACCGGCGACCGCCCGACAGGCCGCCTGCACATAGGCCACTTTTTTGGCTCTTTGCAAAACCGCGTGCGCCTGCAAAACCTTGGCGTCCCAGTAATGATTTTGGTCGCCGACTACCAGGTTCTTACCGACCACGAGGCCTTTGACCAAATCTCGCAAAACACAAAGCAGCTGGTCATCGACTACCTTGCCGCCGGAATCAAGCCCGGAAAAGACGTTTGCATTTTCCCGCATTCCTACGTTCCCGAAGAAAACCAGCTTATGCTTCCGTTCCTCACTCTTGTGAGCAATTCGGAATTGGCCCGCAATCCCACGGTAAAGGACGAAATCATAAAGGGCGAGGCTTCCGGCTCCTTCAAGCGCGGAGTCAACGAGGGAATGTACACATACCCGATCCACCAAGCCTGCGACATCCTCTTTTGCAAGGCCAACGTCGTTCCCGTCGGAAAGGACCAGCTTCCGCACTTGGAGATAACCCGAACCATAGCCCGCCGCTTCAACAACAAGTACGGCGCCGGAAAGGAGATTTTCCCGGAGCCTTACGCGCTCCTTGCAAAGACTCCTCTAATCAAGGGCTTGGATGGCCAGGCCAAGATGAGCAAGTCGCTCAACAACTGCGTTTTCCTTTACAACACCGAAGACGAAACCGCCGCCTTGATCAAAAAGGCAAAGACCGACAGCGACCGCCACATTTCATACGATCCCGAAAACAGGCCTGAGGTTTCAAACCTTTTGCAATTGATTTCTTTGTGCACGGATGAAACGCCCGAAGCTGTCGCCGAACGTTTGGGAGACGGCGGCGGCGGAGCCCTTAAGGCCGAGCTTACCAAGGCCATAAACGAAAAGCTCCGACCCCTACGCCAAGAGCGCGCAAAGCTTGAAGCCGATCCCGCCTACATCAGGCAAGTTCTTTTGGACGGAGTAAAGCAGGCGAGGGAAATCGCGCAGGCGACTTTGGAAGAAGTCCGCGCGTCAATGAACATGGTTATTTGATGTGAAAAAAAAAGCCCCGATAACGGGGCTTTTTTCATATAATCGCGCAGCGAACGACGCCGGCAAGTATCACGATCAGCGCGGCGAAGGTCACCGCGTAAATCCAAACGGGCAGGCTTCCGTCACCGCGGGGCCGCCCGCTTTTTTTTGTCGTTGAGGGCTTTTTGTGGACGTAAAAGTGGCTCTTGCTTTGCGCGTCTTTTTGCATTTTCGCGGCCGCCGAGCTCATTCCAGCAAGGCCCGGCTGGTCTTTTCCGCCGTAGCCGCAAGAAGGGCAGCCGTTTGCGAACATGTTTGACGAGCCGGTCTTTCCGCAGACAGGACAGCGAACGGACGAGAAGAAGCGGCCGCACTTTCCGCAAAAGCGGGCGCTTTGGGGAACTTCCGCTCCGCAGTTTTCGCAAAAGAATTTAGCTTGTGGTTTGTTTTTTTCAGCCATTGGATTAGATACGCCCGTTTAGGTAAGCTTTAGTTCCAGCCGCGCGCCGTTAGACAAAACTTTGGCGCTTATATGCTTGTAGACTTTGTTTTCGCCAAATGTCGCGCGCTCGATTGTGTCGCCCGCGCAAAGGTTTTTAACCAAGTCGGGAATGTCGCTTGCAAATTCTATGCGGCTTTCGCTCACGCTCTTTACAAGGCCGGTTACAAGACATTCGTTCTTTGGATTGGTGAAGACCAATTCAAACTTGGGGCCGTTGGAAACAAATCCAAACGCCTCGTCCTTTTTTCCGGCCAAGTAATTTTCAAGCTCTTCCAAGCCTTTTGCGTCCAAGGAACCGAACATTCCAAAAACGCCCAAGGACCTGGCCTTGGACTTTTCGTCGTCGTTCATCGGGCGGGAATTGTAAAGGATTACTTTTGGAACCACTCCGCCTATTCCGCTTTTGGTGAATTGGACAAAGGTTTTCCAATGCCTTGGATATTCCGCGGTGGAAATTATCGCCATGTCAGGCGCGATTTCTTCTACGTTGTCCAAGGCCTTTAGGAGCCATCGGTATACGATAATCTCCGCTCCCGACTTTTTGATTACAGGAACGAGAGCGTTGATTGTTTGGTCGTCTTCGGCAATTAAAAGAACTTTCATTCTGTTCCCAAGTTATTTACACTGTAGCCATAGATTCGCCAAATGCCGTCGCGCTGGCGAACATGATAAATGTATTCTTTCTTTTCGTAGAAGTTCTTGTACTTGAACCATTCGTGGACTGTAACAGTTCCCTCTGTCTGAGAGTAGTTTGTTCTCTTTATCTCAAAGCGCTCCGGTATCGCGACGATGTCTTTTTCGATTGTGTCCGACATGAGGGCTGCCTTGTAGTCGTTGATCATCTTTTCTCCGTCTTCGGCAGAAGAGGCGGCGTACTTGTTTTTGCGCAAGGGGTCGCTCTTGAGCATTTCTTCCAAGTCGATGTAGAGGAAGTACTGGTCCCACAAAGACTTTTGTCTTGCCACGATTGTCTGCTCGACAACCTTGTCGGGAGAGATTTGTTCGGGCTGCAAAATCTCCGCGGTTCCTGCAGTTACAGGAATGAAGCTTGACGACGCGGCCGAAGGAGTGGGGCGGACTTCAAGAGTAAGGCGGTTTGACTTAAGCTCGATGTATTTTGACTTGTAGAGTTCGGGATAGAACGAAAGTTCGATGTAGTAAACGCTCGGCTCGTCAAACTTCAAAAAGTTTTTGGCGTTCTCGACAAAGGAGTATTCTTCGCCGGTCTCAAGAGAAATCTCTCTAAAGTAAACAGTCTGGTTTGTTGTTCTCTTTCTGATAAGCTCGTCTGTCTGTTCGAGGCGGGTGTTCTTTACCGTAAAGGCGGTAAAGTCGGCGCTGAACATTCTGTCGTCGGCCAGCTTGAAGCGTAAGGTTTCGGGTCCCTTGTTCTTTATGGTGACGTGAACGAAAATTGGATTGTCCTCCGCGCTTCCAGGATAGTACATGGTTCTGTCAAAAAACTTGATTGAAACGCTGGCGTTGGAATATCCAGAATTTTGCGCGCTTTGCGCAAAAACGCTATGGGCAAAGACCGCCAAAATTGCTATAATCAAAAAAGACTTTTTCATGAAAACTCCTTTATTTATTATCGGAATTTTTTATGCTTTCATTAGATAATATAGTAACAACTAAATTAAAAAAATGGCAAGACCTCAACTCGGTTCTTTTGGCTTTGGGCCAAAAAGACGGCTCCGCTTTTCCCGCCCAAATAGAAGGCCTTGACGGCTCGCTGGCGTCTTTTTTTGCAAAGGCTTATTTGGACGGGCAAAAGTCAAAAAAGGTTCAGGCCGCCCAATACGGAAGCGACGCCCAAAGCGCCGGAAGCCTTGATCTTTTGGTCGTAGCCGCAAGCGAGCGAGACGCATGGGAGCTTAGGGACGATTTTGAAAGCGTCGCCGAAGGGGCCGAAATTCACTGCCTTCCAAATTGGGGAACGCTTCCTTACAGGCCAGCTCCAAGGGGCGGAGCGGTTTTTGGCGAGCGCGCGGCCTTTTTGTCCAAGCTTCTTTTTAGAGATAATTCTCCGATGAACGTCCAGCAAAGGATTTTCATCGTTTGTCTGAGGGATTTGCTTTCGCCCCTGTGCGATCCGGAATCGCTAAAAAAAAGATCGATGGTTTTGAGAAAGGGCCAGTCGATAGACACCGAGAGCTTGAGCCAGGCGCTGGCGCAAAACGGATACTTTAGGGTGCCTCGCGCCACCGTTCCCGGAGAATTCGCGCTGAGAGGCGAGGTCTTGGACATCGTTCTACCCGGAGACGGAAAAGGAGTCCGCGTCACTTTTGACTTTGACCAAATAGAAAAAATAAAGACTTTCGTTCCTGACACGCAAGTGACCGAGCGCGAAATCGACGCCGCCCTTATTTTTCCGATGAAGGAAATGATTTTTGGAGAGGCGGAGGTTAAGGAATTAAGGGAAAAAATCGGCGAATACAAGAAAAAATGTATAAAAAATAATACAAGTTCAGAAAATTTTGAGGATAAAAGTCAACAAAAAGATACAAGTTCCGACGTTTTTGAAGGCGGCGAAGACGTTTTGCTGCCATTTACCGAAAAGGCGCTCAAGGTTTTGGAAAGCCGCTTGGATGACTTGGAGCTGCAAGGTTCGTGCGAGGGAGAGGAGCTTTTTTATCCTCTTATGTTCAAAAACAATTTGCTTGATTATTTGGCTCCTGGAGCGACTGTCGTTTACTTTGACTTTGACCGCCAGCTGAATTCGCGCGAGTACTTGCTCAGGGAATGGACTTCTTTGTACAGGAAAGCCCGCTTGGAGGAACCGTGTTTTCCGCCCAAGATGGCTCTTTATGACTTGCAAAAGCTTCTTCCGCAAAGAAAGCGTTCCGTAATGCTGAGGACCTTGCATACCAATTTGGAGGAGGGCGATGGCGAATCAAGCGACAAGGACCTTGGCCTTTCGTTTGCAAAGTCATTCAAGCTGCAAGCGGAGCCTTCCAGAAGCTTTTTTGGCAACATCAATTACCTTAAGGAACAGCTTGAGGCGCTGCAAAAGGACGGCTTTGACGTCGTCGTTTACGCCGACAACGAAAACCAAGCGCTCAGAATCCAAGAAATACTTTCCGAGGCGATTGGCTTTAAGGAACGGCCTCTTGTCGTGCTTCCAAAATCGATTTCCGCCGGATTTTCAGTTCCGGACATAAAGCTTTTTGTAATTCAGGAGAACGAAATTTTCGGCCGCCGCAAAAAGGCAGCCAAGTCAATAAAGAGCGCCAAGAGCGTTCCAATCGACACGTTTGTCGAGCTTACGCCGGGCGACGCGGTTGTCCACGTCAATTACGGCATCGGTCTTTTTAAGGGCATCGAGCGCGTAAAAAGCGGCGGCCTTGAGCGCGACTACATCAAGCTTGAGTACGCCGACGAAGATTTTGCCTTTGTTCCGATCGAGCAGGCAAACCTGGTCCAGCGCTATATTGGAAACGAGGGCGAGCGCCCTAAGCTTGACCGTATCGGAAGCAAGGCTTGGGAAAACCGCAAAAACCGCGTCAAGGAAGCCGTTGAAGAGCTTGCGCAAAAGCTCATAGACTTGTATTCGAGAAGAAAGGCTTCGGCCGGCTACGCATTCCCAAAGGACACAGAATGGCAGACGGCCTTCGAGGCGGCCTTTCCTTACGAAGACACGCCCGACCAAATCAACGTCACAAAAGAAGTCAAGGAAGACATGGAAAAGCCCGTTCCGATGGACCGCTTGCTTTGCGGAGACGTCGGCTATGGCAAGACCGAAATCGCCATGCGGGCGGCCTTTAAGGCTGTCCTGGGCGGCCGCCAAGTGGCTTTTTTGGCTCCGACAACGATTCTTGCCGAGCAGCACTACGAAACTTGCATGGAGCGCTTTAAAAACTTTCCTGTGTCCATAGCGATGCTCAGCCGCTTTGTGAGCAAAGCCGAGCAAAAGAAGATTTTGGAAAAACTAAAAAACGGCGGCGTGGACATTTTGATTGGAACCCACAAGATAATTCAAAAGGACGTGCAGTTTAAAAACCTTGGACTTATGATTATCGACGAGGAGCAGCGCTTTGGCGTCAAGGACAAGGAAAAGCTTAAGGCGATAAAGAACAACATCGACTGCCTTGCGATGAGCGCGACGCCGATTCCCAGAACCCTTCACATGAGCTTTTTGAAAATCCGCGACATGAGCCTTTTGACCACGCCGCCTCAAAACCGCCAGGCCATCGAAACCGTAATCGATCCATACAACGATGACCGCGTCGCCGCGGCCATCCGCGCCGAAGTGGAACGGGGAGGGCAAGTCTTTTATTTGCACAACAGGGTCGAAAGCCTTGAGGACACTAAAAGAAAGCTTGAGCGCTTGGTTCCCGAAATGCTGATTGACGTGGCCCACGGCCAGATGACCAGCGACGAGTTGGACGACATCTTCAGGCGCTTTAAGAACGGCGGTTTCCAAGTTTTGGTCGCCACGACAATCATCGAAAACGGAATCGACATTCCCAACGTCAACACAATCATTATTGACCGCGCCGACATGTACGGCGTTTCGCAATTGTACCAACTGCGGGGACGGGTAGGACGGAGCGACCGCAAGGCCTACGCTTATATGTTCTATCCCGAAAACAAGGCGCTTAGCGAAGTTGCGATGAAGCGCCTGCAGGTTATTAGCGACTTTACGGAGTTGGGAAGCGGATTTAAGATCGCCATGAAGGACTTGGAATTGCGCGGCGCGGGAAATCTTTTGGGCCGCGACCAATCGGGCAACGTCTACTCTGTCGGCTTTGACTTGTATCTTAGGCTTCTTAACGAGGCTGTGGAACGGCTTACGGCCCAAAAAGAATACGTTCCCCAAAACGAAGTTTTGCTCGAATTGGATTACACGGGCTTCATTCCGGACACTTACGTTTCGAATCCGCAAGTCAAGATGGAAATTTACAAGAAGATCGCTGGCGTCCTAAGCCGCGAAGAATTGGATTCCGTTTACTCGGAGCTTTGCGACCGCTTTGGCCCCGTTCCCGAAGAGGTTGAAAGCCTTTTGACTTTGGCCGAAATTCGCGTGATTGCGGGCGCCTTGTTCATCAGCTCCATAAAGGAAAAGCAGGGCTTTGCCCGCGTGGAATTTAGCAAGGTGAGCAACATAAACGTCGACAAGCTTATGAACTTGATTAAGGCAAATCCTGGCTCCGTAAAGCTGGATCCAAGCCAGCCCAACGTTGTCTTGCTCCAAACCGGAAAGATAGGCTTAAAAGAAAAAGGCGCCTTCCTGTCCGAGATGCTTGAATCGTTGGCATAATAAAAAAAAGCGGTTGGAAAACCAACCGCTTTAGTCGGGCTAACCGAATTCGAATCGGTGACCTCTTGCCCCCCAGACAAGCACGCTAACCAGCTGCGCTATAGCCCGATGTGTAAAAACTATATTATCAGATTTTAAAAAATGTTTCAAGTGGGAACGGGCCTAAAAACGCCAAATTCTGCCTAAATTATATATTGTGGTAGACAGAATATGCGTTATAGGAAGTAAAATATGCGGCAAGCCCGCAAGGCTTTAAGCGCAAGCGCGCCTTGACACAGTCTTATTCTTGGTGCATAAAGGCGAAGTGCCTGTAGTTTATGCTCATCATGATTCCGACGCAAACCATCGCCGTCCACATGGACGATCCGCCGTAAGACAAGAAAAGCAAGGGAATTCCCGTGATTGGCATCACGCCCATTACCATTCCGACGTTGACCATAAAGTGAAAGAAAAAGAGTCCCAATATGCCGGAGGCCGCGTAATATCCGTAATGGTTTGTGACGCGTCGTATTATAAGGATCATTCTTCCCATCAAAAGAAAATACAAGATAAAGACTGTAAAGCCGCCAATAAAGCCCGCTTCTTCGGACAGAATGCTAAAGATAAAGTCTGTGGACTGTTCCGGCAAAAATCGCAAGTGGCTTTGCGTTCCATGCAAGAAACCTTTTCCAAAGAAGCCTCCGGCGCCGATGGCTGTCTTTGACTGGATGATGTTCCAGCCGGCGCCTCGCTTGTCTGTGT
>JAGCNW010000031.1 GCA_017645785.1 Treponema sp.
CGCTTGGGGATTATCGCGTCCGTTCCAAAGTCGGCATTGAGCGTCTTGTCAATCTTTTGACGCTGTGTTATTCCGCCGTCAAACTCCTTCCCTATTCGATACTGGACAGTGGAAAGTTTTTAATGAAAAAAGAGTAGCCCTCAGCGCGGTTATATGGTATCTTTAAGGTGATGAAACTTAAAGAAAGGATACCAACCGCAGAGGGCTACTGCCATTATCATAGCGTAATTTCTCGCGGTTTGCAAGAGTTATGTGGAATCGAATTGATGAAATTTTAGAGGGCTTCCGGAAACAATTCTCGCACAAGGCCGCTTACAGATGGCTTATCGTTCTGGTGATAGGAATCATGATAAGAACGGATAAGCTGGGCGTGACAAGCGTTGTGCGTGACCTCGCGCTCAGGCCGGAGAGCTATGAGAGCATGATACGCTTTTTCCGGGCCTGTTCATGGCATCTTCCCTCTTTACAATCCGCGTGGGTGGGGATTGTCGCCCGACACGCGCCGCTGCGGCGCTTTCAGGGACGGGTCGTCCTGATTGGCGACGGCGTGAAGAAGTCCAAAGAGGGGTTGAAAATGCCGGGGGTAAAGCGGCTCAAACAGGAATCGGAAACGCAAAGCAAAGCGGCCTGTTTTTACGGACATTTCTGGGGTTGCGTAGGGATTTTAATAGGAACTGCGGCAAAACTGGCCTGTTTGCCCCTGCTTTTGCGCCTTCATGACGGTTTGCGCGAAACGGCGGAATGGGACGAATCGGAGGAAACCGGAGAGGGACATGTCACGCGTCTGGTTTCCGAGGCCTGCCGTTGCGCCGCCCCATTCGGCTCAGCCTTGCTCCTTTTAGACCGCCTTTATCCGTCTGTGGACGCGTTGCGCGTCCTCAACGCTTTTAACGCCGCGCATTCCGCGTCGGTGGACATCGTTTCCAGAATGAAACGAAACGCTGTGGCGTGGACAGAGGCTCCGAAACGCGAACCCGGACGGGCGGGACGCTCACGCAAGAAAGGGGATAAGGTCAGGCTCTGGGAACTGTTTGAGACGAAATGGGCGGAATTTACAAAAGAAACCGTCAAAATTCGTGGAAAAGACACAACTGTGGAGATTCTCTCCAAGGATTTGCTTTGGGGAAAGGGGCTCTATCAGAAACTCCGCTTTGTCCTCGTCCGGGAAGGCGAGAGCCGTTTCATCCTGTTCAGTACGGACCTGTCCCTCCTCCCAACCGACATCGTCCGCCTTTACTTCCTTCGTTTCCGCGTGGAAAACGCTTTCCGGGAACTCAAACAGCAAATCGGCGCTTTCTCCTACCATTTCTGGAGCAAGTCCATGCCGCGCCTGAAGCGTTTCCGTAAAAAGACGGAACCCCTTCCTCTTGAAAGCGTAAAGTCTCATAAAGACCGCGAACGAATTGTCAAAACCGTCCGCGCTACGGAACTCTACGCTTTGGTTTCCTCTATCGCTATGGGTATCCTTCAGATATTGTCCATCGAATTTGACACGCCCGCGCTCAGAGCGCAACTGCCTTACCAGCGCACGCCGGCGGGCGAAAGAATATCGGAAGCGAATCTCATGCGTTATCTTCGTCAGCGAATTTTCGTCTTTATGGCTTTGTGGCCGGACAATTCCATAACGCAACTTATTCGGAGCGTTCAGAAGCCGGCGGAATCCGAAAAAGCCTCAGATGTGGCGTAGCCTTTTCTATTGCCTACTTTTCCTGATGTTTTTCCGCGTTTTCCGCAGGACTTTTGCGCCTTTTTCGCATTTGTTATCTTGAAAAACTTTCCACTGTCCAGTACAAAAGAAACCATTAAAATTCGTGGAAC
>JAGCNW010000032.1 GCA_017645785.1 Treponema sp.
AGGCAGTTCCTTCCTGCAAAAAAGTCGAAGCCCAAAGATTACCCAGCTAAGGATTTTATTGACCAATACCTTCTCCCAATCATTCTTCCACGAAATCGATTTGCAGAAGACATTGTCGATGCCAAGCAGAAAACAGGAGACGTGCAATACGTTCTCTTGGGTGCAGGCCTAGATTCCTTTGCGCTTAGGAACAAAAGTCAAAACGTCGATGTCTTTGAACTGGATCTGTACGAAACGCAAGTCTTCAAAATTGAGCGAACACGAGAACTTTTCACAAAGAGGCGTCCCAAAGTTCACTTTGTAGAAATCGATTTCAACAAGGATAGCATCATTAGCAGATTGGCAAACGCCGGTTTTAATCCGAAAAAGCGCTCCGTCTTTTCGATTCTCGGCGTGTCCTACTACATTCCTATTGGAATCTTTTTCAAGACGATTGCGGAAATTTCTAAGATAGCAGCACCCAATAGTGCAATAGTATTCGATTACTACGAAAAAGAGCGAGACAGTGCGGATAACACAACCAAAATCAGCCGCTTAAAACAAATAACAGCATCGTGCGGCGAGTGTATGGTTGACGGATACGATCCCGTTCAAGTTGACAATTTGGCCAGGAAATCGGGTATCCAATATTGTCACGATCTTTCTCCCAAAGATATCGACGATGCCTTTTTCAGTGCATCAACTGGATTGTCCGCATTCGAGGGCGTTCATCTGATGTATTGCGGTTTGTAAAGCAAATCGTTAACAAGATAACTGACTGTTTTGTTATCGAGAAAGTCGATATTTCGCTATTAAAAAAAAGTATTAGAAATAGACTTCACATGATTCTATTTTTATCTAGTTAAAATAAAATCGAGAAAGGTAAAGTCATGTCTGAAGTCAAAATACTTGCTGCTAGAGATTTTTACAAGATTGATTTACAAAATTCAACTTTGCTTGATGTTCGCGAACCAAGCGAAGTGATTGTCCGACCTATAAATGGCGCAGTTCAAATTCCATTCTTTGAACTTTCAAAAAAAGTAGATTCCATTCCCAAAGACAAACCCGTTTATGTGTTCTGTTCGACAGGTGACCGCTCCGAACAAGTTGCAGAAATTCTTGCCGACAGAGATTACGAAGTCTACAATCTCGAAGGCGGGCTAGAAGCCTTTTCTAAAGTTCACTTCGTTGATGCCAAAGGGGCAAAATGCCCCGGCCCCATCGTTCAAGTAGACGAGGCCATCAAAAGCGTTTCGCCTGGCGAAGAAGTGCAAATAGAAGCAACCGAAAAGGCTTTTTATTCGGACATACAAGTGTGGTGCCAGCGCACCGGCAACGAGCTAAAATCGCTCACAGAAAGAGACAATATAATTTATGCGACTGTCGTAAAGCGCAACGCCCCCGTTGCCGAAAAGCGAGAATTTGAACACGGCAAAACATTTGTCGTATTCAGCGGGGATTTAGACAAAGCAATCGCTTCGTTCATTATGGCAAATGGCGCAGCCGCGATGGGCCGCCCAGTTACAATGTTCTTTACCTTTTGGGGTGTAAGCCTTTTACGCAGACCAGAAAAAGTACGCGTCAAAAAATCGCTTATCGGAAAAATGTTCAGCTTTATGTTGCCGCGAGGTTCCAAAAAGCTCGGACTTTCACGCATGAACTTTGGCGGTATCGGTGCAAAAATGATTCGCGCCGTGATGAAACAAAACGGAGTTTCTTCGCTCGAAGAACTGATTGAAAGCGCAAAGCAAAAAGGCGTAAAGTTCGTTGCATGCCAAATGTCGATGGAACTCATGGGAATTACCGCCGAAGAATTGATTGACGGCGTGGAACTTGGTGGCGTCGCGACCATGCTCGGCTCTACTGAAAAATCCGACCTAACATACTTTATATAACACTCGTCGACTTAATTCGCCTTCGTCCAGAATAGCACCTTGCGTTTTACAAATTCAAAGAGTTCCATAATCGCAAGGACAACAATGCCAGTCCACAAAATTCCCGCAACCATGTTGGGGTAATCGGAATAGTCAGCGTAGAATTGCACAAAGTGTCCAAGGCCCGTATTTTCGCCGAAGAGTTCAGCAACGGTGAGCATGATGAACGAAAGCCCCATGCCTACGGAAAGCCCGGAAAATATGGACGGAAGGCTTGCGACAAACGCAATTCGCCACAAGTATTCAAAGCGACCGATGCCGATAATGGCGGCATTTCGCCTGTACTTTTCAGGAATGTCCGCAGCACCCGCGGCGGTATTCAAGTAGATAGGCCAAAAGGCCGCAATGAAAATAATGAAAGTAGAGGACAAGTAAAATGTCGGCAAAATCGCAATGGCGTAAGGGATGTAAACGTTAGGCGGAATCGGAGCCGCGAATCGTGAAATGGGCTTTAGCATAGTACCCACCCAAGGGACAGACCCCGAAACAATTCCGAGAGAGATTCCGACGACGGCAGCCGCGAAATAAGCAGGGACAAGTTTCAAAAGCGACGACCACGCACTGCGCAAAAGCTCCTCGCGAGAATTGAAAAGCGCCGTCAAAATCGCCTTGGGAGACGGGAACAAGTATTGGCTACTCCATTCCGGGCCACTACTGATGAACGTCCAGATTCCAATCAAGAACAGAAGGAATAAAAATCCTGAAAATTTAGATAGATATTTCACAAAAATTCTCATATACTTGCGCCCTCCTGTACGGTATGCCCGAGTTTTTCAAGGATGTCCTTGTGGTAAGCTTCTTCAATTTCAACGATTGTCTTTTGGACTTTTTCGTTGCGGAACCATTCACTGCGGCTCTTTTTCACGGGAAAATCTAGCGGGATATCGGCGATGATGCGACCAGGCGTAGAGCCCAACACAATAATTCGACTTCCGAGATAAACGGCTTCGCGAATATCATGCGTCACAAACAAAGTCGTAATTGCACGGTCTTTAGAGCCTCGGCAAAGTTCCAAAACCAAATCCTGGAGACTTGCGCGGTTTATAGGATCAAGCGCACCAAAAGGCTCGTCCAAAAGAAGGGCATCTGCGCCGACGCTCAACGCTCTTGCAATGGCCCCGCGCTGACGCATACCGCCCGAAAGTTCAAAGGGATATTTATGAAGGCTCCCCGAAAGCCCTACTAAATTCAGGTATTCTTCTGCCAAATGTTTTGCAAAACTCCCCTTGACCTTTTTCGTCTTTTTAATGGCAAGAGAAACGTTCTGTAGAAGCGTAAGCCAAGGAAAAAGAGTGTAGTCCTGAAAAACTACGCTCCTTTCTGCGGAAGGCTTTTCAATTTCCTTCCCGTTCCAATAAACATGGCCTTCGCTTGGCTTTGTAAGGCCGGCGAGAAGATTCAGCAAAGTGGTCTTGCCACTTCCGCTTTCGCCTAATAGACATACAAACTCGCCTGGTTTGATTTTCAAGTTGATGTCTTTCAGGATGGGTTTGCCATCATAGGAAAAAACGAGATTAGTCGCTTCGAAACCACTTTGTATTTGAGTCATTTTAGTTCCTTAATTTCTAGATAGGAAAATCTTTTCGGCCTGCGCGTAGAATTCAGATTTGGGCTTTTGCTTGCGAAGTTCTGCAAGAGCGTCACGATAGTAGTTCGTGAGGACATATTGAGAGACCTTCTTGTCGGACTTGATGAATTCCGCATCCTTCAAGAAATCCCAAAAGAATTCAACGCCTTTCACGTTCGGGTCGGTATCCTGCGTCACGTAACCGCTGTAGAAAGCCTTGTTGACGAGAGCCGTATCAAGCTTAATCCACTTGGCAATAATTTCAACGCTCTTCTTGTGATCGTTTGCGACAAGTTCTTCGGCTTCAATCAGCGACTTGACCAAGCGCTTGTAAATGTCGTCGCGGCC
>JAGCNW010000033.1 GCA_017645785.1 Treponema sp.
AGATGGAAGCCAACAAGTTCGTTCTTTCTTGGGAATGCCCCGAGAAGAACCGCATCTACAAGTTCGTAAAGGACTTCTCTGCCAACAAGGACTTGCAGTTGGACATCTTCAACGACTACTACAAAGAGCGCCACTCAGCCAAGATCACATACGTCAACGGCGAAGCCAGCGTAAAGTAATATTCGTTAAGACAAGCGTTTTATAACGATTCAGTCCGCCCCGCGACTTTCGCGGGGCATTTTTTCTTGCTTAAATTTCTATCGAGTCGCGGGAGGCGGGAGAGCCTTTAGGAACGATGAGGGCGCTGGAGGCGGACTTTTTGCGCTCCTTGAGCAAACGGCGGGCGGCCTCTTGCAAGTCCCGCGCCTTTATCGAAAGCAAAGTCTTTGTGTTGGCCATAACTTCTTTTTGGCAAACCAAATAGAGCTGACGCAAAAAGGCGGTGTTCCCCCTGCCCTTCGGCGTCTTTGGCTGAATGGCCGAAGAATATGTTCCGGCAATGGCCTTTTCGACAGTCTCGGCGTCAAAGACGTTTTGAGCCGCCTCTTCCAAGCATTGGTCAAAAGCCTTTAAGCTGGCCTCAGGATTTGGATCGCGGTATGTGCACATAGTCCAGCGTTCGCAAAGGGAATCAACATGGGCAAAGGCGCCGTAAGCTCCGCCGACCGCGCGTATTTTTTCCCACAAGGCGCCGCTGGAAAGAAGGTGGGCCAATACCTTTTCGGCGGCGGCTCCGCGAGTGGCGTATTTTGAGGCCTTGAACGAAAGCGCGGCAAAGCCAACCATTCCGTTGACCGAAATTTTTTCGTCCGCCCGCGCCTTGCCGGCTTGAAATGCGGCCTTCTTGAAAGCGGCGCCGGATTTTGGGCTTGCAAAAAATTCCGCCGGACGCAAGTCCGTCAAGGCGTAAAAGGCTTGGTCACTCGCGGCGAACTTTTTTTGCGGAGAGCGCAAGTCCATGTCGAGCGCGAATTTTTTTACGGCGGCCAAGGCCTTGGGCATCGTAGCCTTGTCAGCGGTGACGTGAAGAACGGCTCCGGATGCAAAAACTTTTTTTGCGATGCATTTCATTTTTTCTATCGTTCCGTCAATATCGGAAACGATTTTTCGCATTGCAAAGATTTGGCAAACGCCGCTCCATATTTCGTCTATGGCGCTGGCCCGGTCCGCCTTGCGCTCCGCGCGTCCGCTTGCAAAACTGTGGCCGTTGGGCAAAATCGAGCTTTCCAAGTCGCTCAAAACTTCTTCGGCCAAAGTCTGGACGCGCTTTTTGTCGTCGTAGCGGGCGCCCATTAGGCAATCGCGCATAAGGTCAACGGAATCAAAAATCTTTTCGTCAAGCGCCTTGATTTTGCAAAAAAGCCAGGGCCGTCCTGCAAACGCCTTGTTCGTTTTTGCGAGCAGGCGGGCGCCCGCGCTTTTTGGGCAGGAAGAGACAAAGGCTGACGTGCTAAAGCCTCCGCAAGTTTTTGCGATTAAAATTGAGGCCTTGTCCCAGCGCAAGTCTCCCCAACCCAACTCGTTCAATATGTAGGCAAAGAACGGAAGATACGGATATTCCTGCGGAGCGAAGACGTCCAGGGGAAAGGCCGCCGTAACGTAAGCGATTCCGTTTGTGTTCTCCAAGCTTTTAAAAAGAGGGACGCTGCCCTTCTTTGTCTTTATTTGCAAGCGGCTTATCTTTATTTTTTCGTCGATTACCTTGAGGTCCTTGGGCCTGATGTGCGGAAGGCAAGACAAGTCCCTTTCCGCGCTTTGTTGGTATTGGCGCAAGGCTTTGATTTCATTTAAAATTTCTTCCTTGCCTTTGCTCTTAAAAAGTTCCAAGGCGATTTTTTTCTCGGCTTCGGCGCGTTCCTTTAAATATTTTTTGTCGGGAACGACTACAGTCCAAGCGACGCTTTTGTTGTCAATCAAATATTCTTTTATCAAGCGCTTGATATAGTCCGGATCGGACAAAACCTTTTTTTTGAGGCGGTCAAAGGCGTCGCGGACAAAAAGGCAGTTTCCGGGAGCGGAGCCATAGTTCCAAGAGCGGAGGGCGCGGCGCATCAAAACCAAAGAAAAAGGCTCGTGAAAGCGCTTGATTTCCCTGTTGTCAAAGTCAATCGCGTTAAAGGTTGACTCGACTTCTTCTTGCGAGACGCCTTCCTTGTAAATCTTTTTTATTTGCTCAAAAATAAAGTCCTTGACTTTTTCTTCGTTCTCTTTTTTCACGCCCCTAAGACCGATCGAAAAAGTGATCAAGCGCTCAGAAGTGTCAACGCCGCTGGCGTCGCACAAATCTTTTCCCAAGCCGCTTTTGAGCAAGGCCTTGGAAAGCGGAGAGCCGTCTTGCGAGCACAAGAGGCTGGACAAGAAAACGCTCTCGGCGTAATTGTCCATGTTCTCGGAGTTCCACCAAAGCCAAGAAAGGAGCGCGGTGGAATCCTTGTCACCGGGGCTTACAGGACCAATCTCCCTGCGGCTTTTTATTTTGTTAAAGCGCCTTTGAGTTTCGGACTTTAGAATATCGTCCAAAAAACGCTTTTGATTTTTTGACGCGGGAACGGCAGAAGCGGCGCCGGCTTTTAGGCTTGCGGCTGGAACGGCGGCGAGCTGGTCCAAAACATTTTTTTGCAAAAAGTCCAATTGCTTTTCGGTCGGAATGTTTCCGTACAAAAAGACCAAGCAGTTTTGCGGCGAATAATATTTTTTGTGGAAGCCGGTGAATTCCTTGTAAGAAATTTTCGCTATCTCAAGCGGGTCGCCGCCTGAGTCCTTCGCGTAAATCGTGTCGGGAACCAAGGCCCTGTCAACGGCGTCGGACACCGCTCCCGAAAAAGAGGAATACACGCCCTTCATCTCGTTAAAGACGACGCCAACTATTTTAGGCTTTCCCTTGGAGTCCAATTCCAAGCGCGTTCCTTCTTGCATAAAAGTTTGCCGGCTAAGCTTTGGAAAAAAGACCGCGTCGGCGTAAACGCTCATAAGATTAAAGTAGTCGGCTTCCAAAATGGAGCTTGCAGGATAAACGGTCTTGTCGGGAAAAGTCAGCGCGTTCATAAAAGTTTGGACGCTTTGGTTTTCCAAAACAGCGAATGGGTCTTTTAGCGGATATTTTTGGGAGCCGCAAAAAACGGAATGCTCCACGATGTGCGCGGCGCCGTTTGACTTTTTGTTGGGCGTGCGAAAGGCAAAGGCAAAAAGATTTTCTTCGTCGTCGTTTAAAAGATGGTAAACTTCAAGCCCGCTTTTTCTGTGCCTTAGATAAATTCCCTTGCTTGAACAATCGGGAATGTCCTGAACGCTTATTAGGTCAAAGCCCTTGTATGATTTAGAAATCATTGAACCCAAACCTCGTCGTCGTCCTTTCTAAACACGCGCAAGTCGCCCTTTTCCCAAGCGGCGCGCAGCTGGGCCACAAAATTCTTTGTGATGGCCTCGACGTCTTTTTTAAGCATGGGCTTTGCGGCTTCCTGCTCTTCCATAATGACAGAAGCGCGGGCTACAGAAACGTTTGACAAAATCTTTTGCTCAAAATCTTTTTCTTTGGCGGCGATCAAATAGGCGATGTCCTTGTCGCTCATCGTTGACAATTTCTTTTGCAGCCACTTGTCGTCGGCGTGGACAACGTCGTCCAAAGTAAAAAGCTGCTGCTGCAATTCGCGGCTGAGGTTGGGATCAGTCCGCTCCAAGTTGTCCAAAATTTCCTGCTCGGCGCCGCTGTCCATTCGCTTTAAAATCTGGGCGAGCGCGCCGCGTCCGTCTATGTGGAGGGAATCGTCCTTTACAATCTTTGAGGCTTTTTCTTGAATCGTTTTGTCTATGGCTTGTATGACTTCCGGCGCAACTTTTTGCATTTTTGCCAAGCGCAAGACCACTTCTTTTTTTTGCGCGGGGTCCATAAGGTTTATGACTCCGGCCGCGACTTTTGGCTCTAGGTAGCTCAAGACCAAGGCGATTATTTGTCCGCTCTCGCCTTTTACAAGCGAAAGGATTTCTTGCTCGGTCTTGTCCTTCAAATACTTAAAGGGATGGGCCGCGTCGATTTGGGCCTCGACTTTTTTCATCAAGTTTCCGGCCTTGCCGGCGCCAAAGGCTTTTTCCAAAATGTTGAAGGCTGTGGCCTCGCCCCCGTTCTCCTTTTTTATTTCAACTAGGGAACGGAACTCTTCAAAAATTGCCGCGGCCTCGTCTTGTTCCACCGAACGAATCGTCGTAATTTCGGGAATAATTTTTTCCACGTCTTCTTGGGGCAGAAACTTAAAGACCTCGGCCGCTTGGTCGCTTCCGATCAAAAGCAAAAATTTTGCCACGCGGCGGTAAACAGAGTCGCCCTTTTGCGCGGATTGGCCGTCATCTTTTTGGGCCAAGGGAACTTTTAGCAAGCCGCCCTTTTTTAGCGCGGCGGTCGTCGCGTCCAAATCGTCAGAATGTTTTTTTCCGTCGTTCTTTGCTTGCGAAGCGTAGGCCCTCAAGCGATAATCGTTTTGGTTCATAAGAAGAATTTTATTCTATCATAAATTCTTCGAATTTTCAAGAGAAGGCTTGCGGGCGCAAGCGGAAGGGGTTATAATAGAAGAATGAAGAAGATTTTTGCAGCGTCAGTTTGGCTGGAGCTTATGGCTGCGTTCCTTTCGTTCAACATGTTCGCCCAAGACAAGTCGGCGCAGGCCTTAAACGCCATCCACGAATACGTCCAGTCGATGACCGCGCGGCAAAAAATCGGCGCGCTTTGCGTAATGAATTTTCGCTTTTGGACTGATTCCCCCTTGGGCCACAAAGATTACAAGCCGGCCCTCGCCGCCGAAAATCCCGAAATTTTCGCCGCCCAAAACAAAATAAATTCAACGATTTACAAAACCATCAGGCAATACAAGATCGGCTCGGTAATACTGTTCGGAGAGAACATGACAAGCGGCGCCGAGGCCAAAAAATTCATACGCGACCTAAACGCCGCCGCCTTGGACGGAGGCAACCTGCCCCTCCTCTTTTTTGCAGACCAAGAAGGCGGAAACGTGGCGCGCGTCTACGACTTTTCAACGCCAAGCGCGATGGCAATCGCAAAGAGCGGAAACGCGCAAAACGCCTTCTTGTGCGGAAAAGCCAACGGCCAGCTTTTGCTTGACTACGGAATAAACGTCAACCTCGCGCCCGTTTGCGACGTGGCCTCAAACCCGCAAAACCCAGTGATCGGCATACGAAGCTTTTCGGACAAGCCGGAGGAAGCGGCGGAATTTTCCGCGGCCTTTAGCCAAGGCCTTTTGAGCGCGGGCGTTTTGCCTTGCGCCAAGCACTTTCCGGGCCACGGAGACACTTCGGTTGACTCCCACTTGGACTTGCCCACAATCAATTCGTCGCTGGCAAAATGGAAAAAGCGGGAAGCGCTGCCGTTTAAGGCCAACATAAAAAAAGACATTCCCCTGATAATGACGGCGCACATACAATGCCCCAACTTGGACAAGACAAAAATTCAAAGCTCCAAAGATGGAAAGAAAATAACGGCGCCCGCGACGCTTTCAAAAAAAATCATCACAAAAATTTTGCGCGGCTCCTTGGGCTACAAGGGAGCGGTAATCAGCGACGCGATGGACATGAGAGCGATCTTTGACAATTGGTCGCCAAACGAAAGCTTTGTCCTTGCGGTCAACGCAGGCTGCGACTTGGTCATAAATCCGATAAACGTTTATTCAAAAAAGGACTTGGAATTTTTGGAAGACTTTTTTTGCAAGGTGGAGGAAGCCTTGCAAAGCGGCGCGCTGGAAAAGAAAGCCTTGGACTCCGCAGTCGTCCGCGTGTTGGAACTAAAGCAAAAGGCCGGCCTGATACAAATCCAAAACGGAAAAATCGTTCCCTTGCCGCAAAAAATTGTCGCGATGGACAAGGAGCAAAAGCAAAAGGCCGCCCAAACTTGCGCGCAAATTCAAATCGACGCGGCCCGCGCATCGCAGCGCAACTTTACAATGCCGCTAAAAATCCGCTCAAAAAAAATTCTTGCCTTTGTTCCTTTCCAAGACAAGACCGAAGTTTTGCAAAAATATTTTGCGGCGCGCGGAGCGGCCAACGTTGACTTTGTTTGCTACGAAGAAAAAAAATCCGTCGCCGCGTCAGAAAAGGCAAAGATAAAAAGCGCCGACTTAATTTTGGTCTTCACCCATCTTACGGGGAACGCCGTCAAGGACAAAAAGCTTTGGCAAGCCGCCTACCCCGCCGCGCTGGCAAAAGAAATAAAGAAGGCGGCGAAGGCAAAACACTGCGTAGGCGTTAGCATGAACCTTCCTTACGACAGCGAGCTTTTTGCGCAAAAGGACGGCTTTGCCTGGACGGCGCTCTACAACTACACGCAAGCCGGCTACGCCCGCGCCGCCCAAGCGCTGTTCGAGTGATACGCGAGTTTTGCTTGCAAAACTCGTCATACAAAAAAAAGGCTGTCCGCTTTGGACAGCTTTTTTTTGTTTGGCCCATATGTGAATCGAACACACAACCTGCCGCTTAGGAGGCGGCCGCTCTATCCAGTTGAGCTAATGGACCGAAAAAATTACAAATCAAAATTGTAGTAGCAGCCGCGCTTGGCAAAGCCCGCAAAGCCGTCCTGCTTTGGCTTTTTCTTCATCAAGCCTTCGTCGTAGTGGCACAAGTAAATCTTTTTCTTGATCTCGGCCGGGAGCGTGTTGAGCTCCTCGTAGCTTGTGTGAACTTCGTTCTTAAAATTGCAAACGTCGTGGAAAATCCATTCGATGTCAAAGTCCGCCATAATTTGCTTGATTTGCTTTGGGTTAAAGCGGGTGTCGCTGGTAAAAAGAATTTTGTTGTCTACAATCACGCCCTTTGAAATAAAGGATTTTCCGGCGACGCTTTTGGCGGTTGAATGGTTGGTCCTAAAAAATTTAAGGTCGATTCCGCCCTTTCCGCCGACAACGGCATGCTCGTAAACATGCTTTCCGCATTTTACTTTTTTGGGTTTTTGCTGAATGAAGAAATCTTCAAAGCCGGCGGTCTTGCCCGCGAAAGTTTTGCTGTAGCCCAAGCCGCCGCGCAAAGATTCGTTCCACAAAACTCTCTTGTAGCCGTCGTCGATGATCAGCGTGGGACGGGCTTTTTTGACATAATAATCAGTGAACGCCACTTCTTCCATTCCACCGATGTGGTCAGCGTGGGAATGGGTGAGGAAAAAATTTTCGATGTCCGAAATTTTCACGCCGTAATGAGAAATGGCAAAAGAACACATGGTTCCACAGTCAATGAGGACATGGTTTTTGCCCTTTATGAAAAGGACGTTGTTTTGAAAATTCATTTTAGAAAAGGCGCTTCCAATTCCTACAAAAAATAAGGAAAGACCGCCTGCGTTTGTAAGCTCAAGCTTTCCTTGAACTTTTGTGACTTTCATAAATTCCTCGACATTTTATTATATAGAAAATACAAAAGTTTGTCTAGGAGCGGAACGGAGTTCTAAGACAACAAATCCGGCAGCCTGTAAACGTCGGCCACTCCTCTGACCAAAACGCCCCCCATCCCCAGTTCCAGGGCCGGAGCGATGTCCAAGTCGTAGCGGTCGCCCACGCTGATTATGTTGGCGGGATCCGTTCCTGCCTTTTTGGCGGCCAAAACAAAGGGCTCTTTGGCCGGTTTTGACAGGTTGCAGGAATCAAGGCCCACCAAAACTTCTATCCATTTTTCGATTCCAAGCGCGGAAAGGGTCTTTTGTGCGGGCAAAATCGGATTGTTGGTCACGCAAAGCAATTTGCAGCGGGCCGAAAGCGCGGCCAAAGCCTCTTGCAAGTCCTTGTCCGGGCCCAAAAAGTCGGCCGGCTCTATGAGTTCCCGCCGCCACTGGACGCTTTGCTCTATGCTTATGCCAAACGAAAACAGGGTGTTTGAAAGCGACACTTTTTTTCCGCCGTTTTCGCGCGCAAACTTTTTGCGGTAGTCGGCCACCATTTTTCGGGCCTCATCGTTTGTGATTCCGCGCTCGGAGGCAAAGCGGCGCACTTGGCAGTCAACTTGCTCAAAGGCGTAGGCCGCGTTTGTGTAGAGGGTGGAATCTATGTCAAAGATTATCGCGCGCAAGTCCTGGGGAACGGAATAAAAGCGCGGAAAGCTTTCGCCGGACTGGGAACTGTCGCAAGCCTGGGAAGCGCCGCCCGGCAAAAAAACGTTTCCCTCACGGACAATTTTTGAAGCGGCTTCTTCAAGGCTGGAATATTTTCCAAGCCTAAAAAAGGCGGCCGCCGCGCAGCCTAGAAGCTCCGCGTCAGTGATTTGCGCCACCGCAATCTTTGTGCCCGTCAAGTCCGCTTTTTTTTGCAGCAAGTCTTGGTCAAACGCTTGACCGCCGGTGACCATAATTTGCCCCGCAACATCAACCCCGTTTGCGGCGGCCGCCTGCGTCAAGGTCTTGTAAGCCTTTAAGAAATTGTCCAACTTTTCTTGCTGGGAACTTCCGGGGTCTGCGATCAAATAAGAGACGTTCCACAAGCCCTTTGCGGGCGAAGACATCACGCGCAAATTTTCCGCCTCAAAAAATTTTGGGGAGCACAAATTGAGCCCTTCGCTGGAACCCGCGCGGTCGCAAAGGCGGCCGGGAAAAAGCGTCGCGGTTCCCACAAGGGCGGCGACAAAATCGGGGCCCGCCTCAATGACTGGAATGTCCGGCGCAAGGCCAAGATCAGCCGCGTTCTTTTTTATCCAATCGCAAAGCCATTGGGTCGAAGTGAAGAGGCGGGCGCTTTGTTGCCACTCGCGCGCGAAAATTTCTTTGAACGCGGCGAGACGCGGCTCGTAGATTTTTTTTTGCGCGTCGGGAATGTCGATTTTGGAAAAAAGATTGTCGGGTCGAGCCCGACAATGACAGAGGTCGGCGGCATCCGTGTCATCGCCGCGCTTGACGCGGCGATCTTTTTTTTGGACAAAATTCCAGGGCAATGTAGTTCCGTCTTGGCTTACGATTGTGGGGCCGTTCCCCGAAATAGAAACCGCGGCGCAGTCCGAAAGCAAGGGGCTTGGCAAAAAGCTTTGGACGGCTTTTGACCAAGCGGCCGCCCCAACCGTGTCATTCCGCCGCGCTGCGGCGTTATGGCAAGGAAATGATTCACTTGCGCTCTCGCGAGCTCTGTCATTCCCGCGCTTGACGCGGGAATCTTTTTCGTCAAAAGATTGTCGGGTCGAGCCCGACAATGACAATGAGTTGTATTCAATGCGCTTAAAAGAAAAAACTTCCCCCGCCGCGCTTACAAAGGCGGCCTTGAGGGAAGTCGTTCCAATGTCAATGGCAAGAACAAGAGAATTATCGGACAAACTATTGTTCGTCATCGTCGCTTACGCTTGAGTCCTGCTTGACAAGTTTTTCGATAATGTTGCGGTTGTCCAAAAGGTCGCTAAGCGACTGGTTGTGGTGCACGCGAGTGATTACGTTGGCGAACAAGCCGCTGACGTTGGTGTTGATGTACCATTCCTTGTCCTTGAGCGCCTCGTGGTAAACTGCATTGGTTCCGATTACGCGATAGAAAAGGTCCTTGTGGTAGGCTTCGTCAAAGAGCTCGATGGCGTTTCCTGTAAAGAACGGAAGCGAAATCGCGGCGATAACTTTTGTGGCTCCCTGCTCCTTGAGGAACTGCATGGCCTTAAGCAAGGTTCCGCCCGTTCCCAACATGTCGTCGGCAAGGAAGGCGACCTTTCCGCGAACGTCACCCAAAAGCTTTATGGCCTTAATGTTGGTCGAGTGAGCGTCCTGAGTTACGATTGAATAGTCGCGCTCCTTGTAAATCATGGCGAGCGGAAGCTTGAGGCCCGAAGCGTAGAACTTGTTGCGGTCAATCGCTCCTGTGTCGGGAGAGACTACGACGAGGTCTTCCGTCTTTCCCGTCAGGTCAACAATCTTCGCAAGCTCGCGAATGATTTGATATGAGGCGTGCAAGTTCTCCAAAGAAATTTGGCTGAAGGCGTTGATAATTTCGCGCGAGTGGATGTCAAGGGTGATGATTCTTTTTACGCCAAGCATTTCGTAAATGTGGCCAAGCATGCTGGCTGTCAAGCCTTCGCGGCCCTTCTTTTTGTGCTGGCGGCTGTAGGGGTATGCCGGAACTACAATTGTGATGTTGGCCGCTCCCGCCTGGCGAACGCAGTCAATCGTGACCAAAAGCGACATCACGTGGTCATTGACCGAAAGCGAAAGCTTGTTCTTTCCGTCGTTCAAAGAAAGAACTTCGTGGTTCTCAACGTCTTGGAAAATGAAAACGTCCTTTCCGCGAACGCATTCCAAAAGCTCGGTCTTGAATTCGCCGTTCATAAAATAGGTAAAGCGAGCCTTGACCTTAAAAATCGGCGGCCTGTATTTGTCGGTGGCGCCCTTCATGCAAATGTCGGAAGTGTTTATGTCGCTGCCAAAATTGATTTGCTTGATCAGCTCTGTTTTGTCAAGTTGGTAGCGTTTGGAAATGACATCGTTCTTCAATGTGAAGCGATGCTTGTACATGTGGCGCAGGTGAGTTATGACTTCATCGGCAAAAACTTCCCCGCCCGGGCAGGCTACAATCGCAAGGTTTGTAGGTTCGGAATACGGCATATTTTCCTCTGTTTGTCCGCAAAGCCATGCTCTTGGCATCTGGTCATCGCGGCGAATTCTGTCGGAATTTATACTAGCGCAAAGGGCCTTTTTGGTCAATGCCACTCGCGCCAGCTTTTGCGCCTCATTCCTCGTAAAGTTTAAGCTCGGGGTAAAATCCCTGGATAAATTTAAAATGCCTGTCGCGCGTCCACAGGGGAACGTCGTATTTCATCGCGGTAAAGGCTATCATTGCGTCAACAAATGGAATGTGGATTCCGTTTGAGCGCAAAGTGTTAAGAAGCATGCCGCAGCCGTCCCAGTCATAGTCGTCTGTGAGAAGATTTTTAAAGCCCTGAAAAAAAGCGAGCATATTGTCAATTTCCGCATTGTCCCTGGCGCCGTGAAGAAGCTCTGTCCGCACAGGTCCGCAAAGCGCGAATTTGTCTGGAGTTATTTTCAACTCAAGCAATTTTTCAGGCTGTCGCCAATAATCAATAAGAACGTTAGCATCTAAGAGTATCATATGTGTTCCTTAAATCCAAATTTCTTAGATCGCGCAACATTCTTTGCGCTTCGTCAGCGCTCTTGTCGTCCTTGTAAATCGGACCAATTTCCTTTATAACATCAGCCAATTTTCTGCTTGCCGGAATCGGCGGAGGAACGTTTTGGCGGATTTTTTGGATAAAAGCCTTGCGCTTTTCTTCTTGTTCCTTTGTTTGGGGAATTATTTTGGGAATTGAAGCTTCTTTTACAAAATTGTCGTATTCTTCCACAGAAATCATCACGCATTCGGGAGCGTTGTTCTTTACGATGACCCTGATTCCGTCGCGCTTGACTTCCTCTATTACCCTGCCCGCTCCGCCTTTGTTGAGCACGCTGATGGGAACAAAAGCCCGCATCATCTTTGCCGCCGTAGGCACGTCATAATTTGGCAACATATTCGCCTCCTTATTTTATCGACTAATTTATCGACTAATTTATCGATAGATATTATAGTAATATACAACGGCGTTTTTGTCAATGTTTTTTTTCGGGAACGGATGAAACGCCCGCCTCCCCAAGCGAAAATGAAAAAAAACGCGATTTTTTTGCGAATTTTCCCCAAAAAAAGCCAAAATCTCGAAAAAAATTTATATGAATATATGCAAGAGGTAATTATGCAAAAGCAAACATTAAGGCCGTCCCCGACGGCAATTTTGAATCCTCGCTTGGACGTAAATTTTAAAGCGATGTTCACGCAAGGAACCAAGGAGTCCGACACGGCCCTCCAGTCGTTCATCTCGGCGGCTCTCGGAAGGAAAATCAAGAGCCTTAAGCTAGACCCAAACGAGCCGGCTGTGGACGCGCCAAGCCAAATGCAAATGTCGTTCGACGTGGCCGTGACCTTTGACGACGGCGAAAAAGCTTCGATTGAGATGCAAGTCCGGGAACACGAGTACGACTACGCCGTCAGGAGCGAGGTTCAAG
Source organism: Treponema sp. (assembly GCA_017645785.1). GTDB lineage: Bacteria > Spirochaetota > Spirochaetia > Treponematales > Treponemataceae > Treponema_D. Next base: position 11,993 of record JAGCNW010000033.1, read on the forward strand.
CGGCCCGGCTCTTGAACAACAACGCCAAAAAGGGCTGCAAGTGGAGGGCGAACAAGGTCTACCAGATTTCGGTGCTCAATTTTCACTTCAAAAATGGTGACAAAAGCGAGATGGCGTGGTATACTATGAGGGACGACAAGGGCAACGGGCTTGCGGACAGGCTCAACGTAATTTTCATCGACTTGCTGACAATCAAGAGGCTTGTCGGAACACCCGTCGAAAGCCTTACGCCCTTGCAAAAATGGGGCTTGTTTTTCTCGTACGCCGACGACGAAAGCAAGACGGAGTATGTAAGACAAATCGCAAAAAGCGAGGAAGGAATTATGGAAGCCGACAGAATAGCGCAAAGGATGAGCGAGGAAGACGCCAATTGGTTCCGCCAAAATTCAATCGACATCGGCCGCCGCGACTACTACTCGGATATTGACGCCGCCACTGAAAAAGGCCTCAAAGAAGGCCGCGAGCAAGGCGCGCAAGAAAAAGCCGTGGAAGACGCTATTGTCGCTATAAAAGAATTTGGCGCCACGCCGGAACTGGCGGCGGAAAAAATGGGCGCGCCATTGGACAAAGTCCTTGAAGCGTTAAGCGCCCCCGCCGTAACCGCCCAGCCCGCCCCCGCGCAGGGCTAGCCCAGCCCCCCATTGCCGCTTGACAAAAAGATTGCCGGGTCACGCCCGGCAATGACAGGCTAGTCGTCCGCCTAGCCCGCCCCAAGCCACGCGACGGCCGCTATTCTTCATGAATCATATCAGCAAAATTCGCATTCGATGCCCAAGGATTGTAACTGCTAACAAAGCCATGCTCGCTTGTGTCATTTAAATAAGCGTTTTTTGAACCGCTTGGCACATAAAACATTATTGAAGTTGGACAGTCTGCAAAGTCATTATAATCAAGGTAAGGTGGCGTTGAACGCGCAAAATGGATTACCTCTAACGCAGAACAACCATAGAAACAGTTCTGTCCGAATCTTGAAATATTTGAAGACAGATATACAGTTTTAAGGGATGTACAGGCTCTAAAAATATTTTGTGTCAATGTAGAACCTGTGACGCCTCTCAAATCAGCTGTTGTTAGACTTGTACAATAATAGAACTCATTCAACATGCCTGACAATGTCGTTATTTGAGAAAGATTTGTAACTCGCGTAATATTGGGACAGCCATAGAAAGCGCCCTCGGCAAGAGCCGTAACTGTACTTGGCAACGTAAAAGTCGTATCAGTCTTAGCCGGCGGATATCTAAGAATCTTTGTCTTATTTTTATCATACAAAACTCCATCCTCCGAACAAAAATAATCGTTGCTTCCTCCGGGAACGATTATTTCTTTTAAATTAAAGGTCGGAGGGGTGGTGCCTGAATAAAAGCATCTAGGTGAATACACCGTTGCATTTTCCGGCATAACTACTACTGATATATTTTTTGAAATACTTACTGCATATGAAACGCCCCTAAATATATCGCCCGCATTAGACAAGTCAAGGACAATTTTTCCAGGATTAGTAATATTGTTCAATTTAGTCATCAAGACTTTATAACTATTATCAGCAGTATTATCATCAATGTTCATAGAACTGTCTAACTGCAAAACATAGTCAGTTGAATTTGAGAATGACAGTGAACTAATATTAGTAGAAGTAACTATTGTAGGCTTTGTCAATTTTCCATCTACGCCAACCGCCCATTCTTGCGCGGGGCTTGTTTGCGGAGTCACGGCGAACATGCAAGCCGCTTCCGCAAGGCTTGTGTCCGTCACACCGTCGGCAAGCTTGAGGACCACGCGCCTAACATCATAATCGGCTGAAGTAGGCGTAAGCCTTGCGATTTTTCCGCTTCCAGTAAGTTTGCCTTCAATCGTCAATGCGGGATATTGAAAATAAACGTCGTCGGTACTGCTATCTTTTTTCAACACAATGTCGTTCGTTAGCGCTCCATCGCTAGGAATGGAAACAGAGCCCTTCAGATATATGTTTGAGGTGCCACCTGGAGGTGATGACCCCGGAACGTAAATCGCGCCGCCCAAGGCCCCTCCTCCGTAACATTCGTTCCCGATGATTGAACAATCTTCAAGATGGAGATTGGCATTGTTGCTAATACAAAACGCTCCGCCGTGGCCCACGCCGCCGGTTTCGTCGCCGGCTCCGTTGTATTGTATTTTAGCGTTTTTCACGGTCATATTGACGTGGTCCAAATAAATTGCGCCGCCGTTATCTTGCGCGCAATTGTACGCTATGGTTCCGCCTAAGAGGTATATATCAAAACTGCCAGTTCCAGAAGACATAATGGCTCCTCCCAGTTTCGCAGCGTTGGAATATGCGGACAGCCTTGCGTCATCGCCGTATTTTGCGGCCTGGCTTCTTTCGGAATCGTCCCCTATCACGCCGCCTGTCATAGTGAAGGTTCCATACCCCATACTAAGCGCTCCGCCGTTAGTTGCCGCCGTGTTCCCCCTTATGTGTCCGCCCGACATCGTGATTACAGCTTTTTTATCAGAGGTGGATTTACAAAATATTCCGCCCCCTGCGCCATCCGATTCGTTGTTTTCTATGACGGCTCCGTCCAAAATGTTCAGACTGCATGCTGGATATAAACAAATTCCCGCGCCTCTGCCTTTATTCGTTGCGCTTTCTGCTTTTGCCTGGTTCTCAGACACATAGGCGCCGCTTGCAAGCGTAAGCGAGCCGCCTTCGGCTTTAAGACAAATTCCGCCTCCATAGGCATATCCGCCATCAACAGCGCCCCTTCCGCCTGTAATCTTTAGATTTTTTATTGTTATGGGAACTGTCGTCTCTATTAACAGGGCCGATTTTCCATCCGCGCCGCCCGCGTCGATTACGTCTCGCGGGATTCCCTTGTTGGGGCCTTCCGTTGGAAGCGGCGTCTCGCCGCAAAGGGTAAGGCTCTTGGCTCTTATATCGGATGGAATCGTTTGGCCCCCATCCACAATACCTTTTATGTGAATCGTGTAGTCGGCGTTTTCGTTAACTAGCATATCGACGGCGGCGGCAAAAGTTGCCTTGGGATGCATAAAGGAGCCGCTGCCTGCGTCGTCGCCCACGCTTAGGTCTGTGTCCACGTAGATATCCGTAAGCGTAAAGCCCGTGACCATCGCGGCCGTGATTTTGCAGGTTGTGGTCGACACGCCTTCAGTGACGGTGGTTTTGAACCAAGGCTCGACGCCGTTTTTGACCCATTTGTTTGTTGTCATGCCGTCAAAGACGTTCACGGCCTCGGTAAAAGAATACAAAAGAGTTCCGCTAGCGTCCACATCTGAATAAAACTCAAATGTCATAAGATGAGCGCCGCTTTTTAGGCCGCCGTCAATGTAGTTTTCGCCGCCTGCGTTTGTCTTTATCTCGCCTATTCCAAGCGTCCAGACAGTATCAGTACCGGATCCGCTTTTTGTCAGATTCTTTTCATAGTCCGTAGAGCCAACCTTATAGCAAACGCATGCGGATACTGCCTTTTGGTCTGGGTCGCCCACCGCAAGCGCCACAAGGCCAGTTCCCGTTGCGGTTTGGGTGGCGCCAAGGGTTATGTTGGCGTCCGTCACAAAAGAACTTTCACCGCTTGGAGCCTCAATGACTTTAGCGCTTTGTCCAGAAAGAACCGTAATTCCGCCGTTCTTGACTTCGGCAAAAACATTATACTTTTTTCCAGTCAAGACAGGGATTCCAACCGTGTAGCTTTTTCCATCCGCCGCGACAGTTCCCTCGTAGCGCAAGGGCGTGTCAGTGGAGCCGGAGGGCAATTCTTCCAAGGCGTAAACCGAGTATGTCAAGCCGCTTGAGGCCGCGTCAGGAAAGGCCGAGCGCGCGATTCCGTCAAGGCCGTCCGCGCCGGAATTTTCGACAAGCGCGGCGATTTGCTCTGGGTAGGCGCCGCCAAAGTCAAGCGAGCCGTTTACTGTAACCATGACAGGTTCTTGCGCGCCGTCCTGTCCGCCCACCGTGTTGGCAACATAGCCGCCGCCGACATTGGAGCAAGCCAAAAACAGCGTGGCCGCCGCAAAACTAAGGATTGTCTTTATTGTAAAAGTCTTGTTCTTTTTCATAAGGCGGCCTCCGGCAAATGTTTTTTTCCGATTTTTTCTTGACAAATGTTTGGATTCATATTATATTTAAAGCATAAAGACCGAACGCAGGGTTTTATATAAAACACAGGCTTTTGCCAGTGTACCCTAAGTAGGTCTATTTTTTTTCCCCGGAGGGTGTTATGAACGCAGCGATACTTATAGACGGCGCGTTTTTGCGCAAAAAATTCCACGCGGCTTTTAAAAAAGACATCGCGGCGGAAAACATTCACAAGTTTGCCCAAGAGCTGCTTGTAAAATTCAATATTTCCGCAGACAGCCTTCATCGCGTTTATTTTTATGACTGCGCCCCTTGTTCCGCAAAAACATCCACGCCAGTCACAAACCGCGCCTTTCTTTTTGAAAAAACTCCGCAATACGCGAACGGAATCCAACTGCTTTCCGCCATAAAAAAACTTGACTTTTTCGCAGTCCGTGAAGGCGCGCTCCAATTTTGCGGATGGAAGCTTAGAAAATCCGCCTACAACAAAACGCCGCTTACCGACGACGACTTTGAGCCGGAGCTTCATCAAAAGGGCGTTGACATTAAAATCGGTCTTGACCTCGCTTGGATTAGCTACAACCATATTGCCGAAAGAGTTGTTTTTGTAACGGGCGATTCCGATTTCATTCCCGCCATAAAAACCGCCCGCAGAAACGGCGTTTTTGTTTATCTTGCCACGCTCAATCATATCGTAAAGACGGAACTTAGCGACAACTGCGATGTTTGCCTTAAAGAGGGAATAAAATCTTTTAACTGTCTGTAAGTTCATTTTCTTCTCCTCCTTAGCGCGCGTTTCGGACCACGCGGAAGCCTACGTTTACAAACCGACCATTCGGCTCGCCTGACATGCTTCTGTCTTTAACGCTGCATTTGATTTCCTGGTAATTAAAAGCGCCTCCTCGGTACACTTTGGCGCTTCCTGTGTCGGGGCCTGTTGCGGGCGTGGCCGCGTTTATCGGGTCCACATTCCAATCCCAGCACCATTCGGCGACGTTGCCGCTCATGTTACGGAGTCCAATAGCGTTTGTCGCTTTTTCCCCAACCTCTAGCATTTGGCTGGTACTGCACACGACATAATCCTGCCTACCGTTGGTGGTTTTGTCGGTTGTTCCGCTGTAATAATAATCCTTTGTGTTGGCGGCGCGGGCAAGGTATTCCCATTCCGCCTCGGTGGGCAGACGCCAGCCGTTGGCGCTTTGGTCAAAGGCGACAGCGTTCCAAGTCGAGCTGCTAGAGTCGGGGCCTCGGTATTTTCCTAACTCGTCGCCAGTTCCTGCCACTATGCCTGTCCATTGCTTGGGGTCGGTCTTTCCGCCAACGCTGTAGACAGGAGTGAGGCCTTCGGCAAGGCTTCGCAAGTTGCAGTAAACAAGCGCGTCATACCAGCTTACGTAATAAGCGGGATAATTTTCGCCCTTGCCTTTGGCGTCATAAGGTCGATTCGTTCCATACGAGCAATACTTTTCGTATTCGCCTTGGGCAATCTCGTGGCTGCAGGCGATGACAATCGGTATCGGCACAGTTCGGCCTGCAATAAAGACTTCTGACCGAGCGTTCGTTCCAACCGCGCCAGTAACTGTCTCGCCGCCGGTCATGGCATAGCCCGCCGGAACGGAGTCGCCTATTACTTTTATTTCAAAGCTTGCGCTGTAGGTCTTTTCTTTATAAACGACTGTCGCCGCAATAACATAGTCGCCCGCAGCCAAGCCGCTATAAGGATATAGATAACAGTTAGTGACACTGTAATAACTTGAAGTTTGCGGAATTTCCTCGCCGTGATACAAAAGCTTTAAAGAAATGGAAGCGTAATAGGCGCTAGTTGGGGTTATAAAGTTCACGGCTTGTCCATCGATAGTTCCTTTTACTATAAATCTTGGGCCAAGCGCTTCGGAAAGATCGGCTTTTTTTACCCAAGTCTTGTCGAGGCTAAGCGCCACATTCTTGTAAATGTCTTCCACGCTGATGCCGCCGCCGTGAAGGCCAAACTCGGCCTCGTCATCACCGTTCCAAGAAGCAAATCCGTAATTTTGGTCGCTTGTAAAGAATTTGCTTGGATGGTCGCTGTTTGCGTAGCTGTAGTTACTGGTTATGGTCACCGTGTTTACGGCGGGAGGCGTTTGCGCATAGTCTATGCTGGGCGCGACTCCCGTGGTCACGTAGATTTCTGAGCCAGTGAGATCGCCCAAAACTTCCATAACATTTCCGCTTGGAAGGTAGACGTTTGAGTCGCCGATGACGTTATCCGAACCGTCAAGCTTTTTATTGTCGTGGACTTTTACAGTTCCCTTTATCTTTAAGACTCCGTTTACGGAAATGCCGCCGCCAATTAGAGAAACGCCGCCGTCGTAATATACAGAATTTCCGGTTACAAAAGTGTTATTGTCCAAGGTCAAATCGGCGTCGGAAGCGATATAAATTCCTCCGCCTTCGTCACCATATTTTCCGCCGCTAATTTTTAGCGAGTTTGTAATTACAGGAACAGGGCCCAGCATCGTAATCACTCTGCCTGTTCCGCCGCCGTTCAAGCAGTCGGCGGTGGCCTCGGTTATCGAAATGGGCGTGGCCAAGGTGGTCGCGGCGCCCTTAAGGGTAATGCTGTTGGCGCCAGTCACATTGGGAGAGGCGCTGCTTCTGCTGCTTATCATAAGATTTTCCGACACCGTTCCGTCAATGTAAATCGTGTAGTGTTTGCCGGAATTGGTCAAGTCGCCAAGCGCCTTTGTCACGGTGGCGTAAGGCGCGCTCTTTGTTCCTATGTTGGAGTCGAGTCCTTTGGAGCCGCAAACCCTATAGCCGCCGGGATTTGTGGTGGCGTCATAGGCCGCGTCGGCGGCAACGTAAATCGGCGCGAAGATTTTGGCTTCCTTTTCGTCGCTTGTAAGTTCCGCGACCCATTCGTCACCGTCAACGCCCGCAAGCGCAAGCCGTTTTCCGATTGAGCCGCTTGTCGTCATTTCATACGGAATCTCGCCGCCGTCCTTGCCTTGCGCCACAACAGTTCCGCGCGTCCAAGAAGCCGGCGTAATTGTAGCGTTGGCGCCGCTTGCGCCGGAGGGCAAAGACAAAACGGAGTCTATCGTTATGCATTTGCCGCTGCGAAGGTAAACGTCGTTATTGCCTTTCGCTCCGCCGTAGGGAATGTAGGCCGTTCCGCCCATCGTAAAGGTTCCATAGTTGCAGACGGCGCCGCCATTGCCAGCGGAAACGTTGCCGCTAATTTCGCCGCCGGTCATGGTCAGCTGGCCGCCGGATTGCAAATAAATGCCGCCGCCATTAGAGCCGCAAGCGTTGGCGATGATTTTGGCGCCTTCCTCCATAATGACTTTTCCGCTAGAAACGGCAATTCCGCCTCCATTACATGAAGATCCTATCTGAGACGGGGGGGGGGTATAGTTGTGGCTTATAACGGCGCCGCTTTTTATTGTAAGAGTTCCGCTTACAGAAACGCCGCCTCCGTTTTGGGCTGTGTTTCCGCAGTCATTTGCGCTTGCGGCCGGAGCGGAAGGATTGAGGACGTCGCCTATCAGGCTTCCGCTGTCCAGCGTCACGTCGCAATTGTTTAGCATCATGCAAATGCCGCCGCCTGCGGAAGTTGTTCCGTAAGAAATTCCTGTTCCGCCAAAAATTTTTAGATTTCTTATAACAACCGGCACAGATGTATCTATCGCAAGGACGCTTCCAGTAGCCTTGTTTCCGTTAAGGGAGTCCTTGGGCGTTCCTTTGGCTATAGTCTTTCCATCAACAACAGTATTGGCCTCGTAAAGGCCGTTGGCGCCCTGTATCACAAGCTTTGAACAATGCGCGGAGCTTATCCTGTTGGTTCCGGTGACTTGGCCGTCAATGTTTATAACGCAATCTTCTTCGGGGTCGTTAAAGTGGCTGAGCGCGGTTGCGATGCGGTCGTAGGGCGAATCCTTTGATCCTGTGTTGTCTGCCGAACCTGTAGGGCTTACATAAAGCGGCGCCTGCAATTTGGCCACAGTAGGAGCCGAAGCCTTGCATGTGGTGAACGCGTCCTTGTCGACAAAGGCAAAGTATTTTTTGTCCGCGCCGGCGTATTGCGACAAGTTGACGCTTGCCGTCGAAGCAAGCACTTGCTTTCCTCGGTTCCAGCCGGCGGCGTCTATTGTGGCAATTGTCTTGTCGCTTCCCGCGGCGGCGGGCGGATTCAAGGCGCCGGCGATTGTTATGTATTTGTAAATCTCGTTCGCGCTGTCATACGCAAGGTGAACGTCGTTCTTTCCAGCTCCCTTGTTGCCGGCAGCGTCGCCGTAAGGGATGTAGGCAGAGCCGCTTATTTCAAAGGCTCCGTTCAAGTTGTATACGGCGCCGCCCTGGTCCGCGGTGTTTTCCTTTATCACGCCGCCTTTCATGCAAAGCGTTCCGTCTGTGATATAAACGCCTCCGCCATTAGTGGACGCGTTGTTGCCGGAGATTTCCACTCCTTCCAATAGAGTGACCCTGGCATTGCTGTCATTTATAGTTAGTCCGCGGGAATAAGCGGCAGAAGCCTGCTTTGTAATCTTGACTCCCCTTATCTTGATTGGAACCGCCGTCTCAACCTTAATTATGGTTTCGCTGCCGGCAGCCCCGCCGCCTTCGATGACCGCGGAATTCGAGCCGTCAAGGTTTGCCAAAGTGATGGACCGCGCCTTTCTTGTCATCGAACCGGAATCGTCAAGCGCGGAGGAAAAGTTTACGTTTTCGGAAAGAGTTCCACAAACATAAATCGTGTAGTCAAGAGAAGTTTTTCCCGTGGCAGCGATTGTGTCAACCGCTTTTTGCAAAGTGGCGAAGGGAGCCAGGAAGCTTCCTTCGTTTGTGTCTGAAGGGTCCCTGTAGCCGGGAGCCGTGGAGGCGTGGCTGCCAACGTAAAGGCTTGAGCTTTTAAAAATATCCACGGCGGCGGGGCTGATGATAAAGTCGTCGTCGGTTATAAGATTGGTTTCGTTGTCCGTTCCGCCATTCGAGACCCATTTGTTAGTCAACATTCCGCTAAAGACGCTTACAGTCTGTGAAGTTTGATAAAGCATGATCGCGCTGCTGTTGTTGGGATCGCTGTTATTGTAAAAGCTTATGGTCATTGTGTAGGCGCCGGGCGCGATGCCGTCAACTTTTAGCGCCAACAGATCGTTTGAATAGCCGGAGTCGATTGTGGATGCGTCAACCAAGGCTTTGCTTTGCTCCGTTCCGTTTGAGTCTTTCCAGCGGGCGACGCCAGACAAGATTGTCGAGAAGCTTCCCTTGTTTACGATAAGAAGGATGTTTCCGTTACCCGCGTCCGAAACCGAGACGGGAGACGCGGTGAAGGTTCTGCTTACGACGCTTTGGCTTTCGTCCAAAGTTAAAAGGCCGCTTGACGCCTTAAGGACGGGCTTGTCTTCCGAGTTCTTTATGCCGCATTCGATTATCCATTGTCCAACGTTAAGGGGAAGCGCGTAGGTTATTCCGTTTGAGCCGCCGCTAAATTTTCCGCCTTCGCCGTTGTCGTTCCTGCCGTATTCAACGGGAAGGTTTCCCACGCTGTCTTGTGGCGTGGCGGAAACATAGTAGTAGTATTCCGCTTCCTTGCCTATTGACAGTTCGGGCTGGGCGGATTTTGAAACATCGACGGCCGCTCCAAGGGAAGCCTCCAAGGCGCGGACTTTTGCGGACATTTCGTCTGGAAGGGCGCCCGCGACGCCTATCGATCCGCAAAAGGTTACTGTGGCTCTTTGGCTGGAAGCTTGCTCAGTTGTTTGAACAAGCGTTGGAAAAAAGAAGGATGCAGGGCCATTGTCAGACATGTTGTCGCAGGAAGAAAAGCTAAGAGCTAGGACTAGCGCGAGCAAAAGCGGCCTTGCGACCGTTCTTGCTAAATTTTGAGTTCCTTCAAACTTTTTCATAAGCGCCTCCTTCCGAAAAGAAAAGACGCGATATTATAGCGCAAAAATTGATTTTTTTCAATATAAGCGCTACAATTTGCCTATGTTTTTGACTATTTTGGGAAGCGGAACAAGCCACGGCGTTCCGGTAATTTCTTGCAATTGCGACGTGTGCCGTTCCGCCGACCCCCGCGACAAGCGCTACAGGGCCAGCGCCCTTTTGGAAAACGACTTTGAAGGAAAGACTTGGCGCGTTTTGATTGACGTTGGCCCCGACTTTAGGAGCCAGGCGCTTGCTTGCGGCCTTCCTTCCCTGGATGCGCTTTTGCTGACCCACGGCCACGCCGACCACTTGCACGGCCTTGACGACATACGCATTTTTAGCCATACAAAGGTTCCGCATTCTATATCAAAATACACGGACGCAAACGGCGTTCCCCACCCCTCAAACGAAAACACAAAGCCAATGCCTATTTACGCCAACCGTTCCACCATAGAAATAGTGAAAAGCCACTTTGACTACATTTTCAAACGGACGCAAATCGGCGGCGGAAAGCCCTTGGTCTCCCTTAACGACGCCGAAAATCTCGTTCCAACCGCTCCCCTAAAAATCGGCGGAATGGAAATCATATCGATTCCGATGAAGCACGGAAAGATTGACACGACAGGCTACCTTGTTTCTGCAATAGGAAAGGACGGAAAAAAGAAAAGCGCGGCGTATTTGACCGACTGCAACTACATCAGCTCCGAATCAGTCCGCCTGATAAACAAAAACTGCGGCGACCTTGTCCACGCGGTAATCGACGGCCTTCGGATAGAGGGCCACACGACGCATTTTAGCTTTAGCGAAGCAATGGCCTTGGCGGAACAAATCCGGCCCACACACACATGGACAACCCACATGACCCATGACTTGAGCCACGCAAATATAATAGAATATTTTAACGAGATTTTGCCCAAATTCCCCGGGCTAAAAAAAATCGTCGCGGACGGCGGCTCTGTTTTGCCGGCCCACGACGGTCTTCGTTTGGAAGTATAAAAAAAGATTGCCGCGTCAAGCGCGGCAATGACAGCGCTCGCGAGAGCGCAACTGGATAATTTCCTTGACATAACGACGCGAAGCGACGTAATGACACGAAGCGTCATGTCCGGGCTTGCCCCGGACATCTTTTTTAGTTGGCGGCCTGAGCCGGCTTTTCTTTGGGAACGTTAACTTTCTTTGTGACAAAGCCGCTTCTGAGGCACTGCGTACAGATTTTGATTGTGCGAGCGCCGCCGTCGCCAAAGTCAGCCTTAACGCTTACAAGGTTGGGCTTCCAAACGTGGCGTGTGTGATGGTAAGTCTTGCTTACTCTGTTTCCGTGCATCGGAGATTTTCCGCAAATGGCGCATGTTCTTGACATAATATTTTACCTGCCTTTAATTATCAATCGTGAGTTTTATTATTTTATAGAAATTTGCGCTTTGTGTCAATAGTTCATAGAAAGAAAAAATGTCATTGTCGGGCTTGACCCGACAATCTTTTGCCCAAAGATGTCCGCGTCAAGCGCGAACATGACAGTCCTTATTTTCCATACGTTTTCTCAATCTCGTAAATTTGGTCTCTGATAGCCGCCGCCTGCTCGTACTCCAGGCGTTCGGCGCAGTCGGACATTTCTTTTTTGAGGGCTTCGACAAGCTTCTTTCGGTCCTTGGCCACAAAGAGGTTGGCGGAATTTTTGAGCGCCGCAAGCTGGATGGCCGCCGTTTCCTTGGCGTCCTGCTCCTGGTGTTCCAAAATGTCGGCCACGGCCTTTTTGATAGTTTTGGGCGTGATTCCGTGTTCCTTGTTCCAAGCCTCTTGGATTGAGCGGCGGCGGCGGGTTTCGTCAATCGCCTCCTTCATCGCGTCGCTCATGCGGTCGGCGTACATAACGACTTTTCCCTCGGCGTTTCGGGCGGCGCGGCCTATGATTTGGATTAGCGAAGTTGTCGAGCGCAAAAATCCGATTTTGTCGGCGTCCAAGAGCGCGATGAAGCTTACTTCAGGGAGGTCGATTCCTTCGCGCAAAAGGTTGATTCCTATAAGAACGTCGATTTCGCCTGTTCGCAAGGACTTTAGAATTTCCACGCGCTCAAAGGTGTCG
>JAGCNW010000034.1 GCA_017645785.1 Treponema sp.
CTAACGCGCTCCGCACGGCTCGCTACTCTCGATGCGCAAACTGATTGCCCGCTCGCGTGAGCGAGCAATTAAATAAGTTCCTTACGCAAAACGGAGGGCTTGCCCGACGTAGAGTTGCCGCCAGCCGCCCCGCGCCCTCGCGCGTTTTTTACTAGTTTAAACCCGTTGCCCAATTATTTTTGGAGATACTATGAATTTTCTAAAATTCGAGAATGTGCATTTTTCTTATCCCGCGGTGGAAGGCGACGTTGACGAGGACGGAAAGCAAATCCAGCCGCCTGTGATTTTTGACCATTTTAGCGCGGAGCTTCCGGCGGGCTTTGTAAGCTTGGTGGGCCCCAACGGAAGCGGAAAGTCAACCTTTATGCTTTTAGCCGCCGGCCGCGTATTGCCTCAAGCAGGCGGAGTCTTCCTTCTTAACCAAAACACGGGCGCCCTAAATCAAGACAGCCGCGACGAGCTTGCCAGCTACATCTACCAAAACATGGAATTGGACACAGACGAAAAAACGGGCGCCCTTTTGGATTACGTTTACCAAAACGGAAAACTTTGCGGCGCGGCGAGCGGCGTTCTCGATTCAAGCAAAAATTTCATCGACGAAGTCAAAGCAGTTTTTGAAGTCCAAGACCTGTCCGACAAATCGCTCGCCGCCCTTTCAAAAGGCCAACTGCAGCGCGCCCTAATATGCTTTTCGCTTTTGTACGGCTCAAAGTCAATCTTTATGGACGAGCCCTTTTTTGCGATGGAAGAGCGCCAAAAAGAAAACACCGTAAAGTATTTAAAAGAATATTCCAAAGCCACCTGCGTTCCGATTTACATTTCCATGCACGAATTGGACTTGACCAAAAAGTACGCGGACACCGTAATGCTCTTTTATCCCAACCACGACATCGATCTGGGAACAGTGGAAGAAGTCCTCACTGACGAAGCCTTGGAAAAAGCCTACGGCGTTCCCGCGTCAATGCTAAAGCAAAGCGAAGAGCTTAGCAGAGAACAGATTGCGAGAAGGTTAAATTTTTAGCGCGCCCTTTTCCAGCGCGGTGAATTCCGTTCCGTCCTGATACTTAATCACAATCGTCGGCTGGCGAACAACGCCGTCAAGGTGAATCAAGCTGGGCGCGTCGTCGTCGTAATTGGCGCCGATTGCAAAGTGGCAGGTTTGGAAGGCCTTTTCGTCTTCCAGCATGTTGCCGCTGATTGTGGCGGCGGGGTTGAGGCCGATTCCGAGCTCGCCGATGTTGCGGGCGTTGCGCTTGTAAACTTCGCCTTGGCCTTGGGGTAGCGCGCCCTTCTTTTCCATTTGAATCGAACGGGCCTCCGCGTCGGTTATCGTCTTTAATAAGCGCTTGGCTTCGTCGCCGCCGGAGATGTCGGTTGCAAAACCATGCTGGACTTTTACTACAATCGGCGTGTTTATAATTGAGTCGCCGTCCGCAAAAGTCATCGAACCGTCATAGACGATTGTTCCCTCGCAACCTTTGTCCACGCCGTTTCCGACCACCGGGCTTATAAAGACTTCTCCGGCGGGAATGTTTCCGCCAGCGCCGGGCTTTGAAAAGTCTCCGTCGTCGCTTAACGGATCGCGGCCTTCAACAGGAATCGTTATGTCCGTTCCGCCTGGAGCGGTTACACGAACACAAACCGCGTCCGCAAATTTTCCCATAAGCTTTTTGCAGCGCTCGCCCAACTCGTCGTAGTCGATGCAAGCCGTCCGCTCGAACATTTCTGGCGTAAGGCCTGGCGTCCAAATCGCACGGATTGTTTTCTTTCCTTCAAGCAGGTAGTCAAAGGCGCTGTCGTATTTTACGCCGTTCTCTCCGACATAAGGATTTGCCTCCGCCTCAGCGTCGTGGCCCAGCTTTACGCTGGAGATAGACATGATTACATCGGGAGCGGTTTTTATTGCGGCGATTACGCTAGGCTCGGCGTTGTCCAGCGAAGTTTTTTCGCGCTGGTAAATCAACACCGTGTCGGCCTCCGCGTCGGAGGAAGCCGTGTAAAGGTCTTGCGCTATTTGCGCGGTTTTTGGATTTGCGATGATCAGGACTTTTTCGCCCTTCTTTATTTTAAGAACTTGCTCCACCGTAACTTGCGCGGCGGACTGTTTTTGGCTGAAAATGTTTTGCATGGAATTATATTAGCGCAAAAAGCGGAGGGGGGCAATGCGCGCAAAAAAAAACGGCGAGGCAGCCGGAGGTAGGCTGTCTCGCCGCAAGTTTTGGTCTTACCTAGATTCCCGCGTCAAGCGCGGGAATGACATGGAATTACGCAAACGGGTTCTCTGTCGCGTACAATGTGCCGGCGGGCTTGTTATAGGCGATGTCTTCGATTCCCAAATACTGGAAGACTGTCCACAAGGCTTTACCTACATGGCCAAAGGCGACGGCTCCGTGGTGCGGATACTGCTTGGCGACCAAAACATGGCGGTAGAAGCGGCCCATTTCCGGGATGCCGAACACGCCGATGCCGCCGAACGAGTGGGTCTTGGCGTCCAAGACTTCGCCTTCGGCAACGTAGGCCTGAAGCTTTGTGTCCGGGCGGGTCTGCAATCTGAAGAAGGTGATTTCGCCGGCGGCGATATCGCCTTCCAACGTTCCGCGTGTAAAGTCCGGATCGCTTCCTTTTGGCTCAAGCAAGCGGTGCTGGATCAACTGGTATTTTATTCCAGGCTTGCAAGCCTTGTTCAAGCGGCAGAAGGGAGTGTTTCCGCAGTGGAAGCCCATGAACGTGTCTGTGAGCTTGTAGGGATACTTTGTCTTTCCCTTGATTTCGTCGTCGTACAAGTCTTGGGGAACGGTGTTGTTGATGTCAAGCAAGGTGACAGGAGCGCCTGTGACGCAAGTTCCGATGTACTCAGAAAGAGCGCCAAAGATGTCGACTTCGCAGGCAACCGGGATTCCCTTGTTGGCAAGGCGGCTGTTGACGTAGCAAGGCTCAAATCCAAATGCCTCAGGGAAGGCCGGCCAACACTTGTCGGCAAATACGACATAGTCGCGCGCTCCCTTGTGCTTTTCGGCCCAGTCAAGCAAGGTAAGCTCAAACTGCGCCATGCGGGGCAAGAAGTCGGGATAGTTGTTTCCGTCGGCGCCAAGCTCGGCGGCCATGTCTTTGACGACGTCGTCGATGCGCTTGTCGCCAGCATGGGCCTTGTAAGAAACCAACAAGTCAAGCTCAGAGTTCTCTTCGATCTCTACGCCGATGTCGTAAAGGCCTTTGATCGGAGCGTTGCAGGCAAAGAAGTCTTGCGGGCGCGGTCCGAATGTGATGATCTTAAGGTGAGAAAGTCCGATAAGAGCGCGGGCCACGGGAACAAAGTCCTTCATCATGGCGGCTACTTCTTCGGCTGTTCCAACAGGATACTCAGGAAGGACGGCCTTGAGCTTGCGAAGTCCAAGGTTGTAAGAGCAGTTGAGGACGCCGCAGTAAGCGTCGCCGCGTCCGTCAATCAATCCGCCGTTCTTGTATGAGCTTTCGGCGGCGGCGGCGTACATTACCGGGCCGTCAAAGTTTTTGGCGATCAAGGTTTCGGGCGTTTCAGGTCCAAAGTTTCCAAGGAAGACGCAGAGCGCGTTGCAGCCGGCCTTCTTTACGTCCTCGACGGCCTTGAGCATGTCAAGCTCGTTTTCAACCGTAACCTTGCACTCGTAAAGGTCCGAGCCGTAGGCTTTGGCGATGGCCGCTCTTCTTGATTCAGAAAGCGAGATGATGAAGCAGTCGCGGCTTACCGCGATGATTCCCAATTTTACGTTTGGAATGTTTGTCCACTTGTCCATAAAGTTCTCCTATGTTTTATGAATTGGAAGCGCGTCGCTCGCGCTCCGCTAATTCGCAAGATTGATGTTGGGGCCCTGCAAGCCCACAAAGGCGCCCTGCTTGGCCTCAGAAGTTTCAGGATGCGCGATAAGCCACTTGTTGGCCGCCCACAAAAGCTTGTCTTCTTTGTCGATGTCGCTGATTTTGGGCTTGTCCAAGTTGGTTCCCTTGGGAAGAATAATCACGACGCGGAAGCCGTCGGGGTTGACTTCCTTTCCCTTCACTCCATTGCAAGGAGCGTAGTGGAGCGTCGTCTCGTAAACTTGAACGACAGTTCCGGCGGGAACGTAGAAAGCCTCGACGCAATTTGTGTTGAGCTTTCCGTTTTTGACGGACTGAAGCGGAGCCAAAAGCAAAACGATGTCGGTCGAAGGAATGTTGATTTCGCTTCCGCGGTGCCATTCAAGGCAGTTGAGCTTTGTGTTAAAGCCGTTGCAGTAGCCGATTTGGATTGGCATTCCGCCGTAAGCGTTTGTACTGAACTGCTTGGCCACAGGAAGCGACTCAAGGCCCGCGTCGCCCGGAGTGTAGATTACCTTGTCCTTGGGCTTTTCCGTCGTGGAATCAAGCTTGGAAAGCAATTCCTTCACGTCGTAGCCTGTCAGAACTTTTCCGTAACGCTCGAATGAGTGTCCGAACACCGATTTGATTTTCATTGTAAGTCCTCCTAATATTGGTCGTCTCCGCTAAACGTATAGCGGCGAAACTTGGTTCAAAATCTTGTTGTACTCGACAAAAGCCGCGTCGTAAGCCTTGACGTTTTCCGCGATTGGGTTGGTCGTCTTTGACTCGTCCAAGTCAACGTGGCTGTCGGCCAGCGCTTCCATCGAAACGTTTTTGCCGGCGGATTTTTCCAAGCACCAAAGCGCCTGCAAGGCCGCGCCAAAAGCGGCGGCTTCGCTTGATGTCGGAACTTTTACCGGCAAGTTAAGGATGTCGGCGACAATTTGGCGCCACACGGGACTCTTAGCGCCGCCGCCGGTAAGACGCAGCTCTTTGGGTGTAAAGCCGCGCTTTCTAAAGGCTTCCAAGCCGCCGCGCATCGAGAATACCGCGCTTTCAAGAGCGGCGCGCGCGATATTGGCGCGGTTGCTGTTGGCCACGGTAAGGCCTGTGATTGAGGCGCGTCCGTGCGGAAGGTTTGGAGTGCGCTCTCCGTTGAAGAAGGGAAGCACGAAAACGCCGTCCGAACCGGGCTTGGCCTTTTGCGCCTCGCCGTCAAATTCCTTTACGTCAAGATTAAAGAGCGCGCGGATTTCCTCCGAGGCCACGGTGCAGTTCATCGTGCACAAAAGCGGAAGGTATCCGTTGGTGGAAGACGCGAATCCAGAGATTCCGTTTTCCGGATCGGCCACAGACTTGTCGGAAAAGCCGTAAAGGGTTCCGCTTGTTCCCATGGACATTGTCAAGGTTCCGCCTTTGACGCAGCCCGTGCCGATCGCGCTCATCATGTTGTCTCCGCCGCCGGCCGAAACCGGAATGCCAGCCGGGATTCCAAAGCGCTTGGCAGCCTCTTCCGTGACGGCCCCGCAAGCTTCGTCGTCCTTAATGATTTTTGGAAGCTTTTCAAGCAAAGAAGGATCGACGGCGTCGCAAACGGTCTTTGACCACTTTCTGTTCACGCTGTCAAAGAGAGCGGTGCCCGAAGCGTCGCCCGATTCCATAACGTAATTTTTGGTAAAGACAAAATTCAAATAGTCGTGCGGAAGCATAATGTACTTTAGCTTTGCAAAGGCGTCGGGCTTGTGGCGCTTGAGCCAGAAAATTTTTGGCGCTGTAAAGCCGGGAAGCATAAAGTTTTGGACGGCCTCGACAACTTTTTCCTTTCCGCCAAGAGCGTCGGTAAGAATCTTGCACTCTTCCGCGGTGGAAGTGTCGTTCCACAATTTGATGTTGTAAAGGGCTTTTCCGTCCTCTCCAAGAGGAACAAAGCCGTGCTGCTGGCCAGAAACGCCAATGGCCTGAATGGAGGCCTTTCCTTCCGCGCTCAATTTGGAAAAGCAAACGTCAAGGCCCTTCTCGTACATTTCGGTTGTCTGCTCGCGGGTTCCGTCATCCTTGGAAATCAAGTCCATCGGACAAGAACCGCTTTCGATAGTTTTTTTGCTTTCATAGTCGTAGAGAACAACCTTCATGCTCTGTGTTCCCAAGTCAACGCCAGCAACGCATTTCATAACATCCTCCGTATCGTGCTCGTGCACGGTATACACTAATAATACGCTTGAATCGCCACATTGTCAAGGGAATTTTGAGGGAATTTAAACAAAAAAACCGCCCAAACGGGCGGCTTCTTAGGCTTTCTAACTTTAAATGTTTTCAAGGCCAAAAGGCGGAGCGCTTAGCGTCCCCAGGTCATAATGAGGTCGTAGTTGTCCTCGCGGACCTCAAAATACTGGTTGCGCTCGCCGCAAGTGGCGCAGTATTCGGGAGCTGTGGGGCCTACGACGATGTGGCCGCACTTTAGGCATTCCCAAACCTTTACAGTGGATTCCTTAAGCTTCTTTGAAGTGTCTTCGTCGTTCAACAATGAGCGGTAGCGCTCCTCGTGGCGCTTTTCGATTTGGGCCACGGCGCGGAACTTGGCGGCCAAGGCGGCGAAGCCTTCCGCTTCGGCGGTTTTGGCAAAGCCTTCGTACATGTCGGTCCATTCGTGGTTTTCGCCGTCGGCGGCCGCCTTTAGGTTTGTCGTCGAGTCTTTTATGCCGTCCAATTCGGTCAGCCACATTTTTGCGTGCTGCTCTTCGTTGTTGGCGGTTTTTTCAAAAATCTTGGCGATTTTGTCCTGGCCCTCTTTTTGGGCTACCTGCGAAAAATAAACGTACTTGTTGCGCGCCTGCGATTCTCCGGCAAAGGCCGCCAGCAAGTTTTTCTCAGTCTGCGTTCCCGCGTATTTGCTCATATCGTTCTCCTTGTGAGTGGTGTAAGTTGTTCTTTTATTATAAGGCAGAATTTGGGATAAAGCAAGTTTAAAACAACTCCCGCTGGACTTCCTTGGGCGGAACGGTCTTCCAACTTTTTTGCTCGGCTTGGTGAACGGTGTCAGTCGGAAGCGGGCCGCCTATTAAAAATGGGGAACGTGGATCGTGGCGGGCGGCGTTTTGCTTGACCGCGCGCCAGTCGCTGTTGGCGTAACAGTAGCGGCAAAAGTGCTGGCAAGAAGAATACGCTCCGATATCGCAAGAAAGGTAGCAGGCGCATTCAGA
>JAGCNW010000035.1 GCA_017645785.1 Treponema sp.
GACCGCTTGCGGAGCGGGAGCGGCGGCAGGTCCAGTTCCCGCGGGAGGAGCGGCCTTTTTCTTTTTCTTGTCGCCCTTCTCCGGAATGAGTTCGCTCAAGCGGCTTTCCAAAGAACTGATGTCCTCTTGGTAAACGCCGCCGGACATGCGAGTTTCCAACATCGCCTTGATTACGTCGATGGAGTTGAGAAGCAAATCTACAACGTCTTCGGTAACATCAAGGCGGTCGGAGCGCAATTCGTCAAGAACGTCCTCTACTTTATGTGTGAATGAAGCAAGCTCGGTAAACTCAACTGTGGCCGAACCGCCCTTTAAGGTGTGGGCGGCTCTAAAAATTTCGTCAATAGCCTCGTGATTTGAAGGATCGCTTTCTATTACAAGAATGTTGCTTTCCAACGTTTCCACCTGGGACTGGGCCTCGGTAAAAAAGTCTTTCAGCAATTCCTCATTATTGATGTCAAGATAATCACTCATATCTTACTATTTTATACGATTTTGGCTATAAGTCAAGAATAAAAAAGCGTTTTTTTTTCATTCGCCCGAAATTTCAAAAATCCGCTCGTCATTTGACTGGAAGTATTCAGCAAAAACCCTGCGGATGTCCTCCGCGGACACGCTTTTGGCCGATTCAGCCATTTTGTCAAAGGCGTCCATGTCGCCAAAGGTCAAAATCGCGGAAGCCGAGCGGCCGGCGATCGAGGCGCAAGTCATTTGGTTTTGGTAAGCCGAATTTACGTATTTTTTTATGTAGCCGTTCAGCTTGCCCTCTATGTCGCTTTGCAAAAAATCCTTTTGGGCCTGGGGAACATATGAAGCGGCGTTTTTCATGTCGCTCACCCTGTACAAAAACACCATTCCATAGGGAGCGGGAGAAAAGCCCACGGAAGCAGAAGGCGTGTAGCAGGCGCCATGCTTGGTCCTTATTACGTTAAAGAGGGATTCGTTGTACATAGAAGCCGCCAGGCGGGCAACGATAAGGTCTTCCGAAAAAACAGACGGGCTTTTAAAAACAAGCGCGATGTGGCCGCTGGCTTTTGGGAGGGCCGGAGTCGTAAGGGAAACCTTTTCTCCGCTTATCGCAATTTGAGGAATTTCCGGAAGGACAAATTCTTCTTGGCCGGCTGAAACTTTTGCCAGGCTCTTTTCCAATGCCCTGCGCAACTTTTTAAGGTTGACGTCGCCAGCGGCCACGACGAACAATCTGCGCGCGTCAATTATTTTTTTGTAATGCGCCTTGAGATTTTCGAGCGTCATGTTGGCCCGCGATTCAGGCAAAACAATGGAAGACGTTCCGAGCGGATGGTCCTTGTAAATCTCCTTGTTGATCGTGTAGAACAAAAGGCTTTCGGGATCGTTTGACCTGCGCTGAATTCCTTGGTCGCATTCGGTCATAATGTTGTCGTATTCGGTTTGGTCAAACAAAGGATTTAGAAAGCAAGACAAGAGCGCGTCAATAGCCAAGTCAAAATAATTTGAGACGCACGAAACCGAAAGGGACGAGCCTGAGTAGCTGGAGCCCGAAACAATGTCGATGTTTTTGTCGTAAGAGAGTTTTGTCAAATCCTTGTAGTGGTACTTCCATCCTCCGTGACTCATAAGCTCAAAAAGCTCTTTTTCAATTCCTGACTGGTCGCGGGGGAACAAAAGCGTTCCGCCCTTTACGCAAATCACTACAGAAGAAATTCTTGTGGAGTCGACATTCTTGTAGTAAACGGGAACGCCGTTTTGCAAAGTGAAAGCCAAGCCGTCCTTGGCAACGGGCGCGGAGCAAGAAAAAAGGCAAATAGCAAGAGAAAAAACAAACGCGCCGCGCAAAAAAATATTTTTCATACCCTACTCCTTGTCATTGAACCAAAAGGCGTTTTCTTTTTTGACTTCCTCAAACGAAAGCCCGTCAAATTCTTTTTTTAGATTTTTGTAAACGGTCGGATTTACCACCGTGACGACAAAGGCGTTTTTGCCCACAACATATTTTTTTAGCGCGGCGGCGATTTGCGGATCTGTGACCGCGTCCATTTTTTTATTGCGGTAATAGCAATAATCCTTGTCGCAAAGGGTCCACCAGCCTCGCGCGTCGGACAAGAGGGACTGGAAATTTTCGGCGGCGATTATTTGCCTGTCGTCGCGGCTTTTTTTCATTTCCAAAAGTTTTTTCTTTCCAATGACTTTTTTTTCGTCGGCAAAGTCTTGAATGATGCTTTTTGAAATGTCGTCGTAAAACTTTTTTACTCGAGAAGGAAGCGCGGCTTCTGGTTCCAGCACCGTTCCGTAAAAATGAATCAAGCCGGTCCGCCGCCTGGTGGAATAACCGCCGCCGACATAATCGCCCGAAATCACCTTTAGCTCTTTGTCGTCCCACAGCTCCTTTGCGTAAATCGAAGACGGGTCGTTTATGTAGTCGGTGAAAACGTCCAATGGATAAGTGGAGGCGCGGTCAAAGTCGGCGTCGGGTCCGCGATAATAAACAAGGATTTGCGCGATTTGCGGAGAGACTTGCTCGTTGGGCATCACAAAAAATCTTGTTTGGTTAAAGGGCTCGGGATTTTGAACGGCGCATTCGGAGTTAAAGTCAAAGTCTGACTTTTGCCAGTCGCCGAAAATTTCTTGCGCGAGGCGGCGGACTTCTTTTGCGTCAACGTCTCCGCCAATAAAAAGCGCGGCGTTATTGGGAACGTAATATTTTTCTTTTATGCTTTTTAGTTCGTCAAGGCTCGCTTCTTGAACGGTTGCGACAGCGCCGCTTGGATCAAGCTGCCAGGGAGCGTTTGGAAAAAAAGTTTTATTAAAGAAGCTTCCTAAAATCGTTCCGGGCGAATTGTACTTGGCTTGTATTTCCGAGATGACGACTTTTTTTTCGTCCTCGAATTCTTTTTGGTCCAACAAGGGCTCGCGGATCGCGGCAGACCAAAACTCCATCCCCTTCTTCAAGTCTTCTGACGGAATAGTAAAGTAATAGTTTACGCAATGCTCGCCTGTCGTTCCGTTCCAATCGTCAACGCCAAGTTCGGAAAGCGTTTTTTGAAAGGCGGCGGAATCCTTGCACATAGAGTTTCCTTTGAACATCATGTGCTCGTACAAGTGGAAGATGCCGGTGTTGTCGCGGCGCTGGGTGACGCCGCCGGCGCGGACTGCGATTTCGATATACGCGAGCGGAACCTTGTGGTCTTCGCGAACAAAGACGCTGAGGCCGTTGTCCAATTGAAAATATTCCGGATACAAGGACGCGGATTTTTTGCAAGACGCAAAAAGCGCCGCGGCCGCAAAGAAGGCGCAAAGCGCGCGGGAAGTTTTTGTGAAGAATTTATTTTTCATGGCAACTCCGAAAGATAATGTCATTGCCCGACTTGATCGGGCAATCTTTTGACAAAAGATGTCCGGGTCAAGCCCGAACATGACATTTTTTATTATACACAAAGACGATCGCCGCCATAAGAACGATGACAGCGTAGCCGATCCAGCTTAGCGCGTCCGGGATTTGGTTGAACATCACAAAGCCCAAAAGCGAAGAAAAGATAATTTGCGAATAGTCATAAATCGAAATGTCGCGGGCGGGCGCGAAAAAGTAAGCGTACGTTATGCCGAACTGGCCCAAGCAGCCCGCGACTCCCGCTCCCAGCAAACACAAAAGCTGCCATGCGGCAGGCGTCTTAAAACTTACCAGCATAAACGGAAGGCAGAGCGCGCAAGAAAAGCAAGAGAAAAAAGCGATGACCAAAGCGCCGGGAGTTTTCATAGAGCCAAGCTTTCTAACGCAAGCGTAGGCAAAGCCCGCGCCCATTCCGCCCAAAAAGCCAGCCAAGGCCGGAAGCGAATGCACCGCCGCCGCGCCGGGCTTAATCACAAAGAGAGCGCCAAGAAAAGCGCCGATTGTCGCGGCCATCGGAACTGCCTTGATTTTTTCGCCAATCAAAAAGAGGCTGAAGACAACCGCAAAAAAGGGAGACATTTTGTTTAGAATCGCGGCGTCGGCAATCGGGATTCTGTCCAAGGCGTAAAAGTTTCCGAAGATTCCGGCGGAACCGCAAAGGCCGCGCAAAATCAAAAACTTAAGGGCGCCTTGGGGAACATGAACATCGCTCCTGTTCTTTATCAAAATAAAGAGCGTCACAAAGACCGCGACTATGTTTCTAAAAAAAGCCTTTTCAACAAAGGGAACGTCGCCGGCCAAATGGGCCAGCGCGGCCATAAGGGCAAAGTTAAACGCCGAAAAGACAAGGCAAGCCGCGCCCTTTATGTAAGAAGAACTCATTTAAAGTCCTTTACTCCGTCAAGGTCAAGGGTGGCAAAAAGGTCTTCGACCGTTTCGCGGCGGCGGATTTGGACAAAGGAGCCGTCCGAGCGCATAAGAATTTCGCCCGCGCGGAGCTTTCCGTTGTAGTTAAAGCCCATAGCCCGTCCGTGCGCGCCCGCGTCGTGAATGATGACCAAATCGCCGTTTTCTATTTTAGGAAGCGGGCGCTGGACCGCGAACTTGTCGCAGTTTTCGCAAAGGCTTCCGACAACGTCATAGACTTCGGTTTTGGGCGCGGCTTCTTTTCCGCTGACCGTAACCTCGTGGTAAGCGCCGTACATTCCCGGACGCATAAGGTCGGCCATGCAAGCGTCAACGCCGATGTATTTTCTGTAAGTGTCTTTTTTGTGAATCGCTTTTGTCACAAGCCAGCCGTAGGGGCCTGTGATCGGGCGGCCGCATTCCCACTTGATTTCCATGCCGTCAAGGCCGGCGGGAACAATCATGCTGTCGTAAAGGGCGCGGATTTTGTTCGCAACCTCAAAGTAATCGACTTTCTTTTGGCCGGGCTTGTAGGGGATTCCGAGTCCGCCGCCCAAGTCAAGGAATTCGATTTTGATTCCAAGCTTTTCCTTTAGTTCCACCGCAAGCTCAAAAAGCATTTTGGCGGTGTCTACAAAGTAGTCGGGGTTAAGCTCGTTTGAGGCGACCATCGTGTGAAGGCCAAAACGCTTGGCGCCAAAGTCGCGCGACTTTTTGTAGGCCTCGAAAATCTGCTCGCGGGTCAAGCCGTACTTGGCCTCTTCGGGCTTTCCGATAATAGCGTTTCCGTCCTTGAGGGGGCCGGGATTGTAGCGGAAGCAAATCAGCTCCGGAAATTTTCCGTCCAAGGCGTCGCGCAAAAATTCTATGTGGGTGATGTCGTCAAGGTTAATGATGTTGCCCTGCTTGTAGGCCAGCTGGAATTCTTCAGCAGGAGTTTCGTTGGAAGTGAAGATCACTTGCTCGCCTGTGATTCCGCTCATCTGGCAAAGCATAAGTTCGGGCAAGCTGGAACAGTCGCCGCCGCATCCGCATTCCTTCAATACTTTAAGCATGTAGGGATTGGGCATGGCCTTTACGGCAAAGTGCTCGGTGAATTTTGGAAAAATCGAAAAGGCTTTTGTGAACTCCGCCATGTTGTCGCGGATGGCCTTTTCGTCGTAAAGGTAAAAGGGCGTCGGGAATTTTTTTGTCAGCTCCAAAAGCTGGTCGTGGCTCAAAGGAAAAGTGTCGCTCATTTTTTAATGCCTCCAAATTGGAATCATTTTAACAAAATGAGCGCGCTTTGTAAATGAGCCCCGGTTCGTCAATTGCTCGGCATATAATAATCCATCCAAGCCTTTATGACCTTGCCCCAGCTTGAAGAAAAGCCGGTCCAGTCGTCGTAATGCAAAATCGGATTGTTTTCCTCAGTGGCGTTGCCCCAAACGCTTCCCACAAGCGTAAGGCCGTAAGCGCAAGAGTTCTCAACAGTTGCGACAGTTTTCTGGGAAATAAAATCTTTGTTTCCGGTAAGATACAATTGCTTCGAAGATATGTCGCCCCACGAGTAGCCGTCCGGGCCGTTATTTAAAACGCGCCGGCCGCCCCAAGAGTATATTATCAACTTGTCGTCGCCGTTATTCAAAAGATTAAAAAGAGAGAGGGCGCTTTTCTTGGCGGCGTCGGGCAAATCCGTGTCGTTGGCGATGTCAAGGCAAAGCCAGCCCAAATCGTTAAGCCATGCGAAGGTTCCGCAATAGGCAAGACCCCTGCAGTTTTCAAGGCTGTTTACGTCCTGCGCCATGTAATTTAAAAAAATCGAATAAAAAAGACTGGAGTCGTTTTCTTTTATTTTCAGCAATTCGTCGGAAAGCTTGTCCACTCCGTCCTTTAGAGCCAAAGCCTTTTGCGGGTCAAGGCTCATGAAAGAGGAAGTGTAGACAGAGCAACCGCTTGCCCTGGAATCTTTGGCCGCTTCCGCGCTGGCGGGCGGGTCAATTGGCCAAGCGTAATAGCGATGCATGTAGGCGCTTACGATGACTTTTCCAACGTCAAGCGCTGTCATGCCGCTTTTTATGTTAGCGAAAACTCCGTAGTAGTCCGGCATGCAGCTTACGTTGGCCGAAGAGCAATAGTAGTCGGCGCAGCCCCTGTAGTTCCACAAAATCTCAGCCGTGGCCTGAAGGCAAAGGTCATTCCACAAAATTTTAGGCTTGTCGGCGCCGACATATCCCGCGGCAAAAAGCGCGTCCGTTATGTTCTTGCAAGTCAAAAGCCTGTCTGTGCCGTCGCTCGCGTCGGCGCACAAGGAGGCGGAAACGCCGTATTTGCTTGAGGCGTTAGAATCCGTGTAGGTTTCCTTGTGGGTTCCGGCGCCGTGGTCCTGCAGGCACACGACGATGTTGGACGCCGAATAGCGGGCCTTTGCCCACTTTAAAAAGTTTGTCAAAGTGGCGGGGTCGGACATAGAGGGTTCTTTAGGAAGCCAGTCGCGCGCCTGCTCGGTCAAGTCCTTCGTGTTAGGGCCAATGGAAAACTCGTCGCCAAGCGTTACATAGCCTGAGTCGAATTCGTTTCCGCTTTGGGGAACGTAGCTAAGGCTGTAGTCGGCGCCGATTTCGTACAAAGCGCCGTCGGGATGGATGTATTTTTGCTCGCCTTTTTTTTCTTCGCTGATTCCGTCCCATAAAACGAGCGCGGTCACCGACGGATAGCCGGCCTTGGGGCTTCCGTCCGCGTTGCGCGTCTTTGCAAAGGCGCATTCGATGTCGCGAATGTTTTTGTACAGGTCGTCGTTTATGCCGCTGTCGTCCGCGTCAAAGTAGCACAAAAAAAGCCAGTCGTCGTTGGCGTTTGGAGAATCCGAAGAATTGCTGCAAGAAAAAAGCGCCAAGGCGCAAAGAGCGGCAACGACAAAAAAAATCTTTTTCATAAAAGTTCCTGTGAAATTATGTAAGAACGTCTTTCAAAGCGCCTGCCTCAAATGGCATTTTTACAGTTTACTTTGTAAAAAGCGGAACTGTCAAGTTCCCTTGAAAGCCGCTTCCCTTGAAAGCCGCCGCGATTTCCGCTAAAATAAAAGAATGATTCACAACATGCAAAGATTGCAGGAGGCCGCGAAAGAGTTCGGCCCCCTTTGCGTCGGCCTTGACACTGACCCGTCATACATTCCGCAAAACGTCGCCAAAGAATGCAAAAGCCCCGCGCAGGCGGTTTTGGCCTACAACATGGCGATAATCGAGCGCGTAAAAGAAAAAAAATGCGCCTCTTGCTTTAAAGTCCAGGCGGCCTACTACGAGGCTATGGGCTTGGAGGGAATGGAAGTCTACGCAAAAACCTTGCGGGCAGTCCGGGAAGCGGGCTTTGTTTGCATAAGCGACATAAAGCGCGGGGACATCGCGGCCAGCGCGGACGCTTACGCCAGGGCCCACTTTGAGGGCGACTTTGAAACCGACATCATAACCGTAAACCCCTACATGGGCTTTGAAACGCTGGAGCCCTTTGAAAAATACTGCCAGTCCAAAGGCAAGGGCGTCTTTGTCCTTTTGCGCACTTCAAATCCTGGAGCGGCTGACATCGAGCAGCAGGAACTAAAGGACGGCGGCCGCGTTTTGGACCGCGTCGGGAAAGAATTGAACAGAATAAAAGACAACATGGCTCAAACGTTCGCGGGACAAACTTGCTCTCCTGTGGGAGCGGTAGTCGGCTGCACGCATCAAGCGGACGCGGCGGCGATACGCGCGGAATATCCAGACATTTTCTTCTTGATTCCAGGCTACGGAGCCCAAGGAGGAGCGGCTGACATTTGCGGAACGCTTTTGCAAAATGCGGGCGGAACGGTAAACTCAAGCCGAGGAATTCTTTGCGCCTACAAAAAGGATCCCGCGATGCAAGACAAAATCGCGGCGTCTTCCCTTACACTTGACGACATCGCCTCAAGCGCCTTGCGCGCCTGCCTTGCCGCAAAAGAGGAGCTTTCGCGCTTCCAAGAAAAATCGGGAGGCGGCAAGTGAAAGACTTTTGCCATGACGAAAAACCCGCCATCTTCCAAACGGCTGCGGTATCGGACTGCGTTCCAACGCAAGGAGCCTATCCAGCCGGAAGCGTTTACACGCTCACATTGACGACCGACAAAAGGGCGGTTCCGGCCGCGGGCCAGTTTTTTATGCTCAGGGCCAAGAAGTCCCAGCTTTTGCTCGCGCGTCCGATAAGCGTTTTTAACGTTGAAATAATTCCGACAAAAGGCCAGGTTAAAATTGAATTTTTGATTTTGCTAAAGGGCCAGGGCACAAAAGAACTTTGCTCGCTCAAGCCGGGCGACCAAGTTGAGTTGCTTGGCCCGTGCGGCAATTCATTTCCGCGGCCGGAGTCCGGCGCAAACATTTGTTTGGTTGGAGGCGGAGTCGGAATCGCTCCCGTGGCAGGCTTCGCTTCTAGCTTGCCCGACAACTCCTACGATTTTTTCGCAAGCTTTAAAAGCGCTTCATACGGCTTGCAAAACATTCGGGCCAGAGAGCTTGTGATAACGACAGACGACGGAAGCCAAGGCATTCACGGAATGATAAGCGCCGCTTTGACCGTCTCCTACTTAAAAGAAAAAAAATACACCGCGGTTTACGCTTGCGGCCCCACTCCGATGCTTAGATACATCCAAGGCATTTGCCGTGAAGCCAACGTTCAATGCTACCTTTCGCTCGAACAAAAAATGGCCTGCGGAATGGGCGTGTGCTTGGGCTGCACAATCCAGACTCTTGACGGCTACAAAAGATGCTGCAAGGACGGTCCTGTTTTTGCCGGACAAAAAATAATTTTTGAAGAGCCCGCCCGCCTTGAATGGCGCGAAAAACTAAAGGAAGTTGACCTTAGCGTGAATGTCGGCGGCTTGCGTTTGTCAAATCCCGTCATCGCAAGCTCAGGCACATTTGGATTTGGAACGGAATACGAATCCGTCTTTAACATTGACATGATCGGAGGAATTTCTTCAAAAGGCCTTACGATTGAGCCGCGCCAAGGAAACACAGGAATCCGTGTTTGGGAAACTCCGAGCGGCTTGATGAATTCAATCGGCTTGCAAAATCCTGGCATTCCTCATTTTATAAAAGAAGAGCTTCCGCAAATGAAAAAGCTCGGAACTGCGGTGATAGCCAACCTTTCCGGCTCCACCGCAGAAAGCTATTGCGAAGGCGCCCGCCTTTTGGAAAACAGCGACGTGGACGCGATTGAACTTAACATCTCCTGCCCCAACGTCGCGACAGGCGGAGCCGCTTTTGGAATGGCTTGCCAAAGCGCCGGAGACATAACAAAAAAAATCAGGGCCATAGTCACAAAGCCCTTGATCGTAAAGCTCACGCCCCAAGCGTCTGACATAGTAGGCGTAGCCATGGCTTGCAAAAAGGCCGGAGCGGACGCAATAAGCTTGTGCAATTCTTTCCAGGGAGTCGCGATCGACATCGAACGCGGAGTTCCGGTCTTTGACAAAATCAAGGCCGGCTTTGGAGGCCCCGCCGTCCGGCCCATCGCCTTGCGCTTGGTTTGGGAAGTGGTCGAGGCCATGAACAAATTGCCGGAAGAAGAACGCATTCCTGTAATCGGAATCGGCGGAATAGCGACATGGCGCGATGCGGTGGAATTTATCATGGCGGGAGCGGCGGCCGTTCAAGTAGGAACAGCGACGTTCGCAAATCCCTTTGCGATGAAAGAAATAGTCGAAGGCCTTGAAGCCTTTATGAAAAGAAAGGGCTATAAAACAATCGCGGACTTTTGCGGAATGGCGCAAAGGTAAAGACAAAAGATTCCCGCGTATGTCGCTTCGCTCCATTTTGATATAGGATGCGATTCAACTGCGCTCTTGACAGAGCGCGGACAATCAAGCGCGGGAATGACACACCGTGTCATGTTCGGGCTTGCCCCGAACATCTTTTTCTCAACCAATAAGAGCGGCCTTTATTTCTTCCAAGACCGCCAGCGCGTTCATTCCTGTTTGAAGGGTGGACACAAGCGGACGGCGGCCGTCCAAAAAGTCCACGGCGTTTTGAACCATGTTGGCAAAGTAGCCGGTCTTTTTGGGCAAAGAAATCGTCTTGTCGCGGCTCAGCGAATAAAAGCCTGTGTAAAGGCTTGACTCAAAGCGCTTGTAAAATTTCGCGTAGCCGTTTCCAATGCAAACGCGGCCTTCCGTTCCCAAAATGTCCAACTCGAATCCAAAAAAACGGCTCCGGCCCGACATGAACAAAGAAACTTCTGGACAGGCCTTTGTCGAATAATGGGCGCAAAGCTCTCGGACAACGCTCTTGTTCTTGGGGTCCCGAAAAACGCCTGTGACCACAGGATTCTTCAACAAAAGGCGGTCGCCCTTATTTTGTCCGTCGCCAAGGCTTTCCAACAAAAACAAAACAATGTCGGCCAAGTGAGTTCCATCGTGAAGCAAGCTGTAGGCGCCGCTTTCTTCGGCCGCGGGATCGTACAATTTCATTCCCGAAAAAAGCTTGGCGCTTATCGATTGCAAAGCTCCGATTTTTTTTAGGTAAGCGGCCGCAGTATTATAGTCGTACGCAAAGCGGCGCTCGTGGTTTACCAAAATCGGAACGCCGTATTTTTTTGCCGCGGCCTTTATCTTTGCCGCCTCCTTAAGGTTTAAGGCGACGGGCTTTTCCAAAATGACAAGCTTGGGAGACCGGCTCAAAACGTCCAAGGCCACGTCCAAATGCGCGTCCTCGTTGACGGCCACAACAACGATGTCGGGAGAGCAAGTTTGATAAAGCTCGTCAACCGAAGCGCAAGCGCGAACAAGGGGATTTTTGTTATGGAACAAGGCCAGCGTCTTTGGATTTGAGTCAACGCCGGCAATCAACTTTATCCTGCGATTTTTTTTGAGGGCCATTACATGGCTCGCCGGCTGCTCGCGCTTTTTGTCAAAGCCCAAAGTCCAGCCGATGCGGCCTGTTCCTACGACAGCTGCGGTGTACTTTTTCAAACGTTTCTCTCCAAATAAAGAATGAAGTCTTCTTCTCTAAGCGGGCGCGAATAGTAGTAGCCCTGAACATATTTGACGTCAACCGAGCGCAAGAAAGCGATTTGCTGCTCCGTCTCGACGCCTTCGCAAATGGTTTCCTTTCCAAGAGACTTTGCCATCTCTACAATCTTGGCGACAATCTTGTATTCGTCGTCGCTGGCCTTTTTGCCGTCGCCGTCGCTCTTCATAAACTTTTGGTCCAGCTTTAAAACGTCCGCCGGAATTTTCGAAATGATGTTGAGCGAAGACTCGCCGTTTCCAAAGTCGTCGATGGCCACACGGAAATTCTTTTCGTGCAACTGCTTTGTAACTTCAAGCAAACGGTCGTCGCCGGTTCCAACGGAACGCTCGACGATTTCGACTTCTATCAATTGCGGAGGAATGTTGTAATTGTCAAAAAGCTCGCAGAACTTTTGAACAAACCGGTCGTCTCCCAAATGGAAGCGGGACATGTTTACAGAAATTGGAACGTTGGGCTTTCCTGCTTTTTGGCGGCCGCTAAGGAATTCAAAGACCTGCTGGTAGACATAAAAGTCCAAGCGGTTGATGTATCCGTTCCTCTCAAAAAGAGTGATGAACTCGTCTGGCATGCAAAGGCCAAGCTCCGGCGACTCCCAGCGAACAAGGGCTTCGGCGCCGATGACTTTGCCGTTGGACAAGTCAACCTTGGGCTGGTAGACGACATAAAATTCTTTGTGCGAAAAAGCGATCGGAATGTATCGCTCGATTTTTTTATCTTTAATGATTCTTGCTTCCATGCTGGCGTCGTACACAGAATAATATTGGAGCAAGTTGTCTTGAATTATGTGCTTGGCGTAGCTTGTCTTTCCAATCAAGTTTTGAACGCTGTCCTTTTCAAAATCTTTTCCGGCAAAAACGATTCCAGTCTTTGTGGGAATGCGCTCGCCGGAGCGGCCCGGAAAATAATTTCCGTTGTACAAGAATGAGTTGAATTCCCTTAAGGCTTCTTCCTTGCTTTGCTTGGGCTTAAGCGGATACATCATGTACAAATGGTCAATCGCGCCGCGCGCCGCGATTCCGTTTTGTTGCATCGCGATTTGCCCCAAGCGTTTGGCCAGCATTATAATTTGCTCGTTGGCAGCCGCGACGCCTTCTGTCTGCTGAACGATTCTAAAGCCGCGTATGTCGATTCCAAAGAGCATGTAATTGTTTTCAGGATTCTTGTCAAACAAGCGCTCGCACTCTTCCTCAAAGCGCGACTCAGTCCACAAGCCGGTAAGCTCGTCAAAATCATCGTCTTGCTGCAAAGTCAAGCGGTGCGAAGACTTTCCGCGCGAACCGGAAAGAGTCACATAAGCAAAGGTAAAAATCATAAGGACGGCAAAGAGCACAAAGAACGCGATAAGGTTTCCGCTGGAATTTAAATAGCTGATGTACGCCGGCTGTTCCGTCTCTACAAGGCCGATTGTCCACTTGGAATTTTTTACTTTTGCGAATGAAATGTATTCCGTTCCCAATATATAGGATTCCAAGATTAGCGAACCCGACTCGTCATGCCTAACCGCGTTGCGAAAATCGTACAAGGCGGACTTTTCTTTTTTTGACAGCAAATCCTCTTCGCCGGCCTTTGTTTTTATCACGCTCTCAAAATGCGGCTCAATCAAAAACTCGCCCAAGTCGTTCATTACAAAGTCGGATGAATTTCTTGCAAAGGGCAATGCCGAGACCGGATCTTTTATAGCCTTTAAGTCAACGACATAAAAAAGAACTCCCTTCATATTTTCATTTTTGTCGTAAATTGTTTTGGCAACAGTAAAGGCGGCCTTGTTCATATAATGGTTTTGAGTGTCGCGCGAGATTCCGGCTGTTAGTTTGCCGGAATAAAAAAAATCAAAAAATTCCTCGTTCTTAAAATTAAGCCTGCGGTTGTCCTTTGTGTAAAAATCGCCGTTCATATCGGCAAAGTAAAGGCCAAAAACATAAGGCGGCTGTTCAACAGCCTCAACGCCTTCAAGGGCGCCGTTAATCGCTCGAGTGTTAGGCAGGTTAAAAATCGGCATTTTGGAAATGCGGTCCAAATCCTCCTGATAGCCTTTGAGCCTATTCTCCAAATATTCCGCTCCAGACCTAACCGCGTATTCAGTGGACGACCTGTAAAAGTTTCTGATGTTCCTTGACGTGGCCCGCAAAATCAAAAAGCAAAAGACCGCAACCAAAAGAAGCGTTATAATAGAAAAAACTATTATTGAACGTCTTCGCATCGAAAGGCGGCTGAGAGAAACTCCATTTTTTTTAGAATAACTTTTAAAAAGGGACATTGTTCTTCGCCGAATATAATAACACGCTTTTATGAAATCCGCAAGTTTAAATTTCTATAGCAATAGGAGGGAAATCATGCTACAATATAATGGTGAACGTGATAGAAAAAGCGATAAAAGAAAACATCCTTGACAAAAATTCAGTATTCATCTTTAACACGGACATAGCGGCAAATTCTTGGACAGACTTCATCGTCCGCAAAGACGGAAACGACGGCTGGCCCCGCTCCATCGCCTTGGAACGGTTTTTGGCATGGGACGCGTTTAAGGGACAAGCCCTAAAATCAAAGGACGAAGGAAGGGCCGCGATTCCTTCGCTGCTAAGAAAACTTTTTGCGCGCGGCCTTTTGGAAAGAATCAAGGGCGGAGAAGAATTTTTTGAGCGCCTCATAAATTCCGACTACAAGGAAAACGCCCTTTCGTTCACGGATTGGATTTCGGGCCTCTTGCCGTCGCTGGGCCGATGGCGCGCTTTGGCCGACAAGTTCATAAAGGACGGCCGCTTTATTGGGGAACGGGACAATCCAGAAAACCGCGACCTTTTGCGCCTTTACGAGGAATACTCAAAGTTCTTGGACGAGCGCGGCTTGTTCGAACCGTCATGGCAAAAATCCCGCTTTGACCCAAGCGGCGAAAAAAAATACGTCATCTTTTTTCCTGAACTGTTGGACGACTTTGACGAGTACAAGGAAGTTTTGGAAGAGGCGCAAAAGAACGGCCTCGCGCTCCTTGTTCACATTCCGCAAGAAAAGGAAGAAATCCGCGCCGACTATTGGTCGTCAATGCGCCTGGAATTGCGGATAGCCGCGCTCAAAATTTTAGAAGCGCAAAAAGAGGGAACGGATTGGAACGACATGGCTCTCTGCGTTCCCGACATAGAAAATTTGCGGCCTTATGTCGAGCGGGAACTTTCGCTTTACAAAATTCCATTTTGGACCAGAAGCGGAATAAAGCTTGGAAAAAGCGGAGCGGGAAGAATTTTCAGAAAAATCCAAGACTGCGCTCAAAAATCCTTTTCTTACCAAAGCGTCCGCTCCCTTGTCCTTGACGCCAACATTCCTTGGAAAGATCCGCAAGAGATGGAAATCCTGGTCCGCCTAGGAAAGGAAGCCAAATGCCTTGTCCAATACACAGACAATGACGGAAAGCTGGTTGACCCTTGGCTTTTGGACTTGACCGAAGGCGCCAAAAAAAACTCCGGCGAAAACGAATTCTTGAACGCAAAAGCTTTTTACAAGGGCCTAAAGGACGCGGCAAGGCGAATGACGGAGGCAAAAAGTTTTTCGGCAATAAAAGAAGGCTGGAAAAAATTTGAGGAAGCCTTCATTCTTCCCAAAGATCAAATCGGTGAAGAAGCCAACAACATTTTGAGCCGCTGCGTGACGCTCTTGGACGAACTGGCCGACTTGGAAAAAGACTATCCAGAAATCGCAAAGAGCCGCATTGAGTCCTACTCCTTCTTTTTGAACGAAATCGAAAACACCCAATATCAAACAAAGCAAAAAAAAGGCGGCGTGTCTGTTTTTGACTACAAGGTCAGCGCGCAAGCGGCGATCAAAAAGCAATTTGTGATGAACGCGAGCCAAAACAAAATAACGGTTCAAAAAATCGCCTTGAACTTTTTGCCGCCCAAAGAGCGCGCGCTTTTAATCGACGACAAAGACTCGGACCATTCAGAGGCTTACGTCCGCTCCTACGCCCTTTGTTCCGTCTGCTCCTTTAGCGCCGCGCAAAAAGCCTTGGACGGCTTTGCAATCCCGCACTCCGCGCTAACCGCCAACGGAAAGCCTTTGGAAAGCGACGAAAAAATTGACGCGAAAGACTTTATAAAAAACGAATCAGGCCTTTTGACAAGCGAGCAAAAAAATTCTTTTGAAAAATATTTTGAGCGCAACAAAGAAAATGAAAGCTTCGACCCGACAAGCGAGGAAGCGAACAAAGAATTCTTGTCCGCGGCGATTGAAGAAAAATCAAGCGAAGATAAAATCAGCATAACGCCAAGCGACCTAAAGGATTTCTTTCCCTGCCCCCGCAAATGGATTTTCAAACGACTTTTGCATGTAAACGAATTTTCGCTTGACACCGACCTTTTTGAAATATACGACCAAGGCAGCGTGAATCATAAAATCCTGGAATTGTATTTTGCCGGCCTAAAAGAAAGCGGACAAACGCTTCCCGTGACGGACGAACTTACAGGAAAGCTCGCGCAAGGCGACGGCTTGGATTACGAAGAAAAAATCCTTCTGCCGCTTTTGGAAGAATGCGCGGAGCAAGCCTTCAAAGAAGCCAAGTCTTACAAGCAGAGCGCGCTTGTCCAAGAAACGCTAAAAAGCCAAAACGCGATTTTTGCAAAGACCATCATAAAGTTTTTGCGCAAATTCTGCGACAAAGAAAAATTTGGCGGCTGGAAAATTCAAGAAGTTGAATGGAGCGGCCAAACGGAAATCGAGCCGTCCGCGCTTTTGCAAGGAAGAATGGACTTGGCGTTGCGTTCTCCCCAAAACGAAACCGCCATCATAGACTACAAGAACACAGGCAGCGCGGTTCCGACGGGCGACAAAACGCTAAAAAAGGCGGAGCCGAATCCTGACGGAAGCCCCAAGGAATTGGACGACTGCCAAATGGCCGCGTATGTCCGCCTGTGGGAAAGCGCAAACTCCGGCGAAGGCTTCACAATAAGCCGAGCGAGTTTTGTAACGATAAAAGGTTGCGACGAAACAAAGGTCATAGCTCCGCCTCCGCCGGGAAGAAACGCTCCCCTTGGAAACGCAGTTTCGCGCGACTGCTTTGACGCCGCTCTGCAAAGCTTGGAACGAAGGACAATCTCAATGGCGAACGCCTTGCAAGAAAAAAGCTTTACGCTAAAAGAAGTGAAGCGCTACAAAGATTGCGTCAAATGCAAGTACAACACAATTTGCAGGACAACATACTAGGGAGGCGGAAGAGATGAATTGGGAAAATTTCAAGTCAATGCTAAAAAAAGCGCCTGACGCCGACCAAGAAAAAGTCATAAAGTCCTTGGCCAACACAATAGTTTCGGCCGGCGCCGGAAGCGGAAAAACGCAAACGCTAGCAAGCCGCTTCGCCTATCTTATAGTGGCGGATTTAACCGACAAAAGCGGACGGCCAATAAAGAACCCGACGGTGGAAAGAATTTTGACGCTCACCTTCACCAACAAAGCGGCCGCCGAAATGTACCAGCGCATATACCAAACGCTCAAGCTTTACGCCAAGGACGCTCCAACGAAAGAAGGCCGCGACCGGGCGCAAAAGGCTCTCGACGATTTTTCAAAGGCGCGCATACAAACCTTGGACTCATACAGCGCGGGAATTCTAAGGCAGGCGGCCGCCCTTTACGGAATAAGGCCCGACTTTGTTTCGGGCGCGGACGGCTCCCAAACAAAGGACTTGGCCTTTGACTTTGTTTTGCAAAACAGGAACAATGAGGCAGTCCAATGGATTTTGGATCCAGCCAAGGTGGAAGAATGCGCGAACCTTTTTGCGACTGCGGTTGTAAAAAACACTTCGCTCGCAAACAGCGCCAACAAAGAAAAGAAATGCCGCTTTTTTGAAGAGAGCCTAGAAAAGCAAAAGGAAGCCATAGAAAAAAAAAGGGTGGCAAAACAAAATCCCCTTGCCGCGGTAGAAGAGACGATAGACCAAATTGAAAAAGCTTTTCCAAGCGAAAAGCCAAAGGGCAAAAACGACTGGTTCGACAAAATTCCCCCGATAATAAACGAATGGAACAGCGAGCGCGTAAAGAAAGCGCGCGATTATGTAAGAAACTTTTTGCCGGAACAAGGCCTCTTTGCCGACGCGCAAAAACTTTTTGACTTTGCCAATTCAAACGAATGCCTCATTGTTCTCCGCGCGCTTGAAAAGCTCAACTACACAAATAAAATCGCAGACCCCGACATAAACAATTTAATCAAGAACATTCTCTTTGGCGATGACAAAAAAAGCGCGGGCAGAGTCAACGAATTAAATGGAATAATAACATTTTTCGCCGACATAAAATTCCTACAAGAGCTCCACCCCCTCCTTGACCGCTTTGCGGACAAGGCAAACGAACAAAGGCGAAAGACCGGCGAGCTTACCTTTAAGGACGTGAACGAGCTTGCCCTCCTGGCCATAAAGGAGCAAGACGCTCTTAGAAAACAAGAGCGCGACTCTTACGACTTTATCATGATTGACGAATTTCAGGACAACAACAGCGCAAACCGCGACTTGCTCCTGGCGATTTCCACAGACGACAAGGGCGAGGTTATGAAAGACCGCCTCTTCTTTGTAGGAGACGAAAAACAGTCAATATATAAATTCCGAGGCGCCGACGTTTCTGTATTTAACGGCTTGCAAGAATATCTTCCCGACTGCGAACTTCTTCCGATGAGACGCAACTACCGTTCCGCCTCAAGCTTGCTGGACGGCTTTAACCAAATCTTTGGCGGCTGGCTGCCATCCGACACAGAAAGCCCAAGCGTGACAGATCCTTTTGCAAGAATTTTTGAAGAAAAGCCGGAGCATGCTTACCAAGCGAAGTTTGACAAAAGCGCGCGCGCGAAATTTCCCGAAACAAAGGAAAAAGATTCCGAAGGCGCAGAGCCTAAAATTCAACTTTGCCTTTATCCCGCAAACACTCCGGACGAAGACAAACAGCTAAAAGAAACCGAAGCAAAGGCGCTTTATGTCGCGCGGAAAATAGAAGAATTGCATAACGACAAAAAGATTCCTTACAGGGACATCGCGCTCCTTGTAAAAAGCAGAACCCACTACGCGCAAATCGCAAGAATTTTTTCGCTCAACAAAATTCCATTTTCGCTGGACCAACAAGGAAACATTTTCACGGCGGCAACCGCCAACGACTTTTACAACGCGCTCAGGCTTTGCGTCTACCCCGCGGACTTGAACGCCTTTTTGTCCTTCTTGACTTCGCCTTTTGCTGGAATGAAATTGAACGACGCGGAAAAAATTCTTTCGCTTTATCCCAAAAAGGCTTTTGACGCGCAAATCAACGCGCAAGAAATTTTAGACGAAGGCGCGCTGAAACTGTATCAAGCGGCGGAAAATTTTTACAAAGATTTTTCCGCCTTCGCGCTTTCAAAGCCAATCTCGGACTCAATCCAGCGCCTTTGGCAAACGGAAGGCTACAGATTTTCGCCGGACGCGGACGAAGGACATTACGACTTGCTTTTTGAATTGGCCCGTTCCTCCGACGCCGACGGAAAAGACTTGTCTTGGTTTGTGGACCAATTGGCCGCCGCAAAAGACAAATCATTTGGCGACGACGAAGCGGAGCTTGACATAAAGGGAACGGAGTATCCTGTCGAAAGCTCGGACGCGGTGAACGTGATGACAATCCACAAAAGCAAGGGCCTTGAATTTGACTGGGTCTTTGTTTGGGGCCTTGCGGAACAAACTCGCGGCGGCCGGACTGACAACTCAAAGATTTTTAAGAGCGACGAATACGGCGCGGTTGTGGCCAACGGCAAAAAAAGCCAAAACTTTTTTTCCATTGCGGCAAAGGCGGAAAACGACAGCAAAGAAAACGCCGAAGCCCGCCGCCTGCTTTACGTCGCGCTCACCCGCGCTTCGCAAGGACTTTTTATAATCGGAAAAGAAGCCGGCGCCAAATACGAACCAGAAGGAAACTATCCCGCGCTCGACATGATCGTGTCGTACAAAAGCGGAGCCGCGTCTCCCCTGCCCTTTGTTGAAGCGGAAGGCGGAATTCCGCAATACTTGCGCGGCGAAGAGCGGCCGGCTCAAAGTCAAGAACAAAAAAGCCTCGAGCAAAAAAGGGAAGACTTTCAAAGCGCAAAGACTCTTTCTGTCCCTGCCGCCCAAAACTTTTGGACAAGCCCTTCCGCCTTGGAAGAAAGTTCCGTTCCCAAAACTGCAAGCCAAGCCGCAAGCCTTGCCTATCCGCAAATAAATTCCTTTGTGAACGAAAGCGCCCTCCAAAAAAATGAGTACGGAACCATGTTCCATGCCTTTATGGAAGGATGGGGACGCGACCATAAAAATTGGACAAAAGAAAACATCGGGGCGGCCGATTTTTTCAAAGCCTTCGCGCCCGCTAAAAAAATCTCGGCTCAAAACCAAGAAATTCTTTTGGACACATTCTTTGAAATCCTAAAAAAATTCCTGGATTCCAAAGAAAACGCGGCGCTAAACGCCCTGCAAGCCGGCCGCCCCTTCTTGGTCGAACACAAGTTTAAGAGCAAAATCGACTCCTACATAATTACAGGAAGCATGGACGCGGTTTTTGAGAACGCCGACGGAAGCTGGACCGTTCTTGACTACAAAACAGACGTAAAGGAAGATCCTTCCATTTATTACAACCAATTGGCCGCCTATAAAAAGACCGCCGCGGACTTGTTCACCGGAGAAGATGCGGAAAAAATCCATTGCGTCCTTTTTTACGCCGAAACAGGCCGATTTATTGACATAAGCCAAGAGGCCCAAAAGGCGCTTGAAAGCTTGGACGACGAAAAGATTTTCAATTTAATTGAAAAACAGGAAATCCTGTGATATAATGGAAGAATGTTCAAGAGCCGCCGCGCCCTAAAGTTGGCGCCGCTTTTTGCATTCGTCGTTTTCTCGCAAATTTTTCCGCTTTTCGCGGATTCCAACATAATTTTTAGGAACTTCTCGGTTTTACAGAAGGAAAGCGTAGACATTTCGCAAAGATGGGATTACTACAAGTCGGACCTCATTGATCCGGAAGCCTTTTACCCCGAAACAAAAATCAGCCCAGCCTCCAATGTCAACCTTCCTCATAAAATGGAAAGCGGCGTAAATTTGGCGACATACCACATAAGGCTGTCGGGCTTGCCCCCGCACGAACGCTATTCCAGCGACTTTTACGGAACTCCCCTGACCGCAAGCCGCGTTTGGTGCAACGGAAAAATTGTCGCGACAGGCGGATTTTTGAGCAAGAACAGAGCCCTATGCAAGCCGGGAGACATTTTTGCG
The DNA here is from genome assembly GCA_017645785.1 of Treponema sp. Classification (GTDB taxonomy): domain Bacteria; phylum Spirochaetota; class Spirochaetia; order Treponematales; family Treponemataceae; genus Treponema_D. Next base: position 20,522 of record JAGCNW010000035.1, read on the forward strand.
CCAGTGGACTTTCAAGCGGACAAAAACGGCGTCATTGACATAGTGGTACACTTGGCCAACTTTGAAAAATGCGAAGGCGGCCTTGCAAAAAGCGTCAAAATTACGCAGACGGAAACCCTAAGAAAAAGGCTCAACATCAACTACTTGCTCAACTCTTTGATCTTCGCCTTTTTGATCGCGGTCATAATTTACAACATAATTTTGGCTTCATTAAATTTCAAGCAATTTTCATACGTGACGATCGTAATGCTCTGTTCCGTATACTGTTGCGCGATTTGCTTCACAGGCTATTCGCTCTTTTGGCAGCGCGGCTTGTCCCTTCCATTTTGGCTGCACAGAAAGCTGCCGGTTTTGGCGCTCGCCGTCGCAAGCGCTTTGGAGCTTTTGTACATAATGCCCGCGAACAAGTGCTCCGAGAAAAAAACGGCCGTGACAGTTTCGCTTTCGTTCGCAAACGCGGTCATTCTTTTCTTCTGTCCTTTGGATGTGTACGAAAGAGTAAAATGGATTTTTATTTACACAGCGCTTTTCTTTTCTCTTGTCCGACTTATCGTTCCGCTCAAATTCGCCTTAAAAAGAAATTTTGACGCAAAAAAATATTTTAAGAGAACGGCATGGGCCTACAACATCGGTTCCTTCTTCGCCGTCGCGATCTTTCTTTTCCGCGTGACTGACTTTTTACTCGTACCGCAACAGTTCACCATAATCCATTCTTACAACTTGTTCAAACTGTCTTTCTTGATTTTTGGAATATCCCAGTGCGGAATTTACGCTTTTAACAGGGACTACTCGTTCATTCGAGTGGCGAGGCAAATGGATAAATTCGCGCGCACAAACAACACGCTTGCAAAAATCGTTCCTCCGCAAGTTTTAAAGCTGCTTGGAGCCAACGACATAACAAAAATAATTCCTGGCGAAAGCCGCATCATAGACGCGGTGTTGTTCTACGCCGAAATAAAGCACTTTAACCAATTGGCGGAGTCAATCAATAAGGAAGAGCTTTATTCCATTCAAACGGACTTTTTCCAAGCCGCCTCGCCGATCATAATCGATTGCGGCGGTTTTGTCGCAAAGTATTCAATATCGGGATGCCTCGCCATTTTCTTGCAGCGCAATTCCGACGCGATCAACTGCGCGGCCCGCCTCCAACGAAAAATGAAAGAGATAAGGCGCAAGCTTAGAAAGACCCAAAGAACGGACATCGGCGTCGGCATCGCAATTCATTCCGGCAAGGTCGCGGTTGGAACGATCGGCTCCAACGTCCGCCTTGACTGCATGGCGCTTTCGGAAGACGTAAACATAACTTACGCGGTTGGAAAGCAAACTTCAAAAACAAACACGCAAATTTTAATCACCGAAGACGCGATGCCATTTTGCAGAAGCTACATAAACTATGTTTACGAAGGCCATTACTTTATATCAAACGGAAAGCAAATTTTAGTATACAGCGCCTTGCCAATCAAAAAGAACGAGCAAGCCTACGAAGACACTCTTGAACCAATCGAGGACGAAAATGAACTTTAGAAAATTTCTTGTGGCGGCCGCCTTGGCCCTTGCAATTCGTTCTCCTCTGTTCGCGAAAAACGTGACAAACGGCGCGATCGCTTTTGAAAGCTCCTCCACTCCCAAAAAGCCGCTAAAGCTAAACGGAGACTGGGAATTTTATGAAAACCAAACTTTTGAAACCTTGATGGGCGCGCGGTTGAAGGTAGACTTTATTGACGTCCCTTCCAGCTGGACTAAAAAAGAAGCTTCAAAAGAAGACCAGCTTTCCAACTTTGGAAGCCACACTTACCGCGTTGTAATCACAGGCTTAAAGTCAAATTATGAATACGCCATATTTTCCAAGAGAACCCCTTGCCTCGCGTCAAAGATTTTCTCAAACGGAAGGCTTTTGGCGGAATACGGAAAATTCGCCCGCCACAAACAAGATTACAAGCCCGCCGTCTCATCGCTCTTTTGCGCGATGAACTCGAGCAATGACGGCGTGATAGAAATCGTAATGCAAGTCTCCAACTATACCGGCGGAATGTCAGGCATAACCATGCCCATTTTCTTCGGCGAATTGGACGCGATTGAAAAGCTTCAGCAAAAATTTATGGTCGCAGACGCGCTGACTTTGGGACTCTTGCTCTTTTGCCTTTTGTCAAACTTGTTTTTATGGATGTTCGACAAAAAGAAATTGGCAAACTTGCTTTTTGCCCTTTTGATTTTCTTCATCGCGGTCAGGTTCGCGTTTTACAACTTGAACCCGCTTCAAATAATCGGAATAACAGTTCCCTTTGCCTTGCAGTTCAAGCTGGAAACCACAATCGCATTTGGCGCCTGCGTCTTTAGCGCGCTTTACGTTTGCGACAAAACATTTTTCTCAAAGCACCCAAGCGTAGACTATGTGCTTTCCGGCCTCACATTCGCCTTGTACATTTTGTATGTCTGCCTCCCGATACACTTTGCCGTAGACCTTGTGGAAATTCCTATAATATGGGCAGGCCTCTTTGGCGTTTATTCAATGATAAGATTTGTGTTCGCGCTAAAAAACCAACAAATTTTGGCGGCGACATACATGTTCTTTTACACAATAACTTCAACGCCGTTTATCGTGGACGTTTTGTACCCCGAGTTGGTCAACATCAAAGATTTTTCCGCCGCGGAAATTTTCATTCCTATAATGACGCTTTTTGATATAGCCTACATTTCGGCGGTCATGGAAATTCAGCAAAGAAAAAACAGAAGCCTAAAGAACGAGCTTTCAAAATTCTATTTTGGCTACAGAAGGTTCTTGCCGCGCAACGCCTTGCGTTTGTTTGAAAACAAAAACATAAGCGACATGAAAATCGGCCTTTCGACAGAAAGCAAAAAGACGATTATGTTCGTAGGCATCGCCATCGTGTCGCCGGACAACACAAAGATAAACTTGCGCGAAGAATTTGAAACCTTGGCCTTTTACTGTTCGACCATCATCGAAAAAATTCACCTTTTTAACGGAACGGTAATAACAATCACAAACCAAGGAATATCCGCGCTCTTTGAAGACGGCGACTCAAGCTCCCTGGAAGCGGCCCGCGCGATCAGAAACGAATTGCAAACAATAAACAGCCGCCGCGCCGAAGACTACTACCTTTGCGCCACATTCAACATTTCCCTCCACAACGGAGACCTTTTGATTGGCTTCATCGGCGACCGAAACCGACTTGACCTTACCACAATTTCGTCTGGAATTGAAGTAATCGACAAGATGCGCTCCCTTGGATTTGCTATGAACATTCCAATCTTGATTTCCCAGCCGGCGGCGGAATCTTACCCGGAAGAAGCCAAACGCGACCTAAAGCTTTTGGGCAACATTCACTTTAGCGAATTTACCCGCCCGATTGGCATTTACGGCCTTCCTTCAAGCGAAGAGGAAGAAAACAGCCTTGAAACCATAGACGAAACCCCATTCATCACCCAGCGCGAAGCTGACAAATACATCAACTTTTAGAGCCGCCTTTGCCTTGAAAAAGCGCGCGTAATTCTATATAATGGGACTATTATGAATAGTAACACAATTCCTGAACGCAAAGACGTTCCCGCTGGCGACAAGTGGGACTTGACTACAATATTTAAAAGCGACGGCGACTGGGAAAAAGCCCTTGCAAAAATAGAAGGCGACGCCAAGAGCGTGGCGGCATTCCAAGGAAAATTGGCGGCCGGTCCCCAAGACCTTTTGGCCGCGCTAAAAGCATACGAAGGCCTTTGGAAAAACATTGAGCTTGTCGCGGAATACGCAGGACTTTTAAAGACCACAGACGAAGGCGACGAAAAATACGCCGACATGGAAGGCCGTTCCGAAATGGCCATAAGCAAGGCCTCCGAGATGACAAGCTTTTTTGACTCGGAACTGTCGGCGATTCCGGACGCGGACATCAATTCATGGATTGAACGGGACGACTTTAAGGATTATAAGGTTTACGTTAAAAAACTTTTGCGACAAAAGGAACATATCTTAAGCCAAAAAGAGGAGCGAATTTTAGCCCTTCAGTCGGAGAGCGGCTCCACCGCCGAAAAAACATTTAGCGTCGCGGAGAACGTTGACATCAACAATTTGTTTGGAACGGTAAACGTTGACGGAAAGGATTTGCCGCTTACGCAAACAACCTGGACCCAGTTTTTGGAAAACCCCGACCGCTCAGTCCGCGAAAAAGCCTACAAGCAATTCTACAAAAATTTCGAAGACCACCAAAACATTTTGGCAAACCTTTACGCAGGCTCGGTCAACCAAGACGTGTTCATTGCCCGCGCGCGCGGCTATAAGTCGGCTCTTTCCGCCGCTCTTTTTGGCAACAAGGTTCCCGAAAGCGTTTACAGAAACCTTATCGACACGGTTCACAAAAACTTCGGCCCCTTGCGCAAGTATTATTCGATCCGCAAGCGCGCGCTTGGACTAAAGGAATTGCGCCACTACGACGTATACGTTCCGCTTGTTCCGAACGTTGACACAAAGACATCTTACGACCAAGCCGTCGAGATTTGCCGCGAGGCCCTCGCTCCTCTGGGGAAAGAATACACCGACACTCTTTGCGGCGGCCTTAAAGGCGGCTGGGTTGACCGATATGAAAACAAGGGCAAAAGGAGCGGAGCCTTCTCCGACGGCTGCTACACTGGCTACCCATACATTTTGCTTAACTACAAGGATTCAATTATCCGTGACGTCTTTGTAATGGCGCACGAAGGCGGCCATTCGATGCACTCTTGGTACAGCGCGAAGAACAATCCCTTTATGCAGTACAACTACACGATTTTTGAGGCGGAAGTCGCGTCAACCTTCAACGAGGAATTGGTATTCCAATATTTGCTAAAGAACGCCAAGGACGAATCCATGCGGACATATCTTTTGGCGATGCGCGCCGGCGATATTATGGCCACCCTGCACCGGCAGACAATGTTCGCCGAGTACGAGCTCAAAACCCACGAACTAGTGGAGTCTGGAACGCCCTTAAGCGCGCCGCTTTTGCGAAAGGTTTACAGAGGCCTTTTGGAAGAATACTTTGGCCCCGAAATGGTTTTCGAAGACAACTCCGACATGGAAGGCTTGCGCATTCCGCACTTTTATTCCGCCTTTTATGTTTACAAGTACGCCACGGGAATCAGCGCGGCGCTCGCCTTGGCCGAGCGCGTCACAAAGGGCGGCGAGGCGGAACGCAACGATTACTTTAACTTCTTAAAGTCCGGCGGCTCGCGCTATCCGATAGAATCCCTTAGGGTGGCCGGAGTTGACATGGAAAGTCCGGCGCCGGTTCAAGCCGCGCTGGACAAGTTCGCCGCCATAATTGACGAGCTGGATAAAACTATAAAATAGTTAAAGAATTTGAGACATTGCGCCGATATTAAAAGATGAGAGCCTTTATAATAAAAAAAGGAGATGGGCAAATTGAAAAAAGAAAATTTCTATCTATTCATGCAAAGCGTTCCCAAAGCGGAGCTTCATATTCATATTGAAGCCGTCATAACGCTTGAATCAATCTGCCGTCTCTATGAAAAGCGCTTTGGAAAGAAAATGTCCAAGGCCGAACAAGTGGCTCTCTTTACTTATGAAGATTTGAACGGCTTCATCAAGGCTTTCTTGCAAGTCCAGGACTTGTTCACCGAAGTAGGCGACTTTGACTATGTGTTTGACGATTTTGCCCGCTATCTTAAGGGGAACGGAATCAACCACTGCGAAGCCTTCTTTGCCCCTTCGGCCTTTGTAAAGAAAGGCTTTGACTACGGCGAAATGGTAAAGAACTTTACCAAGAACATCAACAAAATCAAAAAAGAATGCGGAATCGAAATAAAGCTGCTCGTTGACGTTTCCAGAACCTTTGGCTTGGAAAACGCGATGACCAACTACCAGCTGTTCAAAAGCCATCCAAGTTCCGCGATTATCGGAATCGGCTTGGGCGGAGCGGAACAAAAGGGCCCCTGCAAGGACTTTGGTCCTGTGTTCGAAAAAGCCCACAAAGAAGGCTTCCACGCCGTAGCCCACGCTGGCGAAGACGTCGGCCCCGAATCAGTTTGGGACGCCATCAAGGTTCTCAACTCGGAGCGAATTGGCCACGGAATCACTTCTATCCAAGACGAAAAGCTCATGGACTACTTGGCCAAGGAACAGATTCCGCTTGAGGTCTGCCCCACCAGCAACACATTCACAAAGAAAATCGTTTCTACAATAGAAGAGCATCCGATCAGGGCTTTCTTTGACAAGGGCCTTTTGGTCACGGTCAACACAGACGACCCGGTATTCTTCAAAGTAACTTTGCTTGACGAATTCTGGTCGCTCCACAAAAAGGCCGGCTTTACAATGGACCAAATCAAGGTTTTGTTGCAGAACAGCTACAAGGCTTCGTTCCTTTCGGACGCGCAAAAGAAAAAGCATCTTAAGGAACTTGACGCGGCATGGGACGAAAACTTTAAGAAGTACAACTAGAACTTGTTCGCAAGCCTAAGAAAGCCGCAGCAAGGCGGCATTTTTTTTGCCGTTCCTATTTTAGATACACCATCAAAAGCATGATGTCGCTGTTGCGGATTCCGCTTATGCGGCTGGCCTGTCCCAAGGTCAGCGGGCGGACGCTTTCTAGCTTTCCGCGAGACTCCGCGCTAAGAGACGGAATCGAGCCGTAGTCAAAATTTTCAGGAATGCGAAGATTTTCCAAACGATGCATTTTTTCAACGCGACGGTCTTGCTTTTCTATGTAATACTTGTATTTTACGTCAACCAAGGCGTGCGCCCAAATTTTTGGGTCAAAACCCGGATTCTGCGCGTCCGGATCCTTTTCCAAAATTTGCATGGCCTCCGCGACGCCCTCGTATTTTTTTAGAACCGCTTCGTATTGCGCCTGGCTTTTTAGGCCGGCGTCAAAGGCTTTCTTTGCCAAGCGGCGGTCCGCGTCGTCGTAGCGCAACTTTAATCGGTACTCCGCGCGCGCGGTGAACATGCGGTAAGGCTCTTTTGTGCCAAGCGTCACTAGGTCGTCAATCAAGACTCCGATGTAGGCTTCGTCGCGGCCAAGAATCAAGGGCTGGTATTTTGGGAGCGAATGGAAGCGCGAAAATCCCGCGGCCTCCTGAGACGCTTTTAGTTTTTTGTTTAGGACCGCCGCCGTTTTTTGGCTTGCGGCAGCCATTGCGTCCGCGTCGTCTTGGCTAAAGTCAAAGCGGGGGCAAAAGCAGCCTGGCTCCAGCGAAGCGGCCCGGCCGCCCATCTCGTCGTCGGAAAGAACAAGCGGGCCGCACAATTCTTTGTGGGCCCGGGCGTAGTAGCCTGCGTTGATTCCTGCGACAAGGCCCTGCCCCGCCGCCTCCTCGTAGCCTGATGTTCCGTTTATTTGGCCAGCGTTAAAAAGGCCCGCGACTCTTTTAGTCTCAAGGCTTGGGAACAATTGAGTCGGCTCAACGTAATCGTATTCGACTGCGTAGCCGGGTCGGCTTACGACGGCGTTTTCAAAGCCTGTCATTGTCCGCAAAAACTGGTCTTGGACGGATTCTGGCAGGGAGGAAGAAAGGCCGTTCAAATAAATTTCTTCTGTGCCCAAGCCTTCGGGCTCGACGAATATTTGGTGTCGCTCGCGCTCGGCAAAACGCATGACTTTGTCTTCTATGCTGGGACAATAGCGCGGGCCAATGCCGTGAATCTTTCCGCTGTACAAGGGAGAGCGGCCGATGTTGGCGCGAATGATGTCGTGGGTTTTTGTATTTGTGTAAACGACGTGGCAAGGAACCATCGGCCGCTCGATTTTTGGGTCGTCAAAACTGAACGGTATTACCTCGTCGTCTCCGGGCTGCTCTTCCAAGACGCTAAAGTCAACCGAACTTTTTAGGATGCGCGGCGGAGTTCCGGTCTTTAAGCGGCCGGTGGTAAAGCCAAGCCGGCGCAAGCTTGCGGTAAGGCCGTAAGCGCCCGCCTCGCCCAAGCGGCCGCAGGGAGCGTCGTATTCGCCGATGAAAATGCGGCCGCCCAAAAAAGTTCCTGTCGTAAGGACAACGGCTCGGACCGGGATGACGCGGCCGCGCTCGGTGACAATGCCTGTCACTTTTTGCCGCATGCCGCCGCGCGCCGAGTCTGCCGCGCCGTAGTTTATGGGGCCCGTCTTTTGGCCTTGCGAGCCGTTTTGGCCGCCGCCGTTCGTTCCAGAGTCAGCGTCCCTTCCTTCCGTCCGCGAGTCGCCGGGAATGCTTCCCGCCGCCGCGCTTGAATCGGAATTGGGCGGAAGGCTTTGGTCGCTTTCTGTCGCGATTATGTCAACGACAGTGTCCATTAATGTAGAAAGATTTGGAGTTGATTCCAAAACTTGCCGCGCAAGCTGGGAGTACAAAATTTTGTCGGCTTGGCTGCGCGGCGCTTGCACTGCGGGTCCGCGGCTTTTGTTCAACAAGCGAAACTGAATCATCGAGCGGTCAATCAGCTTTGCCATTTGGCCGCCCAGCGCGTCAATCTCGCAAACGATGTTGCCTTTTGCGATTCCGCCAATGCTGGGATTGCACGACATTCTTCCAATCGCGTCAACGCTTTGAGTGATTACAAGTGTCTTCAGTCCCATTCGCGCGGCGGCAAGGGCAGCCTCAATTCCGGCGTGCCCCGCTCCCACCACGGCGACATCGTAAGAGTCGTAAAAGCCCGGCATTTTTTTTTGGCAGTCCAAAAGATGTCCGGGTCAAGCCCGAACATGACGCTTTTGGAAAAGCCGTTCCTTTTATTTCATGTTGACAATGCTCTTGTCGTAGTCAGTCGGCGGAACAAAGCCCATAAGGTTCATGATTGTGGCAGGCCAAGAAGAAATTCCCAAGCCTTCGTTCAACTTTGTGTTGTCGTATTCGCCCTTGTATTCGGGGTCGTAGATGATTCCAGGAACTGGGTTCAAGCTGTGAGATGTCTTGGGCTTGGGCTCGCCGTTTGCGTCCTTGGAAACGCTTCCGTCTTTTTTGTGCTCGTACATGTCGTCGCTGTTTCCGTGGTCGGCCGTGATGCACATGATTCCGCCGGCTTCCTCGATGGCGGCCTTAAGGCGGCCAAGCTGCAAGTCCATTCCTTCCATAGAGCAAACAACGGCGTTGAAAACTCCCGTGTGGCCGACCATGTCGCCGTTGGGATAGTTAAGGCGAATGTGGTCGTACTTTCCGCTCTTGATCGCTTCGATGACTTTGTCGGTGATTTCGGCGCACTTCATCCAGGGGCGCTGCTCAAAGGGAACTACGTCAGACGGAACTTCGACGTAAGTCTCAAGGCTCTTGTCAAATTCGCCGGGGCGGTTTCCGTTAAAGAAGTATGTGACGTGTCCGTACTTTTGGGTTTCGCTTATCGCCATAAGATGAACGCCGCTCTTTGTAAGGTACTCTCCCATCGTGCGGTCGATGCTGGGCGGGTTGACCAAGTACTGCGCGGGCTTGTGGTTGTCTCCGTCGTATTCCATCATTCCGGCGTACTCAACTGCGGGAACGCGCTTTCTGTCAAAGTGCGGAAAGTCCTTTTCCTCAAAGGCGGCAGTGATTTCCAAGGCGCGGTCGCCGCGGAAGTTAAAGTAAACGACACTGTCTCCGTCCTCGATTGTTCCGACGGGCTTTCCGTCTTTTGCGATTACGAACTCATGCATGTCCTGGTCAAGAACGCCGGGAACTTCCTTGCGGTAAGTTTCGATCGCTTCGACCGCGCTTGCGAACTGGCGGCCTTCGCCCAAAACGTGGGCCTTCCAGCCGCGCTCGACCATGCTCCAGTCGGCGTTGTAGCGGTCCATTGTCATGTACATGCGGCCGCCGCCGGAAGCGATTTGGCAGTCCGCTCCAAGGCCGGCCAAAAATTCCTGCAAGGGTCCAAAGTAGTCCAAGGCGCTTGTGGGCGGAACGTCGCGTCCGTCAAGCAATGCGTGAACGCGAATCTTTTTAACGCCTTCCTTTACGGCTTGGGCGCACATGGCCTTAAGGTGGTCGATGTGCGAGTGGACGTTTCCGTCAGAAACAAGTCCGATAAAGTGAAGGGTTGAGTTTTTATCCTGAACGTTCTTTACAAGCTTTTTCCAAACGTCGCCCTGGTACATGGAGCCTGACGCGATTGACTCGCCGACCAATTTGGCGCCTTGCGCGAAGACGCGGCCGCAGCCCATCGCGTTGTGGCCCACTTCGCTGTTTCCCATGTCGTCGTCAGTCGGAAGGCCAACGGCGGTTCCGTGCGCCTTTAGCTTTGTGTTGGGGCAGTTGGCCTTGAACCAGTCAAGGTACTTCATTTTTGAAGCCTTTACAGCGTCGCCCTCTTCGTATTTTCCGTAGCCAACGCCGTCCATAATAACAAGAACAACAGGACCGCGGCGGCCCTTCCAATTGGGATTTTTCTGCAACGCATGCATTGTGTCAGACATATTATATCTCCTATAAAATACAATGAATGAAGTTAGTCTAGCCTTATTATAGTGAATTCAACAGTTTAGCGCAATGCGTTTTTTGGGGCGGAGGAACGAGAGGAACTAGTTAATTTCAGCGACGCCAAGTATTTACTTAGCGTTATAATACAAATCGTCCGGGCAGATGTCTTGGCCGTTTGGCCATTCAACATTGAAGCCATTGGCGCGAACGCTTTTAAAATAAGCGCTGTCGTTCAACTGGCCGAACCACGAGCCCTTTATGTATGGTTTTACGTCAAAGCGCTTTCGCTCGCCGTTGTCAAATTCCAAGAGAAGAATATAATCGTTTTCCGCAAAAACTGCGGTCACAGTAGGTCTAAGCATAGCGCCTCATTTTAGCGGTTCGATTTTAGCGCAATATGAGATTTTTGCAAGTCCTAGCTTGTATTAACGCTCAAGAACGCGCGTTTTTTGCATTGACTTTCTTTTCGCAAGCGAAGCGTTGCGACTTATGCGGCGACAAATATTTTAGGTCTTCATTCAGTTTTCTCGCCGCTCTTTTGCTAGTGGCAGTTTATTCAAACGTCCGCCGAGCGCTCTTTGCGGGCCTTCAATTTTCCAAGCAAAAGGAAGAGAAAGCCAAAAACGGCAAGGCCTATTCCTATTGCCAAAAACAAGAGGCAAAGGCCTTTTAGGCTCCGGCCGTTGTCAAGATTGGTAAAGCCGTAAGGGTAATATTGGCCCCAAAGGTTTTGCGGAATGGCGCCGCCAAAAAATGCTCTCGCGGACAAGGCGCGGCGCATAATTATAAAGCACCACGAGATTGGAATGACCATTCCCAAAAGCGGAAAATTTTTTTTATGCTTTCCCGGAAATAGAATTTCGTCCGCAATCGTAAAAATCGGAAGGATAAAATGCTTGAACGTCGAGCCAAAAGTCCAATAGTTGGCCGTCCAAATTTTGTCAGGAAGAACAAAGGCGGCGATGAGGAATGTCGCTGTCATCATTATGGCGGCGCAAAAATTCAGCAAAGAGTGAAGGACTGTCTGGTCCGAAGTCTTTGCATTTTGAACACCTTTCGCTTTTTGTAAAATCTCAAAGGCAAGGCTCGCCGTCGCGGCGGCAAAAGAAATCCAAGCAGACCAAGACGTAAAAAAAAGCGCCACGGGCCGGCCATCGCCGCCAAGCGACTTTACATGATCGATGAATGTGAACGCAAACGACACAAGCGCCGCCAAAAACCAAAGGATTCTGAATGACAAGCGGACATGATTATTTTTCGCGCCGCAATTTTTGTTTTGAACGTCTTCCATAAAACAATAATAACGCTTTTTCGAGACAAACGCAATAGGCTTTGCATATTGACTTTCTTTCCGCAATAAGATTATTCTATACCAGAAAGGACAAAAAAAACGGAGCGGCAAAACGCAAAGGGTATTTTGTCGGAGCCGCGACTTGGAAAACCCGGTCAAAGTGGTTTACGATTTTACCGCGCCTGAAAATTCCTGGCTTTTGGACATAAAGCATCGGGGGAGCCTTGCGGTCTTTTTAGCCACTTTTTTTTGCTTGGCCGCCATCGCGCTTCATTGTGTCATGACAACCGACGTCGCGGCCACGGCAAAAGAAGTTTTTGCGATGCTTTCCGACAAACTGTAGAAGAAGTTCAGCGCGCTTAAAACAATAGAGGAAACAAATGAAAAAAGGAGATTCTATGGCAAAAGCAAAAACCGCATTCGCAGTCTGCCTTATGGCGGCCATGGCGCTGGCCTCGCTCGGCGCGAAGGATTTTTATACCGTGGAGGAATTTTCCTCGGTAGAAATTGATTCCGATACAAGCGTGAAAATCGTGGATACCCTTGACGAGGAGACGCAGAGAAAACTTGTGGCCGCCTGCAACAAGCTAAAAGGCAAAATCGCGCTTGACTTGTCCGCCTGCGGCTTTGGAGGCGGCGAGGCCAAGATTGATTTTTTTCACATCGGGAACGTCCGCTCATGCGTTTTGCCCGCGCGGACAAAAACCGTCGTCAACTTTGACTGCGATGATTTGGAAGAAATCAAGCTGCCTGCCGGCCTTGAAAAAATCGCCTGCCACGCGTTTTTTGAAAGCGGCTTAAAGTCTGTTGACATTCCTTCTTCCGTCCAATATGTGGGCGCCTGCGCTTTTGGCGACTGCAATTCCTTAAAGTTCATAAAAACCAACAACAATCCCAATGAAAAAAAATGGTCCATGGCTTGGTCTGCATGGAACGGCGCGGCAATAATCCAGAACGGCGCTTGGGAGGAAAAAGAGACAGAGCCTGCGGACAATCCCAACAAAATTGAATTTGACCACAAGGTCTATTATTTAATCGGCGGAAAGCTGAACATGAAAATCCGCCTTGGAACCCCTCCCGAAAAAAGCCAAAAGGCAAAGCTATATTTTTACGACGCGCACAACGGCTCTTCCGCCCAAGGCTACATTGCGGCAAAGCTAAAAAAGGGCAAAAGTGAATTTGAGGTAAAAGACTTCCCCGCCTTTCAAATAGGAATCGCGGAGTCAGACCTGTTCCGCGCGATTTACAAAGAGTGCGGCGACTACTGGGTCAAGCTTGTGTGCGAGCTGGAACTGGCGGACGGAAGCAAAATCCCATTGGACGGCTCGGCTCGGCTTTACTTTGACGGGATGCCAATGTTGTAATGACAAGACGAATGAAAAAACCGGCCATTATATTTTTTGTCGCGCTTATCTCCTCGGCGCTTCTCTCCTCCGCGCTTGCCGGCTGCTCAAAAAAGCCGCGCTCCATTTTTGACTGCAAGGATTGCGTTTTTAGCGGAACTAGCGGACTTTTAAAAAACGTCGAGCCGGAAGACAACAACGGCTATTCCTTGGTCTTGCTTTCAACCGGAAGTCCCGTCAAGCTTTTGGACTGGAACAAAGAGCGGGAGCGCTTCCACGTTCGCGCCCAAAAAGGCTTGGCGAGCGGCTGGTGCGGCGTTGACGAATTGGAATTCAAGCCCAACATTTTGGACTTTCTTGACGATTTTATTTTGCAAGACAAGGAACTCTTGAAAAACATAATCCAGCAAATCAAATTTGAAAAGCTTTCTGAAATAAACGACAAGCTTTTAACGCTTTGCGACATTGTTGAATTTGAAACAGAAGAAGACGCAAGGGATTTTTGGAACGGAATCTTTTACTATCTTGCAAGAGAAAGGATAAAAACAAACGACTTTGAAAGGCTTAAAGGAAAGCCTTGCGTTTACTTAAAATGGGTTGACTTGGACACCATTCCAAATAGCATAGACTCAAACGCTTCGGCGTTGAACAACTTGGACAAAATCCCCTACGTTCCGATGGGGCAAAACGAAGAAACGCCCTTGATCCGCGCGATAAAAAACGGCTGCAAAAATTATTTTGACGCTGCGCTGCGAACAGAATGGGATTTGACTGTCCAAGACAAGTTCAAAAAAAATGTTTTTGACTACGCGCGCGAGCAAGGCTTTTCCGAAATCGAAAGCGCGAAAAATTCCTCCAACAAAAAGGCCGACTACGAAGAAATAGCCAACAACTGGAGTGAATACGCTCCGAAAATTTTAATGGAAAAATTGAACGAGCCAAAAGAGCGGCGCTTTCACAACTCGCAAAAGCTGGATTTGCGATTCCGCGACAAGCAAATTGAAGAGGCGCTGGATTTCGCTAAAGAAAAAACAAAGTTCGACATTGACGAACAAAGCCTTAGCGTCGCGCCTTTTGGCTATTCAATCCGCTTTGGCGCAATCGGCCAGCGCTACCATTCCGTTTGCGGCCAACACATCGTCACAAGCCAAAAAGAAAAGATTCCTGTCGCGGCGATGGAACGATTGAAGGTCTTTAAAGGCCTTCCGTTTGAGCATCTTGTGAAAATCGGCGAAAAAACAATTCGCTCCAACTTTCTTCTTGTCCAAAAAGAGGACGGTCGCATTGGCATGATTGACTCCCTTTCTTTGGCGCACATCAGTTCCGGACGAACGGATTGGCATATAAAAGAATTTGGCTGGCATGAAGAGCATGAGGAAGCGCTTAAAGAAATTCAAAAAAAATATCCACACGCGATTTACACGGACATATACCAGGGCGGAATGATTGTCACCGGCTACAAAACGCTTCTTGCCACTTTGTTCACCGCAGGCAAGGGAAAATCATACATTGGAAACCTTTATCTTGTGGAAGAAAATTTTACGGGAGAAGGACTGTCAACAGACCTTGCCGTCCAGCCAGTTTGCTTTGACGACATGATTGAACTTGCAAACATCAATCTTGACAATCGCGGAGGCGACAAAGAAAGCGTTAACAGCGAGATCAGCCTTGGACTTGAAATTTCGGAAAGCGACAAGCCGATTGCGATCGTAAACCGGGAGCTTTGCGTCTTCAAAAACTTTGACCGCTTTATCGTGGCGAACAAAAACGCTTATCTTTTGGACGGCGGCCGCCTTTCACATTTGTTCACGATAAACGCATGGCCTGACTACTCTTCCCTTCGCGTACGTTTTTACTCCGCGCCAAAAAGCGTCCTATGCCTTTACGGCGACGAGCAATTTAAAAACCAATACGAGGCCTGGCGCTTTTCCGACAGCGGAGAAATTCTCTCGCACCGCGTTCTTCGCGACGACCGGGAATACGAAGAATATTTAAAAACAATTTATAAAACGGAGGATTCAAAATGAAAAAACCAATCGCGATTGCGCTGGCCTTGCTTTTTGGCATTTGCCCATGCTTTGCCCGCCTTTTTTTTGCGGTATGATGAGGGAAAGGAGCGAACTATGAAAAAGATATTTCTGATTTTTGTGGCGGCGGTCGCGCTGTCGTCGGTTGCCGCTTCCGCGCTTTTTGCGGAAGAGAAATACAGGCATACTGAGCAAATAGGAGCGGAGACTGTAACAACCGATGTCGTTGTAACCGAAGTGTCCCCGCTGGAAATAAAATTCAAAGTAAGGAAAGAACTGGTATCTTCTAAAGTTACCTTATATTTTGAAACAGCCGCAAAGTTTGAAAATGAACTGTTTGTTTATAACTGTGTCGATAATTTTGGCAATGATGTACACGGTGATGTTAGACTTCGTTCAGATGGTACGGCGCTGTTGCTTTTATTTACATTTTATCCATCGAAGATAGACGAGAGCATAAGGGTGTTTTATACACAGGGACAGATACTTCTTGAAAGCATGGAGCAACCACAATGGGAGCAAGAAAATTTTTCTTGATTTTTGCGGCGGCGGTCGCGCTGATAATCGCGCTTGCCTCATGCGCATCTAGTCTGAAGACCCCTCCCGAAAACGTCCCGCCGTCGACTGTTTTCAAAAGCGAAGGAATCACCTTTGACGGCTCGGAGTGGTTTCATACTCGCTTTGCGGACAAGAAAGGCATAACTCAAGCATTTATGAAAAATATGCCCATTGTTATCACCGTGAAATTTGGCGACGGGCGAGAGGGACGAATTTGGACAGAGTGCGACGAAAACTCAGAGGTTTATATTCCGAACCTTGGCGATGAATTTAAAGACTGCAAGTTTTCGTTTGAAATCGACAGTGAACGATGGCATGAGCTGTGTGAAATCCAAAAAGCCAAAGCCGAAGAACAAAAATCCCGCGTCGCTCTGGGGGAAAAGCGAGGGGAAATCCTTTCTCCGAGCCCTGTTCGGTGGATTTTTTCCGACGAGAAAGTGGAAATCACCGTGGAGTTCGGTTGTGGGTATCCAGAGGCTGATGAAATGAAAATCAAGCTTGACTACAAAAAAATCAAATACAAGTTTTATGCGTGGCAAGGAAAATACGCCGCCACCGACAGCCACATCGAGCTTTTCGTGACGGACTACACCGAAGGCTACAAAGACGGCGTTGGCGGCTACGGAAGCCTTACGGATTACTGCGAGCTTTCCTATTCCTTAGACGGCGACACGCTCACGATACACACGCCGCTTTCCGACATTCTGTATTCTGCGGACGAGCTGGAGAAAGGCTACCGATTCCCCGTTCCGCTTGTGCTGACAAAGGAGCAAGCTCAATGAAACAGTAGGCGCGCGGAATGCGCTACAATGGGGAAACATAAACTAACTTTTTATGTAGAATTCTACAAAAAAAGTTGCTGAATATTGCATTTTACCGCATCTCCTGCTATACTTAAATGACAAAAACTGTAGAATTCTACAAAAAAGGTGGTTTTATGATACGGCGCAATAAATACCTGAATCTCTTAATCAATAACCGCGACAACGGCTTTCCCAAGGTGATTACGGGAATCAGGCGGTGCGGAAAATCCTACCTCCTCAAAGAAATATACAAGGCATACCTGCTTGAAAGTTCTGTGGACGAAAACAATATTTTGATTCTTGAGCTTGACGATGACAGGAACATCTTGTTCCGCGATCCGATTGCTCTCGGCGAGCATGTCCGAAAATTCTGCGCAGGAAAAGAAAAATGCTATGTTTTTTTGGACGAGGTTCAGAAAATCTTTCCGATTGTCAATCCCGCGCTGACTGGCGGAAGTCATGTCCTCGCAAAAAAAGACGATGAGCAGGTTATAACCTTTGTCGATGTCATCCTGGGGCTTTCCAGAGAAAAAAACATCGACCTGTATGTGACCGGCTCAAATTCAAAGATGCTTTCAACGGACATCATCACCGAATTCCGCGACAAGGCCGTGAACATCCAGCTTCTGCCCCTTTCCTTTGAGGAGTTTTCCGAATACAAAGGCGGCTCAGAGGCAGACGCCCTGCTTGAATACATGCAGTTCGGCGGGCTTCCCCTTGCTGTCTTGAAAAGTGATGACGAAAAAAAAGACTACCTCCGGAATCTTTTTGAGATGACCTATTTCAAGGACATAATCGAGCGCAACAAGCTGAAAAAAACTTCTTCCCTTGATGAACTGTGCAACCTCATAAGCTCATTGACAGGCCAACTTATGAACGCAGAAAAAATCGCGAACACCTTCAAAACGGTAAAAAAAGAAAACATTAACAAGCTGACGGTGGAAAAATACCTTGGTTTTTTTGTCGATTCCTTTCTGATTAGGGAGGCGAAGCGCTACGACCTGAAGGGCAGGAGCGAAATCGGCGCGCTCAGAAAATATTATTTTATTGACACTGGACTCCGCAACGCGCGGCTTAACTTTGCCTTCCCCGACGAAGGACAGATGCTTGAAAACATCGTGTACAACGAGCTTGTTTACAACGGCTACACGGTGAATGTGGGAACTTTCGACACCGTAGGCAAGGACAAAAACGGAAAGTCAGCGCGCAAGACAAATGAGATCGATTTTTTTGCCAAGCGTGGAACGAATTTGTTCTACATTCAGGTTTGCGCCAGCATGTCAGACGCGGAGACACGGGCGCGGGAAGTCCGTCCCTTTCTGCTGCTGAACGACCAGGTTCGGAAAATCATCGTGACAAACCAGAACATAAAAGAAACGCTTGACGAGAACGGCTTCACAGTCATCGGCGCGCTTGATTTTTTGCTGAGATTTATCAAGTGATATATAATGGTGGAGGACACACAATGAAAAAGACACTTTTACTGATTACGGCATTATTCGCGCTCTTGCTCGGCTCGTGCAATAAGAAGGACGCGCAACAAAGCGCGCAGGTCGAAGCGGCGGAGCAGACCGCACAGGCGGAGCAAATTTCTACGTTTGCGCAGACGGCTGAGGCGGAGGAACACACGGAAACAGGAATTAAATACCTTCACCTTTATGACACGGAAGACGAAAAAGCGGTTTTCAGAGCCGTCCATAAAGGCATGGCAACGCCTGTCGCCGTAAATACCTTTGAACTGTATGGTGAGGATGTCAGCATAGTTCTCTGTAATATTACAGAAAAAACCATAAAGGAAATGGACTTTTCCTATGCGGTCTTTGCTGAAAATGACAGGGAACTTTTTTCCATATCAGAAAGCCTTTCGCAAGAAATCAGCCCTTATGCCGCCTGCGCGTTTTCTATCGGAAATCCTGTAGAAGTTTCGGGGTGGACGGAGACAATACGGAATAAAACTATCAGGATTATATTTGCGGACGGAAGCGAAGCCGCGCTTTCAGATGATGACATACTTTCCTCCATGGAAGATTCCCTCCGCTTTTGCCTTTGCAAAGATGAGAATGTGGCGGTCTGGTGGCAATATAATCCGGCGCAGGGCAGATATTTCATGAGGTTTGAGGCGGAAACGCTCTTTGACTACGCCTATTTTTGTTTCAAGACTGATGAGTATGAAAGTTTTGATGGCGCGACTCTGGACAGCATAGAGGGAGCGTTTTTCTGTGACGATAACATTGCAAAGGACGGAGATGTTTACTCGGAAACCATACGAATGCCCAACTATCTTGAAGCGATGTTCACAACGACAAAATCGCTTGAAATCGACTATCTTGTAAAAACACCAGATGCCCCCGACCGATGGAATCTGCCCGAAGAAGAAAAAAGAAGCCTCGCAAAAAAAATCGTCATCGATGACACCGCCTCACTGGAGCGGATACGCTCATACGCCGCGTTCATGGATATTATGGGATTACGGTAACAGAGTTGGATTGTATATGAAACTGATGAGAGAGCCACTGTTTTTCGAAGTTCAAAATTTGATACAGAAGAAAAGGCACTTTTTGAATTGCTAGATTGGTTGAGGGATCAACATTATATTGATTCAATATAATATGAAGCATGAAAGAAAGTTTTGATAAAAGGTGTTCAAAAAGATGAAAAAGCGTATATGTTTGTGACCAAAAATTTTTCATCAGAAGAACAAGTTTTAGATGAATTACTAGACTGGTTACGAAATAAAAAAATTATTGATAATCTATAATTAAATATATTATGGGGGCAAAGCGAAAAAAATATGGAGTTAAAAAAATATAGAATTATAATACTATTGTTACCCTTTCTTGTGATTTCGTGTAGAAGCACAAGAAATCTTGTATTAAATATTCCGTCTGATTATCCGACAACACCTTTTTTAGAGGATATTAAAATTAATAAGAAATCTCTTTCCGAAAAAAATATTGGCAAATCGGGTTTTATCTCCTTTTATTGCAAAAATATAATAACTGAAGAATTTATAGAAATCGGTTATTTTGATGACACTGAATACATGTATGGCTTTATTTTACAAGATGGTGAAAACTCAGGAGAAATAACTTTTTTTGATATGGATTCATGGAATCTTCATTGGTTTTGGGGACCCGAAAATCAATATTACATTCATTTGAGTTTGGTAGAAAGTCTTGTTCGCTATTATGATCTTTCTATTAGCACCGAAAAAGTTCAAAAAGTTTTCTCTATCGAAAAATATAGAGCAAATCAAAAATGGCATAAATTAAAGAAAAAGGAGATTTTTTAAACGCTAAGTTGTATTAGCTGCCGAAAATGGAAGGTGATACGACTGAATAAATATGATATAAATATCACATAACAAAGGTTATGTGGATGCCCGCACTGGGGCGCTTGTTATTTACAATAGAATAAGTATGGAATGTTTAGAAAAAGAAAATTGGTGTTATAGATTGTTACGTGATGATGAAAAATATTACTTGGAAGTTCTTTGTGGTTCTGTTGCATTATATGAAATCTGTGTACAACTGAGTAAGAATGAAATAAATGAGTATATAAAACATGGAAAAACATTTTGTAATAAAAAAGCAGAGGAAGTTAGGAAAAATCCGAAAAACTTCGTAAATATTCAAATTGATGAATAAGTTGGAATAATTTTTCATCAAGTCAAGCTTGCTGAAAAATTAATTGGACTTTAGGGCTAGGACGAAGAAGCGGTTATAAAAAATGAAAGAAAAAACCATAGTTATAAATTACTGTAATCTTCTTTTGGGCATAATACTTTTGTTTCTCATTTTGACAAATGTGGAATTAAATTCAACTATTGCAAATTTTATCTTTCCATTATTTGTTTTACTTTTTGGATTTCTTTCGTATAAGAAAATCACGACTAAGCAAAAAGGAAAGCTGTTATTTTATCTTCCGTCATTTATCGGTGGATTTAGTTTTTATATAGTAATTATCTTATTTTTTCTCATCAATTTTTTGGGCAGTCTCTTTTGGATCAATGAAGAAATAAACAAAGAAAGAATACAACGATGCTATTCCCCGAATAAAATAGAATACTGTGATGCTTATCATTATCCTGTAGGCGCGTATTCAGGCGGTTCAGGACACGTTTGTGTTTTTCTGGTGAATAAGTTTTTCCCAATTGTACGGAAAGAAGTTTTTTATGAACCTAAGGCTCATGTCTGGATTGAAGGCAAAGAAGATATTCCGTATGAATATTTTGTTTGGGAAGATAACGATAGTATAAAAATTTATAAAAGTAATATTGTAAATGTTCGTGGTATAATTTTTTATCCTGTAGCCATGATAAAAGCTGTAAGGAGTAAGTAAAATCACATAACAAAGGTTATACACCCCGCCCGCCCTGTAGCGACCGCGCGGGAAATGTGGTATAATGGCGGAAACTCGGAGGACTCACAATGAAAAAACTATTTCTGATTTTGGCGGCGGCGGTCGCGCTGTCGTTGCTTGCGTTTGCGGAAGACAGAAATCTGAAAACGGTGAATGACAATAAGTCTTTCATTGTCTCAAGAAGAGGAAGCGAAGTTGCCGCGGTTTCTGAAGAGGAAGTTTTTGACAATGCAAAAATCCTGTCGCAGACCGACAGAAAAGACCCGACTTCTGTCCTCGTTTCGTTCTTCGTCAGTTATTTTTCCAAGGGCGAAGAATGGCATGATTTAATCGAGCATTATAGTTTCCCAGGCTCTTCGTTTGACGAAGGAATAGCCGCGATGAATGAAGCATGGGAAAGCTTCTATGGGAAAGTTGATTCAGTCCGCGTTACAATCAATCCCTCATCTTTCAAGTCCAACGGCGACGGGAGGGCGTTATACACGGTGAATATTGCCGCTTCTTATCAGGGGGAATCAGACGAGGGTGAAGACCAAGTTGCGATGACGCAGGACGAAAACGGCAACTGGCTCGTGGCGGAGCTGCCGCTGTAGAATAGCGGACTTGCGCTTTTCCTTGTTTAATTTTTTTTATATAATTTTCTGACAGGAGGATTGGCTATGGAAGAAGGCGTAAAACTTTCAAACGCGGTGGAGCGGTACGCGCTCGGCGGGTTCGTGAGGCTTAGAGGCGGGGTTCTCAAACTATACGAGGACAAAATCGCGCTGTCGCATCTTGCGGGCTCTATGGAAATCCCGCTTTCCGAACTGGAGCAGGTGCGTCCGACAAAAATCATCGGCTTTCTGCCCTTTGGTTTGGAGTTCAAGAAAAAGTCGGGCGAAGTCCTTCGCGTGTACCTTACCAATTTCTTTACGGCGGCGAACAACCGCGAAAAATGGCTCATGGAACTGGAGCGTTATGCAAAGCGCGACTAGCGGCTCAAATTGCATAGAAATCTTTATGAAAAAAGCAATCGTTCTTGTGTCCGCCGCTCTTTTAGGCGTTTTCCCTTGCCTTGCCCAAGACTG
Source organism: Treponema sp. (assembly GCA_017645785.1). Taxonomy (GTDB): domain Bacteria; phylum Spirochaetota; class Spirochaetia; order Treponematales; family Treponemataceae; genus Treponema_D. Next base: position 42,338 of record JAGCNW010000035.1, read on the forward strand.
GTGGGAGGCGGACGAGCCAAAAGAAATCTTCGTCAAATATTCCGAGTATGACAAAAACGGAAACGTCACTTACACGGAAAGAGCCTCGGGCTTTAAGGAATGGCGGGAGTTCAACTCCTTTGGAAAGCTCCAGCATTCCAAAAACACAGCCGGCGACGAAGTGTGGTATGAATACGATTCAAAGGGAAACGCGCTTTCCTACAAGACGCAATTGGGCGACTTGTTTTCCTGCAATTTTAAATACGACTCAAAGGGCAATTTGATTTTAAAGGAATTTTCAAGCGGCAACACAGTGACCTTTGAATACAACGAAAAAAATCTTTTGATTCACGAAAAAGATTCCAACGGAATGGAACGCTGGTACGATTACGATTCCGCAGGAAGAAAAGTCAAAGAAAGGCGGTCGCTTTTAGGCGACGAGGCTACCGCGACTTTTTTCTACGACCCCAACGACAACCTTGTTTTGCAAAAGCAAAAAATCGGAAAAGTGGCGACAGAAGAAAAATTTGAATACAATTCCGCCAACAAAAGAACAAAAAGGCTTCTCAACGGTATTCTAAAAAGCGAATATTTCTACAACGCGAACAATTATCTTGAGCGGGAAAAAAATTACATCAGCGGCGGGCCGGCCGAAGAATTAAAATACGAATACACATATTATCCCGACGGAAAAATTAAAAGCATGAAAATTTTTGAAATAAAATAAAGCGCTTGCCCAGGGCCTGGCGCGTCGCTTGCGGAAGGCCCGCCTTTTGCGCTACAATTCCCGCGAGGAAAAAAATGCTCGCTGTATTCGTTAATTGCGCCGCAATCGTGGCCGGCTCTGTAATCGGACTTTTGTTCGCCAAAAAAATCCCGCAAAAAATCACCGACGCGATTCAACTCGCTTGCGGCCTAGTCTCCTTTGTCATGGGCGTTCAAATGGCCTTTAAATACCAAAACGTCGTTTACCTTGCGCTCGCCTTGATTTTTGGCGGAATCGTTGGAACCGCGCTGGACATTGACGGAAAGATTTTAAAAGTGGGCCGCTTTTTAGAGCGCGTCTTTTTGAAAAAGCCGGATGCCGCGGCCTCCAGCAATTCGCGCGGAACAAACGACTTGGACGATACACGCGCCCCAGAGTTTTCCGCCGGAAAGCCGCAAAAGAATTTCGCATATGCTTTCCTAAACGCGTCGGTCTTGTTTTGCGTCGGCGCGATGGCGATTGTCGGAAGCTTTAAGGCCGGAATCGAAGGCGACTATTCAATCATATTCCTAAAGAGCGTTTTGGACGGCTTTATCGCCATCGGCTTTGCGGCCGCGATGGGCGTGGGAACGGCCTTTAGCGCGCTCGCGATTTTTGTCTACCAGGGCGCGCTTACCCTGCTCGCGATTTTCATCCACCAATACGTAAGCGACTCCCTTCTTGCCGAAATCACCGGAAGCGGCGGCGCGCTAATCGTCTTGATCGGAATCAACTTGATGGGCCTAAAAAAAATCAAGACGGCCAACTACCTTCCCGCCGTCCTCTTCAGCGCGCTCTTTGTCCTTTGCGAGCCGTTTGTCCGCGGCCTTTTTGGCTTGTAAAAAAGCCCGCGCGGGCAGGCAGTAAATATTTCCACTAGCAAAAGCATGCGAAGTATGCTATAATAGGTTTTATGACTAAGAAAGCTTTTCCTGTCATAACAAAAAGGGTTATTTTGTTCATAGGCGTGGCCGGCTTTGTCCTCTGTTCGCTCGTTATCGCCGCGTCATACTGGGCCTTTAACCGCCAGTTTAGGGAACAATACGACGCCAGCATTCGCGAAATCGCCGCCACCGCCCGCGCCAGCCTAAACCCAGACGACTTTGCCAAATACCGCGCCAATCCCGTGCCTGACAAGGCGCATAAAGAAGTCCTAAAGCTTTTGCAGCGCCTCGTGGACCAGTTTGACTTGAACGTAATTTACGTTTCCGAAGTCGAGGCTCCGGACTACAGGCACATTTTTTATTTTTACGATCCTGTTGGAAAAAGAACAAATTGGAAGCCCTACCCCCTCGGCTACGAGGAAGACTATTACGAAGAAGGCTACAATAAAACCACAAGGCGGGTTTACGAAGAAGGCGCGGAGCTTGTGCGCCACACGATAAAATCCAGAAGCGGCTCGCACATAACCGCCCAAGTTCCGGTCTACAATTCAAAAGGAAAGATAGTCGCCCTTCTTGGAGCGCAAAAGAACGTCCAAGAATTTGTAGACGCAAGAAAAGATTTTGTCCGCAACGTCATTGTCCTGGCCTTGATTTTTGGCGCGATTTTTGTAACGGCCTTTGCAGTCTACTTTAACTTCCGCTTCATAAAGCCAATCTTGCAAATCACAAACGAGACAAACCGCTTTGCCAACACAAACGAAAATCCCAACGACAGCCTCCTCGACATTAAAAACAAGGACGAGCTTGAATCCCTTGCGATTTCTGTTTACAAAATGGAGAACGTCGTTTGCAACAACATCACGGCGCTCACCCGCATGACGATAGAGACGGCGGAAGCGTTGGCCAGCGCGATTGACGCAAAGGACGCCTACACGCACGGCCACTCAACCCGCGTCGCCGAATACGCCAGAGAGATCGCGCGCCGGCTTGGAAAAACCGAAACCGCTTGCAGAAACATTTACCTGGCCGCGCTTTTGCACGACGTCGGAAAGATCGGCATTCCAAACGAAATAATCAACAAGCGGGGAAAGCTTACGCCCGAAGAATACGACAGCGTAAAGCAGCACTCGGTCATCGGCGCGCAGATCTTGTCCAACATAACGCAGATTCCCCACATCGCTGACGGAGCCTACTACCACCACGAGCGCTATGACGGAAAAGGCTACCCTGTCGGCTTGGCCGGAAAAAAGATTCCAGAAATCGGAAGAATCATCGCGGTCGCCGACGCATACGACGCCATGACGTCAAACCGCAGCTACCGCAGCCAGCTTCCGCAAGACGTTGCCCGCAAAGAAATAGGCCAAGGCATCGGATTGCAGTTTGACCCGGACTTTGCGAGAATCATGCTAAAAATGATTGACGAAGACAAAGACTTTAAAATGCGGGAACAGTTGGACAGCCTTTAATAGAGCCGCTATTTGTTGGCTCCGATCTCAAAGCCGTAAGCGCCGTGGCCGGGGTAAACCAAAACATCGTCGGGAATCGTTTCAAAAATCTCTGACAAACTTTTTTGCATTTGGTCTTCGTTTCCGCCCGGCAAATCCGTCCGTCCGTAAGACTGATAAAAAACCGTGTCGCCAGAAATCAAAACTTTTTCGGATTCGTTGTAAAAGCAAACAGAGCCTTCGGTGTGGCCCGGAGTGTGAATTACCCGCCAATGGCTTAGGGCGTTTGCAACGCCTTCAACGTCAGGAACTTCGTCGCCGGTAAAGGCGCTGATTATGTCTTCGGTTTTAAAAATCGTGTCCAAAGAGTCGCCGTCTTTAAGCAGGCAATTTGGAAGCGGCAAGTCGGAAAGGTCCTTTAAAAAGTCGTCCTCTTCCCAAGACATCAAGCCAAGACTTTTTTTGTGGACATCCACGGAATCCGGCCCCAAATATTTTTGGTCGGCAACGTGGATCGCTATCGGAAGGTTTGGGAACGAAGAGCGCAAGGCCTTGAGGCCGCAAACATGGTCAAAATGTCCGTGGGTAAGCAAGATTCCGACAGGAGCGCAATCGTGCTCGTCAAGAACTTGCGCGAGCTTTTTTTCGTCGCCCGAAAAATCGCAGCCGGCGGGGTCCACCAACAAAACGGCTCGCCCCGCAAGCGGCAAGATGAATGTGTTCACTTCAAGAGGGCCTGTTTGGGCCGCGTGAATTTCCATCGCGCAAAAAACCTCTTACACAAGCGGAGAGCCAAAGCCCTGGTTCTCGGACGCCTTTTCGGCGGCGGCGTAAGCCGCGGCGTCTTCGCGCTCCTGCTCAGAAAGCTCTTGCGAAACTTGGCTTTGCTCGCCTTCGCTCATAGGCTCTTGATCGGCCGCGGCGGCGCCTTCGTTGGCGGGAGCGCTTGTCTCCTCGTCATCCTTTTGGCGCGAATAGCTTACCGAAAGCTTTCGGCCGCGATAGTCATATCCGTTAAGAGCGTTGATGGCCTTGTCCGCGTCTTCGGTAAAGAGCTGGACAAAAGAGTAGTTGGCCAAAACGCGGATGTCTCCGATTCTCTCGCGGTCCAAGCCGGCGACGCTTATCAAGAGGCCAACCAAGTCGCGCGGGAACACGCGGCGGTTGCGGCCGATTCCGATAAAAATAGTGGTCGCCAAAGCGGGGTCTATCTCAACGCGGGGACGCGGTTCGTGACGAGTTTCGGCGGGAGCCGGGGCGTTAAAGTCGCGGCGGCTCTCCTCGCGGCGCGAGCGGAAATTGTCTTTTGAAAAGTTTTCATGCTCGTTTCTAGGAACAAAGGGACGGCGGGCGTTTCCTGTGGCAACCTTGAGCAAATAAGCGGCAAGGTATCCTCGCAAAGTGAAAGGAACGTTTTTCTTAAAAACTTTCTTGAGTTGAATCAAAACATCAACATCTTCCTGTGTCTTTACCTGCTGAACTGAAGCCTTCAAAAATTCAGCGATTCTGTCGTAATCAATCTCTGATTCTCTTCTGTTATTGTAACGCATTTAAATCTCCTAAAAAATCCGCGATCCAGGTGGAACCTATTTTCTTAAATCCTGAACGGTTCAACATTCCCTGCATCAAGTCCGGAACAAAAGTGTTCGCAATTATAACCCATTGCGCGCCGCCGGCTTGTAAAGAATCAAGGGCTCGTTCAAAAAGCTCCCTGGCGATGCCTAAGCCGCGGCATTTTTTTTCTACAAACAGGCCTTCAATCAAAACGGCCTTGCTTGAATCTTTAGGACACGGCGACCAAACGACGCAACCGGCAAAATCTCCGCCAAAAGTTTTGCAAACAAAACCTTTTTGCGCTTGAGCGTTGTATTCAAACTGCGCGCGCCAAAGCTCCCCAAAAGACTGGGCGACTTCCGCGGCATACTCAGCGCCAATTTCTTGGACGGCTTGGTTTAAAAGCCCCAGCGCGTTCTGCCTGTCCTTTTCAAAATCGTATTCGCTAAAAGTAAAATCATCGCAGAGCAAGTCTTCGGTGTCTTCCGGCTCCGAATCCAATTTCTCCAAGCCCCATGATTCACGAAGCGAATTGTACCAACTGTTGACATAAGTCAAAAGAGCGCGGCTTTTAAAATAATGCCACCTTCGTTCTATCAACGGGTACCGCTTTAAAACATCTTTAAATCCTCTAAAAACCCCCTTTCCAGACCGCAAGGCCGCCTGCAAATCAGTGTAGGCCATCGGCGAATGCAAACCATTGACAAAGTCTTCCATAAGGGAAAAACCGTCGGCGCTGTCCCACGGCGGCAATTCGTAAAAACGGTCGCCGTCGGGGCATGCGTTTTGGTCTTCTTCGACAAGCGCGGAATTTTTGGCGTCAACCAAGAACTTTTTGTCCTGGTTTTCAAGCGCTTTTGCGATGGCCTCTCCAAGCGCGTCTGTCAGTTCAAAAACCATACAAAGATTATACTATTTAATCTTCATTCCTGCAAGTTCTTTGCGCGAAGAAATGACTTTGCTGATAAGGCCGTATTCCATGGCCTCGTCGGCTGTAAGCCAATAATCGCGCTCAGTGTCTTTTTTGACCTGCTTTTCGTCCTTTCCGGTCTGCTCGGCGATGATTTTGTTTAGCAAAGCCCTGGTTTTGGCCATTTCTTCGGCCTGGATTTGCAAGTCTGTGGCCACGCCCCTCATTTCTGACAAGGGCTGGTGGATCAAGTAGGAACTATGGGGAAGTCCCACTCTCCTTTCCTTGGGAACGGAAAGCAAAATCAAAGCCGCGGCGCTGGCGATAAGGCCGTTTCCGATCAATACAACCGGAGCGTTTACAAAGCGGATCATGTCAAAAATGGCAAAACCCGCGCTTACGTCGCCGCCGGGCGAGTCGATGTAAATGTATATCGGCTTTGTTCCGTCCGCTTCCAAAAGCAAAAGCTGCTTGTTCACGGCTTGGGCCAATTCCTTGTTGATTTCGCCCGAAAGTAAAATTTGGCGGGTTTTGAGGAACTTTTCGGCAAGCGCGTCAGGCTTTGGCGCCGCCTTTTTCTTTTCTTCGTCTTCGTCGTTATAAATCATTTTTTGCAAATACTCCTTATTTATAATATAGTAAAAAAACGCCAAACGTCAAGCCAAAGCGCCACTAGCAAAAGCGGGCGGAGTTTGATATAATAGAGGGCTATGAGCGAACAAAACGACAATAAAAA
>JAGCNW010000036.1 GCA_017645785.1 Treponema sp.
CAAACCTCCAAGTTATTTCTTGATAGTATAATATAGAATATCAAGAGATTTGCTTTTTGTCATTATATAAAACAAAAAATTATATATGACAGTCTATTGTCATATATAATGTGATATAATCATAACATGCATTTTGTGAGCACAAAGACAATTCTAAATTCTCACGGAATCAACATCTATCGCGGCTGCGCGCACGGTTGCGTTTACTGCGACTCGCGAAGCCTTTGCTACCAATTTTCCCACGACTTTGAAGACATAGAGGCTAAGCAAAACGCGCCTGAACTTTTGGAGGAGGCGCTGCGCAAAAAGCGAAAAAGGAGCGTGATTGGAACCGGCTCTATGGGCGACCCCTACGTTCCCGCAGAAAAGGAATTGCTTTTGACCCGCCGCTGCCTGGAAATAATCGACCGCTATAATTTTGGAGCGGCGCTTTTGACAAAATCAGACTTGCTTTTGCGCGACCTGGACATTTTGATGCGAATCAACAACAAGACAAAGGCCGTGGTCCAAATAACCCTCACGACGGCGGACGACAATCTTTGCAAAATCTTGGAGCCGGGCGTTTGCCCCACAAGCCGCCGCTTTGAAGTTTTGCGCGCTTGCAAGGAGGCTGGAATTCCGACAGTCGTTTGGTTCTCGCCGCTCCTTCCGTTTATCAACGACACAGAAGAAAACATTGACGGAATTGTTGACTATTGCGTCCGCTCCGGCGTCCGGGCGATAATTTGCTTTGGAATCGGACTTACCTTGCGCGAAGGGAACCGCGAATATTTTTACGCCGCCCTTGAGCGCGCCGCTTTGCGCGACCAACGATTCGCCGGCCTAAAAGAACGCTATCAAAAAACTTACGGCTTTAGCTATGTGGTTTCCAGTCCAAAGGAGCGGCAGCTTATGGCGCGCTTGGACCGTCTTTGCAAAGAGAACAACATTATGCTTGGAACGGAATCAGTCTTTAAGTGGATGGAAGAATTTCCGGACGCCGATCCTATGCAGCCGGAATTGTTTTAGCGCCGCGCTTTTTGGGCATAAAGTGATTTTCTCGCCGCGCTTGATTTTGCCGCGCGTCTTTTGTAACATTGTTTTATGATTCTTAACACAGGCCAGCGAACGGACATTCCCGCCTTTTACTCCGAATGGTTCATGAACCGCGTGAACGAAGGTTTTGTAATGGTTCGCAATCCCTACAACCAAAGCGCTGTCACCCGTTTTGAAATCACACCCGACCTTGTTGACCTAATCGGCTTTTGCACAAAGAATCCGATTCCAATGCTGCCTTACATTGCGGAACTGAACGAACGCGGCTTTGCGCAATATTGGCAAGTCACGATTACGCCGTATGGCCGCGACATAGAGCCTGGCGTTCCTGACAAGCGCGAGACAATCGCCGCTTTCCAAAAACTTTCGGCGCTTGTCGGCAAAGAAAGAATCGTTTGGCGCTACGACCCGATTTTTCTTGACCAAAAGTATACGGCGGACTATCACCGCCGCGCCTTTGAAACAATGTCGCGCGCCCTAAGCGGCTGGACTGACTATTGCGTGATCAGCTTCATAGATTTATATCCAAAAGTAAAGCGCAATTTTCCAGAGGCGCGCGAACTTGTTCAAGACCAAAAAATCGCGCTCGGGTCTGATTTGATAAAAATCGCCGCCGCCAACAAAATTACAATCAGGACTTGCGGAGAAGGGGACTTTTTGGCTCAATATGGAGCGGAATGCGGAGGCTGCATGACGCCGGCCATTTACGAAAAAGCCTTGGGCCAAGCGCTCAATTTTCCGCGCTTCGTTCCCTCCCGTTCTGAATGCGCCTGCTACCTTTCTTGCGATATCGGAGCGTATTCTTCTTGCCAGCACTTTTGCCGCTACTGTTACGCCAACAGCGACTGGCGCGCGGTCAAGCAAAACGCCGCCCGCCACGATCCACGTTCCCCATTTTTA
>JAGCNW010000037.1 GCA_017645785.1 Treponema sp.
ATTTTTCCTACACCTTTAGCAAGGGACAAAAAATCGGAATCTACGGCAACAACGGAAGCGGAAAGACGACGCTCCTCAACATGATTGCCGGCCGCCTCGCTCCCGACAGCGGAAACATCGTTCTTGGCGTCAACACCCATATCGCTTACTACGAGCAGAATCCGGCGTTCAAAGACTTGTCGATGACCGCGCTTGAATACATCGAAGAAGCCGCCGAATGGATAGAGCTTAACGACGGCCGCAAATTAAGCGCCGCGCTTTTTTTGAACGAGTTTGGCTTTGAAGGAAAGATCCAGCATTCGCCGGTTTCGTCGCTAAGCGGCGGCGAACGCAAGCGCTTGTATCTGGTCCGCCTTTTGATTTCCAATCCCAACTTCCTCATTCTTGACGAGCCGACCAACGACTTTGACATTTGGACGATGAACCTTTTGGAAGACTTTTTGGCGCAGTTCAAGGGCTGCCTTTTGATTGTAAGCCACGACCGATATTTTATGGACAAGGTTTGCGACACGCTTTTCATTTTGGAAGACGACGGAAGCGTGAGCGGCTTTGTCGGAAAGTGTTCCGAGTACATCGAGCTTTTAAAGGAGCGCGAGCATGAGGCAGCCCGCGACTCTAAGCAAGCCAAAAAGATTGCTGCGCAGAATGCGCTGTCAAGCCCGGCAATGACAGGCGACGGACAAGACGCGCGCAATTCTGTGTCATTCCCGCGCTCCGACGCGGGAATCTCGCAAGACCAAAACGCGGCCGCAAAACCCAAAAAACTTTCGTTCAAAGAGCAAAAAGAATTCGCGGCGCTCGAAGCCGACATAGAAAAGCTTGAGGCGCGCAAAACAGAACTTGAGGCCGCGCTTTCCAGCGGAGAGAGCGACTTTGCAAAGATCCGCGCCTGGAACGACGAGTACCAGGCGCTGTCCGCCGACCTTGACGCCAAGTACGCGCGCTGGGACGAATTGGCTTAATTTCGCTTGACGAAAAATCAATATTGTATTATATTTAGATTGAATACAATTCTGTTTTGTCAAAGCGGAATTAAGGAGGCTAATATGGCTGAAATCACATTAACTTCGGAAAACTTCAAGGAAGAGGTTTTGCAATCAAACGTTCCCGTTCTGGTTGACTTTTGGGCAACTTGGTGCGGACCCTGCCAAATGATGGGACCTGTTGTTGAGGAGCTGGCCAACGAAAGCGACGGCTCTTACAAAGTGGGCAAAGTCAATGTTGACGAACAAGGCGATCTTGCGCAAGAGTACGGAATCATGAGCATTCCCGCCTTCTTTGTCTTTAAGGACGGAAATGTCACAGCCTCCACAGTCGGAGCGCAGGGAAAAGACGCCCTTCTTGAAATGATAAAGAACTAACGCTAAAATTGCTGCATGAGATGCTACAAGTGCTTTAGGCCGGAGGGCTATTGCTTGTGCCAGTACACAAAGCCGCCGGTCGAAACTGGCTTAAAATTCATTTTTCTCATGCACCCAAAAGAAGCCAAAAGGCAGCGCACTGGAACCGGCCGCCTAAGCCACTTGTGTCTTCCCGACTCGGAAATTTTGATGGGCTTGGACTTTACAAGGGACAATGTGG
>JAGCNW010000038.1 GCA_017645785.1 Treponema sp.
AAATTGTCAAAAACAAGCTTGGCCTCGTCGCTGATTTTGGACTGAACTTCGTCGCTCAAAATTTTCTTGTGGTATTCTTCCAAAAAAGCTTGTGAAGCCAAATAATCTTTTTCTTGTCTGGAACGAGCGCGCATGTCGTAAATTTCGGCGAGCAAAGTTTTTTCGTAATCGCTAAATTCGTCCGCAAAAGACGGAGCGCAAAAAGCAAAAAGCGCCGCGAAGAAAATTATTTTTAGCGTCTGTCCAGCAAGACTCTTAATATCAGCCATCATTTTTTTCCGTAAAATTTTTCAAGTTTTTTCAAAACTTTGTCTTTGTCGTCGGCATATTCAAAAACATCGGCGCCAGCCTTGTTGACGCGGCGGACAAAATTTGTGTAAACATTTTGCGGAAGCAAAGCGTCGGCGGCCTGCAAGTCTTTTTGCCAAGCGGCGGAGTCTCCCTTTTTCCAATCAATTTGCGAAAGGTAGACAAAGCCAAAAAATTTTTCGTAATCAGTCGGACCAATTTGCGCCGCCTTTTTAAAATACTCCGCCGCCTTTGAATCGCTTCCTCCGCCAAAAGCGGGCGCGAAGGCGTACCACAAGCCCGCGTTAAGATGCAAACAGCCGCTTTGAAGTCCATTCTTTATCATCGTGTCGTAAAATTTTTTCTCTTCCAAGCCGACTGAAATTTTTTGCGAATATTTCATCAGCGGCATTGCGGCGTTGGCCAATTCGTAGGCGCTCAAAGAATAAAGCGGATTGCGCTCCTTTTCGGGATGGGCGGCGTTCCAAGCGGTCGTCTTGTTGTACTGCTCAAGAACGCAGTCGCCAGTTTCCTTTGCCTTGTCGTCTATTTCCCACAAAAAATGGTATTGCTCAAGGACAAAATTGTTTTCGCAAGCCAAAAGCGCTTCTTGCCCGACACTTCCTTCTTTTATTGAAGAAAAGAATTCCTCGCGCTTTTTTTCAATCCAATCCAGCGCGGCCTTAAGACCGTCAATTTTCCGCGACTCAAGCCTGATTTGCAAGGCTTGGTTAAAAAGCGACTCTTCGTATTCTGTCCACTTTTCGCAAAAGGCTCCCGCCGCAAAAAGCGCCAGCAGAGCTTGCAAGGCCGCGGCTGCAAAAATCTTCTTCATACTATTATAATAAATTAAAAACGGAATAGTTTCAACTTGGGGCTCTATTTTTTGCCTTTGTTTTTTGCATAATATTTGTTGACTTTCTCCTCTACGTCATCCCTGTCGACGGCGTAGTCAAGCGACGAGCAGCCGGCCTTGTTCAAGTAGCGGACAAAATTTGTGTAGATGTTGTTGGGAGAAATCTTGTCGGCCTCGGCCAAACGCGCTAAACAATTATATTAAAGAATAAACTGCCGCCTAATTCCGCCCCCCTCACCCCCCGCCACAACATAAATCTGGCAGGGGGTTCCGCGCGCCGCGGGCTATTGCGTTTTGGTTGAAGAATCGTTTTGGAAGGCAGGCTCGTCATTCCATTCAGCGCCCCAGTGAACAGCAATCTGCCCCTCAGATGTATTAGGAATGTTCCACTTGCCGTCTTTGCGGCCCTCCCGGAAGCCCACTGTCATTTCGCCGCTGTCGGTATGGTCGCCCGACCATTTAAAATACCATTTGTCGTCTTGCACGCTGTATTTAACGGTCATCGTCACGTCTCCAATAAAATCATCGTCAGACTTCGAATCATAATCCCAGCACGAAAAGTTAATCACAAATTCGTGGTCTTTTTCCTGTGTCATTCGATCAAAGACGCCCTTATAGTACTTGCATTGAGAACCGCCCTTTTCTATTTTCTCTTCTTTTGTTCCTCCATTCATTTTTTTGTCTCCAAAAGTGTAGCACATGTCCTCGTCATCGTCAAATTTCCGACCTGATTTGTTGTCCATAGTCGCGCAATCGTTTGAAAGTTGCGCTAAAAAAGCCGCTCCTGACGATATCGACCAATAATAGTGGGGGTCGGCGCCGGCGTCCTCGTCTGAGACCGCCCTAAGATAATGCATCCAGAATGTAAGGGTTGCCTTTTGGCTTTTTCCGGTTGTGCATGCTGGCCATAAATACACAGTATCGTACTCAAAAATAAGCCTACGAACAACATGCGTAACGCCTCCAGTCTGAACTCTTGCGTTTTTCTCTCCGCTTTCATAGAAGGCGATTGGGTCAATGGAATAGTCAGTCTGACTTTTTAAGCCGCGTATCGTCGTAGTTCCTTGCGTTAAGTCAGACACGCTGACCAGAGTCCAAAAGTCATAGTCATCCTCGCTTATTTTGTCCCTGCTCTTGGCATTGGAAACTTCGACTTTAAAGTCGGCCGAATCATAGGCATTAGCCAGTCCCAAATCTGGCCGCGAATCATACTTCTTTCGATAACCTTTCACTATATGCAATAACAAGCCTGACGTGTTAGCCGCCGCGTTTACTATGCGCCTGTCCGTATAGGCATTATAGCTTAGCGTAATAGTATTGCCCTTGCCGTCAGAACTTTTCAACTGCAGGTTTTCAAGCGGCCTCAGTCGCGATTCAAAAGTCACCACGCTTTCTTTTGTTGTGTAACCGTCGGCGGCCGTGACCTTAATCCATATTTTGTTTTGGCCAAGATCCAGTTTAAATTCCTTGGCTGAAGAAAAAACTTCATAAGCGGCTCCTTCGCTCTGCTTGCATTCAATCTTTTCATGGGGCATCGTAGGCACAAGATTTAAATACACAGATTCATATATGTCTTCCAAATATTGGGCCGACTCAAATTTAAAATCCTTAAACTTGGCGTTTGCGTCCGCGCTTGTTTTATATTGAGTCACGCTAAGGCTTGTTATGTCCTTCATCTTTGGCTCTATGGGGTCTGGATCGTTCAAGTCATCGTATCCGTCGCCGTCGCTGTCGGGGTTGTTTGGATTTGTGATAATTTTCTTCTCCGGGTCAGTTATTTTTATATGCTGCTGAGTTTCGCTTCCCTCTGGAATTGAGCGAGTCTTTGTCGCCGGCTTCCAGCCGTACAATTCTTCCGCGTCCGTAAGTCCGTCGCCGTCAGTGTCTGGCTTGTCGTCGCTTGTGCCGCAGATAAGCTCCTCGTTATAGGGAACTCCATCTTTGTCTTTGTCAAGGCTGTAAAAAATGTTGATTAAATCTCCCGCCTGAACATAAATTTTTGAGATGTCCACCACTTGTCCAGACTCTGGATCTGAATAATAATTATACGTGGCAGACTCTGATAGATTGTCCCTGGTGTAAGTGTGCTGGACATACCAGGCGCCATATAGGGGGCCTTCATAGTTGTAATCCCTGATTGTTTTTATACGGCCGCCGTTTCCAAGAACAAGGTTTCCCTTGCTTTCGGAAATGCCCGCTATCTCCAAAAGGTCCTTGATTGTGACTTTCTTATACAAGCCGTTGATGTCCACGGCCTCCGGGTTGTACAAATATTTTGTGGCCACATGATGGGTTTCGGCCTTGTGCTTAGCGGAAGGTCCGTAATCTATGTTAAGGCACGCTGTCATGGCGTTTACGGTAGTAAGAGCGCCTGTAAAGTCGTTTCCGTTGTTAAAGCCTTCTTTTTGGAGGGCAATAGTGTAGTTTGTGATGCTCATGTTAAGGCCGGAAGACCACTTTAAAAGCTCTTCTGTTTGCTCTACGCTAAGCTTGTCGTACTTTATCGTCATCGTCCCGGTCTCTCCTCCGGGCGGAATTGTTCCGACGTTCGTAAGTTCAACGCTTGCGACTGGCGTTGGATAGCCGTTAGGCTGCCTAAAGTCAGTGATTCCAGCAAAGGTTACAGTGGCGCTCCGCACAGTATAGGCCAGATTGCTTGGATTTTTAAATTTTGCGCTTACAAGAATTGTGCCGCCCGACACCGTCTTTCCCGTGGTTTCGCTTGTGGTGTGCCCCTTGGTGACGCTTTGAGAAAAGCTTTCGCTCTGGTTTCTTGAGTATGTGAACGTGTCGCCAGACGTGACGCTGCCGTTATAGCCGGCTTCAAAACTAAAGGTATTTTTTGCTTTCGCACCAAAAAAACCAAGTGACCCATCCGTTCCCGCTGACCATTCAAAGCCAACCCCAACTTTTGCATGCCATCCGTGCGTTTCGTTGCGCGTATGCGAGTTGGTGTTTGTGGCGCTCTGGCTGTGGACGGTTCCGTCGGTATGGGTCACTGACTCTGTCACATTGTTAGTAGCCGATGTTTGATAATTGAAGCCTATTTCAGGACGGCCCACAAACTGGATTTCCAATTGAGGAACGTCCGCTATGCGCGGATTAAAGGTGTTTGACCCTTCCGTGTAATAATTCAACTCTTGACCGTCAGTCCAGCCGTCGCCGTCGGTGTCCTTGTTCGCAGGATCCGTAAAGAATTTATAAAGTTCGTCGTAGTCCGAGACGCCGTCGCCGTCAGCGTCCTTTGTCTTTCCGTCGTCCCCTCCCGACACGTTTCCCTGCGACCAAAGCGCCATCAACACAATGTTTTTGTCGGGCGTAATTTGCGCTCCGTCAGCGTAATCCTCGCTTACATTCGTAATGCTTGTAATCCAGCCCAAAAAATTTCTTCCATTGTTTGTAAGGCCTAAATCGTCTGCCGTGATAAGATTTTCGGAAGCGCCTTTTGTTATTTGCTGCGTCTTAATCTTGCTTCCGTCGGCAAAGCTTCCTCCGTTTGGAAGGAATGTCACAGTCCATTTGTCAAGCCATTTTGCATAGAATTTTTTGTTTCCGACGCTGCCGCTTGGAATGCAGTCAACAACCGGGCCTTCAAAATTTTCGTCCTCATACCAGCCGCCAAAATCCGAACCGGCTTTAGTAATTTGAGTTTTGTCCGGCAGAGACAGGCTTTGAGAATGTCTTGTGTAGGAAAGGCAGGGGCTATAGCCCTCCGCAAAGACTCCCCCATTTGTTTCGTAGCTGATAGAATATAAGTTTGAAAGGCTTTGCAAAACCACTTTTGACTCGCTTCGCGCAAGCGCGTAAATGCCCGCAAACTCTCTATACGTTCCTAACAAAATCTTTTTTTCTGTGTCAGCGAAAAATTTAAAAATCAATATGTAGTCGCCTGCAGGAATGTCGTCCTTTTCGTAATATGTCGTTCCGCGTTGGCTCACCTGCAAGTCTTCATCCGCAAAGCCGGGAACACTTTCTTCGTCCATCGTATAAAGGCCGCCTGTCACCCACTTAAGGTTGTCCACTGGAAACGCGGCGGACACATAAAGGGATCCGTAGCCGTGTCGCGCCTCAAGCTCCTGCATCATCATAGGAATAAGGGTAAACAGAAGGGAATTTTTTCCGGCTTTTATCGTCTTTGTCTCTTCAGTATAATAATATCCCGTCTCGCACACCGCCAAAACGCTGAAAATCCAGGTTCCTGTCTTAAACGGAACGCTTGCGGCTTTTAACTCGCCGTTTGAATGCCACGTGTCGATTTCTATATCACTTGTCCCGTCGACAGGCCTGTAATAAATGGTTATCGAGTCAAAGAAGTCGGCGCTTATGTTAGGCAAGGCGCTGAAGGAAATGTCGTTTTTTGCGTCAAGCGAAAATGAAAGCATAGCCTCGCCACTTGAAAGTTCGTTTCCGTTTTCAGTCGCAATTGCAACATTGTTTTTTGCTTCGTCAAGCAAATTCGAACACGCGGCAAAATAAGACATGGCGCAAAAAGCCGCAATTAAAAGGAATATTTTTTTCATGTTTTGCCTCCTAGTTGACCTTCAATGAATTTTGCCACGAGAGTATAGCCAATTTTAATGTTGACTCTTCGTCCATGAACTTGATTGTGACTAGAATTTTCGCAAGGCAGCTTATTTGGTATGAATCTTTTTTAAATTTACTTGTGTCTATTGTCAGGACGCCGGACTCTGAATCCACGTTGGCGCCAGCAATGTTTTGGTTTGGAACCAAGGCGCCGTCAATCTTCCAAGCATATTCAATGTATGGAGCCTCGTCGCCTTCCTCCCCATATATTTCGTCAAATCTTTCAACTGTCGGCGTGAATGTCACGATGCCATTGTTTTCTGTTTGATCTACCTTTAACGCAAGATTTTTTATAGAAAGCAAGACCCCGCCGGACGCGGTTTCGTCAGTCGCAGGCGTCGGGGTTGGCGTTGTTTCTTCAGGCGTCGGGGTTGGCGTCGAGACAGGCACTGGCACCAGCACGCTGGGAGAAGAAGAATTACTGCAAGAATAGAATAGAATAGAACTCAAAATTAAACGGCGTTTCATATAACCTCTCCTGATTAACTTACGAAAACCTTTTCGCGGTATAATTATAAAGCAAATAACAATAATTGTCAAATTTTTAACACACCAAGCGGCGTCCATCCTCTATTGACACTTTCAAAAAAAAACGCTTTTATTAGCGTCTATGCAATTTTCAAAAGATTTTATCTGGGGAACGGCGACGGCCGCGGCCCAAGTTGAAGGAGCCGCCTTTGAGGACGGCAAAGAGCCCAGCATTTGGGACCAATTTTCGCGATGGCCCGGAAAGACTTTTTGGGGCGCCAACATCGACACGGCCTGCGACCACTACCACCGCTACAAGGCCGACGTCCAACTGTTGGCTGACCTAAAGATTCCCAACTACCGCTTTAGCGTCTCTTGGCCGCGCGTCATGGGCTACAGCCCCGACAGCCGCGGAAACGCAATCCACGGAACGCCCAACCAAAAGGGCTTGGACTTTTACGACCGCCTCATCGACGAGCTTTTGGCAAAAAACATCACGCCTTGGCTTACCCTTTACCACTGGGATTTGCCGCTAGAGCTTGAGCGAAAGGGCGGCTGGCGAAACCGCGACATCCGTTACTGGGCCGCGGAGTACACAGACCTTGTCGTAAGGAAGTTCTCTGACCGCGTGCAGAACTTCTTTACCATTAACGAGATGCCTTGCGTCCTTGGCGGCTACGTCGGCTGGATGGCCCCTGGCTTGCAGCTTCAGCAGGCGGAAGTCTTGAACGTGGCGCACAACATTCTTCTCGCGCACGGAACGATGGCGCAAGCGATTCGCGCGGCCGCTCCCCAGGCAAAGATTTGCTTGGCCCACACAGGCTTTGGAAACTACCCAATTTCGGAAAGCAAGGAAGACATCGAGGCCTTTAAAAAATCGGTCGAAGTTTACGAGCGCGAGCCGGGCGAAAAGTACGGCTTCCAAAAAGGAAGCGGCTTCTTTATGGGCCACTGCCTTACCTACTGGTGCGACCCGATTTACTTTGGCCGCTACCCCGCCGGCGCGCAAAAGGCCTTTGGAAAGGACTTCCCAAAAATTCTTCCGGGCGACATGAAAATCATCTCAACCCCGGTTGACTTCCACGGCCAAAACATCTACGAAGGAATTCCAATCCGCGCGCCCAAGACCGCCCAAGAAAAGAAGAACGGCTTTGCCACGGTCGACTTCCCGCACGGATACCCGATGACGCACTCCAAGTGGCCGGTCACTCCCAAGTCGATGAACCACTTTTTCCAATACATTTGGGAACGCTACAAAAAGCCGATTTTCATCACGGAGAACGGCATAAGCTGCGCCGACAACCTCAGCCCCGACGGAAAATGCCACGACACCCAGCGCATCGACTTTGTCCGCGCCTACCTTGGCGAGCTTGGAAAGGCGATCAAAGCCGGCGCCGACATTCGCGGCTACTTCTACTGGTCGTTGATGGACAACTTTGAATGGGCCCGCGGCTACGGCGAGCGCTTTGGCTTGGTTCACGTCGACTACGAGACCCAAAAGCGAACGCCCAAAGACAGCGCCTACTGGTACAGCGACCTTGTTCAGACTGGAAAGTTAAACTAACAAAAAACGCCGCGATTTTTCGCGGCGTTTTTTTTGGCTTACTAAAGATTGTCGAAGAATCCCTTCGCCTTCAAGAGCTCGGCGTTTAGGATTCCTCCAAGCGCCGCGCCGCGCTTTGTGTTGTGGCTAAGAGCGACAAACTTTACGTCAAAGACGTTGCACTTTCGCAAGCGGCCGATGACGCAGGCCATTCCCTTTCCGGTCTCGCGGTCGCGTCTTGGCTGCGGCCTGTTCTCTTCGTGGCGCACGACAATCGGCTGTTCCGGCGCGCTGGGGAGCTTTAGTTCCTGCGGAACAGAAGCGTAGCTAGTCCAAACGCGCTCGATTTCTTCAAGGCTGGGCTTTTTGTCTTCCGGCAAATCAAATTCCAAGTTTACGATAGCGGTGTGTCCGTCGATTACAGGAACGCGGGTGCAGGTGGAAGAGACCAAGGGGCCTGCGGCGTTTTCAATCTTGTCGCCGTTGACCTTTCCCAAAATCTTAAGGCATTCCTTTTCGGTCTTCTCTTCCTCGCCGCCGATATAGGGAACGATGTTGTCAATCATGTCAAACGAAGGAACGCCGGGATAGCCAGCGCCGCTTACCGCCTGCTCTGTGGTGACAATCATTCTCTTTACAGGATATCCGGCCTGAATCAAAGCGTGAAGCGGCATCATGTAAGTTTGGAGCGAGCAATTGGGCTTTACTACGATAAAGCCCTTGTCCCAGCCGCGGTTTTTCTTTTGGGCGGCAATCACGTCAAGGTGCGAGTGGTTGATTTCTGGAACCAGCATCGGAACGTCGCAGGTCCAGCGGTTGGCGCTGGCGTTTGAGACGACCGGGATTCCCAAGGCGGCGTAGCGCTCTTCCAAGGCCTTGATTTCGTCCTTGGACATTTCAAGCGCGCTAAAGACAAACTTGCACTTTCCGAGCGCCGCCTTTTCGTCGTTGGCGTCCTGGACAATCAAGTCGGCCACGTCGCAAGGAATGTCGGCTCCGATAAGCCAGCGGTTGGCCACTGCCTCGCGGTAGGGCTTTCCGGCGGAACGGGGGCTGGCCGCTACATATGTGACGCGGAACCAAGGATGATTTTCCAAAAGCTTAACATAGCGCTGGCCGACCATTCCAGTCGCTCCCAAAACGCCTACATCTATTCTATTTTCTGCCATAAATAACTCCTCTAAATATTTGTCAAAAGATGTCCGGGGCAAGCCCGATTGCCAGCGCTCGCAAGAGCGCAGTTGAATAAACTTCAACTAGCAAAATGGCGCCTAGCGACATAACATGACACTGCATGTCATTCCCGCGCTTGACGCGGGAATCTTTCCGTTCTTACAACTTGCAAGCCTGCAAAGCGGCCTTGATGACTTTCTTGGCGGCGGCAGTAACCTCGACGAGCGGAGCGCGGACGCCGCCGGCCGGAAGGCCTTTAAGGTTCATCGCGTATTTGATCGAAGTCGGGTTTCCGTCAACAAAGGCGGCCTTGAAAATCGGAAGCAAGCGGAAGTGCATTTTGCGCGCCTCGTCAAACTTTCCTTTAAGGCCGGCGTCAACCATGGCCTTTACTTCTTTGGGAGCCAGGTTTGAAACGACAGAAACAACTCCGTCTCCGCCAAGCGAAAGAAGGGGCAAGGTCAAGCCGTCGTCGCCAGACAAAACGGCAAAGTTGGGATGCTTGCTTTTTACTTTGGCCAAAACGTCGCCCATTTGGTTGATGTTTCCGCTGGCTTCCTTGACGCCGATGATGTTAGGAAGATCGGCGATGCGCGCCAAAGTGTCCGTGGCGATGTTGGTGCCTGTGCGGCCCTGAATGTTGTAAACCAAAATCGGAAGGCCGACCTTGCTTACAGCGGCAAAATGGCGGTAAATGCCTTCCTGGCTGGGCTTGTTGTAATAGGGAGTCACGACCAAAGCGGCGTCGGCTCCGGCTTCCTTGGCGCGCTGGGTGTAGCGGACGGCGTCGCGGGTGTTGTTGCTTCCCGTTCCTACGATAATGGGAACGTTCTTGCCTGTGGCCTTTTTGTAGGCGGCGCGTTCTTCCATTATGATGTCGAGCATCTTGTCCTCTTCGTCTTCGTCAAGGGTCGGCGTTTCGCTTGTGGTGCAAAGGGGAACCAAGCCGTCGATTCCGGCTTTAAGCTGGTTTTTTATATGTTTCCTAAATCCCTCGTAGTCAACGGCGCCGTTCTTCTTCATCGGCGTGATCATGGCGGTAAAAGTTCCTTTCAACTTCAACATATACAAACCTCCTAAGGTTCCCGCTCCAAGCGGAAATATTGAAAAATAATATAATGAATTTGCAAAAGAAATTCAACTAATAACAGAAAATAAAAAAAAGCCGCCCCGCGACGCAGGGCGGCAGATAAAAGCTGCTATTCTAACGTACAAACGAGCGCGTCGGCCATGTCAGGAACATTGCTCGCGCTGGCGTAATCAAGGTTTATAGTTCCCAAAGTTTCCACAACATATGTAGCGGAAGTGTCGGTCTTTGTTGTAGTGTAGTTGAATGCCTTCTCGTTAGCCGTAAAGTCCCAGTCGCCCGAAGAGTTCAGCGTCATCTCGCCCGAAACAATAATCTCGCTGTCAGTCACTGATGAAACTTTGTAGCCTTTCAAACCGCTGCCGCTATTAGAAGGCGAAATGTCCGGCTGTGTGGCCTTTTTCTTTCGCATCGAGTAATCGTTTCCTATGGGCACAACAATGGAAAAAGAGTCATAAACCTCTTTCAAACTTTTTCCGGCGGGAACCCTTGTATCGCTTTTAATCTTTAGGGTTGAACCTGAAAGTTCGTAGGCATAAATGTTTTTAGCGTTCATACCCAACTGTCCGTTTTCAGTTTGAACCTTGTTGTATTTTTCAATGATTTCGGCGGAAACCTCCGTCTCGCCAGTATCGTCCGCATAGCCATATTTGCTGAATGAAGTCCAACGGGCTTTTTTTACCCGGGCATCTATGCTCGCGGCGTCGAGAAGGTCGTACATCGCTTTAAATCTCTTAGACTGGTAAGCGAAAAAATCCGCGTCGTCCTTGAAAGTTCGGACTGCCTGGTCATTAATAAGCTCGCTTGTTCCGTTCCTAATAACTTTTTCCGTGCAGGTGGAACCGTTATATTTATAGATAATTTGCTTTGTGGTTGAATCGTATGAATATGAATAAGGTATGACGGATTCTATTGTATAGGCTGTGTTTATTCCGTCCACAGCAGGATTTTCCGCAATATTGCTCACCGTCAAATCAGTAAGCGTAAAGCTTAATTTTACTTTGGATTTTTTATCGGCATAGACAAAAGTCTTTCCGCTAAATTCGTTAATCGGCAACACGACAGGAGGAAAATTAACAGGATTCACGCTGTCCGAACCATTGGAACAAGAGAAGAAAAACGCCGCCGCAAAAAGGGCCGCAAGCGTCAAACAAACTTTTTTCATATACTCTCCTTTTTGCCCGCCTTGTCCGCGGGCTTTTTAATATTTATTTAATAGTATTCCGTTATCCCCGCCCTTGTCAACCGTTCGGCGGGCGACTAGCAAAAAAGTGTAAAATTTGGTATAATTGAAGCAAATGAAAAAAAACTTTGTCTCCATTTTTTTTGTTTCAATTATGTGCGCGGCGTCCTTCGCTCAAAAAGTCACTGTAAACGTCGAAGGACGAGGAGCTGAAAAAGACGCCCTCGTTCCCGTCACCGTGGATTGGAACGACGCATGGTTCGAACCGTTTGACAAGCCGGTTTACAATCATAAACTTGCCAGGGCGGCCGGCGCGTTAAGCTGCTTGGCTTACGACGCCAAAGACAAAACAAGAGACAACGCATTGGCGCAAGCCTACGCAAAGTACGGCGTCCCATACGAAAACATCGAATGGCATTACGACATCGACTATTCAAACGAGGTTTACGGAATAAACCAAACCGCCTTTTCTTTTGGTTTCAAAAAGCTTCCTAGCGGCCGCGACTTGGTGTTTGTCGTAATAAGGGGAACGCCGGGCAACGAAGAAGAATGGCTTTCAAACATAAACGTTCAGGACGATTCCGTCAAATTCCTAAAAAGCGCTCCGCCGGAATACCATGAAGGCTTTTTAACGGCCGTCACGCAAATCAAGCTGAGCTTGATGTTCTACGCCCAAAATCACAAGCTTGACTTAAAGAAATCTTCGGTATTGATTACAGGACACTCACGCGGAGCGGCCTCGTCAAATCTTTTGAGCGCAGTCTTGGCTGACGAAGGCATAGTTTCAACAGACAGAGTTTTTTCATACACCTACGCCACGCCGAACGTTACGACGCGAAAAGACGCGCATGACGAAAAATACGGTTATATTTTCAACATAGTGAACGGCGAGGACATGGTTCCCGCAGTTCCAATTTACCAACGAAAATGGCGCTTCACAAAATTTGGCGTTACAAAGGCGATTGTAAATTCATGGACTTGCGACAGCCTTGAAGAATACCAAGAAGACTTCATTCCAAAAATGAATTCTCTTTACACAAAATTGCTTGGCCGCAAATACCATCCGTTCAACACAGGAACTTTCATTCCGACAAAAATGGGCGACAGCCTGGCGACGATAAATCCAAGCGTCCGGTCGTTTTACAAAAGCATTTTCCCCTTGCACAAGAGGCTTTCAAAAACAATCGAAAAGCAGTTTCCGTCAACGGAGGAACGCAAGCGCGACGAAGAGATGGGCATGGCAAAAAAAGGCCACGACGACTCGCTCACAGGCCTAAAGCGCCTCTTTTACACGATAAAGAAAAAGGCCGACACAAGAACTCAAGTCTTGATTGAATACAGCCTCAACGCCTTTATCGACATGCACGCCATGCAATCCTACTTGTCTTGGCTTATGGCGCTTGACGAGTTTGACCTTTTCTCCAACAGACAAAGCACAATCGTCAGAATAAAGGGTGTCTTTAACGGAGCCGTCGTTGACGACAAAGGAAACGTTTTCGCGCATATCTACGACGGCGTTTTGCATCTTAGGGAAACAAAGGCTCCCCTCGCCGCTTGGCAAATCCCGATAGGAAATTTTGGCCCGGTCTCAATCGGCTTCCCATATTCCGAAAAATACTCGCTCTTGGTTTACCGCGACTCAATTCTTCCGACTCCAATAAGAGTAACGGTAGACCGCTTCGATTCCGACGGAACGTATCTTGGCCGAATAAGCAAAAAATGCGCGGGCGCCCATTTGGGCACTGTTTACAGTTTTGACGTCGGAAAGGAAGCGCTTGAAAAAGTTGACGGAAGCCCCGCTTCGTACAAAAAGCTTAAGGGACGCGAAGCGAAAATCGCGATTAAAGACGGCAAGCTCAAGAACACCGACGTTTCCCACATGAGCTTTGGAACACACATCGACACTGACCGCTTTTGGGAAGTTGGAATGACAAGCGGCCTGCAAAAATTTTATCTTTCACTGCTGGTTGGATTTGACACAAAGAAGCCCGACTCAAGGCAGATATTCAGCATGGGCGTGGGAACGCAGCACTGCTTTTGCGGACCGGTGATGCTCAACGCGGAAGCCTACGCGCGCTTTGCCCATTACAAGACAGACGACACATTTGACGATTGGCGCTTTACGCTTGTTCCGGCGACGCGCTTTATGCTTTCTATAAAGCCCGCCAAGCGCCTGCAATTTTTTAGCGCGCTTGAAATGAACTTTAACTTTACGCGCCTGAACGACGGCTTGTTTGAAGACGGAGACTATAAGAGCGGCGGCATGAGTCCGTGGATAATAAACGACTCTCTTACAATCGAACCCGCGATTCAATTTGGAGTAAAGCTATGAGCGGATCGACATTTGGAAAAATTTTTAGAGCGACAACTTTTGGCGAAAGCCATGGAACAGCGCTTGGCGTAGTCATTGACGGAGTTCCGGCAGGAACAAAAATCGACGAAAAGAAAATACAGGACCTCCTTGACCGCCGCCGTCCTGGAGCCAAAACCAACGGCAAGGCCAACGCCGCCGTCACAAGCCGTTCCGAAGCCGACAAGGCCGAAATCCTTAGCGGAGTCTTTGAAGGAAAGGCGGAAGGAACTCCGATCGCGATTGAAATTAGAAACACTTCGCAACATTCAAGCGACTACTCAAACTTAAAGGACGCTTACCGCCCAGGACACGCGGATTACAGTTACTTTGAAAAATACGGCTTCCGCGATTACAGAGGCGGAGGACGCGCAAGCGGACGGGAAACATGCGCTCGCGTCGCGGCGGGAGCGGTCGCCCTGCAATTTTTGGAGCAAACGTTGGGCAAAAAATTCAGCGTGACAGCCTACACCTTGCGAGCCGCGGGAATCTCTTGCAAAAAAATTGACCTTAAGGCCATTGAGCAAAACCCTTTGCGCGCGGCAGACCTTAACGCCGCCCGCGCCATGCAGGAAAAAATCGAAGCGTTAAGGGCGGCCGGAGACTCGGCTGGCGGCGTTGTCGAATGCCAAATAAATGGAGTCCCCGCCGGTCTTGGCGAGCCGGTTTTTGAAAAGCTGGACGCCACCCTCGCCGCCGCCATGCTTAGCATCGGCGCGGTTAAAGGCATAGAATTTGGCGCGGGCTTTGAGGCCGCCGACATGACAGGCTCAGAGAACAACGACCAAATTTACGCGAAAGGCTCAAAGGCGGCGTTTAGAAGCAACAACGCCGGCGGCCTTCTTGGCGGAATGTCAAACGGGGACACGATAATTTTTAGAGTCGCCGTAAAGCCCGTGCCGAGCATTTTTGCGGAGCAAAAAACAGTCAAGCGCAAGGGCGATAAATTTGAAGAAACTGATTTGAAGATTCAAGGCAGGCACGATGTTTGCCTTTGCCCCCGCATCGTTCCTGTTGTGGAAGCGATGGCCGCGCTTGCGATCGCGGACGCCGTCTTGCAAAACCGCGCCGCGCGGATTTAGTCAAGCCTACTTTAGCCGACTTAGCGTGACTACGTCGGCGCCGGTCGCGAAGATTTCGTTTATAATCAAGTCAAACTTTTCGTAAAGAAGAGCGCCAGATATCACGTTCTTTCCGGCGCTGATGGCTATTACGCGCGGATCGTCAAAGTCAATGTAGTGGTAGCCGGCCGCCGCGCCTTCGGCCTTGATTTTTTCGTCGGCCTTGTTGAAGGGCGCGTGCCAAAAGAGAGACAATTCCTGGCCGGTGCATTGGAAGAATTCATCCTCCAAACGGGCCAAGCCTTTTGAAACATACTTTGGATCGCTGTAAACAAACTTGTTTGTCAAATCAATGTTGTTGAAGAAAATCGCCGCGCACTCGTGTCCGCTCTTTGAAATTTCCCGCGTTTCTTCCGGATAGCGGCGGACGAATTCTCCGTTAAAGAAAAAGTTGCATCGGATTCCATAATTATGGCAAATCGCCAATATCGCGTTCAAGCCGTCCGGGTTTTCGTCAGCGTCAAAGACCAAGGCGGCCTGGTTGTCCACGTTGTTCAAACGGGCGCTCTTGGCCACAAGCGCTTTGGTGGTTATGTCGCCCTTAAGGGTTCTGACATAAAGCGCGTTTGCAAAACGGGCGTTCCTTGTGCTGCCGCAAAAAACGCGGTAGCTTGGATTTTGTCCTGCGGCTTTTGGCAGCTCGCAATCTTCTTTTCGCCAAGAATGGTCGCCCTCGTTGTAAACATAGCGCTCCTTGTCAACGCCGTTGTCCAAAACAATTTCGCCCTCTTCGTTCCAACCAGCGGCGGTTCCGCTTGAAGCGAACAAAGTTTCGTAAGAATTGTCCGCCAACGAAAGCTTGGCTACGTTCCTCACTCCGCCCAAAATCAAGTTGCCGTTGTCGCGCCAAACAATAGAGAGAACTTTTTCGCCCTTTATTTGGTGGTACTGCTGGAAATTCTTTATGGAATAAATGTAAGTGTTTTCGCCGGTGGTAATCGCCACAAACATTTTGTCGGGACCAACCGAAATGCCGTTGTGGGTGTCCTGGACAAAAATTCGGCGCGTCATTTTTCCGTTGGCCGAAATTGTGTAGACCGCCGACGCCTGCCTTCCGTTTCCGCGGCGGGCAAGCTTCGCGCAAAGAACGGCCTCGCCGGCTTCTGTCCAAAAAACGTCAAAGCGCAAGGGAGTCATCTCGTTTTCGGCAAAAGAGCATGAATACAATATTTGAACAAAGGCGCCGTCTTCTTGCTTTGCCTTGCGCCTGTAGTATGAAACAACCTCGTCGCCGCGAATCACGACATATTCCATTCCGTTTTTGTCAACCCAAAAGCGGTCTGTCAAGCCGTCAAATTTTTGCGGGAGGCGGCCGACGATTTTTCCAAGCTGGATAAAATCGTTGTAAAGGCCCAAGGTAAAAAGTTCCTTGATGTCGATTTGAAAAATCAAGTCTTTGGAAATATATGTTATGATGCCCGTGTCGTTCCATGTGACATTGTGAATTGTTCCGTCGCCCAGCCTTCTAAACTCCTCTTGAATCAAAAGGCTTTTAAAGAGCATTTCGGGATTGCAAAAATAAACGACGCCGCCTTTTTCGTAAAGAAAATTCTTTCCGTCGGGCGACCATTTTACAGGAACGTTGGAATAGCTGAAAGGACTGTCTTCGTTAAGAACGATTTTTCTTCCGCTCGCGGTTTCGATTACCACAAGGCGGCCTTTAAAAACATCCTTTCGTTCTATGCAGCAATACCATTTGCCTGTCGCGCTTATTTCGGCGGGCAAGGGAGAGGCCGCGTTTTCAGGAATTAAATCGGCGCGCGAAATCCATTGCAGCTTTTTTTGTCCAAAGTCGTAAATCGCGCGGCCGTAGCGGTTTCTTATCAAAAGCTTTCTGGCTCCGTCAAAAACCGCGAGCCGTTCAGGAAAGCATGTTATCGCTTCCGGAAAGTATTCGGCTTTTCCGTCTTTGATTTTGCTTTTAAATACTGTTGAATATTCTGTCGAGCCGGAAATTTTATGGCTGAGCGCGAACAAAACTTCGTTCTCTTCGTTCAAGTTTGGAGAAGAAAAAGTTATCTCCGCAAAAAGCGGCGCGCCAAAAGCCAAGACGACAAAAGCCGTCAAAAAGATTTTTCCGATTCGACAAAAAATTTTCATTTATGCATCTCCGCGCTCAAAGCAAGAGCGTTCAAGTCTGTCACCAAGGCGTCAACTTTTTCTTCCATTTTTTCAAGACGCTCAAAGTATTTTTCCATTAGTTTTTCTTCCATGCATTCAAAAGCCGAATCGATCGCCTCTTCGCAATCTTCGTCGGTAACGCGGCTTCTTCCGCACCAAGGACAAAAAACATAATCCTTTTCAATCGTTCGGCCGCAACCGCCGCAAACGCAAACCGCTGTCATTTTTGGAAATTCCATTTTTCTATCCTCTTAAAAAATTATCTGATAAGGGTCAATGGGTCTACGACCTTGCCGTTTTTGTAAACTGTCCAATGCAAGTGGGGGCCGGTCGAGTATCCTGTCGAACCGACAAGTCCGATTTTTTCTCCCTGCGCGACAGGCTTTCCTGTCGAAGCGAGCGACTTTGACATGTGTCCGTACAAAGTCTGGTAGCCGTTTCCGTGGTCGATGATGATGTAGTTTCCGTAAATGCGCGAATAGCCGGCCTGCAAAACTTTTCCGCCAAGCGCCGCGTAAATCGGAGTTCCTGTCGGACAAGCCATGTCCAAGCCAGGGTGGTATTGCTTGACTCCGGTAAAGGGGTCTCCGCGCCAGCCGCACTTTGACGTCAATCTCCATACTGTCTTAAGGGGAACGGACCAAGTTTCGCCCATCGCGCGGCGCAAGGTGTCGCGGTCAAGCTTGGCTCCGGGAATAAAAAGTTCCTGGCCCACTGTCAATGTCATTGAGTCCAAGTCGTTTGCGTCAAGAATGTCTTCCACCGCGGCGCCGTACTTCGCGCTGATTCCCTGGATTGTGTTTCCGGCCTTGACCTTGTACTTCAAACCGTCGCAAGAAGGAATGACAAGCTTTTGGCCTGAATAAACCTGGCGGACGTTGTCGATTCCGTTCACCGCGATAATCGTGGAAATGTTTTTAAGGCCAAACTTGCGGGTGATTCCGCCAACCGTCTCTCCGGCCTTAACTTGGTATGTTTGGTATGTGACTTTGTCCTGGAAAAGCGGAGCGGACGCAGCGCCGCCAACGTTTCCGTCGTCGTCAATTCCCTCCCCTGACGAAAGGGCGAATTTTGACATGGCCTCGCTGATGAACTGCATCTCGTCAATCGCCTCGTTTTTGAGCGAAAGCGGGTTTGAACGGCTTTGCATCAAGTTATAGGCCTTGTTTGCGGCGAACGGAAGAAAAACAAGGGCCGCGAACAAAGGAAGGGTCCACAAATAGGATCCGATTTTTTTAAGGGTCAAAAGAGGATAAAATGGCTTAAATTTTATTTGGGGAAGAGCGATTCTAGGGAGGCCAAATCCTCGGCTGAATCCGCCCCGCCTGACTGCGGCCGATCCGCCCACATAACTTATTATTTCCATACGTCTATTATCGGAAAATAGAAATAATATATAAGTAAAAAGAAATGTCAGTTTTCGGGCGAGGCGACCTTTAAGAGGCCTGCGTTCTCCTCAATGTCATAGGATACAGGCTTTATAAAGTCTTCATTGTCTGTCCACAACTCGCACTGGCTTATGACAATCTTTAGGGCGTCCTCTTGGCCTTCCGGCGGATATTTGTATTTCTTTAAGAGACGCTTTACTATCATCCTCATGGAAGCACGGGCGGATTCCTTCTTTTGCCAGTCAATTGTCTTGTTTTTGCGGAGAGTTTCGGTAAGCTCTCGTGTAAGGGCCACAAGCTGCTCGTCCGTGTAAAAATCCTTTACCGCCTCTGGCTTTGAAAGGGCGTCGTAAAAGGCCAGCTCCTCGTCATTGAGGCCCAAAACGTTTCCTGCGTTGCTTGCGGAAATCATTTCTTTTGCCAACTTTAGAAGTTCTTGAATGACCTCCTCGTTTGTGAGCATGGCGTTCAAGTAGCGGTTCAAGGTTTGCTGCAAAAGCTCGCTGAAGACCTCAGACTTTACAAGGTTTGTCCGTTTGTAAATTTTCACTTGTTCGGCGATCAACTTTTTGAGCATTTCGACCGCAAGATTCTTTTCTTTCATCTTGGAAATGTTTTCCAGGAACGTCGGGTCAAAGAGGCTGATTTTTTCGCCGACGGAACTGAACAAATTTATAACGCCATCCGATTTTACCGACTGCTTTAAGAGTTCGTTTATGCGCTCGTTGATTTCTTTTAGGCTGAATTTCTTTCCCGTCGGATTGTACATGAGCCGCATTATAAGAACACGGACGGATTCAAAGAAAGCCGCTTCCATGCGCATTCGCTCTTGAACCATTGAAGAACAAAGCGAAAGCGATTGCCTAAGCATAAGCGCTTCTTTTATAAAGGATTGCTTTTCCGCTTCTTTGCTTGGAGCCATAATAAAGTTTACGGCGCTTGTAATCGTCATTCCGCGCTGCAAGTCCGTTCCGTCGAAAAAAGCGGAATAGTCGCAGCCGTAAAAAAGGTTGCGGCAAATTTCAAGCTTTTCTTGGAATTTTGGATAGGCGCGCTTTGCGATGTCCATCTCGCCGTAATTTTGCCGGTCGCGGACGGTGTAGTCGCTCATCGCTTGCTTTAGCGCGCTTGCGATTCCAACATAATCGACGACAAGGCCGCCTTCTTTGTCTTTGAAAACGCGGTTAACGCGGGCGATCGCCTGCATGAGGTTGTAGCTTTCCATCGGCTTGTAAACATACATTGTCGCAAGCGAAGGAACGTCAAAGCCAGTGAGCCACATGTCAACTACGATGGCGATTTTGAGCGGGCTTGTGTCAGACTTAAAGCGGGTCGCAAGAGTTTGCCTGCGGTTTTTGTTTCCGATAATCGCGCGCCATTCTTCGGGGTCTTTGTTGCTTTCGGTCATTACTACGGCGACGCGGGCCTCGTCCTCTTTGTCGCCAGCCCAAGCAGGCCTCAGTTCCAGAATGCGATTAAAAATCTTCAATGCGATGGCGCGGCTGTAGGCGACAATCATCGCCTTGCCGGTATAAAGATACTGGCGTTCGTTTTCGTAGTGATTCAGAATGTCGTCAACAAGGGAATTGATTGTCTTTTCGTTGCCGAGAATTTCTTCCATCTTGCCAAGCTCGCGCTTGCTTTTTTCTATCACTTCGTCGTCTGCGTTGGCGGCAAGGCGGTCATATTCCGCGTCGATTTGGGCAAGGACTTTTTCGTCAAGCTTTAGTTTTATGACGCGGCTTTCGTAATAAACAGGCCTGGTGGCGCCGTCTTCTACAGCCTGAGTCATATCATAAACATCGATGTAATCACCAAAAACTTCGATGGTGCTGCGGTCTTCGCGCGAAATTGGAGTTCCTGTAAAGCCGATATAACTTGCATTAGGAAGACTGTCGCGGATTATGCGGGCTGTTCCGATTGTGCGTCGCGCATGAAGCTTTCCTTCCTCGTCGTAACTTGTCTTGATTTTCTCAGTAAGTCCATACTGACCACGGTGGGCTTCATCTGCCATAACGATAATATTACGTCTATCGCTTAAAGCACCGTCACCTTCCTCAAACTTTTGCATTGTGGTGAAGATGATTCCGTTTGCCTTGCGGCCTTCCAAAAGCGACTTAAGATGTTCACGGCTTTCCGCCTGAACCGCCTGCTGCCGAAGGAAATCCTTGCAGGCGCAAAACTGGCCGTAAAGTTGGTTGTCCAAATCGTTTCGGTCGGTGATGACGACAATCGTGGGACTGTCTATCGCTTGCTGCAAAAGGTGGGCATAGAATACCATGCTGAGCGATTTGCCGGAGCCTTGCGTGTGCCAAAAGACGCCGATTTTTCCGTCGCCGTTAACCGCAAGCTTGGCGCGTTCCACCGCCTTGCGAACGGCAAAATACTGGTGGTAGCCAGCAAGAATTTTGTAGGAATCCACGCCGTCGTTGTTAAAGCAGATGAAGTTTTTGATAATGTCAAGCAAGCGCGCCTTTTGAAAAATTCCTTCAAAGAAAGTGGTGAAGTCAGCGACCGATGAGGACTCAAGGCTTCCGTCCTTTGTCTTCCATTCCATAAAGCGGTCCTCGCCGCTTGTGATGGTTCCCGCTTTGCTTGTAAGCTGGTCGCTCATCACGCAAATGCAGTTGTAGATGAACATGCTAGGAATTTCTTGCATGTAATTGCGAATCTGAGTATAAGCCTCGCTCGCGTCAGTCTGTTCACGGCTTGGAGATTTTAATTCAAAAAGGCAAACAGGAAGTCCGTTCAAGAAAAGAAGGATGTCCGGCCGTTTATTTGAGTTTTCTATGAATGTCCACTGGTTTGCGACGATGTAAGAGTTTTTGTCGCCAGGCTTTCCGGCATTTTCAAAGTCGGCGATGTAGATTATGTCAGATTTACTTTCGCCGTCTTGATGCCAGCTGACTTCGATGCCGTTTTGCAAATAATCCATAAAGACGGCATTTTTCTTTTTTAGCTCGGCGTTCTCAAAGTTGCGGAGTTTTAGAAGGGCTTCGTTGATTGCTGAAGGATTGGCTGTAGGATTTAGCCTGCGGATTGAATCTTCAAGGACAGAGTCATAAAGCGGAGACCGCCAGTCGCGCTCAATCTCTGGACCGTACACATGCTGCCAGCCCATGTTCTGAAAAAGTTCAATCAGCGCGTTCTCGTAAGAAGATTCGTCATAGGCGGACATAGATTTGGTTCCTTTAAAATAAGATAAACTATTTTAACACGAAAATCGAAAAAAGGCTATTATTTTTTTCTCAAGCAAGGCATTCTTTGAGAATGCGTTTTACCGACTCGTGGATGGACAACGAGGGATTCTTTTCGAACCATTCATATCCACAGATTTTGACAGACTTTCCTTCTGCCTTTCGCTGTTTGACAATCGCTTCAGCCCTTTGAACGGCGCGCTTTACATCATCAAGTGTAATCGCAGATAAGATTTTCAGAAAATTCTTTTCTTCTTTATACTCTTTTAATCCGTCAAATTTTATTCCAAAGACTTTGTTGATATGCGGAAGATATTGCTTTTTATTCCCAATAGTTCCAAACAGATCTACTTTGTGAAGGAGAATCCAAAGTTCAAAATCAATGTTGGAATAGCCCAGTTCAAATTTTATTGATTTTCCCAAGCCCTCGGCAGCTTTCATATCTTTTAGAATGCCTTCAAAACGCTTTCTTTGTTCTATATCGTTGTCTTCCACATCATAAACCGCAACGATAGAACAAGGTTTTAAAATCGAAATCTTTTTGGAAAAACTAGACGGCTTAATTCTTTCAACACGTATTACTGGATTCGCCTTTCTGTTTTCAACAGAGCGAATCAATCTTTGGAGATGCTGAAAATATAAAACTTCTGTTTCGCCTTCTACGGAGAAATAGTAAGTGTTATTTTGAAGCCTTTGAATCACCGTATTTCTCCATTTGTTTTAAGATTATTCCTGACAAATCAATATCTTTTATAGCTCCGTACTTGTTCATAAAGTAATTATCCATATAATCTTTGCCTTTGCGGGCGTTGGCGCCTTTTGTGCCAAAATCAGAAAGAGAATAAAGTTCGCTGCAATTAGTCTCATCGCTTCGCTCGACAAATTTTATTTCGTCTCGCCTAAAGAGATTGTTGTTCAAGAATATCGGATTCTGGGTGTTAAAAATAATTTGCGCGTGATTCTTGTTAATCTCGTCATTGTGAAAAATATTTAATATGTTCATAATGACCATTGGATGAAGGGACGGGTCAAATTCATCCAAAACAATCGTTCCGCCCCTTACAAGAGTCTGAGCCAGCATTGGAAGAATATTTACAAAACGAACCGTTCCATAAGATTCGTAGGTTATAGAAGGCAAAAAGCGTTTGTTGTCCATAACGGAACAAAGAACTGGCATTTCCGCAGGATTGTCAGGGCGAACAAAAACCAACTTGTTTGTATAAATTCCAAAACACTTTGCCGCTTCGTTTAAGAAAGAGTCTTCATAAAACTTGTCCATATATGACGGAACCATATTTACTGAAAAACTATGATAATATGAATTGAGAAAAAGCGAGAAGTATTCATAAATAGCGTCATATATGCCGGAACTTATTATTGTCTTAAAACCATTGCACAAAAACAAATCCCGTTCATTTAGACTCTCCTCAGATATGGAAAGAACAATTTTCAAGTTTTTTGGGGATTTAGAAACAAGATTCTCATCAAAGAATTTTAAAATCTTCTCATTTACATTGAGTTCTTTGCCATTTCTCCTAAAGATCTCTTTTTCATCTATTTTTAAAATTTCATTCTTTACAGAACGTTTATAATTCTCGTCCAAGAAGAATCCCAAATCAACGTCCAAAGAATATTCAAAAAGCATTGACTTGTGAATAAACTTAATAAAAAAAGAAACCGGTTCAGGAAGATTTGACTTGCAAGCGTTGTTAGGAATCAACTCAAGATTTGTTTCCGCCGCGTTTGGAACATTAGCCTTCTTGTTATTTATATTTCCATTGAGGACTATGCTTTTAAAAGTCTGAATCGCGCTGACAATATTTGACTTTCCCGCGGCATTCGCTCCATAAACAACAGACGAACACAACGCCTTATACTCTTTTTTTCCGGCCGTTTTTTTCAAAATACTATAATCCAGCCCCTTCTGTTTTGGCGCGGGAATCATAGAGAAAACAACTTCATCCTTAAAAGATTTATAATTCTTTGTCTTAAACTCTAAAAGCATAATATGCTCCTATACACACTATAATATACTGGAATTCCAATAAAAAATCAACAAAAATCGCTTAATTTTGCAGAATTTGCGCAAAATCAAACAAAAAAAAGGCAAAAGTGACGCACTTTTACAAAAATTTATGGCAATTTTAGATAATATGAGGCATCATCGCCACAAAACCAACCTGTTATTTTACTTTTAGCCTTAAAAGTAAAATAAGAAAAAACTTATTTTAGTTTCGCGGAATATAGCAAAAACACGGATTGGCTCTGGAAAAAGGCGAATTTTAGGCATAAATCGAGGAATTCAAGGCAAATTCAAGTTGATTTTGCATGATTTATGCAAAATGATTGGATTCGGAGGGTAAAGCCTTCCCCATGCTCCCAAGCCAAGTCGCTCCACGAATCGCCCCTGCAAGCAGTGCCGATTCTCTTCGCTTTGTTGGCTTGTCCGCTACCCCTTCGCCTAGGAGCGCAGCCCCCTAAAACCCTTGTAAATATGTTTTTACGTTTTTTATTCTCTAAATCAGTTAGTTAAAAATCAATAGAACTGGAGTCAATAGCATTGGATTAGCTCAATTATGAAATAATATTATCTTGTAATAAGGCGCTTTGAAAAGTTATT
Organism: Treponema sp.; assembly: GCA_017645785.1. Taxonomy (GTDB): domain Bacteria; phylum Spirochaetota; class Spirochaetia; order Treponematales; family Treponemataceae; genus Treponema_D. Next base: position 23,980 of record JAGCNW010000038.1, read on the forward strand.
CATCTATGAGTTATAGTCGCTTTTCCAAATTAGATATTATAAGTTAGAGTTGAATACCAGCTTTTGCAATAAGATCTGGAAATGATTTTCTTAAACTTCTTAAGCATTTTATTTGTTCTTTCGTTATTGTTTTGTTCTTATATGCATCTATAATGATACCAGCAACCTGAAAATCATAAATCTTTTTGTTATATGTGGAAAAGGTATGCCCCTCATTATCCATTGTCTCCCAATACAAAGCAACACAATCTTTCAAGTTTCCAATGTTAACATTTTTAATATTCCAATGTAAACTATCCATCTTTTTATTAATCTTAATATTATCTTCACCAGAGGATTCATTTTCTTTAGTAAAATGATATTTTAATAATAAGTTTTCATCGATAATTATAAGATTAATTTCACATATTTTATCGACACAAAGTGCAATCGGAAGAATTGCATCATTAATATCAGATAGATTTTCTATTCTCCATGTTGATAAATCACCATGATCGCAAGTTTGAAATTCTTTTAGAACATCTGCAACAATAGAATCAACATTTTTTGCATCGTTTATTATATTTTTATTTTCAAGCTCTTTAAATTTTCTAACTAAATAGCCCATTATTCAGTTCCATATAAATCTAGATATTCAATTATTGTATTTACATATGATTGTAACCAAGGTTTATCACAATCTAATGATTTCAAAATCTTAATTCCTTTTTTTGATTTCCAATACTCAAAAATTTGAATACCTTTTTCTCGTAACGTTATATTTTTATTCTGTAATAAAGCAAGTCCTATGTACTGTCCTTCAGGGTACATTTGATCAAATGATCTAGATGTGATTAAACGAAGGATTCCATTAATAATTTTAGTATTTGAAAGATTTTCTAGTGCAATTTTTTGTGTTATATGTTTGATAAAATCTATTTCAGATTTAGAAAAATCATTTTCCATATATTTCTCTATCATGGAAATTCGACCTTCTTCATAATCATCAGCCTGTATTATTGAAAGAATTTCGTTTTCTGTAATTTCTTTTTTTTCTTCTATTTGAAAATCAATTCTTTGTATATTTGATTCTTCATTAATTGATGTACTAAGCTTTTGTTTTTTCACTAAACCTAATGGAGTTATTGAGTTTGTAATAATATTAACAAACTCAAAAGGATTATTTAACTGTTGAGAATTAAAATAATCTAGGTAAAAATTCTCTATGCTATTTTTTTCATTTAAAACAAAAGACTTATTATCTAGAAATGAAAGATTTGAGAAATCATTTTTTTGCGTAAAAAGAAATTCGTTTATCATTATATTTCAATTGCTATTCATTAAAAATTTTCTTTGTATATTGAGAAAAATAATCTTTTATAGTATCTGAAAAAATGAATAAATCATCAAACAAGAATCTCTCATCTGGGATTAAAGCATCAGAATTAAAATCAAAGCTCAGTAAAATCTGATTTTTGAATTCAGGGTTTTGTGGTAAAGAAAGAGTAATAAGTCTGTTGCAGAATTCTTTCTTTCCGTTAAAAATTTCTTCTTTTTTCGAATTAAATCGCAATAACCATTCAGAAATTGAATCATTTTCATCAAAAATATTGTTCTTATTTGAATATCTTTCAATTACTGATAATAATTCAGAATCAGTATATTTTTTTGATAATAAATTACAACTACTAGCTACTCGATTTCCTAATCTATCTGGGAATATAGCTGTTAATTTTTTTAAGTTATCTGATAGTTTTATATATATTTCTGGAATTTCTGTTTCACCCTTAATAGTTGGATTCCACTTATAATTAATATCTATTCGTTCGGGTAAAAAAGAAATTAAGAGACCTTGTGATAAATTAATAAGTTGTAAGCGTTTATCGTTTATAACTCTACTTGTTCTAATATCAAATGATGACATTTGTATAAAGTTTACAACATAGTTTGAGAAAACTTTTAACATGCTGTTAATATTTTCATCATCAGCTTTAATATCTACAAAGTTTCCAAACAAACTTACTTGATAATCTAAGATCTTATCCATAAAAAGAATCTCCATTTACTTAATTTAAACAATTATCGGTAAAAAGTGTTACTTTCTTTCGAATTATTATCCTTTTAATTTCTCATATTGCTTCTTCCAAGCTCTGGAAGGTTTCTTGCAGATACAATCTTCGCAGACAAAAGCACAAATACCTGGTAATGAATTGTTACCGCAGATATTCGGGTTGTTTTGTCGGCAGCCGTATGTTTGGGATTCTGTGTCCTTTTCATTTAATGGTGCATCAAATGGTATTATCAATTTTTTGTTCATAATTACACATCTTCTACACTTATATTGCTGGACATTAATTCGGGCAATAAATAATCACGCAAACTAGCCAATTTGCGATTTTCAACCCTGTTGTTTATTATTGTATCAATTATTGGTGATAACATCATCTGTATTTTTGTATAGTTATTTAAAGTCGGGATAACAACCTCCGCCTTATCCAATTCTTCTCTTTTTATGTGACCCATTGTTGTTGCTTTATCGGCAGCAAGGAAAATGAATCTATCTAGATGATGTTTTGTCCATAAGTAATAAAACCATTTATCATATTTTTGTGATGTTACTTTGAACAGGTGCTGATTTAAACCGCAAGTTCCTCCACACCAGATATCAACTAAAAGACTTCCTGACCACGAAAAGATAACATCACCATCATTAATGATGTATTCTGGTTTTACTTTTGACGGTGAACATAATTCGGAGCTTTCATCATAACAGCCTTGGCGAAGTTCCTTAATCTTTAAAACTGGTAAACCTTCTTCATCTTCTAGGGGACGGAATTTTTGCATTGCTAATCCATTTAAATAATCTGCAATATCTGACAATTTTCCAACTTTCCACCCATCTGGCATTTTGCCGCCAAATGGTTCGAAGTCTACAAACCAGTTTTTGAAGATGGCTTGGGCTTGCTGTTCGAGGTTGGTGTTTATTTTGTTGTTCAGTTCGATTTTGTCGTCGAGGGATGAGAGGATGGCGGCGATTTTTTGCTGGGTGGGGAGAGGGGGAAGAAAGAAACTGTAATTTCTCATTGTTTTAAGAGAAATATGACCTATTGTTGATCCAGTCGTTAGGTGGTGTATGTATCTTTTAAAATGAGGAGTTTGTAGCTGATAGTATATATAGTCAGAAGAAACTTCTCTTTTAATGTTTAAGTAACATGCTCCTTTTCCCAAGACGCATTTTTCATTGTTATATTTTGCTAGATTGCCTATGGTTCCATCGATTGAATATAAAATAGTTCTTTCATTTAAATCAATCTTGTATTTTAGATATTCATCATAAGTTGTGTGTTTTTGTTTATCAACATCAACTATTTTTCCATTGGAAAGATTTTTGGCATTAACAAAAATATATTCTCCATTTTCAACAAACTTTGGTGCCTTGTGTAAACCGTCACTGAGGTCATCACACAAATCTTCAAGTTTACATTCTTTCCACTCTTCCATTTTCATTCCTTTATATTATAGATTCCGAAACAAGTTCGGAATGACGTATTTCTTTTAGTGTCACTTTCGGCCCGCCTGCGCCGCCCTAATGCGTGAGGCTATGGAGCCCCTTGCCGACCGCAGGATGCCCGAAGGGCAGCCGAGGACGGTGAGCGTTAGCGAAGGGCGGAACAGCCGACGGCAGCTTGCTGCCGGCACGCCCAAATTATTTAAATCTTAAACCCAATCCCCTCGAGATTTTTCTTTATCTCTTCTTCGAGCTCGTGGCTCTTTGTAAACATTCCGCCAAGTTCGGTGGTAAGGCGGGTCATTTTATCGGCGAAGGGTTCGTCGTCCTCTGCTTTTTCTTCTATGCCAACGTAGCGGCCGGGGGTGAGGATGTAGTCCTGGTCGGCGATTTGTTTTGTGGTGGCAACTGCGCTGAAGCCTTTTACATCTTCAAGGGTGCCGGTCTGGAAGGCGGTAAAGGTGTCGGCAAGGCGGGCGATGTCTTCTTCGGAAAAGTCGCGGTGCTTGCGGTCTACCATGTGGCCCATGTTGCGGGCATCTATGAAGAGGGTTTTGCCGGTCTGCTTTTTTCCGCGGGTGATGAACCACAAGGTTACCGGAATTGTTACGCTGTAGAAAAGCTGGGTTGGCATGGCGACAATTCCCTCTACTAAATCTGCTTCAATTATCTTTCGGCGGATTTCTCCTTCGCCTGAGGTCTGGGTGGAAAGGGCGCCGTTCGCAAGTACGAGGCCGATTTTTCCGTTTGGCGCAAGGTGGTAAATCATGTGTTCTATCCAGGCGTAGTTTGCGTTGCCTGCGGGTGGAAGTCCGTATACCCAGCGCGGGTCGTTCTGTAATTTATCCTGGCCCCAGTTGCTTAAGTTGAAGGGCGGATTTGCCATGATGAAGTCGAACTTCTGTGTGGAGTGCAGGTCGTTGAAAAAGGTATCTTCGGGATGGTCGCCAAAGTTTGCATCGATTCCGCGGATTGCCATGTTCATTTTGGCCATTTTCCAGGTGTCGGCGTTGGCTTCCTGCCCGAAGACTGAGATGTTGCTTCTGTTTCCTGCGTGCTCCTGAATGAACTTTACTGACTGAACGAACATTCCGCCCGAACCGCAGCATGGGTCGTAAACGCGTTTTCCTTCTGATGGCTTTAAGATATTTACGATTGTTTTTACTACGCTTGCCGGGGTGTAGAACTCGCCGCCTTTTACCCCTTCGTAGGATGCAAACTGGGCGATGCAATATTCGTAGGTGCGGCCCAAGAGGTCTTTGCTTGCTTCGGTGTCGCTCATGTCCATGTTGGTGAATACGTCTACTACGTTACCAAGAACGCGTTTGTCCAGCTCGGGGTTGGCGTAGTTTTTTGGAAGGACTCCTTTGAGGCTTTTGTTGTCGGCTTCTATGGCAATCATGGCTTTGTCTAAGATTGTGCCGATTTCCGGTGTGTGGGCTGCCTTTGCAATTTCTGACCAGCGGGCTTCCGGCGGAACGAAGAAGATGTTTTCTGATTCGTATGCGTCGGGATCGTCTTCAAAGCCGTCGCCTTCTTCTACGAGTTCGTTGTATTTCTTTTCGAATGCGGTTGAGATGTATTTTAAGAAAATGAGTCCTGTAAAGATTTTGCGGTAATCTGCAGCGGGAATGTGTCCCCAAAGTTCGCAGGCTGCATCCCAAATCTGCTGTT
>JAGCNW010000039.1 GCA_017645785.1 Treponema sp.
AGATGGAAGCCAACAAGTTCGTTCTTTCTTGGGAATGCCCCGAGAAGAACCGCATCTACAAGTTCGTAAAGGACTTCTCTGCCAACAAGGACTTGCAGTTGGACATCTTCAACGACTACTACAAAGAGCGCCACTCAGCCACAATCACTTTTGTCAACGGCGAAGCCAGCGTAAACTAATGTTCGTTAAGACAAGCGTTTTATAACGATTCAGCCCGCCCCGCGCGGGCTGTTTTTTTTGGACCGTGAGAGCTTGCTCGATACCACTAGCAAAATAGAGTAAAAAATGTTAATATAGTAGAATTATGGTAGGAAGTAAAAAAAAGGGCGCTTTGGGTGCGGAAGTCATTTCTGTGAAGGGAGCGCGAGAACATAATTTAAAGAATGTAAGCGTCGATTTGCCTCGCAATAAACTGGTTGTCATAAGCGGCTTGTCGGGAAGCGGAAAAAGCTCGCTTGCTTTTGACACGCTTTTTGCGGAGGGCCAGCGCCGCTATATGGAAAGCCTTTCTAGTTACGCGCGCCAGTTTATGGGAACGATGGACAAGCCCGACGTTGACTTGATTGAAGGCTTGAGTCCCGCAATTTCTATTGAACAAAAAACTACTCACAATAATCCCCGTTCCACCGTTGGAACTGTGACAGAGATATACGACTACTACCGCTTGCTCTTTGCGCGCATAGGAAAAGCGCACTGCCCAAACTGCGGCCGCGAAATCAACGAACAGACCGTTGACCAAATCATCGACACGATTTTGTCTTGGCCCGAGGGAGAGCGCCTTACGATTCTTGCTCCAGTAATCCGCGGAAAAAAAGGCGAGCACGCAAAAATTTTTGAGGACGCAAAAAAGGCTGGCTTTGCCCGCGCCCGCGTCGACGGAATCATGACTGACCTTGACGAAACCGTAAAGCTTGACAAGCAAAAAAAGCACACGATAGAAATGGTCGTTGACAGAATCATTTTAAAGGAAGGGGTCAGAAAGCGCCTTGCCGATTCTTTGGAAACCGCGCTTAATTCCGCCAACGGAATCGTGATTGTATTGCGCCGCGTTCCCAAAGAAGAAGGCGACACGGAAAAAGAAGTTTTCTTTAGCCAAAAAAACGCTTGCCCCGATTGCGGCATCTCTATCCCGGAATTGCAGCCAAGGCTTTTTTCTTTTAACAATCCCTTTGGCGCTTGTCCCGAATGCACCGGCATCGGCCAAAAAATGGAATGGGACATGGACAAGATCATTCCCGACAAGTCAAAGTCTTTCAACGAAGGCGGCTTGCCTTTTTACAATCCCGAAAGCGAATGGGCCAGCGCGATGTTTGGCGCTGTGGCCGAGGCCGGAAACTTTTCTTTGGACACGCCGCTTGAAGACCTTAGCGCAAAGCAATTCGGCTTTTTGATTGACGGCGACGAAAAAAAAGTCTTGCGCTGGGTTTACCAAAAACAAAGCGGCGAAGGCTATTCCGAATACAAGCGGCCTTGGCTTGGCGTTATCGCAGACATGAGCCGTCGCCGCGCGGAGGCTTGGAGCGAAGCCCAGCGCGAGCGCATCGAAGAAAAATTTATGTCGGTCAGCGAATGCTCGGTTTGCAAAGGAAAGCGCCTTAGGGCCGAAGCGCTGGGCGTCACTGTCGGCGGAAAGAACATCATCGACCTTTGCTCTTTGAGCGTAATCGACACGATAGAATTTTTTGACAAGATAGAATTCACTCCGACGGAATTGCAAATCGCCGCGCAAGTGATTAAAGAGATTCGCGCGCGTTTGGACTTCCTAAAGAACGTCGGCTTGGAATATCTTACGTTGGACAGAAGCGCGGGCACCTTAAGCGGAGGCGAGGCCCAGCGCATTCGCCTTGCAACTCAAATCGGAAGCGCGCTTACCGGCGTCATGTACATTCTTGACGAACCAAGCATCGGCCTCCACCAGCGCGACAACCAGCGCTTGATAGACACTTTGACGCGCCTGCGCGATTTGGGAAACACCGTAATCGTTGTCGAGCACGACGAGCAAACCCTGCGCACCGCCGACTACTTGGTTGACATGGGCCCTGGCGCCGGCGTCAACGGCGGAAAAGTCGTGGCCGCCGGAACTCCCGACGAAGTCGCCAAGTGCAAAAAAAGTTTGACCGGCCAATACCTTGCCGGAACTTTGCGCATGGACATTCCAAAAAAGCGGCGGCCTGGCAACGGAAGCTTTATCCAAGTCAAAGGAGCGCGCGAGCACAATCTAAAGAACATTGACGTTCAGATTCCCCTTGGAACTTTCACTTGCATAACAGGAGTCTCTGGAAGCGGAAAGTCAACCCTTTTGAGCGACATCATATATCCGGCCGCAAGCAACAAGACGATGAGGACCAATTATCCTGTTGGCGCTTACGACAAGATTGAAGGCTTGGCCGCCATCGACAAAGTTATAAACATCGACCAAAGCCCGATTGGCCGGACTCCGCGCTCAAATCCCGCCACGTATATCGGAGTCTTTAACGGAATCCGCGATTTGTTCGCGTCGCTTCCCGAAAGCAAGGCGCGCGGATACATGCCGGGCCGCTTTAGTTTTAACGTTAGAGGCGGCCGCTGCGAAAACTGTCAGGGCGCTGGAACGATTCAAATTGAGATGAACTTTTTGCCCGACGTTTACATTCAGTGCGACGTTTGCCACGGAAAGCGCTTTAACAAAGAAACGCTCGACGTTTTGTACAAGGGCAAGAGCATTAACGACGTTCTTAACATGACGGTGGAAGAGGCCTGCGATTTTTTTGTTTCGATTCCGCACATTTCGCGCAAGTTGGAAACGCTTAAGTCCGTTGGTTTGGGTTACATCGAGTTGGGCCAGTCCGCGCTTACGTTGAGCGGAGGCGAGGCTCAGCGCGTAAAGCTTGCCAACGAGCTTAGCAAGGTGAGCACAGGAAAAACCTTATACATTCTTGACGAGCCGACGACAGGCCTCCACTTTGCGGACGTAAAGCAGTTGATGGGAGTGATTCAGCGCTTGGTAGACGCCGGGAACAGCGTCGTTATGATTGAGCACAACCTTGACGTTATTTGCCAGGCGGACTGGATAATAGATTTGGGGCCGGAGGGCGGAAGCGGCGGCGGAACGGTAGTTACGACCGGAACTCCCGAGGCCGTCGCCCAATGCAAAAAATCTTGGACGGGAAAGTATATAAAAGAAGTGTTGGAGAAAGGATGTCCGGGTCAAGCCCGAACATGACATTATGTCATTGCCGCTCTTGATTGTCCGCGCTCGTAAGAGCGCAGTTGAATAAACTTCAACTAGCAAAATGGAGCGCAGCGACATACGCGGCAATCCTTTAAAGAAAAAGTTGATGGCTAAAAAAAATTTTTTGAAAAAAATCATTCTTCTCTTAATCGTTTTTTGCTTTTTAAGCGACGGCCTCTTTTGCGCCAGCAAAAAAAAGAAAGAGGAAGAAAAAAAGGAAGAAGAGCCGCAAAAAACAGTCATCACAATTATGAACGCCCTTAAGAGCGGCAACAAAAAGGACGAAAAAAACGGCGACGACCTTTTGACTTTTGAAGGAAACGTTCAAATATCGGTGGAGAAGGGCGGAACAAAAAGCGTCATCAGCGCCGACAAGGTTTCGTACAACCGCGCGCGCGAAATGCTTTTTGCGGAGGGCGCCGTAAAGCTTGAGCAAACCGAAGCGTCCGGAGCGAGCCAAACTATTTCCGCCGACAGCCTCCTTCTTAACACGCAGACGCTGGAAGGAGTGTTTGACAATTCCCGCGTCGTCAAGGCCGAAAGCAACGCCATCAATTTGCCCAGCGGCTCAAAAATTACCGTCGCCTCCGATTTGTTCGCGCGCGACGACAGCGGGGCGATTTCTTTTAAGAACGGCTCCCTTACGTTTTGCGACGAAGAAGAAAATCCCCACTGGCGCATCAAGGCCAGCCGCATTTGGCTTTTGCCGGGCAATGAGTTTGCATTTTTGAACGCGCTTGTTTATGTAGGTCCCGTTCCTGTAATGTATTTGCCGGCCTTTTATTATCCAAAGGACGAATTGATTTTTAATCCGGTATTTGGCTACAGAAACCGCGCCGGCTATTATTTTCAGACGACGACTTATTTGTTTGGCCGAAAGCCGCTGGACACAAGCAGTACAAGCCAGTCCAGCGAAAAAAAAGAGGACGACATTCTTGGCGATTATTTTAGTTTGATTAAGCCCACCAAGCTTATGGACCAAAAGCGCGAGGGCTTGATAATGCACAACCTTGACACGGAATACAAGGGCGACACGTCAAACTATTTGAAAGTATTGTTGGATTACTACACAAACTTGGGCGTTTCGACCGGCTTGGCTGGCGCCTTTAAGGGAGCGGACAAGATTCCCGCCATCGAAGCGAGCGCGATTCTTGGTTTTTCAAACACGGTTTTTCAGGACAAGCAAAGTTCTTATTGGCATCGCTTTGGCAACAGCGGAACGGTCTACAAGGACGAGTCCGACTTTATGGGCCTCCACTTGCCGTTTAGATACAAGGGAAATTTCAAAGTGAACGGAAGCTTTCCCTTTAGCTATTCTTTGTCAATTCCGATTTATTCAGATCCTTTCTTTAACTATGATTTTGGCGACAGAAGCGAAACGATGGACTGGTTTAGCTACTTGCTGAACAATCCCAACATGGAAAATACGACCAAGACCGAAGACGAAAAGCGCGAGGCGGCGGAAATCAATTCCTTTAACTGGGACAGCAACGCGTCGTACACAGTTCCGCTCCCGGAGATTGTAAAGCCATTTGTCAATTCGCTTTCCATAACTTCTTTTAATTCGTCAATCGCTTTTAGCGAAGCCGCCGCCACCTTTAGCGATTTGACGCCAAAAGAAATTTCTGACGGTTGGTCTACGTTCACTCCGAGCAGAAAATTCTTTTATCCGTCAACTGTGACGCCCTTAAAGACAGGCATAAAAGTTTCGGGAACGATTTTCTCGACTTCAATAACAAGGGACAAAACAAAAAAGACTGACAAGACGCTGGCGATGGAATTGGCCTCTCCAGCCTTTGACGAAGAAGAAGAGGCAGAAGGCGAAAAAACGGAAGAGGCCGAAAGCCAAGAGGAGCAGGACTCCATTTTGTTCCCGGACAGCGTTTTGCCCGACTTGGCCTTTTCGCTTCCGTCGCAAAGTTCCTTTACGCCGTTCTCGTACTCGCTGGACTATTCCTTTAGCCCTGACTTTTCTTCGCAGATAACTTACGCGTCGGAACCCTTAGCCACCTCAAAAGACTTTGACTTTAAGAATCCAAAGGCTTCGTACTTTCAGGTAAAGGCTCCTGTCACGCTCAACTCAAACTTGAGCTTTTACGACAGTTTTTTTTCAATCACAAACAATCTTACTTACGAGCGCTACTATCAAAAGCACCCCTTTATTTTGGACCAAGCGTCTACAAATTTGGGAAGGTCCAACGGCGGCTACAGCGAAAGCGAAAAGAAAAACCTTATCTTGTCTGACTACAAGGCCTCTTACATGAAGCTTTACGGCTCCAACTCCGTGACTTTAAAGCCCTTGGTTTACTTTAAGCATTTTAAGGAAACGTCGTTTTCGTGGAATACAAACGTCAACTGGCTGCGAACGGAATTTATCGGAGACTCTGAAAATCCTGAATGGGATTATCTTACCGTTGACTGGACCGACAAGGATTCAATTACGTCGCACAACTTGAGCGCAACTTTGGCCGCCAACGAATTTAACGAGCGCTTTAAGCAAAGCTTGACGCTTACCGCAACGCTTCCTCCGCAAGTTGACAAATATTACGGAACCCTCAATTTGACTTTTCCTTATGTGACGATGACTGCGGAAACCGGCATCTCAAAGAAAAGCTCTAACGACGACACATGGCAAAAAGAGCCCTTTAGACAATCGATGTCAGTCTCAATCTTTAATTCAAAGTTAAAGTTTACCGAGTCCTACAATTACAATATGGAAGATTGGCGCCACGAAGACTTAAAGCTGGCTCTGAGCTACGAAGGCTTGCAAGCCGCCTACACGATGAGGTATACGACAACCTACGATTTTGACGGAGACAAATACAATCCGGACGGAACCATCGCCTCTTACGGAAAGGGCTGGGTTGCCAACAAGGAAAAAGAGTTCGTTCCATACTCCTTGTCATTGGCTTACACTTCTTCCGGAAAAAAATACAAAAAGTGGAAGAACAGAATAGAAATCACGCCCGGCCTTTCCACGAGCATTTCTTACGACTTTGTCCGACCGACGCAATCGTATTTTGTCTTTACGCCGTCTGTCACATTTAGGCTGAACAAAATGTTCTACGTAAAATTTGCGGCCGAATCCCGCAATGACGTTATTTACCGCTACTTCCAATCCGCGGCGGGACAAGCCGGCCGAATTCCCGGCGAGACCAATCCCATCATTGACTTGATAAACGGCTTTAGGTTTGACAACGAGGGCCTAAGAAAGTCCAGCGGCTTTAAGCTTAAGTCTTTTATAATTCAAATGACCCACGAGCTGCATGACTGGGACTTTAATATGAAGTTTAAGATTTCGCCGCGCCTTATTACTAACAGCGCCGGAAAAAAATACTACGACTTTTCTCCTTTCTTCTCCCTGTCGGTCGTATGGCGTCCGATGGACAGCATCAAAACAAAAATCGCCGACAAATACGGCGACTTTGTGCTTAACTCAAGCGATTCAGACGAATAGGAACGGTCAAGGCACGCTTCGCTCAAGGCCTTGACTCGTTCCTTTTGCGGCGCGAATAAAATTATCGCGCCGCAATGATGACGCAAAATGATTGCCCGCACGCGAGAGCGTGCAAGTAAATAATTTCCTTACGCAAAACGGAGGTGGTGACCGACGTAGTATTTTCGTCAGCCGCCCCGCGCCTTCGCGCGTTTTTAGTTCACTCGTCAGCGGCTAGGGCAGACACAACTCGGCGCTCGTTGTAAAAAAGAAGGATGAAGGCGCCGAGGGCGCAGGAGATTGAGGCGACGACGGCGACGATTCGGTAGCCGCCTCCTGTTTGCCGGGAGATTGTGGCGAGGCTTGCAAAGCAAAGCATGGCCGCGCTTTGTCCCAACTTAAAGGCGAAGGTGCGGGCGGCGAAGAACATTCCGGAACGGTTTTGGCCGGTGGCGGCGGTCTCGGCTTGCGCTATGTCGGCAACCATCGCTTGCGGCAATATGCCAAAGGCCGCGATTGGGAAGGCGGCCGCCAATACCATAATCAGCGCTTGAACTTTTTGGGGAATCGCCAACGATTCGCCGCAAAAGCCTGTGAACAAGTAATCGGCGACAAAAAAGCAAAAGGCCGCGACGACAACTTTTTTCTTTCCGAATTTTTTTGCCAAAACGTTTACCGGCAAATAGAAGAGTAAGGAGGCGGCGGTCAAGCCGACAAACATCGGGGTTGCGTAGCTTTCGGGAAGCTTTAAGAGGGCCGTCACAAAAAACGGAAGTCCAGTTTGGAACATTGTAAGCGCGAACCAATAAATGACGTCTTGGCTTGCGAAAATTCTAAAGTCCTTGTTGGCGAAAGTTTTGGCCAGCGACGAGAACATGCCGCCTTGTTCGTCCTGCGCGCCGCAATCTTGGACATAATCCTTTTCGTTTAGGGTGTAGGCGGGAACCAGCATCAAAACGACAGCAAGCGCGCAGAAAATTCCAAATGTAAGCCGCATCGCAAAAATTCGTTCCATTCCGTTCGAAATAAAGAGGGTCCAAACAGCAGGCGCCAAGTAGGAGATTGCCGTTCCCACGATGAAAGTGAGGGAGATGCAAGTCGAAAGCGCGAGCTTTTCTTTTTGGCTTTTGGCCAGTTCGGCGATGAGGGAAGTGTAGGGCGTGTAATAGCAAGTGAGCAAAAAGTAGTACAGGAGAACGAAGACAAAAAGCCAGACTGTGTTGATGGCGCTAATTTTTTGTATAGGGGCGCAAAAGATCAAAAGAGTAGAGATTCCAAAGGGCAGGGCCGACTTGCGCAAAAAGGGAACGCGGCGGCCATGGGGGGAGCGGCACTTGTCCGAAAGGTTTCCCACAAAGGGGTCGGTCACCGCGTCAAAAAGACGGCCAAGCGCTCCGACAAGGCCTATTATCGTCAAAAGGCCAAAAACAACGCGGCCCTGGGGGATAAAAAGGGGCATTCCCTCCGCAAGGCCGGCTTGGTCGGGCTGGTAAAAGTATACCAGCCAAGAGCTTACAAGGCCGCTCAAAATCGGCCATCCCAACTGTCCAACGGCGTATCGCCATATCGCGCTGCGTGTCAATGCTTTCATTCTTCTATATTATCACAAAATTTGACTTTGTGGCGAAAATTCCTTATATTTAAAGGTATGGCTAAGAAGAAAAACACAGAAACAGAGACCAAGACAGCGGACACAGAGCCGGCCCAAATTTTGCCGATTGAACAGGTTTTGCCCGCGTCGCTAAATTTGCTTCCGATTCAGGGACGGCCGATTTTTCCCGGCATTTTCACTCCCTTGCAAATATCAAACGAGGACGACCAAAAGACAGTCGAAGCGGCGATGAAGGCCGACGGCTTTATCGGAATCGTTTTGACAAAGGACGACAAAAAGAAGAATTCGATAAAAAATCTTTGCGCCGTTGGAACGGCCGCCCGCATAATCAAAAAAATAAATTTGCCCGACGGCGGCATAAACATTTTCATCTCCACGATAAAGCGCTTTAAAATCCGTTCCTCCCTGCACGAGCAGAGCCCGATGGCCGCGCTTGTAAACTACCTTGACGAGGAGGAGGACAACACGTTCCAAGTCAAGGCTTTGACCCGCGCCCTCATCAGCGAGATGAAGGAAATCAGTGAGAACAATCCGATGTTCAGCGAGGAAATGCGCTTGAACATGGTCAACATCGACCACCCCGGAAAAATCGCGGACTTCATCGCTTCGATTTTAAACATCGAGAAAAACGACCAGCAAAAAATTTTGGAGACGGTCAACGTCCGCCAAAGAATGGAGCAAGTTCTTGTCTTTATCAAAAAGGAGCAGGAACTATTGCGCATCCAAAAAAAGATTCAGCGCGAGATAAACGAACGCGTGGAAAAAAATCAGCGCGACTACTTTTTGCGCGAGGAACTGAAGTCAATCCAAGAAGAGCTTGGAACCGACGCGCAGGGAACCGCGACCGACTACAAAAAATTTAAGGAAAAAATCGACGAGCTTAAATTTGAAGGCGAGATAAAGGAAAGCGTCGAAAGCGAGCTTTCTAAATTCCAAGTGATGGATCCCAACTCGCCCGAATACATCGGCACCAGAAACTTTTTGGAGCTTGTCTGCGCGCTTCCGTGGAAGGACGAAATTGTCGAAGAATACGACTTGGCCAAGGCAAAGAAAATTCTTGACTCGGACCACTACGGCTTGGACGACGTAAAAAAGCGCATCGTGGAATTTTTGGCGGTGCGAAAGCTTAGGAAAGACAACAAGGGCTCGATTTTGCTCTTGGTTGGCCCGCCGGGCGTAGGAAAAACCAGCGTCGGCCACAGTATCGCGCGCGCGATGAACAAACCCTTCTACCGCTTTAGCGTCGGAGGAATGCGCGACGAGGCCGAAATCAAGGGCCACCGCCGCACTTACATCGGCGCGATGCCAGGAAAAATCATTCAGGGACTTAAAATCGCAAAGAGCCGCTCGCCGGTTTTCTTGATCGACGAAGTTGACAAGATGGGCTCAAGCGCGCAGGGCGACCCGGCCTCGGCGCTTTTGGAAGCGCTTGACTCGGAGCAGAACGTTTCGTTCCGCGACAACTATTTGGATTTGCCCTTTGACATCAGCGACGTTTTCTTTATTCTTACGGCCAACACCTTGGACTCGATTCCCGCTCCCTTGTTGGACCGCGCGGAAGTCATCCAGCTTCCCGGCTACATCGACCAGGAAAAAATGGAAATCGCGCGGCGCTACTTGATTCCAAAAAATTTGGAAAAGAACGGCCTCAAAAAAGCGCAGGTAAAATACACAAGCGCCGCGCTTCTTAGAATAGCCGAAGAATACGCGCGCGAGTCCGGCGTCCGAGCCTTTGAAAAGGCCTTGGACAAAATCAACCGCAAGCTTGTGACGGAACTATTGTCGCAAGAAAAGCCGGACACAAGCAAAAAGCTTTCGATTGACGCGGCCGACTTGAACAAGTATTTGGGAAAGCCGGTCTTTGACGAAAGCTCCATCAAGCGCGCGTCAAAGCCAGGAACCGCGATCGGCTTGGCTTGGACCAGCATGGGCGGAGACACCTTGCTGCTTGAGTCTGTTTCGTTCCCCGGAAAGAACGGAGGACTGCAGCTTACGGGCCAGATGGGCGACGTGATGAAAGAAAGCGCGCAAATCGCCTTTAACTGGGCGAGGCGTTACTTAATCGCAAACGGAAAAAAAGACGCGAAATGGTTTGACGAAAACACCGTCCACTTGCACATTCCCGAAGGCGCCACGCCCAAGGACGGACCCAGCGCTGGCATCACAATGGCCACCACCTTTGTGTCGCTCTTGACGGGAAAGACTATAAAGCCGAATCTTGCGATGACCGGAGAGCTTAGCCTTACAGGCCAAGTTCTCCCGATCGGCGGCCTGCGCGAAAAAACGGTGGCGGCCAAGCGCAATAAGATAAAGACGATTTTGATTCCTAAAGCCAATTTGCGCGACTTGGAAGAAACTCCGGAGAGGGTAAAGGCCGGCATTAAGTTCATACCGGTCTCGGACGTGTCGGAAGTCATCGCCGCCGCTTTCTAGGCTTGCGAACAATTATCGCGCAAAGCCGTTTTCGCGCAGCCAGGGCAGGAGCAAGTTGTCGTTCCACTTTGTCGTGTGGACAAAATCGTTGTTGCCCATTCCAAAGCCGTGGTCGCCTTTTTCTCCAAGTACAAAAACGTGTTGGACGCCGGCGCGGCTCATGGCTAAGTCCATGCGCTCGGAATTGCGGTAGTCCACCGTGCGGTCGTCTTTGTTGGCGATTAGGAAAACAGGGCACTTTATTTTGTCCGCGTGAAGCTCAAGCGAAAGCATGTCCTTTCTCTCTTGGCTTAAGTCATTCCTTAAAAGGCTTTTGCGGGAGCGGACGTGCGCGATGTCGTCTTGCATTGAGACGACCGGGTAGACCGGAACGATAAAGTTTGGCGCAAGGCTTACGCCGGCGTCGATTCCCAATTTTTTCAATTCATCTTGGCCGGAAAATTCGGCCGCCATCAAGACCAAGTGGCCTCCCGCGCTAAAGCCGATGGCTCCGATTTTGTTTGGGTTGATTCCGTATTGGGCGGCGTTTTGCCGTACGATTTGGATCGCGCGCTGGATGTCTTGCAGCATCGCCGGGTGGCTCCAGCCGTTCCCGCTTACGCGGTACTTTAGGACAAAGGCGGAAATTCCCTTGGAGCAAAGCCACAAGGCCACATCCTTTCCTTCGTGGTACATTCCCAAGTGGTGGTAGCTTCCGCCCGGGCAAACGATCACAGCGGCGTCGGAGCTTTTGTCTATCGGCTTGTAGTAGTCCAAGCGCGAGCTTTTTCCTTTCATCGAGGGAACGCCGTCCCAAATTTTTTGGCGGACGGGCGTGATTTTTAGCATTGGATATTCGGAAGAGGGCTTTGCGGCAAAAGCCAAGGCCGCAAATAAAGCGATGACGATAAACAAAGAAATCTTTTTCATGCAAAACATTCTACTAAAAACTAAGGCTTTTTTCTAGTGGAAAAAATTTTGACCTGTTTTTTTCGCTATTATATGTCTGAGACGGCAAGAATTACCGCGGCAAGAGCCACGACTTTTGTAACGGGGTTTATGGACACCCGCTTTACAAAAATGTGCGCGTTGCTTCCGTCGTTCAAATCTTGGTCGATGATGACAGGCTCTGGGCTTTCGCAGCACTTTCTAATCACTTCAAAGAAAAGGGGATTTCGCCTGCGGTTTGTTTCGTTGATGTAAATAGTCTTTCCGATGACGCTGCCCTCGACCGCCAAGCGCCTAAAATTCTTTTTGACAAATTCCTTGTATGACTTGTTGCCGCGTACAATTTTAATTTCGCTCTTTGTCGCTTCCATTATAAGCATCGGCGGCGTGTTAAAAACATTCTTGTAGATTTGGTCGTTTGAATTTGTTATGGAAGAAATGTTGTATAGGTTTATGTTCCCGATTTGAGCGTAGTATTCGGATTCGTCAGGATTTTCAAAACCGATTTGCACGTCTTTTTTGTAGCGCTCGAATATTTCTTCCAAGGGGATCGGCTTGCAATAGTAGTAGCCTTGCAGCTTTACGCAGCCGATTTCTTTTAGGAATTCGACTTGATCTTCTGTCTCTACGCCCTCGCAAACTGTTTCCAAGCCAAGCTCTGCGGCGATTTTTATCAGGCCGCTAAGCATGATTTTGCTTTTTTCGCTCCTTTCAAATTCGCGCATGAACTTCATGTCGAATTTTATCAAGTCAAAGGGAACGTCGTGCAAGACTTCAAGCGAAGAGTATCCTGAGCCAAAGTCGTCAAGCCAAACTTTAAAGCCCAAATCCTTAAAGCGCTTGATTTGGCTTTTCATGTAGTCAAAGTCGCCGCCCAAAATGCTTTCGGTTATTTCTATCGTGATTTTGTCCAGAGGAATCGACGACTTTTGGACGCGCTGGTAAATTTCCTGCACGATGTCGCAAGAGTCAAAGTCCGAGCGCGAAAGGTTCACAGAAACCGGAGCCAAGTATAGGCCGGCTTTTTTTTGCTCTTCCAGTTTTTTTAGAATTTCTTCCAGCATGAACAAGTCAAGCTTGTAAATAAGGCCGGAGTCTTCCAAAATCGGAATGAAGTCAACCGGGCTTAAAAAGCCTTTTTGCGGATCAATCCAGCGGGCCAGCGCCTCTTCGTCGCAAACCTTTCCGTTGGCGGCTCGGATGATCGGCTGGTAGTAAACCTTTATCCATTTTTCGGCGATGGCGCGGTCGATGTTTTCCACAATGTATTGGCGCTTTTCGGCCTCGACCAGCATCGATTTTTCAAACCAAGTGAAGTTTGAGACAAAGGCGCCCTTGCCCGAGTCGCAAGCCATTTTGGCTCGGTCGCAGGCAAAGCTGGCTCCGCAAACCTCAATGTTCTTGGAATAAATGCCCGCCCGCACCGGAAGCGACCTTCCGCCGTTGATTTGCTCGCAGTCGGAAAAGAATTGCCAAAGGCGCTTTTCCAAGTCCTTGTCGTTGGTGTAGACGCAAAAGCGGTCCATGCCAAAGCGGCTGCAGCAATCGTTTGAAAAAGTTTGCGCCAAAAGGCGGGCAAAGGCGTGGATCAATTTGTCGCCTTCCGCGTATCCGTACTTGGCGTTAAAGCGCCTCATTCCGTTCATGTCAAAAAAGAGCATGATTGGCGTTTCGCCGGCTTCCAAGCTTTTTGGATAAAAAACTGTGTCGCACATGTAAAAAAAGTGGCTGATTGTCGGAAAGCCCGTAAGGTAGTCGTATTGCAAAAGGCGTTCCTGCGTGTTGGCCCTTAAAAGGTTGGAGTAGGCCGCCGCCAAAAAGTCTCCCTTTTGCTCGCCTTCCTCCTGGTATTCGCCTTCGTCGGAAAACCAAACCACCGCCAGCCTTGCGTCTCCTTTTTGAACGTGCATCCCGCGGGCGTGGAGTATCTTGTACCTGCCGCCGATTCTTGTGCGGTAGACGATGTTGTAGGGCTGGTCGTTTGAGGCAAATAGGTGGGCCGCGTTTTCCAGCATCGCAAGGTCGTCCGGGTGGCAGCCGTAGTACAAGTCTTTGCTTATGATTTTTATCGCGCTTTCACGGTCGGGAATTTCAAAAAGGTCCAAAAAGCCGTCCGAAATGGCCAATGTGACGATTCGCTTGTCTATGTACTGGTATATGGCCAGCGGAACGCAGGCGCGCTCCAAAAGAGAAAGTTCTTCTTTGTCGTATTGATATTTTTTCATCGACTCTCCGAACTTTTTGCCTAGACTTATAATTTTACACCCGTTTTTTTGATTTGTCAAATTTTCTTGCTTTTTTGCTAAAAGCGCGCTAAAATTGAATGAGTCAGAAAAAGGTCCAGAGAGGTGTTTTTATGGATAAAAAAATGTCAAAGTGCATCGAATTGATGCGGCTTTTGGTCAGCGATATACAGGGCGCGCCCTTTGTCGGCGACGAGTTTTCGACCGAATTGTACTCGATTTGGTATGAGCACGCCCAGCGCGACGCCGTAAACGCCTTTGAATACTTGGACGAAAACTTCACCAACCGCGACGAAATCATCAAGGCCATCGACAGCCTCCTAAAATAACGACAAAATCCGTCTCTTCTTTTTCCCGCGCGCCGTCGCGGGGACTTTTCTCTTCTATTATATAAAACCTTTCGTTAAATTTTAAAAGCATAATTTTCCTCAACTTTTAGGTATTTTCTGCCGATACTTAAAGAGAGGAATTGGCGCTTTGTCGAAAAATTCGCGGCGCCTAAGGCGGTAAAATGTCCGTTTCAAAAAAAGCTATTAAAAGCAACGGTTTTAAATTAAAGGGTTCTCTTAAGAAGTGCGGCTTAGACCGCTGGCGTTATTTCTTTAACGGAATAAACGCGGCCAGCGGTGAGGAACGTTTGTTCTACATCGAACTAATGTCGGAAAATCCTGCGTTAAGTTACGAGCGGACAATCCTTCCGCAAGTTGAGGAAGAGGAAAAGATAGACGCTGGCGATTTGCAGGCCGCGCTTGCCGGAAACATCGAAATCAAAGCGCCCGCCAAGCAGGGCGTCATTCCAAGCTTTGCCTGCGTGCGCGCGGGAGTTTTTGGAAGCCATCCAAAGCAGCTCAACCGCTTTTTTGCCAACAGCGAATTTAACGCGCAGAAAAAAGGCTTTGAAATAAAGGCGGGCGGCTGCGCCTTTAGCGACAACGAGTTGTACGGAGTCATGGCGATTACAGAAGTGGAAGCTCGCTCCTTTACAGAGTGGGGAACGTCGTCAGGTCGCATGGAATGGAATTTAAAGTACGAGAGGGACTTTGACGCCCCCGAGACATTCAGCAAAGACGGAATGCATTGGCTGGCCGGCGGACTTACAGCGCGCTTTTCGGGAATGGTGACGCTTGACGGCCAGGAATACGCGGTGTCGCCCGACCATTCTTTTGGGTATGTGGAAAAGTCTTGGGGAACGGCTATGCCGACGCCCTTTATCCATATTTCTTCAAGCCGCCTTACCAGCATTTTTACCGGCAAGGTTATGAAGGATTCAGGATTCGCGCTTGGCGGCGACTACGACGGCCGCCTTGTGGCGCTTGCAAAATTTGAGGACGACTTTTACGGCTTTGGCCCCCAGCAAAAAATAAAAAAATACTCGGCCCAATGGTCTTGCGTCCGCTCTCCGTCAAACGACGGCGGCGAAGAATTGCATTGGTCTGCCAGCGTCAATTGCAAAAACTACATTCTTGACGTTGACGTTTTTTGCCAGGCCAACGAAATGCTGGTCAAGGACTACTGGCTTCCTGACGGAAACTTGCTCAAAGTTTTGTGCGGCGGAAGCGGAACGGGCGAAATACGCCTTTACAAGCAAATTAAAAAATCGCTGGAGCTTATCCAGCACGCGAAAATTTTAGGGGCCGCATGCGAATACGGCCAAAAGGACGCGGAAGGTTAAATGAAAAAAGTCGGGGAGCGCATTGTTAAACAATTTATTTTCTCTTGCGTTTTGCTCTTGTGCGGAATGAATTTGCGCGCCCAGACAATCGACTTGTCTTCCAAGACCGACGTTGAAAAAGAAGCTCCGGCGTCGGAAAGTGGAGAGCCAGCGGCGTACAACGGAACCGAGATGCCGTACAACGCCACCGACGAACAAGCCTCCGCGTCAGTTCCGGGAGCCGCTCCAAGCCTAAAGACTCCAAGCCCTGTATTGGGACTTTGCTGGAGCAACAACAACGGCTACTTTGCGCTTACAGAACAAAACGCGATTTTTATCCGCGACGGCTTTGACAGCCGCTTGGTCCACACAATAGGTTACGACGGAGCGGTAAGCCTGCAGTTCGCTTGGGACGTTGTCACAGAGAGCGACATGTTCATGGCGCTGAGCGCGGGCGGAAAATTTAGCGTTTGGAATTTCAACGACCTTCCCAAGCAAGTCGCCATTTCGGGCGAGATTGAGCCGTCTTATTCCGTGCAGCTTTCGGAAGACCGCCGCGTAACCGCGAGCGCCTTTAGCCATAGCGGAAACCACATGGCCGTTGCCTTTGACGACGGAACGGTCAACATGTCTATCGTTTTGCACTACACGCAAAAAATTTCGGACAAGAATTTGGTGGGCCATTTAGGCAACGTCTACAGCCTTGACTTTAGCCGCAACGACGGATTCTTGGCGAGCGCGGGCCTTGACGATAAAATTTTCATCTGGAACGCCACAGACGGCAGCAAGGTTAATTCGATGCCCTTCTACAGCGGAAGCGGCGCCGGCGTTTTGTTTACCGCGGACTCGTCGGCCGTAATTTCTTTGGAGCGGCCCGACTTGATTACAATCCGCCGCTTTGACGGAAGCCGCGTCATGACAATCGTTCCCAACGGAAAAAGCGCCAAGGCTTTAAAGCTGACTTCCAACGGAAAAAATTTAGCGGTCCTTACGGCAAAGGACAACATAGAATTTTACGACCTTGCGACCGGCAAATACATTGGCTACGTTCCGCCATTTAACCAGACGACATTGACAAGCTTTGCCTTTAACCGCGACGACAGCATTTTGCTTACAGGCCACGCGGACGGATCTGTGTACAAGCTGCGCTTTGAAAAAGTGTTCTTAAAGCCTGGCGAAAAGCCGCCTAGAATGCGCATGGTCCATGCCGACGAAGTTGTAGTCAAGGGAAGCGCCTTTACCGACAGAATCCCGGGCAGCAAGGACAGGGCCGACGTGTTCCCGCAAGAGCATAGCATATTAGTGGGCCTTAGCGGAAGAACCTTCCCAAGTCCTTATAAGTGGGGATTGGACATAAACACAAGGGCGCGCTTTGTGATAAAGAACACTCCGATTTTTGTGGGCGGCGGAATTGACGCAGGAGTGGCGTTCCCTGGAGACAGCTATCCATACAAATACACAATCTCGAACACTTACGTAAGCCCTCCTTATTTGTTGAGCCTTACGTTCAGCGCGCCGGCGGGCGTCCAAGTAAGGCTGGGAAAAAAGGCTCCGCGCCTAATCGCGGAGATTTATCCAGCTTATAGAATTGAAAAACTCGCGCAAACCGGAGCGGGAAAAATCGCCGCTTCCAAATGGTTTAGCGCTTTTGTCGGCGGGGTCAATGTTGGCCTCGGTTGGAAATTTTTTGAATTTGGAGGTGGAGCGGAGTACGATTCAGTGCTTGGGTTCTATCCACGGGCTTACGCCATGGGCAGAATTCCCCTTAGGTTTTCGGGCGGAAATAAAAAAGCCGCCGCTGACGCAAAGGAGGACAAAAAGTGAAGGCCTTGACAAAAGGCGCTTTGGCTCTTGTCCTTTGCGCCGCGTCTTTATGCGCTTCATGCTCGAATGATATAGATTCAATGATAGATGATTACAACAGTCAGTTCGCTCCTGTGGAAAAATACCATGACGCTCCGGTTCCATCCGTAGGCGATCCGGATTTTGTGCCCAGCGAAATGCTTCAGCTGTATTACCACTTGAACGCGAGTGATTATTTGACAATTGTGGGGCCGCCGGGAGCGGTCACTTACAAGTGGACCGTCCAATATATTATGGACAAGGAGGACAAAGAGGCCGCAGAACTTGCAGGCGAAGAAGTTAAGTACGAGGAGGATGAAGTTGGAAGCTCTAGAATAATAAAGCTTACAATGAACTCCAGCGCGCAGTTTGACAATTACCATTCATATATGCTGCGCTTGTACGTAACGGACACGCAAAAAAGGGTTTACAGCGACTTGGCGTATTTGACCATCACATACGTGTCGCCGTATTAATTTAGGGTAAAATTCCGCATATAGCGGAAAAATAAAAAAAAGCCATAAGGAGGCTAATATGAAAGCAAAAAAAGCTTTGGGAATGGCGCTGGCTCTTGCCTCTGCGCTGTTCTTTGTCGCCTGTTCCAACTTGGACTCAGGCAGCGTGGACAATGGCGCCGCGAGCGTCTACTCCAGCACTAGAACGTTGCGCGCTAATGTGAACAACGTTGATTTGTCGGACGGTTCTGGAACCGCGGTATACGACCCGTGGATCCAGAGGACGGTATTGCCGGGAACAACTTTTGGAACCGGCGATTTGAAATTGGTTCTTAGAGCGATCAGCAACGGAAAGGCTGAGGACTACTACTTCTTGACAGGCGGAACGGCAGTTTACGACACATCTACTCCGCCAAAACTAATTGGAACGGAATTTGTGGTGCCCAACTTGAAAGCGGCAAGCTACGACCTTTGGCTCTACGCCTATGTAACAACCGCGATTCCTGCCGCTCATGCAAGCGATACTGCCGAGACTCTTTATAAGTCCTCTGACGCTTACTTGAATACAGGAGCTGCAGTTACGACAGCCTTGTGGGCGCACGCCGCTCAGGACTTGACAAACGGAGACAACGCGACTCCCCTCGAGTTCAACCTTAGCCCTATTGACCTTAAGGGAAAGGGCACTGTCGTAATTGGCGGAAAATGCTTGGACCCCGACAACAGCGTTACCGACGTGACTGTGGGCGTTTACAACATCTACACAAACGAAGCTATCAAGTCTACGAATGTAACGCCAACATCAGGCCCCGGCGCGAACGAAAAGACTTTTGCCGCGACGACATGGAATGACATCCCCGCCGGCTCTTACAGGGCCGCCGTCACATTCCTTAACAACGGAGTGGAAGTTGGCTATTGGTCTGACTACATCATTGTAGAGCCTTCCAACACTTCAAAAAAAGATGACATCGACTTTAAGGGCATTAAGACAATTCCTGCCGCGCCTACTGGCTTGACAGCCTATTTGAAAGAGGGCACCTTTGGCGGCGGAAAAGAGACTTATGACGTCGTCCTTGAGTGGGCTGACAACGCCACAAACGAAAAGGGATACCTGCTCCGCATTTCTACCTATACTGTTGACTTTACTGGCGGCAGTGAGACTGCTACCCAAGAAGTTTTCGGATTTGCAAGCGGCACTGTAAGAATACAGGGCACTACAACAGTCAGCGCCTCGGCCTTGATTGATTCCGGATACTTCACACAAACAGCCACGCCGGCCACAAACCTGCTCCTTTCTCAGTGCACGAGCATAACTTTGACCCTCAAGACCGGCTACCTCTACGACTTTGAGGTTGTGGCCTACAACGCCATCGGCTGCTCTAAGTATTCGGACGATAACGCTACAACTGACATGTATGCGGATGTCGCTGAGTCTGGCTCTGACGGAATATGGACGCCCCGCGCAAAGCTTGATACGCCTGTAACTACATTTACCAGCGGAAAAATGGCGTATATGAAAAAAGACGCCGATGCCGCCGTCACAGCCACTTGGGATGCTGTTGACACAACTGCGGAAGTTGTCGCCACTCCTGGAACTGATTACTACGACGCCTCAAAGGATATCGCCTATGTGACAAAGATGCCTGCTGGCTCTGAGTACTATACTCTTGCTTCTGGAGGAACTCCCTACACTCCGTATCACGTAAACTTGTATTACGTAAGATACGACCTTGAGGGAGGCGTGTACTACGACGGAGCAAAGGTTTCAAACGGAAGCCAATACGCCTTCTTCCGCTTTGGAAACGACGCTCCTACGTTCAACACCAACTTTGGAACGGCCGGCGCTTTGAAGCGGACAGATCCGCTCAAAAACCCGATTACGGCTGCGGACGGAACTCCGACACCGACAAGCGCGGGAACAGCCGCCTCGAAGGCTCCCTTCATTCTTCAGTGGAATTCTTCCAACACGGCCTATTCAAACTGGGTAAAATGGCTAAGACAGAGCGCGTCCGCCAACGGCCATGTCTACAGCTACAAGCCCGCGGCCGGATCTAGTCCGATTCCTGCCGATCCTCTTTTGTTGACTGCGGATGACGCGGCCTTTGGAAACCAGGTTGTTTACGCTGAATACGCGGGAGCGAACAGTGACTTGACAGTTTTGGTTAAGATCAACTCCGCCGCCCAGGGATTGTACATCATTCAGGATGCGGCCATAGAAGTAACTGCGGCTTCAACTGACGCAAGCTTTACGCCCGCTACCATTGACACAGCTGAAGACGCGGCTCCGGATGCAGCAAACAATATAAACATCATCAACGTCGACAAGCAGCCCAACCTTGTGCTGCAGCTTAAGACGACTCCGATCGCATACACTCACCTCCGCTACGAAATCAACGGAGTGGTCCAGAGCGCCACTGTTGACAGCTCTACTGGCGTGTGCACGGTTCCGATGAAAGACTGGAGCGACGCAGGCACAATCCGCGTTCTTATGGCTGGTTACTATCAAGGCGCTTGGTACAGCCGCGCGTTCTCATTTGCCTTGACTGGCTCTAACTAACGTCAGTCTTTAGTTAGTCCAGCCGTTATGGTTGGGCTAACGATTAGGAGGCTTTGCAAGCCTAGGATGCCCGCCGCGCAAGCGGCGGGGGGGTGTGGTCCGGCCGTTATGGCTGGGCTAACGACTTGGATTGATTGGTTGGCCAGCAATTGCGGCCGACTAAAAGTTTAGGTTGGCCAGGCGCATTGGCCAGCCAAAAAATCCCGACGGTTTTTGCCGCCGGGATTTTTTTTTAGGGGGCGGATTAGTTTGCGGGGGAGGGCTGGGCGGTTGTGGCGGCCAGTTCTTTTTGCAGTTCCAGCACTTGGTCTAGGGGGAGGCCGGTGATTTGCGCCGCTTGCTCGGCGGTCAGGTTCATCGTAAGGGCGTTCCGCGCGGCTTCCACGGCTTTTTGCTCGCGGGCCACTTCCTCATGAACTTTGATGTCCGTGTCATAGTCATATTCGCCTACAAACATATTCCTTACCTCCGTGGCCTTGCGTGAAAGATAGTCAACAAGAATGCCTTTTGCCTTTCGTCTAATATTTTATCACAGTTTTTGGAAATAAAAAAGTATTTGTAGGCCCTGTCGTTCAACTTTACTTTTGGATTTTTCTGGCATAAATTTTCAAAGGTGTACTTTGGCAGGCCTTTTCCAAATATGTCGTCAACGCAAATAAAGATTACGAACGACGTTTTTAAGTCCTTGTACTTTTCTTCCAGCGTCTGCTCTTTTTTGAATTCGCTCATACGAAACTCCTATATGTGAATATGCGAAAGCCCCCCACAGATTTTGCGAAGCGCGCTTTCTTGCATATATTCATATAAATTTTTTTCAAGATTTTGGCTTTTTTTTGAAAAAAAGAAGAAAATTTGCCGAATTTTGTTTTTTTTGTTATTTTAAAGGTATGGATCAAGATAAAATGACAATAAAGGCTATGGACGCGCTGCAGGAGGCTTCTAGCGTCGCCAGGCAAAACGACCATAGCGAAATTGGAAACGAACATATTCTAGTCGCTCTTTTGGAGCAAAAGGACGGCATCATCGCTCCCTTGGTGGAACGGATTGGCATGGACGCGGGCGCTTTGGCCGGCCAGGCGCGGCGCTTGCTTGACGGCTATCCGCGCGTAAGCGGAAACGCGAACCTGACATTTTCGCAGGCCGCGCAAAGGACAATCGCCAAGGCCGAGTCCGAGATGGCCGCTCTTGGCGACGACTACCTTTCCACCGAGCACTTGCTTTTGGCGATGACCGAAAATTCCGACAAGGCTGCGGAACTATTGAAAGCTAGCGGCGTGAACCGACAGGCGATTATGACGGCGCTCAAAGCATTGCGCGGATCAAGCAAGATTGACTCAAACGATCCCGAAAGTTCAATGCGTTCCCTGGAAAAATATTGTACCGACTTAACGAGCCTCGCGCGGCAGGACAAGATTGACCCTGTCATCGGTCGCGACGAAGAAATCAGGCGCGTGATGCAAGTTTTGTGCCGCCGAACCAAGAACAACCCTGTATTGATCGGTGAGCCCGGCGTAGGAAAAACCGCCGTCGTCGAAGGCCTCGCGCGACGCGTTGCCAGCGGCGACGTTCCCGAAAGCCTAAAGAACAAGCGGCTTTTGTCGTTGGACATGGGCGCTTTGGTCGCCGGAGCCAAGTATAAGGGCGAGTTTGAGGAACGGTTGAAGGCCGTCATAAACGAAGTCAAGAAGGCCGACGGAAAAATAATTTTGTTCATCGACGAGCTTCACACGATTGTGGGAGCGGGAGGAGGAGGCGACGGTTCCACCAACGCGGCCAACCTTTTAAAGCCCGCGCTTGCCCGCGGAGAGCTGCGCGCGATAGGAGCTACGACCCTTGACGAATACCGCAAGTACATCGAAAAAGACCCCGCGCTTGAGCGAAGGTTCCAACAAGTCTTTTGCGCCGAGCCCAGCGTCGAGGACACAATCGCGATTTTGCGCGGCCTTCGCGAAAAGTACGAAATCCACCACGGCGTTCGCATAGAAGACGAAGCGCTTGTCAGCGCCGCGATTCTTTCAAACCGCTACATAACAAACCGCTTTTTGCCGGACAAGGCGATCGACTTGGTTGACGAAGCCGCGAGCCGCCTAAAGATGGAAATCGAAAGCCAGCCCACGGAGCTTGACCAAATCGAACGAAAGATTTTGCAGCTGCAAATCGAGCGGCAGTCGCTCAGCAAGGAAGACGACGCGGCCAGCCTTGAGCGTTTGGCCAAACTGGAAAAGGAGCTTTCCGAAATTTCCGGCAAGCGCGACGCGATGAAATTGCAATGGCAAAACGAAAAGGCGCAAATCGGAAAGTCCCGCGAGCTAAAAGAAAAGTTGGAGGCGGCCCGCTTTGACGAAGAAAAATACACTCGCGCGGGCAATTTGGAAAAAGCCGCCGAGCTTAAGTATTCGATAATTCCCGCTTTGGAAAAAGACCTTAAGGCCGCCGAAGAAAGGGACAAGGAAAACGGTTCGGAGCAAAACGACTCCCTCTTGCGCCAAGAAGTTACGGAAGAAGACATCGCCCGCGTAGTTTCTTCTTGGACAGGAATTCCTGTCGCCAAGATGATGAAGGGCGAAAAAGAAAAATATTTGCAGCTTGAGGCGGAGCTTCACAAGCGCGTCATCGGCCAAGACGAGGCGGTGCAAGTTGTAAGCGACGCGATCCGCAGAAACAGAAGCGGACTTAGCGACCCCAACAAACCGCTCGGTTCCTTCTTGTTCATCGGACCTACCGGCGTCGGAAAGACGGAACTTGCAAAGACCCTTGCCGACTTTTTGTTCAACGACGAAAAGGCTTTGACAAGAATCGACATGAGCGAATACATGGAAAAGTTTTCGGTAAGCCGTTTGATCGGAGCGCCTCCGGGATACGTTGGCTACGACGAAGGCGGCCAGTTGACCGAAGCCGTCCGCCGCCGTCCCTACAGCGTCGTCCTCTTTGACGAAATCGAAAAGGCTCACCCCGATGTCTTTAACGTTTTGCTTCAAGTGCTTGACGACGGTCGCTTGACCGACGGACAAGGCCGCCTTGTTGACTTTAAGAACACGATCATCATAATGACAAGCAATCTTGGAAGCGACCTTATTTTGGAAGCCGACAGCGAACAAAAAATGCTTGAGGTCAAAGAAAAAGTCAGCGGCTTGCTCAAAGCTTCGTTCAAGCCGGAGTTCTTGAACCGCATCGACGAAATAGTGATGTTCGGCCGCTTGGACAAGTCTTGCATCTCCGGCATAGTCCAAAACCAGTTGGCCCGCGTCGCAAGCCGCTTGCAGGACAGGCGCATATCCCTTGTCTTTGACCAAAGCGCCCGCGACTTCTTGGCCGAAAAGGGCTACGACCCAGCCTTTGGAGCGAGGCCCGTTAAGCGCGCGATCCAGACTTACGTCGAAAACCCGCTTGCAAAAGAAATTTTGGCCGGAAAATTTTCGGACGGAACGCAAGTCAAGGCGACCGCGGCGGACGGACAAATTAAATTTTCGTAACGGTCGCAATTATGTCATTGCCGGACTTGATCCGGCAATCTTTGGCCCAAAAGATCATCGGGTCAAGCCCGATGATGACTATATTTGTTCGACCGAATAAGACGGCTCGGAAGCGAGGCCTGGAACGCGCGACAAATGCTTTAGCGCCGCGTCAAGCTCTTCGTCCAGCTTCCAGGGCGAGTTGACGACCAGGATTCCGCTACCGTAAAGGCGCGGCGCGTTGGGTGAACCAAGATTGTTTGACGTACCCGCCGCGGCGGCTTTTGCGGCTGCGTTTTCTTCCAACGACATTTCTATGTGGCTCTGCGGCGCGTCAACGCAAAACTCCGCCCGCAAAATGTTTGTGTTGGCGTTTTGAACTTTTGCCGCGGCTATTATCGATTCAAGCATATTTTCTATTTCCGCCGCGCGGTGGGCGAGGAGCGGATACCAAATCATTATAATGCCCGCGCTCCATTTTTTGTGGACGGCGATAACGGTCTTTTTTACGGCCTCGTAGTCCGCGGCCTCCTCGTAGCTGGGGTCGATCAAGACGGCGCCGCGCTTTATTTTTGGAGGCGTTTGGGCGATCAAAGTTTTTAGGCCGTCGGCCTTTAGAATTTGCGTGTGTGGCGCGTTTTTGGTCTTAGTGCCAGTATCGGTCGCAAGCCTAGAATCGGGGGCGGCCCCTTCTTGGGCTTGCAAGATGTTTTCTTTTAGCGCCTCAAACTCTTGGGGGTGCAGTTCGCAAATTGTGTGCGCGTCGTCAGGCCGCAAAAAAGCGCGCTCGATCAAGGGCGAGCCGGGGTACAAGTCGCGCGCAAGGTATGGGCTGACAAAGTCCAGGTAGTCCGAGAGCGCGGCGCTTTTTTGGCTTGAACCAGTATCGGTTGCAGGGCCAAGATTTTGGCCGCCTGCGTTTTGGGCTTGCGAAGCCTCTCGGTCCGTGTTTTTGTCTTGCGACGCGCATTCGGCCAACGCAAGAACTCCTCGCGCGGCCTCGCCGGTTTTGCGGGCCTTTTCGCCTTGCGTTGAATACAAGCCGCTTCCTGCGTGGGTGTCAAAAAAAGTGTAGGGCGCTTCTTTTTGGTTCAGCTTTTTTAAAAGCTGGATAAGCGCAGCGTGCTTTAGGATGTCGGCGTGGTTTCCCGCGTGAAAGGCGTGCAAGTAGCTTAGCATTATTGCGCGGGTGCGATTTTGTCAATCGCGTCCAATTCCTCTTTTGTGAACGCGGCGCTTTGGGCGGCCTTTACGTTGTCCAAAATTTGCTCGGGTTTCGACGCTCCGATAATGACGCTTGCGATGTCGCCGTCGCGCAAAACCCAAGCCAGCGCCATTTGCGCCAAAGTTTGGCCGCGCGCTTTTGCGATGTCGTTAAGCGCTTTGATTTGCGCCATTCGTTCCGCCGTCAAATTTTTTTCTGTCAAAAAGCGGCCGTCGGTTTTTATGCGGCTGTCTTTTGGAATTCCCTTAAGGTAGCGGTCGGTCAAAAGGCCTTGCGCAAGCGGGCTAAAGCAAACCAAGCCGATTCCTTCTTTGGCCGCCTTTTTCTTTAGGCCGCTTTTTTCGATGGAACGGTTGAAAATCGAATATTGAATTTGGTTCACGATAAAGGGGCAATGCAAGTCGTTCAAAATTTTGGCGGCTTTGAGAGTTGTCGCAAGATCGTAGTTTGAGATTCCCGCGTAAAGAGCCTTGCCTGATTTTACCGCTTGGTCAAGCGCTCCCATCGTTTCTTCAAGAGGCGTTTCGGGGTCCATTCTGTGGTGGTAAAAAATGTCAAAGTATTCAAGGCCGGTTCTGGCAAGGCTTTGGTCAAGGCTTGCCAAAAGGTATTTTCGCGAGCCGCCGTCGCCGTAAGGGCCGGGCCACATTCCGTAGCCGGCTTTTGTCGTGACGATCATTTGGTCGCGGTAGGATGCAAAGTCGCTTTTTAAAACTTTTCCAAAATTTTCTTCGGCGGCTCCACCGGGCGGTCCGTAATTGTTGGCGATGTCAAAGCAAGTGATTCCGTTGTCAAAGGCCGCGCGGCACATCGCGCGAACGTTTTCGATTTTTGCGCTCTCTCCAAAATTGTGCCAAAGGCCCAGCGACACGCGCGGCATTTTTAGTCCGCTCTTTCCGCAATTGGCGTACTCCATCTTTTGGTAGCGGTCTTCCGCCGCAAGATAACTTTTTTTCATTCCGTTCCTCCTATAACAATTCGTCGATTTCGCTTAGCCACAAGGCGCAGCTTGCGTCGCTAGGCATTCTCCAATCGCCGCGCGGCGAAAGGGATACCGTTCCAACTTTGGCTCCGTCGGGCATGCACGAACGCTTGAACTGTTGGGAGAAGAACCTTGAGTAAAAAGTTTTGAGCCACTTTTTTATTTCAGCCTTGCTGAATGTCGGCGCGGCGTTTTCGGTCTTGCCGCCCGATTCTTTGTCAGTTTCCAATCTCGGTTTCGCAAAGGCTTTGCTTGCCAAAAAATAAATTTTTGAGGGGGCGAATCCGTATCGAACGACGTTGTACAAGAAAAAGTCGTGCAATTCGTAGGGGCCCACAAGCTCTTCGGTTTTTTGAGAAATTTGTCCGTCAGTGGGAGGAAGAAGTTCCGGGCTTACGGGCGTGTTCAAAACATCTAAAAGCGCTTCCTTGAATTTTTGGCTTTGCGCGCTTTCGGCCTCCCATTCCACCAAATGGCGCACAAGAGTTTTTGGAATCGACGAGTTCACTCCGTACATAGACATGTGGTCGCCGTTGTAAGTGCACCAGCCCAAGGCAAGCTCCGAAAGGTCGCCTGTTCCGATTACGATTCCGCCGGACTTGTTGGCCAAGTCCATAAGGATTTGCGTGCGCTCGCGCGCTTGTGAATTTTCGTAGGTAACGTCGCGGACGCTTTCGTCCTGGCCGATGTCGTTAAAATGCTGGCGAACCGCGGCGGCTATAGAAACTTCCTTTAACGAAACGCCCGCTTCCTTTGCAAGCGAAAGCGCGTTTTGGTAAGTTCTGTCCGTCGTTCCAAAGCCCGGCATCGTAACCGCCAAGATTCCCTTGCGGTCCAGCTTGCAAAGGTCAAAGGCGCGGCAAGTCACAAGCAAGGCCAATGTTGAGTCCAAGCCGCCGCTCAATCCGATTACGGCGCTCTTTGCCTTTATGTGGCGCAAGCGCTTGGCAAGTCCCTGCGCTTGCAGGGCGATGACTTCCTTGCAACGCTCGTCGCGCTTTTCATTGTTGTTGGGAACAAAGGGGCGCGCGTCCACGTTCCTAAAAAATAGGGGAGTCTTGTCGTAGTCGCTTTCTTTAAGGTGAACGGGAATTTCCAAGTAGGAGCCTTTGTCTTGCGCCGCGGCTTGGGCTTGTCCAAAACTTGTGGTCTTGGCGCGTTCCGCCTCCAGCAAGGCAAGGTCGATGTCAGCGAAAATCATTTGGCTTTGGAAGAGTTCGCTTTGCGAAAGAATTTTTCCGTTTTCGCTTATCAAGTTGTGGCCGGCGAACACCATGTCCTGGCTGGACTCGTCTTGGCTTGAGTCGGCGTATATGTAGGCGCTCAAAAGCCTTGCCGAAGCTGCGTTTGTCAAAAGGCGGCGGTATTCGGCTTTTCCGATTATTTCGTTGGAGGCCGAAAGGTTTGCGACGATGTTGGCTCCGTTCAATGCGTGGCTTGTGGAAGGCGGGTTGGGCGCCCACAAGTCTTCGCAAATTTCAAATGCAATTTTGGCGCTTGATCCTTCGGGGCAAACAAGAATGTTCGTTCCAAAGGGGACGGCGGGATTTTTGTCTGAAAAATAAAAGACTTCGTTTCTTGCCAGCGACGAAGCGGGACTAAAATGGCGGCGCTCGTAAAATTCCGAATAGTTTGGAATGAAGGTTTTTGGAACAAGCGCCATTATTTTTCCTTTGAACAAAACCGCCGCCGCGTTGTAAAGCGCGCCGTCCTTTTTTACGGGAAGGCCAACCGCGATTATCATGTTAAGGCCGCTGGTCTCCTTTGCGATTCGTTCCGTTTGGCGCAAGGCGGCGGTCAAAAGGCTTTCTTGGAAGAACAAGTCGCCGCAAGTGTAGCCTGTCACGCAAAGTTCGGGGAATACGACAAGCTTTGCGTCCTTTGCCTCGGCCTGGCTTGCCGCCGTGATTATTTGTTCCGCGTTAAAGGCGGGGTCGGCGACTTTTAGGCCAACGCTGGCCGCCGCCGCTCGAAAAAATCCATAGTCCATGTATTTATTCTACCATATTGAAAAGAATCATTCAATCTGATAATATAACCGCTATGACACTTTTTGAAGACTTAAAATGGCGTGGTTTGATTAAGGACATCGCGGGCGAAGAAAGCGATTTGCAAAAAGTTTTGGACGGAAAGCCCTTTTCATTTTATTGGGGAACCGATCCCACCGCGGACAGCCTTCACCTTGGCCATTATTCTTCTTTGTGCATGGCAAAGCGTTTGGCCAACGCGGGCCATCATCCCGTTCTTTTGTGCGGAGGAGCGACAGGCCGCATAGGAGACCCGCGCCCCACAGCCGAGCGCGAAATCATCAGCGAAGAAACCGTCAACGCAAACATCAACGGAATCCGCTCGCAAATCCAGGCGCTCGTTCCCGGAGCGGAATTGGTTGACAACTACGATTGGTGGAAGGACCGCTCCTTTTTGGACACCCTGCGCGACATTGGAAAATACGTAAGCCTTAACTACATGTTGGACAAAGACATCATCCGCCGCCGCTTGGAGACGGGAATCACCTTTGCCGAATTCTCCTACATGCTTTTGCAAGGCTTTGACTTTGTCCACTTGTTCCAAGACAAGAACTGCATAATGCAAGTCGCCGGAAGCGACCAGTGGGGCAACATCACCACGGGCGTTGACCTTATCCGCAAAATGCTAGACAAGCAGGCTTATGCCTTTACGATGCCCTTGATTCTTGACGCCAGCGGAAAGAAGTTTGGAAAGAGCGAAGGAAACGCGCTTTGGCTTGACAAGACAAAGACCAGCGCCTACCAGATTTACCAGCACCTATACAATTCGGACGACACCAAGGTTTTGGAATACCTCAAGGTGTTCACCTTCCTTCCGCGCGAAAAAATCGAAGAGATTGCCGCCAAACAGCAGGCCGCTCCCGAAACTCGCATCGCCCAAAAGACTTTGGCCTACGAAGTTGTCAAAGACATTCACGGCGTGGAAGAGGCCGACAAGGCCGTAAGCGGAGCCAAGGCCGCCTTTAGCGGAGAAGGCAACAAGGACGACATGCCCACGGTTGAGTTGGAAAAAGCCTTGATTCAAAACGGAATCGGCGCGATCGACTTGTTCTTTGCCGCGAAAATCGGCGGCGCTTCAAAGGGCGACATTCGCCGTTTGATTCAGCAGGGCGGAGCGGCGATCAACGCCAAAACTTTTGACGACGTAAAGCGCGTCGTTAACGAAGGCGATTTGGACAAGGACGGCGAGCTAGTCCTGCGCGCCGGAAAGAAAAAGTTCGTCCGCGTCGTTTTCAAGTAACTATTTTCCGATTGCGGCGCGATAATTTTATTCGCGCCGCAAAAGGAACGAGTCAAGGCTTTTAGCGCAGCGTGCCTTGACCGTTCCTAAACCAAGACGCGATTGTCTTAAATAGCCAAACAAAAAAGTCAACCAGCGCGTTCCATAGACGGCGCAAGGGGCTGGGATTTCTAAGGCGGGCAAGCCTCTTGTAGCCTTCCATAAGCTCTTCGTCGGTGAATTCCTTTCGCTGGTTGTTTTCTTCCAATTCCATTTCCAGCTGGCTTAGGGGCGTAAGGTTGTCGATGATGTTTGCGTTGATGCTGGTCCAGCCAATCGCTTTGGCGGCTTCCAAACGGCGCTCGCCCGCGATTAGTTGGTATTTGGAGTTTAGCGTAATGGGATTTAGAAGGCCGTAGCGGCGCAGGCTGTCCTTAAGGTTTTCAAGGCTTCCCAAGTCTTTTCTAACGCGGCGCTTTACTTTGATGTCCTTTATGCTTACTAACATCAATCACTCCATCAAAGAATTGCCGTCTTCGAAATTTATTGAATTGTCTACGCTTTGGTTTTCGCTGTTTTCTATGATTGAATCCAAGTCCAAGCCTGTGGACAAGTCGCTGTCGTCGATAAAGTCGTCCATCGTAAAGCCTGTTTGGTACATGGCGTCCTGCAGCATGTCTTCGGCGCGCTTTTCTGTGTTCATGCGGCCGACTCCGTGAAGGTCGCAAACTTCTTTGGGAACGTTGTTGGTCATGAACCAAAGCGCGATTTGGCTGCAGCCTTCCGTGCAAAGCTTTCCTGTTTCGGCGCAAACGTTGATTTTTACGACGCCTTCTTCGGGCTGCGGCCAATCCTTGTAGGGAAGGTCCCTGTGGATTACTTTCATAAAGTCGCCCCACGGCGGGCCGGCCAAAGTCGCGCCGGTGCCCGACATTCCCATTGAGTTTCCGGGAGTGTCAAAGCCAAACCAAAA
The DNA here is from genome assembly GCA_017645785.1 of Treponema sp. Taxonomy (GTDB): domain Bacteria; phylum Spirochaetota; class Spirochaetia; order Treponematales; family Treponemataceae; genus Treponema_D. The sequence goes on from JAGCNW010000039.1 coordinate 30,243, forward strand.
GGCCGAAGTGTAGTAGGGCGTGTATCCGATTGACCAAGCGTCGCCCCAGTTTTGAGTCGTTCCAGTTTTTCCCGCGACGGGCATTTGGAATTCTTGGCCGGTCTTTTTGTCGATGTAAACGAACTTTGATCCCATCGGGTCTCCGGCGCTTCGCTCTATCAAGCTTGAACGGTTTTGCGAGCCGAAGCGGAGGGTTCCGACTGTGGGGCCGTGCTCCATGATTTTTGTCATTACAAAAGAGTTTTGCGGCGTGATGACTTGCGTCGGCTTTTTCATGTTGTTGTGAACGTCGCGCTCAATGTTAAGAATGATGTTTCCGTTGCGGTCTTCGACCGTGCGGATGGCTGTCGGCGTGATCGCTTTTCCGCCGTTGGCGAAAATCGCGTAGGCGCGGGCCATTTCTATCGGGCGCACTGACACCGTTCCCAAACCGATCGGGAAGCCAGGAATAAAGGCGCGGCTGGGCAATTCCTTTTGTGGAATTCCAAGCAAGGCGACTGATCTGTCGATGGCCGCGTCAAAGCCGATTTTTTCCAAAATCTTAAGGGCTGGAATGTTCAAAGAAAGCGCCAAGGCTCTCCAAAGCAAAACGTTTCCTCTCCACGCTCCGCCGTAGTTGTTGGGAAGATAGCTGCTTCCGTCTTTGGCTTTAAATTCGTAAGGCGCGTCGAGAATCGCTGTCGCAGCGTTAAAGTCGGGTGTGTCCAACGCCGCGCTAAAGTAAAGGGGCTTGAATGACGAACCCGGCTGCACGCGCGCTTGGCTTGCGCGGATGAACTGGTTTGATTGGTCGAACTTGCTTCCGCCTATAAGCGCCGTGATGTAGCCAGTGTCGTTCTCCAAGTTTACCATCGTTCCTTCGATTGTGTGCGCCTTGGCTTTTTCTTGCGTCAAGCGGTTGGCCTTGTTGATGATGCCGACCTTAAGGTTGTCGATGCCGAACATAAGGCTGGCGATGTCAACCAAAGGATTTATCTTTGTCTGGAATTCTTTTGTGGCCGAAGACTGCACAAGCTGCTTTGACATCTTGAGGCCCTTTAGGTTGAACATCAAGGTGATCAATTCGCTCATCGGAATGTATGTGCTGAAGGCGCCCTTTTGCTTTACGGCCATTTGCTGCTTGTAGTTGGCGTTTGCGTTGGCGATTTGCTTTTCCATCAAAAGCTGGGCCACTTGCAAGTGCAGGATGTTTCCCGTTGTGTTTACCGTAAGGCCGCTTGAATAAATGTCGGCGTCTCCGTAAATCATTTCGCTCAATTCGCGGCGGACGTATTCGCTAAACCAAGGAGCCTTGTCGTCTCGCATAAAGAAGGCGGAGGTGTCGGTGCGTGAAAAGTCAAAGTTGAGCCAGTAGTTGTCAAAGGATTCTTCGGCTTCTTTTTGAGTGATGTAGCCTTCGCTGACCATCGCGCGCAAAACGTCCTTTTGCCTGTCCATCGCGCGGTTGGGGTGCTCAAAGGGATTGTAAAAGGCTGGGTTTGAAAGCTGAATTACCAAAATCGCGGACTCGGCCGGCGTGATGCTGCGGGCGTCGTGGCCAAAGTAATATTTGCTGGCCGCGTTTACGCCGTATGTTCCGCCTCCAAAGTAGACGCGGTTTAGGTAAAGCTCGAGTATTTCGTTTTTGGAATAGCGGCGCTCCATTTGAATGGCCCACCACAATTCCTTGAGCTTTCGCAAAATCGACATTTCCTTGCGGTCGCAGTACAAGGTTCCCGCGATTTGCTGGGTCAGCGTGGAGCCTCCTCCCAAGGAACTGCGGGTAAGAACGCCGACTACGGCGCGGAAAATGGCCCTGGCGCTAAAGCCCTTGTGCTCATAAAAGATTCGGTCCTCTCGGGTCAAAAGGGAGTCCTTCATGTGCTGGGGGATTTCGATCAAGCTGATTATTTCGCGCCGTTCCTCCGAAGTGAATTCCGTGATCAACTCGCCGTTTATGTCCAGAATTTTTGTCGGAAGCGCGGTGGTGAATTCTGTGAAATTTTCTGTATTGACGGTGTCGGCCGTTCTTGCCAAACAAAGGCCCAAAATGGCTCCGGTAATCAAGGCGGCCGCCATCATTAGGGAACAAATGACTTTTGTAGACGTTTTTATAAGCAGCATAATATCTTTTCTATTATATTGAACTGCCTATGGCTTGTCAATTGCCGCCGTTTTTGGTGTATTTGGCAAGGCCGCCCTGCTTTAGGATCGCCCGGCTGCGCTCTGACAAGTCGTTTACGGCCAAAATTGTCTTTCCGTTGGCTTCAATCTTAAAGTCGCAGCCTGTGTTGAGCGCTTCCTCGATGTTTGACAAAACAAGCATGTCGCCCAATTTAATCGCGTCGTAGTCTGCGGGGTCCTTAAAGTTGAGCGGAATGATTCCGTAGTTGATGAGGTTTGCCTTGTGGATGCGGGCAAAGCTCTTTGTAAGAATCGCGCGGACGCCCAAATACATGGGACCGAGCGCGGCGTGCTCGCGGCTTGAGCCCTGTCCGTAGTTTTCGCCGCCAACCACGATGCAGTCGGCGAAATTCGCTTTTTCGGCGCGCTCGTAGAATTCCGGGTCCAAGCGCGTAAGGGTGAACTTGCTTATCTCAGGAATGTTCGAGCGCAAGGGAAGCATTTTGGCTCCGGCCGGCATGATGTCGTCGGTGGAAACGTTGTCGCCCGCCTTAAGCGCCACGGGGAGCGTCAGGCTTGGCTTGTATTCGCGGCAAGCCGGGCAGGGCTTGATGTTTGGGCCGCGCAAAATTTCGACTTTGGCCGACTCGCTTTCTGAAAGCGGGGCGATGACCATTCCGCGGTCCTGAGCGGCTTCCAAAACGTCCTTGCTTGAAAGGCGGCTGTCGCCTCCGTCCAAAAGGCTTTGGCGGACGCCAGTCTTGTAGGCCGCGTCTTCGTACTGCAAGTCTTCGGAGCTCGTAAACACGCCGTTAATGGCGCTTGCCGCGGCGGTCTCTGGGCTTACCAAGTATACGTTTGCGTCGGCCGTTCCGCTTCTGCCCTTGAAGTTTCTGTTGAATGTGCGCAATGTTACGCCTTGGCTGTTGGGAGCGAAGCCTTGTCCGATGCAGGGGCCGCAAGCCGATTCCAAAATGCGGAAGCCTGCTTTGATAAGGTCGCCCAAGATTCCGGCTTTTTCTGCCATCATCAAAGTGGCGCGGCTTCCGGGCGCGATTCCCGCTTCAACTCCGGGAGCGATAGTCTTTCCTTTAACGATCGCGGCGACGCTTTCCAAGTCGTCAAGCGATGAGTTTGTGCAGCTTCCGATTACGACCTGGGTCACCGGCTGGCCCTTTAGGCTCTGGATTGTGTTGATCACGTCGGGGTTGTGGGGGCAGGCGGCGAGGGCATGCAAGCTGTCCAAGTCGATTTCGATGATTTTGTCGTAGGCCGCGCCTTCGTCAGCCTTAAGCTCCTTCCAGTCGCCGCCGCGTCCCATGGACTCCAAGAATTTCTTTGTCTTTTGGTCGCTGGGGAAGACCGAAGTGGTGGCTCCCAATTCCGCTCCCATGTTTGTGATTGTGGCTCTTTGGGGAACGGTAAGAGTCTCGACGCCGGGACCAAAGTATTCGTAAATGGCAAGAGTTCCGCCCTTGACTGTCTCGCGGCGCAAAACTTCCAAGATGATGTCCTTGGCTCCGACGCCTTTTTTGAGGGTTCCGGTCAATTTTACGCCAAAGATTTTGGGCATGGCCAAGTGGAAGGCGCCGCCTCCCATCGCGACGGCGACGTCAAGGCCGCCCGCTCCGATGGCGATCATTCCGATTCCGCCGCCTGTGGGCGTGTGGCTGTCGCTTCCGAGCAAGGTTTTTCCGGGCGCGCCAAAGCATTCCAAGTGAACTTGGTGGCAAATGCCGTTTCCGGGGCGGCTAAAGTAAAGGCCGTATTTTGCCGCCACGCTCTGAAGGTAGCGGTGGTCGTCCATGTTCTTAAAGTCTGTCTGAAGGGTGTTGTGGTCAACGTAAGAGACCGAAAGCTCCGTCTTTACGCGTGGGATTCCAATCGTCTCAAACTGGAGGTAGGTCATCGTTCCTGTCGCGTCCTGGGTGAGCGTTTGGTCGATTTTTATCGCGATGTCCTTTCCGCGCTCAATCGGCTCTCCTTTAGTGAATTTTGTCTCCTTGCAAGCTTCGGGAACGATGTGTTCCTGCAAGATTTTTTCCGCCAATGTAAGAGCCATAGAGAGCCTCCAAAAAAATTTTGTTGACTATTCTACCGAATTTGGCGGAAGAATTCAAGGAGGCGTAAGCGCGTGTTTTTCTTGCTTTTCACTAGCAAAATCACACGAAGTGTGATACAATAGAATATTGTGGGAGCGAGAAAAATCAAAAAGTTGAAGGCCTCGTTTGCGGTCCGCGCGCGTTTGTTGGCGCTTGCCGCCCTCTTTTTGGCCTCAGCCTGTCTTTTTTCTTGCAGGCGAAAGACGGAGAAGGTCCTTGAAGAATACACGCCTCTTTCCAAGAGCGCGGAGGAACTTAGCGTGAACGCCCAATGGGCCTACGAAATCGAAGGAGACCGCCTGTCAAAAAAAATCGATTCCTTTGAAGCGGTTTCAAGAAACGTTTCCCTGTCGCCCTTGACGATGGCGGCTTTGGAAGGCGGCCTTCCGATGAGGGGCATTTATCCGGACTTGAACGGTTTTGAAAACCTTGACACTTCGGGCCTTCAAGGCGAATTGCTTGAAACGATCAAGGCCTTTTGCCAAGCCTTTGTGGAATTTTCCGCAAGCGTTCCGGCGGAAGACGAGGAGAAAACTTCCTCTGATCTTGACGCGCTCTTTTCGCCCAAAACCTTGTTTTCGCTTTCGCTTTTTTTGGCGGACAGCAAGGACTCCGGGCCCTTTGATTCGTTTGTTGTGGGCCGGCCTTTTATCGGCGATGATTTGATAGAAGTTCCCGTAAGGTTTTCGGGAAAAAAAAGATATTTGTTTTGCAAGCTTTACCCAACGGCGCAGGGAGACGCTTGGAAAATCCAGCAAATAGAAATTTATAAGACGGAGGCTAAAAATGGAAGCGGCAAAACTGACAGGAATTGAGCGCGAGCTTGTCTTGCAATATTTGATTGACGGAAACGTTCCCGTAACCGTGACTCCCATCGAAGACGACGAGGCGGAATCCTCCGGCGACGGAACGGAAGTCAAGCCCGCCACATCCGCTCTCTTTCCAATCGCGATCAAGGCCGAACAGCTCAAAGTTTTGGAGCAGGGAATAATTCTTCTTACAAATCCTCCGCAAAACGTAAAGAATTTCATCGACAAAAAGGTTAGGGTGGAATTTTACTTTAACCGTCTTGGCCTTTACTTTGAAACGAAAATCAAGCAGATAAAGGCGGGCTTGGCTCTTGTGATTCCTTCTTCAATCAGCAGAATCCAAGAAAGCCCCGTCGCGGCAAAACCGACTGAGATTTCGGCCCAGCTTTATTTTTCGGTCAACCAAAAGACTGACGTTCACATTGACTGCGTTCCCGCGGAAGGCTACCAACTTTTTACAAAGCCCGTATGGAAGGACATCGCCGAAGAAGTCCAAGTCAAAGCCAAGGAATACTTGGAGGAATTTATCGTCAACGCGCGCCAAAAAGGCGTTGCCGGAAGCGGCGTTCAATTGATACCAGTCGTGCGTTATTTGTCCGAAAAAGTTTTGAAGATGGAAAGCGTTCAAAACAGAAGAAGCCCGCTGGAAATTTTGTTCATCAACCACGAACGAATTGTATTTGGCCAAAAAGCCGGCAACGCCGATTTGCAGGACGGAATGGAGTACGCGCTTGAAATGTCCTTCCCCCTTCCGCGTCCTTTGAGCGAACGAAAAATTTTCGGCACTTGCCGCGTCGAGTCAAACTATTATGACGAAAAGCGGGAATTGGTTTGCGTGGTTTGCCGCTACACTTCGCTTCAGGAAGAGGACATTCGCTTTTTGTACGAAAAGGGAACGGGCGAAAAATTTATTTAGCCAGATCTTCTTGCTGGCTGCGCCTTCTTTTTACGCTCTTGTTGTTGCCGATAAGAATTCCAATCGGTTTTAAGAACGAGATGTTTTCGCAAACGATTTTTATGAAGACCAAAAACGGAACGGCCAAAATCATTCCGATAAAGCCCCAAATCCAGCCCCATACGCTCAAAGAAACCAAAATCAAGAAGGGCGAAATGTTGAGGTTTCCGCCTTCGACGCGGGGTTCCACCACGTTCCCCAAAATCATGTTTGACAAAACCATAAGCAAGGCTGTCGCGATGACCGGCGGAACTTGCGGAAAGAATTGAAGGACGGCAAAGAAAACCGTCACCAAGAATGATATTACGCTTCCGAATGTCGGAATGAAATTGAGCAAAAAGGCCAAGAAGGCCCAAACGACCGCAAAATCCACTCCTATGATGGACAAGCCGATAAAGACCACAATGCCGGTGGCCAGCGAAATCGCGAACTTGATTGACAGGTAGCTGGTTGTGTCCACGATGACTTTTGTGATGACGCTCTTTACCCTGTGGCGCATTTTTCCTTCAAAGGCGACCGAAATCTTTTTTTCAAACGAGCCCGCTTCGACAAGAAGGAATGTGTACATCATGAAAATCAAAAAGATGTTTTTGGTCGAAACAAGCGCCGTGTTCGAAACCGAGAGAGCGGCGCTTTGCAAGTATTGGCGAACCTTTAATTGCGCCAAGAGGTTTTCGATAAGGGTTTTTCCTTCGTCAAAGCTTAGGTTGAATTGGCCCGCCGCGTACTTGTAAAGGGTCAAGAGTCGGTTTTCGTAGCGCGGGTACGCGTTGATTATGGAGACGGCGCTTGCTTGCAAAAGGCGCGCGATCGCTCCGATAAGCAAAATAAAGGCCGCCAAGGACACGACGATTCCCAAGCCCCAAGGAAAGCGCAAGCGCGTGTGCATCTTTCGTATGGCCGGGAGGGCCACAAGCGCGAGCAAAACTGAAAGAACGATTTGAACGGCAATTCCCTTTGTGACTTTAAGAACTGCGATAAAAGCCAATGCCGCCATAAACGAAAGCAAAATGTAAATTCGTTTTGCGTAATTTTTTTCGCCGCCTTCTTGGGGAACTGTCGTTTTAATCTCTTCCAATTTTATTTCCTTTATTGCTTTTTGGGGCCGATTTTGTCAAAGCCGCAGAATGGAACCAAGGCTTCGGGAATTGTGATCGAGCCGTCTTCGTTTTGGTAGTTCTCAACAATCGCGAGCATCGCGCGTCCGACCGCGACAGCTGTTCCGTTGAGCATGTGAACGTACTTGTTCTTTCCATCATCGTCCTTGTAGCGGACGTTGAGGCGGCGGCTTTGGTAGTCCGTGCAGTTTGAAGTCGAGGTGACCTCGCCGTATTCTCCGCCGTTTCGGCCTGGCATCCAGGCTTCCAAGTCCCATTTGCGGTAGGCGGGCGCTCCAAGGTCTCCTGTGCATGTGTCAACGACATGGAAGGGAAGTCCCAAGCCTGTAAAGATTTCCTCTTCGATAAGGCGGAGCTTTTCGTGCAATTCGTCGCTTTGCTCGGGCGTACAGTAAACGAACATCTCAACCTTGTCGAACTGGTGGACGCGGTAGAGGCCCTTGCTGAATTGGCCGGCCGCTCCGGCTTCGCGCCTAAAGCAGTGTGAAAGTCCGCAGTACATAAGGGGCAATTTTGACTTGTCCAATATTTCTTCCGAGTGGTAGCCGCCCAAAGTGATTTCGGCTGTGGCAACCAAGCATGTTCCTTCTTCTTCGATGCAGTAAACGTTTGATTCGTTTCCGCGCGGATTAAAGCCTATGCCTTTTAGGATTTCCTGCTTGGCGACGTCCGGCGTGATGAAGGGGGTGAAGCCGTGCTTTCTCAAAACGTTGAGCGTGTACATAATCAAGGCTTGCTCCAAGAAGACAGCCTCGTTCTTTAGGTAGTAGAATTTTTGTCCCGAAACTTTTGTTCCGCGCTCAAAGTCAATCAAGTCCAATTCTTCCATAAGCTGAACGTGGTCGCGCGGCTCAAAGTCAAACTTGCGCGGGGTTCCGACTTTCTTTACCTCAAGGTTTTCGGTGTCAAGCTTGCCGATCGGAACGGCGGGGTTGCACATGTTGGGGATCTTTCGCGCGGCCTCTTCCAATTCCGGCTCGACCGCTTCCAATTCCTTTTCGACGGCGGCGATTTCTTCTTTGATGCGCTTTCCTTCTTCAACCAATTTGGCGCGCTGGTCGGCTTCCATCTTGCCCTTCATCGAAGCGGCGTTTTGGTTGCGCTGCTGCTGCAAGTCCTGGCGCTTTGTTACAAGGGCGGTTCTTTTGTCGTAGAGCTCGACGACGATGTCCGCGTCGGCCGTCATATTGCGGTTTTTGATGTTCTCTTTTACCGCGGCAAGGTTTTCTTTGATAAATTTGTAGTCCAACATATTTATGCCTCTTTGTTCAATGTTTTATTTTAGTTCGTAGACGCAGTATACGGTTACTGTCACAAGATTGTCGCCGGCGTTGATGGGCGTCGCAAAGTCGTTGGCGGCCATCAATTTGGCGCCTTCCACTCTGGCGGCATGCGTCGGAGCGCCAGATTCTTGAATCGAAATTATTTTTCCCAATTCCGCTCCGGCTGTCTTTGCCATAAGGTTCGCGGCTTCGGCGGCGTTCTTTATGGCAAGCGTTCTTGCCTCGCGCAAGGCGTTGTCGATTTTTGTCGAGCTGAACTCTATCGAAGAAAATTCGTTGGCTCCGGCTTTTACGGCGGCGTCAATCGCGGTTCCTGCCTTGCGGGGGTCCATAGTCACAATTTGAATTGAATTTGAAACCCGGTAGTCGCCGCGGACTTGGACTCCGTTCCTGTATGAGCTGTCCTGCCAAATCCTATAGCTGTTGGTCGTAATCGAATCAGGCGCGAAGCCCGCGTCGGCCAAGGCGCCGTGAACTTTCGCGACGGTCTCCGCGTTGATGCGGGCGGCTTCGATCACCGAACGGTTGTAGGTGACGACGGCTACGTTGATGGTGGCTTGGTCGGCCTTTACGCTTACCGAACCTGTTCCTGAAACGGAAATGCTTCTTTCGGCGTCCCTTTTGTCTTCCGCCCTAATGTAGCAGGAAGAAAAAAGCGCCAATGCAGCGACGGCAATTGAAAGCGCCGCAAAGCGCGCGGCGATTTTTTTTGAAAGAATTTTTTTCATACAAACCTTCTTATCTTATGTCTATGTAAAATCTCTTTAAGTAAATCGAACGTTCGTTGGCTTTGCGCCAATAGTTGCTTTGGGGCCAATTCTTTATGAGCGTGTCATAGGCGCCGATCGCGCTCTTTATGTTTCGCACTTCGGACTTGGCTTCCAAAATCAAGCCTTCCAAATAAAGTCCGGCGTCAAAGTCTTCTGTCGCGGTGTCAAAGAATTGCTGGACCAAATCCAAGGCCTCCGCGTAGCGCTTTTCGTCGTAGGCTTTTTGCGCCCTTTCCAAAAGGCTCTTTGCCTTGTCCGTTCCGCCTGAGAAGCCTTGGTCCAAGGCGCTTTCTTTCGCTTCTTCTTGAGCTTCGGGAGCCTTTGTTCCGGCGACGGAAGTTTTTTGCCTTGACTCGACCTTGTCCTTGTCTTGGCCGGCGGTTTGGATTACTGTCTGGACTTTTTCGGCCGGAGACTCTTGCGCGGCTTCTTTTTTGTCAGCCTGCGCGGGCTCCTTTGCGGCCGCCTTTTGTCCGCTGTCCTTGCTTTGGGGAGCGGCTTCTTTTTGCGGAGCGTTTGGAGCGGAATCCGCCTCGGCTTGCGCGACTTTCTTTTCTTCAACCGCTTTTGTTCTGTCAAACTTTGGCGGAACTACTTCGGCGTAAGAGGGCGCCTCGACATGCGTCGCGTCGGTCGCGCTCTTGTCGGTTATGGAAATCTCGATAAAGTCGTCGATGTAGTTTCCGGTAAGGATGTCGTTCTTGTAAAAATGCAAAAGCGCGGTTCCGGGCTTCTTTGAGCGCAGTGTGAATGTCGTCTCCGCGTTTCCCAATTTGCGGCCTTGGAAAATAAAGTGGTCGCCCGCGCCTTCTTCGCCCAAGTAAATCCAGCCGCTTCCGGGATACACGACGTCTACAAACTGGTTGTTCTTTACTGTCATCGAGCGGCTCGGAACAGGCTCTGGGGCCTCTTCTTTTTGCTCTTCTTCTTGGTCCTTTTGAGGGGCGGTCAAAGAAATGGCCTCGTTCGTTTCTGTTTTGTCCGCGCTGTTTGCGGCGTTGCTTTCGGCCGCGTTTTTATTGGACGAGGCGTTTGAATTGTCGCGAGCGCCCGCGTTGTTGGCCGGGCCCTTTGCGGGAGCGGCGTTCTTGGCCGTAGACGGATTGCTTCCGGCGGTCTTGTCGCTTCCGGGAATTTTGTTTGAGCTGGGGCCGATCAAGGGGCCGCCTTCGATTGTGTTTCCTTGGTTTGTCACGCGGGCCAAGTCCGTGTCTTTTGCGCCGCTTTGGTCTTTGCTTTCCGCGCGCTCTTTGTTTGATTCCTTTATTTTTTCAACAAGGGAACCGTTCCCGCTCTCTGAAGCGCCTTCGTCCATGAGAGAAGTGAATTCTTTCATTTCGCTTTCGGAGATTTTTTCTTCCTGCTCAGCGGCCTCGACGGTTTCAGAAGCCTCTGCGGTCTCAACAGCCTCAGGTTGCTCGGCCGTTTCAGGAGCCTCCGAGGTCTCAGCGGCAGGCTCGCCGGCGGCTTCTTGTTCGGCGGCGCTTTGTTCCGCTTCTTCCTGAGTTTGGCTTTCTTGCGCGTCAACCAAAGACACGGCTTGCGCGTTTGTCGCGGCGCCTTCAGTGCTTTCGCAAGAGGAGAAAATCGCGCAAAGAAGCGGCAAAGCTATAGCCGCGAACAAAATCTTTTTCACGGGGCGGCCTCCGTTATGCTTTTTATAAGCGAGTCGTTTGACGCGGAAAGTTTTTTTACGGCGCTTTCGTCGGGAAGGGTAAGCCATTCGCGGACTTGCGCCTCGTTCCATTTGTCTTCTGTCTGGCGGCTTACTGCGTATTCTTGCGGAATTGAAACGCCTTGGGGCAAAAGCAATTCTTGGTCTGCCTGCAAAGGCTCGCTTTTAAACGCCGCGCTTGGAACGGCTTTTTTTTGCGGAATGAAAATGATCGCAAAAAGAGCCGCGATGAAAAAGATTCCCAATATTGATGAAATCAAAATCGCTTTTTTGCCTTGCGAGAAAAAGTCCCTGATGTTTTCGCCTAGTTCCGAAAAGTCAATCACTCTTGGCCTTGCTCCGTTTTACCGCTTTCAGGGTTGCCGCTTTCAGGAGCGGCTTCTTGCGCGTTTTTGTCGCGGCGCGGCGGGCGCGGAGGAATTACAACGCCTTCCTCCGGCGGAACGTCTTCCTCGACAAAGTCGTCTTTTTGATCCACGTAATTCTTTCTAATGGTGTCAATGTCGTCGTCAAGGCGCATCGTGATGATTTTGGAAACGCCGGACTCTTCCATCGTAACGCCCAGCAAGGAGCTTGCGCCCATTACGGTCTTTTTGTTGTGGGTGATTACGATGTATTGGCTTACGTTTGCAAAAGCCGTAAGGGCGTTTACAAAGCTTCCTACGTTTTTGTCGTCAAGAGCCGCGTCAATCTCGTCAAGCAAGCAGAAGGGGCTGGGGCGCACTTGGTATGTGGCGAACAAAAGCGCGATGGCTGTCATCGTCTTTTCGCCGCCCGAAAGAAGCGAAATTCCTTCCAGTTTTTTTCCCGGCGGCTGCGCCAAAATTTCGATTCCGCTTGTAAGCACGTTCTCCGGGTTTTCCAAGCGCAATTCCGCTTTTCCGCCTCCAAACAAGCGGCGGAACATATTGTGGAAATTTCTTTTGATTTTGTTGTAAGTTTCCAAGAAAAGCTCGGAAGACTTTGACTTGATTTCTTCGGCGACGCGCTCCAAATTTTTAAGCGACTTGAGCGTGTCGTCGTAGCTTGTTTGCTGCCTCTCGTAGCGTTCCTTGACTTCGACGAATTCTTCGGGAGCCATCAAGTTGATTCCGTGGCTCAAATCCTCCAAGTCCGTTCGCTTTTTGGAAAGCTTTTCCTTAAGCTCCAAGGGTTGGGCGGTTATTGTGTACATTCTTTCTTCGTATTCCATCAAGTCGCGGGAATACTGGTCAAGGAAGTTTTGCTTTATGTTTTTTATTTCTGTTTCGGTTTGAATCATTGAGTTGGAAAGCTGCTCGAATTGCGACTGGTACTTGTTGAGCATTTCCTGCTTTTTGTTGAGGTCGCTGGTTTTGCCCGAAACTCTGTTGTTGTAGTCCTTGATTTCTTCGTCAAGTTCCTTAAGGCGGTCGGCGGTCTTTCTTCCGCGCGTTTCTATTTCGGCAAGCTCTTCTTCCACGGTTTGGATTTGCTCTTCCAAGTCTTCCTTGCGCTTTTGCTCGGCGTAAAGCTCGTCTTCGTTTTGGCGCAAGTTGTTTTCTTCTGTGGTGAGCGTGCGGCGCAACATAGTCATTTGGCTTTGCGCGCCGGCGATTTGCTCGTTCATCTTGGCTTCGTTGACTTGAAGCTTTGCCAAGGTTTCCTTGTATTCGGAAATCTTTTCGTTAAGGTTTTCGTTCTCTTTTTTAAGCTCGTCTATGCGCTTGTTGAGTTCGGCCACTTGCGCCAAGTTTTCCTGAACCTTTTGGTCAACGCCGCGCTTTTTGGTGATGATGCCTTCGGGGCTAAGGAATTCGCCGATAAACTGCGGCGAAGCCTTGATGTAAGCGTCAAGCGCGGTTTGAAGGGTTTGGAGCATTTGCAAGGCGTCGCCAAAGGCGGCGGCCGATTCGCCCGCAATTTTGTTTCCGTCAGAAGTGGCGCCGGTTTTTACAGCGTCGTCAAAAATGTTCTTGCGGCCCTGAACGAAAATCTTGAGCTTGCTTAAAGTTTCGTCAAGCTCTTGCTTGGCTTGGCTCATCGCGCTTTGAGAATAGCCGGCTGACTTTAGCTTTGCGTCAAGTTCGGTGACGATGTCTTCGGTGATCGCCGTCAATTCCTTTTGCAAGTTTGCGCGAGCCAAGTCAAGGTCTTCTATCAATTCCTGCTTTTCGCTTGCCGCCGCGTCGTTGTCCGAAATTCTTTTTGACGCATTGGTGATGTTTTCGCCAAAAGACGTGATGTTGGCCTTAATGTCGGCCAGCTGCTTTTCTTTTTCGTGCATCGCGCTTTCGGACTCGTCAAGCTCTTCGTTGATGCTGTCGATGCGCTCTTGGATCGATTTTTTGTGGTTTTCTATTTGAGCGATTTTTTCGCTGATTTCTGTCTGGCGGCCGTTGAACTGCTTTTGCAGCTCAACCTTCAAGTTTTTTTCGCCTTGAATTTTGAGCAATTCTTCCGTTCCCGCGGCGACTTGGTCTTGGAGACTCTTTATTTTGTCAGTGTTCTCGGTAAGGGCGGAGTTGATCGCGTCGATTTCCGCGCGAACGTTGGCGCGCTTTTTTTCTATGTCGGCCTTTGTGCTTTCGTTGCGGCTTTTGAGCTCGACAAAGGACTTTAACTTTAAAAGCTGGATGTCCAGCTGCAAGTCAAAGACTTCGTCCTTTACTTTGCGGTATTTTTTTGTCTTTTCGGACTGAACTTTAAGCGTGTCGTACTGGCGCTTTGTTTCGGCCAAGACCGCTTCTATTTGCTTTAAGTTTGCGCGCGTTTTTTCCAAGTCGCGCTCGGCTTCGGCGCATTCCGCCTTGGAACGGCTGATTCCCGCGGCCTCCTCAAAAAGGTAGCGGCGGTCTTCCGGCTTGCTCGAAAGTATTTGGTCGATTTTTCCCTGCTCCATTACGGAGTAGGCGGCCTTTCCGACGCCGGTGTCCATAAAAAGCTTTCGAATCTCTGTCGGACCGACTTGCTCGTTGTTGATAAAGTATTGGCTCTCTCCGTTGCGGAAAAGGCGGCGCTTGATGGCGATTTCGGAGTCGGGGCGGGGCAGCAATGAGTTTTCGTTTGAGATTGTAAGGGTGACGTCCGCCATGTTGAGGGCGGGGCGGGTTTCCGTTCCGTTAAAAATTACGCCTTCCATTGTGGACGCGCGCAAATTTTTGGACTTGTTCTCGGCGAGAACCCATTTCATAGCGTCTACAACGTTGCTTTTTCCGCAGCCGTTTGGTCCCAAAAGCGCGGTGATTCCGTCCGCAAAGTCAATGTGCGTGCGGTCGGCGAACGATTTAAAACCGAATATGTCAAGACTTTTTAAAAACACGTCAATGCCACCCTAAAAATAGTCCGTTCATTCTATCAAAAAAAGCGTTTTTATTCAATACTGAGGCTCTCCGCGAGTCAGACCGACAACCGGTATGCAAGGAGTTTGGAACGCGCGAAGGAGGCGGGCGGGGGGCGGAAAATTCTAGACTTTTACCATATTACGCGCTAAAATAGAGGCGTGAAAACGTCCTTTTCGCTGAAAAACGCTGTTTTCTCTTGCGCGGTTTGCCTGGCTCTCTTTTCTTGCTCAAACTTTGAGAGCGGCCCCGCCTCTGACGCTTTTTCTCTTCCTGAGCGGGAAGGCTCCGGCTCGCAGGCCGCCCTTACACGCACCGTTCGCGGAAGCGCGGAATTGTCGGGAATTTATCCGAGCGGTTTTGGCGCGAATGTTTCCGCCAGCCAAGAAGCCGCGGACGGCGTTTCCAAGACGATTTTTCCGGCCTCGGATTCCGTCAATGCATACACGCTTGAATATTTTGTTACAGCCTCCCATGAGGGTATGGCCGACATCGAGGGAACTGTCGCCGTAAAATTCGGCATTCCTACTTACGAGATAACGCTGCCCTTTAGTTCCTCTGACGACGAATGGAGCGTAACCATCATTGGAAAAAACGCCTCTGGAAAAATCCTTGTTTCCTCGGGAGCGGTTGCCGTAAAATACGGCGACGCGGAAAAAGACATCCCGCTTTCATACTCGCAAGACCCCGACGGCGACACGGGCTCGATAGAATTTAGAATTCAACTTGAGTCGGGCACCGGGGTTCAAAGCGTTTCTTGGTCTATTGGAACCTATACGGTTGACCCTTATGACTTTTCTGGCGGAACCACTTATGTCCAAAAAACTGACCTCGCTCCAGGAACTTACGCCGTCAAGGTTTTATTCTACAGCGGAACAAGCGGCGGCGGAGATGTCATTTATGTCATAAACGAAATTGCGAACGTCTATTCAAACCTTAAGACATCCGCTCTCTACGGCAAAGCCGATTATGCATCCGGCGGACGCGCCTATGTAACGACAGGGCTGGTCTCCGCCATGCAAAACGTTGGACAAAATGGCGTTTTTCTTGGCGGGACTGGTCCGTCTGGAATCGCCGCCAGCGACGACAACAGCGGAACGGTGTTCAAGCCGGTCGCCACGTTGCAGCGGGCGGTGGAAATCGCCAACGCGCTTGCCGCCACTGACGCGTCCAAAACTTACACGATAAACGTTAAGGGCGACGTCTTTGCGGGAACTTCGACAAAGCCTACGGCGCAAATCGCGACCGGCGCCAAAGTCGCCATAAAGGGTGACGGAACAAGCATTCGCAAAATAAAAGGCTCGTCAGGAAGCTTCAGCTTGACTTCAAGCGGCGCCGATGTCCTTGTCCAAAACATTGACTTTGACGAAATGGGCGCCATCCTTGTTTCCAGCGGAAAAGTTACGATGAACGATTGCAAGGTTCAAAACGGAATAAGTTCTGGTTCTGAAACGGCCGGCGGAATCACAGTCGTCGCCGGCTCCCAATTTGTTTCGGAGCAAGGCCTGAAAATCACCTCTTGCAAAAACACGGCTTATAACGGAGGCGGCATTTATTGCCTCGGAACGCTTTCGCTTGCGGGAACGGAAATCAGCGCTTGCTCCGCAAAAACTTTTGGCGGCGGAATTTATCTTGAGGGAAGCGGCGAGTCAACCCTTAGCGGAGTTAAGATTAGCGGAAATTCCTTGACTAATAGCGACGCTGGAAAAGGCGGCGGAATCTACATTGACGGCTCCTCTTGCGTTTGCAACATAACCGATTCAAGCGAATTGAGCGCCAACGAAATAAAAGGCTCTGGAAGCGGAGCCTATGTCAACGCCGGCGAGCTCAACATAACAAATTCAAGCGTGACAGGCAATAAAAACACCGAAGCGTATGGCGGCGGCATTTCTGTGATTGGAGACGGAATCCTCAATTTAAACGCTGTTACGTTCTCGGCAAACACTGCGACCTCGGGGGGCAAGGCGATTTTTTCAAGCGGAACGACTAAGCTGTCGGGCGCCTGCGTTTTTGGAAGCGAGACCGACGCGCAAGACATATATTTGCCTGTGGCCGACAAACCGATTGTCATTGCCGGTTCTTTGCCTGCAAGTTCGCCTGCAATTATGCTTTCGCCCGCGGTTTCTTTGTATGTGGAAGGGCAGCAAGTTTTGGCGCTTGACTCGTCGTCAACCACGCTTCCCGCCGAAGCGGGAAAATTTTGCGTAAAGCCTAAGTCGTCGCAAAGTTGGGGCGTTGACAATGCCGGATTGCTTGCCAAGGGAATGAGCGCAAGCGAAGCGATTTCCGCAATCTCCGGCATGAGCGGAAGCGGAAACGAGCTGAAGATTGTCGGACCAATAACTACAAGCGAGTTAAGCCAGTTGGCAGCCAATATGACCACCGCGTATCAAACGGACACTAGCAGAACAATAAGAATAAAGCTGGATATGTCTAGCGCGGCCATATCGGCGTTTCCGCCGCAAGTTTTTGACGCGGTTAGTTCATTGGATGAGGTCGTTTTGCCGGAAGGCCTCACGGCCATTCCGAGCCTTTTGTTTGCGCGTTGCGATCATTTAAGGAAAGTGAACATTCCTTCCACCGTGACTTCCATAAACGCCGGCGCTTTTTCCGCTTGTCCTGCGGACATAGAGCTTGCGGCCGGAAACACGAATTTCACAAAGACCGGCGACGCCATATATTCAAACGACGGAAAGACGCTTATCCTTTACTGCGCCAAGCAAAGCGACGCCGCTTTTGAAATCCCCGCCACTGTGGAAGAAATCGGAGCTTACGCTTTCTCTTCTTCCAATGGGAAAGCCATAACATTCCAAACGGGCAGCGCCCTTAAGACAATTGGAAGTTACGCCTTTTACAATTGCAATTCAATCGCAAACGCCGTTTCGATTCCTAATGCAGTGACCAGCATAGGCGAATGGGCTTTTGCCGGTTGCAGGTCGCTCGTTTCAATAACTTTGCCGCCTAGCGTCACAAGCATTTCCAGCGCGCTTTTCTTGTATGACACAAAACTCGCTTCAATTGTCATTCCTGACGGCGCGACACAAATTCCAAGCAATACTTTTGGTTATTGCACGGCTTTAAAAACAATAACGCTGCCTGCCTCTCTTTCTGAAATAAAAAACAACGCTTTTGTTAACGTCAATTTGACGACTGTAAATTACAAGGGAACGGAAGCACAAAAGTCCTCGATTGTCATAGGCGACACTGGCAACGGAAACATCGCTACGATAACTTGGAATTGCAATTACGACGGCGATTGACGCTAGTCCCGCTCCGCTTGCGCGGGCGCGCAAACCTTTCCCTTAAAGAGCATCTTTGGATGAACCACAATCTTCAGCTTTTTTTCCAGCGCGGCAAGCTTTCGCAATTCCCATTCGTCGCCGACGACAACGTTTACGCCGTTTTTTCCTGCGCGCGCGGTGCGGCCGGCCCGGTGGACAAAAAAGTCTTCGTCGGGCGGCAAGTCGCATTGAATCACGCAGTCAATGTCGGGGATGTCCAAGCCGCGGCTGGAAAGATCGCTGGTAATCAGCACGGGGCATTTACCGTTCTTAAAATGAGCCAAAATCGACTGGCGCTCTTGGTTTTTTATTTTTGTAGTCAATGCGGCGCAATCGATTTTTTTAAACTTTAGCTTTTGGCAAATATTTTCAACTTGGTCGGCGCGGCTTGTAAAGACAAGCGCTTTTTTTGGCTCAAAGGCTCGTAGGAAGGAGCGGACAAAATCGATTTTGTCGCGCCTTTCGGCAAAGAAGGCCCAATGCTCTATTTTTTCGCGCAAAACATCTTCCAAAGGCAATAAAATTGTTTCAAAGCCTAAAGTCGCGCCGACGTCTTGGTCTTTTGAAGCCTTTGAGTTTTCCAAAAAGTTTTGGGTCTTTTTTGTGATCGTCGCGCTGCAGGCTACGATTTGCGTTTGCGCTCCAAAGAGTCCGATAAACTCGGAGGTTTCGTCTGCGATTTCTTTTGAGACAAGGCGGTCGGCTTCGTCAAGGACCACGGCGGCGGCCTTGTCTATTTTGAGTTTCTTCAAACGGCAGAGTTCCAGCAAGCGGCTGACAGTTCCGATTACAATAGAAGGTTTTTCCTTTAGGGCGTCTATTTGCCTTTTAAGGGGAACTCCTCCGATAAAAAGGCCGCATTTAAGGTCTGTCACGCTGGCCGCAGCCTGTTTTAGTTGGGAAGCCAATTCAAAGGTTGGCGAAACCACAACTAGCTGTACGGCTTTTGTCGGATTTTCTTGGGCTTGAATTTTTTGCAGGAGGGGGAGGAAAAAGGCGAAAGTTTTTCCGCTTCCGGTGGCCGACTGAAAGATGACGTTCTTTCCGGTCATAATTTGTGGAATCGTCTGCTTTTGAACCGCTGTCGGCTCGGTGATTCCCAGCGCGGTCAATTTTTCTATAAGGCCGCCTTCAATTCCCAATTCAGTAAATCCGCTCATGCCGTATACTGTAGCATAAAGCCGCGATTTGTGGTAGTATGTAAGAATGAAAATTGCTGTGGACACTTTTGCCTGCGACAGCGGAAAAAGCGGCTTTGGCTCCTACTTGACCGGCCTTGCCGCAAACCTTCCAGCCAAAGACGGCGTGGAATACATGCTTTTTGGCGCTCCGCTCGACAGATATACATATTCCAACGACATTCCCTTTTGCGAGGCCCGCTGCGGTGACTCGATGAACGCGCAGCGCTTTTGGCATAATTTTTCCTCCGCCTCCTTTTACAAAAAGAACAATGTCGACGCGGTCCTGTATCCCGCCGCGACCCGCCTTTTGCCCGGCAGCTTTCCCGTTCCCGGAGCGGCTGTCCTCCACGACTGCCTTAGCGTGATTTTGGCAAAGGCAAAGTTTGCCCACCGCCTTACCTTGCGGGGCTTTGAGCGGGTCCAAAAAATAATCGTTCCCACAAATTACATAAAGAACGACCTCTTGCGCTTGGGCTTTGACGGAAAAAAAATAGCGGTTGTCCGCCACGGAATCGACCACAACCTTTTTTACCAGCGTCCTTTGGAAGACTTGGACACGGTTAACGTAAAGCCCTTTGCGATAAAAAGGCCTTATATAATCTACGCGTCCAGCGTGACCGGCGCCGGAAAAAAACACATCGAATTGATAAAGGCTTTTGAAATTTTTAAAAAGCGGACCGGCGCTCCCCACCGTTTGGTTTTGGCCGGCGCCGAAGGCGAATGGGCCGAGCAAGTCCACAAGGCCGCCTTTGATTCTTCCGCCGCCTCGGACATTTTCTTGACCGGCTTTTTTCCGCGCGAAGGATTTCCGCTTTTGTGCGCGGGCGCGGACGCTTGCGTCTTTCCTTCCATCCAAGAGGGAGTGGGGCTTCCAATCGTCGAGGCGATGGCCTCGGGCGTTCCCGTGACCGCCTCAAACGCCGGCGCTCTTCCTGAGATTTGCGCCGGAAAGGCGGTGTTGTTTGACAGCGACAATCTGGAGGAAATGGCCGACGCGATTGAAACTGTCGCGACAGACAAAAAGGCCCGCCAAAAAATGATTTTGGAGGGCCTCGCTTGGAGCAAAAAATTCAACTGGCAGGAATGCGCCTCGCAAACCGTCGATATTCTACGCGGTTTGCTTAACGACTAGACTTTCCGGATTTGGAATCTTTTTGTTCTCCACAAAATCCTTTGTAATCTCAAGCTCTTTTTTTCCTGGAACGCTCGGAAGCTCGTACATCAAGTCCAAAAGCATTTTCTCTACGATGGCTCGCAATCCGCGGGCTCCCGTCTTTTGCTTTATGGCCGTGTCGGCGATCGCTCCGATTGCCTCTTCGTTGAACTTAAGCTCAACGTCGTCAACTGCAAAGGAAGCCTGGAACTGCTTTGTTATCGCGTTCTTGGGCTGTGTAAGGATGGCAACCAAGTCGTCGCGGGTCAAAGCCTTGAGGGCGACTGTAATCGGCATGCGTCCGATCAATTCCGGTATCAAGCCAAACTTCACAAGGTCGTCCGGAGTCACTTGGTTCAAAAGCTGCATGCGCTCTTCGTCGGTCATTGTGGCGACGTTTGAGCCAAAGCCAAGCGAGTGCTCCGCCGTTCTTTGCTCGATGATTTTGTCCAAGCCGACAAAGGCTCCGCCCAAGATGAACAAAATGTTTGTCGTGTCGATCTCAAGCATTTCTTGGTTGGGGTGCTTTCTTCCGCCTTGCGGTGGAACGGAAGCCTTTGTGCCTTCGATGATTTTAAGCAGCGCCTGCTGGACGCCTTCGCCCGAAACGTCTCGGGTGATCGAAGTGTTTTCGCTTTTGCGCGCGATTTTGTCAATCTCGTCGATGAATATGATTCCGCGCTCGGCGGCCGCGATGTTTCCGTCGGCGGCGTTGATCAATTTAAGAAGAACGTTCTCAACGTCTTCGCCTACGTAGCCGGCTTCGGTCAAAGTCGTGGCGTCGGCGATGGCAAAGGGAACCTTTAGCTTTTGCGCCAAAGTGCGGGCCAGCAAAGTCTTTCCGCTTCCTGTAGGTCCTATCAAGAGAATGTTTGACTTTTCGATTTTAACTTCGTTTTGGTCGGGCGTCTGGCCCATCAAGGACATTCGCTTGTAGTGGTTGTAGACCGCCACGCTCAAGGCCTTTTTGGCGTAATCCTGGCCGACGACGTATTGGTCAAGGTATTCCTTGAATTCCTTTGGGCTGGGAACCTTGCTCATTTCTATTTGGTCAACGCCGCTTTCCTCTTCGTCAAGAATGCGGGCGCAAAGTTCGGCGCAGTCTTTGCAGATGAAGATTTCGCCAATCCGGCTGGCGGCGAGCTTTCTGTCGGCGTCGGCGGGTTTTCCGCAAAAGGCGCAAAAATTGTTGTTTGAACTGCGGAACAAGCTCATTTTCTAGCCTCCATAACTTGATCAATCACGCCGTACTCCAAAGCGTCTTTGGCCGCCATGTAAAAGTCGCGCTCCATGTCTTTGGCGATTGTCTTTTCGCTCTGGCCTGTCGCTTTGGCCAAATACTGAATCGAAAGCTGCTTTAATCGGATGATTTCCTTTGCTTGAATCGCGATGTCGCTTTCCTGGCCGCCGACGCCTCCGCGCGGCTGGTGGATCATGACGCGGCTAGAAGGAAGCGCGATGCGCTTTCCTTTGGTTCCGCCCGCGAGCAAAATCGCCGCCATGCTGGCCGCCTGTCCCAAGCAAATTGTCTGGATGGGGCAGTGGACGTACTGCATCGTGTCGTAAATCGCCAAGCCAGCCGTTACAGAGCCGCCGGGCGAGTTGATGTACATGTTGATGTCTTTGTCGGGATTCTCGGACTCCAAGAAAAGAAGCTGGGCTACGACCAAGTCGGCTGTGGCGTCGTTGATCTCTCCGTCAACAAAAACAATTCGGTCCTTTAAAAGGCGCGAAAAGATATCGTAAGAGCGTTCCCCGTTTCCAGTGCGTTCGATTACGTAGGGAACCAAAGTGTTCATTTTTTCGTTCATATTTATAATATAGCGATTATTCCTCAAATCGTCTAGTAAAAAGATTGCCCGGTCGCGCCGGGCAATGACAACCTCTTTGCGGGCAATGACAGTTTACAACCGCGTGTCATTATCGGGCTTGACCCGATAATCCTTAGTTCTGCTTGAACAAGTCGGCGAAATCCATCTTGTCGCCCTTGGAAACCTTTACTTCCTTGTAGAGCTCGTCGTAAAGCTTTTGCTCCTTTACGTCGTCGATGAGGTATTCCTTTGAGCGGGGGTCTTCGTAGTGCTTTTTGACTTCTTCTACGGAGGCGTTGCTCTGGTCGGCGATTTCCTTGTATTTGGCTTCGATTTCTTCGGGAGTTACCGAAATGTTGCGCTCGCGGATAAGCTCGTCAACGATGATGCGGCTTTTGAGCATCTTTTCGCTGTCGCCTGTCCACTGCTTGAGCATTTCTTCCTTTGACTGGCCGCTTGCGGCGATCAATTTTTCCAACTGCTCGGGGCTTGTTTGGAACTGCTTGGCCATCATGTCCCAGCGGGCGTTGATTTCCGTGTCGAGCATGCTCTGGGGAAGCTCAAAGGGGTTCTTTTCGATGAGCTGGGTAAGAAGATCGTTGTTCTTGATTTCGCGGACACGGCGGTCGGCGGCGCTCTTCATGTTGATTTCCAAATCTTTCTTGAGGTCGTCCAAAGTCTTGAACTTTTCGCTTACGTCCTGGGCCAAGTCGTCGTCAAGGGCGGGAAGATTCTTGATCTTTACGGCCTTGAGAGTGGCGCGGCCTTTTTTGTCCTTCTTTCCAACTTCCTTTGTCTCGCCTTTTTTCATTCCGACAACGTCGTCAGAGATGTTGTAAGCGTCCGCGTCGCCGATTGTAAAGACGTATCCGTCGCGCTTTGTTCCGGCGACTTCGTTTCCGTCCTTGTCCAACTCAACGTAGTCAACCGTTACGATGTCTCCCTTTTGGGCGGCCTGGTCGTCGGGGCGGTCTTCGATTGTGGCGTTGCGTTCCTGGATGGCCTTAAGCTCGTTCTGGAGCTCCTTGTCGCCGATGTTTACCTGCGGCTCCTTTACGTTGATGCCGCCAAAGTTCTTTACCTGAACCTTGGGGAAAATATCATAGGTAACTGTGTACGTTAAGTCTTGTGCTAGGTCAAGAACTGGAGTACCTACCAACGTAGGTTGGCAATACGGTAGTGGGCGCTTGTCCTTTTCCGCCTCGTCCTGGAAGATTTCGTTCAAAGATGAATCGATGATTTCTCCCAAAGCGTCGGCCTTAAGCGCCTCGCCGTACTTTTTTTCCAACACATTGGCGGGAACGTGTCCCTTGCGGAAACCGGGAATCTGAACTTCCTTGGCGATTTTCGCCAAGGCGTCCTTGTATGAAGCGGCCACGTCGTCCTTTCCGATTGTGACCGTAAGCTTTACTGACGATTTTTCCTGCGGAGTGAATTCCTTCTTTACCTGCATTTTGTTCCTCACTAAAAGAATTTTTTGAAAAAAAAGCGGTCGGGAGTTTTCCAGACCGCCTAGTTTAGAGCGGAAAACGGGAGTTGGACCCGCGACATCCACCTTGGCAAGGTGGCGCTCTACCACTGAGCTATTTCCGCAAGCTTTTGGCCTTTAGGCCTAGAGCGGAAAACGGGAGTTGGACCCGCGACATCCACCTTGGCAAGGTGGCGCTCTACCACTGAGCTATTTCCGCATATGCGAGAGGAGGGACTTGAACCCTCACGCCTAGGGCACTAGATCCTAAGTCTAGCGTGTCTGCCATTTCACCACTCTCGCAGGCACTGGCATCACCGCAAGGCGATTTCAAACAATGCTATAGGAAAAGAAAAAAAATGTCAAGCGCATTATGGTCTTTTTTGCGCTTGTTGCGTAAGTGGAAATTATTGACGTTTGCGCCTTCGGCGCATAGGCATCAAGCGCATTATGGTCTTTTTTGCGCTTGTTGCGTAAGAGGAAGTTATTGACGTTTGCGCCTTCGGCGCATAGGCATCAATAGCCGCTCGTGTTTTTTCTTGCAAGACCTTAATAGTTATTTCGAGCGGTTTCACCGCGTCCTTCGGACGCTGCCTGTTGGCGAGCGACAAAAAAAATCGCCTTCCGTTTGGAAGGCGATTGGGATGAGCCATGCCGGCTTCGAACCAGCGACCCACAGATTAAGAGTCTGTTGCTCTACCAGCTGAGCTAATGGCCCATAAAATAACTTGCGTCCGACAGGATTCGAACCTGCTACCACCGGATTCGAAGTCCGGGACTCTATCCAGATGAGCTACGGACGCGATACCAGGCGACAACATTTTCCTGTGGATTGGGTGCCTGGTGGGGGTCGAACCCACGACAACCAGATCCACAATCTGGCGCTCTACCGCTGAACTACAGGCACCAAGTTATCGACGTGAAATTATATTATCAAATTTCGCTCCTTTTTGTCAATAGGTGGACGGGGATTTTTTTGCGATTTTTTTTCCTAAACTTTATTTTTCAAATTCCGAAAATCAAAGGAGAAGTGGCGGCTTAGGCCGCTTTCAGGAGGTTCCTTATGGCAAACAAAGATCAGATTTCCGAGATTTTGGAAAAAGAAAACGAAACTTTGGACAAATTGCTCGACTGCCAGTCAAACGTTCATATCGCGGTGAAGACCCGCAACTGGATTGGCCTTGAGGAAGACCTCGAAAAAATCCGCGTCCTTTCGCTTGAATTTTCCGCATTGGAGGAAAAGAGGGAAGCCATTTCTTCGGTCGAAATCTCTCCCCAAGAAAAGGCGCTTTTGCTCACCCTTCACGGAAAGCTTTTAAGGTCTAAGATTGAAAACCAAATCTTGAATAAATTTATAGAGACGAGCAGAGGTTTCGTTCAGGGAATCTTGGAGAACGCCGTTCCGCAAAGAAGGAACGTCTTGTATTCCCGCAACGGAAAAATCCTAAAGCGCGAGCCCGAAAGCGTCGTGCTCAACAGAATATTCTAGTAAAAGGCCATACAAGGAGTTGTAAATTATGTCTACATTTGCAGGAATAGAAATCGGAAAGCGCAGCTTGAACGCGCACCAAACTTCAATCACAACCGCCGGCCACAACATCACAAACGCCAACACAGAAGGCTATTCGCGCCAGCGCGTTCAGCTAAAGTCTTTTGACCCCATCTACAGACCCGACCTCAGCCGCGCCGAAGTTCCGGGCCAAATCGGCCAGGGCATGGAAGCAGAGAGCATCACCCGCGTGCGCGACGAAATGCTTGACCTTCGCATCGTGGCCCAGAGCAACGAGGAGTCTTATTGGGGAACCCGCAGCAAGTATTACACTATGCTGGAACAAATCTACAACGAGCCCGACGACGTTTCAATCAGAACTACTATGGACAAGTTCTGGGAGTCATGGCAGGAACTTTCGCTCAATCCCGAAAGCCAGGCCCATCGCGAAGCCGTTGTCTCTCGCGGACAGTCGCTCGTAAACTCAATCCAAAACCGCGACAAGGCTTTGACTGGAATCGGAAACCTTTTGAACAGCGACATCGAGTCCAACGTAGAGCAGCTTAACGACATAGCCAACCAAATCGCCGCGCTTTCCACCGAAATCGTCCGCTCAAAGGCGATGGGCGACAATCCCAACGACTTGCTTGACAGGCGCGACGCGCTCGTCGAAAAGCTTTCGAAAATCGCAAACATTACAAGCGACCAGCGCGACTCTGACGAATTTATGGTTCACATTGACGGCCATATTTTGGTCCAGGGCGGAATCGCCCGCCAGTTGGACGTTGAGTCCGTCACAGACAACTACGGCTACTCGCGCGTCGTATGGGCCGACACCCGCAACGAAGCGGTCGTGAAGGGCGGCTCTTTGGGCGCCTTGATAGAATTGCGCGACGTTGACGTTCGCAACGAAATCCAGTCATTGAACACAATGACAATGAACTTTACCGACTTGGTAAACGACGTTCACAGAAACGCGGTCGGCGCCAACAAGACCACCGGCCTTGACTTCTTTGTGAGCCGCCCCTTTGTCGAAAACACTAACGGAAACTACGACTCTGACGGAGACGGCGTTGAAGACAAGACTTACGCCTTCCGCTTTACAGGAACAAACGCGCTCGACGCGCAGGAGCAAATCGGAATCGAGGGCGTCATGACCCTTGCCGGCCACGACGGAAACATCCAGGTTGCCTACCATCCGACAGACCGCGTCGAGGATGTCGTAAACCGCATCAACGACTCAAACGGCGAAGTCAAGGCCTACCTTGACCGCAACAATAATTTGGTCCTCAAGGCCACTACAAGCCAGGCGATAGAAAACCCTGACTTCGTAATCCGCCACATTGAAGACTCAGGCCACTTCTTGGTAGGCTATGCCGGAATCCTTTCGGCCAGCGGCGAAGAGGGCGCCTACGATTGGAACGGAGCCGACGCCGTAAACGTCCTTAAGGGCGCTGACGGAAACGGAAGCCGCGCGCAGTTCGCCGTCGCTCCCTACATTAATCCGTCTACATACGTTGAAATTAATCCCGAAATCAGGAACGACGTAATGAGCGTGGCTTCGGCCTACGCCGCCCGCGACGGCCGCGCGATGAGCGGAGACGGAAACGCCGCCGCCGAAATCGCCAGCATCCGCAACACAAAGGTTATGATCGGCCGCGAGCGCACGCTTGACGATTACTTTGCCGACAGCGTCACAAACGTCGGCCTTATGGGAGAGCAGGCGGAGACGAACCTTTTGAGCCAGCAGGCCATTATGGACGACCTTCGCGGCCTCCGCGACTCAATCAGCGGAGTCAACATCGACGAAGAGTTGGCTGACATTATGAAGTTCCAGCACGGCTACAACGCCGCAGCGAAGTTTGTGACGGTCATCGACGAGATGATCGACACTGTCATCAACCGCCTTGGAGTGTAATAGGCAAGCCCAAGACGCGCGGCGCGCATTTTGGTCAACCAAGATTTTTTAGGAGTAGACTATGAGAAGAATTAGTTCAGGAATGAATGACACAGACGTTCAGTCTAGATTGAGATTGCAGGAATACAAGCTTAACAAGGCCAACAACCAGTTGGGAAGCCAGCGCCGCATACAGGAATTGCGCGACGACCCGATCGCGGCGGGCCACCTTGTCCGCTACCAGTCATTCGCCGGCCGCGTGAAGCAGTTTGAAGAAAACGCGCAAACATTGACAGAGCGCTTCACCGTTCGCGAAGGATACATGAACGACTCTTTGCAAATCATGCAGCGCGTCCGCGAGCTTGCCGTTCAGGGCGCCCACGGAACATACACTAAAGAAGACTTGCAGAACATGGCCGGAGAAGTTGACCAGCTCTTGCGCCAAATGATCCAAAACGCCAACGCCGTCGACCAGGACGGAAACGCCCTCTTTGCCGGAACAAACACAAAGGTCACAGCCTTTGAAGTCGAGATGGAAAATGTCGAAGGCTCAGGCGTTCCGATGATCGAGCAAGTCATTTACAACGGAAACGTGGCTTCGAACAACGTTGAGGTTGACGAAGGCCAATACCTTGAGGTGAACAATTCGGGCAACAGGACTTTCTGGGCCGACAAGCAGACTTTGACAAGCGGCCGCGACGTCACCAATTGGGTTGCCCAAAACGATTCGATTATTTCTGTTGACGGAAAGGAAATCCAAGTTTCGGCCGGCGACAACATTTACGCTATCATCGCGAAGATCAACAATTCCGACGCGGCTGTAAAAGCCTCTCTTGACCCGATCACTCGCGGCCTTCACTTGCAGACAACCGACGCCCGCCAGCTTTGGCTTAAGGACGAGGAGGGAAGCGTTCTTACCGACCTTGGCGTCATTAGCGGAACGGAACAAAGGCCGCCCTACAACTACGCCACTGGAACCCGCGTTTCTGGCGGAAGCATGTTCGACAGCGTCATCGCCTTGCGAAACGCCATGCTCAAGGGCGACCAAGAAGCGATTGGAAGCCGCGTTTTGGGAAGCCTTGACGCGGGACTTGGAAACCTCGTCACTCGCATCGCCGAGAACGGTTCCAACTACGAAAGAGCCTCGCTCAACGTGACCCGTAACTCGCAGACAGCGCTCAACGTAACGCAGATGATCGCCACCGAAGGCGACCTTGACTTTACAAAAGCCGTCACCGACATGAAGATGATGGACTACGTTCACCAAGCCTCGCTCAGCGTTGCCGGAAAAATGTACTCAAGCACCTTGCTCAACTACATGAGATAATTTTTAGGAGTTTTTTAACATGGACGTTAGGACAAAAAACGGAACGACAGTTCAAGTTCAGGGAAAGGACCTTTTGGAAATTCCCGAAGGTCTCTTTGGATTTGAGGAATATAAGAATTACGCTATATACGAAAGCGAGTATCCGCCCTTTATGTGGATGCAGTCAACCGACGAGTCAAGCCTTGCCTTTTTGATCGTCGACCCCTTCTTGGTGGCCGACGACTACGAGCTTGACGTTGACGACAAGGCTTTGGCCAAGATCGGCATTTCCAATCCGGCCGAAGTTTGCGTAATGGCTATTGTCACGATTCCTGCCGGCGGAACGCCTGTCACCGCCAACTTGCAAGGCCCGCTCGTGATAAACCGAAGCAACAACAAGTGCATGCAGGTGATTTTGAACAGCAACAAGTGGACGACAAAGCATGACATAATGAAGGCGCTCAGGGCGAAAGGCGCGCGGGGAGACGCTTAATGCTGATCCTTTCCAGAAAAACCGACGAAAAAATCAAAATAGGCGAAGACATAACTTTGACCATAATTGAAATTCGCGGCGACCAAGTGAAGATTGGCGTTGAAGCCCCCAAAAACGTTAAGGTTTTTAGGCAGGAAGTTTTCAACGCGATCAAGAACGAAAACAAGTCCGCCGCCGAAACCACCAACGTCGCCGGCATCGACGCGATCACAAAGCTTCTAAAAAAGTGATTTTGCGGAAATCCGCGCTAAAACCCGCCTTTTGGCGGGCTTTTTTTTGTTAAAAAAAAATTCAAAAAAATTTCAAAATTCTTTAAAAAAAAAGCCAAAAAAACGAAAACTTTCGATATGTTATAGTCGTGAATGATTTTGAAAGCAAAGGCTTTTTTGGCAAAAAAACTTTCCTTTTGTCGGCCTTGTTCGGCGTTGATCGGTGCCTCCGATGTGGTTTTGTTTCTGCGAATCTCCTTCCCTTGTGCCAAAAATGCGTCCTTGAGCTTCAAAATTATGTCCCGCTTGATTCCGAGCGCCGTTGCAAGAAGTGCGGAAAAATTCTTGTGTCCGAACAAGGCCTCTGCATGGAATGCCGCGAGCGCGAAGGAGAAAGCAGTTTGGACGCGCTTTTTCCCCTCCACAGCTACCGCCAGTGGAAAAAGGAATTGGCGTTCGCTTGGAAGTCGGAAGGGCAGAGGAGGCTTTCTCCTCTGTTCGGCCGCCTTCTTTTCAAAGCCTTGCGGGAATTGGGCTTGGAAAAACTGCCGCTGGTTCCGGTTCCGCCGCGCCCTGGAAAAATAAAGGAAAGGGGTTGGGACCAAGTTGACGATTTGGCCCAATATTTAAGGAAAAAACGGGGAATTAAGGTCTTGGACGACATTTTGGTCAGAAAAAGCGGGGGTCAGCAAAAAAAGCTTGGCAGGGACGAGCGCTTGGGCGCGGCGGGGGCTGTCTACGACTTGCGGCCTGAATTTAGGGCTTTGGCGGGCCTTGGCGAAGGCGTTGTTCTTTTGGACGACATTGTGACCACCGGCGCCACGATGGAAAAATGCGCCTGGCTTTTGAAGGCCGCCGGCGCCCAAAAAGTCTACGGTTTGGCCCTGTTCCGCGTTGATTAAATTGCTTGCATTTTTTAGCAAAGCGCTTTATAATAGAAAGACGTAATTGGAGGATTTATGGCCGGCGAAGAACAATATCAGCTTGTTACATTTCAACTTGGCGAAGAATTATATGGCGTTAACATTATGGACGTTAAGGAAATCGTAAAAACGCAGCCTGTGCGTCCTTTGCCCAACGCTCCTTATTATGTAGAGGGAATATTCAATCTTAGAAAGGAAATAATTCCTGTAATTAATTTGCACAAAAGATTCCGCCTTACAAAGGCAGTCATGGAAGACGGAGACGATGAGAGCGGCTTTGTCATCTTGAACATCGACGGAAACCGCATCGGAATCATCATCGACCGCGTCGCCCGCGTAGTTCCCGTTTCGGGAGCGGACATTAAGGCGCCGCCGCAGATGTTCAGCGGAATCGGTTCGGAATACATTCAAGGCGTAATTCAAAAGGATCCCAACGCTCCTTACTTGATTATGCTTGACATCCGCCGGCTCTTTAACGCAAAAGAATTGCAAAAAATTATTGAAGTAAAACAATGATCCAAACATTCAGCTCAACCATTCGCCGCAAAGAAATGGACGCGGTTTTGACTTGCATGGTCGACGAAAGAATCGGCCCCGGCGAGTTGAACGCGCGTCTCATTCAGACGGCAAAAGAATTTTTTTCATGCGCGGGAGCGGTCGCCTTGCGAACTCCCGCCGCCGCCCTTAAGTACGCTCTAAAGGCCTTGAGCCTGGAAGCGGGCAGCGGCGTCATGCTCAGCGCCTTGGCTCCCCTTTGGCAATACGCCACTGTGGAGGAATTGGGATACAAGCCCATTGTCTTGGACGTTCAAACAGAAAGCGCCCAAATAACCGCCGAGACGGTTTCGCAAGGAATTCAAAACGGCGGCCGCGCCCTTGTCTTGCGCGAAAGCCTTGGAATCCTTCCTGACTTTGAAGGCATTTTGTCCTTGGGCATTCCTGTAATCGAAGACGTAAGCCAAAGCGCCGGCGGCATCGTTCCCGAAGCGGCGGAAGCCGGAGCGGAAGGATCGGCGCAAAAAGCTCCTGCGGCAAGCGAAGAGGGTGACGCTTCCAAAAACGAAATAAAAGGAAAAAAGGCCGGCTCTTTTGGCATTTACGCGATTTGCTCTTTGGAAGAGCGCGACGTAATCACAGCGGGAGGCGGAGCCTTGTTGATGGCCGCCGGCCGCCGCGATTGGCCCGTCCTAAAATCTTTGGCCGAAACAATTTCGACAATAGAAATGCTTCCTGACATCAATGCGGCGCTTGCCACTGTTCAGATAAAGGAATTTGCGCGCAACGAGACAAAGCGAAAGGAAATCTACGCGCTCTTCAACCGTTCCATCATGTCAGGCAAAAACAAGGGCTTTGTCCGCGACGTCGAATTGAACTCAACGATTTGGGCTTTCCCCATTTCGCTCAACAGCGGATTCAAGGACGTAAAGGCTTACGCGCAAAAAAAAGACATTGAAGTTCGTTTGGCTTTTGAAGACTCAATCATCGCGGCCAAGGACGAAGAGCTTGGCGCCTCGTGCAAAAACGCAAAGGCCCTTGCCTTGCGCAGCGCCGTCTTCCCATTGTATCCGCGCTTGAACAGAAGTCAAATCGAGAAGATTTCAAAGGTTTTGGTAACTCTTCCGTAATGAAAAATTGCCTTATTGTCGTAAACACTGATAAAGCGCCGTCCGAGATGCTCGGAATCGAAACCGCGAACTTTCTTAAGACGCGCGGAGTCGCTTACACTTTTTTGGATTTTAACGGCAATGAGCAAGATTGCGATTGGAAATCCTTTGACTTTGTGATTACCCTTGGCGGAGACGGAACGGTTCTCTTTGCGGCCAGGGGAGCGGCAAAACATTCAATTCCTGTCTTTCCCGTAAACCTCGGCGAGTTTGGCTTTATCGCGGGCGTTCAGCCTGACGGGTGGCAAAAGTCTTTGGAACTTTTTTTGCAGGGCAAGTTGAACACTGTCCGCCGCACAATGCTTTGCGCCGAAATTTTGCGCGACAAAAAATCCGTTGCAAAATACGAGGCCTTTAACGACATCGTCGTAAGCGCAAAAAGCGCGGCCCAAACAATTTCGATGGACATAAGCGTGAACGGCGGACCCCTCGGCCACTTTAAGGCCGACGGCGCGATCGTTTCAAGCCCGACGGGAAGCACCGCTTATTCGGCCAGCGCCGGAGGCCCGATTGTCGGTCCCGACTTGGACGCGCTTGTCTTGACGCCGCTAAATCCTTTTTCTTTGAGCGCTCGCCCGATTGTTTTTTCGACCAGGGCGCTTTTGCAAATTCAATTGATTCCGTCAAGGAACCGCGACGCGATTCTTACGGTTGACGGACAAAAGCCGATAGACTTAAAGGACTACGACATAATTCAAATTAAAAAATCGGAGCATGACGCGATTTTGGCAGGAACTTCCGTAGAAAAATTTTATAACGCGCTCCGCAACAAATTGAACTGGTCCGGCGGACCCAACGGAGGCTCTAATGCTTGAATCATTGAAAATAAAAGACTTTGCCTTGATAGATTCTTCCAGCGTCGAATTTTCAAAAGGCTTTAGCGTTCTTTCCGGCGAAACCGGAGCGGGAAAATCAATCCTTATCGGAGCGATTTCCTTTTTGCTTGGCGGAAAGGCCGGAGCGGAATCAATCCGCGCGGGCTGCCAGGAAGCCAGCGTTAGCGGAGTATTTACGATTCCGTCAAAGACTGCGGCTGACCGCGACCTTTCTATGGACGCGGAGGAGGAACCATTGTCGGCCCGCGAATGGCTTAGCCAGCGTGGAATCGAAGACGAGGACGGCCAAATCATTTTGCGCCGAGTCGTTCGCTCCGGCGGAAAAAGCGGCGCTTGGATCCAGGGGACTCCAGTTCCCCGCGCGGACTTGGTTAAGTTCAGCGAATTTTTGATTGACATACACGGCCAGCACGAGCACCAGTCCCTTATGCGCGTGGCCGAACACAGAAAATTTTTGGACAGCTATTGCGGCATTGTCGAAGAAGTGGCCGCCTTCACAAAGATTTACGCCGCCCTGGTGGAAAAGCGCGCGGCCTTGGCGTCCCTTAGCGCAAGCGGGGCCGAGCGCGAGCGCCGCGTGGACTACCTTAAGTTTTCGATCCAAGAAATTGAGGACGCAAAGTTAAAGGCCGGCGAGGACGAAAGCCTTGCCGCCGAGGAATCCAAGCTTTTGAGCTTTGAAAAATTGTATTCCGAAGTCCAAAGGGTGAACGAGATTTTTTCCAGCGAGGAGGGAGGGGTGGAAAGCCTTCTAAAGCAGCTTAGGTCTTCCAGCGAGCGGGCCGCAGGCTTGGACAATTCGCTTTCGGAATTGGACGGACGGGTCCAAAACGTTTACTACGAAATATCCGACCTTAGCCAGTCGTTCCGCTCCTACCAAAATTCCTTGGTCTTTGACCCGGCCCGTTTGGAGGAAGTCCAGGGCCGCCTAGACGTGATTTACAAGCTTAAGAAAAAGTACGCGGCTAGCGTTGACAGCCCCTTGTCGGCCGTTTTTGACTACTTGTCCCAGGCCAAGGCCGAGTTGGAAACCTTGGATTCTTCTTCCATCAACAAGGAAGCCTTGGAAAAAGAAATCTCGGCCCTGGAACGAAAGGTTTACGAGGCCGCAAAGTCTATTTCGGCCAAGAGACAGGCCGGAGCCGCCAAAATGTCGGCCCAAGTCGAGGCTGTTTTGCAAAAACTTGGCATGGCCGGAACAAAATTTAGCGTGAACATAAGCCAAAAGGCCGGCGACGCGGTTGAGCAAAAGTGCGGCCCCTACGGAATGGACGACATAGAGTTCTTGATTTCCGCAAATCCGGGCTCTCCGATGGCGGGCCTTTCAAAAATAGCGTCCGGCGGCGAATTGAGCCGCGTAATGTTGGCCCTAAAGACGATTTTTGCCCAAAGCGACAAGGTTCCGACCCTTATTTTTGACGAAATCGACACCGGAATTGGCGGCGAAGTGGCCGTCGCGGTGGGCGAACACATGAAGAATTTGGCCAAAAATCGTCAAATTTTATGCATAACACATCTAGCGAGCATCGCAGTTTTTGCCGATAATCAAATTAGAATACAAAAGTCTGTTGAGGGCGGCATAATGAAAACCCGGGCGGCTCCTGTCCAAGGAGAGGAGAGAGTGGCGGAAATTGCCCGCATGCTTTCCGGCGACCAGCAAAGTTCCGAGTCTTTGGAACACGCGAGGTCGATGTTGAAAAAGTACTCCAGCATGCCGCAGTAGACTGAACGGGAGCGCGATATGGCGAAGATTACAAACGAAGACCGCGAGCTTTTTAAAAAAGAAGCCAAGCAGTACGAGGATCTAATTAAGGCCGAATTGGACAAAGAAAAGGAAATGCTCGGAACCATCAAGGGCGACGCTGTCGGCGTGGAATACAAAAAGTTGATTTTGGCCGAGCAGATGATCTACATCGCCACTTTGTACAACGCCATCAATTCCGCCTCCGTAAAAATTCTTGAAGTAAAGAACAACGACGCTCTCAACGAAGGCAGAAAGATTCTTTACAAGGCCATCATTTATCTTGAAGAAATTGTTTCCAACATCATAAACGCGTCTCAGGAAGACGTCAGCGACCGATTGGAAGCGGTGGCCAACACGCCGCTTGAAAAGCGCTATTTCTTGGTTAGAAAATTGGGCTTGGCCATTCAAATGATCATTGACGCCTTTGGCGACAATTCAAAGTGGAAGTGGTCTTTTGTTGAATTGGAAGGCCGCTTTGCCGTCGTCGCCAAGAACTTCTACGACTTTAAGAATTACATAAAGGCTTACTTTGACCCCTCAAATCCTGACAATGAAATTTCTATCTTGTACTTGCGCCTTATAAGAACCCTGCTTGACAAGTCGGCCACCGCCTACCGCGACAAGTACGAGCTTTCAAGCCGCCGCCTTGACGACATGAAGGCCGGCATAAACTTCTTGCTTGCCTTGCGCCGCGTGTCCGTTGCCCTTGGCGAAAGCGACACCGCCGAAGAGTTGAAGAAAAAGGCTATGACTTGGAAGGAAAAAATGGAAGCCGACCAAAAGGCCGGAAAGTCCAACTAAAAAAAAAAGGCCGCGATTTGCGGCCTTATTTTTTTAGTTAAAAACATTCATTGACAAGACTTTTGTCGGGCAGCCTTCGGCGCATTTTCCGCAGCCGCCGCATTTTTCGTAGTCGATTTCCGGAATGCCGTTGACTAGGGTAATGGCGCCCGGCTCGCAAACCTTTTCGCACTTTCCGCACTTGATGCAGCCATTCTTGCAGTTCTTCATGATAGAAGGCTTGTTGTCGCTGCGGTTTTGGCAAAGGGCGATTGGGCCTTTTGTCTCGACGTTGTAAAGGCGGATGAGCTTTTTGGGGCAAGCCTTTACGCAAGAGCCGCAGCCCGTGCAGTTTTCCAAATCGATGTGGGGAAGTCCGTCGTCGCCGATTACGATTCCGCCAAATTCACAGGCGGCCGCGCAATCGCCAAAACCGGCGCATCCAAACGAGCAAAGCTTTGTTCCGTTGATTGCCTGGACAGCGGCGGCGCAAGTTTGGATTCCCTTGTATTCACCGCGAGGCTTGGCGCAATCTTTTGTGCCGCGGCACATAAGGACGGCGGCCTTTTTTTCGGCCGTTACCGTAACGCCCAAAACCTTGGAAAGCTTTTCGGCGACTTCCGCGCCGCCGGCCGTGCAAAGATTGGGCGCGACAGTTCCGGCGGCCACCGCTTTTGCGTAGCCGTCGCAGCCGGCAAAGCCGCAGCCGCCGCAGTTGGCGCCCGGCAATTGTTCGCGCACGTCAACTTCTTTTTGATTGACCGGAACAGCGAATATTTTTTTGAAGAGTCCCAGCAAGAGGCCTAGCAAAAAGGCTACCGCGAACGAGACCGCTATTGTAGTTAAAATCGTGTTCATACTCTACCTGCCTTAGATGAGGCCCTTGAAGCCCATAAACGAAAGCGCCAAAAGCGACGTCGCCAAAAAGAGGCCCGCGTTTCCTTTTAGGAAGGCCGGCATTTTTGAAGTTCTTAGGCGCTCGCGGATTCCAGCCATGATTACCATAGAAAGCAAGAAGCCGCCCGCGCTTCCCAACGCGTATACGATAGACTGAACGTAGCTGTAGTTTTTGCTGATGCAGTTGAGCGTGATCGCCAAAACCGCGCAGTTTGTCGTGATCAAGGCAAGGTAAACGCCCATCGCGCTGTAAAGTGCTGGCGAAGACTTTTTAAGGTAGAACTCGACAAGCTGAACAAGAGACGCGATTACCAAGATGAAAATCAAAGTCTGCAAGAACTGCAAGTTGTACGGAACCAAAACGCAATAGTAAATCGGGTAGGTTACCGCTGTGGCAAGCAAAATTACGAACGAAGTCGCGATTCCCATTCCCGCGGATTTTCCCGTGTCGCTCGTCATTCCCATAAAAGGGCAGAGAGCCAAGTACTGGACCAAAATCACGTTGTCAACGAGCATGGCCTTTAAGAATATTTTAAGAAGTTCGTTCATTTTTTAGCTCCTTTGTTTTTCTTCATCTCTGAAAGGCCGAGCGTGATCGCGATCATGATTCCAAAGACAAAGAAGCCGCCCGGCGCTCCGCTAAAAAAGCCGATCGCGTTTTCTTCGGCGAAGATTTCGTAGCCGAAAATCTTTCCGCTTCCCAAGAGCTCTCGCACAAGCGAAATGGCGATCAATACCCAAGTGTAGCCGATTCCCATTCCCAAGGCGTCCAAAATCGCAAGGCCCGTGTTGTTCTTTGACGAGAAGGCTTCGACGCGGCCCATGATGATGCAGTTTACTACGATTAATGGAATGAAGACGCCCAACGATTCGCTCAGGGCAGGAACGTAGGCTTGCAGCAAAAGCTGGACGATCGTCGTGAAGGCCGCGATTACGATGATGAAAATCGGCAACCTTATCGCCGATGGAATCAGCTTTCTAAAAAGGCTTATGATGATTTCGCTCATCAAAAGAACGAATGTCATGCTAAGGCCCATTCCCAAGCCGTTGAAAACGCTTGTGGTTACGGCAAGCGACGAGCAAAGTCCGATGGAAAGAACCAATAGAGGATTTTCTTTTACGATGCCGTTTGTAAAAATGTTAAAGGCTTTCATTTGTTTCCTCCCGCGATGTGTTTTTGAACGACCGCCGCCGCGTTTGAAATCAAGGCTCCCATTGTGTTGGAAGTGATTGTCGCGCCGCTAATCGCCTCGTAGTCCGCTCCCAAAGCCAAGGGCTTTGAAGCGTCAACGCCTGCGAACTGGCCGTAGAAGGTCGTTCCCTTGGAGTTTTTGTAATTGGGGTCGGCGGCTTTTTGGCCGAAGCCCGGAGAGTCCGAGGTTTGCAAAATGTGGACGCCGGCGATTTTAAGGCTTGTGTCAAAGCCCGCGATCAAGGTTGTCGTGTCGTAAGTGGGGCCGGTTGTCTTTACCGCGTAGCCGGAAGTCTCTCCGCCTTTTGTGACTTTGTAGAATGAGTCGATCGCGGCCGACGGATTTGGATTTTCAAATTGGGCGATTTTTTCAAAGCCGTCCGCGTCGGGGAAAATCATCTTTAGCGCCTGGCTTTCTTTTTCCAAAGCGCGCCTCTCAATTTCGGGAGCGGTCACGTTGTTCACCAAGGCGAGGGCAAAGCAAGCCGCCGCCGCGTAAAGGGCAAGGATTGCGCCCAGTTTTAAGGCTTCTTTCATTTGGCGCCTCCTTCTTTTTTGTAGCCGTATTTTCGCGGCGCGAGTTTGTTCAAGAAGGGCGTGATTGAGTTCATGATCAAAATCGAGAACATTACGCCTTCCGGATATCCGCCGAATTTTCTAATCAGGAACGTAAGCAAGCCGCAGCCCGCGCCGAAAATCATTCTTCCGTAAGAAGTGACCGGCGTGGTAACGTAATCGGTTGCCATAAAGACCGCTCCGAACACAAGGCCGCCCGACAAAAGGTGGGCCAGGACGTCGGCGCCGCCAATCCAAGTCAAAAGCGCGAACGTGCCGACCATAAAGACGGGCGTTCTCCAATCCACGATTTTTGTCGCGATTAGGAAAAGGGCCGAAATCAAAATCAACAAGATTGAGCTTTCGCCGATGCAGCCCGCCTGTCGGCCGATAAAGAGCTGCCAGTAGTCAATCGCGGAGGCGGCGCCCGTTGGCGTCGCGCTTGTTATCGCGTCCGCCTGCTTTAGCGTAGAAAGAATTGTCGCGGAGCTTGTGGCGTCGGGAAGGGGAGTTATCCAAGCGTTTCCCATCGCGGCGGGGAAGCTTGCGACCAAGAAGGCGCGGCCTGTCAAAGCCGGGTTCCAAACGTTTGAGCCAAGTCCGCCGAAAAGCTGCTTGGCGACGATGATCGCAAAGAAAGAGCCAAGTATTGTCTGCCAAAGCGGAAGAGTCGGAGGCAATACAAGCGCGAGCAAAAGGCCCGTTATCGCCGCCGATCCGTCAAAGGCGGACTGGCGCTTTTTGCAAATTAAGTTGAACAAGAATTCCGACAAAATCGCCGTGGCGACGCTTGCCAAAATCGTTACAAGCGCGGGGATTCCAAAAAGAATCACGCCCCAAACCGTTTCGGGAAGCAGGGCGATTACTACCGCCCACATCACGT
Source organism: Treponema sp. (assembly GCA_017645785.1). Classification (GTDB taxonomy): domain Bacteria; phylum Spirochaetota; class Spirochaetia; order Treponematales; family Treponemataceae; genus Treponema_D. Next base: position 68,119 of record JAGCNW010000039.1, read on the forward strand.
GAGTCGTTTTTATTTTGCTTGCGATGTGCGGTGAAGAAGAAAGCTGAATCATTTTGCGCCTCCGTTAGCGTTTTGGGCTTGGGCAGCCTTTTGCGCGGCCGCGGCCTTTTCGGCGGCGATTCTACCGCGCTCAAGATTTTTTCCCAATCGGATTGTCTGCACAAGGCGGACGCGGGACGGACAAACGTAAGCGCAAGAGCCGCACTCGATGCAGTCCATCAAGCCGTATTTTTTGGCGGCGCCCAAATCTTCCGCGTCAACTGAGCGGACAATCAATGTCGGCGTAAGCCGCATCGGGCAAACGTGGACGCAAGCGCCGCAAGTGATGCAGGGATTTGTTTCCGCAGTGTCGATTTCCTTTTCGGTCAGGAACAAAACGCCGCTGGTTCCCTTTTGAACCGGGAAGCCCGCGCTCTGCATTGAAAAGCCCATCATCGGGCCGCCAGAAATTATTTTGCAAACCTTCGCTTCGTCAACTTCTATCACAGACGGAATCAAGTCGCTTACAAGCGTTCCGATCGGAACCAAAAGATTCTTGGGCTCCTTTACGCCAAGACCGCTTACGGTAAAGGCGCGCTCGATCAAGGGCTTTCCAAGTCGGAAGGCGTCGCTGATTGCGCAAACCGTTCCCACGTTGCAAACAACGCAGCCCGCGCTGGCCGGAAGTCCACCCGCCTTGACCTCACGGCCTGTGACGGCGGTGATTACGTTCTTTTCCGCGCCTTGCGGATACTTTGTCTTTACAACGACAACCTCGACTTTTTCCTTGCCTGCGTCGGCGGCTTTTTTGGCAGCCTCCTCAAGCTTGGGAATAAGATGGGCCTTGTTGCTTTCCAAAACAATCTTTACTTTTCCGCCGACGATTTTTTGAACGATCAAAAGGCCGTCGATGACCTTGTCGGCGGCTTCGTCCATCGTCTGCTCGTCAACGGTAAGGTATGGCTCGCATTCGGCCGCGTTGAGCAAAACGTATTCTATCTTGCAATCCTTAGGCGGATTCAATTTTACGTGTGTGGGGAAGGACGCTCCGCCCATTCCGCAAATGCCCGCGTCGCGGACTCGCGCCAGGGCCTCTTCCTTTGAGCAGGCAAAGGGGTCAAGCGGCTGCATGAATGTTTCGCCCGCGTTGGGGTCTTCGTCCGCGGCGATCACTATGCAAGGAACTTCCGAGTTGGCTGTCGAAAGGTTTGAAACGATTTTCTTTACCGTTCCGCTTACGGGGGAGTGGACCGGCGCGCTTACAAAAGCGTCGCTCTTTGCGATGACTTGTCCGCGGACAACCTTGTCGCCTACGGCCACTGTGGGTTGGTTGGGAGCGCCGCCCATCGTTATCGGAATGGTCAGCGTTTTGGAAGCGGGAAAGGCAGGAGTGATTTTCTTTCCTTCCGCCAGCTCCTTATGCTCTGGAGGGTAAATTCCCCCCTTAAAGGTGAATGTTTTCATTGATAAAAGTTCTCCAAATGAAAAGTTGCGTTCCTATTATAGCATAAAATTGTTGATTTTTGCAAGAAAGCGCGCGATAATAACTATTATCTGCTTTTGCAAGGAGATTGTATGAAAAAAGTTGTGATTTTGGCGCTTGCCTTTTTGGGCGCGGCGCTTGTTTTGGGAATTGCGTCTTGCGGCAACGCCGCGAGCGACTCGTCTGGCGCTGAAAGCGCGGCGCTTTCGGCGGCGGCGCCCGAGGGCTGCATTTATGTTCCCGCAAAGACATTTGACGGAACGCCTGCCAGTCCGTTTTATTCATTTGTGTTCATCAAAGGCCGCAAGCTGAGCCTTCCCGCCATATATGTGTGCGACCACGAGGTTACGCAAAAGGAGTACCATACCTACTGCTTGTACGCCGCCGACAATCTCAGTCCAAGAGATGAGTACGGAAAGGGCGACAATCATCCTGTCTATTGGGTAAGCTGGTACGACGCGATAGTCTACTGCAACCAAAAGAGCAAGGCTGAGGGATTGAACCTCGCGTACAAGATGAAAGTTGGAGGGGAGTACAAGAAATTCCCGGAAGAGTGGCCGGGCATTCAAAATGGCAGATGGGGCGGCTCCAGATACTGCGGCCCGGCAGCCAATGACGACAATTGGAACGCCATTGAGTTTGACACGAGCGCCAACGGCTGGCGCCTTCCGACGGAAGCGGAATGGGAAATGCTTGTCCGCGGCGGAAACTTGACAAATGTCGGCCAAACAAGATATAGCGGAAGCAACGACTTTAAAGAGGTCGCTTGGTGCATTGAGTCCTGCAACCCATACGGCATGTTTTCCCACGAAGTCAAGACCAAGGCAAAGAACGGCTTGGGCCTTTACGACATGAGCGGAAACGTTTTTGAATGGTGCTGGGATTTTTACAATGAAATAGATTCAACGACGCCGTGGACAGGCCCTGCCAAAGCCAAGTCCGCCGCTCACCGCTCCACCCGTGGCGGCAGCTGGGGTTTTCCCGGCAGCCTCTGTATAGTTGCGACTCGTTGCGGCGATTACTTCGGAGCCGACTTCCACAATGAAAATTTCGGCTTCCGCGTCGTTCGCAACGCGCAATAACTCCTAAAAAATCGTAGAATTTAAGTCCGCTCGTTTGGGCGGACTTTTTTTGCCGCTAAAAAAAAGCCCCGCCAAACGGCGGGGCAATGCCCATCAGGCATTATCGGAGGCGTGGGTGGGAGGGGAAAACGCCCCCGACATTTATATTATCGTCACCGCCTGCCGATTTCTTTAATTATTTTTAAAAAATTTTGCGAATTTTAGCCGCAGATCTTCTTGGCTAAGCCTAGTTTACGAGGCGTCGCTGGCATTCCGCGTACAAATCGGCCGTTTTTTGGACGATGTCGGCGGGAATTTCCTTGATGTTTGGGTCGCCGGCCAAGTTGTTGGCCTTAAGCCAGTCGCGGACAAACTGCTTGTCGTAGCTGGCGGGGCTGCTTCCAACCTTGTAGGTGTCCTTGTTCCAAAAGCGGCTTGAATCGGGGGTCAAAACCTCGTCGGCCAAGACCAATTCGCCGTTTTCGTCCAATCCAAACTCAAATTTTGTGTCGGCGATGATGATTCCGCGCTCGTAGGCGTAGTCGTAGCACTTTTTGTAGATGGCAAGGGCGGCTTTTTCGATTTTCGTTCCCAATTCCTCGCCCAAGTCCTTTTTCATGTAGTCAAGGGTCACGTTGATGTCGTGGCCTTCCTTGGCTTTGGTGGAAGGGGTGCAAATCGGCTGGGCCAATTTTTCGGCCTCCTGGTATTCCTTGTCAAAAGAGTGGCCCAAAAACGGCTCGCCCTTTTTGTAGGCTTCGTACATGGAGCCGAACATGTAGCCGCGGACGATCACCTCGTAGGGAACCATCTTAAGCTTTTTGACCAGCATCGTCCTGCCTTCAAATTCCGGCTTTTGGAAGTCGGCGGGCATGTCCTTTACGTCGCTTGATATCAAGTGGTTTTTGCAAATGTCCTTTGTAAGCTCGAACCAGTGCTCGCTTACGGCGTTAAGGACTTTTCCTTTGCCCGGAATGTCAACCGGCAAAATCACGTCAAAGGCGCTGATTCTGTCTGTCGTGACGATTACCATGCGGCCGTCTTCAAGGTCGTAAACTTCGCGTACTTTTCCGCTGATGATTTTTTTCATAATTATTCCTCTTTTACGCTTGCGTCTACATTGACGCTGATGTTATAGCTCTTTCCGTTTTGAATCGCAACTTTTTTGGTGACTTCGTAGCCGCCCAGGTTGAACTTAAAGATGTGTTCGCCGGCTTCCAAGTCCAGCGAAGTGTTGGCCGCTGTCTCCACGCCGTCAACGTAAACCTTGGTTCCTTCCGGGGCCGAGACGCGGACAGACGGAGCAACGCTTTGCAAGTCCAACGAAAGCTTTGTCACTTGGCCTTGGGCGATCATCACGGCGCGCGTCTCGTTCCTGAATTTGTCCGAAACAATCGAGACGTTTCGTTTTCCGGGCTTGAGCAAAATCAAGCCTTTTTCGTTTGCGGTCACAGGCTTGTCGTCAACAAAGACGCTGTATTCGCCCGCGTCGGTCGGAGCCAACACCTTGAGCGCGCCGTAGTCCGTCGCCACCGCTTTGGCGCTGACTTCAAACTCGGCCTCCATTACGCTTTTGGGGACGCCCTTCATCGCCAATTGGTTTCTCAAAAAAACAAAGCCCCGGCTGGCGTCCGGAATCAAAGTCTTGTCCGCGTAAGGGCTGGTCTTGATTGTGTTTCCTTTTACAAGGGGAATCACGATTGTCCAAGCCAATTGTCCGGGATAAAGGCCCGAATAAATTTCCACGCCGGAATAGTCAATGCCCTTTTCCGTTGGAATGGGGGAGATGTTGTTGTAAAGTGAATAAAGGATTGTGTTTCTGTAGGCGGCCACCGTTTGCGGAACTTTTACCGTAATCTCAACGCCTTGCACAAAGGTCGTGTCTTCGGGCAAAAAGGCCGCCACGCAGTCGTTTATTCCGCAGGCCTTGCTTTCAGAGCTTCCGCTTGCGGGAACGTTAAGACAAAGCGTCTTTCGCGTTCTAAAAACTTCCGCCTTTATGCAAAGCAGGCCGGCCGCGAAAATGGCTAGGGCCGCTAAATTTCTTTTATCGATAAGACTCATCCTCTAAAACTCATCCCTTCATTCAAAAATTTCCGTAAGCCGAAGGATCCACGGTCTTTCCGTTCAGCCAAATTTCAAAATGCAAGTGCGGACCGGTAACTTGGCCAGTGCTTCCGCTCTTTGCGATCAATTCTCCGGCCCTGACAATCGTTCCCTTTTGCGCGCTTTCTTGTATCGAAGAAAGGTGCGCGTAAAAGCTTGACATGCCGCGACCGTGGTCGATTTGGATCCACTTGCCGTAAACCGCGTTCTCGCCCCAGCCCGAAACCGTTCCGCTTTTGCAGGCAAAAACATTGGAACCGTTGGGGACCGCCATGTCGACGCCCCTATGGAATTGGCTCTTGTTCCCGCCAAAGGGATTGTCCCTCTGGCCGTAACGGCTGGTAATCCTGTAGTTTTTCACCGGCAGCTGCATTGATGTGTCTAAAAAAAAAGCGCGCTCTGTGGTGGTGAACTTTTCGCCGGGAAAAAACGCAAAATCTCTTCCGTCGATATTATAGCGCAAATGCTTTGTGTCTTCCAATAGGGGAAGGCGATTTTTTTGCAATAAAAATTCCAGCGCGCTCAAGTTTTTGCTTTCTTCCAAGGGAACGAAAATTCCGTCGGCGCTGGGAAGAAGCAAGGTTTTTCCTTTTAAATACTCGCCGCTTCCTGTGATTCCGTTCAATATGCAAAAACTGTCGTAGCGGATGCAAAAACGGCTGGCCAAATTGAACAAGTCGTCGTCGTTGTTGACTGTGTATGAGTAAAAGGCGGGAACAATGTCCTTTCCGCTTGTAAAAAGCCTCTTGTTTTCCTCAACTTCGTCGTCAAACTGCTTTAGCATAAAGTCCTTGTCACGGACGTTGAGGGAATTTATTTGGGGAACTCTTGATTTTTTGATTTGAATCGGAGCCTCTTGCGCGAAAAGCGAAAGGCTTGCGGCAAAGAATAGGGCCGCGAAAAAAAGGGCTCTATTCTTTAGCATTTAATTTTTTTTCCAAAATGGACAAGGCTTTGAAGGCCGCGGCCGCCAAGACGACGGCGGCCAAGGCAAGAAGGCGGTTGAATTTTGTCAAAAAGAAAACAAAGGCAAAGAGCCCGCCCAAGACAGCGGCTATTTTTGCGGCGGCAAAGAGGGAAGTTTTTAGGCCCCTTTTTTTTGCCCAAAAAAAGATTTTATATAGAAAAAAAGCCGCGATTGCGGCCAAGACCAGCGCCGAATAAAGGCTGGGCTTTGTGGATGCGAACAACCATAGCGGCGCGATCACGGCAAAAGCCGCGAAGGCGCACGCCAGGATAAATGCAATAAGTTGCAATTTACTCTTCCGAAATCGCTTCGGCGGGGCAGGCTCCGGCGCAAGTGCCGCAGCTGATGCAAGTTCCCGCGTCAATTACGCGCTTTGAGTCCTTTTCAGAAATCGCTGAAACGGGACATTCAGATTCGCAGGCGCCGCAGTTTACGCAAGCGTCAGAAATTTTGTAAGCCATATTTTCCTCCTAATTGAAAACAAATGATAGCGCAAAATGGTTAAAAAATCAAGAAAAAAACACGGGCTCTAACAACCGCTCCCAGCGGCTGCCGGCCCGCAAAACCGCTAGATATCGTCGCTACACACATATCGCGCCTTGTAACTTTCTACGGTTGCCGCTTGCGCGGCAGGCGCGACATGAGTGTTTTTGCGGTCCGCTCATCCGCTTCGCGCGGTTCTTGCTTTTTGCCCGTGTTTTTTTCTTGATTTTTTTTCCATAAGAAACACGGGCTTTACCAACCGCTTCCAGCAGTTGCCGGACCGCGGGGGCAAAAAAAAGACCCGCGGTTTGCGGGTCCTTTGCCACCGGTCAGAATCGAACTGACGACATACGGATTTTCAGTCCGGCGCTCTACCAACTGAGCTACAGCGGCGTAATGGGATTATATTATCAAATTATAAAAAATGTGTCAAGAGAAAGGCTAGAAAAAATTTAAAAAGCGCGCTACAATAGTTCCCTATGAAAAAGATAATCACTGGCATCCTTGTCGCGGCCTTTTGCGCCGGAGCTTTTGCAAGAACTTTTACCGCGGCCGACGTCAACGACTGCCTCAACAATTTTTCAATAAACATAAACAAGACTCTCCCCAACGCGGCGAGCCAGCAAAACGTTTCTGCGCAGGCTTGGATTGGAAAAATCTATCCTTCCGCTCCGCCGCATTTTGCCGTGGGAATCGAGGCCGGAGTCTCAAAGCTTGACATGGAGCCGTTTAAGGAAGCCATTGAAGTTTTTAATGTCGGAGGCCTTCCAAGCTTTTTTGTGTATCCGACTGTGACGGCCAACGCGCGAATCGGCGGCTTTTTCTTGCCCTTTGACATCGGCTTTTCGTGCATGTACATGGACATTTCCAGCCTAAGGGCCGTTTCCGACGGCTTTGGAATCAGCTTTTTCAACATTGGCGGAGACATTCGCTACGCCTTGCTTAAGGGGGAGGGCGCTTGGCCCCAGCTTTCTTTGGGCTTTGGCTACTATTACCTTGGCGGAAAAGTTTCGTTGAACAAGGACGGAGTAAGGGCCGGCTTGGACTATTCCACACACGCGATGTTCGGCCAAATCCAAGTTTCAAAGACCTTCCTCTTTTTCACGCCCTTTTTGGGCTTTAGGGGAATTTTCTCCAAGTCCGCGACGGATTGGTATTGGTCTGTCACGGACGACAGGATAGCGACTGCGGCTTCTTATGTAGGAACGGCTTCTTCCGGCAAGGGAAGCGCGAATTCCAATTGGACTGATTATTTTGTTCCGCAAATTTACAGCGGTTTTGGCTTAAAATTCAGCTTCTTCGCTATAAATATTTCGGGCTCTTATGACTTCGCGCATACAATTTGGGGCGGAAACTTGAGCCTCCGCTTCCAAATGTAGGGGCCCGCGCGGGCATTCTTGAAATATATTCTATTATTGTATATAATTAAAGAATGAATTGGCTTATTGTTTACGCTCCAAAACATGCGGAGCAGGGCGCCGAGCTAAAGGCGTTCTTTAAGCGGAACAAGATTTCGGCAAAAACTTTTTTAGTAGAAAAAGACGCGGAGCTTTCGCCTGACGCGCTTCCTTCAAAAATAAAACTTTACAGCCATTGCGTCATTCTTGATGAAAAGGCTCCCGCCAAGAACGCGGCCTTTGCTTGGGGCGTGGCTCTTGGCCGCGGCCTTCTTGTCTACGCCTTTAAAAGCGCGTGGACCGCGGCGGCAAAAAAATGCGGCTCCCTCCAAGAATTTGACACTTTTGACCGCCTTTTGGCTTATTTGGAAAACAATGTCAAGGCGATCGCCTTGGAGGCCAAGAAAAAGGACGCCTGGAAAAAGCTTTTTGACAGCGGAAATCCCTTTACCGGCGACTCGTTTGCCGTTCATGTCCAAAAGGACAACCGCGAAATTGTCCAGACATACATCGACGCCGGCATGAGCCTCAACGAGCGCACAAGCGCGGGCGTTCCAATGTTGAACATTGCGATTCGCGCCGAGCAAGTTGACGAAGTAAAATGGATGCTGGAGCAGGACGTTGACCTCAACGCTGTTTCTGCCGACCGCGGCTACTCGGCCTTGATGGACTGCGTTTGGAAAAAGAATTTGGAATTGACAAAAATTTTGGTCGCAAAAAAAGTCAACTTGGACTTTGTTTCAAGCGACAACCAGTCGGCCCTTACCCTTGCCGTCGGCGAAGGAAAGGCCGAGATGGTAAAGGTTCTTTCGGACGCCGGAGCCAGCCCCGACAAGTTTGACGCCTTGGGAATGTCAGCGTGGACTTACGCGAAGCTTTTCAAGCGCCAAGATTTGCTCGAAATAATGGAAAAAAATCATCATGGACAATAAAACGCTAACCGTTGCCTTTACCGGCGGCGGAACCGGCGGACACATTTATCCCGGCCTTGCCGTCGCCGACGCCTTTAGGCAAAAAAACGAGCGGGCAAAAATTATTTGGATAGCCTCCCTTTCAAAGATGGACAAGGACATTGTTGAAAATTCTTTTGACAAGGAAGGCCGCGCGTCGGCGGACAAATTTTACGGCATTCCGAGCGGAAAATTGCGCCGATATTTTTCTTTCAAAAATTTTCTTGACGTCTTTAAAATATTTTTTGGCTTTGTCGCCGCCCTCTTTGTTTTGCTAAAGAACCGGCCCGCATTTTTGTTCTCCAAAGGCGGCTTTGTTTCTGTTCCCGTTTGCGCGGCCGCCCGCGTTTTGGGAATAAAAATTTATACCCATGAATGCGACTTCACTCCCGGCCTTGCGACAAGAATCAATTCAAAGTTCGCCGACACGGTTTTGCTTAGCTACGACGAAACTCGCGACTTTTTTAAGAACGGCTCAAGCTCAAAATTTGTTGTGACTGGAAATCCCGTTCGTCCTGTCTTTTACGAAACGAACGCTGCCGCCGGCCTGGATTTTTTGGGAATAACGAGCGCGCAAAAAAAGAAAAAGCCCATTTTGCTTGTGACTGGCGGCTCCTTGGGCGCGGCGCAAATCAACGAATTGGTTTGGAAAAACATTTCTTGGCTTTGCCAAAAATTTATTGTGGTCCATCAAACCGGCCAAAAGAATGCCGCGCTCTTGCCGCAAGACTTTCCGGAAGAGGTTAAGGAAAACTACCATCCTTATCCCTTTATTTACAAGGAGATGCCCGACGTCATCGCTGCGGCTGACGTGGTCCTTTCGCGCGCGGGCGCCAACTCGATTTGGGAATGCGCGGTTTTGGAAAAGCCGATGGTCTTGATTCCCCTTGAGGGAGCGGGAACTCGCGGCGACCAAGTTGACAACGCCGAATATTTTGAGAGGCAAGGCGCGGCGGTTGTCATCAAAAAAAGCGGCATGACAGAGTCGTCTTTGCAAAGCGCCTTGTCTTCGTTCTTGAGCGCCGCCCAAAGAAAAAATTACAGCGAGGCTTGCAAAAAACTTTGCGGAACGGAACGGCCCGCCGAAAAAATAGCGCAAATTTTATTTGAGGGGATAAAATGAACGTATTGGATTACATCTTGATAGCGATTTTGCTTATATTCACAATTCGCGGCTTTGTCCGCGGCTTGATAAACGAAATTTTTGGAATAAGCTCTCTTATCATTCCGCTTTTTTTGGCGGTTGTCTTTTTCCAAAAAATGGGAAAGGTTTTCGCCGCCTCGATGAATCCTATTGTGGCGAACATACTGGGCTTTTTGGCCGTTTTCATTTGTTCCTTCATTTTGATAAAGATAATTCAAATGTTGGTCAAGACGATTTTTTCAGGCCCGATTTTGAACAGCTTGGACAAAACTTTGGGCCTCCTCATGGGCTTTGCCGAAGGCGGCGCCTTGGTCTTTTTGATTTTGGTCGCGATGGTTGAGGTTAACGGAACCATCGACACAAGCGCCTTGCGCGAGGGCAGCAAAGTTTATTCTGTGGTTGAGAGCATACAGGTTTAATAAAGGGGAGTGAAAAGTGTTTGACAATTTGCTTTTTCAAAGCGCCGCCCGTCTCTTGGAAGACGACATAGTCTCCAACAAGCTTCCCGGAGCCGTTCTCTTTTGCGGAAACGACTCTTCTGGAAAATTGACCGCCGCGCTTGAAACAGCCCGCGTCCTCTCTTGCCAAGCAAGCCCTCGCGGAAAATGGTCATGCACGTGTCCTTCTTGCCTAAAGCACAAGGCTTTGGTAAGCCCAAACGTCTTGCTTTTGGGTCCCCGCGACTGCTCTCTTGAAATTCACGCGGCGGCAAAGGCCTTCCTTTGTTCCGTTTCCATGCAGGACAGCCATGTGGCCGCCACCCGCTACTTGTTCTTGCGCGCCGTCCGCAAGTTGCAAAACCGCTTTAACCAAGCCCTTTGGCAAGACAGCGACAAGCTTAGCAAGATCGCGGCCGTCACAAGCGAACTTGACGAATACATGGAGGAGCTCGATGTTGAGCATGAGCTTCCCGAACTAAAAAAAATAGAAGACGACATAAAGAAAATTCTTGAGCTGAGCGAAAAGTTGGAAGGCGACTTTTTGTACGACTCCATTCCTGTTTTGCAAATACGAAACCTTTCCGCTTGGGCGCGCATAGGAGCGGCCGCGGGAACAAAGGTTGTCATAATAGAAAAGGCCGAGCGGATGCTGGAAGGCGTGCGGAACGCCTTGCTTAAAATTTTGGAGGAGCCGCCCGCCAACACCCTTTTTATTTTGACCACTTCGCGCAGAAACGCCGTCATGCCGACAATCTTGTCGCGCCTAAGAAGCTACAACTTTTCTTCCAGAACGCCAGAGCAAGAAAAGGAAATCATCGACCGCGTTTTTCACGACGGAGCGGTTGCTGCAAGTTCAGGCGGGCCGCTTATCCAGCATTACTTGGAAGGCTTTTTGCCCGTCCGCCCTGAAGCGATAGAAAAACGCGCCTGCGACTTTTTTGACCAAATCTTTGACGGAAAAATTCCGGACATAGCGGACTTGATAAAGAATTGCGGAAAATTTGAGCCGCGCGTTTTGTTCAAAATATTTTTGTCGGCGCTTGAGGCGCGGACCCGATCATTCTTTGCCAGCGCCGAAGGAACGCAAAAAGCCTTGGCTGTTTCCAAAGCCTTGCGCGACTGCTATTTCAACGTTTCCACCTACAACCAAGGAATCCAGGCGGCCTTGGAAGAATTGCTTTGCGCCTTGGCCAGGGAGCGAAAGAGGTGACAAGTTTTAACAAGAGCGTCGCTCAAAAGCTTTCAAAACTTTCGGAAGCGCAAATACAAAAGCTTTTTTCTTCAATAACCTCGGAGCGCGACGCTCTTTCTTCAATAATTGAGTCGCTTTCGCTTGGCCTTATAATTTTGGACAAGGACTACAAGATTCTTTTGTCCAACAAGGCCGCCGAGCGCTGCCTTCCGCTTTCTGTAAGGCCGCTTCCTAAAAACGAGTCTTCAAAATTGTGGGAATTGGTCGCCGACCCAAAAATTTCCGACTTTCTAAAAGCTTGCTTTGAAAAAAACAAAACCAGCGCCAGCGAAGAATTTTCGGTCCGCGCAAGCGACGGGCAGATCCGCTTCATTCAATTGACCTTGTCGCCCTTGGTCCAAGAAGAGAAGCTTGAAGGCTGCATTTTGGCCGTCCGCGACATTACCGAACAAAGAAAGCAAGAAATTCTTTTGCACCGAATGGAAAGCCTGGCCGGCCTCACCAACTTGGCGGCGAGCGTGGCGCACGAAATAAAGAATCCCCTTGGAGCGATTAGCATTCACATTCAGTTGCTCCAAAAGGCGGTTAAAAAAGCGCGCGAGGCGGACGGCCTTTTGCCCGACCAAAAATTTTTGGAAAAATACATCGACGTTGTCAACGACGAAATAGCAAACCTTAACAAAATAGTCATGGACTTTTTGTTCGCGGTTCGTCCTATTAGCGCAAGCTTTGAATTGCTTGAGCCCAATCCTCTTTTGCATAAGTTCGCGGACTTCTTCGCCCCTGAATTTTCAAGCAAGAACGTCCAGCTCAAGCTTGACTTGTGTTCCGACACGACGCGGCTTTTGCTTGACCAAAAGCTTTTGCGCGAAGTTGTCACCAATTTGGCGCAAAACTCGCTGGCCGCGATTCAGGAAAAATTTAAGGGCAAGGACGGCGGCCTTTTTGAAATCCACACGGCGGTAAAGGACAACAAGTTTGTGATTCTTATAAAAGACAATGGAATCGGAATGAGCCAAGAAACTTTGGCGCGGGTCTTTGAGCCTTATTACACTACAAAGGCCAGCGGAACCGGACTTGGCCTAACAATGGTTTACAAAATCGTAAAAGAATTTTCGGGCGACATACAAGTTGAGTCCAGGGAAGGCGAGGGAAGCGCCTTTGTCATAAGCTTGCCCGTTCCGCAAACAGACAAGCGGCTTTTGGAGGCCAAATGAAATTCACGATTCTTGTGATCGACGACGAAAAGAACATTCGCGAAGGCTTGGGAGCCGCTTTTGAGCTTGAAGGCTACGAAGTCCGCTTGGCTTCCAACGGCCAGGAAGGCTTGGACCAAATCGCCAAGGGCGACATTGACTTGGTTGTGACAGACCTCCGCATGGATGGAATAAGCGGCGAGGAAGTTTTGCGCCGGGTCACAACCCAAAATCCAGGCATTCCCGTAATCGTCCTTACAGGCCACGGAAGCATTGACGCCGCCGTCGACGCGATGAGAAACGGCGCCTACGACTTTTTGACAAAGCCGCTCAACCTTGACCAGCTTTTGATGATCGCCAAGCGGGCCTTGCAAGGCCGCGAGCTTTCGCTCCAGCACAAGGAGCTTAAGGCGCAAGTGGACCAAACAAAATCCCTTGAGGGAATGATCGGAAAAAGCGCCTCGATGCAAAAAATCGCCGAGCTGATAAAAAAAGTCGCGCCCTCAAAGGCAAGCGTTTTGATTACCGGAGAAAGCGGCGTCGGAAAAGAAGTCGTCGCCGACGCGATTCACGCCCTGTCGCCCCGCAAGGACCACGAGTGCGTGAAAGTCCACTGCGCCGCCCTTAGCGAGACCCTTTTGGAGTCGGAGCTTTTTGGCCACGAAAAGGGCGCTTACACCGGAGCGGACCAAATGGCCAAGGGCCGCTTTGAGCTTGCCCACAATTCCACGATATTCCTTGACGAAATCGGCGAGATAGACCAAGCGACGCAAGTAAAGCTTTTGCGCGTTTTGCAGGAAAAAAAGTTTGAGCGTGTGGGCGGAAGCCAAACGATAGAAGTCGACGCCCGCGTGATCGCCGCCACCAACAAAAATTTGGAGGAGCTTGTCAAAAGCGGAAAATTCCGCGAAGACCTTTTTTACCGCCTCAACGTCGTTCGCATAGAAGTTCCTCCGCTAAGGGAACGAAAGGACGACATCCCTCTGTTGATAGCCCATTTCCTAAAAGAGTTCGAGGGCGAGGCAAAAAGTTTGGGAAAGGCCATAACAGGCGTGGACAGCCGCGCCCGCAGCGCCCTCTACAAGTACGACTGGCCCGGAAACATCCGCGAGCTTAGGAACTGCATAGAAAGCGCCGTAGTAATGTGCTCCGGCAACGAAATCACCCTTGACGACCTTCCTCCTACAATCAGCAAGGCTTCGTCCGCCGAGAACATCATGATTCCCGCGGGCTCAACCCTTGAAGAGGCCGAAAAAATCGTAATCGAGCAAACTTTGGCCGCCAACAAGGGGAACAAGAGCAAAACCGCCGAGCTTTTGGGCATAGGCCGCAAAACCCTTCAAAGAAAGCTGGGCGAGGCTGAAGACTAGCAAAACCACGCGAAGTGTGATATAATAGAAAACATGAAAACTATTGTAAAAATGTTCGCGCTTGCGGCCCTTGTCGCCTCCAGCGCGAGTTTCCTTTCCTGCAAGTCCATGATCGCGAACAAATTGGGCGACGCGGCCTCCGGTTCCAACAAAAACGGCGTGGCCATTCCCAAAAAAGCCAACTCTCCCGACATGATGATGGCCTTTATGGGCGAAAAAGACCCGCAAATCATCGCGGAAGTCCTTCCCATGATTGTAAAAATGTACGAAATCTTGGCCTTGCAAAACCCAAAGCACCAGGGCTTGCAAATAATGGCTGGCCAGCTTAACGTAATGTACGGAAACCTTTGCGTTCAAACTCCCGCGGAATCCCTTCCGATAGCAGAACTCCAAAAGCAAGTTTCGGAATTCAACCGAGCCAAATACCACTATTTAAGGGGCCGCCAGTACATTCTTGACGTTTTTGAAAGCCGCTGGCCCGGTTTTGAAAAGACCTTCTTGTCCAGCGACGCCGACGCCATAAAGGCCGCCGTCTCAAAATTGACAAAGGACGACGTGAACGCGGCATATTGGGCGGGAGGAGCCAGCCTCATCGCCTGGTCTTTGGACCCCCTTGACGTTGACGCTCTTTCTTCCATACAAGGACCGGTCGCCTTGCTCGAAAGGGCGGCCAGCCTTGACCCCGATTACAACAAGGGAGCGATTTGGGACGCCCTTTGCCAGTTTTACACCGCGGCGCCTGTCGATTTTGGCGGCGACTACGAGCGCGGTCTTGAATGCTACGAAAAAGCCCTCAAGGCCTCAGGCGGAAAGGCGCCCGGAATCTACATAACATACGCTCAGAGCGTTTGCAAGCCCGCCGGCGACCGGGACGGCTTTATCGAAAACCTCAACAAGGCTTTGGCCATCAATCCCGACGACGATCCCTCAAGCCGCCTTATGTGCGTCTTGAACCAGCAAAAGGCCCAGTACCTTTTGGACCATGTTGACGATTACTTTGTCGTTTGGTAAAATAGCGGCAATGCAATTGCTGTAAAAGCGCAAATTGTTGGCTGGCCGCATAAGCGGCAACAAACGCGCGCGCGATGCTTGCGCGTTCAGCCGTAAAATATGGAGTGTACCATGAAAACTTTTAAGAAAATCGCAGCCGTACTTTTGGCGGCTTCATTGGCGGGAATCGCTTCCGCAAAAACTGTAATCAAAGTCGCTTCTGTGGCTCCGGCCCGTTCCTCTTGGGACGTTGACCAAAGAACAATCTCGGCCGACTGGGCCAGAATCACCGGCGGAGAGGTTGAGCTTCAGTTCATGAACTCAGACTCTATGGGCGGAGAAGGCGGAGTCATCAAAAAGCTCAATTCCGTTCGCCCCGGACAAAAGCCTCCGATTGGCGGAGCGGTTTTCACATCGCTTGGAATCGACTCTTTCTGTCCCGAAAGCCACATCATGACCCTTTGCGTTCCCCTTATGTTCAGGAACCAGGAAGAAGTCAACGCTGTTTTGGACAAATTCACACCCGAAATGCAAAAGCCCCTCGAAGCCAAGGGCTACACAGTCTTGGGCTTCTTTAACATCGGTTGGTGCTGCTTCTTTACAAAGAACCCGGTCCACACTCCCGACGACCTCAAAAAGCAGCGCCTCACTGTAGGCGGAAACACGTCTCCCATGTTGGCCAACGCCTTCAAGGCCGCCGGCTACCTTACAATGGACGTTCCCGCCGACAAGCTTTTGCAAAGCATGAAGACTCCGGGCGGAGTCGAAGGCGTCTTCACGATTCCTATGTACGGATACGCCGCCCAGTATTACAAGACCCTTACAAACATTCTTAACGTTCCTCTTTGCCCTGTAATGGTAACCTTCATCATCTCCAAGGCTGAATGGGACGCGATTCCCGACAAGTTCAAGCCGGAGCTTATTGCCAGCATCAAAAAGGCCGAGAGAAAATTTATCGAAGCCCAGCAAAAGAACGACCTTGAATACATGAAGAGATGCGAGAGCGGCGGAGCGGTTGTTTTCACTCCCAACGCGGCCCAGCTTAAGGTTTGGAACGATGAGTTCGCCGACAAGGCCCGCTATATGTACGACCCCAAAACTCCTGTGGCCGACAAGGATTTGTACGAAAGAATCACGGCCTTCTTAAATAAATTTAGAGGCAACTAATGCTAAAAAAAATCGAAGACGCGTTTGCGGTCGCGCTTGTCGCTCTTTTGAGCGTGACGGCGCTTGTGATTAAAATCATGCAGGACAACTTGCATTTGCAAGTTATGGACGCCGACGCCATAATAGTGAACATAGCGTTTGTGTTCGCTTGCGTCGCCGGCTTGATTACTTGGCGCGAAAACCGCGCCTTGTGCCTGGCCAACGTCACCGAAAAATTTCCTGACCGCGCGAAAAATGTCATTAAGACAATCGCGTCTTTCGCTACGGCGCTCATCATCACCCAGCTTTTCTTGGCGTCGTTCATGCAAATCGTAAATCCCGACCAATTCACCCGCAAGGTGATGCTTTTTGGCGAAAAGATTTTCTTCGCTTTTTATCCGCTCTGCTTCTTTATGATTTTGCTTTTGATTTTTCAAAACGCCCAGGGCAAGACGCAAAAAATCGCTTCGGCCGCCGGAATTCTTTTTGGCGTTTTGACGTCAATGAGCGCGGTGACGGGAATCATTTGGTATTTGACAGGCAATTCCGACTTGCCGGCCTTGTACGCCATGGCCGACGGATGGAACGCCTTTTGCGACAAGACAATTTTGCTTTGGATTGTCGCCCTTGTTTTGCTGGCCTTTGCCGGAGTTCCGCTTTTTGTCGTCATCAGCGGAATCACTTATTTGATTTTCTCCAAGGCCGGCGGCTACATCGACGTAATCCCAATCGAGGCTTACAGCAAGTTGGCCGACAAGTCAATCGCGGCCATCCCCTTGTTCACAATCGCGGGCTATGTTCTCGCGCAAGGTTCCGCGGGCAGGCGCTTTGTGGAGCTTTTCCGCTCCCTCTTTGGTTGGTTTAGGGGAGGAACGGTTGTCGCGGCGGTTTTGGTTTTGACATTCTTCTCTACCTTTACCGGCGTTTCAGGCGTGACGATTTTGGCGCTCGGCTCCTTGCTCGCCGTAATCCTTACAGGAAGCGGCTACGACAAGGACAGGGCCGAAAGCTTGATAACCTCTTGCGGAGCTGTCGGCCTTTTGTTCCCGCCCAGCGTCGCCATCATTATGTACGCTTCTTCCAACTACACTGTAATCACCCAGTTTGAGCCTGGCTTTGACGTCATAACGCTTTTTGTCGGAGCCTTAATTCCCGGCGCGATAATGGCGCTTTCGATGATTGTTCTTGGAATTATTTTTGACAACAATAAAGACCGACCCAAGTTTTCAATAACAAAAATCGCAAAGGCCTTTGCCGACTGCATTCCCGAACTTCTTTTGCCGGTTTTGATTTGCGTCACATACTTCACAGGCTTTTTCAATCTTTTCCAAGTGGCTTCTTTCGCGGTTATTTACGCGGTGGCCTTGGTCTTCTTGTTCCGCCGCGACTTTAACGTAAAGGAAACCGCGCGGGTTGTCGCCGACAGCGTTCCTGTTTCGGGCGGAATTTTGTTCATCATCGCCGCGGCCGCGGCCCTAAGCTATTGGATGCAGGACGAAAACATTCCGGAAAACGTCACGCTTTTTATCACAACCTATGTAAAGAACAAGTTTGTTTTCCTTTTCTTGATGAACTTGGCTCTCTTGGTCGTAGGCTGCTTGATGGACATTTACTCCGCGATTTTGCTTGTTTCGCCCTTGTTCCTTTATTCAGCCGCTTCGTTTGGAATTCCTGTAGTGCAGGCGGGCGTAATATTCATCATGAACTTGAGCATCGGCTTCTTGACGCCGCCGGTTGGAATGGACTTGTTCATTTCTTCTTACACTTTCAAAAAGCCGGTCGGAAAAGTCATCAAGGGAGTTCTTCCTTTCTTGATCGTCCAGCTTGTCGTCCTGCTTTTGATAACTTACGTTCCGGCTTTCACAACGTGCCTCATAAAGTAACCGCGCTTTTTCTAGCCGCCTCTCTCTGCGCGCTTTTTTCTTGCTCCTCAAAATCAAAGGGAACGGAAGAAAAAACGCGGCAAGCGGGAAGGGCGGCGCAAAAAGAAGCGCTTGTCCTTGAAGAAAAAAAATCCCAAGCCCTCGACAAATACATTCAAACTTTGACGGAGCGCGAAAGGCTGGCCCAGCTTTTTGTCATCAACCTTGAGGGCGACGAAAAATTTTGGTTTGTGGAACGGGTTGACGACGACCAAAAAAGTTCGCAAGCCAAAGAAGGCCGGCCACTTGTTCCCGGCGGCTACATTTTCTTTTCGTTCAACATAGCCCGCGCCCCCGCGCAAATCGCCGCCTTCACAGATTCCGTACGGGACTTTGCCCGTTCCAACGATTTGACAGAACCATTTTTGTGCCTTGACGCTGAAGGCGGCTACGTAAACCGCTTGCGCGGCGTGGCCGGCCCTTTGCCCGAAAACGAATGGGTGTCCAACAATCTTTCTCCAAAAGAGGCGTTTTTGCTTTATTCGTTGAACGCGATTCAATTGCGCTCCTTGGGCTTTGACTTAAACCTTTCGCCGGTTGTTGAAGTCCAAAACGAATCCAACCAAGAATTTTTGGACGGCCGCTCTTTTGGCGACGCGCAAAAAGTTCGGGAATACGCCTCCGCCGCGGTCGTCGCTTACCAAACCAACAAGGTGGCTGCGGTCCTAAAGCATTTTCCCGGCAACAACAGCGTTGATCCCCACGCGGCGCTTCCAATCCTTTCGTTCGACGAGGACGAATTTGAGCGCGACGTTTTGGAGCCCTTCAAGTTTCTTGTAAACGAAAAGCCAGCGGGAGTTTTGATGAGCCACGCGCTTGTAAGAGTCGGCGGCCTTGGCCAAGACTCTTTGCAAAATCCTGCCGGCTCGCAAGACCAAAAAACGCCCGCGAGTCTCAGCTCGCATTGGATAAGGGAAATCTTAAGAGGACGGATCGGCTTTACCGGCCTTGTTTTTAGCGACGACATTTTTATGGCCGCCCTCGAAAAGAACGGCTGGCCCAGCGAGCGCGCGGTAAAAAGCGCCATCCTCGCGGGCGTCAACTGCATTTTGATGAGCGAAAAGCGTTTTATAAACGAATGGAAGCTGGTAAAGAAACTTTACGATTCCGACCCGGACTTTAAGGCGGCCGCCGACGATTCCATAAAAAAAGTTTTTGTCTTTAAGCTTTGCGCCGGCATTTTGGAATGGGATTTTGCCTCTCAAACCGTTCGGCCCGCCATTGCCCGCCCTTCGCTTGACGAGCGGATGGAGCGCTTTTACGGCGCAAAAAAACTTAACCAGGAGGCGCTCCAAAAATATGGCCAAAACTAAGGACAAGGCGGCTCGCGGCGGACAAGGCTTTGAAGGATATTACTCGGAGATTTTTGGCCGGCGGTGGCCAGCGCTAAAGGAGGCGCTCCTAAAAGAAGGGGAGCCGCTTGCCTTCACTCCGTTTGAGGGAGGCTCTTCGTATTACCTTGACGCGGCCAGCGTTTTGGCGGCCATAAGCCTTCCGCTTAAAGGCGCCCAAAATGTTTTGGACATGTGCGCGGCTCCCGGCGGAAAAAGCTTGGTTCTTGCAAGCCGCATGGGCGCGGACGCAAATCTTAGGTGCAACGAGCGCTCCTTTGACCGCTTTCAACGTTTGCGCAAGGTTGTGGCCGACCATTTGCCCCAAGAAATCCAAGAGCGGATTAAAATTTCATGCGGCGACGGCGCGCTTCTTTGCAAAAAAGAAAATCTTTTGTACGACGCGATTTTGCTTGACGCGCCCTGTTCTTCCGAGCGCCATGTTTTAAACGACCCAAAATATTTGGCCGACTGGTCCCCGGCGCGGGTAAAGAGCCTTGCGATGCAGCAATGGGCGCTTTTGTCGTCTGCCTACAGGCTTTTAAAGGACGGGGGATACTTGCTTTATTCAACGTGCGCCTTGAATCAAAGCGAAAATTCGCAAGAGGCGGCCCGACTTTTAAAGAAATTTCCCGAAGCCCGCGCCGTGTCCTTGGAAGATGTTTTGGCCTTTCAAGAGACGGGCAAGAAGGAGATTTCGGCCTTTTTTGATGTGGCGGCGCTGCCAAAATTTGAGGCTCAAGAGCTTGGATTTTCGATTTTGCCGGACGAGCAGTGCGGGGCCGGCCCCATCTATTTTTGCTTGTTCAAAAAAGGTATGGACAAAATTTCTTGAATGATTTATAATATTGGGCGATTATGAACAAGGATGAGTTGAAAAAAGTCAAAAATAGCTTGTCGAGCATCAGTGATTTTAATGATTTATTGGATTCTCTTTTGACGCAAACCCGCAAGGCGATTCCTTCCGACGCGGGTTCGATTTACCTTGTAGAAGACAAAAAGCTCACAATCAAATGCGCGCAAAACGACACTCAGCAAAAAGAGCTTGAAGAAGGAGAGGAGCTTCCTTTTGTTTCTTTCTCTTTTCCGATAACAAAGACATCAATCGCAGGCTACTGCGTTCTTTCAAAAGAACCTTTAAACATTAAGGACGCTTACAACATTCCAAAATCAGAGCCGTATAAATTCAATGTCGGAACCGACGTTGTGACCGGCTACAAAACAGTGTCGTCAATAGCGCTCCCCTTGTTTGTTGCTGGCGACCGCGTCCTTGGCGTTTTGCAGCTTATAAACCGCCTTGACGAAAACGGCAAAGTGACAACTTTTTCCGAAGACGATTTGGAAATCGCGCAAGACTTGACCTTGAGCATTTCCACCGCTTTGGAAATGGCCGAGGCGGCGGAGCTTTCAAGCGCGGCCTATCGCGGAAAGCACTTGCAGAGCATTTTTGAAATTGACCAAAAGCTTAACGAAATCCAAGATATCGACGTTTTGCTCGAACGCATTCTTACCGAAGCGCGAAAAATCGTCAACGCCGACGCCGGTTCGATTTATGAAGTGCAAGGAAAGAACTTGGCCATCAAGTACGCGCAAAACGACACGCAAAGCGCCAAGCTCCAGCCCGGCGAAAAGCTTCCCTTCTTGGCTTTTTCGTTCCCGATAACAGAAAAGTCAATTTCGGGCTATGTCGCTTTGACCGGCGAATCCTTGAACATTCACGACGCCTATGAAATTCCAAAAGGCGTTCCATATTCCTTTAACCCGGCGTCGGATACCGCCACCGGCTACCATACAAAGTCAATGCTCACGATTCCGCTGAAGATTGCGGATTCCAGCTTGCTCGGTGTTCTTCAAATCATTAACGCAAAGAACGAAGACGGCGAGTACATAGAATTTGACGAAGACGCCGTTCTTTACATAAACCACTTTGCAGCCAACGCCGCCAACGCCTTGGGCCAAGCCAAGAGCCGCCGCGACTTGATCGACGCCATGACCGAGATGGCCAATATGCGCGATCCCAAAGAAACCGGAATGCACGTAGCGCGCGTTTCAAAATTCTCTGTGGAAATTTACGACCGCTGGGCCTTTAACCACAAGGTTGACGAAGCCACTCGCGAAAAATTCCGCGACTTTTTGGCCACTGCCAGCAAGTGCCACGACTTTGGAAAGATCGGAATCGAAGACAAAATCCTCAAAAAGCCGGGACGCTTTGACGACGACGAGCGCGCGATTATGAACAGCCACACTTGCTTGGGCGCGCTCTTGTTCAAAAACTTCAACTCTCCGCTTTTTGAAATGTGCCAAAACATCAACTTGCGCCACCACGAATGGTGGGACGGCACGCGCGGCTATCCTGGAAAATTTGATTACACTAAATACGAGCAAGGCAATCCTTTGCCCAAGGCTGAAGGCCTCAAGGGCGAAGAAATTCCTTTGGAAGCCAGAATCGTTTCTGTCGCCGACGTGTTCGACGCGCTAAGCCACGCGCGCGTTTACAAGCCGGCGTGGACAATGGACGACGCGGTAAACGAAATCCAAAAATGCTCGGGCACTCAATTTGATCCTGGCGTTGTCGAAGCCTTTATGCAAATAAAGGACCGCTTGATCGCCATCAGCAATTCTTACGGAAGCGACTAAGCGCGCGTGGCGTTTTTGGCCTTGCGTGATTTTAATTTAAGATTTTTTGGATTTCTGTGTTGAACGTTTCGGCAAAAAGCTCAAATTCTTTTTGGCCGTAAGTGTCCCGCTTTTTTGTTCCCAATCCCAGCTGGCTCATTTGCATGTTAAGTTCCCGCTCCTTTAGGGCGCGCTCGATGTTCTTTTTGTCAAAGATTTTTCCAAGGTCGTTGAGGACGCGGATGTTTTTTTGCAAAAGCGCGGCGGCTAGGGGAATGTCGCGGGTTATTGCCAAGTCGCCCTCTTTTGCGTTTTGCAAAATCCAATTGTCGGCGGCTTGTTCTTCTTTTGGGCAGACAATCATTTTAAAGTTCGCGGGCGCGGGGGCCTTGTCGTCGGCCTTTATTTCTTTGTTGGCGACAAAATACAGTTCAAAAGGATTTTTTTTTGCCCGCGCCAAAAGGTATTTGCGGACTCTTTGCGGACATGAATCCGCGTCGACTAAAATGCGGGCGGCCATCAGCTGAGCGCCCTGTCGATTTTTTCTATCATGCTTTTTGTAAGGCGGTCGGCTTCAAGCTCTTCCAAAGAGTCCGCGCCGTTTTTGTCGCGGGCGTCTTTGGCTTTCATCGCCTTTTGCTTTTCTTTGTAAAGCTCGTCGGCAATCAAGATTCCTGCCAAGACCGCTGTTTGCTTTTGGTCTCGGATTCCGTCGTTTTTTTGTATTTCATCGCAAACGTTTTTGTAGTAGTCGCGAATTTTTTCAAGGTAGGGGAGGTCTTCTTCGGCTTTAAGAACGAACGATGTTCCTAAAATGTTTATTTGAATTACTGCCATCAGAGTTAATGGTTAAAAGATGTCGGGAACGCTTTCTTCCTGAATTTCAAAGGAATCGTCGTTGAACAAGCCATCGACGAGCTCTTGTTCCGCTGTTTGGTCCGCTTGCGGCTCTTGAACTTGAGTCGCTTCTTGCGCTGGGGCCGCTTGTGTTGTTTGCGGAGCGGTTTGCGCCGCGGGCGTTTGCGCGATCGCGCTGGTTTGTGTCACCGGTTCCGCATGGGCGGGCTCGGCGTTTTGCGCCGTCTGCTCGGGCTCCGGCTTTTGCTCCGCGTTTGTTTGGGCATTTGTTTGCGGAGCGGCCGCTTGGACTTGCGGCTGCGCGTTTGCTTTGGGAGCGGCAAGCGGGGCTTGGCTTCCGTCAAGCAAGGCGTTTTCAACCGCGTCCAAGCGGTTCAAGGCGCCGAGGATTCCGTCTTCAATCTTTTTTTCGTCAGCGCTAAAGCGTGAAAGCAACTCCGATTTTTCAGAAAGCGCTTTTGTGAGCTCTGAACGCTCGGCGCGCAGAGCATCGTTTTCTGATTTTAGCTGTTCGATTTTTTGAACAGCGCTTTCAACTTTTTGCTGCAAAAGGCGGATTGTGTCAACGGAAATCATCGGCTTCCTCTTTTAGGCCAAAGCCTTTTTGGCGGCTTCGATAACGGCCTTGAACGCTTTAGGATCTTCGATGGCCATGTTTGACAAGGCCTTGCGGTTGATCGCGATTCCAGCCTTTGTGAGACCGTCGATAAAGCGTGAGTATGACAATCCCTCGTCGCGAACGGCCGCGTTGATACGGGCAATCCACAATGAGCGATACTCGCCTTTTTTGTCCTTGCGGCCAGTGTAAGCGTGGTCGAGCGCTTTTGTCACCGCGTCTTTGGCGGCCTTAAAGTTTGTTCCTCTGCGGCCTTTGAAGCCCTTGGCCAACTTTAAGATTTTCTTGCGCCTGTCGGCTCTTCTTGTTCCGTCTACTGCTCTTGACATATTACGCTCCTATTAACCGTAGGGAAGCATCTGCTTCCTGACCTTTGCGGCCTCTGATTCGGCGAGAATACCTTCTTTGCGAAGCTGTCTCTTTCTCTTGGGTGAACGCTTGGTCAAAATATGGCGCAAGTTCATCTTCTTGTACTTTACCTTTCCTGTTCCGGTAAGCGAAAAGCGCTTTGAAGCGGATTTCTTTGTCTTCATCTTTGGCATAGCCAATACCTCTTTAATTTTTGGCTTTTGATGATATTGTCATCGACATGAACTTGCCTTCCATAGCGGCCGGCTTTTCGATGACATACGCCGAGGTAAGCCTTTTTAGAACCTCTTCAAGAACTCCAAAACCCAAGTCGGTGTGGGCAAGTTCGCGTCCGCGGAATCGGATCGTTACTTTTACCTTGTTGCCTTCTTCTAGGAACTCTTGTACATGCTTAGCTTTCGTGTCAAGATCGCCCGGTCCAATTTTGGGCTGCATCCTGATCTCTTTTAGTTTTAATACCTTTTGCTTTTTCTTGGAGTCACGGAGTTTTTTCTCCTGTTCAAAGCGGTATTTTCCGAAATCGAGTATTTTGCATACAGGCGGATTCGCTGTTGGCGCAACTTCAACAAGGTCGAGATCCCGATCTTTAGCCATTTTGAGCGCTTCCATTGTGGGAACGATTCCCATCTGGTTGCCCTCATCATCTATAAGCCGTACTTCCCTAACGCGAATTCGTTCATTAATTCGCGGTCCCTTATTAGTGTCTGCCAACTGGCCTCCTCGTGTTACAAAAAACACACATGTAAATTAAGCGTAAATTCGATTATATCAGAAAAAGCGTCATTTAGTCTAGTGGTAACAATAAAATAGTGGATGAAAAAAAAGCGTAGCGGAAAGGCAAGCGACGATTGGAAGCCGCCGCCCTCGCGCTTTTTTCCTTGATTTTTTATTCTTTTTGCTATATTCTTTTTCTATGTATTTATTTATATTGCTTTTGTTCCCCCTTAGCTTTGCTATTTGGATTTGCTCAAAAAAATGTTCAAGGGCTCCTTTTTATTTTAACGCTTTTATGGGCCTTCTCTTGGCGGCCATTTTTTGCGCCTACAAGTATTTCTTTTCTCCATATTACTTTTTGACGCCCGACTCCTTTTTCCGCAATTTTATCCATATTTTCTTGGAAGAAATTCTCATGCCTTTGGCCGTTTTGACCGCCGCCTTTTTGTTCATTTACAAAAAGGACAAGATCGCCAGCCGAATCCTGAACATTTTTCCATTTTATATGGGCTTTTACGCCGTTTACATGCCTTTTAGGGTCTTGAGCGGGGAGCCGCCTTATCCGGCCTTCGCGCTTTTTGTAAAGCCGGCGATGTTCTTGTTCATGATTTTGGTCTTGAATTGCAGGCAAAAGGTTTTGTTCGTTCCGGCGCAAAGGGCCTTGCTTGGCGCCAAAGAGGCGGCCATTTATTGGGCTTCTTTTGTCGTTGACCTTATTATGCCAGCCGCGGTCGAAGCCTTGTGGATTTTGGGAATGAAGCCGCCCCTTACGATTTTGTTCCTTTTGCTTTACGCTGCCGGAGCCTATTTTTGTTTGGCCAAAGAGGCCGCCAAAAAAGATTAAAAGACTGAAAAAAATATAAAAGGAGTTCTAATGACAACCACGAAGAAAATTCTTTTGGCGGCGGCCGCCGTCATTTTTGGCGCCCTTGCTTTTGGAGAGGGCTGGAGCCATTCCGTGGGCTTGTCTTTGACCCCCGCTTATTATTCTGTAAAAATAAAGGGCGAGGGCGACAGAGCCGCCTTTGTTCCCCAGCTTTCCGCCCGCTATTTTGGAGAGATGGACAACGGCTTTTGCCTTACGGGAACTGTCGGCGCGGGCTTGGTTGTAAGCAAGGACTTTAAGTTGGAAAACGAAGACAATGTTTCCACCGGCCCTTCGTTTGGACTTTCCGCCGGCGCCGGCTACGCCTTCCATTTTGGAGAGCGTTGGACCTTGGCCGTTCTTGGCTCCCTTTCGTTTGACTGGATGCAAATCAGCAAGAAGAAGGTGATTTCGGCCATGACTTCTTTCGGAAGAACCACTACAAGCTGGACTCAAAAAGAAAACTTGTTCCTTTTTGGAATCGGAGCTGAGGCCTTGGGACTCTTTAGGCTTACAGACCACATTTCCTTGTGGGCCTCTCTTGCCGTAAGATACTTTGACGCGGGAACTTTAAAAAGAAACGGCGACAACCAAGGAAAGAGCTACGAGTCTTCCTTGGAAGCCAGAGGAAATGTTTGCTTTACGCCGTCAATCGGCGCGGCTTGGACTTTCTAAAGGAGCGCATAAATGAAATTTATTTTTGCTAAAAAAACATTTTATGCCGCGCTCGCCTTGTCTTTGGCGCTGGCGCTCTTTTCGTGCGAAAACAACGTTTCGTCGGTTGACTCTACCGGCACTGGCTCGTCCATCGGCATAGGAGGCTACTTTTTCCCGGACGCGACTCATGTTGTCGGAACCAAGAATTCCTATGTATATGGATGGAACGGCAAAGCTTCCGGCCAGGCGGTTGGAATGGTAAAAACCGTCTACCTTAACGGTTGGGAAGACGTTCCGTTTTTGTCGTTGCAAGACGCCGGCTTAATCCTCTCTATGTTCAATGACAGGGGCTGCTCTGTCGGCTATGATTCCAGCCGAGGGGCGTACACGTACAAGTATTCCAGCGGCTCGGCCGCGGCTTCTTGGCCAAGCGAATGGAACAACGACGTAATGTACTTTGACCCCAAAAACCAAACTGTTTGGAGCGATGAATTTGTCCGCATGATAAGTCCGATGGACCAAGTGAACAACGGTTTTGGCGGCGATTCAGTTGAAGCTAATCAAACAGCCGACGAATACGCTCCTAGAATCGTTTTTTCATCTGCGACCGACCAAATAAAGGCGAAGGAGCGGACTACGATTGACTTGGGCCGCTACGGACTCAAGATGTTTGTCATTGACGAAAAGCTTTACATTCCTTTCCAAGCGCTTTCCCCCGTTTTTTTGGAAATTGTGAACATAGTCTTTAACGGAACGGACTACTATATAAACCTTGATCCCGACAATGACGCGGATACCCAGCATAAGGCCTTTGAGTCCGGCCGCTCGCCAAGCCCGATTCGCAGCCGTCTTAAGGCGGAATACAATTACCGCGCTGTGTGCCTTTGTTTTGACACGAATTATTGCCTAAAGGACAAGCGCGCGATAATAGGCAAGGACAACATAAATCTTTTTAACGACAGCATTTTTGCGGCCGGCCTTGGCTTTGACTTGCTTTCCACAGACACAGAGACTTACGACAAGGCTTTTGTCCGCTTTTTGATGGGCTACATTGACGACGGCCACACATTTTATCAGGCGCCTTCCATTTATCAGTCCATGGGCTCTGTAAATTCTTACAAGCGTTATGTTGGGGCTATTCTGGGCCCCAGATACAAAAAACTTGACCAAACCAGCGCCGAGATGAAAAAACGCCGCGCGGCTGCCGGCGGCCTCGGCTCCGATCCCAACGACGACAGTTACGGCGGAAATGCGGATTGGTGGTATATTGACAATGGAACGGACAAGCTGGGAATTTTGGTCTTTGACACGTTTGAGACGCCCCAAGGCTTTAGCCCGTACAAATTCTTTACCGACGCTTTTAACGGCTTAAAGGCCGAACATCCTGGGATTAAAAATATTGTGATAGACATTTCTTGCAACGGCGGCGGCCTAATAGCGCAATGCCTGGCCGCTTTGAACTTTTTGGACGACAGTGTTTACTTGCCGCAAAAAAACCATTTGGACAATTCCATCACAAGGCATAGGTATGTGATTACGGACGCCGCCGGCAATTCCCTCAAGCAAGTTAGCGCGGACGGTTCCCCATTCCATTTTTACGTCTTGACCAGCGGCTTTTCGTTCTCTTGCGGAAATCTGTTTCCGGCGGTTTGCAAGCATCAGCTTGACATCCCGATTGTCGGCCAACAAAGCGGGGGAGGCGGCGGCGTTGTCAAGAGCACTCAAACCACCGACGGAGCCGTGTTCAGAACTTCGGCTTCGCGCGAAATGTGCGCCATTGACAAGAGCGGGAACTATGTTAGCATAGACAGCGGCGTTCCGGTTGACTTGCCGATTCCATACGAGGCATTTTACGGCGACTCCACCGGCAGCGGCACTGTGTATTGGGACCTTTACCAGCGCTTAAAGGCCGCTTACCCCGGCAATTTTTAATCGATAAAGCCTAAAATCGGCCCCGCGAAAGCCTTTCGCGGGGCTTTTTTTCTATAAACTTTTCCTCTAAAAAACCGACAAATATAGTATGAACTCATTCAATCGATCAATTGACTTATTGCACAAGGCCCTGGATGTAAACGCCTTGCGCTATCAGGTAACGGCAAACAACATTGCCAACGCCGAAGTCCCGAATTTCAAGCGTTCCTCAGTGAATTTTGAAAGCGAGCTCAAGCGCGCCTTTGATTCAGAGGAAAACGCCCGCAATTCGTTTGACCTTAAGCGAACAGATCCCCGCCATTTTTCAATCCATAACGTTATGGACTGGCAGGAAGTGAAGCCTCGCCGCGTGGTCGATTGGAGTTCCACCCAAAACGCCAACGGAAACAGCGTTGACGTAGAGACAGAAGCGATGAACATCATCAAAATCCAGATGCAGTATCGCTTGCTGAGCCAGTTGGAAAACTTTGAGTTTAGCCAAGTAAAGACAGCGATGTCACCGAACAGGTAAATTAGATGTCATTGTCGCGCGTGATTGCCAGCGCTCGTAAGAGCGCAGTTGAATAAACTTCAAACAGCAAAATGGAGCGCAGCGACATACGCGGCAATCTTTTGAGCAAAGGATGTCCGGGTCAAGCCCGAACATGACAAAAGGGGGAATTAAGATGGGACTCTTTTCTGCGATTAACATAGCTTCGACAGGCCTCAGCGCCGAGCGCCTTAGAACGGACGTTATTTCAAACAACATCGCCAACGCTTCTACAACAAGAACGCAGGACGGCGGTCCCTTTAAGCGAAGCCGCGTGGTTTTCCAGCCCGTGGCCGACGCTAATCCCACGTTCCGCACTCCATATCTTCCTTCCAACTTGGACAACGGTCCCGGAAAGGGCGTAAAAGTCCGCGAAATCGTCGTCGACACAAGCGAAGGAAAATTGATTTACGATCCCGACCATCCGGACGCCATCAAGACCGGACCCCGCGCGGGCTATGTCGAGTACCCCAACGTCAACATCGTGAACGAAATGGTTGACTTGATTTCGGCCAGCCGCGCTTACGAAGCCAACACAACGGTAATCGAAGGCTCAAAGGATATGTTCAATTCCGCTCTTGAAATTGGACGATAATCGCGCTAAGATAAAGGTAGGGTGGAAAAATGAAAATTAACGAAATGCCTGTCTTGCAAATGCAAGGCTTCGAAAACATCAAAGACACAAATCCGCTTAAGGCCGCTCCTCATGTGAACATCCTTTCTTCAGCGGAAGAAAACCAGCGCATAAAGGAAAAGTCTTTTGGCGAAATGTTGTCAGAAGCCTTTAGCGCGATGAACAAGCAGCAAACGGACGTCGATTCGCTTACAAAGCAAATGATCGCCGACCCTGACAGCGTTGACATCCATGACGTGACTACAGCCATGGCAAAGGCGCGCATGTCATTGGACTTGGCAAAAACCGTCGTTGACCGCGTTGTCACCGGTTGGAACGAAATCACAACGACACGCTAATGCAAGAACAGATTAATAGGGAGGGGACGTTCGTTCCCCAAACCGACTCTGTTTGGCCGCAAAAGCCGGACCAACCGCTTTTGCAGCCAAAGCATTTGCGCCAAGTAGTCGTAGACGAAAATTATCCTTTCATCGACAAATCATTTAAATTTTTTCTCTGGCGCAATTTGATTTACGCGGGCGTTTGGACGCTTGTGTTTTTTTTGCAGCATCTTCGTTACGGAATAAAATTTACGGGGCTAAAGAATTTGCGCAAAAACAAGGCGCTCTTTAAAAACGGAGCGGTGACTGTTTGCAACCATGCTTACCGCTGGGATTTTTTGGCGGTTGTCCAAGCGACTAAAAAGCGCCTTTGGTTTCCCGCCCGCGCCGAAAACCTTATGGGCAGCGACGCCGCCTTGATTCGCGCGGTGGGCGGCATCCCGATTGCCCAAAACTTTAGCGGAACAAAAAAATTTTACGAGGCCTTTGACGAGCTTCACAAAAAGAAAAAGTGGATCCATGTTTTTCCGGAAAGCTGCCGTTGGACTTGGTACCAGCCGATAAGGCCCTTTAAGCGGGGCGCCTTTGAATTCGCCCACCGCTACGGCATTCCGGTTATTCCAATGGCAATAAGCTACAGAGAGCCCGGCGCGGTCCGCCGCTTTTTTGGCGTCAAGCATCCTCTTGTGACATTGACTGTTGGAGAGCCGATTATGCCGGACCCAAGCCTTTCTTTAAAGCAAGACTCGACGAGACTTTTGGAAGACTGTCACAAGAGAATTGTGGAAATGGCCGGCATCGTTCAAAACCAGTGGCCCGCAACCTTGTAAGGCCGCGCCTCTTTTAGCCCAGCGTTTCGGCCGCGAATTCTTCCCAAGAAAGAACCGGGTGGTTAAAATGCAAAACGTCTTTTGGCCGCTTTGTCTTAATCTGAACAAATTGCATTCCCGTAAGGCGGGCGCCAAAGCCGTCCGTGTCGTCGCGGTCTCCGACAACAAGGCAATCCTTTGGACGCGCGCCCAAGTCCGCCGCTATTTGGAAAAAGGCCCTTGGCGCGGGCTTTAGGCAGCCAAAAGACTCCGACGAATAAAAATTTTTGCACAAGTCCAAGGCGTCTTGGCTTATTCCGCAAGCCAAGGCTCGCTTTTGAATGTCGTTGTAGTCGGAGTAGAGCGCGATCTTTTTTCCGTCGTCCGAAAGTTTTTTAAAGACTTCGTAAATTTGGGGCCGCGCCCTAAATTTTTTTCTTGTCAGCGTCTTTGCCATCCGCCTTAAATAGCGGTTTTCATACCAGTAGCCAAAATCTTCCGGGTTGCAAAAGGCGTGGACGGAGGCTCGGTTGTAAAATTCCATTTTGAATTTTCCGGGCGTTTCAAAGTCGCGGCCCTTGAGTACCCGCCTTGTCTCGCGTTCCGCCTTCATAAAGAAGAAGCGGAAGGGGTTTCCAAGCAGCATGGCTTTTGCGATTCCAGTGTTGTCGTAAAGGGTTCCGTCAAAGTCGAATATGACGGCCTTGAAATTTCTTATGTTCATTAGCTGCGGACCAATTCCTTAAAGTATTCGCGACGCTTGTCGTCTTGCATCAAGAGGTTCATTTTAAATTGGCCGTCGCGCGCGCCGTTCTTCATCATCGCCGCCTTGAATTTTGCAAAAGAATTTTCCTCAAGCAAGTGTCCTACGGGCTCTTTTACGCGGAAAGAGTCTCGCTTGGAGGCGTATTCAACGTTGTCTGTTTTAAGCGCCTGGTCCACGGCTTTTGTGAACTTGTCGCAAATGTCCTGGCCTGCGCCTTGCTCTTGGAATTCAAAGTAAAAATGGTAGGCGCTTTCTTGCAAGTCGGCGAATCCTACAAAGAACTGCAAGCGTTGGCCGCATTCTTTTTCGGCTTGGGCCACCGCGTCTATGAACTGCCGTTCGCTCAGCTTTTCGCCGGTCATCGAGACGATTCCGTTTATCTTTTGAATGAACTGGATTGTTGGAATCGTCTTGTACGCGCCCGTGCATTCAATCAAGTCGTTCATGTTGTAGCGGTAAAGGCCGCCGAATGTTGTGATGTAAGGAATGTAGCGCTTGCCTTTTTGCAGCTGGCTCAGTTGGAAAAATTTGGGGCTTGGGCTTTCCATTTCTTCTTCCGCCACAAATTCAAAGTAGTGGTTGTGGGGGAACAAAACAGTGTCGTCGCCGCCGTTCATTACCAAGCCGGCCCGGCATTCGCTGGCAAAGTAGCCGAATTCCTGGTCGAGAGTCTGTTCCGGAAAAAAGTCCTTGTACTTGTCGCGGTAAACGCTTGTGTTTCCGCAATGCCAAGTGGTTATGGTCTGCAAGTTGGGCCAGTAATGCTTGGGAAGAATGCGGCCGTATTTTGCCTTTAGCTCGCGGAGCTCGGCGGCGCGCTTGGGATTTGGCTTGTAGCGCGCTTCCAAGACGGCTCGGATTTCGCTTTCGACGTTCATTTTTTTGCTTAAAGTTCCATGCTCAATGTCGTCGATGTAGTCGTCCAAAAATTCGTCGACGTTTTTTTGAAGCTCCAAAATTGTCGAAGGGTTTGCCGTTACCAAAAGGGTTGTGTTTTGCTCGATGCCGCTTCGCATCAAAGCGTAGTAGCGGGCCGTGTAGTCTTTTATCGCGAAAACTTCTGCGGGAGCGGAGTAGAGGCCCTTGATGAATTCCGGGCAGTCGCGCTGGGTAACGCCCGACACGGAGCCGCATACCGTTCCATCAGGAGCGTAGCCTTCGATTGACTTTCCGACGATTGAAACGCATTTTCCCCAAAATGTTTTGGGCCTGTGCATGATAAAAGAGTAAAGCCAAAGCTTTGACATTTTGCTAAAAATGTTGTTGTAGTAGGCGTGGGTTATCGGAATCCACTTGGGTTCCTTTGTCGTTCCGCTTGTGGTCGCGTACATCATCGGCTTTCCGGGGAACAATATGTTTTCCTCGCCCTGCTTGTGGCGCTCGATGTAGGGGCGCAAGTCCTCGTAGTCTTGCACGGGAACGTTCTTTTGCCAAAGGGCAAAGAGTTCTTCGGCGCTTTTTGCGGCCAAGATTTCGTCAAAATGGTGGGCTTTTCCCCATTCGGTGTCCTTTGCGTAGTCCAAAATGCCGCGCAAGGTCTTTTCTTCCTCTTTCGCGCAGTTTTTGGCGGCCTTGTCCAAGGCTTTTTTATTTTTTTTGCCAACCCAGCTAAGAGCGAACGTTATCAAGCTGGCGTTTTTCTCTTTTTTCATGCTGAACTCCGAAAATTCGTCAATCCTTTCCTTATTATATGGGTTAAAAAGAACCTTGTCAACTTGCAAAAACTGTGGTAAAATATAGAACAATGTTTAATGAAATTTTTGGCAACAAAGTTTCGCGCTTTTCCGCTTGGAAGGCGGGGCTTGCCTACAAACTTTGCAAGAGAATTTTTGGGGAGCAAAAGGAGCCGCTTGATTTGGTGGCTGTGGCCAAAGGCGAAGTCTACAAGGACTTTAAGGCCCTCACCTTGGTGCGCCGCGACGACCTTGAGGCCCAAAAAGACGAGGACGGAAAGCCTTTAAAAATTTACGAAGTCAATCCTAAAAACGCCCTTATAATCGGAACCATAAGAATGGGCTTTGGTCATTGGAGAATCGCAATCGCCTTGGCCAGCGTCGCGGCCAGCATGAACGTCCGCGCCTACATCTTGGACTTTCTTTCATTCACAAACACGCCCATCGCAAAATCGATAAAATTCTTGGAAGGCCTTTACAACACATTCAGCCGCCTTTCGCAAAAGTCCAAGTGGTTCAACAACCATATTTGGGAAGACGTCACCAGCCGCGCCAACGCAACGCTCGATTCCTCAATCCAAAACAGGGAAATATCCAGAATCTTTACGGCGGCATTTAAAAATCTCCCCAAGGACATGCCCCTTGTGGCCGCGCATCCTTGGGTCGGTTGGTCGGCCGTTCACTGCGGAATGACAAAAGTCGTTTCTATGGTTCCCGACAATCTTCCGTTGGCCTTTTGGCTTGTGCAAGGAAGCCTTCATACGGTCCAGTCGCCGTCCGCTTACATGGGCTACCGCTCTCTATTAAAGATGGAACGGGGATGCCCAATCACAAAATGCCTTCCTTCCGACCAAATAATCCAAACCGGCCACTATGTTGACTACGAGCTTTTGCGTTCGATAAAAGCGGATTGCAAGGCCCGCCTTGACCGCGCCAAAAGGGGAGAGGCCCGCCGCTTCCTTTTGACTATGGGCGGAGCGGGAGCGCAGGCCCACAAATTTGGCGACATAGCCGGTTATTGCAAGGAATACATCAAGCAAGAAAAATGCGCCCTTATGATAAACATGGGCGACCACGAAGGCCGCTGGCTTGTTCTAAAGGAACTGTTGGAAAAGGCCGGCGTTCCCTACGAAATGCACAGCGACTGGAAAAAGACCAAGGCCTTTGCCAAAGATGCCGAAAAGACTCCCGTCACCGGCGTCCACGTTTTCTTGCACAAGGATTTTTACGCGGCCGTTTATTGCACAAACCTTTTGATGCATGTTTGCGACTTTATGGTCACAAAGCCCAGCGAGCTTTCTTTTTACCCAATCCCAAAACTTTTTATTCAGCGCGTAGGCCGCCACGAAGCTTGGGGCGCCATTCGCGGCAGCGAGATTGGAGACGGAACAAAAGAGGCCGAGGAGCACAACATCTTGCATCGCCTTTTGACTATGATTATCGAAGAAGACGACCTTCTTAAAATGCAAGTTCAGAATATTTTGAACAATGACAAAATGGGAATTTACAACGGCGGCTACAACGTTGTTCAAGCCGCGTTGCAATAAATATAATTTATTATAGGAGACATAAAATGTCATTCGTTGACGAACTCTTAAAAAAGGCCAAGGCGGCCGGAAAGACAATCGTTCTTTGCGAAGGCGAGGACAAGCGCGTGGTTGAGGCCGCCGCTAAAATCGTAAAAGACGGAATCGCCAAAATCATTCTTTTGGGAACGGAAGAAGAGGCCAAAAGCGTCGCTCCTGGCGTGGACCTTAGCGGCGTAAAAATCGTGGATCCCGCTACAAGCGCCGACGCCGACCGCTATGCCGAAATCTTGTTCAAGGCGCGCGAAGGAAAAATCAACAAAAAGACCAACCAGCCCGAATACGCCGACGTGGCGGCCGCAAAAGCCTACATTCAAAAAGACCGCACGATGTTCGGAGCGCTTATCCTTAAGGCCGGAGACGCCGACGGATTTGTAAGCGGCGCCTGCCATTCAACGGCCAACACCTTGCGCCCCGGCTTGCAGGTAATCAAGACCGCGCCCGGCATCTCTACCGTTTCCTCAAGCTTTATCATGGTCGCTCCCGAAGGCGGAAATCCT
Source organism: Treponema sp. (assembly GCA_017645785.1). Lineage (GTDB taxonomy): Bacteria > Spirochaetota > Spirochaetia > Treponematales > Treponemataceae > Treponema_D. The sequence goes on from JAGCNW010000039.1 coordinate 102,720, forward strand.
TATATCAAGGAAGGCGTTTCGCTTTTCGCCGACTGCGCGATTAACATCGAGCCCGACGCCCAGCAGCTTGCCGACATCGCCGTCGCCACAGCCGACACCGCCAAAAAAATCGCCGGCATCGAGCCCCGCGTGGCCATGCTTTCTTTCTCGACAAAGGGAAGCGGAAACGACGACAAGTATTTTAAGTCTGTTCCAAAAGTTCAGGAGGCCACGGAGCTTGCGAAGAAAGCCGCTCCCGGCTTGGCCATCGACGGCGAGTTCCAGTTTGACGCCGCGGTCGCTCCCGAAGTAGGCCAGCTCAAGGCGCCCGGAAGCGCGGTCGCCGGCCACGCCAACGTCTTTGTTTTCCCCAACATCAACGCGGGAAACATCGGCTACAAGATTTGCCAGCGCATGGGCGGCTGGATGGCCATCGGCCCGGTTTGCCAAGGTTTTGCAAAGCCTCTCAACGACCTTAGCCGCGGCTGCAACGTAGACGACATCGTCGCCACCGTCGCCGTCACCGCCCTGCAGGCCTAATTCTTGTTTGTAAAGAACAATTAAGGTTAAGAAGCGTGCGCCCAAAAAAAACGCGCGAAGGAGTGGGGCGGCCGGCGGCAACTCTACGTCGGGCAAGCCCTCCGTTTTGCTTAAGGAAATTTATTCAACTGCCCGCTCACGCGGGCTGGCAATCATTTTGCGCATTGAAGAAGAAAAAGCGACGAGCCGTGCGGAGCGCGTAAGCGCGACTGCAATACCTTGAGAGGCCTCGTTTCCAACGGAAACGAGATAATCTAGCGGTGCCGATCGGACGCCGCCGCGACTGGGAGCGTTTTTTTTGGAGGGTGTTGAATTTTTTTTTCTTGTTTGTTATATTACAAACATTCTTGGATGATTAGCTTAGTGGTAGAGCGCTTCCTTCACACGGAAGAGGTCGTTGGTTCGATCCCAATATCATCCAATCTTATTCTTCTTTACGCGCGCAAAGAAGATTAGCGAAAGCGTGATTGAAATCATTTCGGCGATTATAAAACACCACCACACATTGTTTATCTTTCCCGTAAGCGAAAGCAAGTACGCGCTGGGCAGCAAGAACAAAAGCTGTCGCGCGATGCTGACGAACATGCTGTAGCTCGCGCTTCCCAAGGCTTGGAAAACCGAGCCAAGGCAAATGCAAACCGCCGCCCCCATAAAGCTGGGCGCGATTGTGCGCAGCGCCGGTATTCCAATCTCAAGCATTTTGTCGGAGGCGTTGAAGAGCGCGAAAAGTTCTTTTGGAAAAAATTCAAATAGGCAAACGCCCACGGACATGATTAGACATGCGGCGATTATGGCAAGCTTTATCGCGCGCTTGATTCTGTCCGGCTTTTTGGCGCCGTAGTTGTAGGCGATAATCGGAACCAGTCCGCTGTTCAAGCCAAAGACCGGCATGAATGCGAAGCTGTTCAGCTTAAAGTAAACGCCGTAAACCGCGATCGCTGTGTCGGCGATTCCCTTGAACAAGCCCAAAATCAAGTTCATTGTGTAAGAGGTCAAAGAGCCAACGGCCTGCAAAACGATGGACGGCGCTCCAACCTTGTAGATTTGCAAAATCACCGCCGGGTCTGGGCGGAATCCCTTTAGGCTGAACTGGACTTCTTTGTTTACCTTTAGGTTGAACGTAAGCGATACGCAGGCCGCCAAAATTTGTCCGGCAACCGTGGCCGCCGCCGCTCCTGTGATTCCCATTTTGGGGAAGGGGCCAAGGCCAAAAATCAAGATTGGGTCAAAGATGATGTTGAATATGGCGCCGACCAATTGCGAGGCCATCGTCCAAATCGTTTTTCCCGTCGCCTGCAAAAGGCGGTCGAACATCATTTGCCCGAACATTCCAAAGCCCAGGAACATGCAAACTGAAAGGTAAATGATTCCGTCGTCTATGATCGCTTGGTTTTGCGTTTGGCTCCTAAAGTAGGGCGGAACAAAGATGAAGCACAGAACGGCGAAAAAGACGTAAGTGACCGCGGCCAAAAAAATGCCGTTCATCGCGCTTTTGTTGACGCCTTCTTGGTTCTTTTGTCCAAGCCTCATCGAAAGAAGCGCGTTCACGCCGACCGCCGTTCCCAAGCCAAAGCTGACCATAAGCATTTGAAAGGGGAAAGCCATAGACACGGCGGTCAAGGCCTCCTCGTTAATTTTTGAAACAAAAATGCTGTCAACGATGTTGTAAAGCGACAGCACGAACATGCTTATCATCATCGGAAGCGACATGTTCACCAAAAGGCGGCCAACCGGCATAACGCCCATCTTGTTTTCTGGCATTGAGTTTTCTTGCATTGGGAAAGTATATGGAAAAAAGATTGCCGGGTCAAGCGGTATTTTAGGGCAAAAAAAAGGCCGGTATTGCCCTTGCGCAATATACCGACCTATATGTAATGCTTAGCGCTTAAGTCCGGCGGCGAACCGCCGGGTAATGCTTAGCTTACCATTCCTTTTTGATGTCCTCGATGATGTTGGGCTCGCCTTCTTCTGTAGAGAAGAACTTGGCCTTCTTCATGTCGGGGAGCAAGGTTACAGTCTCGCCCAAGCGGAAAGCGGCGTTGGCCGTTGTCTTGGCGATGATGTTCTGGCCCTTTTGTGTTGACAAGTACAAGTGAGTCTCAGCTCCAAGGGGTTCCTTGTTGGTGATCTTCATCTGCATGGCGTTTTCGCCGGCCTTTTCGCTGTATTCCAAGTCTTCCGGACGAATTCCGAAGTAAACTTCCTTTCCAACATAGGCCTTGAGGCGCTTTTGCTGGTCGGCTGTGGGAACGACAGAGAACGAGCCTTCGTCAACGACAACCTTTCCGCCCTTTTCGATTACCTTTACGGTAAGGAAGTTCATCGGCGGAGTTCCGATAAAGCCGGCGACAAACTTGTTGATCGGGTTGTTGTAGAGGTAGAGGGGGGCGCCGATCTGCTGGATAACGCCGTCCTTCATTACAACGATCTTGTCGCCGAGCGTCATGGCCTCAATCTGGTCGTGGGTAACGTAAATCATTGTGGCCTGCAAGCGGTTGTGAAGGGCCGCGATTTCGGCGCGCATTGTTACGCGGAGCTTTGCGTCAAGGTTAGAAAGAGGTTCGTCGAACAAGAATACCTTGGGGTTGCGAACGATGGCGCGGCCTACGGCTACGCGCTGGCGCTGACCGCCCGAAAGAGCCTTTGGCTTGCGGGTAAGGTATTGTGTAAGGTCGAGCTGCTTGGCGGCTTCCTGCACGCGGCGGTCGATCTCTTTTTTGTCCATTTTGCGGATCTTAAGGCCAAAGGCCATGTTGTCGTATACCGACATATGGGGATACAAGGCGTAGTTCTGGAATACCATCGCGATGTCGCGGTCTTTCGGCGGAACGTCGTTCATTTCCTTTCCGTCGATGAGAAGCTTTCCTTCAGAAATGTCCTCCAAACCGGCGATCATGCGGAGAGTTGTGGATTTTCCGCATCCAGAAGGTCCTACGAAAACGCAGAATTCCTTGTCTTCGATTGTGATGTTTGAATTGGTTACGGCGCGAACGTTTCCGTCGTAAATCTTGCCAATTCCTTTAAGTTCAACTTTAGCCATAATGGCCCTCCGTTAAATTATATTATTATAAAGATAATTTTACGGCGCTTTTTGGCTTTTGTCAAATTTATTTTAAAGAATTCTGGAAAATTCCTTTACGATTTGGGGAATTAGGGTGGCTATTTTGCCCTGGACGCTCATTCCGCTGGCGTTTTTGTGGCCTCCGCCGCCAAATTTGGCCGCGACCGCGCTCACATCGACGTCGTCAAGGCTTCTAAAGCCGCCCGTGCAGGAAGAATCGGTCTCTTGGCGCAAAAAGACGGCGGCTTGGACCCCGGCCGCGCTCAAAAGGGCGGTGTAGAGGGAATCGCTGTCGCGGCCCTCCTGACCGTAATTTTTGGTGTCTTCCATAGTTTCGTAGGTCACCGCCAGCTTTCCGTCGCAGTAAAGCTCCGTTCTGGAAAGCAGGACGCCCAAAAGCTTTCTGGTTGACCAGGGCTTTCCGCCCGTGATGTGGTTGTAAATCTTGTTGGGATTGGCCCCGTAGCGGACCAGGCGGGCGGCCAGCTCAAAGACCTGCGCGCTGTCTTCCCTCAAAAAGCGGAAAAAGCCGGTGTCCGTGCTAAGGCCCAAAAACATTATTTTTGCCGTTTCCGCGTCGGGGTTTCCGACAATTCCCTCGTAAAGCATTGTCAAAAGGCATACGGCCGCCGGGCTTGTGGGGTCGATTATCGCCTGGGCGCCCGCCGGAATCTCCGCGGTCTTGTGGTGGTCCACGATAAAGGTGTCAAAGCCTTTCAGGCTGTCTCCAAAGTCTCCGATTCTGTTAAGTTCGGAACAGTCCACTATTAAAAGGCCCGTCGATTTTCTGTCTTTTTCGCTCAAAAAGGGGATTTGGTCTGTAAATTCGCGCTCGTAGGGGCGAATTTCGGGGCGCTTGAAGGGGCCTGCGTTGAGCAAAATGTATTCTTTGCCAAAATGCTTTAGGATTGCGGCCGCCGAAAGGGCGCTGGAAACGCAATCGCCGTCTGGATCCTTGTGGCCCGTGACGATAAAGGCGTCGTGGCTTTCCACAAAGGTCTTGAAGGCGGCGATTTGGTCGGAGTCAAGAATTTTCATTTTTGGGAACTATAGTTCCAACTCAACGGATTCAACGCCGTCTGTGGACTCAACCTTGTTTTCGTTGGCGATGCCCCAAATGCGGTCGTTGTGGTTTGTGGGAACGGTGAGCATGACCTTAAGGAAGTTTCCGCTCTTTTTTACGATTGTGACGTAAGGCGTGATTTTTGGCGGGCAGTTGCGCACCAAAAGCCTTTTTACTGTGTCGGGCTTGTTTTTTGCCCATTCTTTGGGAATTGTTACCGTTCCCATTTTATGGCCGGCCTTGCCGTAAATCACTGTGTAGGCTTTTGTGGAGTCCATGACTTTATAAACAGGCGCGCTGTAGTAGGAAATCTCTGATTTTTTGTGGCCGCCGACGTTCTCCGCGGCAAAGGTTCCTGCCAAAAGAACAGACGCCAAAATGGCGGACAAACATATTTTCTTTGCGTTCATAATAAAACCTCCGTGTGAGTTTTACTATGATAGCGCGCAACGCCGTTTTTGTAAAGCGGAATTTTCGCGGTCGAGGGGCTTTTTCGGGCCGCTTTTTTTCTTGACATTTTCATTGACGGCAGGGTTGTTTTTTGCTATAATAGTAGGGTGAGAGGGACTGTGCCATGAAGAACAGGTCGACATTCAAAAACTCAGTTTTCTTGACAGGACGAAACGCGGTCCGCGCCGCGGCGCTTTTCTTTTGCCTTGCCGCCTCCTTCATTGCGGCCTCCTGCGACTTTGGCTTTGACGGAAACTCATTCCAAAACAAGGCCGGCGCCTACTTCAAGGAAATGACCAGCACGGCCGCGATAAGCAGCTACGACATCGAGCCCAAGGACTACCTTACAAATTCCCGCGGCATCCCC
>JAGCNW010000006.1 GCA_017645785.1 Treponema sp.
CTTTTTATTTTTTCATATACCGTCTTATACTCTTTATCTAAATTAGCTCCCAAAAGTTCATTGTTACAAGTAGCGCAAATTGTTTTACAATGAAAACCATTTTGCATAATAACCGACTTATTTCCTAAAGAAAATATGGTGCGTCCTTTGTTTCCGCAAGATTTAGGCGGTATATGATCATCAGTTAAAGGAGCATAGTTGCCACAAATCCTACAATATCCATTAGTGGCACCATCTTTCAACGCTTTTACACTTATATTGAAATATGGATAATTACTAGTCGTTTCTTTCATGTTTTTACGTTCCGAGATTTTCACTTAACTAAAAATCTTTCATAAAAATATACTTGAAAAAAATCGTTATGTATAGAATAAAAAAATCTATTCTGTCAATAGTACTACAATCGCTTTTCCACAAATTCCTCAATTTGCGGAATAAGCTCCGAGCGGAGAATCTTTTTTGTGTTTGAAACAGTTGTGGAAGCGTTGCGCAGGAATAGGTCGGCGGGATGAATTTTTAGAGCGGCGGCGATTTTTGTAATCATTTCAAAAGATGGAAGCGCAATGCCACATTCTATGCATCCAATCGTGCCTGTAGCGCAACCGCAAAATTCAGCAAGTTTTTCTTGAGAAACCGATTTTTCTTTTCTGTAAAACTTCAAATTATTTATGAATTCTTCTTGGAAATCCATAGGAATTCCTATTTTAATCAAGAATTTCATATTATTTTATTGAATGAAACCTGTAAAATCACTAAAATTATTGATACAATAAGTAATTTTGTAATTTTTATTGTCAAAACAAGGAAAAACCGATGTCCACTAACTTGTCAAAACAAAAACGCGAAGATTTGCTCAGAAAAATCGAAGAGATTCGCAACCACATCAAAACCAAATTGTATGATGAAAATGCCGGAAAGTTTTTTGGCTATCTGAACGAACTTGCGGCGCAAGTCAATGGTCAAAAATACGGCCTTGTTTTTGAGGAACATCGCGAAAGCATTGACGACATGCTTGAAGAAAACTTGCCTGTTCTGACGGAAGAAAAAAAACTGTTTGTGGACGGAGGCGGCGAGCTGAACTTTTTGCTGGAAGGCGACAACCTTGCAAGCCTTCAACTTTTGGAAAAAACGCACAAGGGTAAAATTGACGTGATTTATATTGATCCGCCGTATAATACTGGAAGTAATGATTTTGCCTATGACGATAATTATGTAGACAAAGATGATGATTTTGGACATTCAAAATGGCTATCGTTTATGAATAATAGATTAAGAATTGCAAGAAAATTATTGAAAGATAATGGTTGTATTCTTATTTCCATAAATGAAAACGAAGTATTTGGATTAAAATTATTGTGTGATGAAATTTTTGGTTCTGATAATTATCTAACAACTTTTGCTGTAAAAGTAAGACATGAAAACAGAATTCTAAAAGGTGATAAAGATTTTCATGAAGTTTTTGAATATCTTTTATTCTATCGAAAATCAGAAAAACACAAAACTAGTAAAAGAATTTTTGATAATACATCAAATGATGAATATGTTTGGACATTAAAAGAATTAGAAAAGCCTTGTAAAATAATAAAAATGGGCAATAAGGAAGTTTCGGTATTTAAACCGAATCAATACTTGTTACAAAAGACAGAGCCTTCTGTTAAAAATCTTAAACGAATAAGTATTCGTGGCAGCATAAAGGAAGGAAATTCCAGCGGTAGATTTTTTATGGCTAATTTAGACCAATATATTGGCAAAAAAAATGGCTATGTCTTTAAAGTAAAAGACATGGGTGATGATGGATTAGGTTATAGATATTTTATAATTCCAGAAAACAACAATCGTAAAAATGGTGATTATTTGCAAGGTGTTCCACAATCTCGCTCTGACACAAAAGAAGTTCCTTATGCAAATCTCCTTGATTTTGAATATGCGTTTAACAATGTTGGATATGAAGGTAATGTCGAATTTAGAAATGGTAAAAAGCCAATAGACTTTTTACAGCATTGTTTTGACATGAGTGGTTTAACAAACGGAGCAAAAAATATTTTAGATTTCTTTGCAGGAAGTGGCTCTACAGGACATGCTTTATTAGATTATAATGTTAAAAAAGGAACAAAGCATAAATTCATACTGTGTACCAATAATGAAAACAATATATGTCGTGATATTACTTATCAGAGAATAAAAAATGTCATTACAAAAGATGGGCTTCCTGGCTCGCTCAAATACTTCAAAGTGGACTTTGTTCCTGTAGCGGAAAAAGAATATTACGAATACGCCGACAAGCTTTTGCTTCATGTCCGCGAACTTGTGGAACTTGAAAACGCGGTGGACTTTAAGCGCGATAAAAGCGTCGCAATTGTTTTGACGGAAGAAGAATTGGCGGAGTTCACAAATAAAATTGAGGAAACTGGTCAGACAATGACAAAAATCCTATATCTCGGCCGCGATGTTCTTCTTTCAAAAGAGCAAAAATCGCTTTTCAAAAAACGCGGCGTAAAAGTAAAAATCATTCCTCAATATTATTACCCGGAATTAAATGGATAGGACAAAATTATGAACTTGATGAAATTTCAGTTGAACGCGATGCGAGAACTTTTGATTGCGATGGAAGAAAGCGGCCGCGACATCATATTAAAAAGCCCGACAGGCAGCGGCAAAACAATTACACTCACGCATTTTATGAGCGAATACATTAAAGGCCACGCACGGACAGTTTTTATATGGCTCACGCCCGGAAAAGGGAACCTTGAAGAACAAAGCAAACGCAAAATGGACTTGTACATTCACAACGCAGCGACAAAACTTTTAAGCGACGTTATGACCGCGGGCTTTTGCCAAAACGACTGCTGTTTTATCAACTGGGAAAAACTGACCAAAAAAGGCAACAACGCTCTCAAAGACAGCGAGCGCGTAAACTTTTTGGAATGGATTGAAAAGGCTCACAACGCTGGATTGAATTTTAAAGTAATTATAGACGAAAGCCATCAAAACTTTACCGAAAAATCCGACGCGATAGTTCAGCTTTTTAAGACAGACAAGATAATCCGCTGTTCAGCGACTCCGCTTGCGGACAAAAGCGCAAAACTTATTGAGGTGACGGAAGCCGATGTAATTGCGGAAGGCTTGATAAAGAAACTGCTTGTTATAAACCAAGATTTTCCAAGCGTTGTTGAATCGGAAAATTCAACCGGCTATATTCTTGAAAAAGCGCTAAAAAAACGCGCCGAACTTGAAGAGGGTTTTTACGCCCAAGGCTCCAATGTGAATCCATTGATTATAGTACAGCTTCCAAACAGTTCTGACGCGCTTTTGGATTCTGTTATCGAATGGTTTGAAAAGAATGGAATTTCCGTTGAAAACGGAACGCTTGCGGTTTGGCTTTCGGCCCGCCACGACAATCTTGACGGCATAGAAAATAATGACGGAAAGCAAATCGCGGTGATTATAAAGCAAGCCGTTGCGACTGGCTGGGATTGCCCCCGCGCGCATATTCTTGTAAAGCTTCGCGAAGGAATGGACGAAACTTTTGAAATTCAAACAATTGGCCGCATACGCCGAATGCCGGAAGCGCGCCATTATGGAAATGATTTGCTTGACAGTTGCTATTTGTACACCTTTGATAGTAAATTTACTCAAGGCGCTCAAGCCGCGCTTGGAAAAAGCGCTTTGCAAGCAAAAACTATTTTCCTAAAAAACGAATACAAAAAGTTTTCGTTAATAAAAGAACAGCGGACACAAATATCCGACACTCAAGACGACGCGATGGCGTTAAAGGCTATAACCGAATATTTCAAGTCAAAATATGGCTTGGATAAAAAATCCAAAGAAAACAAAACGCGGCTTGAAACCGCCGGATATGTTTTTCACGAGAAAATTGAGCGGACAACTTATTCTGGCCAAGCGTCAACGATTGCGGACGCGACCCCAGAAAATTTGAACGCCATTAAATTCCGTGAAACAATGAACACCCATACGCACGGTCGAGAGTTCCATAACAGAGTAGGAAGAATCGGTCTCGAAATCGGCTTGGAATACGCAAGCGCCGTCACCATTCTTGGAAAACTTTTTGCAAACGAAGGCAAATTTTTGTATAAAGAAAAACTTCTGGAACTTTCGATAAAAGAATGGTATGCTTTTGTAATAAATAATTTTGACGAATTGCGTCATGCGTTCCGCTTTGCGATGGCCGGCGGCGAACAACAAAACGCTCTGGGGTTGGAAAATATAAGCGAAAAAGAATTTTTCATTCCGCAAAGCGCCTTATTCACTTTCGATGCCACAAGCAAGGTTCAAACTGAATTCAAAAAGAATGTGTATCAAGGCTATTTAAGTTCTGCTGAATTTCGTTCTGCGCCAGAAAAACTTTTTGAAAAATTCTGCGAAAATTCCAAAGCTGTGGATTGGTGGTATAAAAACGGCGACAAAGGCGATGAATATTTTTCAATCGTTTACGTTGACAATTCTAACCGCCAAAAACTTTTCTACCCCGATTACATTTTGAGTGTTCGCGGCCAGCCGTGGATTGTTGAAACAAAAGGCGGCTTTGACCGCTCCGGCGCAAGCGAAGACATCGACATTTTCTCCGCGCAAAAGTGCGCGGTACTGCAAAAATATCTTACTAAGCACAAACTGCAAGGCGGATTTGTTCGCCAAGACAAGGCCAGCATGGAACTATTGTTTTGCGTGGACAAATACACCGACGACTTGCATAGCGACGCTTGGAAACTTTTGTCGGAAGTGTTGTGAGTTAAATTTATATTTAAAAACCATCTTAACCAATTCAAACAAAATTCACGCCGAGTTTTACCTAAAAAAACGCCGTAAATTTTTAATAACTCGGCATTGCGGGTTATGCAGGAGCGTGGTTGCTGACGGCCAGCTCTTTTTGCAGTCCCAGCACTTGCTCTATGGGCAGGCCGACGCAACGAGAAACTTTTTCTGGAGAGTCGCCTTCGGAAAGCATGTTCCGTGCGGCTTCCACAGCTTTTTGAGCAGCGCCTTGTTCGCGGCCTTCGATAATTCCGTCCTCGCGCCAGTTGCGGATTGCGATTTCTTCATTGAACTCTGTCAAACACATGCCGATTATGTTCTCCTTTTGTTCGCGGACAAAGCCGTCAAGCAAATCCTGTTCGCAAGCCCATTCAACGGCTTCGCGCACGGCTTGCCCGATTTCCATGTCATTTCCTTTGTTGTCGGAGATTCTCCCCACAAGCCTTACATAATCATATAGAGGTTTGCATTTTTTGACAAGGCTTTCGTTCTTGTTGGTGCTGATGTTTATCACGTCGGCAGTCCATTCAAATTTGCCGGAGTCGTCCTTTTGTTCAAACGCGCTGGAAAGACGAAGTTCGTAGCGCTCGGCGCGGTCAGGCTCCCCGTTGTAAAAGACGACGAAACGCGGGTTCGGAATCTTTATCAGCGACGAGCGGTGCAAGTCCAGTTTGTTGTCGGTAATGAACCTTTGGTACAGTTGGGAAAAGTAGAACAACCCCCTTAAGGGCATGTTAGCGTTCGGGCGGCTTTGCTGTTCGTAAAGCGTCATTTGGCTATCAACTAAAAAAGACACGTCGTTGTACATAGTGACGAAAATGACGTTTTCGATTGTGTTGAGCTTTAGCGCGTCTGGGTCTGTGTAGTTTGTGCCGTTCAGGACGTTGTACAAGGCCAGCCGCCAGCGCTTGCTTCGTTCGTCGTCCTCGCCAAAGATTGCGATAAAAAGCCTGTCGCGAATTTTGGGCTGCGGCTTTTCTTCGATTGTGTTTTGCGCTTCTGACATTTTTTCCTCCAAAAAAAATACGTCTGGTCAAGGCACGCTTCGCTCAAGGCCTTGACTCAGCCGTTTTTCGGCGCGAGTTAAATTTTCGCGCCGTAATGCGGGACCGCTCTTTGCAGTTCCCTTATGCATATAAGATATAAATTTTATTTAAAAAATTTGCTTTTTTTTGAAAAAATCGTAAAAAATTTACGCTGCTTTTCAAACTTTATGCAATACATTTGTTCCACGACAGTAACGCTTATTTTTCACCTTCTTCCTTACCCCAACTCCCCAACAGTGCTGGCCGCCGTGACAAACTGGTCACGCTTTGTGACCGGCTCCGCATGCGCGGCGGGGCGGCGGTTTTTGGGCGGAGTTTTTTCAGAAGCAAAAATCATTTTTCCGTCGCCCCAGGAAATCATTTTTACGCGGGCGATTGGCTTTCCGTTTTCCAAAATAATAATGCATGGGCATTTTTTTGCCGCCGCGCGCAGGGTGCCGGCGTTCAGTTCCGAAAGTTCCAAATGTTCCGCAAAAAAATCTTCCAGAATGTGATTCACCACATTGTCCACGCTTTGGTTGGACAGCGCGGCAAGGTGGTTCAACCGTTCCACCGCGACAGGGTCCAAATCAACGTCCGCGTCAATCCACCGTTCCAACGGCGTAACGAGTATGTTTTTAAAAGTGATTTTTTCGTCGTCCATCTGCATAAGGGCCTCCTTGTTTTTAGGGATATCGCAAATTGCGATATGTTTGTCATTTGTCGGTTGAAAATCCAATTTTTCGCTTGGGCTTGGGCGAATCCATGAGTCTATTCAAAGCGCTGACAATGTCTTTAATTGCCATTTTGTGTTCCGAAAATTTTATGTCGCAATTTTCAATGTGCAATAACAGCATTTTTCGCAACTCATCAATATTTTGAAAATTTTTAGAATCAACATATTTCCTTAAACGAACAAACGCTCGGATTATTTCAATATTGATTTCAACCGCCTTTTCACTATTCAAAACGCTTGCAAGCATTGCTACTCCATGTTCCGTAAATGCATACGGAAAAGAAGAAGAATGCTTTAAAGTATTGAACCTATCGCAATTTGCGATGAGTTCTGTCAATTCTTCCTTTGTCAATTGAAACATAAAATCATCTGGAAAACGATTTATATGTCTTTTTACTGCTTCGTTCAAACGATATGTCGGCACTTCATAAAGTGTTGCCAAATCACGGTCAAGCATAACCCTTTGCCCACGGATCATAAAAATCATATTGTCAAGGGAACGACTTTGCGAAGTTTTTGTTTTCATAAAAAGCCTCCTATTTTTGCTTTAAAAGATAATCGTTGTTGATAACTTTCATAGAAAGCGGGCCTTCTAGAATCTTGCTGTAGATTGGCTCAATCGGGCGAATGACAATTCCTTCTTTTAAATTTCCAGTTGAATACTTTCCCTTGGCTCGTTCTATAAGTTCTTCAACAGTTTTATAGGGAAGATCGTTGCCAGTTTCTTCGATGGGAACCATGTCAAGTTCCGCCGCTTTGCAAAAATCTTGCATAATTCTTAGACCAAGACGCTTGCCGGCATCCAAGTCGCGCAGAGTGAAAACATACCAAGCTGGAGTTACAAGTTTCAACGGATTTTTCTGAATGCCTTCGCCGCAAAATTCGCCTTGAACGGCTAAATTTTTAAGCCCAACCGCTTTAGCACCAATTTTGATTTTTTCAATAAAATTTCGCTTGTGAACTAATTTCCACGCTGGACTTGTTTCGTCATCCGCAATTTCGTAATTTCTTGAACACACGCCAAAAACGCCGTCAATTAAATACATTGTCACGCTGGTTCCGTCCATTTTTGTTGAAATATAATATGGAACACCCTTAAATTCCTCTATCAGCCCAGGCTCAGCTTGAACTCGAATTTCGTCTGTTTTGGGAATCCCAAGAGGAAATTCGCCTATTATTCTTCCGCTACCGGTAGCGACTTCGGCGATTTCCCATTTTTTCACTCCAAGTTGCTCCGTGACAATGTCGCCTGTTTTCCACGCCTCGCCATTAGGCGGCTCAATTCCATCCAAAATTGAAATCGGCAAAACAAGCCCCTGCGAAACTTGTCCTCTAAAATTCCTTGTCCGCAATAAAAATCCTTCGCCATTTAGTTCGCTGTTTTTATAGCATCCTGAACGCAAAAACTCAAATTGCGGTTTTATCGGCAAAAAAGAGTCCACTTCAAAATAGACGCACAAGTCGTATTTTTTGAATTCGCCTTTTTTCGCAACGCATTTCCATCCTAAAACAGAAATTGCCTCAATTTTGTCCGCGCCATCAATCGGCTGAACATCCCAAATTATCTGTACGCTCGCTAATTTTCGCATACATTCCTCCTAATTGTTTTTGATCTGGTCACAAATTGTGACCGGTTGTTCTCATGCCCCTAATTCTACCCGCGGCGCAAGCAAAAAACATTAAGTTTGTAACTTAATTTAAAAGCGAGAGCGAAACTTGCCTTTTGGCGCAAATGGCGTTATCTTTAATAGTAGATATGGCGAATTTTAAAATCAGCCCGACATTCGCTTTTCCCGTGATCGACGCGCCGGCGACTTCAAAGCGGCTCAAAGAGCTGCGCGAAAAGCGCAAGATTTCGATAGCGCAAATTCAAAAGCTTTTTGGAATGGAAAATCCGCAATCAATTTACATTTGGGAAGACGAGCGTGAAAAATTTTTGCCCCACTTGGACAACCTTGTCGTCCTTGCGAAGCTTTACAAAGTTTCAATCGATGAGATGATAGTGACAAAAATGCGGCCCTCAAAAGAAGACCGCATTTGCTCGCGACGGGAGCCGCCCTACGGAATCGCGCAAGAAACGCTGGACTTTATCGCTCAAAACGCAAGCCCCGCAACAATTCAAGCGCTGGAAGAATATTTTGGATGCGGTATTAGACCGCAAACTAATTGCTTTTCGTGATGTCGCAATTTGCGACTTCACACCAATCGCCGCTACGCCACCCTTCCCCCGTGGAAAAAGCATTCGTAGACTTTTTTGTCGTTCCAATAAATTTCTTCGTAGCCTTGGAACCAGTCAAAGGCGCCGTTGACCGAGCACTTGTAGGTGTACTCGCCGTTTTGGTAATACTCGGGGCCGCGGTAGGGCATTTTTTTGTCGGCCTTGCGGAGAGCTTCCTTTAAGAAGTTTCCGCTGAATTCTTTTTCCAAGACGCGGCCCAGATAGTTCATTGCGTATTGGGCTTTGCCGCTTTTCCAAACGGCTTCTTGGCCGGCAAACTTTTCGCCGCCGACGTATGTGTCGTGGTAAACGTAGTCGTCGTTTTGGTAGCGGTAGTCGTGCGAGTCCAGGCGGGTGGAATCGGTTTCGTTCATAAAGGCCGCGTAGGTGTTTACGTTGGCTTCAAGGCGGAACGTTATCAGTTCGTCCAAGTCTGTCTTGTCGGCGGGAACGACGCTCATCATGCACTGCTGGTCGCGAACAAGATAGTCAACCGTCACGGCCATAAGGTCGCTGATTTGAATCAAGTTTGAAATGTCGGGATAGGCCTGGCCGCTTTCCCACTTGGCCACGGCTTGCCGCGACACGTTCAACTTTTCCGCCAATGCTTCCTGAGTGAAGCCCTTGCTCTTTCTAAGAATCTGAAGTTTTTCCGAAAAATTCATATTACCCCCATACGCGCTATCGCGCTGACATGATTATCTTAGCGCGAATTCCGTTCCGCAAAAACCTATCGGAGGTTGCAATTGTGTTACTTTTGGTTGCTCAGGTCATGGCTTACACAGCCTGTTCAATACGCAACATATCCATATCGCGTTTTGTCAAGGAAATTATCCAACTGCGCTCTTACAGAGCGCTGTCAATTGCTTGCGCGAATTGGTCGGCGCAGGAGGTGCCGCGGCCCTTGCAGTCGTTTCCGCGCAGGATGCCGGCGATTTCCTTTGCGTCGCGACCTTCGACCAAGCGGCCGATTGCCTTTAAGTTTCCGTTGCAGCCGCCCTTAAATTGAACGTTGCGCAGCTTTCCGTCCTCCAAGTCAAAGTCAAGCTGGACCGAGCAAACGCCCTGCGGCTTAAAAGTCACGTGTTCCATAAAATACTCCTCGCGCATATTTTGGCGCATCAAGAGCGTTCTGTAAATAGCGGCAAGCCTTGACATACCACAAAAAAAAGCGTAATATTCTTACATTGTGCTCGTGCACGGTACAGGAAACGGGCGCAGCTTGAAGGTTTGAGGACATAAATGCCGGTGACGATTAAGGACATTGCGAAGGCCGCGGGAGTTTCGCGGGGAACGGTTGACCGCGTTTTGCACAACCGGCCTGGCGTCAACGCGCAAGTGGCCGAACAAATACGGGATCTGGCCCAAAAGATGGGCTTTGTTCCAAACCGCGCCGGAAAAATCCTGGCCGCCCGCAAGCAGCAGATAACGTTCGGCTGCCTTTTGCCTGACAAGTCCATTCCATTTTTTGACGACGTAATCAAGGGAATCCAGCGCGCGCAACGCGAGCTTTCGGACTACAACGTCAGCGTGGAAATCGTTCACGCAGCCCGCTACGACACGGAAACGCACGTAAAGGCCTTGCAGTCGATGGCCAAAAAAAATTACTCGGGCCTTTGCGTAACAACTTTGGACACTCCGCAAGTTCAGCTTGAAGTGAACAAAATCGCGCAAAAAGGAATCCCCGTCGTAAGCGTCAACACCGACATCCCGGACAGCGGCCGCATTTGCTACGTTGGAACGGACTACCAGCGCTCAGGCCAGGCCGCCGCCGGAATGCTAAACTTGATTCATCCGCAAAAACTAAACGCGCTGATCATAGCAGGCTCTTACAACATCCGCGGCCACAAGGAGCGCATCAAAGGATTTTTGGCCGGCCTTGACGCGCACAAAATCGAATACACAGTTTGCGCCAAAATCGAATCCTTGGACAGCGACGACGTTTCTTACAAAGAAACCATTCGCGCGCTAAAAGAAAACCCTTCGATAAATTGCATCTTCATCGCGGCGGCCGGAGTCGGCGGAGTTTGCCGCGCAGTCCAAGATTGCGGAAAAGAAAAAATCCGCGTCTTGGCCTTTGACACCGTTCCGCAAGTAATAAAATATCTCAACAGCGGCCTCATCGACTTTACGATTGACCAAGAGCCGGAGACGCAAGGCTACATGGGAATCCAGCGCCTCTTTTCTTGGCTGATGGAAGAAGGAAAGCGCGAGCCGCAAGACTACATCACAAAGACCGTGATTAAAATTGCGGAAAACATCGAGTAAATTTTTTCCACAACTCCGTCATTCCGCGCTATAATATTCTACATGACAAAAGTTATAAAACATTCATTGATCATGGTCTTTTTTGCGTTAATTTGCGCCCAAGTTTATGCCGCAGGCAAAAAACAGTATGTGTCGGTTGCGTCTGTTGACGTAAAGGCAAAGGCATCGCAATTTTCTTCTTCCGTGGGAACGGTAAAATACGCCGATGAAGTCATTGTCATTCAAGCGGACAAGTCTTGGAGCAAGATTGAGCTGCCTGGCGGAAAAAGCGGATGGCTTCCAAATTCCTCTTTGAGCGCAAAAAAAATTGTCGTCAAATTGGACGGAAAAAAGAAAAGCTCCGCCACCGCCTCTGAATTGGCCCTCGCCGGAAAGGGATTTGACAGCAATTTTGAAAACACATTTGAAAAAACCAACGACGTAAGCTTCGCTCCCGTTGACAAAATCGAAACTTTTTCAACCTCAGAAAAAGACGCTGTAGATTTTCTTAAAGAAGGCCAGCTTTTTGTAGGAGGCGAAGAATGAAAAAATCAATTAAACTTTTGCAAGCAATCGCTGTCTGCTCATTCTTTTCCATCGCCGGAGCCTTTTCGTTTGACTTTGGGGATTTGCTAAAGGCAAACAAAGAAATGGAAAAGTCCACAGAAAACGTCACCTCGGCTCTGAAATCCCTTGAGTCAATAAAGAAAGCGACAGAAACAATTAGTTCGGCGGACTCTTACGAAATCGGAAGAACAGTCTCAGCCTCGGTGCTAAAGCAATACAAACTTCTTGACGCTCCCAAAGCCACCGCCTACCTTAACAAAATATGCAAGGCGCTGGCTCTCAATTCAGACACGCCCGTAATCTACAAAGATTATTGCGTCGCGATTCTTGACAGCGACGAGATAAACGCGCTTTCGACTTGCGGCGGACATATTTTTGTAACAAAAGGCCTCTTAAAATGCTGTGACTCCGAAGACGCGGTCGCTTCAGTAATAGCGCACGAGATGGCTCACATTCAGTTGGAACACGCAGTGTCGGCCATAAAGGCAAGCAGAACCACAAACGCGATCAGCTCTTCCGTCTCCACCGCCTCAGCTTTTGTAAAAGAATACAGCGGAATGAGTTCCAACGACAAGGCTCTTTTTGATTCCTTGGCAAGCGCAAACCTCACGGTAATGGACAAAATCATGAACACCGGCTATCCAAAAGAGCAGGAGTACAAGGCTGACGAGTTGGCGTTGCGCTTGATGATTGACACAGGCTACGACCCCAACGCGATGATCGACATGCTTGAGCTTATCGACAAACAGCACCAATCGAACGCAAGCGACACAGGCTGGAAAAAAACTCACCCAAAACCCGCCGACCGCATAAAGAAAGCCAAGGCCTTCATCGCAAAAAACAAGCCGCTCGGAAAGGACAAGTCTGTAAGGCTTGAAAGATTTAAAGGCAACCTTAACGGAAACATTTAATGACACAAAACGCAAAGCTTTGGACAAGGGCGCTGGTCATCGCGGCCTTTAGTTTGTCGGCGACATTGATTTTAAACGCCCTTGGATTCTTCTTGCCCTTTGAAAACAAAAGTTACGACATTCGCATGGCGGGCGCCGCCAAATACAAGCGGGCGTGCGACCAAATATGCTTTGTATGCGTCGACCAAGAAAGCATCGACTGGGCCCAGGAAAATTATTCTTGGTCCTGGCCTTGGCCGCGCGAAGCCTACGCAAGGATGATCGACTTTATTTCGGCGGGAAATCCAAACTCCATCGCTTGCGACATCTTGTACACAGAGCCTTCGGTTTACGGAAGCCAAGACGACATGGCGCTTGGCCAGGCCGAAGCCAGAAGCGGAAAAGTTATCCAAACATTTTTCATTTCGGAAGAAGATTACGACAAGGCGCTTTTCCCCGTTCCTCCGATAATGGACAACGCGGCCCTAATCGGAAACATAACCAGCGCAAAAGATTCCGACGACTTCATAAGACGCGCCCGCCTTTTTTACGACTACAACGGAAAGCGCTATCCCTCTTTGGGAATCGCCGCCGTTTGCCTTGACCAAGAGGAGCCGGATTTTTCTTCCGTTCCAAAATTAAAAGACGGCTCTGTATTGTTGCGCTTTACAAAGTCGATAGACGATTATTTTCCTTATAGCGCCAAAGACGTTCTAGAAAGCTACGACAAATGGAAGAACGGAGAGGAAGGAGTTTTGGCGCCGGAAGACTTTGAAGGCCTTTATGTTTTTGCCGCCTACTACGCTCCGGGCCTCTTTGACATTTGCTCCACTCCAGTTTCGCAAGTTTATCCGGGCGTTGGAATTCACATTACGGCCTTGGACAATTACTTGACCGAAAGCTTTATGAGAAAGGCGCCGGACGCGACGAACCTTCTTTGGACAATCCTTTTGTGCTGCCTTGCTTCCGCGATTGTCGCCCTTTGCGAAAGCCGCTTTGCCACGCAAGCGTCAATCGGAATCCCGATCGGCATTTTGCTTGGACTCGCGCTCGCGATTTTTGTTCCGATAATTTTGTTCAACAACGGCGTATGGCTTTTGATGGTCGCTCCCTTGTTTGCATTTGGACTTTCTGCCATATCAAGCGTAATACTAAGCCTTTCGGTGGAAGGAAAGCAAAAGCGCTTCATAAGGTCGGCCTTCAGCCAATGCCTTTCCAAGGACGTAGTGAACCAAATCATAAACGATTCGGCTTCGTTCACCTTGGGCGGAAAAAAGTTCCAGATGTCCGCGATTTTCACCGACATACAAAAATTTTCTTCCTTCAGCGAATTGCTTTCGGCAAGCCAGCTTGGCTGCCTTTTGAATTTTTACCTTACAAAAATGTCCGACATCATCATCGACGAAAAAGGAACCGTTGACAAATACGAAGGCGACGCGATCGTCGCGCTTGTCGGCGCTCCCCTAAAAATGGACGACCACGCGAAGCGCGCCTGCAAGGCGGCCATCAACATGAAAAAAGCCGAAGTCGTCATGAACAAGGACATCGTCGAATACGCCGCCAATCCCAAGCCATCATGGATGGAGCAAGACCTTTACGACGCCTTTAAAATTCTTGTCTCAAACCAAAAGACAATCTTTACAAGAATCGGCATCAACAGCGGCGAGATGATCGCGGGCTACTTTGGTTCCGAAAGAAAAAAGAACTACACGATGATGGGAAACAACGTAAACTTGGCGTCGCGACTTGAAGGCGTAAACAAGCAGTACCACACAAACGGAATTCTTATAAGCCAGGCGACGCGCGAACTTTTGGGCGACGATTTTGTCGTCCGGCCCTTGGACAAAGTCCGCGTCGTGAACATAAACACGCCGATCCAGCTTTACGAATTGCTGGAAGAAAAGTCCGCGGCCTCCGACCAGCTTCTTTCTTACATCAAAAATTGGGAAAGCGCGATGGAACGCTTTGACGCGCGCGACTACGGGCAAGCCAAAAAAATCATCGGCCAGCTTATAAAAGAAAACCCAAACGACAATGTGGCAAAATACTACGCCGGCCTTTTGGACAAGTACTTTTTGCAAGGTTTGTATCCGCAAGAAAAGGACAACGAAGGAGTTGAGTTCAATCCCCAAGACGGCGTTTTCAAACTTTTGCAAAAATAATTCCTCCGACACCCAAAAAGTGTGATAGAATATTCCTTATGGAATATTTTGTAAAAACAAATGGCTCTGACTTTAACGACGGAACGGAATCCTCTCCGTTTAAGACAATTTCAAAAGCCGCCGCAGTGGCGCAAGCTGGCGACACTGTGACTGTTTTTGGCGGAACCTACCGCGAATGGGTTCGTCCGCAAAACGGCGGCCGCAATGACAACGAGCGAATCGTTTACCGCGCGGCCAAGGGCGAGCGTCCCGTAATCAAAGGCTCGGAAGAAATTTCGGGCTGGAAAAACGAAGGCGGCACCCTTTGGAGCGTTACCGTTCCCAACACACTATGGACAAAAGGCGGCGGAGACGGAAGCAATCCCTTTGCAAAACCGGTATGGGGCGACTGGGTCGTTTGGCCGCTTGAAAAACCAGTTCACCTTGGCGACGTTTACATAAACGGAAAATCAATGTACGAGGCCATGTCGCTTGAAGAGGCCCGCGAAGCCAAAAAACGGACGACAGGCTACAACCCGCCGTGGACAAAACACGAGGAGCCGATTCTCGAACCCGAGCAAACGGTTTACCAATGGTTCGCCCAAGTAGGAAACGACGAAACAAAAATTTACGCAAACTTCCAGGACAAGGACCCCAACAAGGAATTGGTCGAAATCAGCGTCCGCCAAAGCTGCTTCTATCCCGACAAGGTCGGCTTGGACTACATCACGCTTGACGGCTTTGAAATTTGCCAGGCCGCGACTCCTTGGGCGCCGCCTACAGCCGACCAACCCGGAATGATAGGCCCGCATTGGGCCAAGGGTTGGATTATTCAAAATTGCGTGATTCACGACGCAAAGTGTTCGGCGATTAGTTTAGGCAAAGAGGCTTCCACCGGCGACAACGACTGCACGAAGTTCCGCGAAAAGCCCGGATACCAATTCCAAATGGAAGCGGTCTTCAAGGCGCTGCAAGCGGGCTGGAGCAAAGAAAAAATCGGCGGCCACATCGTTCGCGACAACGTGATTTACGACTGCGGCCAAAACGGAATCGTGGGCCACATGGGCTGCGCCTTTAGCGTGATTGAACGGAACCACATTTACAACATCGCAGTCAAGCACGAATTCTTTGGCTACGAAATCGCAGGCATTAAATTCCACGCCGCGATCGACACGATAATCAGGAACAACAACATCCACAACTGCACGCTTGGAACCTGGCTCGACTGGGAAACGCAGGGAACGCGAATCTCAAGCAACTTGTTCTACGCCAACGACCGCGACTTGATGGTCGAAGTTTCGCACGGACCATACATCGTTGACAACAACATTTTCGCAAGCGAATACAACTTTGACAACATCTCTCAGGGCGGAGCGTATGTCCACAACTTGTGCTTGGGAACGATGCGCCGCGAGCAAGTCATGGACCGAGCCACGCCTTATCATTATCCGCACTCAACCGCTCCGATGGGAACGGCTCTTATTTTTAGCGGCGACGACCGCGTCATGCAAAACATTTATGTCGGAGGAGCCAAGGCTTGGACCGAGCAGTCAAAGGACGGAACGGAATCTTACAACCAAAACTTGTTCGCCACTTCGATGCGGTCTTGGATTTTTGACTTTGCCGGCGTTCCGACGCCAGCCAACAAGGAACAATATACCGCCGCTGTCAAGGCCATAGACGCGCTTTTTGAAACGACAGAATTTACCAAGGCCCCAAGCGCTCCGTCATTCGCCGACTACAAGGCCAACGTCGCAAAAGCTGGCGACGGCGACCACGACGTATTCATGCGCGTCCAGCAAGCCGTTTGCGCAAAGGGAAACCATTATGCCGGCGGCGCCAAAAAGTTTGACGGCGAAAAGGAATTCACAAGAAGCGACAAAAATCCTGGCGTTAAGATTGTAAAGGAAGGAAATAAAACTTACATCGAGTTCACCGCCGACAAAAATCTTTTGTCAGCCGGCGCCGCCGTAATTACGACAAAGGACTTGGACATGACCCGCATAAGCCAAGCGCGTTTTGACGACCCCAACGGAAAGGACCTTGTCTTTGACAAAGACTTTTTGGGAGCCGACCGCTCGGCGCAAAATCTTCCCGGCCCCTTCGCCCAGTTGAAGGAAGGGGTCAACAAGATTTTAGTCTGGGATTGCGGCAAGCGTTAGAACAAAGGATTGTCGGGTCGCCGCCCGACAATGACACTGGCCGCAAGCCTAAAAAGCCGCCCGCCTGTCATGTTCGGGCTTGACCCGGACATCTTTTTGTCTACTCCATCTTGCAAACATAGCTTTTTGCCATCTTGTCAAAGTAGCCGCGATTGGCTTGGTAATCGTCTGTGTAAACCGCAAGCGAAAAGCAGCCGTAAAGGTTTGTCGCAGCCGCTCCCAAAGTCTTTATGTCGGTGATGACTTTTTGAGTCTTGGGATTGTAAGTTCTTGAACTAATTTTTATTCTTGAGGCGTCCGCGTGAATGTCCAAGGCAGTCCAATCGCTGTACGCGTGGTTTTTGCTTGAAGCGAACAGGCGCAAAAGGCGGGCGGCCGTCTCTTCCTTTCCAAACAAAACGTCTTCCGGAAGCGCCATTGACTGCAAGGACGCGATTGCAGCGTCGCCCAGCGTCCAAACGCTTTGTCCGGCCAAAGACCAATTTTTGTCAGCGGAAAAAGCTTGAAGCAAGACGGACTTTTTTCCTATTTCGACGCGGAAGGTCATCGTTTCTTTTTTTGCGCTCTTGACTTCCTTTGGAGCGCGCTTTGAGGCGTTTTGAATCGGAGGAACAAATTCCGCAAAAGACTTGTCTTTTGAACTTTCCAACTGGCCTATAGTCACAACGACAAAAACGTCGCGGCCAGAATAGTCGACGATTTTCTTTAGGTTAAAAATCGGAACCGCGGCGTCGTAAAGAATTTGAACGGGGCCGCCAAACTGCTCGTAGTCTTCGGAAACCTTCGTTCCAGTTTCCATAAAGGGGCCCTTGCTTTTTGCGTAGTCTACCAAAACGCTTTCTTGCAACTTTGCCCGGCGCGCTCCCAACTCGTAAAGAAGATCGTGGATGTAGTTTACAATTTCTATGTCGTCTTGCTGCGGCGGAGCGACAAAACGCTCGCCGGTAAGTTCCAGGCGGTCCTTGTTGGGGTCGACAGTAAAAAGCATGTCGATGTTTTTCGCCGCAAGGCTTTCTGTTTCGGGGGCGTAGTAGCGCGCCTCGTAGGTGGAATCGTCGTAGTAAAGAAAGCCTATGTAGCTTTCGCGGTTGAACGAATAGTCGCGATAGTAAACATATTCTCCGCTAGTGTCCGGAACGGGGCTTTGGACGCCTGGCAAGGCAAAAAGATTTAACGACGCGAGAAGCGCTACGGAGACAAACAAAAATTTTTTGGCAAATCCTGTATTTTTCATAAAGGCCATTTTATCAAAAATAATGCTGGTTTTCAACATTTCCTAAAATATAAACAACGTTCAGTCCAAAAGGTAAAATAAAAATCGCGCCAAAATGTCTAGAAATTCCGCCAAAAAAGTGATACTCTTATTTGTATGAAAACAAAAATTCTGGCTATTTTATCAGTCCTTTTAACGTCACTTTTTTTAGCCTCTTGCCTTACCACAGCCACCAACGCCGGAAGCGTGGGAGCGGACAGAAAGCAGATTTTGCTTGTTTCCGAAGCGGAAATGGAACAAAGCGCAAAAGAGTCTTACGCGGAAGTTCTTGAAGAAGCCGCAAAAGCTGGAACGCTCAACAAAAACGCGGCCACAGTAAAACGCGTTCAAAATATCGCAGACAAACTCATCGCCCAAACAGGAACCTTTAGAAGCGACGCTCCCGGCTGGAATTGGCAAGTCAACGTAATCTCCGACAAAACAGTCAACGCTTGGTGCATGCCCGGCGGAAAAATCGTCGTATACACAGGAATCATAGACACGCTGAAACTTACCGACGGAGAGCTGGCCGCCGTCATGGGCCACGAAATCGCCCACGCCCTCAAGGAGCACAGCCGAGAGCGCGCAAGCCAAGCGGCCCTCCAAAACATCGGAGTCGCCGTCGCATCTTCAGCCTTTAAGCTTAAAAAGGACGGAACGGAACTTTTGAGCCTCGCGGCGGAATACACCATCGCCCTTCCATTTTCCCGCAAGCACGAAACAGAAGCCGACCACATGGGAACGGAACTTATGGCCCGCGCCGGATACGACCCCAACGAAGCGGTGAACGTTTGGAAAAAGATGGCCGCTCTTTCCACTTCCCAGCCGCCGGAAATTTTGAGCACCCACCCTTCGCACGAAACTCGCATAAAGGACTTGCAGTCAACCGCAAAGACCGTTTATCCCTTGTACGAAGCGGCAAAAAAATAAAATCGCAAAGCGCCCCGCGCTTGCATTTGGAGAACTTTATATGAAAAAACTTTTATTGGGGAACGCTGCCCTTGCCCGCGGCTTGTACGAGGCCGGCTGCGCTTTGGCCAGCTCCTACCCCGGAACGCCCAGCACAGAAGTTACGGAAGAAGCCGTTAAATTCGACCAGATTTACTGCGAATGGGCGCCCAACGAAAAGGTCGCTTTGGAAACCGCTTTTGGAGCGAGCCTTGCCGGAAAACGCGCCTTTTGCGCGATGAAGCACGTCGGCCTTAACGTTGCCGCAGACCCCCTCTTTACGATTTCTTACACGGGAGTCAACGCCGGCCTTATAATCAACGTTGCCGACGATCCGGGAATGCACTCTTCGCAAAACGAGCAGGACTCGCGCCATTACGCGCTCGCTTCAAAAATTCCGATGCTGGAACCAAGCGATTCCCAAGAGGCCTTGGACTTTGCGAAAGCCGCCTACGAAATTTCTGAAAAATTCGACACGCCCGTGTTCATAAAAATGTGCACGCGCGTAAGCCACTCGCAAAGCATAGTGGAGCTTGGAGACCGCGTTGAGCCGCCCGCCCGCCCCTACGAAAAGAATCCGCAAAAATACGTAATGGCTCCGGCCAACGCAAAGCGCCGCCATCCCTTTGTGGAGGAACGGACTTTAAAGCTTTCTGAATTGGCGGAAACTTCCCCGCTCAACAAAGTTGAGATGGGCGGAACTAAAATCGGAATCATTTGCGACAGCACTTGTTACCAATACGCCAAAGAAGTTTTTGGCGACGAGGCTTCAATCCTAAAGTTGGGAATGGTTTGGCCCTTCCCTCCAAAATTGATAAAGGACTTTGCCTCAAAGGTGGAGCGCCTTGTGGTTTTGGAAGAGCTGGATCCCTTTATCGAAGACCAAGTAAAGGCGCTTGGAATAAAGGTAGAAGGAAAATCTTTGTTCCCGATTGTCGATGAATTTTCGCAAAGCCTTGTGGCCGAAAAGTTTGGAAAAGCCGCGCCCGCCGCTTGCAAAAAAATCGAAGGCCTTCCGGTGCGCCCGCCGGTAATGTGCGCGGGCTGCCCCCACCGCGGCTTGTTCTACATCTTGGCCAGGCAAAAGTGTACCGTACTTGGCGACATCGGCTGCTACACCTTGGGCGCGATGCCTCCGCTTGGCGCGATCGACGCGGTTGAATGCATGGGCGCTTCGGTAAGCTCGATCCACGGCTTTAACAAGGCCACCGGCGGCGCGCTTGCGAACAAGACTGTCGCCGTAATCGGAGACTCAACATTCATGCACTCCGGCATGACCGGCTTGGCCAACATAGCCTACAACATGAGCGACTCCACCGTAATCATTTTGGACAACTCAATCACCGGAATGACCGGCCACCAGCAAAACCCGACGACAGGCTACAACATCAAGGGCGACCCCGCCGGCAAAATCAACTTGGAGGCGCTTGTCCGTTCGATGGGCATTGAGCGCGTCCGCGTCGTTGACCCCTACAACTTAAAGGAAACCGAAGTCGCGGTAAAAGAAGAGCTTTCCGCAAAGGAGCCCAGCGTAATCATAAGCCGCAGGCCCTGCGCGCTTTTAAAATACGTAAAGGCAAATCCGCCGCTACAAGTCAACGACCAAAAATGCGTTGGCTGCAAAGCCTGCATGAAAATCGGCTGCCCGGCAATCAACTTTAAGGGCGGAAAGGCTTTTGTTGACCAAACCCAGTGCGTGGGCTGCGGCGTTTGCAAACAACTTTGCGCTAAGAATGCCTTTGAATGATGGCAGCAACCAACAAAAGATTGCCGGGTCAAGCCCGGCAATGACATTTTGCAAGGAGAATAGCAAATGACAACAAACGTGATGATAGTAGGCGTGGGAGGACAAGGCTCCCTTTTGGCAAGCAAATTGCTGGGCCAAGTTTTGTTGAACAAGGGATACCAGGTTAAGGTTAGCGAAGTTCACGGAATGAGCCAGCGCGGCGGAAGCGTTGTGACATACGTCCGCTTTGGCGACAAAGTTTATTCCCCGATAATCGACAAGGGCGAGGCCGACTGCATAATTTCTTTTGAAACCTTGGAAGCCGCGCGCTACATGGAAAACCTAAAGGCCGGCGGAACGGTAATCGTAAACGAGCAGCAAATCGACCCGATGCCGGTAATCACAGGAGCGGCGTCTTATCCCGAAAACCTGTTGGACAAAATGCGCGAGGCCGGCGCCAAGGTTGACGCGATCGACGCGCTTTCTTTGGCCTTAAAGGCAGGCTCGGCAAAAAGCGCCAACATTGTTTTGATGGGCCGCTTTTCGACATACTACAAGGACATCGCCGAACAGGATTGGCTTGACGCGCTGGCCCAATGCGTAAAGCCGCAATTTTTGGAAATGAACAAAAAAGCCTTCGCGCTGGGCCGCAACGGTTAACGGAGCGCGCGAATGACTCTGGAAGAAGTAAAAAAGTTTTTTGCAAACGACAAGTACGCCACCGAGACAACAGGAATAGAAATCTTGGAAGCCGGCGGCGGAAAGTCTAAAATTCACCTTGCGCTTGACGAGCGGCATAAAAACGCGCTGGGCTTTGTGATGGGCGCCGTCTACTTTACGATGGCCGACTTTGCCTTTGCGGTGGCGTCCAATTCCGACGAAACAAACGCCTATCACGCCGTCACCCTCAGCTCCACAATCAACATGGTCAACTCCGCAAAAAGCGACGAGCTCTTTGCCGAAGCCCTTCCCATAAAGGACGGCCACTCAACTTGCTTTTACCAAATCGACATTTACGAAATTTTTGACGACAAAAAACGGCCGGTGGCCACGGTCCTAACTGCTGGATATAAGGTGGGGAAGTAAAAATCGACTAAATTCACGCCGTAAAAAAATACATGTCGGAAATTATTTCAACGCCTGATAAACTCCATAGCCTACAAGAACAAAAATCAGAGCTTCAATTCCGTTGACGATTATATACGCGGCTGGATTCTGAAAATTGAAAAATGAAAAAATAATGTTCGTCACAAGCGACACAATCAGAATAACGATAGAAATCGCCCTAAGGTTTCCGACTGCGCCATTTGCGTTTTTAGAACGAACGGCTGTCAGCCCAGCAAGGCAAGCAAAAATCATCACTCCGCTAACAATGCTTACAAGCAGGCCAAATTTATCATTTGCGTTTGCAGCCCAAAAACCATAGCCACCCAAGCCGCCAAAGGCAAGGCTCAATAAAAACATAACAGGATTAATTGCCATTTCTATCTCCTAATATATTTGGTTTCTACTAATTTGACGGAACAGGCGGCGGAACAGGAGGAACTGAATTAAACACGGAGGCAAGTTCCTGCACAGTTCCAGCCGCAACCCAATTTGACATTCCCGCTTTCCAAACAAGACTGTCTTTTGTGAACTGCCCGCTTGCCGCCATTTGCGCGAGCGCGGCAACTGTATATGGCCCTGCGCTTTGGCCATTTACCGCGACATTATAACCATTTGTCTGGGGCGGCGTTGGAGGAACTTGTTGATTGAGGCCGCCTAAAGCGCCGTTCATCATTCCCGCCATATTTTGTCCAATAGCTCCGCCCATCGCCATTCCAGCCATCATTCCGGCGGGATTAAAGCCGCCGCCGTTTCCTATGTTTACGTTAGCTCCGCCAGCAGCCCCCATTTTTCCAAGAGCCTCCGCTCCGGCAACTCCGACCTTTGTCTGAGCGTCAATTTGATGCGCCGAAAGATTGGCGCTTTCAGTCTGCAATCTTTGCGCGCGTTGCATTTCTTCACGCTGAATTCTTTGAGTTTCGGAAAGATTTTCCATTTGAACTCTCTGCATATCTTGCATTTGTTTGATATTGACAGCCGCTTGCGCTTGTGTCGTTTGCGTGGTGATGTTTTGTGTGACGCTTTTAAGTTGCTTGTAACCGTCAGAAGTTTTTTCAATATCAATCGTTTCAATATCCACCGCGGAAACATTAACGCAAAAATCTTGCAAAAGCCGCGGCTTGATGTAATTCTCAACCAAACCGTTTATCTCAAGAATTTTGCGTTCAATTTGCATTACAGGAATATTTGAATCCGCCGGCGCGTTAGAAACCACGCCTTTTACATATTTTGCCACGGCAGATTTTATTTGCGCTTGAAAATCTTCCAAATCAAAACTTATAAGCCTATGCAGCTTTATGAATTCTTTGTAATCCGCAATCTTAAAAGAAATCTGTCCTCTTACAGCCATAGGAACGGCATAGTCCAAAAAACGCGGGTCAAACACATCAAAGTAAGGAACCGCGAATTTTGTTTGAATTATGCCAGCAAGGTTTATGAAATAAATTTCCGCCTGAAAGGGACTGTCGCCGCCAAACGCAAGCCCAACAATCTTTGAAAGAACAGGAAAGTTTGCGGTCTTGATAGTATCGTCATAAGGCCCTTCAATGTAGTCTTGCATTGTTCCGTCTTTTTGTTTGTAGACGAATACCGCAACTTCTCCGTCTTTGACTCTAAGACTTGAACCATAACGAATCGCGTTTTCTTTTACCGTTGATTCTCCTGAACCTTGAGCTGCAACAGGCTTCCATTTCCAAATCAAATAAGTCGGTTCATCACAGCGAATTACATCCATCAATCCGCCTTCCGTTTTTTTTCCGAACAATCCCATAGTTCTTACTCCATTTTTCAGATTAATCTATAAAGAAAATACAATAACAAAAAATAAAACCACGAGCAGTATTGCAATAATTGGAATCAAAACATAAGTTAGTATTTTTTGAGATTTCTTACGCTTTATAGTTCGTATGGCAGAGCTTATTCTTTCTCTTGCATTTGGATTCTTTTCTAATAACAAAGTCTGGCTTTGAATTTCAGTCAAACGAACTAAATACGCATCGTTAATCGCTGTTTTATTATCAAAAAAGGTTCCTGTCTCCATTTTATTTTTGGTCAAAAATATCGCCAAATATATCAACAATGCAATGCCAGAAGTACAGCATGTCAAAACAAGCAACAGAATTTCTTTAAACACTTCTACAATGGGATTTGAGTAAACTATTTGAGCTTCAATGAAATCCGCAAAAGATGTAAGATTATTAGGAGTCAACTCAATAGGGTAACTCTGTATCAATTCAATTTTATCTTTCCCTTTTTTTGCTTTTGCAATTTTTATTTTAAATACATTAATCGCTGTGTCGCCTATTATGTCCAAAAACTCGTCTCTGTCGTTTTGAGGCATTGCTTTCACGCGGTTTTTGATATTGTTAAAGCACACCATCCACGCTTCATGCAATTGGTTTTGCATATAATCATCAGGATTGTAATCAGCCTCAACTTCCGCTTTGGCGCGGTTTAGGAATTCCTTGATGTCTTCGCGGGTGTTTGGAATTGGAAATCTTTTTATTATATCAATTCTCTGTTGTTCTGTTTGGGCATTGTTTATTTTGTTGAAAAAATCTATGGCGGCGTTGCTAGCTTGCGCGTCGCGAATTTCATAGTCACATTCCGGACATTTCAAAACACCGCTTGGCAACATAGCCCCGCAGTTTGGACATTTTTTTATTTCTCCAGAGAATTTTTGAATTCTTTGTGAACCGTCCGAAATCAGATTTACCGCAGTCCCGCATCCAGCGCAGAATTTTGCGTCATCAGCAAGCGCTTTTCCGCAATTAGAACAAAAAGGCATAATTCTTACCCACAACGTTAGTTTTTTAGTGACAATACTTACACATTTCTCTTTTTATAGATAATTATAATATACTTTTAGTATATTGTCAATCTTTTATTTTTCTTAAATAGATACTAATAATACACACATCGCTCAGCATTTTTGCATAAACTTTATTCAATATGGAAAGCATAGAAATTCAAAAAAGAGTATCCGAAAACTTGCGCAAAATAAGAAAAAGCAAAAAAATGACGCAGCTTGACCTTGCCATAAAATGCGACATGTCGGAAGCGATGATAAAAAACATAGAACTGAACCGCTCGTGGCCAAGCGAAAAAACTTTGTCTCAAATTACAAACGCACTTGGAATTGATGTCTACAGGTTGTTTCTTCCGCTTGCGATTGACTTTGAAAAAGAGCGCGAAATAAAACTTTCCGTAAAAGACGAAATCACAAAATGCTTAAGAAAGTATCTTGAAGAAAAATTAAATTCAATGGAACTTAGATAAGGCCTTCTTTATGTTCTGCCCAACCTTCCCCTCATCACAAAGCCCTATCTTTTTTTTGCCATTCATGCTATAATATTATATTATGGACAGCGGAATGCTTGCGACAGCTGCAAATCTTCTCAAAAACGCGGGATGCACGGAAGTTTTTCTTTTTGGCTCCCAAGCCACAGGCCGCGCGCATTCAGGTTCTGACGTGGACTTGGGCGTAAAAGGCTTGCCGCCAAAGTTGTTTTTCCGCATGCACTGGCAGCTTGAAGAAGCTTTGAACACGAAAGTTGACCTTGTTGACTTTGACTTTCAAAAAGACTTTTTTGAGCTGCTTCAAAGAATTGGAGAACTAAAAAAAATTGGATAGCCAACTGCGCGAAAAAATAAAATTCGAAATCTCTCAAATTGACGTCCTTTTTGACAAAGCGAAAATTTTGGAAGAAAAATGCAAGTTGCAAGAACCGGATTTTATTGAACTAAGCGCTGTTGGTTCAACATTGCATTCATATTACAATGGTTTGGAAAACATTTTTGTTCTCATCGCAAAACAGATTGACAACGCGTCTTTATCCAGCCAGCGCTGGCACAAAGATATTTTAGACTCAATGTTTGCTCAAACTGCCACGCGCAATGCAGTATTAAATGAAAGCCTTCACGAATCGCTCTTGGATTATCTTAGCTTTCGCCATGTGTTCCGCCATTCATACGGCTACGCTCTTGATTGGGAACGCTTGTCGCCTTTGTTCTTTGGCGTATTCGAAAATTGGAAATCCGTGAAAACAAATTTACAAGAATTCATTCAATAAAAATCTCAAACCTCATATTGTCAGGAGGCAATAAAAAATGTATTGGAACCAAACAAAAGAGTGCATGGACCGCGGGGAGCTTAAGAAGCTTCAGAGCGAGCGCCTTGTAAAAATGGTAAGCTATGTTTACCACAACGTTCCCTACTACCGCGAAAAAATGCAAAAGGCCGGAGTTGAGCCGGGCGACATTCGCGGGCTTGAGGACATTGAAAAGCTGCCCTTCACCACTTACGAAGATTTGAACAAGGCCTATCCCTTTGGCTTGGCGGCCGTTCCCAAGTCGGAACTTGTGCGCGTTCACGCTTCAAGCGGAACGACGGGTAAGCCAAAAATCGCCGTCTACACCAGGCGCGACATCGACACATGGAGCGAATGCGCCGCGCGCTGCCTTACGATGGCCGGCGTTACAAGGGATGACGTAATCCAAGTCGGCTACGGCTACGGCTTGTTCACCGGAGGCCTTGGAGCGCATTACGGCGCCGAATACGTTGGCGCCTTGGTTTTGCCGATGTCCACTGGCAACACAAAAAAGCTCATCGACATGATGATTGACTGCGGCGCCACTTCAATCGCTTGCACGCCCTCGTATCTTTTGCACGTTGCCGAAGACTTGCAAAAGGCCGGCTTGGTTGACAAGATTAAATTAAAGACAGCCATTTGCGGCGCCGAGCCTTGGACCAACGAAATGCGCGCGTCTATAGAAAAGCAGCTGGGAATCAAGGCCTACGACATTTACGGCTTGACAGAAATTTTGGGTCCCGGAGTCGCCGCCGACTGCGACGCCCACGCAGGCCTTCACATTTGGGAAGACCATTTCTTGCCCGAAATCCTTGACCCGGCCACGCTAAAGGCCGTTCCCGAAGGACAAAGCGGCGAGCTTGTAATCACGACGCTGACCAAAGAAGGCATGCCGATGATCCGCTACCGCACAAAGGACTTGACCAGCCTAGAAACTTCAAAGTGTTCTTGCGGAAGAACGATGGCGCGCATCCAGCGATTTAAGGGCCGCACCGACGACATGCTTATCATTCGCGGCGTGAACGTGTTCCCGTCGCAGGTTGAGGCCGCTCTTTTGACGATTGACGGAACGACGCCCCACTACATGATTATCGTTGACCGCGTTGACAACGCCGACACATTTGAAGTTCAGGTTGAAGTTGACGAGCGCTTCTTTAGCGACGAAGTTTCAAAGTTGGAAAACCTTTCAAAGCAAATCAACGCCAAGCTGCGCGAGGCCTTGGGCCTTAACGCGAAGGTCAGCCTGGTCCAGCCCAACGCGCTGGTTCATTCCGACGGAAAGACCAAGCACGTTGAAGACCGCCGCAAGTTGTATCAGTAAGGAGGAAATTATGTTCATTAAACAGCTTTCAATATTTTTGGAAAACAAGGGCGGCTCGCTCGGCGAAGTTCTCAAAATCTTGAGCGGCCAAAACATCAACATCGCGTCAGCGAGCTTGGCCGACACAAACGACTTTGGCGTCCTTCGCCTTTTGGTCAGCGACTCCGACAAGGCCTACAAGGTTCTCAAGGAAAACGGCATTACTTCCAAGATCAGCGACGTCCTTGGCGTTTGCGTTCCCAACGAAACCGGCGGCTTTTCCAAAGTGGTCCAATTGATTCTTGACGCCGGCTTGAACATCAGATACATCTACGGCCTGTCCGTCCAAAACAACGGCGCCAACATCGTAATGAAAACCGACGACTTGGACAAAACAGTTTCAATCCTAAAATCCGCCGGCGTCAAGTTGCTGGAGCAAAGCGAGTTGTAAAAAAACACTTCTATAGAACAGCCTATCACGCCCCTCCCTAGACCGGTGGGGCGATTTTTTACCGCAAAAATACCGAACAAAACACCACAAAAACACGCAATAAAATACCGCAAAAATACCAAATGATATTGCACAAAAACACCAAATGATTTATAATGATTTATAATGATTTATGCGAGGTTTTTATGGACTATAAAAAACGATTGCAGGAAAAAGAACTTGCGTTCCGCCTAGAATGCAGTGGAGCCGTTTTGATTGAAGGCCCCAAATGGTGCGGAAAAACGACCATAGCGGAACAACAGGCAAAAAGCGTCATAAAAATGCAAAATCCCGACAAACGCGAAGGCTACCTGCAAACAGCCGCGACAAAACCGTCTCTGCTGCTTTTGGGCGACAATCCTCGCCTTATTGACGAATGGCAGGAGGCGCCGGTTCTTTGGGATGCCGTTAGAACCTCGGTGGACGAACGGCAAAAGACAGGCCTATACATTCTTACCGGCTCAAATTCCGTTGACAAATCAAAAATAAAACATTCCGGCACAGGCCGCATAGCGCGAATGCGGCTTGAAACCATGAGTCTTTTTGAAACAGAAGAATCCAACGGAACAGTTTCCCTCTCTGAATTGTTCAAGAAGCCCAAAAAAAACATAGAGGCAAAATCAGACCTTGAAGTTGAGCAAATAATTTTTGCCGCGTGCAGAGGGGGCTGGCCTGGATTCCTTTCGCGAAAATCCGACCGCGCAAAATTGCAAATCGCAAGAGATTACATAGACAGCGTTTGCGAAACCGACATTTCCACTGTAGACGGCGTAAAACGAAACCCATCTTGGGCCGCGCAAATTTTGCGTTCTTATTCAAGAAACATTTCCACACTGGCAAAAACGAGCAACATTTTGCAAGACGTTGTTTCCGCTTCGGAAGCCATTTCTCAAAACACGCTTGATTCGTATATTCAAGCGTTTGAAAAGCTTTTCCTTATCCAAGACATCGAAGCCTGGTGTCCTTCCATAAGATCCGCAACAGCGATACGTTCAGGAAAAAAGCGCGGCTTTTGCGACCCTTCTGTCGCGGTCGCGGCGCTTGGACTTAATCCCGATTATTACATGACAGATCTGCAGTCATTTGGATTTGTCTTTGAAAGCCTTTGCATGAGAGACTTGCGGGCATACAGCGCCGCAGCGGGCGGAAAAATTTCATACTACCACGACAGGTACAATCTTGAAGCTGACTGTGTTCTGCATCTTCGCGACGGACGATACGCTCTGATAGAATTCAAGCTTGGGGGCCACGAAATAGAAGAAGCCAGCAAACACTTGTTGGAAATAAAAAAACTAGTCATCGAATACAACAAAAAAAGCGCGGCCCCCAAATTGCGCGAGCCGGATTTGTTGATTGTACTTACAGGCACGGAATTCGCCTACCGCAGAAAAGACGGCGTTTTTGTCATCCCGCTGGGATGCTTGCGGGATTAGAAAAGCCCGCAAGAAACTTGCGGGTTTAAAAATTTACATGTTTTTCAACAATTTCGCTTTTTGCTCCGCGAACTCTTCATCTGTAAGAATTCCCTTTTCTTTTAATACGGCAAGTTTTTCCAATTGGGAGGCAACGTCTTCCGAACTGTTGGAACTAGCTTTTGCGGAAGACTTTTTTGCGCCTCTGAATTCATTTTCAGCACGGGTGAAAACTTCCTCAATGCCATTCTTAACCGTTTTCTTTTGATAAAGATAAAACACAATTGGTATCAGCCAAGCGACAGTTGTGAAAAGACCACAAAGTAAAAATATCCAAAACCAAACAGACGGCTTGTATTCAACATTCGCGACCAAAAGCGTGTCGTCGTCTTTCGGTTTGATTTCAACAACTGTCGTATCTTTTCTGTTGATTGAACCAAATGTCGGATTTATAAGTTCAACAGTCAAGATGCCGCTATTGTAATTTACAGCGTTCGAATCCTTTCTAAAAGAATCTTCCAAAAACTTTGCGATTTCTTCTCCAGACGCTTTTGTCTGAAATCTTCTGCTAACGTCAAATTTCATTTTTCTATTTCTCCTATAGTCCCGCGCTTGTCAAAATCTTTTTTTGTTCGTCATCTTCAACAACGTATCCTTCGGCCAAACGCTTCTTGATAAAGTTGAAAAAATAGTTTTTATTAAAAATAAAATTAAGTGCAAGAACCCCGCACAAAGCCAAAAAGCCGACAATCGAGCTTATTGTAAAAAAAGCGCAAGCGATGAAAATCAAAGCAAACAAACCAAAACCTTTAAACACATCCTTCCAGTCTGTCGGTTTCACGCGGAACGCAGGCATCCCCCAAAATATTCCAAGCGCCGCAACTATTGGGGACTGCTTGATTTCCTTTGGACACTTCACAATGATGTCCTTTGCGCCTTCTTTTTTTAGAGTTATTTCAACATCTTTCGCCATAGTTTTTACCTCCACTTTTGGCAACTTTCGACAATATCATTATATCAAAAACAATGGTATTGTCGCTAGTATAGAATAACCGATATTAGCATATTTTGTCAACACATAATATTGTCATATAATTTTCTTATGCCAGACAGAACAGAAGAAAATGAAGAAATAAAAGCGCTGAGAAAAATACTTTCAGACAATATTCGCTTTTATAGAAAAGAACTTCACCTTACTCAAGAAGCGCTTGCCGAAGCTGCCGACATTTCTCTTTCATACCTCGCTGACATAGAGCACTGCAAAACTTGGATTAGCGACAAAACTTTGTTAAAACTCTCAAAAGCTCTTCACAAAACGCCATTTGAATTATTCGCTGAAAACGATTTGGAATCAGAAAAAACAAATATAAAAAAAATTTCAGATATTATTTATGAAGAGAAAAGAGCGCTTTTAAAAAATGTCAGCGAGATATGCGATAAATCAATACAAAAAATTATGAAGGTTAAATAAAACGGCTCGCGCGTTTGAGGCGGATCTTCTTATTCTGTTTCCAGTTGCATATTTCTCAAAATTACTTCTTGTAAAACTCCGGGAAGAAGAAAATAATCATCGTGTACAATTCCAAACGGCCGGCGAGCATGGCGAACATGTACCAGCCCTTGAGAGCGGCGGGCAAAAAGCCGTAGTTGCAGGACGGGCCAAGGGCGCCAAAAGCCGGACCTACGTTTCCCACCATGCTAAGGGATCCCGTGAATGCGGTCGTCAAATCCAAATTCGCGGCGGCTCCAAAAAGAGTGGTGACGACAATCAAAAGCAAATACAAGGTCATAAAGGCGGCCACGTTAAAAACGATGTCCTTGCGGCCGGCGCGGTTGTTCAAGCGGACGCTGAACACTCCATGCGGGTGCAGGGTCTTCAAAAACTCGTTGTTGGCCTGTTTTGCAAAAATTACCCAGCGGATGATTTTTACGCCGCCGCTTGTCGAACCAGAGCAGCCGCCAGTAAAGAACAAGAAGAAAATAAAGGCTTGCGCCAAAGGCGGCCAAAAAGTGTAGTCCGTCGTGGCAAAGCCGGTAGTAGAAATTATCGTCGCAGTTTGGAACGAAGAAAAGCGCAGCGACTTTAAGAAGCCGCCGTAATGCTGCAAGTTGGCGAATGTGATTCCAAAAATAAAAATAAAAATCAATGCGATGTAAACTTTAAATTCCGTGTTGTCGCGAATCTCCTGGATTTTTCCAGAAAGCAAATAAAAGTAAAGCGTAAAGTTGATTCCGGCCAAAAACATAAAGACCGTGCAAATCGCGTCGATGGCGACGGAGTTGTAGGCGCCGATGCTTGCGTTCCTGTTGCTAAAGCCGCCCGTTCCTACAGTGGAAAAGGAATGTAAGAGCGCGTCGTAAAAACTCATTCCCGCGATTTTTAAAAGAACAAGCTCCAGGCAAGTGAACAAAATGTAAATCGTCCAAAGCGCCTTTGCGGTGTTTGTGATTTTTGGAGTGAACTTTCCTTTTTCGGGACCGGTGGTTTCGGCCTTGATGAGCTGAAAGCCGCCAACGCCCAAAAGCGGAAAAAGCGCCACGGTAAGCGCGACGATTCCCATGCCGCCAAGCCAGTGCGTTTCGGTGCGCCAAAGCGCGATCGATTTTGGAAGGCGTTCAACATCGCTCAAAATTGTAGCGCCGGTCGTCGTAAAGCCAGAGACGCTTTCCCAAAGCGCGTCGATGTAATTTGGAATCGAGCGGCTTACATAAAATGGAATCGAGCCAAAGACGCTGGCGCAAATCCAAGCGAATGCGACGACCACAAAGGCGCCGCGCGTTGACAACATTATTTTCTTTTTTTTGCCAGCGACAAAAAAGATAAGCGCAAGCGTGATGGCGACTGCCATCGGAACCAAAAATGCCGGCAAGACGCTGTACTCTTTGTAACAAAGCGCGGCGGCCACAGGAAAAACAAAAGTCGCGGCTATGATTCCCAAAATTGAAAATTCAATTCTCAAAAAAGAAAACAAGCTCATTTTGTTTCCGCTCCAAAAAGCTTAAGAAGCTTTTCCGTTTCTTCCGCAAGAGTGATGATTATCAATTGGTCGTTGGCGTCAAGAGTCGTGCTTCCGACAGGGATGACGTAATTTTGCGAGCCGGCCTTTTTCTCAAGCATTACAAGGAAGGCGCCGGGGTTCGCGATGTCAAGCAAAGTCTTTCCGACAAGTTTTGAACTTGGCGACAAAACGCATTCTACAATTTCCAGCTGGCCTTCGGAGACGGTGTGGATTCCGGTGACGCTCTTTCCGCGCAAGTGGCTCATGATCGAGTCTACTACCGTGTCTCTCAAAGGAACGGGAACGTCAACGCCAAGCTTGCGCGCGATTTGCGCGAAGGTTGAGCTTTCTACCAAGCTTACTGAGCGGCCTACGCCGAGAGATTCCAAGTAAGCTGCGACAACCATGTTCAATTCGCGGTTGTGGGTGGCGCAAATTACCAAGTCGTATTCGGTCAAGCCCTCTTCGCGCAAAAAACTTTCGTCGGTGATGTCGCCTTTAAATACGCGCGCGTTGGGATAGCGCTCGCTGGCTTCTTTTGTATAAGCGTCATCTTGGTCTACAATCGCAAAGTCTTTTCCGACCTTTACGCGCTTGCCAAAAAATTTTGACAAGAAGGAATTGTCTTGCTTTTTAATCAAACGGTCCGCGATAAGGGTTCCGATGCGGCCCGCTCCAACAAGCGCGATTTTGTCCAAAGACTCAACGCTCGCTCCGCACAAAGCCAACAAATCGCCGATGTCTTCCTTGCGCGAAAGAACTCCGATGCTGTCGCCCGCGTTCAAGACAGTCGGGCCGCTGGGCAAAGAAGTTTTTTCTCCGCTTTCGACGTAGGCAATCAAGAAAGGCTTTGAAGTGAGCTTTCTGACGCTCTTCAACTGCTGGCCGGCAAGGGGCGCTCCCTGCGCGATTGTGATGCGCGAAATTTCGTATTCGGAATTTTCAAAGGTGACGACGTCGCTAACAGCGCCGCTTTCAACCGCGTGAACGACCGCTTCGGCGGCTTCGATGTCCGGGTTGACCATAAAATCAATTCCGTAAAGGGGACGGTGCTTTCCGCTAAAAGTTTCGGCGTGCTTTTTTACGGCGGCCGCTGTGTTCATGTAATAAGAAAAATTTCTAACGCGGGCGATTTTTAGAATGTCAGGGTAAACCGAATCGACCAAAGAGCAAGTGATCATGTTCACTTCGTCGTTGGCTGTAACGCAAACCAAGGCGTCGGCCTTTCCGATTCCGACCTCTTCCAAATTTTCAAGGTTGTTTCCGTCCATTTCCTTGACGTCGCAGTCAAGGGAGTTGGAAGCGTGGCGAACGACTTCTTCCGAGTTGTCGATAAGGACGACTTCGTTTCTTTCGTTTATAAGTTTTTTTGCCAGCTGTCGGCCTGTAAATCCGGCGCCTACGATTACGATTTTCATGCCCTCTATTCTAGCGCATTTTGGCCTATTTTGCTATAGCAAGTTGATTTAGGCCATTTTTTTTGCTAACATAGGGAACGGCTCAAAAAATGAAAGATTTTCCGCAAATAAAAACGCTTCCCATCTACTCTCACCTTGAAGAAATTTGCCAGGCGCTAAAAGCGTCGCCGTCGCGCTTTTTGATTTTGACCGCGGAAACAGGAGCGGGAAAATCGACCGCCGTTCCGCTTGCGTTGTTGGAACAGTTCCCAAAAAAAATTTTGATGCTTGAGCCCCGCCGTCTTGCCGCGGTGAACGTGGCCAGCCGCGTGGCCGAATTGCTTGGCGAACAAGTCGGACAAAGCGCCGGCTACAAAGTTTTTTTGGAAAACAAGACTTGCGACAAAACCCGCCTCGAAGTCATGACCGAAGCGATTTTGACCCGGCGCCTTCAGGGCGACCCCAGCTTGGAAGACGCCAGCGTCGTTGTCCTTGACGAATTTCACGAACGCTCGATCAACGCCGATTTGGCCCTGGCCTTTTTAAAGGAAGCGCTGCAGCTGCGCGACGATTTGTTTGTCGTGATAATGTCGGCCACGATTGACGCGCGGAGGATTGCAGAGTTTTGCGGAACGGTTGACAATGCGGAAACTGCTTCCAAGACCATAACGCCGGCGCCCGTCTTGGAAATACCGGGCCGAACTTTTCCCGTGCAATTTTTTTACAAGCCTGAACTTTCTGTGGCCGCCGCCGTCCGCTGGACGCTTTCTTGGCTTGACCAAAATTTTGTTCCAGACCAAAACTCCGGCCGCTCAATCCTCGTCTTTTTGCCGGGCATTTACGAAATAAACAAAACTTTTTCCGAGCTAAGCGGCCTTGCCTCGGACGCGGCGCAATCCGACGTTCAAATTGAGCGCCTGCACTCCTCCGTGTCCTTTGAAGAGCAAAAAAAGATTTTGTCGCCAGCCGCGCCCGGAACGACGCGCGTGATTCTTTCTTCTTCGATCGCCGAAACGTCGCTTACGATTCCCGATGTTGTTTGCGTAATCGACTGCGGTCTTTCACGCCAAAGCCAAATGAACAACAATGTCGGAGCGACGCATTTAGTGACAGTGCCCGAATCGGAATTCTCCGCCGCGCAGCGGGCAGGCCGCGCAGGCCGCACCCAAGAAGGCGTTTGCATTCGCCTGTGGAGCCAAAACGAACCCCGGCAAAAAAATTCCCTTCCCGAAATTTTGCGAAGCGACCTAAGCGAACTTCTTTTGGAATGCGCCGAATGGGGAGCCAAGGACCCCGCCGCGCTTGAATGGCTGGACCCGCCCGCCCCGGCTTCGTGGGCCACAGCGCGCGAGCTCTTGCAACTTTTAAATTGCTTGGACAACGACGGCCAGATTACCCAACTGGGGCGGGCGGCTCTTAGGCTTGGAATCGGTCCCCGCTTGGGCTGCGCGGCGATTTACGGCGGCGCCGCCTTTGTCCTGCCATACTCGCAATACAAGGAGTCAGCGCCTTTCTTGCAAAAAAAATTTGTTCAAAACTTGGAGCGACGCCTGCAAGAAGTTAGCGCGCAAATCGCTGGCAAGACCCAAAACGCCGTCCGCTTCTTTGGCTTGCAAAAAGGCGCGGGCTTGCAAGACGTTCCCGACCCGCTGTTGGCGGGCTTCCCGGACAGAATCGCGCGACGAACAAACGACGCGGGCGTCTACCAGTTTCCGTCAGGAAGGCTTGCCGCGCTAAAAGACTACAAGGGCGGCCTTGGCCCTGAATGGATTGTGGCCGTCGAAGCGGACGCGGGAAGCTCGCAAGGCGCGATTTACTCGTACAAAGCGCTTGATTCCGTTCAAACTGAAAAATGGATTTTGAGCCGAGCGCAAAAAAATTTCGTTTGCGATTTTGAAAACGGAAAAGTCGTAAAGACGGAATTCACTCAATACGGAAAAATCGTTCTTAACCAAAAGGCGCTCAAGGCTGGAGACGAAGACATAAAAAGCGCGTTTTGCTATTCGGTTCAAAAAAACGGCTTTGACTCGCTTCCACTGGACGAAAAGACAAAAGCCTTTTTGGTAAAGCGAAAATTTTACGAGCAGGCTTCCGCGGCGGGCGGCGGCAATCTTAGTCTTGCCAACGATTCTAGTTCCGCCGCCGGCAATCTTGGCCGCGGCAACAATTCCGGCATTGCAGGCGTTCCCAAAAAGTTTGACAAAAACTGGCTTGGACAAAACGCCGCCGAATGGCTCGCTCCATTTTTGACCGGAAACAAAATCACCGCGCAAAACGTTTACGACGCGCTCTATTATTTTTACGACGGCGCAGCGGTGGAAAAAAACGTTCCGTCAAGACTGGAATTGCAAACAGGACGCTCGGTAAAAGTCGTTTACGTTGACGGCGAGACAGTCGTTCCCACAATAGAAATAATAATCCAACAAATATTCGGCTGCTTTGAAAACCCAAAAATCATGGGCCAGCGCGTCCTTTTAAAATTGCTTTCGCCCGCGCGCCGACCCTTGCAAATAACAAGCGACTTGGAAAATTTTTGGCAAAACACTTGGCCTGAGATTTGCAAGGAAATGAAGGGCCGCTACCCCAAGCACAACTGGGACTACCGCGTGGCCAGCGAAGACTAGCTTTTTTCCTCAACACCTCTACCCAAAAATTTCCGTCACCTTAAGCCACTCGGCGACCTTCGTGGCGTCTTCGTCAAGCGGGCGGTCGTCTTTGACGAACTTGCTCATCTTGCGCACTTGGTCGTGGACTTCTTTTGTAAAGGGGCTAAAATCGTCGTAGCCCGCAAGGTCAACCGCTTGCATGGCGGCCAAAAGATGGGTGGCAAACTGCAAGTAAACCAAGTTGATTTGCTCGGCGAATTTTC
Source organism: Treponema sp. (assembly GCA_017645785.1). Lineage (GTDB taxonomy): Bacteria > Spirochaetota > Spirochaetia > Treponematales > Treponemataceae > Treponema_D. The sequence goes on from JAGCNW010000006.1 coordinate 36,345, forward strand.
GGGCGCTGATCGTTCCCATGCTCACCTTGTCTTGGTTTATGGCTTCGGTGGGGGCGCTGGTAACGCTGATCGGGTAGCAGTAGCTTTGCGCTTCTCCGCGAATCGCGCTAATCGTAATTTGCGCGGCCTTAAAGCCAAGGCGCAAGCCTGAGCGCGGATCTGTGTCTTTTATGCGCGGAGTCAAGTTATCAGGAAGTCCGCTGAACTTTCCGTCGATAATGACTTCGGCTTGCTTGTCCGAAAGGTCCGAGATGTTTGCGAGCGCCGTCCGCATGTAGTCGCAAGCCGCGCAAATGTGGCCGCCGTAAAAATTCCCGGTGTTGTAAATGCGGCCCGCGTCGATGTCGACGAGCGGGTTGTCGTTGGCGGAATTTATTTCTTCGCCAATCCACTGGCGCGCGATTGCGAGCGTGTCACGGTAAACGCCGTTGATTTGCGGCGAGCAGCGGATTGAGTAACGGTCTTGAATTTTATTCGCCTGCTTTACAAAGGTTCTTCCGTCAAGCTTTTCGATTTGCGTTTTTAAGAATTCCTCATACTTGTAAACGCGCTTTGAATTTTTTATGATCTTGTAAATGTAAGCCGCGCTTTCGGACTGGCCCTTGTGGTTTTTAATCTGGCTGACCTTGGCCACAAAGGGCGTGTCTTTTCCGCGCGTGATTTCGCTTGTGACGGCGGAAAGGAAGTCCGAGATGTTCGCAAGCCGCTCCGCTTTTTTTATTGCGAGCGCGGCGACGGCTGTCATAACGCTCGTTCCATTCATAATCGCAAGGCCTTCTTTTGCCTCAATCAAAAGCGGCTCAATCTTTTCCGCCTTAAAGGCCTTCATCGTTGGAACGATTTTTCCTTTGTAGTAAACTTTTCGCTGGCCCATGATTACGGCCGCAAGATAGCTCAAAGGCGTAAGGTCGCCGCTCGCTCCAACCGAACCAAGCTGCGGAATGCATGGAATGACGTCCTTGTTCAAAAGCTCCAGCATTTTTTTTGCCAATTCCGGACGAATCGCCGAGTGGCCGCCCTTTACGTTTCCGTTCAAGCGGCAAAGAATTACGGCGCGGCCTGTTTCATGGTCAAAGTATGGGCCCAAGCCGATTCCGTGGTAGGCCACGATTGTGCGCTGCAATTCGCCCGCCTTGTCAACGCTGATTTGCTTGTAACAGCTGTCGCCAAAGTCGGTGGTGACTCCGTATGTCGGAACGCCGGTGGAAATATAATCCAGCAAAAATTTGCGGGACTTTTCCATGCGCTCCCAAAATTTTTTGTCGGTAGGAAGGGCGGCTTTTTTGCCGTTAAGGGCGACGTCGTTTACGTCTTCGATTGTGAGTGAATTTCCGTCAATGATTGTCATAGCAACAACAAGTTACCGCATTTGGCGGAAACTTTCAAGGCGGGCCGCTTCTTAGGCTTACAAACCTTACTCTACGCGCTCAAACGCGAACCTTAAATTAGTCAATTCGCAAAACTCTTCTTTTTTGTTATTGCTAAAACTAATTTCCATAACGGCGGCGTCAGAATTTTTTACGCTGTCCTTTAAGGTTACGATTTTCTCAAGGCTAAACTCTTGTCCAATGCTTCCGTCGTTAAGAGTGTCTTCTTGCGCCCTTGTCCACCGTTCAGTGTCGCAATTGCTTGTGTTAAAGCCGACGAACGAAAGCGGAAGGCTGCTTTGCGCGGAAAGATTGATTTTTATCTTGGCGCCTTTTGGAAGCGATTTTGTGTAGCCCAAAATTCTTTGCGCCGGCAAATACAAAGTAAAGCCGCTGTCGCCGTGGTCCCACTTAACGCGCTTGATTTGAATCTTGTCTATTGTTACAAGCGATTTTTTTCCCACTGGAATTTGGCTGATGATTTCGTCCGCGTCAAGCGAAAGAATTTTTGCCTCGACTTTAAAATCTTTTATTTCAACTTCTTCGTCAAGTTTGTTTATGTCGTAAGAAAAATAAATGTTTCCTTGGTTTGTGCTGGAAATTTCTTTTTGAATGTAAACGCAAATTCTTTCGTTAAAGGGAATCCCCGCCAGCAAGCCCTTTCCCGCGTTTGGAACGGCAATAGTAGTCGCGCTGACTTTTTGCCAATTAGCGCCGCTAACATCCAAGGCAAAAGCCGGAACATTTTTGTTCGGCACGCCGCGAATTTTCAATTCGACAACGGAGCCTGCGGGAATTATTCTTTTTGTTCCAAAAAGCTTTCGCAAAATCACGCCAAAGCCGTAATTGTATTCGCCTGTTTTTTGGTTGTAAACGTTCTTTGCGAATTTCATCGAAGGGCTTTCCACAACGGCGACCGCGTTCTTTTCAATTTGAACCGGCTCCTTTGGCTCCGCTTTTGGCGCTGGGCTTGCGGCGGCGGCCTCCTCCCCGTCTTCTTCCTCAGCTTCCTCGGCTTTCAAAGATTCAGGCTTTGACTCAGAAACGGATTCCGCCTCTTGCGGCTCTTCCTCAATTTGCGGCGTTTCCTCCTCTGCTGCAGGAACGGGTTCAGACTGCGCCGGCTCCGGCTCGGCTTCTATCGGCTCTTCCGTAACGACAAACTGCTCGCCAGCCGTTATAGTTTGCGTCTCCTCTTCCGCCGCGGGCTTTTGGAAAATCGCCTGCTTAACAGGAACGTTTGTGACTTGCGCCTCTCCTTCTATGACTTCAACAACAGCCTCTGTCGGAAGGCTTTCTTTTTTTTCGTTTTTCTCCGCTTTTGAAATCGTAATCTTAACTTTTGAATTTGGCGCGGCGGAAATCTTTTTCTTTACGGCAGTAATAACCGCTTCCTCTCCGTCTTGCGCGCTGGCCAGCAAAATTTCTCCGCTTAAAAAGTCAATGGCCTTTTCTTTTTTATTGCTGAAAATTTGAATCAATGAATTTTCTTTTAGCTGGATCTTCGTTCCTGTCTTTTCAAACTGAGCGTGGATTTCAGAGTCTTGCGCCGTGCGAATTTTGTCGCCGTTGTAAATCGGGCTTTCTTGATTCACGCGCTCCCAAATGTCGTTGTCAATAAATTTGCGCTGGACTACGTTCTTCTTAAAATAAATTTTCGCCACCGCGACTTCGTTGTTCTTTAGCGACCAAGAATTTATGTCCTTGTAATAAAGTCCAAGCGCCGCCACCGCTCCAAGAGAACACAAAACAAAAAGCAAAATGTCGGCTATGCTAGCCTTCGATCTTGTATTTCTTTTCTTCGTCATCAGTGTTCACCTTTGCCAAATCAGGCGCGGTAGTTCCGATAATTTTTCGCACTTCTTCAATTGTGCTTGGCCTTTCTTTTCCCGCGAGGTTAATGACGGCGAACATTTTTATCGCGTCAGTCTTTCCCTTTACGTGAACGCCGGGCATTTCTTCTACAATCACATCGTTCTTTATAAGATTGTATGTGTTTTCTGTAATCAAAATGTCTGTGGCAAATGGCTTGTTCAAAGCCTCCGTGCGGCTTGCAAGATTCACTGCGTCGCCTATAACGGTGTATTCCATTCTTTCGTTGGAACCGATTTGGCCGGCAACGACCGGGCCCGAATTAATTCCGCAACCGATTTTTACAGGCGCCAATCCGCGTTCCTTGCGAGACTGGTTAAAGTGGAACAAGCTTACGCGCATCATAAGGGCGGCGGTAACCGCGTTTAGCGCGTCTTGAGCGGGACTTCCGGCGGACTCAGGCGCTCCCCATACCGCCATGATCGCGTCGCCGATGTATTTGTCAACGACGCCGTTTGTCTTGTTGACGCACTCGACCATTCGAGTCATGTAGGCGTTCAAAAATTCTACGACTTCTTTTGGCTGCATCGTTTCGCTCATCGCGGTAAAGGAACGGATGTCGCTAAAGAAAATCGTCGCGTTGCGGTTTTCGCCTCCAAGCGCAAGCTCACCGCTGGCAGCCTTTTGCGCGATCGTCTTGTTGGTGAATTTGCTGAACGACACCATCAACTTTTCGCGCTCGCTAAGGCCCTTGCCCATTTGAATGAACGAAGAAGTTAGCAAGCCAATTTCGTCATGAGTGCGCGGCTCGATGTCCAATTCAAATTCGCCCCGTTCGATTTTTGCGGAAGCGTCAACCAAGTCGGCGATCGGATTGGTGATGTTTTTGCTGAACACTCGAATCGCCATAATCGCGATGAACAAAATCGCAAGCGAAAACAAAATGATTCTGTAAGTCGTGCGGTTGATTACTGCAAAAACGGAATTTTCTGAAACGCTCGTTATGACGTAAAGGTTGTCCTTTGTCTTGTGGACCGAAATGAATTTCCTTCCGTCTTCCGTCTCCGCAAGGCTTTGAGTGTTGTCAACGCCTTCTTTGTCCTTAATGCTGTCGATAAGGCTTTGCGCGGCAACGTAAGTTTTTTGCTCGCTTTCATAGTCAGGATTTATAAGGACGGTGGAATCTTGGTCAACCAAAATCGTCGCGTTGTTGGCGCCGGAACTCATAAGAGCGGCCAAGGCCTTTGTGTCAACGCCAACCGCCGCGTTCTTGACGGCGTTCAGCGGACCGTATTGAAAAGTGAAAATAATCGAATCAAAGCCAAGCGTCTCCCTGGCGTTAAAGTAACGGACGCTTCCGCTGGCCGCGCTTTTGTTTGCGATTAAAAAATCGGAAAGCTTTTTTTCGCCGGCCGCTCCTCCAACCTTCGCTTTAAACGAAGGGTTCACCTTTAAATTTGTGTCAGGGCTTGAAACAAAAATTATGTCGTCGTTTACCCTAAAATAATCGCTTTCCAAAGAATCGCGCAAGGCCTGGATTTGCTTTGCATCCTTTTTGTTGGCGTCATGCAACTTTGAAATTGAGTCAAACAAAATGTAGGAATTTTTTTGAGCGTTTGAAAAGGCTTGTTGGACGGTCTGCGCGGTCCTGGCGTTGATCGTATGGTTGTTTTCTTCGGCCTTGCGCCTGTCGTCTCCGCGGACAAGGGTGGAAACAAGAAAGGTCGTCAAACCCAAGACAAGAATGATAAGAAATGAAAACAATAAAATGTGCTTTAGCGCGATTGGAAATTTAATCTTTTGGTCCACTTTTTTCTCCATATTTATTATAACAGAGCATTTTGCAGAACGCAAGGAAAAAATTTTTCTTGACAAAACCTACAGGGGGGGGGATAATAGAAGATATTTTACATTTAAGGAGAAGTGTATGAAAAAAATTGGACGCGCTCTTTTTTGCGCGGCAAGCTTGTCGCTCTTGGCGGCCAGCCTCTACGCCGCCCCAAAAGCCAAGGCGCCAAAGGACATTTGGGTTGCCAAAGAAAAAAGCGGAACGCTTTTGACAACGGACGCAAACGGCTGGGCCCGAGTGGACTTAGGAGAGGAAGTGGATCTTTCCGGCTACAAGTATTTGCAGGTTGAATGTTCCAGCCCCGACGGAAAAAAGGTCTCACACATTGAATTGTCTTTTGGATTTGTTCCCGAAGAAAGCGAAGACTACGATTGGGATGAGTCGGCAAAAATTAGAATTTACGACATCCAAAAAAAGCCCGCGCTTTACCAAGGCATAGTTTATGGCCCCAACATGTGCTACGAGCATTGGGAAAACGGAAAGCGCCTTTTTAGAAATCCGGAAAAGATCGCGGCCGACCATTTTGGCATAAGCGTTTATGACGCAAACTGGAAGAACATTCCGAACATAAAAATTTTCGTAAAGAAAGTGACCGCCACAAACAACGCGATTGGCCAATTGCATGTGATTGACTTTAACAAAGCCCGTTTCTTTGCAATCAACAATTCAGTCACATGGGACGACGGAAGCAAGCACTACGCTTATTGGGCGGACCTTCAGCAAGCCTTGGGAACGACCCCCAAAGCCGGCGACATCGTTCAGCTAAAACTAAAGGGGACAAACGCCTACGACTTGGGCAATTTCCGCGCGAGTGTTTTTGACGATTCAGGCGAATGGCAGCAAGTTTCAGTTGACTGGAACGGACGCGGATTCGCGAAAGGACAAAAAGTCAACGACACTATTGACTTGCCGATTCTAAAAAACGGTTCAAAGATGACGCTCGAAATCATCACCTTTGAAGACGAAAGCGAGTTCAAAGGCCCCTACTTGATTTATTCAAAGTAAGAGAAAAAGCTTAAGGAGAAAATTATGAAAAAGAACAATAAAATATTCTTGGGCGCGCTTTGCTTGGCCTTTGCCGCGGCCAGCCTTTACGCCGCTCCCAAAACAAAAGACATTTATGTTTCGCCCGAAGCCAACGGAACGCTTTTGACCACCGACGGCGAAGGCCTTGCCTCGTTGGATTTAGACAAGCCCATTGACTTTAGCGGCTACAAGTATGTCATCTACGAATGCTCAAGCCCCGACGGAGCCAAAATCGCCAACCTTTACATCAACACCTACTACGGCGAAGAAAATGAAAACCACAACGCTCCCAAAAGCAGCACGGTTTGCATCGGCGACATTTCTAAAAAAATCTCCGCCTATCAAACTTTTGTTTACGGCGCCGTAAACAAATTTTATGACTACGGATATGTTGACGGAAAGTGCGACATCCGCCCCGCCGACAAAACGATTTGCGAACGCTTAGGTGTCGCCGTCGCCGACAAGGACTGGAACTGGCTTCCTGGAATCAAGATTTACATCAAGAAAGTCACCGCCACCAACGAGCCGCTTGGAAAGGTTGTCACCGTTGACTTGACAAAGGCTCGCTTTGCCGCGGCCAACGACGGGGACAATTCCTACTATTGCCACATTCCCCTCAGCGACATTTTGAGCGCCAAGCCGCAAAAAGGCGACATTATTCAGTTTAAGCTTAAGGGAGACAATGTCTATGGCATAAACACTCTTCAATCGAGTGTTACGGAGGAAGTTAAAGGCGGATACGCGTATAGGCCCGTGTCGCAGTCAGTCCAAATAGGAGATATTCCGGCCGGTGCCATCGATGTGCCCGTGGAATTTGTTTTGAACAAAAACGTTTCAAATATTAGGCTTGAGTTTGACGCCTACAAGGGCGACAACGACGGCCCCTTCCTAATTTTGTTTGAGTAGATTTACAAAACCTTTCTGTAAACTTTGGAACCTCGCTCGGGGTTCCAAAGCTTTTTTCGCTCAGGCGGAATCGAGTCTATTGAGTCGGGCGCGAATCCCAGCTTTTCAAAAAAGTCGGCCGTCTGCGTAGTCATTACAAAAACAGATTTGACGCCCTTCGCGCGGGCCTTGTCCAGCAAATAGTTTACAATCTTGGGGCCGACGCCCATGTTTCCGTAAGCGGGATCGACTGCGACCGCGCAAATCTCCGCTTGCGCTAGAGCGCCCGATTCTTGGTAAACCTTTAGCGCGGCGCAGGCGTGGATTCCTTCGTCAACGTTGTAGACGATGTAGCTGTCCAAGTCGGCCTTAAGCTGCTTTGCCGTGCGTTCCAACAAAATTCCTTTTTGGACAAAAGGATTCATCAACGACAAAACGCTCGGTATGTCCTGCGATTGCATCGCGCGCAAGTCGCCGTAGCCGTTGTTGTAGACCATCGTTCCGCTTCCGATGCCGCTGAAAATTTCGCAAGGCAAAATTCCGTCAACCTTTCCGTTTAGAATGTGAACGCGGGCCACGCCTTTTTTGCAAGCGTCTTTTGCCAAACTCAAGAGCGAAAGGATTTGCGCGCGGTGTTCGTTTTTGGGGGCCGCGCTTTTTGGGCTTGCCGCCGTTCCGCCGCAATCGACGCCGTTCATGCGCAGCATCTCTTCCGCCTCCGCAAGATTCATCGCTGGAATGTTTCCGTCGTCGCTAAGGTGAACGGTGTCCGGCAGCGAAAATTCCTGCTTGGAAATTTTGGGGTCGGGAAGAATGTAAAAAAGCTTTTGCGCCTTTAGGCCGCAAGCGATTTGCTGGGCCAGCTCCGCGCTGGAAATATTGTAGGGCTTTCCCAAATCGTTCCAGCCGATGCAGGGAAAAATCGGAATGAAGCCGTCGTCCAATGTTTGCTTTATAACGTCGATTTTGAGCTTGTCGATTTCGCCGGCCGTTCCGTAATCGGTTCCGTCAAGAACTCCCTTGGCGCGGGCCTTGACCCAGTTGCCGATGACTGCGGTTCGGTTTTCGCCGGCCAAGTGGTTCATGATTGTGTTGGCCACGTCAAAGGCCGCGGTCTTGATTAGCGGCATGGCGGATTCGGGCGCGACGCGCGAACCGTTTTGGATTTTCCATTCGATTTTGGCGCCGTCCAAAATTTCGCTGATTTGCTTTCGCGCGCCCGGAGCCACGATGACTTTTAGGCCGGCCTGGTGAATCAGCGCTATGTCGTGAATCAGGCTGGGCAATAAGGGCGAGTCGATGATTTGGTCGTCAATGTGTATGACCGCCAAGGCGTCTTTGAAAATCTTTATGTAGTTAATTACGTCGCGAATCTGCTTGGCGCTTTCCGATAAATTTTCCATCGCTTTTTATTTTTCACTTTTTGCGGGTCTTGTCAAGGGAAAAATTCGTTATAACTTCTTTCTATATCCTCTAATATAGATTTTGTATAGAAAATCTATTGACAAACTGCGCAATAAAAGATAAAGTTCATTATAATTTAGAATATTTCCTATCGGTTTACTAGGTTTTATTCTTTGAGGGACCTTACATGGCTTACATTGAGATTTCGGATCTTTACAAGACATACTATCCTCACGGCCAGGCGCTGCCCGTTTTGCGCGGCATAAACCTCTCAATATATAAAGGCGAAATTTTTGGAATAATAGGCTTTTCGGGAGCGGGAAAATCCACCTTGGCCCGCTGCATAAACCGTCTGGAGACCCCCGACAAGGGTTCGATCATAATCGGCGGAACCGACATACTGGCCTTGGGCAAAAAGGAGCTTAGGGTGGAACGTCGGCGAATCGGAATGATTTTCCAGACCTTCAACTTGTTCGAGGCAAAGACGGTATACAAAAATATAGCTTACCCCTTGGTGATTGCCGGCGTTCCCAAAAAAGAAATAAAGCGCCGTGTGGAAGAGACCGCGGAGCTTGTGGGCCTGACAGACAAGCTGGACATTTACCCCGGAGCCTTGAGCGGCGGACAAAAGCAGCGCGTCGGAATCGCGCGCGCGTTGATCAACAACCCGGACGTTTTGCTAAGCGACGAGGCGACCAGCGCCCTTGACCCGCAGACCATGCTGCAAATTTTGGATTTGCTTAAAGAGATAAACGAAAAAACCGGCATCACAATCTTGATGATAACGCACGAGCTAGAAGCCGTAAAATACGCTTGCCAAAGAATGGCGGTCTTGGAGGAAGGAAAAATTGTTGAGGAAGGAAGCGTCTTTAACATTTTCAACAATCCTGAGAGCCGCACCGGCGAGCTTTTTGCAAAGGTGTTCTTCCGTTTGAACAACGAACAGTTGTGCAAAGACGGAATGTATACAATTTAAAAAAGGAGAAGGACATGAGTTTGTTGGACAACAGTTTGTGGGCGGTTCTGAAATCATCGGTTTCCGTCGAAATCTGGTCAAAGCTTTGGCCTTCAATTTTTGACACACTATACATGACGGCGTTGGCCAGCCTGATTGTTTTGGTGTTTGGTTTGACGCTCGGAGTCTTGTTGACTGTGACAAGCCCCGACGGACTTTTTCCGCTGCCAGCCGTTTATAAGGTCTGGGGGTGGCTCATCAACACGCTGCGCTCTTTGCCGCAGATGGTGATGATCATCATGCTCATTCCTTTGGCGCGCTTTTTGTTCGGAAAAAGTTACGGAGCGAATCCTTGCATTGTGGCTATCGCCGCAAGTTGCATTCCGATGTACGCGCGCGTTGTAGAAAGCAGCCTGTTGGAAATTAACAAGGGCAAGATAGAGGCGGCCAAATCAATCGGCTCGTCAAACTTGCAGATTATTTTCCACGCGCTGCTTCCCGAGACTTTGCCGTCGTTGATACGCGGCTTTACCATTACGGTAATTGCGGTTCTTTCGATGACGGCTTTGGCGGGAATGTTCGGCGCGGGCGGAATCGGAGACGTTGCCGTTCGCTATGGTTACCAACGCTTTCAGCATGACAAGCTGTTAGCCTGCATTTACGTTTTGGTCGTTCTAGTTCAGATTGTCCAAAGCGCGGGAAATTTTGTGTCAAACAGAATTTTAAAAACAAGAGCCTTGATATAAGGAAAGTAAAAAGGAGAACATTTATGAAAAAAATTATTTTTGGATTTTTGGGAATCGCGGCGGCGCTTTCACTCGCCTCTTGCGCGAAAAAAGGCGGAGCCAAAGGCAACGACGGCATTGTTACATTAAAGGGAATCATCGACTTGGTTCCGCACCAGGAAATCATCGACTACGCCGCCCCGGCCTTGCTTAAGGAAGGAATCAAAGTTGTGACCTTGCAGGACGCTTCCGACAACCTTGGAAACGAAAAGACAGCCAACGGCGAGGCCGACTTCAACTACTTCCAGCACAAGCCCTACTTGGACTCTGTAAACAAGCAGAACGGCTGGGACTTGGTCAGCGTTGCCGCCATTCACGTTGAGCCTATTTCGCTTTACTCCGACAAGTACACAAAACTTTCGGACGTTCCCGAAAAGCTTGTCATCGCCGTTCCCGACGACGGAACCAACGAATACCGCGGCCTTAAGCTTTTGAACGACTTGGGCTTCATCAAATTGAGCGAGCACTCTTTGAGCGCGCTTGACGCGAACGTAGGCGATATCGTTGAATACTTGAAGCCAATTAAAATTGTCGAAATCAACGCGTTCCAAATCATACCGACGCGCGCCGACTACGACTTGTTCGTAAACAACACCAACAAAATTCTTGAGTCTGGAATCAAGACAAACATCTTGGCCCAAGAAGCCGCCGACAGCCCTTACGGAAACATCATCGTAACAAAGGCTGGCCGCGCCAACGATCCCGCGATTCAAAAGTTGGTAAAAGTTTTGCTCAGCGACGACGTTCAGCAGTGGATAAAGAACAAGTACAACGGAGCCGTAATTCCAGTTAAGTAAAAATAGAACGCCCGCGCCGGCAAACAGGCCCGCGCGGACAGCCGAACTTTTTTTAAGGAGAACAGTATGTCAACAGTAAACCTAAATTTGCCGGACGTGCAAATTCGCGAAATTAGAATTAATTCAATCACCGGCTTTTTGGGCAACGCGGACGATTTGGTAAAGCTTTCGGCGGACGGAATCAAGGACCACAACCGAAAGTTCACCCAATGCATCGGTTGCTCCACGGCGCGCGCCGGCTGCATGGTCTCGATGGTAACCGACGCAGCGGTGATTTCGCATGGGCCTGTTGGCTGCTCCTCTTGCTTGCATGATTTTAACATGACTTACCGAGTCAACGCTTCGCTGCGCAACAAGACAAACCGCCGCCGCCGCATCTTTTCAACAAACCTCCAGGAAAAAGACACGGTCTACGGCGGAAACGCAAAGCTTGAGGCGACGATTCGCGAGGTGTACGAAAGAGTCAAGCCCGCCGCGATTTTTGTATTGACTACATGCGCGGTGGGAATTGTAGGCGACGACGTTCAAAGCGTTTGCGACAAAGCCCAGGAAGAGTTGGGAATCCCAATCGTGGGCGTCGCTTGCGAAGGCTTCCGCTCCAAAGTTTGGACGACAGGCTTTGACGCGGCGTATCACGGAATGGCTCGCAAACTTATCAAAAAAGCCGACAAACATCGCGCCGACATGATCAATGTCATAAACTTTTGGGGCAGCGACGCATTTGCCGACTGGTTCGCGCCCTTTGGAGCGAAGCCGAATTATTTGACCCCATTTAACACAGTTGAAGAATTGAGCCGCGCGGGAGAGGCTTGCGCCACCGTTCAAGCGTGCTCGACATTGGGAACATATTTGGGCGCGGTCTTGGAACAAGACTTTGGCGTTCCGGAATTGGCGAGCGCCCCGCCGTACGGAATCGCGCAGACCGACAGATGGTTCCGCGCGCTTGGAAAACTTTTAGGCAAAGAAGACATCGCCGAAAAAGTCATCGCGGAGAAAAAAGAAAAGTATCTTCCGCAAATTGAAGAGATAAGAAAAAAATTGCAGGGAAAGACCGCTTACGTAGCGGCCGGCGCGGCGCACGGACACGCGCTCTTGGACATAATCGGCGAGCTTGGCCTTAAGGCCGTCGGAGCGTCGGTATTCCACCACGACGCGACGTTTGACTCGGGCCGCGACGAAAACGACCAGCTCAAGCAGCGCGTCGGAGACTACGGCGACGTTCCGCATTTTAATGTTTGCAACAAGCAGGAATTTGAATTGGTCAACGCGCTGATAAAAGTTCATCCTGACGTGATGCTCGCGCGCCACGGCGGAATGACCTTGTGGGGAGCGAAGCTCGGCATTCCAAGCTTGCTTGTTGGCGACGAGCACGCCGGCATGGGCTACGAGGGCCTTGTAAAATACGGAAAGATGATTGTTGAAACGATTGAGAACGACGAGTTTGTAAAGAACTTCCAAAAGCACGCGCTGAACCCTTACACAAAGTGGTGGCTGACCCAGCAGACGGATTACTTCCAATATAAATAAGGGCGCGAGGAGAACAATAAATGGCTAATTACACAGGTTCAATTGAACAAGAAAGATACACTTGCGCGCTCGGCGCCTTGCAAACTGTAGTCGCAATTCCAAAGGCCGTTCCGATTTTGCATTCCGGACCGGGCTGTGGCGAAATGATAAGCGGCTTTTTCGCGCGCTCAAAGGGCTACGCGGGCGGTTCCACAAGCCCTTGCACAGCCTTTACCGAAAAGGAAGTTGTTTTTGGCGGAATCAAGCACTTGCGCGAAAACATCGAAAACACATACAAGGTTTTGGACACTGACTTGCAGGTTGTCATGACAGGCTGCACCGGCGGAATTGTAGGCGACGACGTTCAAGGCGTCGTAGATGAATTTGTCGAACAGGGAAAGCCCATCGTGGCCGTGGACTCACCGGGCTTTAAGTCGAACAATTATGTCGCGCACTCGTCGGTGGTCAACGCGATCATCGACCAATACGTCACCCGCTTTGAAGACCAAAACGAGCCCCGCTCGGAAAAGAACACAGTCAACTTAATCTCGAGCATTCCATACCAAGACCCCTTTTGGAAAAGCAACTTGGCTGAATACCGCCGCTTGCTCAAAGGCCTTGGCCTTAAAGTTCACGTTTTGTTCGGCCCCGACAGCAAGGGAGTCAAGGAATGGCAGCAAATTCCGCGCGCCAACTTTAACATTTTGGTTTCTCCTTGGTACGGAAAGACAATCGCGGACAACCTGAAGGCGCGCTACGACCAAGAATATTATTGGTTCCATTCCGTTCCGATTGGCGACAACGCCACGACAGCATTTTTGAACGGAGTCTTGGATTTTGCCATCGCTCACGGCGCGGAACTCGACGTTGAAAAAGCCAAGAAATTCATCCAACACCAAATCGACTCTTACTACGAGGAGATTGACAACCTGGCGACCTTCCTCTTGGAATTCCGCTACGGCTTGCCGCGTTTCGCGCACATCATTCACGACGCGGGATACGTCGTAGGCCTTTCGCGCTTTTTGCTGCACGAAACAGGAATCGTTCCAGCCGAACAGTTCATCGTAGACAACACTCCGGCAAAATACCAACAGGATATTTTGGACGACTTGCTTTCAATTAGCGAAAAAAGAAAAATCAGCGCGCAGTTCATTCCCGACGCGGGAAAAGCCAGCGACATAATTCGCGAAATAAAACATGAAGGACGCGGCTTGATAATCGGCGCAAGCTGGGACAGCGATTTGGCAAAGGAAAAAGATTATTGCTTTGTTGAAGCGGCAAACCCGCTGCAAATGCGCCTTGTCCTTACGACAAACTATGTGGGCTACACTGGAGCCTTGCGCGTGATAGAAGACGTTTACAACAACGCGCTCGAACGTTACCGCTAGGATGGGAGGCGGCAATGGGAGACAACAATAGCGGGCGCGTTTTGGTAGGCTTTGCGAGCCTTGACGGGCTTGCGGTGGACGAGCATTTTGGCCACGCTCAATTCTGGCAGATTTACGACTTTACGGACGACGCGGAATTTGTTGAAACGCGAAAAATGCCGCCCGTTTGCGGCGGCTCTTGCAGCGAAAATTTTGAGCCGGCATACCAGTTGCTAAAAGACTGCTCGGCTTTGTTCGTGGCAAAAATCGGACAGCCGGCCGCCGCTTACATGCTTGGAAAAGGCCTAAAAGTTTTTGAGGCCGCCGGAAGCATTGACAGGCTAGCTATCGCCATAAAAGAGCAGGGACTTGTATAAAAAAGGAGGCGCGAAATGCCAAAGACATTTGAAGAAATCTCAAAAAGCCATCCGTGTTTCGCGCTTGGCGCCAAGTCTAACAAGGGCCGCATTCATTTGCCGGTAAGCCCGGGCTGCAACATCGGTTGCCGTTTTTGCAAGCGCGACTTTAATGAGAGTGAAAACCGCCCCGGCGTCGCAAGCGGCATAATCAGCCCCAACGAGGCGCTTGACGCCATTAGGCGCGCCGTCGAGCTTTCGCCTGACCTTACTGTTGTCGGAGTGGCAGGCCCGGGCGACACGCTCGCCACCGACTTTGCGCTTGAGACATTCCGCAAAGTGCGCGACGAGTTTCCGCAAATGATAAAGTGCATGAGCACAAACGGCTTGTTGCTTCCGCAAAAGGCGGACCAAATAATCGAAGCGCAAATCGACACGCTCACCGTGACGGTAAACGCGGTTGACCCGGAGATTCAGGCCAAAATAAACGAGTTCATAATTTACAACGGCAAGCGCTATGAAGGAATCGAAGCCGCGCGGATTTTGATTGACAACCAATTGAGCGGAATAGAAAAAGTCGCGGCGGCCGGAGTGACCGTAAAGGTAAACACAGTGTTCATTCCCGAAGTGAACAAGGAACATATTCCGACTGTGGCGCAAACGGTCGCCAAAAAAGGCGCGACGGTTTACAACATCATTCCGCTGATACCGCAGCATCAATTTTCTTGGTGCAGCGCGCCCTCTTGCGCAGACTTGTCTTGGGCAAGAAGCGAGTGCGAAAAATACATAAAAGTCTTTAGGCACTGCCAGCGCTGTCGCGCCGACGCGGTTGGCGTTCCTGGCGGACAGGACTTTTCAAAAGAAGTTTATATTAAGCCCGTGAGATTGGACGGAACCTTTTCTCACGGTTAGGAGGAAAATATGGCAAAGAATTACAATGACATAGAATCAGCTTTGATTCACGGCGGAATTGACGGCGACCCGCTTACAGGCGCTGTCAACGTTCCTGTTTACCAAACCTCGACCTACAGGCAGGAAGGCCTTGGCAAAAACAAGGGATGGGAATACTCGCGCACAGGAAACCCAACCCGCGCGGCCCTGGAGGCCCTGATCGCCCAGCTGGAAGGCGGAAGCCACGGATTCGCCTTTGCGTCAGGAATGGCCGCGTCAACCGCTGTCATAAGCCTATTTAAAAGCGGCGACAAAATAATAATTTCAAGCAACGTCTATGGCGGCACTTTCCGCGTCCTGGACAAAATATTCAAAAACTTTGGAATTACATATTCAATCGAAGACACTTCCAACTTAAAAACGCTGGAGAAAAAAATCACAAGCGACGTAAAGGCGATTTGGGTTGAAAGCCCCGCCAACCCGCTTTTGACAATCACCGACTTGGAAGGTGTGGCCAAGCTGGCAAAAAAGCATAAAATTCTTTCTATCGTTGACAACACTTTTATGACGCCCTACATTCAGCGGCCGATAGAAAAAGGAATCGACATCGTAGTTCACTCCGCGACAAAATATTTGGGAGGCCACAGCGACTTGGTGGCCGGCCTTGCAGTCGTCAACGACAAGGCGCTTGCCGAAAAAATCGCTTTCATTCAAAACGCCACAGGCGGTGTGCTTGGACCATTCGACTCTTTCCTTTTGATTCGCGGAATAAAGACCTTGGGCGTTCGCCTTGACCGCCACGTGGAGAACGCGGAAAAAATCGCCGCGCATTTGCAAAAACATTCCGCGGTAAAAAAACTTTACTACCCCGGCCTCAAGACAGACCCCGGCTACAAGGTTAACAAAAAGCAGGCCAAAAACGGCGGCGCGATGATTTCGTTCGAGCTAAAGGAAAATTACAACATCAAAAAATTCTTTTCTTCGCTTAAATTGGTTTCGCTTGCCGAAAGCCTTGGAGGCGTTGAAAGCCTGGCCTGCCATCCGGCCAGCATGACGCATGCGTCAATTCCCAAGGACATTCGCGACAAGGTTGGAATCACCGACGGCTTGATCCGCCTTTCTGTTGGAATAGAGTCGGCCAACGACATCATCGACGACATTGACCGCGCGATCGCCGCCGCCAAAAAGTGAGGCGCCAATGAAATATTTTAAGTCAATGCAGGAATTGGTCGGGAACACTCCGCTTGTAAAGCTAGGAAGCTTTTGGCTTCCGGCCGGCGTCAACCTTTACGCCAAACTTGAATTTTACAATCCAAGCGGAAGCGTAAAAGACCGCACCGCCCGCTTTATGGTAGAAGCCGCCGAGCGCGACGGCCTCTTAAAAAAAGACGGAACTATCGTAGAAGGAACGGCAGGCAACACCGGCCTGGGAATCGCCTTTGCCGCGCTGCAAAAAGGCTACCGCGTGATTTTTGTCGTGCCCGAAAAATTCTCGCAAGAAAAGCAAACGCTCATGCGGGCGCTCGGCGCGGAAATCGTAAACACTCCCCGCGCGCTTGGAATGCGCGGCGCCTCGGAAAAGGCCGAAGAAATCCGAGCGTCAATTCCCGGCGCGATTGCCTTAAAGCAATTTGAAAACCCAGCCAACCCCGAGGCGCATTACAAGACCACCGGCCCCGAAATTTACGAAGCGCTTGACGGCAAGGTTGACTATTTAATCGCGGGCGCCGGAAGCGGCGGCACTTACGCCGGAATCGTAAAATTCCTCAAGGAAAAAAATCCGGCCACTAAGGGAATTTTGGCCGACCCCGTCGGCTCATTGATTGGCGGCGGAGAGCATGCCGACTACAACATCGAGGGAATCGGAAACGACTTCATTCCCAAGACGATGGACATGAGCCTTGTTGACCAAGTGGTGAAAGTTACAGACGAAGACGCGATCACTGGCTGCCGCGAGCTTGCAAAAAAGGAAGGAATAATCGCGGGCTTTTCAAGCGGAGCGGCTTTTTCGGCGGCGCTCAAATTTGCAAAGGAAGGAAAAAAAGGCAATTATGTCATCGTTCTTCCCGACCGCGGCGACCGCTATTTTTCAAAAGGCCTCTTCGAGTAAAGAATCGAATTTTAAAATTATTTAAATTCTTTTAAAAATATATTGACAAAAGGCGCAAAGCGCGGTATAAAATAACCTATATTCCTAGTGTAAAACTAGGTTATTATTTTTAGCAAGGAGATTATTATGGCAGACATTAAACAAAGCGCGTTGGAACTGATTGGAAAAACACCCCTTTTGCAGTTGAATTCTTACTCCAAGAAGGCCGGAATCAAGGATGCGACCATTCTCGCAAAGCTTGAATACCTAAATCCTGCTGGAAGCGTAAAGGACAGAATAGCCCTTGCAATGATCGAAGACGCTGAAGCCAAAGGCTTGCTCAAGCCCGGCGCCACAATCATAGAACCCACATCGGGCAACACAGGAATCGGCTTGGCGGCCGTTGCCGCGGCAAAAGGCTACCGCGCCATTTTGACCTTGCCCGAAACGATGAGCGTTGAGCGCCGAAACCTTCTCAAAGCCTATGGCGCCGAAATCGTTCTTACCGAAGGAGCCAAAGGAATGAGGGGAGCCATCGAAAAGGCCCAGGAAATCCAAAAATCAACGCCCGGCTCGTTCATCCCAAGCCAGTTTGAAAACCCCGCCAACCCCGCGGCGCACAAGAAGTCAACCGGCCCCGAAATTTGGGAGCAAACCGACGGAAAAGTCGACTTTTTTGTCGCTGGCGTAGGAACAGGCGGAACTTTGACAGGCGTTGGCGAATATCTTAAGGAAAAGAACCCCAACGTCAAAATAATCGCCGTGGAGCCCGCCACAAGCCCCGTTCTTTCAAAGGGAACTGCCGGCGTCCACAAAATCCAGGGAATCGGCGCGGGATTCGTTCCGGCCGTCCTTAACACAAAGGTTTACGACGAAATCATTCCGATTGAAAACGAAGACGCGTTTGCCGAGGGCCGCGCTTTTGCCCAGAGCGAAGGAATTTTGGTAGGAATTTCCAGCGGCGCGGCTCTAAAGGCTGCCAAAATCTTGGCCGAGCGCCCCGAAAACAAGGGAAAGACAATTGTAGTTCTTTTGCCCGATTCAGGCGACCGCTACCTTTCAACTTCGCTTTTTAGCGGAAACTAAACAGCAAATGCCCGCAAAAAGGGACAAAAACGCCGGATTCCGGCGTTTTTTTTAAGAATATTACCTAGTTTTCATATGGTATTACTACTTTTATAACGAGGAGAAAAAAATGGGTGAAATTAGACAAATCGCTATTTATGGAAAAGGCGGAATCGGAAAATCGACAACGACGCAAAACTTGACCGCGGGCCTTGTAGAGCACGGAAAAAAAGTCATGGTAGTTGGCTGCGACCCAAAGGCCGACTCAACCAGACTTTTGCTTGGAGGCCTCGCGCAAAAAACGGTTTTGGACACAATTCGCGACGAAGGCGAAGACGTAGCGCTTGACCGCATCATGCGAACAGGCTTTGGCGGAACCCGCTGCGTTGAGTCAGGCGGACCGGAGCCTGGAGTCGGCTGCGCCGGACGCGGCATCATCACTTCAATCAACATGTTGGAAAACCTTGGCGCCTACACCGACGATTTGGACTTTGTTTTCTACGACGTTTTGGGAGACGTAGTCTGCGGCGGATTTGCCATGCCGATTCGCGAAGGAAAGGCAAAGGAAATTTACATTGTGGCTTCGGGCGAGATGATGGCCCTTTACGCCGCCAACAACATCGCCAAGGGTATCAGCCGCTACGCAAAGGCCGGCGGCGTCCGCCTTGGAGGAATCATTTGCAACAGCCGCAACGTCGACCGCGAGTTGGATCTTCTGCGCGCCTTTAGCAAAGAGCTTGGAACCCAGCTTTTGTATTTTGTTCCCCGCGACAACATCGTCCAGCGGGCGGAGATCAACCGCAAGACTGTAATCGAATACAAGCCGGACTCAAACCAGGCGACTGAATACAGAAACCTTGCGCAAGCGGTGATCGACAACCAGATGTTCACGATTCCGACTCCGATGACGCAGGAACGGCTTGAGCAGATTTTGCTTGAATACGGCCTTATGGACATGGCCGACGATTACAAAATTTAAGGAAGGATAATGGCGTACTTGATTGCTGTCGCGACAAGCGACGAAAGCAAAATTGACTTGCATTTTGGCCAAGCGGAGAATTACTTAATTTACGAAGCCGACGGAAAAGAATGGCGCTTTGTTCAAAAACGCGATTACGTTCCAAGCGCTTCGGAAGGAGGCGTGAAAGATGAAGGATGCTGCGCGCAAGCGGGAGCGAGGGTTGAGCTTTTAAAGGATTGCAGGGCTGTCGTGGCGGCGCGGATTGGATTTAAGGTTCAAAAGGAATTTTCCAAATTAGGAATTTCCATTTTTGACGAGTTGGATTGTTCGGTTGACGAAGCGTTAAAGACCATAACCGAATATTTTTACAAGACGGACAATCATATTGCCCAAAACAAAATATAGGAGTTAAACATGAAAAAGATTTTAGTGTCAGTTGCCGCGCTTGCGTTGGCGTTTGGATTGGTCTCTTGCTCTAAGAACGGAGCGGGAAAGTCAGGAAAGCAAAAGATTAAGATCGCCTTTGCCCAGGACGAAGGCATTTGCAGCTACGTCGACGAGAACGACAATCTTGCAGGAGAGGAAGTTGAGGTTTGGAGGGAAATCGCAAAGCGCCTTCCCGAGTACGACATCGAATTCATTCCGACAAGCCAGGACGACCTTCGCGTGGGCCTTCAGACAGGAAACTACGACGGTTCCGTCGGCGACTTTTTCCTTTCGCGCGAGCGCATCGAAAAGTTCGAGATTCCCCGAGAGCCGCTTGACTTTACTTGGACAGGAATGTTGATTCGCAAGGAGTACGCTGACGGCGTTTCCTCTTTGTATGACCTTGCCAAAAAGCAAAAGGACGGATTGAAGGTGGCGCCGCAAAATTCAGGCTACGGCTCAACTTACATCCTTGAAGTTTACAACGAGCAGAACCCAGACAACAAGCTGGAATTTGAAACCACTTCCGAGCAGACTTGGAGCAGCACGCAAAACTACGTGGGCGTTGGCCGCTACGGCGCGACTGTCGCGCAAAAGACTGACTTCCAAACAAACTTTGTTTCTGAAGACGGCGCCTACCATGAGTACGTTGACCAAGTCACTTGGGTGCCCACTCAGAACGTAGGAGCCTACACGCTCTTTAAGAAAGGCGTAGACAAGAAATTCCTTGACCGCTATGTCGAAGTCCTAAAGCAGATAAAGGCGGAAGGAATCGCTTCTGAAATTTCGCGCAGGGTCTACGGCTACGACGCGTATTCTGGAGAATACGTAGACTTCGCAAACTAATAATTTTGCGGCGCGAACAAAATTTTCGCGCCGCAATAAAAAATAATAATAAACAATACAAAATAATCATTTAAAAAAGTCAAGCCGGCTTTTTTCAAAACAAGGAAGGGCCGGCGCAAGCATCTAAGGAGAACTTATGGCTGTAAACATTTTATCCGCGTCGCCTGAAATTCGCGAACGAAGATTAAACTCAATAACGTCGTTCAAAGGCTCAGCCAGCGAACTTCACGAAAAATCAAAGACCTCCAGCATAAAGCCCGCGCCGTCGTGTTACGGCCAGTGCAGCGACTGTCAGGAATTTTGCGCCAACACGCTTTTGACTTTCATTCAAGACGCGGCTGTTGTCTGTCATTCTCCTATCGGTTGTTATTCAATACAAGCGGTCCGAGACAACGGCGGCCACGCCTGCGCGAGGGACAGAAAGCTTCCTGACTTTAAGTGCGAGACTATTTGCACAAACATACAGGAACGCGACACAATTTACGGCGGAGTTGAAAAACTAATCAAGGCGTGTTTGGAAGTCCATAAACGGGCAAATCCAACCGCCATTTTTATTACCACTTCTTGCGCGTCAGGAATCGTAGGCGACGACGTCGAAAGCGCCGCGTCTGAAGCCTCCGCCGAGCTTGGAATACCGGTCATTCCTGTTTCCTGCGAAGGCTTTAAGTCAAAAATTTGGTCAACAGGCTTTGACGCGGCTTTTCACGCAATCACCAAACATATTGTAAAGCCGCCAAAAGAACGCAAGAAGGATGTTGTCAATGTCTACAACTTTCAGGGAAGCGACGTGTTCACTCCGCTCTTGGCAAAATTGGGATTAAAGGCCCAATACGTCGTTCCGATGAATTCCGTTCCGCAATTGGAAAAAATCAGCGAGGCCGCTTGCTCGGCTACAATGTGCGAAACGCTTTCCACTTATGTAATCGCGGCCTTCTCCGAGCATTTTGGAGTTCCGCAAGTAAAAGCCGCTCCGCCGTACGGAATCAAATGGACCGACGCCTGGCTTAGGGAAGTGGCCCGCCTTACGGACAAAAGCGACATCGTAGAAAAAGTGATCGAAGAAGAGCATAAAAGAATAGAAGGCCCGCTCAACGACTACAGGGAACGCTTTAAAGGAAAGACAATTTATGTCATCGCGGGCGACGCCTTTACCCACAACCTTGCAAGCGCCTTGACAGACCTTGGCCTTACGGTAATCGGTATCAACGCCTTGCACCACGACCAAAAGACTGACAGCGAAAACGTGGACACTCTCGGCGCCCTCATAGAAACGGCGGGCGACATAAAGAATTTCACAGTCTGCGCAAAGCAACCCTACATTATCATAAAGGATCTAAAGCGCCTGCGCCCAGACTTCCTTTTGACAAGACACGAAGGCTTGACAATACTTGGCTACAAACTGGGCATTCCTTCAACATTTGAAGGCGACGCCAACATAAGCGTAGGATACGACGGCTTGCTCAGATTGGGCGAGCGCCTTTGGGAAAACTATATCACAAGAAAATTCAACCAAAACATTCAGGAACATTCAACACTTCCTTACACAGATTGGTGGTTGAACCAAGAAGGAGACGCGCTATGAGTTCATTGATTTCGCAACCAAGATTTTCTTGCGCGCTTGCCGCGCAGCAAACTGTTTTGGCAATTCCGGGCGGCGTTCCGATTATTCACGCAGGCCCTGGATGCGCGTCAAAGCAATACATTTTTGCCGCCACCCAATCAGGCTATCAAGGCGAAGGCTACGCCGGAGGAATCCATATTTCCTGCACAAACTCCAGCGAAAAGGAAGTAGTCTTCGGAGGCGAAAAGAAACTCGCCGCCCTTATCGAAGGAACTCTTAAAGTTCTAAAGGGAGACCTTTACGTCGCGATGTCAGGCTGCACGGCCGGCATCATCGGCGACAACGCCAGCGAAGTCGCGGGAACTTTCGCCGAGCAAGGAAAGCCTGTAGTCGGAGTGGACTGCGCGGGCTTTAGAGGAAACTCTTATTTTGGCCACGAAGTCGTGGTCAACGGAATCATCGACCAATATGTTGATTCATTCTACCAAGAAGAAGCGCCGCAAGTTCAAAAAGGCTTGGTGAACGTCTTTGCGTCCGTTCCTTACCAAGACACTTTTTGGCGCGGCGATTTGGAAGAAATCAAAGGCCTTTTGGAAAAGCTTGGCCTCAAAGTGAACATTCTTTTTGGCTATTCAAGCGCGGGAGTCTCCGAATGGAAGGACATTCCAAACGCGAGCCTTAACATTCTTTTGGGCCCCTGGTGCGGAAAGAAAATTGTGAGCCACCTTAAGTTAAAGTACGGAACTCCTTTCTTGAACTTTCCTTACCTGCCTGTCGGAGCCAAAGCGACGTCGGCTTTTCTTAGGGCGGTGGCTCAAAGCTTGGAATTGGATTCCGCCTTTGTAGAAAGCGTCATAAAAAAGGAAGAGGCAAGATTTTACAATTACTTGGTTTCTTTCGCCGACTTTATCGCAGAATACAAGGGAGCGGTCCCCTACGACCTTTACGTCGCGGGCGACAGCCTTTACGCTTTGGGCGTGGCGGACTTTTTGGCCAACGAGCTTGGCTACATTCCAAAAGGAATTTACCTTGACGACGATCCTCCAAAAAGCGCCGAAAACGGCATAAAGGAAGCCTTCAAGCAAATCCTTCCGGAATACGAAGACGCCTTGAGCTTCCAGGCCGACGGCGAATTGATCGTAAAGGACATTGACCAAAAAATCGGCGACTCAAAAAAAGCCTTGATTCTTGGCTCCTACTGGGAAAACCAGCTTGCCAAAAAGAAGGGCGAGTTCTTTGCAAGCCTTAGCATTCCGGTCCTTAACGACGTAGTGACAAACGGCTCTTACGCGGGATATTCGGGCGGCCTTTACTTGCTCGAAAAAATTTACGCCAACACCTTCCGCCAGGCGCGGTCGGCGCAGAACAACAGCGGTAACTAAAGATGCATTTTAACATAGAGCGTTTCTTTTTCTATATTCCAAAGCTTCTCCCTTATCTAAAGACGACCTTTGTTTACGTATTGGTCGCGCTTGGGATAAGCCTAGTCTTTGGAGCGCTTTTGACTGGATTAAAGCTGAGCAAAAACCGCGCTCTAAAAACGATAGGAGTGGCTTACACCGCGATTTTTAGGTCGGTGCCTCCAGTCGTTCTTTTGTTTTTGGTGTATTACGGACTTCCCGCGATAGTTCACATAGACGCTCAAAACAGAATGTTTTATGTATGCGTCACGCTTACGCTTCTTTGCTCCGCGTCGATTTCGGAAATAATGAGAAGCGCCTATTGCTCGGTTCCGCGCGGCCAGTTTGAGGCCGGAGAGAGCGTCGGAATGACGAGCGTTCAAATCATAAGACGGATAATGCTTCCGCAAGCCTTTTACTTTGCGCTTCCAAATTTGTCAACGATAATCATCGGCCTTTTAAAAGACGGAAGCCTTGCCTTTACCATTGGCCTTGTGGACGTTTTTGGAAAAGCCAATCTTTTGAACAACACGACGTTCAGCAAGTATGTTTTGGAAATATACACGGCGTTGACTTTGATTTATTGGCTGCTGGCCTTTGCGATAGAAAAAATTTCCGCGGCGCTTGATTCCGTTCTTTCAAAGAACAAGGCGGGCGCCCGATGAACTTTGACTGGAAATTCGCTTGGCAGACAATCATAATTACGCTCAAAGGCCTTCCGGTGACGTTGGAAATTGTTTGCATTGTTTTTGGCCTTTCGTTTTTTCTGGGATTTCTTGTCGCGGTCGGAAAGGAAAACAAAAAGTCACTTTTGGCAAAATTCCTTTCGGTCTATGTCAGCTTTGTCCGCGGAACTCCGTTTATGGTCCAAGCGTATCTTTTTTTCATCGCTTTTCCGACCGCCATCCAAAAGTACTTATTTGAAAAAAACATTGACTTTAACGTCAACGTAATCAAGGGCTACTGGTACGCCTACGCGCTTTTGCTATTGTACTTTACCGCCTTGATGTCCGAAATGTTCAGAGCAGGCTTGAACGCGGTCAACAAGGGCCAGTTGGAAGCGGCCTACTCCGTGGGCCTTACAAAAGCGCAAGCCTACCGCAGAATAATTTTTCCGCAAGTGGTGAAACATTGCTTGCCCGTTCTTTGCAACTACGCCACAGGAATCGTAAAGATGAGCTCGCTGGCCTTTGTCTTTGGCGTTCCAGAAGTGACGGCCCTTGCAAAAACAAGCGCGTCAAGAAATCTTGGCTATGTCGAAGCGTATTTTGTAATCGCGATTTTTTACATCGCGCTTAACATGGGAATAGAATGGCTTTTCAAATTGATTGAGCGAAGGAGGCGAAAATGCTAAAGGCGACGAATGTTCACAAAGCGTTTGGAAAAAATGAAATTTTAAAAGGCGTTGATTTAGAAGTGAAGAAGGGAGACGTTGTCGTAATCTTGGGTCCTTCTGGCTCAGGAAAAACCACCTTCCTTCGCTGCCTTGACTTTATGGAAACCGCCGACCAAGGAACGCTTGAATTTGACACAATAAAAACTTCGCTCCACCACGCGCACAAAAAGACGATTCTCGAAGCAAGACGAAAGACCGGCTTTGTCTTCCAAAACTTCAACTTGTTCAACAACAAGACTGCGCTCGAAAACGTAATGGAAGGCCTTGTGACCGCGCGCAAAATTCCAAAAGACAAGGCAAAGGAAATTGCCGAGCGCACGCTAAAAAAAGTCGGACTCTTGGACAGAAAGGATTTTTATCCGTCGCAGCTTTCGGGCGGCCAACAGCAGCGCGTAGGCATCGCGCGCGCGATCGCTCCCAATCCCGACGTAGTGTTTTTTGACGAGCCGACAAGCGCGCTTGACCCGGAATTGGTCGGCGAAGTTCTTTCTGTCATAAAGGAGCTGGCCAAAGAAGGCATGACTATGATTGTCGTGACCCACGAAATGTCTTTTGCAGAGGAAGTGGCCTCGCAAGTTGTCTTTATGGACGGAGGCGTTGTAGTCGAAAAAGGTTCCGCCAAAGAAATTTTCAACAACCCCAAAGAAGAACGAACGCGGCAATTTTTGCAAAGAACGCTCAAGCGCGTCGAATATGTAATTTAACGAGGCAAGATCATGGAACTTAATTTGGATTCAAAATGCGTTCACTTGGAAAAAATTTCAACGGACGGCTGCAAGCGTTACGGGTCTGTCAGCTTTCCGATTTATCAAACCGCCACTTACGCCCATCCAGGAGTCGGCCAAAGCGGAGGCTATGATTACAGCCGCCTTCAAAACCCGACAAGGGAGCGGGTTGAAAAACTTGTTTGCCAGCTGGAAGGCGGAATCGACGCGCTTGCTCTTTCCAGCGGAATGGCGGCGATTAGCCTTGTGATGGAAATGTTTTCGCCGGGCGACCACATCATAGTCGACGCGGACCTTTACGGCGGCTCCATAAGGCTCTTTGACAATGTTTCAAGAAAAAACGGAATTGAATTTTCGCGCGCCAACTTTGCTTCCGACAACATAGAAAGCTTGATAAAAGCCAACACAAAGGCCCTTTACATCGAAACGCCGACCAATCCAATGATGAACATTACGGACATCGCCGCCATCGCAAAGCTTGCCAAAAGCCGCGGCGTTTTTTTAATCGTTGACAACACCTTTATGTCGCCCTACTTTCAAAACCCGCTCGCGCTTGGAGCCGACATCGTTGTCCATTCAGGAACAAAATACTTGAGCGGCCACAACGACACGCTTTCGGGCTTTGTTGTCACAAACCGCGCCGACATTCAAGAAAAATTGCGCTTTCTTATAAAGACTACGGGAGCGGGACTCGCTCCCTTTGACAGCTGGCTTACAATCCGCGGAATAAAAACGCTCGCGCTAAGAATGGAGCGCGCGCAGGACAACGCTCAAAAAATCGCCGCTTGGCTAAAAACGCAACAGGGCGTCGAGCGTGTTCTTTACCCAGGACTTCCAGAGCATCCCGGCCATGAAATTCAAAAAAGGCAAGCGAGTGGTTTTGGCGCGATGCTGACGTTCAACATGGTATCAGAACAAAAGGCAAAAGCCATCCTTGGCCGCGTCCGCTTGATTCAATTTGCGGAAAGTCTTGGCGGCGTTGAAACTTTAATCACCTACCCAGTCACACAGACTCACGCCGACGTTCCCGAAGAAATCCGCCTTAAAAACGGAATCACCCCCAAGACACTCCGGCTTTCTGTAGGCATAGAAAACCCCAACGACTTGATAGAAGACTTGCGGCAAGCGATGGAGAATCTATGAAATTTAACTTTGACAAAGTTATAGACCGCAAAAACACATTCGCGATAAAATATGACCTTGCCGCAGCGCGCAAAAAGCCCGCCAACGCGATCGCGCTTTGGGTCGCCGACATGGATTTTTCGACCGCTCCTTGCGTTAAAAAGGCGCTTGTCGAACATGCCGAGCGGGGAATTTTTGGCTACAGCCGGCTGGACGCGCGCTATTACAACGCCTTAAAAAATTGGTTCAAGGCCCGGCACAACTTTGAATTGCAGGACGATTGGGTCGTGAGCGCGCCCGGAGTTGTCTTTGCAATCACGGCGGCAATCCACGCTTTTACAAAAGAGGGCGACGGAGTTTTAATCCAAAAGCCGGTTTACTACCCATTCTTTAACATGATAAATGCCCTGGGCCGCCGCGTTGTCAACAGCCCGCTTGTGTACAAAGACGGCGGCTACAAAATTGACTTTGACGGCTTTGAAAAAATAATAAAAAAAGAAAAGCCAAAAATTTTTCTTTTATGCTCGCCCCACAATCCCGGCGGCCGCGTTTGGACGCGTGAGGAACTCTTGCGCCTAAGCGAAATTTGCCTTGCCAACAACGTTCTTGTTGTAAGCGACGAGATTCACTGCGACATAACTTTTGGCGGCCACAAGCACACGGTTTGGGCAACGCTTTCAAAAAAGGCGGCGGACAATTGCGTCGTATGTACATCACCCAGCAAAACCTTCAACCTTGCAGGCTTGCAATTTTCAAACATTATAATTCCAAACAAAAAACTCCGCGCCGCCTTTAAGTCTGAAATCGATAAGACTGGCTATGACGAGCCAAACCTTATGGGAATCGCCGCCGCCACAGCCGCCTACTCGGACGGCGCGAAATGGTTTGACCAAGCCAAAGATTACATTTGGAAGAACATTCAATTCGCCAAAAAATATTTGGAAGAACATTGTCCAAAAATCCGCGCGGTTGAGCCGCAAGGAACTTACCTTTTGTGGCTGGATTTTAGCGCCTTTAAGGAATTGAGCGACAAAGAAATTTCCGACCGCATTTTAAACAAGGCAAAAGTATGGCTTGACGACGGAAGGATGTTCGGAAGCGAAGGAAAGAAATTCCAGCGGATAAACTGCGCGACTCCCCGCTCGATTTTGCAAGAAGCGCTAAAAAGAATTTGCGCGGAGTTTAATTAAGGCAGCCCGCGCGCGACCGCTCGATGTTTTCTTTTGAATATACGCAGCCACAGTAGTCCTGTCTGTAAAGCCCGTATTCTTTTGAAAGCTCAAGGCTACGTTTGTAGCCGTTCTTTTTTTTAAAGTCGCTGTAAAGGAATTTTGGCGCGCTGGCGGCGGCGTTTTGGCCTTGCAAGGCGTCGCGGGCGCGGTCTTCAAGCGCGCGGCCAATCTCGTTTATTTTTTGCGCGTCCTTGTGGGGGCTGATGCTTAGCGTCGTGGTGAACCAATCAAAGCCGTTTTGCCGCGCGTATTCGTAGGCCTTTTCCATTCGCAGCTGGTAGCAGCGGCGGCAGCGCTCGCCTCGTTCGGGCTCGGACTCCAGATTGTCGCGCTGGGCCTGAACCGCGTCAAAAAATTCTTGGGGATTGTAATCGGTTTCTTGCAAGTCTATTGTTGCGCCTGCCGCCGCGGTCCCTGCCGAACTATTCTTGTCGGCCAAAAATCGGGGCAAAAAGTTTTCCAACTCGTTAAGACGGCGCTCGTATTCCTCAGCCGGATGGATGTTCGGATTGTAATAGTAAATCGTAATGTCAAAGTATTTGCATAGATATTCCAGCGTGTAGCTTGAACAAGGCGCGCAGCAGGCGTGGAGCAAAAGACGTGGCTTTTTGGCTTGCGAACAGTTGCCGCTTAAGATTCCGTTCAGTATGTCATCGCACATCGCCTGAAAATTTTTCGCTTCCATAGCGCAAACCGTTTATTTTCGAGCCATGTCGGGATGATCGTTGTAAAATTTGTTTTTGTCAGCGTACATCGCTTCGTCGGCGTTGTGCATGCAAAGGCGCAAATCGTCGGATTTGTCGCTCCAGTCCGCTCCTATAGCCAAACTGACTTCAGCGCCGTAACCGCTTTCAGCCCTCAGCGCCGCGACCTTTTCTTCAAATTTAGCTTTTTTGCAATTCGGAACAATCACGACAAATTCGTCGCCGCCAGAGCGGTAGATTTCATTGTCTTCAAAATGCTTTTTAAGAAGAAGAGCCGCGTTCTTTAAAAGGTTGTCGCCGGCTTCGTGGCCGCCCGAATCGTTCTGCTGCTTCAGGCCGTTCAAGTCCGCGAAAATCACGCCAAAGGGTGCGAGAACCAAGCGCTTTCCGCTTACATGGAAGTCCACGCGGGCGTTCATAGAGTTGCGGTTTTTTACGTTGGTCAAAAAGTCGACGTTGCTCATAAATTCCAAGCGTTCCATCAAATCGTTGTTCGCGATTTCGGAAGAAAGGAAGAAGGCCGTAAGCTCGATAAATTCTTTTATCTCTACAAGCCGTTCAACATTGAAATTTGAGACAAACAAAACGCCGAACATTTTTTTGCCTTGCGAAAGCGGAACAAGCAAAAGGCTTTTGACTCCCGCGCCCCGCAAGCTTTTGACCCAAACAGGATTTTGCTTTTCAAGTTCCGCCATATCGTATTCGTCTTTTATGATTACGATGTCGCGCATTTTAAGAGTTTCTTCCCAAGAAAAGACAACATCAGGCGTAAGGTAAGGAGCAAAGTCGTCCATAGTTATTTTGTCGTCGCTAAACTTGGCGCAAAGGGTGGCGTATTTTTCCCGCTCCTTGTCAACCATAATTATGCTGCTGCAAAAAGATTCCGTTTGCTTTTGAATGTCGGATATAACGACCTTCATGCTGTCGTAAAAGCTTTCCGTTCCGCGCAAGTTTATGCATGTTTTGATTACAAAGGAAGCCGTTTCCGCCGAAATGTCGGACATTTTTTGCGATTCGGGCGATTGGTTGAATTCAAAGAAAAATAAAAAGTGGCAAATGTCGTCATAGTCAACATTGGAAGAAAGCGGAATGTACGTTCCGTCAATCCAAACTCCCATTGACTTTGTGTCGATGTAAGCGTGCAAATGCTGCTTTAGGACCGCGCAACGATAGCAAAAATCTTCAAAATTAGGCTCTTTTGGTATCAAGTCCGAATAAATCATGTTGTCGCGATAGTTTGGCCCCATGATTTTTTTGTACATTTCGTTTGCCCGAACAATTCGAATGTCGCCATAATGTCCGTCATCCGTCTTTTGAACGGAAAGCACGGCCGCAGCCATTTCGCAAGAATCTACAAGCGCTTGAAAATCCATGCCTCTATTTTAAGCCATTTTTATGGAATTTTCAAGATTTTTCCGCCTTGCCCCTTGTTTTCCTCCCCCTAGAATAAAATCATTTTTTTAGGTATTTTATCTATGGAGTGTAATAGAAATGAAGAGAACAGACATCAACAAAGTTTTGATTATCGGATCAGGTCCGATTGTAATTGGCCAGGCGTGCGAATTTGACTATTCTGGAACGCAAGCTTGCAAGGCCTTGCGCGAACAAGGCTATAAAATTGTATTGGTAAACTCAAACCCGGCCACGATTATGACCGACCCGGTGATGGCCGACGCCACTTACATCGAGCCGCTTAACGTTGAGCGTCTTTCTCAGATTATCGAAAAGGAACGGCCTGACGCGCTGCTCCCCAATCTTGGCGGCCAGACCGGCTTGAACATGGCGATGGAATTGAACAAGGCCGGCGTTTTGGACAAGTACGGCGTAAAGGTTATCGGCGTCAACTTGGACGCGATTGAGCGCGGCGAGGACCGAGAAGTCTTTAAGGAGACGATGAAAAATCTTGGCATCGACACTCCCCGCTCGGGCATTTGCCACACGATTGAAGGCGCCGAAAAAATCGCCGAAGAAATCGGTTTCCCGCTTGTCGTTCGTCCCGCTTACACGATGGGCGGCCAGGGCGGCGGCTTTTGTTACAACGTCGAGGAATTGCGAACAATTGTCGCCAACGGCCTTGACTTGTCGATGACCCACCAGTGCTTGATTGAGGAATCAATTCTTGGCTGGGAAGAGCTTGAGGTTGAGGTTGTCCGCGACGCCAAGAACCAAATGATCGCGATTTGCTTTATCGAAAACATTGACGCGGTCGGCGTCCACACAGGCGACTCTTTCTGCTCCGCTCCCTTTATGACAATAGACAAGGATTTGGAGGAACGATTGAAGCGCGACGCCTTTAAGATTGTCGAGTCAATCGGCGTTATCGGCGGAACCAACGTTCAGTTCGCGCACAATCCAAAAACAGGCCGCGTGGTCATCATCGAAATCAACCCGCGCACATCGCGCTCGTCGGCGCTCGCCTCAAAGGCCACCGGCTTCCCAATCGCGCTTATTTCCGCAAAGCTTGCCAGCGGTATGACGCTTGACGAGATTCCCTACTGGCGCGACGGAACTTTGGAAAAATACACACCGGGCGGAGCGCCTGACGGCGATTATGTCGTTCTTAAATTCGCGCGCTGGGCTTTTGAAAAATTCCGGGGCGTGGAAGATTCCCTTGGAACCAGCATGAAGGCCGTTGGCGAAGTAATGTCAATCGGAAAAACTTTCAAAGAAACTTTCCAAAAGGCCATCCGCGGTTTGGAAAACGGAAGAAGCGGCCTTGGCTTTGCAAAAGACTTCAACAGAAAGTCCGCCGACGAACTTTGCGAAATGCTTAAGACTGCTTCCAGCGAGCGCTACTTCCAATTGTACGAAGCGATAAGAAAGGGCGTCTCTCTCGACAAATTGTACGAAATCACTTACGTCAAAAAATTCTTCCTTGAGCAGATGAAAGAGCTCGTTGACCTTGAGGAAGAGATGCTCAAAAATCCCGGCCGCGTTCCCGCAGACGACTTGCTTATCAAGGCCAAGAAAGACGGCTTTAGCGACAAGTATCTTTCCAAGATTCTCAAGGTCAGCGAAAAGGACATCAGAAACCGCCGCAAGGAACTTGGCGTGACAGAGGCTTGGCTTGCAGTTCCCGTTAGCGGAGTCAAGAACGCCAACTACTACTATTCGACATACAACGCGCCCGACAAGAGCGTGGCGAGCGACAACAAAAAGAAAATTATGATTTTGGGCGGCGGCCCAAACAGAATCGGACAAGGAATCGAGTTCGACTACTGCTGCTGCCACGCCGCGATGCAGCTAAAGGAAATGGGCTACGAAACAATCATAGTAAACTGCAACCCTGAAACCGTTTCAACCGACTACGACACCAGCGACAAACTTTACTTTGAGCCGGTCACCACCGAAGATGTTTTGCAGATTTACGAAAAGGAAAAGCCCTTTGGCGTGATCGTTCAGTTTGGCGGCCAGACTCCGCTCAACATCGCGCGCGAATTGCAAGAAAACGGCGTGAACATTTTGGGAACTTCAATCGACAGCATCGACATCGCCGAAGACCGCGACCTCTTCCGCCACATGATGGAAAACCTAAAAATCCCGATGCCCGAAAGCGGAATGGCGATCAACTTTGACGAAGCCAAAGCGTGCGCCGACAAGATCGGCTATCCGATCATGATCCGTCCGTCGTTCGTTTTGGGCGGACGCGGAATGGAAGTCATTTACGACGAAGCGACGCTTAAGGAATATGTCGAAAAGGCCGTCGGCGTCACTCCCGACCGCCCGCTTTTGATCGACCGCTTCCTAAAGAACGCGCTTGAATGCGAAGCCGACGCGCTTGCGGACTCCAATCACGTTTACATTCCTGCTGTTATGGAGCACGTTGAGCTTGCGGGAATCCACTCCGGCGACTCGGCTTGCGTCATTCCGCCTGTGTCGATTCCAGCGGACAACCTTGCGACAATTAAAGAATACACAAAGAAAATCGCGGAATCCCTGCACGTTTGCGGCTTGATGAACATGCAGTACGCTATTGAAGATGGAAAGGTTTACGTTATCGAAGCAAACCCGCGCGCAAGCCGCACCGTTCCGCTTGTGTCAAAAGTTTGCGACACGCAGATGGCGCGCCTTGCCACCCGCATGATGCTTGGCGAGTCTTTGGAATCGCTTGGCCTTAAAGACAAAAAAATTCCGTATTTTGGAGCTAAGGAAGCCGTTCTTCCTTGGGCGCGCTTCCCAGGCGTTGACCCGATTCTTGGACCGGAAATGCGTTCCACCGGCGAAGTTCTTGGCATGGCCGAAACTTTCCCGCTGGCCTTTTACAAGTCGCAGGAAGCCGCCGGCTCCGAATTGCCGCACGCTCCCGCCGCTTGGGAAAACAAGAAAGTGCTTATCTCCCTTTCCAACAAAGAAGGCCAAAAAGAGCAAGTCATTAAAATCGGCAAGACGCTAAAAGACTTGGGCTTTACTTTGGTGGGAACGAAAGGCACCGCCGACTTCTACAACGACAACGGCATAAAGTGCGAGGTCGTGAACAAAATCGGCGCCGGCCGTCCGGACGTTGTTGACTCAATCATGAACAAAGAAGTTTGCCTTGTAATCAACACGCCCAAAGCCCAGCGCAATTACGCCGAAGACCGAAAGACTATCCGAAAAGCATGCCTAAAGTATAAGGTAAGCTACATCACGACGCTTGCCGGCGCCCTTGCGGCAGTGCAAGGAATCGCGGCTGTAAAGAACGGTAACGGCGGCGAAGGCGGAGTCAAGAGTTTGCAGGAGTATCATTCATTAATTAAATCGTAGTAAAATCGCAAAAAATGTGGTATAATAAACTTATGTGCGGGCGACGTTCCGCTCAACAATAAAACAGGAGAATAAAATGAAAGAAAATCAAGGCGCCTTGTGCGTGTGCGGATGGATCATCCAAAACGACGACGATTGGAAAAAAATCACAAGGCAGTTGAACCCGCAAAAATATCCTTACAAAAACGCTTGGCAGGAAGACGCGGGCGAAGATAAATTTTCTGACGTGGTGGAAAAGGCTTTTACCACTCTAAAGAAGCACTTGGAATTTGAAAAAATCACAATCACTTTTGAGCATAAATTTGCCGCCGACAACAGCCTCTTGTTCGGAGTTTTCGCCGAGGAAGGATCCGCCGCAGACAGCTTTATCGAAGAAGTCCAAAAAAACAAGGACGCCTATAAGAGAGTTTCGTCATTCTTGGGCCAGGCAACCTTCCACATTAAATAGGAACGAGTCAAGGCGCGCCGCATTCAGGCGAAAAAAAAGACGCGGATTTTTGTCCGCGTCTTTTTTTTTATGCGTTAAGCTTGTCCAATTCCGCCTTGACAATCTCGGCGGCTTTGGCGGCGGCTTGGTCGGCGGGAACCAGCTGCGCGTCGCTTTCGGAGCGCAACTTCATTTCCACGTTGGGGAGGTTCTTGTCGCCGACAACAATGCGGAGCGGAATGCCGATCAAGTCAAAGTCCTTGAACTTAACGCCGGGACGCTCCGCGCGGTCGTCAAGCAAAACGTCAACGCCGGCGGCAAGCAAGCCCTCGTAAATCTTGTCGGCCGCCTCTTTCATCGCGCCTTCGTACTTTATCGGAACGATGACCACTTGGAAGGGCGCAACAGTCATCGGCCAAATGATTCCGTTTTCGTCGTGGCGCTCTTCGATTATGCTGGCAAGCGTTCTGTCAACGCCGATTCCGTAGCAGCCCATAATCGGAGTGGCGGCCTTTCCGTTTTGGTCAAGGTAGGTCACGTTCATGCTCTTTGTGTACTTGTCGCCAAGCTTAAAGATGTGGCCCAGCTCGTTGCCCTTTTTGCTGTAAAGCTCTTCGCCGCATTCCGCGCACTTGTCGCCGGGAACGACTGTCCTAAAGTCGCCGCAAGTCCAAACGCTAAAGTCGCGCAAGGGTTCCACATGCTTTGCGTGATAGCCTTCCTTGCTGGCTCCGATGTAAGCGTCGTGCATAAGCGAAACAAAGGCGCCGCTTGCGTCCATGTCAATCACGCTCTTGTCGGCGATGACAGGGCAGTTGCAGTTGAGCGGGCCTACAAATCCGTGCGGCGCGTTGGCGTACTTTACGATTTCGTCGTCGTTTGCCAAGCCCGCTTCGCTCGCCTTTAGGAAGGCGGCCAGCTTTGTGTCGTTCAATTCCAAGTCGCCGCGAATCAAAACCACAAAGTAGCTGAGCGGATAATACTTTCCGGCGTTGTCTTCAACGCGCTTAAATGATTCCGCTCCCTTGACTCCGCTCAAATCCAAAGCGCAGTTTGTGACGCGACAGACAATCGCCTTGATGAACTGATTGCTCTTGGCGCCAAAGAATTTTTCCATGTCCTCAATGCTAAAGACATTGGGCGTGGCAACTTCTTCCAATTTTTCGTTTGTCGGAACGGAGCCGTTGGAGTCGGGCTTGCAGGCCGCCTTTTCTACGTTGGCCGCGTAGCCGCACTTGGGGCACAAAATCAAAGTGTCGTCGCCAACCGGAGACTCCACCATAAATTCCTCGGAACCGCTTCCGCCCATGCTGCCTGTGTCGGCCTTTACGGAAATGATTGAAAGGCCCAAGCGCTTGTAGATTTTTCTGTAAGCGGCGGCCACATTGTCGTAAGAGTCGTCCAACGAGGCTTGGTCCGCGTCAAAGGAATAGGCGTCCATCATCGTGAACTCGCGGCCGCGCATTACGCCGTAGCGAGGACGGATTTCGTCGCGGTATTTTGTGTTGATTTGGTAGAGCGTCATCGGAAGCTGCTTGTAGCTTTCCAAGCCGTCGCGGACCAGCGCGGTAAAGGCTTCTTCGGCCGTGGGGCTTACGACCATGTCCTGGCCGCCGCGGTTTTGTGGAGTCAGCATTTCGCCGCTCATCTTGTCCCAGCGTCCGCTTTCCTTCCAGATTTCGGCGGGCTGAATCACAGTCGGCTTCATCTCAAGGCAGCCGGCCTTGTCCAATTCCTCGCGGATTATGTTCATCACTTTTGTAAAAGACTTAAAGCCAATCGGCATGTATGAATAAAGGCCGTTGCCCAATTTGCGGATCATTCCGCTTCGCATCATCAACTGGTGGCTTGCAATCACCGCGTCGTTAGGAGAGTCGCGGAGAGTGGAAATAAGAAATTTTGAAGTTTTCATGGTGCGGATATTATATAGAAAAAGTTGCAAGAATTCAATATAATATAATAAAGGCAACAAAATTATAAAAATACAAAAACGCTCCCGGTTGCGGCTGCGTCCGATCGGCACCGCTAGCTAGACGTCTCGTTTCCGTTGGAAACGAGGCCTCTCAAGGTATTGCAGTCGCGCTAACGCGCTCCGCACGGCTCGCTACTCTCGATGCGCAAACTGATTGCCCGCTCGCGTGAGCGAGCAATTAAA
>JAGCNW010000040.1 GCA_017645785.1 Treponema sp.
ATCTCCATTCTATCAAAAATCTCTAACGCTGTCTAGATTTTCTTCAAGGTTTTTTATCGCTTTTTGGCTCATTTTAAAGCTAAAGCCCGCGCGGGTCATGGCGGACACAAGCTTGTCGCCGCTTTTTCCTTGCGCCAAAAACTTTTGGACCGCGCGCGCGCAAATTTCATCTTCGTCAAATTCCTCAAAAAAATCGTCAACGGCCTTTTTTGACGTTTCCTTGCTGATGCCTCGCGCGGAAAGCTCCGCCAAAAGCCGGGTCCTGCCCTCCAAGTGGCCAATGCGACGGGAATTGAGCCATGCGCGGGCGAATCTTAGGTCGTCCAAAAGTTTCCGCTCTTCCAAAGCGTCCAAAACGCCGTCAACCGTTCCCTTTGAAAAGCCTTTTTGCAAAAGCTTCCGTTCCAAGCCGGAGCGGCACTGCTCGCAGCGGGCCAAGAGGGACAAGGCCTTTTGCGTGACGGCCGCGGCTTCCGTGGCGGCGGGAGACTCTGATTGAATGTCGGCTTGATTTTCTTGGTCTTGCATATTTTGCTGCGACCCGTTTTTAGGCCCCCCAAAAGGATTTTAGCGCAAAAAAAAGCCCCCGCGCAAGCAGGAGCTTTTTGTTTTGCAAAAATTGCAGTTTAGCGTTTGCTGAACTGGAATCTGCGGCGGGCGCCCTTTTGGCCGTACTTTTTGCGTTCAACCATGCGGCTGTCGCGAGTAAGGTATCCGTTGGCCTTGAGGGCTGTGTGTGTGTCCTGGTCAACCTGGAGCAAGGCGCGGCTGATTCCGTGCAAGCAAGCGGCGGCCTGGCCGTTCAATCCGCCGCCCTGAACTGTGATCAAAATGTCAAACTTGTTGTCGTTTGAAGTTACCAAGAGGGGCTGGTGAACGACGCGAACCTGTTCCTGTGTGGCAAAGTATTCTTTAACGTCCTTTCCGTTGACAACAATCTTGCCTGAGCCTTCGCGCAAGAAAACGCGGGCTGTGGCTGTCTTTCTTCTTCCTGTTCCAATAGCGATGTTTTTTGTGCTAGCCATTTCTATTCTCCTCTACTCAAACTTCCAAGGGCTTGGGATTCTGCGGCGTGTGCGGGTGCTCGGCTCCAGCGTAAATTCTGAAGTTCTTGCACAAGCGGCGGCCAAGAATTCCGCCGGGGAGCATGCCTTCAATGGCCAAGCGCATCGGATCTTCCGGATGGCGCTGCAAAAGCTTTTCGTAAGTGAACGTCTTGAGTCCGCCTACAAAGCCTGTGTGGTGGTGATAAAGTTTTTCCTTTTCCTTGGCGCCTGTTACGACAGCCTTGGCAGAGTTGATTACGATTACAAAGTCACCCATTTCCTGGTTGGGAGTGTAAGTGGCCTTATTCTTTCCGCGAATTACGGCGGCGGCCTTGGCGGCTACGCGTCCGAGCGGCTTTCCGGCGGCGTCAATGATGTACCACTGGCGAGCCTGTTCCTTTTCGTTTACAAAAATAGTTTTCATTCTAAAAACCCTAAAAATATAAAATTTTCGCGCGGAATCAAATTTTGCATCAAATTTGAACCGCAACCAACGATGAGCGGTCGTTGGCGTTACGGGGAATAATAGAATATCAGTTTTGACTAAAAGTGTCAAGTGTTATAAAAGAATTTGCAAAAGCGCGCAAACTGTGGTATTATAGTAAAATGGACGCAAAACAAAGCAACTTGAAGCTTGCAAGAGAAATCCA
>JAGCNW010000041.1 GCA_017645785.1 Treponema sp.
GCTCACAAAATGCATGTTATGATTATATCACATTATATATGACAATAGACTGTCATATATAATTTTTTGTTTTATATAATGACAAAAAGCAAATCTCTTGATATTCTATATTATACTATCAAGAAATAACTTGGAGGTTTGAACCATGAAAAGATTTGTTTGCAAGACAGTGTTTGCCTTTGCGCTGGCTATCTTTTTGTTCCCGTCTTGCGCAAATTCCGCCAGTTCGGACAAGCCCATAACGCCCGAAGCGCCCATCACGGACATTTTTGTAAAGACAAAACTCTACTCCACCACAAACCTCGTAATTGACAACGGATCAAAAGACTTTGGTTCTTCCACGGCCGCGCAAATTGTGGACTCCATGAAATTTGGCTGGAACCTGGGCAATACCCTTGACGCCTATGCCGGCGGAAGCGAAAAAAACGGCTGGGCCGGACGAAACACAAGCCTCGGAAACAACACAGAGACAAATTGGGGCATGCCAAAAACGACGCAAGCGATGATTGCCGGAATAAAGGCAAAAGGTTTTTCGGCCATTAGAATCCCGATTTCTTGGCACGACCATATAGATTCAAAATATACAATCAGCGCCTCTTGGATGGCCCGCGTAAAACAAATCGTCGATTGGGCGGTTGCCGAAAATTTGTATGTAATAATAAACGTTCACCACGACAACATCACGCCCTCAACTTGTACGGCAAACGGCCACAAGGGCTACAGCCCCGCTTCTTCTTGCCTGGATGAATCCAAGCGCTACCTTTACAATGTCTGGTGTCAAATCGCCTTGGCCTTTAACAATGGCTACGACGAGCATTTGGTTTTTGAGACGATTAACGAGCCCCGCCTCCCAGGCGACGAGCACGAATGGAATTGGGATGCAAATTGTTCGACTTGCAAGGACGCGGCTAAATGCGTGAACGAATTGAACCAACTTTGCTTGGACGCGATTCGCGAGTCGGGCGGAAACAACGCCAAGCGCCTTGTGATGGTTCCAGCATATGTCGCCGCCCCTGGAGCGGCGCTCGCCTCGGCATTTAAAATGCCCATGGATTCCGCGTCAGGAAGGCTCGCGCTTTCGGTTCACATGTACACGCCCTATTCTTTTGCGATGCAAGACCCCGGAGAAACGACTTTTACTAACGCCCACAAAGGCGACCTTGACTATTGGCTAGGCCAGCTAAATACAAAGTTTTTCAGCAAAGGAATTCCTGTTGTCATCGGCGAAATGGGAGCCACAAACAAAAACAACGACAGCGAGCGCGCCAAATGGTTTGAATACTATCTTGGCAAAGTCAAATCATACAAGATGGCCGCGTATCTTTGGGACAACGGCCAGTGGAAAGTTCCCGCAAGCGGCAGCTTTAATGAATTGTTCGGTTATTACAACCGTTCCGCCCAAACTTGGTATTTTGACGATTTGATAACAAAAGCCATAAAGGCAAGAAATTAAACTAGCTTTTATTTGGCGCAGTTTTTTTTGTGCGCCTTGAGCTTTTTTATCGCCCAATCGTAGTGGCTTGAAGTGTTGCTCACAAAAAAACTTCCGAGCGCGGCTGTTCCCGTCCACGGAAAATATTTTTGCGTGAACAATTCTTGGTCGCTGTATTTTTTTATCAGCTTCATTACCGCCGCGTGGCTTTGGGCCAACAATTCTTTTGCCGTTTCAAGGCTGGTCTTTTGATGCCGCTTCCAAAACATCATGTTCATTTGGCCGTAAGTTTTCCAGGAATAGTCCGGCGGCAAAAAGGCAACGGCGGATTTTTTGTCAGTGACCTTGGCGTTGTTTTTGGGATAGGCCAGCATAAGCTGGTGCCATTCGTAAAGGTGAATCAAAACGTCGCGGACGTTTTTGTCGCGGCTCCAGTGCGCCTCTTTTTTGCTCGGCTGGCCGGAAAAGTCAAAGGGCGTCTTTAGCTCAGTTGGGCTAAGGCTGTCAACCATTTGCATCAGTGTCTTGTAGTTTTGGTCGGCGGCTTTTAACAGTTCGTCTTTTGTTTTGGGTCTTGGCATATCTTTCTCCTTGCGCTTTTAGTATAGCGCGTTTTAAGCTTTTTTGTGGGCCGTGATTATTGTGTAGCTGTAGGCGTTTACCGTTATGACGCAGCCGTTAATCCTACAATACCAGTTTTTTCCTTTTCGTTCTATGGCCGCGGCGGAAGATTCGATTTTAGCGCGGCAGCAGGCGACAACGTCCTTTATATCGTCGCCAAGCCCAAGGTTGTGGCGGATGCGGTCCACTCCCATAGGAGTAGTGTGAAGTTTGTCTAGGTTTTGCAAGAGTTCGTTTTTCATTATATTTTCCTTATCGGGTGTCTTATCACGGTCTTCAACTTTTCCGGCGCGGTCTTGCGCGGATCGCTCAAGTATATTTCATGGTGGAGCCGAGTAGCTGAAAAGTTGAGTTCATAACCGTTGACGGCGGCAAAGTCGTCCATCAATTTTACGGTCGCAGGCTCCGCGTCGTATGAGCCTGTGTGCATTACTTGAACGCATATGCCTTCTTTTATCGAAAGCAGTTCCGCTCGCGAGCAGTCAAGGTCTTTCTTTTTTGCCGCCGTTTCCTTGGCCCATTCAAAATCTTTTTTTGTCACAAAGTCTGGAAGGCGTATCGCGGAAATCCAGTTGAAAGAAGATTTGTCAGCGTAGTCAAAGCCCGCGACGGCCTCGCCGTTTTTTTCTTGCCACCAAAAGCCTTCCAGCGGCGGGACAACATAGTCGAAGTATCCGTCAATTCTATGGTCACCCATTTTGCTCATTTTGATTGTGTACAAAATCGCGTACAAAACGGCAAGGGCGGCCTTGTATTCACCGTCTTCCTCGTTTGGATTTCCTTTTCCGCGAACCGCGACAAACTGCATTTTGGGAACGCTCACAATTTGCGGCTTGGCGGGCGGAAGATAAAATTCCTTGAATTCTTTTTTGTAGTCGAATGGCATTATAGTTCCTCCTTAAATTCTTCCAATAATGAATGCGCGTAGACTTTTGGCCGGGTGGAGTCTCGGACGACTTTCCAGAGGGCGGCGGCGGTTTTGAGCTTGTTTGGAAAAGCCGCGGACGCGGGGTCGGAGCAAAAGTCTTGGACGAATTTGTTCCATTGCAACGAAACTTTGTCGTAGCGAGCGTAATTTTTTTTGCCGTAGTAAACGTCCAAGAGGTCGCCGAGAGTAAAAGACGTATCGCCGTCTTGCTTTACTTTTTTTGCCGTGGCCACCATGTCCACGTTGAACTTAAAGTTGTGGACGCCGGTTTGGGCGCGGAAGAAGTCGCGGAAGCGGGGGCCAAAGGTAAAGCCGCAGGTGATAAGGCCGGTGTTTAAGGTAAGCTGGCCGCTTGACGCATTGGAAGCCGCCGCCCGATTTTTGGGCTTGGAAGCAGTTTTGGGAACGATTCTATCCCCCTTAAAGTATTCCTCGATGACGCGGTTCAATTCCGCCTTCATTCCGCTGGAGTCAAGGCCAAGAGCCTTGCAGATTTTCTGCAGTTCCTCGCGATACCAATAGTATTTTGAAAATTCTTCAAAAGAGGCAATGTCCTTAAATTGCGGCCTAGCGTTCATGCCTTAATTATAGCGCGCAAAATATGACAAGAGCATGTCATATTAAAAAAGTGCGCCTTGACCAGTCGTATCTTAAATTTCTGTTTTGCTAATTTTTAAATCTTCGCGAGTGCCCGCCACCGCGATTTGAAAGTCGTCTTCGTAAATCACTTGGCCGGGAAGATCTTCGGTTTCAGAGCGGTAAAGCTTGATTCCGTACTTTTTGCACATCGCGCGGTAAAAGTCCATCTGCTTCCAAATGTCCTGCCCTTGCGGAGTGTCCTTGAACCAAGTTGTCGCGCGCTCTTTGTTTCCGCTCTCATAAAAAGGCGGAACAGGAAGAACTTTTTCAAAGTATTCGCGGTTTTTCCAATACTCCGCGGTTTCGTCCTCTGTCAAAATTTTTTCTTCAACGAGCTTCCAGACCGCTGTAAAAATTCCGCGCGGCTGCTGGGTGATGTAGGCGATGTCCGACGTGTGAACTCTAAAATATTTCATTAAATCATTTATACACCTTTGCGGTCTCTTCCGCAAGGCTCAGGATTTTTTGCTTGACTGATTCCGGCGACAAAACTTTTAGGTCGGGGCCAAACGACAAAAGAAAGTCACAAAGCCAAGGCTCGTCCGGCGCCGTAAACACGACGCTCGTGCTTTTGTCCTTGCGGACTTTCATTTCTTGGCAAACAAAGGCGTCAAGCAAAAAAGAAATTTTTTGCGCGGTGACCGTCGCCTTTACTTTTATCATTTGCGGTTTTTGACTTGCGGGATAAGAATTACTTTTTTCTTTTGGAACGGCTGTAACGGCGCGAGCTGTTTGCCTGACGTTCCTCATTCGGCTAAGCTTAAAAAAGCGCTCTTCTTTTTTTTGCTCGCACCAAGCGTACAAATACCAAGCCTGGCCTCTAAAGACAAGCTTCCAAGGCTGCGCAGTCCTACGCTCCACTTTTCCTTGGGTGGAACAGTAGTCAAAAATCACTTGACGTTTTTTTAGGATAGAATCGCGCAGGGTTGCGAAAAGCGTTCGCACTTCCGAGCCTTCCGGGCTCCACGGGGCAAAGTCAACTTCCAGCCAGTCCGCGTCGTTTTTTGAAAGGCTTGAAATTTTTGACGCGGCTTTTTCTGCTGCCGTTCCCGCAAAGTTTCCGCCAAGGCTTCCCAGCGCCTTTACGCTGGAAACAATCGCAAGCCGCTCTTCTTCGGAAAACACCCGCTTGTCCAGCGTGTAGCTTTCCTCGATCGCGATTCCGCCGCCGCGGCCTTTTAACGCGTAGACCGGCACGCCAGAAACGCTAAGCGCTTCCATCCAGCGGTAGATTGTCCGCGTACTAACGCCAAAGCGCTTGGCTATTTCTTTTGCGGTCGCTTGCTTTTCGTCAATCAGAACGTAAACAAATTCAAAAAGTTGGTCGATTTGCACAAGAGCATTATAGCGCGCAAAATATGACACCGCAATGGCATATTTTTCTTACCCCTGTTTTCTTGCCTTGAGCTTTTCGTTGATTTTTTTAGCCTCGTTAAAGTCAAACATATAAACACAAAATGTGACCAAAAGATAAATCAAAACGAACATCGCTTCCATCACAAGAATCGACTTAAGCTCTTTTTTGAACCAGTTAAGGTAAAAACCCGTCGCGCAAACCGTCGCGTTAATTATCGCAAAATACAAAACTTGCAAGAGCGCGTTTTCCTTGGCGCTCAAATTCTTTTTAATATAAAAAACTCCAAAGGCAAGGCCCGAAACCGCTCCGATAAAAATCACGCCCCAAATGTCGTCGATTCCCATCATAAGATTTCCGCTTGGATTGAAAAATTTCCTAAAGAGCGCAATGAAAATAAAAATCAAAGTGACGACGCGGGCGCAAATGTTTACCATAACAGGAAACATGTCGCTTTTATTCTCTGAACAGTTCATAGACCCAACCTCTCTTTCAACTCATTCAAATAATTTCTGGAAACAACAACCTTGTAGCCGTTTTCCAATATCGCCTCAAAGCGGCCGCCAAAGACCGGCGCAAGGCTGTCGATTTTGTCAAGATTCACAATCACCGCTTTGTTGGCCCTAAAAAAGTCGCTGGCGGGCAGCTCCTCTTCCAGCTGGTACAGCTTGGCTTTTGTTTCGTAAAAGCTGTCCTTTGTGTAGGCAAAAACTTTGTCGTCAACCGACTCAAAGTACAACACTTCCGACGGCTCCACCAAAACGATTTTTGAATCCTTGTAAAAATTCATTTTGCCTTTGCCAGTCTTAAATTGGTTGATAAGCCTTGTCAGTTTTTCGTCAAGCTGGTCGCACTTTACGATTATCTCGTCTTCTTCGCCAGGCTGTTTTTCCAGAATCGTTACCTTCATTTTCTCCTCAGGCTCATTCTAGCGCCTTTTTTGCTTCTTGCAAAGCGATGAACGCGTTTGATTCCCTTTTGCATTTTTTGTAGCATTCACAAGCCATCGCGTAACAATAAGCCTTTAAGATTTTATTGTTGGAAAGATTCGCGACCTTTATAAAATCGTTGGCTCCAACCTCGGACTTTTTAAATACCATCTCGGGAACGGAAGCGCTAACTGAAGCGCGGTTCATCAAAACTTCGATCTCACCTTCTTGGCCGTCGCAAAGTTCCGCGGCCTTGTCCAAATAAACGTAAGCCTCTTTTACAAGCTTCATCGCCTTTAACGCGGAAGACTCGCCGCCTTTTTTTGCAAGCCAAGAGCCGTAGTTGGCAAGGCTTATGTAATCGTTGGGATTCTGCTCAATCTTTTTTCCGTACTCTTCAAGGGCCGCGTTTATTGCAACCATTGGGTCTACTCCGTCATCGGAACTGTCGGACGCGCCATTATTGTTGAAGGCGGCGTCGTACATTTTCTTGACGCGCTCGATAAAGGCTTCGTCTTCCGCATCCTTTCCCTTGTCCTTTTTTTTCGCGACCATACTCGCTTCAACAGGAGTGGTGTCCGAAGCTTGAGAAGCGCCTCCAGCCGCGCCGCCAAAATCAAAGTAGTGCCAAGTTTTTTTGGAGGCCAAAAGCGGTTGAAGCCGCTTGTCCTGCAAGGGAATCCTGGCCTTCACTTGCTCGCCGTCGTTCAACTGGTAGACTTCCGCGGCGCAAATAAGGGAGCCCTTGTTGTCGTAAACTTGTCCCTGGCCGCCGTCAATTTTAAGCGCGAAATTCCAAGCTTGTTCGCCGCGAGCCATGTTGTCGGCGGCGATGTAAACGACCGTATTTTTTTGCGCGGCCGCTCCGTTATAGTTAAAAACAAGTTGCCAGTATTCCGAAGACTTTTGCCAGCGGGCGCCTGTCACCGGCTGGTGAACAGTGTAGCAAACCAAGCCGCCTTTTTCGCTTGCGTTTCCAATCGGATCGACAATCTCTTCTGCGACAAGGCCGCCTGTGTAAGTCGGGTCAACATGCAAAAAGCTTCCGATAAAGTTTGCAGGAACTTCCGAAAAAACAAAGAACATCGGAACTCCCAAAATGCAAATCAGCGCGGTCTTTGCCACTCTGCATCCATGCAAAATTTTTTTTACGTTTTGTAATTTCATTTTATTCCTCCAATTAAATTAAATACAAGGTTAAGGCTTTTTATCATAAAGCCTGACGACATAATCGTGGCAAAGCTAAAGGCGGCAAACCTAAAAAGCTGGGCCGGATACAAAAGATCTTGGACAACGCGGCCAAAGGCTGTCTTTGGCGCGGCGGAACTTGCGCAACCGCATTTGTTAAACTTAAAGTCGTAACTAATCGCTTTTTGCGGACAAACTCCGACGCACTCGCCGCACTTTGCGCAAGTGATTTCCGGCCTGCCCTTTTTGTCTTGAATCGTCTTTATGTCAATCGCGCTAAAAGGACATACGCTCGCGCACTTCATGCAGCCAA
Organism: Treponema sp.; assembly: GCA_017645785.1. Classification (GTDB taxonomy): domain Bacteria; phylum Spirochaetota; class Spirochaetia; order Treponematales; family Treponemataceae; genus Treponema_D. The sequence continues at coordinate 7,405 of JAGCNW010000041.1, forward strand.
CGCACTTTTCCGTGTCGATCTTCATCCTAAAGGCGCTAAAGCGGTCGGTAAGCGAAGCGAACGCTCCAAAGGGGCAAAGCGCGCTGCATTGCGTTCGCTTTTTTGTAAGAATCGGAAGAACGACTACAAGGCCGACGAACAAGCCGACAAAAATTATTGTCGCGACCAGACTTGGAATTGAATTGATCGGACTGTATTCCGTCACCAGCTTGAAGGGGCAGAACCATTCGCAATAAGCGCAAGCCATTTGGCAAAGCGAGGCTAGAACGATGAAAAAGAAAAAGCCAAAATGCAATTCCCTAAGCTCCTTGTTTTTTGGAAGGAGCTTTATGCGCGGCTTTTTTGCCACGTGAGAAAATCCTTCTTCCCAGCCGCCGTAAAAGCAAACCCAAGAGCACCATCCGCGGCCAAGAATCAAGGTACACACAAGCCAAATTAAAATCATGCTGGCGACGGCGGCGTAGTGGCCGGAGATTCTGGCCGGGAAAATTATGTTCTTTGTGACAAGGAGCGGAAGCAGCGCTTGCGGAATCGCGATGTGGCAAAAGGGAAGCTCCGCGTTGCTCATCGCCTGCGAGGTGATCGCCATGCTTCCGCGCTCGGCGTAAAGGTCGGAGATAAATGCCGCGCAAAAACCAACTGCGAAGACTGTTTGGAATATGCGGCGGAAAATCACTCCGCTTCCCTTTTTCTTTCGCTCGCTAAAAGTCATTCCCGCAAAAAGCGCGATTAAAAAAACTGAATACACAAAGCTTGCCAAAGAAAAGCCGTCCATTCCCGCGACAAAAAAAATCACGACGAACGACATCATCAAAGTCAAAATAAAACTTGCTGTCATTAAAGAACCTCCTAAAAATACGGCTGTTCGCGCGCGTTAGTTAACAAGCGCGAATGTTGCCGCTTATGCGGCGTCTTTCATTTATTGGCTTGCGAACATGCTCGTCGCCGCTAAGACGCCAAGGAAAAAGATAAAATAAAGGCTTACAAAAAACTGCGTCACGCGGGCCACGCGCTTTATAACGGGAAGCCTTTTTGTCACAAAAGGAATTCCAAAAAGCGGCGCGAAAAACGGAAGCGTTCCGATGTAAAAGAAGACAAAGTAAAAAAAGCCTGAGACGCCGTTCCCGCCAAAAACAGAGCGGACAATCGCCGTCCACAAGGGCGGGCAAACGTGAAGGCCAACCGCAAGCCCCGCGACGATCGCAGTGACCCAATCGTTTCCAAGCCTCTTAAGTTTTGGAGCGCGGCACTGGCAGCCCCACGGAAACTTTACGCCCAGCGAGTTTGCCAAAAGCGCAAGGCCGCACAAAATGTAGGCAAAGACAGAAAGCTTTCTGGCCAGCACGGGATCCATCCATTCGTTGGCCAAAAGACCGACAGCCGCAAAGGCCGCTCCAAGAATAAAGTAGGCCAAAAGCCGAGCGCCCAAAAAAGCGCCGATCAAGCCGCCGTTCCTTTTGTAGCCGGAATTTTCGCAGCCCGCCAAAAATGGCGCCAACGCCGGAACGCAATACATCGCGCAGTAAGTTCCCGTCGAAAGCCCCAGCAAAATCGCTTCTAATACCATTCGCTCCTCCTGATGATTCCATAATAAGGCGGAACGTATGAGGCCGCAAGGCGCTTTTTGGCAAGATGCGCAAAGAGCGGGATGAGATGCGTTATTTTTTGGGTGAAAATTTGGGCGGAAGGCCTATTTATTCACGACGGAACAGAGCCAGTCCATAAAAGTTTCGTCGCTGCCGTCCTTGTTTTTGCGGCCGCTTTTGTCTTTTAGCTCAACGTAAAAGTGGTGGCGGGTTTTGTATTGGACGTAGCGGGAGTTTTTGCAAAAGCGAGCGACGCGTCGGCCGGTAGGCATTCCCTGCTCAAAAATCCCCTTGTCGTCCTCGGAGTTGGCCCAGTAAAATTGAATTGGAAGAACGCGCAAAATTTCCTTCGGCGTCATTTGATAAAAGCCGCTTCCCGAAACGACAGCGCGAAAAAGTTCGGGCTCCGCGCAAGCCATCTCGGCCGCGAATTTCGCTCCCTGCGAAAAGCCGTAACCGACAATTTTTTCTTTGTCTATGCACTTGTTCTTTATGCAAACGTTCTGTATCAAAAGGCCCGTTCCGTGAGGGTCGGTAAAATAATTTATGCGCGAGAAAATCAAAAGAACCGCGGCGCCTTTTGGATAAATTTTTTCTTGGAAATTTTGGTCGGTGAAAATTCTTCCGTATTTAAAGGCCTGCCCTTTTTCGTCGGAACCGTGGAAGGCGACGATGAGCGGAAGCTTGGCCTCAGGGTTGTCGGAGTCCTCGCGATATTCTGGCGGAAGGTAAAGGTAGTATTGGTGGCCGCTAAAAGATTTTTCGTAAGCCCAGGCGCCGGACTTGCTTGATTCCTCCGAAAAATAATAGGCCGCGTCAAAGGCAAGTTCCAAGGGCTTTCGGGTGTACAAATTTTTTATGGCAAAAAGCGCGGCGGCCAGCGCAAGGACAAGAGCGGCGATGACAAAAAAGCGGACTTTGTGTCGTTCCATTTTCATGGATATAAATTATAGCGCATAATCCGCGTTTTGTGGAACTCGCGCGCAAAAAAAGCGGCCTCCGCGCGATTTGGCGGAAGCCGTTTGTGTCATTGGCGAGAGGCGTCAGTTTGCGGAGCGAACCACGCGGAAGCCAAAGGTGACGTCGCCGTAGCGGGGGATGTATGTGCCCTGGAAATAGACCGAACAACCGGTAACGTCATCGACCATACTGCCGCCACGGAGAACGCGTTGAGACCCCGGCGCCGGTCCCGTCGATGGCGTTGATTCATTAATTGTGCCGTACCAGTCCCAGCACCACTCAAAGACGTTTCCGCTCATGTCGTAGATGCCAAGGCCGTTGGCCTTGCTTGTGGTCTTGATTTCGTGGGTCTTATTGCCGCTATTTTCTTTATACCAAGCAACTTCGCCAATCGTGTCGCTTCCGCTGTAAGTGTAGCTGGCTGTGTTCTTGTTGCGGGCGATGTATTCCCATTCGGCCTCGGTGGGCAGGCGGTAGCCGTTTGCTGTAGTGTCAAACGTCATTCCGTCCCATGTGGTGTTGTCGCTTGAAGGGCCGCAGTATTTGCCCGCGGCGGCTCCTGTTCCTGATACAATGTCACTCCACTTTGTCGGGTCGGTTTCTGTTCCAATTTTGTACACTGGGGTCAAGCCTTCCGCCTTTGAGCGTATGTTGCAGTAAACGATTGCGTCGTACCAGCTTACGTGATAGGCGGGGAAGTTTGCTCCCTTGCCGTTTGTGTCGCTTGGAGAGCTTCCGCCGTACTTGCAGTAAGTCTCGTACTCGCCTTGCGTAACCTCGTGCTCGCAAACATAGAGCGCCGAGATTTGCACTGTTCGGCCGCTGATAAAGACGCTAGAAGCTGGCGTGAGCGCGGCGCTTCCGTCGTAAGTTCCGGCAGCCACCGTCACAAAGCCTTCAAGCCACTTTGCCTTAATCGTAGTGTTTGAGGTTATCGCCGCGTCAAAATCAAAGAGCGCGCTTCCGTCACTCTTGTACCAACCCAAAAAGGCGTAAGAAGTCCTGTCGCCGGTCTTTGTGGGGTCTGTCGCCGGCTTTGTCGCCTTTTGGCCGCTTATTACAGTCTGGGAAGCGACATCGCTTCCGCCGTCAGTGTCAAATGAGACGGTATAAGTTGTCGCGGCTGGCGTTGCTGGCGTTCCCGAAGAACTGTCAGAGCTGTTGCTGCAACTCGCGAGAAGCGCTATGCCCCCCCCATACAGGCGACTAGCATAACAGCCGCCAATGCTTTGGAAAGCTTTTTCATAAATTTCCTCCGAAAATGTTCGTTTTAAAAATTGTAAGCGACAAGCGCGGTTTTGTCAAACCTTTTCGCGGCCTTTCTCTTTACTTTGCCAAGAATGGCCTCGCGATGTGAACGTTAAAGAACTCGATTAGCGGGCCCATAAAAAAGGCCGTGATGATCGTTCCGATTCCCGCGATAGTTGGAATTGCCCAAAGCTCTCCACCGGCCAAAACAAAAAGGCCTACGCCCAAAAGAACGCAAACGAGGTCGGTGATGATTCGCACGTATTGGAACTTGCCCTTTTTCCAAGTGTTTACAATTATCAACGCGACCGCGTCATAGGTTGAAACTCCCAAATCGGCGGTCATGTAAAAGGCCGAGCCAAAGCAAATTATCACGACGCCGACAACAAGGCAGGCGACGCGGACAAAAATTGACGGGTCTACGATCACCGTCTGCAAAAATTGGTAGGTGAACTGGGTGATGTAGCCAAGCAAAAAGAGGTTTATGAAAGTCGCGATTCCGATGTAATGCCTGTCAAACACAAGCGCGAAAATCAAAAGCAGCGCGTTGACGATGATGTACAAAAGGCCAAAGTCAAGCGGAACCAACTTGTCCAAGCCGGCCATAAAAGACTGGAAGGGGTCGACGCCAAGCGCGGCGATTTTAAAAATGCCCACGCTTATCGCGCAAATGATAACGCCAAAGAGCGACATGCCGATTCTTTTGACCAATTCTTTTCTTTCCATTCTTTTCTCCTTGGCCCTTACCAGCCAATCTCCTTAAAAATCGCATCCAAAAGTTTCGCGTTCTTAATCGAAAATTCTTGGCTTACAAAAGGAGAGGCGCCATTTAAAACGCAGTCGCTAAGATTTTGTATTTCAAGCGAATAGTTTTGCGGAGCTTTAATCTTGCGCTTTATTGTCTTACCGCCGACATGGATTGTGTAAGACAATTTTCCGGCTTGGTTGTATTCTACGTCGCTCTTAATGCAGCCCTTGCTTCCGTGGACATACAAACGGTCAAAGCGGGAATTTGATTCCTGGCCAAAAATCATTCCGACATTAAAGGAGGCTCGCGCGCCGTTTTCAAAACGGACAAAGCCTGTCGTCATCGCGTCAACGCCCTTGTCTGTAAACTCCGCCGCGGCTTTGACATCAACCACTTGCGAGTCAATCAAGGAAAGTATCATCGTCGAGCAATAGCAGCCCAAGTCGTAAAGCGCTCCGCCTCCAAGTTCCTTGTAAAGACGGATGTCCTCTTTGTAGCCCTGGGTCACAAAGGCCGTGTCGATAAAATCAACGTCGCCTATGATTCCGCTCTTAATGTCGTCCTTGAGGCTTTTGACGTAAGGGCTGTGAAGGTAGGCGTAGGCTTCCATCAAGTGAACGCCGTTTTCCTTTGCGGCCGCGAACATTTCCTCCGCGTCCGAGGCGTTGAGAGCCAAGGGCTTTTCGCAAAGAACGTGTTTTTTTGCCTTGAGCGCTTTGATTACCCATTCCTTGTGCAAGCCGTTTGGAAGCGGAACGTATACGGCCTGAACGTCCTTGTCAGCCAAGAGCTCGTCATAGCTACCGTAATATTTTTCAAAGCCGTACTCGTCGGCAAAGCTTTTTGCTTTTTCCAAAGAGCGGCCGGCCACCGCGTAAAGGCTTGCGTTCTTTGCAAGCTTTATGCCGGGAATCGTCGCCCATCGCGCGATGTTTGCCGTTCCCAAAATTCCCCATTTTACTGTGTCCATAAGTTTCTCCTTAATAGATTGTCGGGTCAAGCCCGACAATGACAATGTGCCATACCGAGTCCGACAATGACAACGCGCCATAAGCGACATGTCATTCCCGCGCTCCGACGCGGGAATCTTTTATTTGTCCAAAATTTCGGCCGCCTCTTTAAGCAAGCCGATAATCTTTAGATGCTGCGGGCAAACGCTTTCGCACTGGCCGCACTCAACGCAATCGCTTGCCTTTCCGCTCCGGGTAACCAAGCCGGAATAAAAGTTTTTGGCTCGCCAGTCGTCTGGATAGCGGCGCAAAGTGTTCACCGTGCGGAAGACGTCTGGGATGCTGATTTTTTGCGGGCAGCCGTCAACGCAATACTTGCAGGCGGTGCAGCCGATTTGCGGAACGCTTAAAATTTCCTTTGTCACTTCGTCGATGATTTTCATTTCGTCGGCGCTAATCGGCTCAAAGTTTTTAAAGGTCTTTATGTTGTCGTCCATTTGCTCTTCAGTTGACATGCCCGAAAGTATCGTGACAACGCCTTCAAGCGAGCCGCAATAGCGCATGGCCCAAGAGGCGACAGAATCGTTTGGCCGCGCCGCCTTGAACTTGGCTTCAATCTCGGGCGCCATGTTGGCAAGCATTCCGCCGCGGACAGGCTCCATGATAATCATCGGAATGTTTTTTTTGTGGAGAATGTCGTAAAGCGCTTGCGAGCGGACGACGGGATTGGTGCGGTCAAGGTAGTTCAACTGGATTTGAACAAATTCCATGTCGGGATGCTTGTCGGTAATCACGTCCAAAAGCTCCGGGCTTCCGTGGTATGAAAAGCCAAAATGCTTTATGCGGCCGGCCTCTTTCATCTTCCAGCCCCAGTTAAAGCAGTCAAGCTTTTCGTATGTGTCGTAGTTGTTTCCGTCTTCGATGGAATGAAGGAGGTAATAGTCAAAGTAGTCCACGCCCGCCCGCGCGCATTGCTCGTTGAAAATTCTGTCGCGGTCGGCTTCAGTTTTCATTTCCCAAGCGGGAAGTTTTGTGGCAAGCGTAAAGGATTCGCGCGGATAGCGTTTTACCAAAGCCTCGCGCGCGGCGACTTCCGACTTTCCGCTGTGGTAAACGTAGGCGGTGTCAAAGTAGTTCATGCCGGCGTTCATGTATTTGTCAACCATCGTCTTTACGCGCTCAATGTCAACCTGGCCGTCTTTTTCGGGCAAGCGCATAAGTCCAAAGCCCAGCTTGGGCATTTTGTTCAAGTCTACAGGCATATTTCCTCCTATATTTCCGCTTTGCTTTTTTCCAGCGCGTCGATGACCTTGTCGCACCAGGCGTCAAACTCAGGGTCTTCTTCTTGGCATTCGGGGTGGGACAGAACGTAGTCCAGCGCGATTCTCGCTCCCTGGTTAAAAGGAACTGTCGTCGTCATTTGCGGAACGATTCTCTTTAACTTGGAATTGTCAAATACAACCGAAACCGATTTGTCTCCGGTAAGGCTTCCCTCAAAGTCAAAGCCGCGCTTGTCGCCAACCGCGCTCAAATATTCCGAGGCCACGTGATAGGCCTTTAGCTCAACGCCAAGCGTGTCGGCGATTGTTTGGTAGATTTGGTTCCAAGTCAAAACTTCGTCGCCGGTAATTTGGAAGGCCTCGCCAATCGCGTGGCGGTTTCCCATCAAGCCGACAAAGCCCGTGGCAAAATCTTTGTTAAAGGTAAGATGCCACAAGGAAGTTCCGTCACCCTGAATGATGACGGGCTTATTGTCAAGCATTCGCTTTATGACTTGCCAAAAGCCTTTTTTTCCGTGCACGCCAAGCGGAACGTGGCGCTCGTCGTAAGTGTGGCTGGGCCGAACGATTGTCACCGGAAAATTTTCTTCGCGGTATTTCTTGAGCAAGAATTCTTCGCAGGCGATTTTGTTCCGCGAGTATTCCCAATGAGGGTTGGAGAGCGTCGTTCCCTCTGTAATCACATAGCTTGCGGCGGGCTTGTTGTAGGCGGAAGCAGAGCTTATGTAAATGTACTGCTTGGTCTTTCCGTTAAAAAGCCTGTAGTCGCGCTCGACTTGTTCCGGAACAAAGCCGATGAACTCGCTCACAACGTCAAACGTCATGCCCTCAAGTTTTCGCGTAGCTTCCGCCTCATTGGAGATGTCGCAAACGATTTGCTTTACGCCTGCCGGAACTTCTTCCGAACGGCTTCCGCGATTTAAAAGCCAAACTTCCCAGGCGGGATCTTTAGCCAACTCGCGGACAATCGCTGCGCTAATCGTTCCGGTTCCGCCTATAAACAAAGCCTTTTGTTTTGCCATAAAGTTCCTCCAAAAAGCACCGCTGTCCGCGCGCGTCGGTTGACAAGCGGCGGATGTTTGTCATTATCGGGCTTGACCCGATAATCTTTTGCGCAACAGATTGCCGCGTCAAGCGCGGCAATGACACAAATGCCGCTACTAAATCATCATTTTGTAGATTTTCGCGCAGTCGTCTTCGTTGAGCGTGACAAAGCCGCTGATTGTTCCAGTGCGGCCGTCGCCGTAGCAAAGAGTTTTGACAAGCGCGGGAATATCCTCTTCCTTGGCGCCAAGCTCGGCGAAATTCTTTGGCATGCCAATCGAGCAAAGGAAATTCTGGAAGGCGTTGATTCCTTCAAGCGCTGTCACTTCGGGGTGGTCAAAATCCATCTGGCAGCCCCAAACGCGGACGGCCGCTTTCGCAAAGCGGTTGACGTCATGCTTCATAACGTACTTAAAGACCGCCGGCATCGTGACCGCCAAACCCGCGCCGTGAGCGCAGTCGTAAAGCGCCGAAAGCTCGTGCTCGATTCCGTGGCTGTTCCAGTCCTGGCTTCGGCCAACGCCGCAAGAATTGTTGTGCGCCATCATTCCGGCCCACATGATGTTGGCCCTGGCCTCGTAATTGTTGGGGTCAGCGATGACGCGCGGCGCCTCGTGCTTCATCGTAAGGAGCAGCGCTTCAATAAGGCGGTCGGTAACCTCAACGTCCTTTGTGTTGGTCAAATAGCGCTCGTAAAGGTGCGCCATGATGTCTGTCACGCCAGCCGCCGTTTGAAAGGCCGGAAGCGTTTGCGTGAGCGCCGGGTTCAAGATGCTGAACTTGGGACGGATCGCGTCTCCGTCGGCGCCGCGCTTGAACATTCCTTCCTCTTTAGTGATTACGGAATTGGGGCTTCCTTCGCTTCCGGCGGCTGCGATTGTCAGAACCGTTCCGACCGGCAAGGCCTTTTCAACAAGCTTTCCGCTGTAAAAATCCCAAAAGTCTCCGTCGTACAAAACGCCGGCCGCGATCGCTTTTGCGGAATCGATCGTACTGCCGCCGCCGACGGCGAGGATAAAGTCAACGCCTTCTTTTTTGCAAAGGTCGATTCCCTTATAGACAAGGCCGCTTCTTGGGTTGGGCTGAACGCCTCCCAATTCCACGAACGAAAGTCCCGCGGCCTTTAGCGATTCCTCAACTCTGTCCAACAGGCCCGAAGCCTTGGCGCTCTTTCCGCCAAAATGAACCAAGACCTTGCTGGCTCCAAAACGTTTGGCCAACGCGCCGGCCTCGCGCTCAGTGTCCTTTCCAAAAACAAAATAAGTGGGCGAATAAAATGTAAAGTTTTCCATGAATAAATTCTCCTTCGCTTAATATTGTAAGGCATAAATTTAAAAAAAGATAGAGAATTTTTATTGCAAATTGCCCATTTTTTGCTATAATGAATTTGGCCCTATGGAACAAGAATTCATCGCATATCCGACAGTCAGAGGCGTGGCTTACGCGGAACGGACGATTCCCGAAACCTTTCCGCCACATTGGCACAACGACGCTGAATTTACCGTAATCCTCAAGGAAGGCTCGCGCTATAAAATCGGCGACACGGTCTACAAACCGGCCGCAGGCGACATACTGCTTGTTTGGCCGCGCGAGCTGCACGAATTGCTTCACATGCCAAAAGGCGGCGCGGCCTTCATTCAATTTACCTCAAGCCTTATCGAAAGCAACACGGACTTGTTCGCTGCCTCAAGATTTTTAAACGCCTGCCATTTGATTCAAGCCAAAAAAAATCCGGCGCTCGCAAAAAAAATCGCCGCGCTTGTTTCAAAAATCCGCGCCGCCCGCGAGCAAAAATACTTTGTGGAAAGCCGCTCGAAAATTCTGGCTTCGGAAATTCTAGTCCTTGTGGGCGACCATGTGATGAAAGAATACAGCCAGCAAATCGCGGGCAAAATCTTTTCCGACCGCTCGTGGGCCTACATCCGCGCCGCCTGCGCCTACATCGCCGAACATTCGTCTGAAGACATAAGCCAGTCAGAGGTGGCGCAAAAAATCGGCCTAAGCCCATATTATTTTTCAAAGCTTTTCAACGAATACACAAAGACTGCCTTTCCCGCCTACCTTGCCAACATCCGCGTTCAAAGGGCGATAACGCTTTTGGCCGACCCCGGCCGTTCCATCACCGACTGCGCCTACGAAGCGGGCTTCCAGTCAACGACAACCTTCAACAAACTCTTCCACGAACTTACCGGAACAAGCCCCCGCGAATACCGCAAGCTGCAAAGCAGAAACAAGTAGGAAGTTTTTTACCCCACGAACTGCCGCGCAAAGTCGGCGGCGGCCTTTAGGTCGGCGTCGTTGGGGCGGCCCTTGTTGAAGAACTTGAACTCGCCCTTGCAGTGGAACTCCCTTTGGTCCATCGGGATTCCAACCTTGTCCGCCTGAGCCTTGACTTTTTTGTATGTCGAGTTGAGCATGGCGGCCGAGCCGAAGTTGACGATTTTTCCGACCTTGCCCTTGTCCAGCGAATTTATAAAAGCCTTGACTTCCGGGTCGATGTCAAAAGCGTAATAAGAATTTCCCAAGAACAAAAGGTCCACCGCTTCCGAAACCGGCTCGCTTATGGGCAAGGCCTCAACTCCCAGAGCGCCTGCGACGGCCTGGGCCAACTTTTTTGTGTTTCCAGTCTTTGTGTAAAACCTAACCGCGAATTTCATTTTATGCCTCCTTAGCATTCGCTTTCTTCAAGAAATTTATAAAGCAACTTGTAAAGTTTTTGCGCCTCGTCTTTGGTAAGGGCCGGGTTGGAGCAGGCGATTTTTGCCGGAATGTCCTTGCACTTTTTTTTAAGCGCGTTTCCGGCCTGAGTGATGTTTATGACAGTCACGCGCTCGTCTTCTTTTGAGCGCGCCCTGTTGATGTAGCCGTCTTTTTCCAAACGCTTTAAGAGCGGAGTCAACGTTCCAGCGTCCAAGCGCAAGGTGGAACCAAGCTGCCCCACGTTGACGCTTTCCTTTTCCCACAAAACCATAAGAACGACATACTGCGTGTAAGTAAGCCCCAGCGGCTTTAGGTAAGGCGTGTAAGCGCTTACGATTTTTCGCCCGCACGCGTACAAGGGAAAGCACAACTGATTTTTTAGCAACAACTGTTCGTATTCCTGCGCCATTATATTCGACCTCCATTGCGCGACTGCAAGGATATTATATTTAGTCAAATATAATTTGTCAAGATATTATTGTCTTTTCGCCTTATTTCTGCATTTCCAAAAGAGTCGCGCGGCAGGGAGAGCCGTCCGCTCCGCCAAGATTTAGCGGAACCGCATTTAAAAAATATTTTCCGACAGGCACTTTTTCAAGCCTGATTCCTTCAAGAAGAACAATCTCAGCGCCAAGCATTATAAGGTGAACTTCCTTTGGAGCGTCGATCGGCCCTACGGTTTGCGACTCGTTTCCAAAAAGCTTGATTCGCGCTTGCGCAAAAACTTGGGCCGCTTCTTTTGTGACAACGGCGTTTCCCTTTACAAGAACGCGCTCACAGCCATTGGCCGCCTTTAAAATGTTTTTGGCGTCGTCAGCGCTTATGTCTCCCTCATGCTCGGCGACGTAGGCCCATCCGATAAAGCGGTCCAAGTCAACTTGGTCGATTGTCTTTCCGTCGGCGTAAAAATGGAAGGGCGCGTCAACGTGGGTTCCGTTGTGGGCGCACATTTTAAATGCCGTCAAATTGCAAACGTCGCCGTTTTTAATGCTGAGCGTCACAAACCTTTCGGGCTGAGGGTCGCCCGGATAAACGGCGCAGCCAAAAAGTTCCTGCGAAATGTCATAAATTTTCATGCCGCCTTCTCCCTTTATTTTACGCCTTTAAATAAGCTTACATGCTTTTCCAAATTTGAAAATCCGTTCTTTGTGTAAAAGCGGAACGAAGGCTTGTCGATGTCGGTTTGCAAAAAAATTCCCGCAACGCTGCGCTTCTTGACGTCCGCTTCTATCAACGCCATAAACTTAGAGCCAATGCCCCGGCCGCGCAAATCTTTTGACACGCAAAACTCGTCTATGTTGTAATTGACGCCTTCCCACCAGTGACGGATTTGGCCCAAAGAAATCGCGACCAACCTTCCGTCAATCAAAAGGCCGTAGTTGAGCGCGTTGTAGTGGCCCGAAACTTCCTTGATGTATTCGGTCAGGATTTTTTTGTCGCTCCAGTCGTCGTTCCAAGGTTCGCCGGCAAAGGCCTCCTTGTACAACTGCGCGGCCTCCGCAAGATACGATTCGTCAAGCTGAATGAATTGTTCCATTGTATTTCTCCAATATTTCTTCCGGGTAGTAGGAAAGCTTTGCCTTGCGAAGGCCTTCTATTCCCAAGTCCTCTTCCCGGTTTATGAATTCTGTTTTTACGGTTTTTGCAAACTCGTTGTTGATGACAGCGTAGCCGCCGTCGCGCGCAAATTCAAAAAGGCATTTTTCAAAATGAACGTCTGTAACGGCCGCGCTCAAAAGGCTTGCCACGCAAAAGGCGGCGGGCTTGTCGTCAACGTAAAGAAGGCCGCCTGTCATTCCGCAGACTTTTTCAAAGCGCTCAAAATTTTCAAGCGCGGAAAAAATTATTTCCTTTTCTATTTTTAGGTCGTCGCCAGCCGCGCTGTTTGCGCCAGCCGAGGCGGCCGCCAAAACTTCTTCAAGCCATTTTTCCTCAACCTCGCGCGCGGCCTGCAAGTTGCCGCTTGTCAAAGGCTCAAAGCGCCAGTCGGGCCTTTTTGTCTTGAACTGCTTTATGTGGTTCCTTTTTTTGCTATATTTTTTTCCGGCAAGGCCTGCCAAATCTTCCGTCCGATAAATGTAGTCGCCGGCCTCGCGCGCGGCGGCGAATTGAGCGCCAGGAAAAACGCGCGCGGCGATTTCCTTTTCGGCGGCCGTTATGTTCTTTAGGACAAACGGCTCTTTTTCAAAGCGGCTGTCGGCTTCCAAAAAGCCGCGCGCTTCCTTCTCCAAAAGTTTTAGCGCCTCTTCCGTGCCTTCAAGGCCTCCGTCAATTTTATGCGGAAAGAAAAAGCGCGGCTTTTGGTCTTCGTACAGGCGCAAAAAAAGCCAGCCGCCTTCCAGCGCGATTTGCGCTCCAAACTTTTTTGCGTAAAGGACGCAATTGGCCGCGCCGTAAACGTTGGCCAAAAAGCCGTTAGTCGCGGCGCATTTTTGAAGGGTCTCCAAATCTGTCAGGGTCGGCGTTTTCCAATTCATTTTTTGATGGAAAGATTCATTCCATCAACATTGTCACCAAAACCAAGGCTTTTGTAAAGAGGGCGGCCCATTTGAGTCGCGTCCAAACTGATTTCCGTTACGCCGCGGCTCTTGGCCTCGTCAATCAAAAACTGGACCATCAACTTTCCGACGCCGCGCCTCCGGAAGGCTTCTCTTGTGTAGACGTTCATAAGGTGGGCGCGCTTTCCTGTGGGGTGGTCAAAGGTGGGCATGACATTGATGTAGCTCAGGCTTGCGCAGCCCGCAATTTTGTCTCCGTCCATTGCAAAAACTGTCGTATGCTCGCCCTTCAAAAAATATTCGCGGCTGCATTCAAGCAGCTGGTCGCTAAAGCTATCGCCGTCTTTTAGGTTGTTCACAACACGCAGCATTTCAAGGCGGATTTGCATCAGCGTTTCAATGTCGTTCGCGCCTGTCTTTTTGATTGTCATTTGTTTTCCTCATACTCTTCTTTCAATATAGAGAACACCATTCTTCCTTCATAGTGATCCTTGCGCCAGAAAAAATCACGGAAGGTTCCCTCATAAGTCAGGCCGCATTTTTCGATGACTTTTCGCGACGCAGTGTTTTCTGTGCGGCAGTCGATTTCAACTCTGTGCAGGTTGATTTTATCAAATCCAAAGGCGATGACCGCTTTTGTCATCTCGGTGGCGTATCCCTTTCCCTGGAAGGCAGGGCCTACAACATACTCAATCTCGCCGTGCTGATTGTTAGTGTCCATCGTAAAATAAGCGATTTGCCCGATGCATTCGCCCGACTCTTTTTCTATAACCGCCCACCGGTAATAATCATCCTTTGCATAAGAAACGATATACTTCGTGTCAAATAAATTCCGCACCGCTTCGGGAGTTGGGTAGTATGGCTCTCCGTAATCATATTGCGTCTTTTCATCGGAAATCCAATTCCTAAGCATTGAATCGATGTCCGAATATTCAAAGCGGCGCAGAATCAACCGCTCCGTCTCAATCGTTTGTGTTCCAAGGTGCGTAAGCATATAATTCTCCTATTCTTTGTACTCTTTTTGTATGTGAAAGACATCTTCTTTGGAAAGAAATTTTTCTCCGTCAAATTCCATCTTTAGAATCCATGGCATAAAGTCTATGATTTTCATAAAGCTTTCGCCGTTAAAACTTTTGTCATAGTAATTTATTATGGAAGAAAGCGCCGTCCCGTGAGTTCCGATGACGATGTTCTTGTCCTGGTATTTTTTTAGAATCTCCTTCAAGGCTTCTATGTTTCTTTTCTGCACGGCTCCAATGGATTCTCCGTCATCTTCCGCAAAGGATAAGTCGGTCCAACGCTTCTTGAACATTTCGTGGTTGTTGCTGCCTTTTCCTGCCTTGCGTTCACGAAGGCGTTCGTCTGTCTGGATTGCCATGCCGTAAGAGTCTGCGGCTTTTTTTATTGAATCATGGCTTCTCTTGTAAGGGCTTGAAATAAAGACGTCAATCTTCTTGTCCTTTAGAATTTCTGCCACCTTGATTGAATCTTCAAGGCCTTCTTCCGTCAAAGGTCTGTTTCTGTCGTCCTTAATTTTTCCGTCGGGCTTGCAATGTCTTACAAAATAAATTGTTGTCATAAATTTATTTTATCGTCTTTCCTGTGCAATAACAAGTTTGCTAAAAGGCCTCTTGCGCTTTTTTCGCGGTGAGCCGTCGTTTTTCCAAAAATTTTTGCGCGAGCATCTTTCCCATGCTGCCGTAGCCGATAATTCCGACGTTCATTTTCTATTCTCTCCTAAAATTTTAATCGCATGTCGCGGTAGCGGTTTTCCTTTTCTTTAAAGCCTAATTTTTCGTAAATGCCAAAGCCTGCGTCGGTCGCGCTAAGGTCAATTCGGCTAAGGCCTTTTTCTTTGGCAAACGCGATTAAATTTTTCATCAAGGTTGAAGCCAAGCCTTTGCCCCGGTATTCGCTTTGAGTAAAAACATTCAGAACCTCGCCGTAAAATCCGCTCAAGACATTTGGATTTGCCGGCATTTCGATTGTCAAAAGCAAGGCGACCGAAACGATTTTCTCGCCGTCGCGCGCAACAAAGGCAAAAAGTTCTTTTCCAAGCTTTCGCTCAAAATAATCAGGAAGCTGCTTTTCCATGCAAGATTTATCGCGCTCCGAAACCACGCCAAAGTCGTCTTGCATGTAGGCATGGCGCAAGCGAATCAGTTGCGGTATGTCGGCTTTTTCCGCCAGTCCAAACGTTATGTTCATTTTTTCTCCTTGTAAGCGTAGCCAAAATTGATCGGTGGAGCGGTTACGGAAACGTAAATGAATTCTCCGTCGCCGTCGTTTAAAAGTCCGTGAACGTCTTTGTCGGCGAACCGCGCCACGTCTCCCGCCTTGAATTCCTTTTCTTTGTCGTCGGCAAGAAGAAGCTTTCCGCTGCCCTTGACGGCGTACCAGATTTGCTCCGACGCGTCGTGAGTGTGGCGGGGCTGGCTTGCTCCGGGAACAAGATGAACTTCCGTAATAGTAACGCGCTCGCTGCTTGAATTCTCCGGATTTAAAAGCTGGCGCGAGACTACTCCCGGGTTTGACAGTTCTTTGATGTCGCTGGCTTTAATGAATTCCATGTTTTCCTCCTGCCTTTAATTGATTATATCATACTAATTATTTATATGTAAGAAAATTATTAAAATTGCATTTTTTAATAACAATATTGCATACTAAAAGTTAAATTGTTATAATATTTGCATGGATCAGCGATTCAAGAACGTAAAACGCGGCGTCATCATAAAGCGCAAGGACGGCTCGGAAGTCGTCCGATACAACGACCCGTCGTTTCCGTCATACATCTTTGACGGCTACATCGTAAAAGGCTGCGATTGGGAACGCGTTCCCCATTACCACGAGGACGTGGAAATCGTTTCCGTAAAGGGCGGCGAGATGGCCTACATGGTGGAAGGAACGCTTGTCAAGCTAAAAAAAGGCGACACGCTTTTTGTAAATTCCGGCTGCATCCATTATTCGCTTTCCACAACCAACGAAGTCACGCGCTACATAATCGCGATTCTTCATCCAAAAATCATTTGCTCAAGTTTTGCGGTGGAACAAAAGGCGGTGCGCCCAATTGTCTCGGACAAAACCGTTCCCTTCGTCCATTTTAAGAGGGAAGATTTTGACGCGCCATCAATCTTTCAGCTTATGATAGAGATGGAAGACAACTGCAAGGGAAATGAATTTTTAATCACAAAATATTTTTTTGAACTTTGGGACATCATTATGCGCCGCTTTACAGAAGCGTACCGCGTTCACGTCCACAACATGGAAGAAAGTTCCGGTCACAACTCTAGGCTAAAGGAGATGATGCTTTTTATTGACGAGCATTACCGCGACCGAATTTCTTTGAACGACATCGCGCGAGCCGGCGGAGTAAGCCAAAGCCTTTGCAACCAAATCTTCAACAAGTTGACCGAAAAATCCCCGATAGAATATTTGGCTCAATACCGCTGCCGCAAAGTGGCCGACCTGCTTGCCTCAAGCGAAATGTCAATGACAGAAATCGCCGACGCCACCGGATTTTCCGGCGCCAGCTACATGGCCGAAACTTTTAAGAAATATTTCAACCAATCGCCAAGAGACTATAAAAAGAGTCAACGGAGGTAATGAATATGATTCAGATTTTTGGAACGAACAAATCATTTGACTGCAAGGCGGCCCAGCGCTTTTTTAAGGAACGCCGCCTGCCCTTTCAATTTGTCGATTTAAAGGAAAAAGAAATGAGCCAGGGCGAATTTGAAAGCGTGGTCGCGGCCCTTTCAAAAAACTTGGGAAGCCGTTCCGCCGCCATCGAAGCGCTAATCGACCAAAAGAGCAAAGACTACTCCAGCGTGGCCTACCTTGACGACAGCGACAAAGAATCAAAACTCTTTGAAAACCAAGCCAAGCTCCTAGTCCAGCCCGTCTGCCGCAAAGGCAAAAGCGAAGCCACCGTCGGCATGGCGCAAAAAATTTGGGAGGGGTGGAGGTAAGGGGGAAATTATATTTTTTCAAAATCCTGCCACAAGAATATCAAAATATTCCGCAGTATTACGCCTTCTTTTGTTGGAATGTTTAATTCTCTAATATAATCTGTTATTTCTGATTCTATGATATGCATGGATGCATTAAAGAAAACTTTCATTTGGTTTAAATCCGGCCTGCTGGAAACAGAAAAAGCGGAGGAATGAACATAACTGCAAGAAAACTTATATAATTTTGAAAACGCATCCTCAAGTTTACATGCTTTTGCAAGTGTTCCTAATTTTCTGTCATTTTTACTTGGAAGCTTGCTTTTTGTCCAACCGTAATCCTCTACAAATTCTTCGCCATATTCTTTAATATACTCATTATACTTTTTATCCCATTCCAGTTTGCCATTCCCCATAACTTGTGTAAGACGGTATCTTAAAAATTGCGCATGAGCGTTATATGTTGGAACTAAATCTGGATTCTGAACCAAGTATTGCCCAATTACAAAACTTTCATACAAAGAACGATATACCATAATCAAACTGTTAAGACAGCCATTCATCGCAAGAAGCAACATACTCTTAAATTGATTCAAATCATTTTGCAACTGAATCGAAATATGCTTGGCTAGTTCTGAATTCTTCTTTTCTTTGCTTTTTTTAGCGATGTAGTTGTAAACTGCGACCGCGCAATCCAAATAAATAAAACATCTTCTAAGCATT
The DNA here is from genome assembly GCA_017645785.1 of Treponema sp. Taxonomy (GTDB): domain Bacteria; phylum Spirochaetota; class Spirochaetia; order Treponematales; family Treponemataceae; genus Treponema_D. The sequence continues at coordinate 25,089 of JAGCNW010000041.1, forward strand.
TCTGAATTCTGGAGCAATACAATTTCTGAAGATGCAATATATTCCTGCCAGAAATGCTGGATAAGTTGATTTTCATTTGAATAAAGGAAGTCTGTGAATTGTTCTAAATATTTATCAAGCTGCAATTCTCTTTCAGTAACATTTCCGTTTTTGGAAAAATCAGTAAGAGGACATTCTGAAATAAGGCGTTTTAGGAATTTTTGATCCATAATGATTTCTTTTATTGTTTTGATATGAAATTAGAACGCTTTAACAGAGAATATATTCTCCAATTCCATCTACTATATGTTTTTATATCTTCTTTATTTTTTTCAAGGAACAAATCCTTTTCTTGTTTCCAAATATCATATGCTTTATAACTAGTACCGCACACATCATTTACATAAAAACAAAGTCGTTCAAAATTACTTATAAAAAACATAACAATTGATGGAGGAAAACTCTGCAATTCAAAATTTTTAAAAATATCAATAAATATATTCAGTATATCTGCATATGCTTCAAATGCACCGTCAGGTTTGGTAGCCTCCCATGCTGAATTAAATACTTCGGACAGAAAAGATTCAGATGCTATAGCAATTTCTTTTTCATTAATTATATTTGTTAGTATTTCATGTCGTTTGTTTTCATCAGATAAAAAATCATTTAATTGCTCTTCATTTGGATTTAAGAAAGTTTCCCGCAGAGTGTCTAAAGAATTGTTTTTTTCTTTTTGTATATCTTTCAAGTCTATAATAGATTCTATTATGTCATCCAAAGTTTTTATTAATGAATTAGTTTCTAATATTAAAATTCCTTTTTCTGTTTTATATGCATCGGTTCTCGGAGAATCTGTATAAACTATTTGGATAATATTATGAGGATATTCTTGATTATTATTATTTTGAGGATCATAAATATTTTTAGACCAATCAAGGGCTGTTAATACATTTTGATCACCAATTCTATATCCAATCATAAGAGTGGTCGATTCACTAAATAAAAAAGCCAAGCGTTCCATCCTGTAGTTATGAGGTCGCGATAAAGCAATATAATCTTCATTTGTTATTACTATATTTTCAGGTTCAGAACGAATTCCGTGTAAGTGATAAATTGGTATCCTGTTTCTAGGAAAAACAAATTCATCTTTTGGAGATAAAGAAATTGATTCCTCTGGTAATAATGTTTCTAAAATTAAGTCATAATTTGTTGTAACAATCCAGTTAGGAGAGAGAGATTTTAATTTATTACCATATATGTCTCTCTGCTCCTTATTCGAATACCACGATGTTATATTACAAATCTGTTCTTTAACTGTTCTTACTGCCTCTTCAAATGTAATATCATTCTTATCTCTAAGTAAATTGCATATTTGGCTTGCTATTTCAGGACAACTATTTAAATCTTTTTTTACATCCTCTTCCTGCTCAATTTTTCCTTTGGAATCCATTTTGGGATTCCACAAAATACCATTATCTATGCAAATTCGTTCCAATAATTCAGCCCAACTCAAAGGTTCAAAATTATAAGAAATTTCACTTACTGCTATTGAAAATCCAGCTCCAATAAATAATCCTAAATTTCCATAATTAGCTGATTCTGCAATTAATTTATAAACTTCTTTTTTAGTCATAATTTACTACACTTCTCTTTAGGTTTCACCATCAATACTTTACATTTACAAACAAAAAAATAGTTTGCAAATATTTTCAAAAAATCAAAACGGTTCTTCATTAGTCCCTAAATAACTTTCTATTTCTTCGCACGAAACAGATTCCAACCATTCTTTTGCTTTTTTATTAATAAGAATTAATCTTTCTTCTGATATATTATCATTTAATTTTTCTAATATTCTATTTCTTTCATTGTCTTCATTTCCTATTGGTGCTATAGAAATAATTTTTTGTTCACAATTCTTTTTCAATGATTGTGAAATGATTCCATTTATATGTTCATCATTAAAGCTATAACCGACACAAATTATTCCTTTGGTACTTTGTGCAAGTGTTTTCTTTCTAAATACATTTACTAAATACAAAAAAGGATCTACATACTGTAGTTTATAAGCCGTTCCGAAAATGATTGCAACTTTATCAGGAGATACATTATCAGATTCCTCAACTTCACCAGTATTTGTTTTTTTCCAATCCATTGAACCGTGTAATTTATATAGTCTAATGGGTTCTTCTATTTGTGATTCATCCTCAAGATTTTGCCATTGCCATAAATGATCAAGAGCAAAACCACGCTGAACATTGTCTTTTCCTACAGCCTTTTCGAGACACAAATCATAATTTAATGAAAAGATTGAAAGTGGAAAATTATATGTTTTTTGCAACCTAAGAAAATTGTAATAATAACTACAATTTTCACTGTGTTCTACTTTTGTCCAATCATTACATAATTTATCAACAATAAGTTCTTTTAATTCTCGAATCTTATCAAATTTATTATTACACACTTCATTTAATCGTGGTATCCATGAACCGATAAAAGGATATAAAGGATGTTCATAACTTTTTAACAATTCTTCCATTGTATTAACTAAGACTTCAATATTGATAACATCAGAAGAGAAATTCCCTGTAATTCCAGCACCATTAATTATTCCGCTTTTTATACAATAGTATAAATCCTTATATGGCTGCCAATTTTTATCATTAATTATTAAATCTTCAACTCGATTAATCATATGTGCAGAGACTGGTATCTTTGCATCAAAACTAGCCCCTGCACCTAATAAAAATATAAAACTATCAGATTGTAACATATAAACCTCTTATAAAAACCAGGGGGTTAAATTTTCGATATTTATTTTATCAAGATTATACCTATCAAACTCAGAAATAAAATGACTAATTAATTGGGCATATAACAATGATACCGGAATTGACTTTGCATTAAACCCTCTCCAATTTGCTCCAGAAAGATTGATGGCGTCTTGTAAATAATCAATTATTCTTCCACGGTTTATGTCATTTGGATAATCAACAAATACTCTCATAGGAGAGCCTATCCTATGTCTAATTGTAAATTGTCCATATTGTTGACCTTCAAACCATATTAGATAATTTTTATAAGATAGTTCCACTTTTGTGCTTTCTAGTGGAACTAAACTATTAAATGAACTATCAAAACATAAATAATCATGCCTGTCATCAAATCGGAGAATTGCAAAATTAAATTTTGAGTCTTGTTTTATTTCATCAAGTGCTTTTTTTATTATTTCCATATCTTTTTTATTAATTCGAAATGAAGTGTGAATTACAAAAGAATCATAACTATTTGAATAACTATTAACTATTTCTTTTAATGACTTCGACAAATTCATTGCATAATCATCTTTATTGTTTTCATTGGCTAATATTTTAATTCCTTTAAATAATCCAGTTGTATCAGTAAGAATCGAATATGAAAAAAACTTTTTAATACTAGAATCTTCATGCTGCTGATAAGCTTGTCCAATTCCAATTATTAAACAATTAGAAGTTTTAGGAATTACTACCCAAGGGCTGCCTCCAAGTTTAGAGAAAATCTGTATCGCAAGACTGGAAACTGACCATTTGAGAATATTATCATTTATAATCTTATCAATGCTGATAAATTGACTTGCCATATGATTTATCAAAAACAGATGCTTAAGTTCAAAATATAGTTTTTGTTGTTCTTCTGAAGCATCCTCTTTAGACCAAGGTACAATTAAAACAGGCACTACAAGATCCGTTGGATTTTTTTCCTTAATATGTTGTATTACATTTTTTATATTTTCTATAGAATAATCTGCAATTCCTTCACCTAAAACAGAATCTTTATTTAAAGCAAAGTGAAACATTTTTTCCATACCAGAAAATGTTGGATATGTTTTTCCTAATAATGCATGATACAATTTATAAGAATAATTTTTTTCATTATTTCTATAAACAAAGCATATTTTGTGGCTTCCATCTGTTGTATTCACTGGCAGATAGGGACCAAAATTCCTAATCCCCTGAAATTGCGAATTATTTACATTAGCATTTCCAAATTGGTATTTTTTCGTTTCCAAACTAGATGAAGCAATTTGCAAGAAAGATTGTGATATGTTTAAATCATCTAAAGAAAAAATAGATTTATAATTTTTCTTTAGAAAGAAATCTATTTTATTATATTTGTCTATATAATAATTCTTGTTTTCATTTCCATTTCGATCTAGAGACAAGCTTCTTATTTGTATTTCTCTGGAAAACGGAACATTTTCATTCTTAATGAATTTATAGTTAAGAACAAAACCAAAAATTTTCTTTGAATTAACATATACAGGCGTTATTGTTACTATTTCTTGTCCAAAATCATCTTCATTAATCTTTATATCAATACACCGCTGAAATTTATCAAATTCATTGTAAGCTATAGAGTTTCTTTTGCAATTTTCTTTTAGTAAATTATATAAATACCACTTTGTAAGTTCTGTACTCGCAAATGAATCAAAATCTGTTTTCTTAAAATCGTCATAAGCAGTAAACGAAACTCCATATATTGCTTCTTTAATTCTGGTAAAATAAACTAAAGGATTATTTTCATAGGTAGGATAAATTTTTGAAAATAGAGAAAAAGTAAAATTCGAATTTTGAATTGGCAAAATGTTAATATGTAATTCTTTTTCCATAACTATAGTATCTCCAGTAATTAACTTTTACGGATTTCTCCTTGCAACAACAAAAGACAGTAATCTTGCCGCTTCTTCCAATACAGATTTGGCGTTTTTATCAAACAAAAGTTCAGCCCATATTTTATCAATTTGTCTTATCTCAACATTCCGTAAATCAAGGAAGGTAATATTCTTGACCTGTTCGAGTACTTTAGCATAGAAACCATCTTCAATTTTTGAAAAATCTGGAACAAATGTCTTTCCTATGTCTGCACCTTCCATTTTTCTCATTCCTTCATTGTCCTTTGAAGAAATTTCACAAATAAGTTGATAAAAAATTGTTGTCATCCAAGATGCAAGTAAAATCGCTGTTTTTTTATCTTTTGGGGCACAAACAAATAGATTCGTTGAGACAAAAATAGGTTTAGCCGAATAGTAAACCCTACCAGTTGTACGAATCGCACGAGGAATCAAGACAGAAAATTTGGGGAATGCGGCTCTGCGTTCACGAACTAAAATATTTTGCCACTCGGCTTTAGTTTTCTTTTTCCTTTGTTGTCGGCTTTCTCTTTGAGGGAGTGAAATGTAAAAATCAAGAATTTTATCTACCAAAGCAGAATCGTTGGCTGAACAATCAAGAAATTTCGCATCACCTTCTTCTAACGCAAAGGTATTTAGCTTTGCATTTCTCATTCCTGTTTTTAAGACGATACTGCTATCCTTAAACTTATTATATAAATCTTCTCGCGAATCAAAGAAAATTAAATCACTTCCGCCGTTGTTGCCAGCATTTCCACGCTTCATAGAAAAACCGAAATTTTCCATTGTGTCAAAAACTGTTGAATCCCTAAAAAAAGTATTTACGAAAGCAACAGCTTCTGCCATTTCGCGGTTAAGTATTCTCCACCCATCTTCAATTGAATCAAAAAGCTCATTTCTTGTTCCGCACTTACCAACAAGTCCGGGCATCATAGGAGAAAATTCAGAAGACAGCTCATTTTTCAATACATTGGAAAACCGTGAAACATCCAAATCAGGAATGTTGTCATAACTTGATAGAATTGTAATTTTATCCGTTGGATTCATTGCTCGACCAACAATAACACAAGTATCCTTTGCCACTTCATCAAATATTTCTGTTCCGGGATATGAGAAAACCAAACACAACCCAAATTTTTCAAGCAAAAACTTTCGTATTGCTTTTGCCTCATCTCCTCGCGCAATTAGATGCGTTTTTGGGAAAACACACGCTATTGTTGTTCCAGCCTTTACGAGATTTGTGACCAATTCAAGGAATGGAACTTCTAGAGACATCTGCCCAACATTGCTTTCTGCCTGTTCATTGGTAAGCTGTGTAATTGCTTGATAAAGTTCATTTTTTCGCTCAACACAATTAATGCCTGCCATAAAAGGTGGATTCATTACGATTATTTTCACATTATCAAAGAATTTTTTATCAAGATCTGCAATATTTTTTGTTTCGATTGTTGGAGAATTATCTTTTGATACGATGTTTGCAAATTTTAATCCAAGTCTTAATGAAAGCAATTCTACAAGCCGCTCATTACAATCATTTGCAAGAATCTGCCTTGGCTGAATATCAAAATCATCTATCGCAGCACTAAGCAAACTTCCACTGCCTGCCGCGGGATCACATATAAACTCATCATCGTCAAGTTTCCCATTTACAAAAAAAGCAAGTTGCGATACTATGCGGCCAAGTTCCATATCTGTAGGAACTTCACCGTCATGTTCGTGCCCGCTGGAAACAATCTGATGAAGAATGTTTGCTATAGAATCGCCCGTAACATTTTGTTCGCCAAAATCAAATAAGTTTAGAAGCAAACCCGAATCGATAGAAACATCATTGTCAAAATCCTTCTCCGAATAAGAGAATATATCTTTGAAATTAACCCTAGCACCCTCATTACATATTTTTGAAACATCGTTCCTAAACAACCGAATATCATTTAATCCTCTACGATTTATAAAAGTAAATGATCCTCGAATATATTCATAAAGTAAAACAGCAAGAGATGACTTCCACTTTTTCTTTTCGTTTTTGATGCTCTCCATGAATGATACAAACTGGTCGAGCGTGACAAGATAATCAAAATCATCTGCCAAGAACGCTTCTATCTTTGATTTAAAATATGCAGAAAGTTTTTCTGCGAACTGTTCTTTTGAATCAGTTTCAAAACTTCCGATTGTTTCAAAGCCAGGTTGAAGAATTTGCTGAAATGTCTTAGATTTACTCACATCGTATCTAAAAGAATATGCGCATTCCAAATTAGTAAGAATATAAAAAGGTTTTTCAGTCTGTCCTGCGTTCTGTTGAACATAAGACATTGCTTGAAATTGATAACGAGTGCTATGCACATCTGACGGAGTTCTTTTTACCTCAATAACGCAAATATATTTCCCTGTAGTTACATGTCGGATTACAAAATCCATTTCAAGCGAGCCTGTATACTGATGATGAATAACTTCGTATTCTTTATCTTTCCTTAGTTCTTTTAGAGCCTTTTGTAATGCAAACTCACAAAGGGGATGAAAGACTTTTACTTCTGAATCTGAATATGAAATCCACATAACTCACTCCTATTTTAGATATTTCTTTAATTCATTGGCAATTACTTCTGCCAAAAGGGGAGGAACTGCATTTCCAACTATTAAATTACGACCTTGTTTGCTTGAAGATACAATTCTATATGAGTCAGGAAAAGATTGCAAACGCAATGCCTCCCTGACAGTAATAAGCCTATTTTCTGAGTAATGAATATTGCAACCAACATTTGGTCTGTTGAAATACGTATTTATAGTGTAAGATGGTTTATTGGGAGAAAGCCTGCCATAACACGTTGTATGACCGCCTTCTTTTTGTAATCGTCTGATTCTCACTGAATTTACATCAGGGGGGATATCCATATAGTTCCCCCCCGGTTTTACATGAGAAATAATATATTTGTCAAGCTCACTCAGTTTTGGCATAAATTGCTCTGACACAGCTTTACACCCTTTTCTCATTCGCTTTTGATAATCGGAATAAGGTGAAATTTTATAATTGGAAAGAGCATTTTCATCTTGTATGGCGGTAGGTAAATCTCCCAAAGCTTCTTTTACGCTCAAGTATTTTTTTAAGCCATCAGTACCATTTTCATTATGGGTTGGAGTTGGAAAAGAAAATTCTTGACTATTGTTCAATCCAACAATGATAACCCTTCTCCTGCGTTGTGGAACTCCATAATCAGCGGCATTCACAACCTTTGTTGAAATGTTATAACCGATGTTTTTAAAAGCCGATTGCAATAAAGAAAGAATCTTTTCGCCCTTACTATTTTTTGCAGAAATAAGACCTGTTACATTTTCAAAAACAAAAGCTTTTGGCTTGATTGTTGAGATAATCTTTATATACCGCCAAACAAGCTGTCCTCTTGCATCCTCGACATGTCGATTCCCTGCCAATGAAAAAGACTGGCATGGCGGCCCTCCAATAACAACATCTGCATGAGGAATCTGTTCTTCATCAATTTTGTTTATATCTGCGCAAATAATATGTTCGCCAATATTAACTTTGTATGTGTTTACAGCGTCTTGATTGTTATCAATAGCCCATAGAATATTGTACCCAGCGTTTTTAAAGCCTAAGTCTAGGCCACCGCCGCCAGAAAATAAACTTACAACATTAACTGGCATAAGCATTTCCCAATCTATGAGCCTTTACTGAATGATATTCTTTTAGAAGAACATCATATTTCACTGCAGAATATTGAGAAATTATTTTTGTAATATCCAAGATAATTCTTGAATCATTTTTTGATATTAAATTCAAAGAAAGTTTTCTCAAAGTTTTAACATCATCATCAGAAAACTCTGAAATATCTGGAAAATGAAGGTTCTCCAAATCATAACGTTGTAACTTTAATAACCCCGCTCCGTATTTTTTACCAATTTTTTCAAGTTGATAAAATGTGTAATAATTATTAAGCAAGGCAAAAAGCAAGATTGAATCGGAACTGTCCTTTTGTCGTATTATATAGAAATTATCACGAGCGAGGTATTCACTTTCGTTGTAAATAAATTTCATGTCATTTCTAATAAAGTAACTAAAAAGTATTCCAGAACTGTTTACTGCATTTATTGCAAACCAATTTTTATCTGCTTGCATTTTATCATATAGTGTCTTTGGAGCGCATTGAGCTTGAATTTCTTCTTCATACTTCTGAATATATTTCTTCAGTTCTTCTGTAAGAGAATCTCTTGAGTTTAATATCAAAACATTATCAGGTTTTGAATTCTTTGTAGAATAGCCGCTTATCTCTTTTGGAGAAGATAATATTTTTTTTAAGTATTTACGTGATATGTCATTCTCCAATGGAGGATTTATATACATTGAATTATATCCTGTTGTCATGCCACGCCGGATAATTCCATAAAAATCAAAAGTCTTTGTAAAATTCAACCCCAAATCAGCAAGTTCCGGGGTATATTCAAAAAAGGAATTATTTTCGAATTTTACATATTTTATAATAGGTTTGTTAGTTGCCTGATGTTTTTTTAATTTTAATATAATAACATCCGTCAGAACATTTTTTTCGAATACATCTCCAGACATAAAAATTTGCTCAACAAGGGAACAATTAGAATAAATGGCCTTTGCAAATTGCTTTCCACTTCGAGCATTGAGCCAGCTTCCAGGAAAAATAACTACTAGCTCACCTTTTTCTTTTAAAAGAGAAATAGCCTTAACAATAAAATACATATACAAGTTTGCTTTTGCCGGCAACTCTGAAAACAGTGGGTTTTTATGTAAAATAGCTTTTGTCACTCCCAAAGAAGATAAATCATCTATTTTTTCTTGCCGAATATATGGCGGATTCATAATTATACCGTCATATTTGGATGTATTAAATGAAGAAAGAAAATCTGAATTAATAAGTTTTACATTTTCAAAATTTTTTTTTGTTTTTTTGAACAACGATGCGTCTACTTCACAACCAGTTATATTAGAATAACCAAATTTTTGTAAAGATGATAAAAAGGCGCCATCTCCAAAGCAAGGGTCTAACATGCTGGCTGTCTTTTTAAGCGAAAATAGCGATGTCATATATTCGGCAACAAATTTATTAGTAAAAACTTGACCTAAATCCATTTTACCCACACATCATGTTAATTTGTATTATACCATACTTCTAAAAAAAAATATAGTAGTAGTATACCACAGAACGGTGACAAATAACGACACCGTAAAAAAATTTATGTTTTTTTACATTTTCCCAAAATTCCCACTGACTTTTACCCAAAAACTCAGTAAATATTTTTTAAAATCCTTTGAGAATTTTTCCAAAACTCACTGAGAATTTTAAAATAACAAAAATTCTTTCATTTTTTACTTGCCGATTACTCCGGCTTTTATTATCTTTTAAGTGTATCTTGCGGCCGCAGATATGGGACTTCGTTGAAGCCTCGATTAAATCACATGCGGAGGTGGTCGCAAGCTATCGCTTGCTTCCCGAGTTTTGTCCGCTACACTTCCAAAACTCGCAGTCCATTTTAAGTCAAACAAGAAATCGATGCGAATGCGCGTAAGCGCAAACGTCAATAATTACCTATACGCAAACGCCGTAAAGCGGCGTATGTCAATGACTTGGCAAAGGATATTTCTAAGACTTGCACGCTGACGCCGGCTGATATTGTGGCAGTTATCGAGAGTTTCTTGGATAAGATGCCATTCTATCTGAAGAATTCAAACCGCATCAGACTGAACAAACTTGGTATTTTTAAGCTTTCGTTCAGTTCGAATGGGCATGAAAAGGAGGAGGACGTAAGTTCAAACGATATCACGAACTTGCGTGTTCTTTTTACTCCTAGCGCCCAGCTTAAAAAAGAGCTGTCGGATGTGAGCTACACAAGGAAGTAAGTACAGCTTCTTGATGTGGCTATGACAATTTAATGTACTGATATCAGTCCCGGAAAGACTTAAAACTTCAAATCTAAATCGATTCCTATTGATTTACGGCTGCGGTCAATAACGTTTACGACCAAGACGCCTAGAAAAACTACAACTCCCCAAACGCCTGCAATGTCAGCTCCGTTTTGGGGTTTTTTATTGGCCCTCACACATTCCCCGCAAAAACAAACTCCAACCGCTCCTTGGCAACCTCAACCAGGCGCTTTATCGCGCTTACAGGCGTTGGCTCTGTGTCCAAAAGCTTAAAGCGCGGAAAAAATCTTGTGATGTGGAGCGGAATCTTTTTGCCAAAGTCTTTTTCCAAGCCGGCGACCCAGGCGGAAAGGGAGCGCGTTTCTTCATCGCTGTCGTTCTTTCCTGGGATTATCAGAGTCGTCAGCTCCACATGGCATGAATCAAGAGCGCCGCGGATAAAGTCTTTTGTCATTTGCAAGTCGCCGCCGATAAAGTCCTTGTAAAAATTTTCGGAAAAGGATTTTAGGTCGATGTTCATCGCGTCGATGTAAGGCTTTATTTCTTGCAAAACTTTTAGGCTTCCTGTTCCGTTTGTGACCAAAACGCTTTTCATTCCGGCTTCCTTGCAAAGCGCGGCGGCGGCGCGGACAAACTCCCAGCCAACCAGCGGCTCGTTGTAAGTAAAGGCAAGTCCTATGTTGCCGCGGCCCTGCAAGTCATGCGCGCTTTTTACAATTTCCTCGGGAGCGTATGTTCGCGCCGCCTTCCTATAATCAAAGGCTTCTTGCGACCAAGAGATGCCGCTGTTTTGGCAAAAGGGGCAGCGCAAGTTGCAGCCATACGAGCCGACTGACAAAACCATCTTTCCCGGCATGAACATTTTGAGCGGCTTTTTTTCTATCGGGTCAAGCGCAAGCGCGGTAAGTTTTCCGTAATTGTCGGCGACAATCTTTCCGCCTCGGCAAGCCCTGGCTCCGCAAAAGCCAATAGCGCCTTCCTCAATTTTACAGCGCCTAAAACACGCGTCGCATTGCGGCATGGTCTCCTCCAAAAGCGCTTAGTGATGGCGGACAACTTCAAAGCGGAACAATTCGACTTTTTCGCCGGGAGCGATGCCGCCCTTTCGCCTTGCGATTGACACTTGTTGGTTCACTGTGTCAACGCCGTCTAGGTCTGGAAGAAGAAGTCCGCGCTTGTATCCGCTTTGAACAATCACGCCGTATTTTTTTACGTCAAGCTCCGATTCGGATTTTATTTTTTCCGGCTCGCCCAAAACGTCCACGCTGATGTCAAGGTATTTTAGCTCGTCCTCTTCCACCGGCTCAAAGCGGGGGTCTTTGCTAACCGCGCTTACGGCGTTGTGGATTATTTCCAGCGCCAAATTTTTTTGCGTGGGTCCTGTCGTTCCGATGCAGCCGCGCAAGGCTCCAAACTTGTGAATGGAAACAAAAGCGCCGGCTTGGGCATTCAAGAGTTCCGCCGGAAGCCAATCAGGCAAAGGCATGACGCTTCCGTTTTTTACAAAATGCTCGGCGGACGCGCGGGCAAGCCTGACATAAGCGTCGGACTTTTCTTTTTTTCGCGCAATCTCGTCTTCCACAAACTTAAGCCGCTCTTTAAGAAAGCGCCTTGACTCGTCGCGGCCCTTTGGAACAAAAGAGCATATCCCGTAGCCGACGCCGGTCACATCCTCGTGCGAATATTGTTTGGCTTCTACAGCCGTTCCGTCCAACGCTCCAGCCATGATGACAAAAGACTTGTGCCCGCACTCGGCGGCTTTTTCGCAAAAGCTTTCGTCAAAATCAAAAAGCTCTCCAAAACGCGCCGCCGCGCAAACGTCCATAATCCGAGCGTCGTAAAGCGGCCCTTCTTTTGCAAAACCGTAAGGCCCGTAGTCTTGCAGCTTGTGCGACAAGTCGCCGCTCGCCACATAGACAACGCGCCTTCCCAATTCCTCGGCCGCCTCTTTTATCATCGTTCCATATTCATAATGCTTTAAAAGATCCAGGCCAGAAAGCCCCGTCCTTACAAGCTTAAAGTCCTTGTATTTTTTTAGGATGAACCAAAGCGGAACCATCGTTCCGTGGTCAAGCGCCGGATTTTTTTCGCCAAGAGTTCCTGCCGGAAAGCGCGAAGATTGCGCCTTACGATCCAACAGTTCCACAAAGTCTTTGTCGTAGTCAACTTCAAATTTTACCTGAGCCGCTCCAAAGTCGGAAAATGAGCCGACCGCTTTTTGGCCGGGGGAGACGTGAAAATAATCTGCGTACATCACGCTGTGCGGACTTGAAATTACAATAGTTTCCGGCTTGAGCGCGGCGATTTCTTCCGCGACTTTTTCATAAGAAGCGATTGTCTTTTGCACTTGCTTTTCGTTTCCGCGTCCGACATCGGGAACAATCATCGGCGGATGCGGAACCATAAAGGCGGCGATTATCGGCATTTTTTCCTCCTAAATCCATTCCTCCGGCACGGCTTGCGCCATTAGCTGGCAGGCCCTTTCGCTTGGGTGCAAGTGGTCGCCGGAATCGCAGTCGCTCATAAAGGCTTTGGGGTTTCGCGCGTCGCGGACGGACGCGTCAAAGTCAACAAAGCCGTCAAAGTCCTTTGAGGCTCTTATCCATTCGTTGAACTCGGCGCGCATCGCCTCGCGCTTTTCGTTGTAAGTGCGCCAGCCGTAAATCGGCAAAAGCGTCGCGCCGTAAACTTTTAGTCCGGCCTTTCTCGCTGGCTCCACGTAAATTTTTTTGACGCCTTCTATCAAGTCAGCGACGCTCGGCAAATCGCTCCAGGGCCTAAACTTGTTCACCTCCACGCCAACCGGATGGATTATGTCGTTGATTCCGTGGTGAATGATTATCGAGTCCGCACCCGCTGCCTTTGACTCAATCGGAAAGCGCGCCGCTCCCTTTAGGCCGTAAGCCTGGTAAGTTATGCAATCGTATTGGCGCAAGATTCTTGTTCCGCAAACCGCGCGGCGGATTACAGAAACGTTTCCCTCTCCGCCTTTAAAGGCGCGCTCGCGAAGGTAATCCACCCAACTGCAGCAAGTGATTGAGTCTCCGTAGCAGATGAGCGCGCGATTTTTTTCTTCGGTAAAAACGTCGATTGTGTTCAAAAAATAAAAGGCGTTTGCCGGCGCGCTAAGGTCGTCGGGAAAATTTTCCGCCGCGCAAAAGTCTCCGTAAGCAAAGACGCCTTTTTCTAGCGGGCTTAGAATTACCGTTCCAGCGTTCATCTGCGTGTAGCCCTCAAAGTACATGCTTACGTCAACGGTATCGCCGGCTGTCACCGCAAAGTCAATTTCGTCGCTCGTGATTTCTTTTCCAGCGGGAATCAAAAACGACGCGGCGCCGTTTTTTGTTATCGCTACAGGCTTGTATTGGCCCGCGCCTTTTTTTGCGCAAAAGGCCTTTGTCACCATCACGTCTTCCGTTCCGGTTAAGTTGGAAAATGTGAAGCGCAGCTTTGAGCCGTTAAAGCAAATCTTTATAGGGTAGCGCAAGGTCAAGTCTTTTGCGTATGTCGTTTCCGTTCGTTTTGTAATCGAAGTCGCCGTTCCCCAGCAGGCCACCCATTTTGAAAAGCCATCGTTTTTTGTCGCGTTCATTCTACAATTCCTTTTGCAAATAAATCATGTCCACAAGACGGACGCCCGCCTCCACAATCGGATGGTCGTAGTTGTCGGTAAAAAAATTTTTGACAACGTGATGCCGCTTGAATCCACATTTTTCGTAAAAGGGAATCGTGAGCGGGCTGTCGCCTGTTCCGACTTGCAGGGCGTCATAGCCATTATGAAATTTTTCTTCCAAAAATTCAATCAGCTTTTTGCCGTAACCCTTTCCCTGGCTTTTGGGAACGGTGGCGATGTTCTTTATTTCAAGAAGGCCGCCGCCTTCGTCGGTGACAACGCACTCGGCCTTTATTCCGCCGTCGTCAAGAACGAACATTCGTCCGCGCTCAAGGTAGCGGTCAACCATGTCCTCCTGTTCGTCGGCAAGAAGAAGCAATTCGAGAAAATCTTTTTTGCCAGTTGTTATTTCTTTAATTTGCATTTTTGCTCTCCCAAGTCATTGTCGGGCTTGACCCGACAATCTTTCTTTAACAGATTCCCGCGTATGTCGCTGCGCTCCATTTTGCTAGTTGAAGTTTATTAAACTGCGCTCTTGCGAGCGCTGGCAATCGAGCGCGGGAATGACAGTTACTTACATAAGTTTAAGCTCGCCCGAGCCGCCGTCGCGCTCGGCCACAAAACTTGCGTTGCAAACTTTTTGCAAAAAGGCCTTGTCGTGGCTTACCACAATCATCGCGCAATCCAAAGCGGCGAGCGCGTTTTCCAAGGCGACAACGCTTGTGATGTCCATGTGGTTTGTCGGCTCGTCCAAAACCAAAAGCGAAAGCGGCTTTTGGACTGCAAGCGCTATCATCAATTTGCGCAGCTCGCCGGGGCTCAAATTGTCGCCGCGCTTCAATCCTTCCAAACGCTCCGGCTCGCTTCCAAGCCTGTAAAGCGTAGAAAGCACCTCGCCGCGCTCGCTTTCTTCCAAGCCTTCCAATTCGCAAAAAATCGCGTCCCTTTGCGCGTCGGAAATTTCCTGCGGCAAGTAAAGAACCTCGTTGGCTCGTCCCGCCTTTTCCAAAAGCGAAATCACGTGGCGGACAAAAAGCGATTTTCCGGCGCCGTTTTCCCCGGTCAGTGCGATTTTCGTTCCGCGCTTTATTTCCATGCGCTTAATTTTCATCTTGTAGGAACCGGCTTCTAAAACAGTTTCGTCCACGGCGAGCGGCTTGGAATAGTCGCTTTGGCTTAGCGCGAATCCTTCCTTGCGGCGCAGGGCTTTTTTTACGCTGTCGCGTTCGCTTTCCGTTTGACGGATTTGCGTTTCAAGCCGGGCCTTTGCGTCTCCGGTGGAACGGTCTTTTCCGCTGATGCGGGCCGCGTCAATTTTTGCCTGCGCGTCGTGGTCGCGCGAATCGATTGACTTTTTGGAAAGGCGGGCCTTGGCCTTTTGGTTTTGCGCTTCGAGAGCGGCGCTCCTGCCCCGTTCGGCCGCGGCCTTCGCGTTAAGCCGCTCCCATTCGCCTCGGGACTTTTGACCCGCCGCCTGACGCAGCTCCAAGGCTTTTGTAAGGCCGCACGGATAAGAATCAAAGGCAACGCAATCCCTGCCTCCCGCAAAGGCGGCGGCTTCGTTGTAAAGATAAATTGTCCGCGAACAAAGGCTGTCGGCAAAGGCGCGGTCGTGGCTTACGATTATTCCCGTTCCGCCAAAATCGCCAAGCGCCTCGCAAATCATTCGCGCGGTCTTTGCGTCAAGGTGGTTGGTCGGCTCGTCCAGCAAAAGAACGGCGGGCCGCTCGGCGAGAGCGCAGGCGATTTGAATGCGCTTTTTTTCGCCGCCCGACAAAGTTTCGTAGCGCTCAAGCATTTCCTCGGTTACGCAAAGGCGCGAAAAAAATTTGCGCGCCTCGTTGTCGTCCGACCAAAAGGCCGTGTAAAGGTTTTCGGGCGGCTCAGCCGTTTCTTGAGCGCAATAAAGCGCGTCGCCCGCCGTTCCGCCAACCGCGCCGGATTTTGCGCTTGCGTTCCCGCAAGAAATTTTTCCGCCGTCAGGCTGCAAAATTCCCGCGATTAATTTTAACAGAGTGCTTTTTCCGCTGCCGTTGCTTCCGGCCACGCAAGTCCAGCCTTCCGCAATTTGAAGCGAAAAGTCCTCGAACAAATTTGCGTTTGACTCAGGATAAGAGAAGTTAAGTTTTGTGATTTGAATTGACATTTTGGCCTCCAAAAAAATAGAAGCCAGCCACAGAAAGCGGACGCCCGGCCGACAAAAAAATAACTGCAACTGACTTCCAAAGATCGCCCCGCGCCCTTCGCGCCAAGCGTTTTTTTAACGGAAATCAGAATTACAGTATCATCGGCAGTGTGTCTCCTAAATGAAAAGATGTTTTATATTATAAAGATTTTGGAAAAGTGTCAATTGGGTTTATTCCTTAAATGCCACCGCGTCAATTTGGAAGTTTATTCCTTCCCTGATAAATTTTGTTCATTTTGCTCATAAAAATACTCCTTATTTTTGTTGGAAGTAGCACAGTGCGGACGGCAACATAACAAATCACGATAGGGTAAGAAATAATTTTTTTCGTTTTTAGCGCATTCCTTATTATGTGTTATTTTATTTTATCGTTTTTGATCAAAATGAGGGCAGCAAATTGTTTCATTTCATGCTCTCCTCATTATTAAAAATATTTAAAAGTCTGTCAAATCCAAATCACCTATATCATCGGGAATTAGGAATAATTCATTTTTCGAATTTTTCTTCTTTTCAGATATTATGTTTTTCCATGTAAAATTATTGTTTTCAGTATAGTCTTTGAGCCATTTTTTGCCTTCAGATGAATTTACATGTTTTATAAAAAAGTCTGGAATTTCAAGATTATACTTTACGACATATTTCCATGTATCTCTATCCCAGCAATATTTTCCATCTGTATAAAGATACGGTCCTAATAACTTAATATCTGATTTAAATGGATGCGTATAAATTCCTGGAGACATTAAAAATGCGCTTTCTGTTTTTAAGTAATTGATTACGTTTTCAAAAATTTTTTGTTCTTTATTAATAAAATCGTATATACATTTCTCTCCCTGATTTAATTCTTTATATGGAGTTATATTTATAATATCAGGCATTATTTTCCCTCCAAGCGGCCCAGTGCGGGCGTGGGCATAACAACTGGTTGTACCGCAGGCAGCTTGACTGCCTGTCGGTTACGAACCTTTGTTATGCTTTATTTTGAAATTAATTAGATTTAATGATTTTGTTTAAACTATTTACCAGTGTATCAAAATTAATATTATTTATAATATCATCTGACAATCTTTCAATGAATACATCTTCTGTAATATGTCTTTCTTCCAAATCCTTTTTTAGTTTAAAATAAAGTTTTTTATCTGGATGAGAAACATCTTTGTCATATTTTTGATAGAATTCAGAAATCAATGTATCTAAACTCTTCACAGTAAAATACTTATCATTAATGATCTTCTTTATCTTTATATTAGGATTTTTAATAATCACTTCATACAAAAATTTTTCAACACTTTGGATTGGTAAAAATAGTTTTTTTAAATCTTTATATTCGTCAGGAACTATTGTTGCTACATCTCCATCAAGAATACTTATTATTTGTTTTCCAACGCCTAGTACATTATTTGCTAATAAATCCTTATGAAGTTTTAAGACATTCTCCCAACCTCCAACTGGTGTCACATGAATAAGTTTACTTGAGCATAAACCTTTAGAAACAAGTATCTTATCAATAATAATTTTAGCTAACTGATCTTCTACTAAAAAAAGAAAATCAAAACCATCATGACGATATACGTCTCGAATGACATAACTTGGAAATCCAGGATTTACAACATTAATTATACCATTTTCATTTTCAATTTTATAAATATTATTTGGTTTTATTTTCTGTATAACCTCAGGAGAATGTGATGTTAGAATTACCATAAGATTATTATGTTCATTAACAAGTTGATTTAATAAATCTATAAATCTGCTTACAGCAATTGGATGAAGAGCTAGTTCTATTTCATCAACTAACATTAAAACAATTTTATCTGTAGGCAACGATTTTCTAATTATTGCATTATAAATAAAATGTAATAGAGATATTAGTAAACATTCACCAGAACTCATTCTGTATTGACTTATTAGATGATTATTAACTTCATTAAAATATGGGGTATTATTAAGTTTATATCTTTCTGTGATATATTTATTTCTAATTCTTTTTAAGCTTGGATATTTATTAGGTACACCATGTAAAATATAACTAAGTTTTTCTTTTATATAGTCATCAGCATCAACGATGTCATTTGTACCAAGTTTACCGTCCCTTAATATGTTATCGATTTTTTTCGAATTATCAAATCTTGTGCCATAAAAAAGGCTGCCTTCATACATTCCATTTAAAGCATTGTTTATTTTTGTAAGTCGCCAACCTGATTTTGCACACCATGCATCTTTTTGTCCATCAATATCTGTTTCCACGATAGAATCTTGATTATAATCATCATCTCTTAAACCCTTGAAGCTCTTCTTTAATAAAGCTTGTGACAAATTAAGTAAAAGAGTACTTTTTCCACTCGCATTATTTCCAACAATTAAATTTAAGCTGTTTTGTAGTGGAAACTCAAAACTACATTCCCGGATATTCTTAATATTTTTAATACTGATTTTTAATGATTCCATTCTTATTTTCTCCATACTTCATAAAATATCCATACCAGTGGCGTGTGGGCATAACTGCGAATTATACGGCGCAAGGTGGATTTTTTCAAGAAAAATTCTTTATGCCAAAACAGTTTTTGCGCACGCGCTCCATCATATTCATTATACGCAGGCGGTCTATCAAATCACAATAGAGTAAAAAATAGTTTTCGTTTTTAGCGCACTTCTTTCATTTTTTACTTGACAAATATAACTGTTATAGTGTATAGTTAACATAAAGAGGTGATTTATGGCGCAAAAAGAGATTGTTCTGTTTGAAAGCGCGGACAAATCCGTGTCTCTTTCCGTTCCGTTTGAAGAGGACACAGTTTGGCTGAACCAGAGTCAAATGATCGAGCTTTTTGAAAGAAATCAATCCGTCATTTCTAGGCATATCAAAAATGTCTTTGAAGAAGGCGAGGTTGACGAAAAAAGCAATATGCATTTTTTGCATAATGCTTTTTCTGACAAACCCGTGGCATACTATTCCCTCGACGTAATCATCTCAGTGGGCTACCGCGTAAAGTCCAAACGGGGCATAGAGTTCCGAAAATGGGCAAATTCCGTCCTAAAGCAATACATCCTAAAAGGCTACGCCGCCAATAACCGCCGCTTGGAAGAGTTGCGCCAAACTTTGCAAATCATACGCCGCGCGGAAAATCAGCTGGACTCAAGCCAAATCCTTTCCGTGATAGAGCAATACACCGGCGCCCTTGACTTGCTGGACGACTACGACCACTCGCGCGTAAAAAAGCCCGGCGGAACTCAGGACACCTACCGCATCACTTACCAAGAAGCCCGCCAAGTAATAGACTCGATGAAGTTTGGCGACACGAGCGACCTCTTTGGGAACGAAAAGGACGAGTCTTTCAAGGGCAGCATCGGCGCCATTTACCAGACTTTTGGCGGAAAGGACGTTTATCCCACCGCGCAAGAAAAGGCCGCAAACCTTTTGTATTTTGTCACAAAGAACCATTCCTTTAGCGACGGAAACAAGCGCATAGCGGCGACAATGTTCCTGCACTTTTTGAACAAAAACGGCTTGCTCTTTAAGGACGGAATCAAGCAAATCGAAGACAACACTCTTGTCGCGCTTACAATTATGATCGCCGAATCCAAGCCGGAAGAAAAGGAACTGATGGTAAACCTTGTGATGCAGTTTTTGGCGGGGTAAGCTTCACTCTCCGCTATCCCCTCTTCTCGCTCAAGAACAATCCTACAATTGTTATCGCAGTTCCGGCCGCGCCTAGCAAAGTCAACTGCTCGCCAAGCGCAAAGAAGGCAAAGATTACAGTGACGATTGGAATCAAGTACAAGCCGCAGCTTACTTTTACCGTTCCGATAATGTCGCACGCCTTGCTCCAAGTGGTAAAGCAAATGCCGCTGGCAAAGACGCCCAAAAAAATTATGTTGGCCCAATTAAGAATCTTGGAAAAGCGCGCGGCGGTTGCGCTTGGCTCAACAAAAAAATAGAAGGACTGGACAAAATCGTTGGCGCTTGCGGCGGCCGCTCCGTCTTGCGGAACAAGTCGCCAGCCAAAAAACGCGAGCGGAAGCATGAACAAAACGGCAAAAAAGAAAATGCGCCTGGTGGAGCAAACTTTGTCGTATTTCTTTTTGTTCAAGATGGAAATGAACATTGAATAAAAGCCCCAGCAAACGCCGGCGAACAGGGCCAAGAGGTCGCCCTTGGGATTCAATTCCAGCGCGGCCTTTCCGTTAAAGCACACAAGCGCCACTCCAAAAATCGCGACAAAAAATCCGACGACAAACCAAACGGAAAGATGCCGCTCCTTTAAAAAGATTTGGCTTACGATGGCGGTAAAAAGCGGACAAATGCTTACGATTACGCTGACGTTGGAAGCGTTGGTAAAATGAATCGCGATGTTTTCCGAAAGCTGGTACAAGACCACGCCCGACAATCCCGCCAGCGCGAAATAAATGTTGTCGCGCCAGGCGATTTTTTCAACCTTGGGCCGCATGAACCAAAGGCCGATGTAGGCGACCAAAAATCTATAAAAAAGAATTTCCAGCGACGAAAAATCATTCAGCAAATATTTTGTGCTGACAAAAGTGATTCCCCAAATAAAAATCGAAAGCGCCGCAAGAAATAGGCCCCAAACTTTTTGATTCTGCTCATTCATAAAAAAGAATATAGCGCAAAAACAAACTATTGACAAATACCCGCAGCGGGCTTATAATGAAACTGTTATGTGGAAAACATCAGTTTTATTTTTAGCTCAAGGATCCTTCTCTATCGCGCGATAGGGGTAGTGGGTCCTTTTCATAAAACTGTGGCTTCCAAAAGTCTTTTTTGAAAAATCCAAACACAGTTAAAATCCCGCTACGTTTAATTTTCATTAACAGGGGATTTATATGTTCAACATAAAAAAACAAATAAACAGATTGTATTCGTCCGCAGTGTTCGGACAGATTTCACTTTCGGGAGCGTGGGTCGCGATTTTGGCGGCGCGCGGATTCTCTCTGGCGCAAATCGGCTTTGCGGAAACGGTTTTTCATATCGTAAGCATTTTGTTCGAGATTCCTTCGGGAGTTTTGGCGGATGTCTTTGGCCGCAAAAAGACGCTTGTAATTTCGTGCCTCATGCGAATGGCCGGCAACATCGTGATGATTCTTTCAAACAACTTCGCGCTTGTCTGCCTTTCAATCGCTTTTCAGGCGCTAAACTACAACTTCTCGTCCGGCTCCGGCGACGCGCTGGCCTACGATTCGCTAAAGTCCGTGGGGCAAGAGGAAGGATTTGAGCGCTACGCTTCAAACCAGCTTGTGATCTACCGAGTGTGCGAAGGCCTTTCGACACTGACGGCGGGATTCGCGCTTGTCATCGGCTACAAGCTGGCTTACGTCACAGGAGTCGCCGCAGCGTTCGTTCAGCTTGCCTTGCTTGCGGGCTTGGTTGAAATCAGGCTTTCGCCTTTGCCGCAAAACTTCAACGTTTGGAAAGAAATCGCCAATTGCTTTAAGCAAAGCTTTTTGTTCCTAAAAGAAGCCAAAAAAGCGATGCTCTTGATGTTCACAAATTCTTTTGTGGGCGCCTTGGACATTTTGCTTTTGTTCTTCTTGCAGGCAAAGCTTCCGATGGCTGGCATTCCAAACTGGGCTTTGGGAATCGCCTTGCTTGCCACTCAAGCGGGAGGCGTGATCGGAGCGCGTCTCATTCTTTACGCAAAGAAAGTCCGTTACCGCGCGATATTCACGATTGCGACGGCGGTGATTTTGTCGGCCATCGCGCTTGAACATTCGGGCTTGTATGTCCTAATGGCGCTAGGCGGCTTTATGTCGTCTATGGCCGACGACGCGCTCCAAGTGCGTACCAACACGCGCTTGCAGAACATGTTCCCGTCCGAGCAGCGGGCGACGCTCATATCGATAGAGTCCTTCACGTTCTCTGTTATTATGATTGTCTTCTCGCCGCTCGCCGGCTTGTTCTTCACTGTGTGGTAGACCGCTCGTACTTTCACCGACAAGACCATAATGGTTAGTTCGAGCGGGGTCACCGCGTCCTACGGACGCTACAGTAAAAAAGGCGGTCGCTTTTGCGGCCGCCTTTTTTTTTACTTGCAAACGAAACCGCTTCCGTAAACGTCAAAGTAGGTTATTTCGCCTTCTTTATTTTTTTTCATCTTCGCCGACAAAGATGTAAGAATGAATGTGTATCCGCCCTCTTGCTTCAAGACTATCGAAGCGCCGGGCTTGTCTTTGTAATTTGAATATTCTTCTTCTCCAACTTCTTTCAGCAAGTCCATAATCTCTTGGGTAATGTCAGTCTTTCGGCCGTCAGCCCAAGTGATCACGGCCTTTTTGTCCACGTCATCAAAATTATTTATGCGGTACAGTTCCGAATACTTTTTGATGTTGACAGGAATTTTTTGGTCATAGTCAAATTTAAACTTATAGAAAATTTCATCTGCCGGCTCCTTTCCGTATTTTTTGGAATAGGCAAAGCCAAAAATTTTTTCAAAGCTTTCTTTTTTCACTTCGTCTTTTATTCCGTCGAAACTTTTGTTGTAGTCTTTTGCCGGCCAACCGTCCCTTTTTATTTCTGATTCGGATCCAATAATCGCGTCAAACGATTCGACGATTTGCGCCTTTTGCTCGGGCTCCAGTTTTTCGGCCGCGTTTTGAACGTCGTATTTTCCGTCTATCAAAAGGCCGGCTTTTTTGTAAATGCTGTCTATGCGGGCATATTGATTTCTTTGCGGAACGTCAACCAAATTCATCGGCGTGATTGTTGCAAAAAGGCAAAGGCCTGCGAACAAGGGGAATGCGGCGCTCATCCACTTTCCTTCCTTGACAAACGAAAGCGCCACAAAAATTATGCTGAACAAAATGTACAAGAGGCTTCCGTAACGAGACGGCGTGAATCCGTAAGCGTTGATTCTTATTCCAAACGCCAAGCATTGAATGATAATCAGCGGAATTAAAATTACCGCTCCCCACTTGCAAAAAAGTTTCGCAGCCTTTTCCTCAAACTGTCTGACCGAAAAATGAAAGACTAAATAAAAGACTGTGGCAAAAGAAACAAACCAATTTATTTTTCCGCTCGGCATCGAAAGAGTGAACAAGCATTTTGCAAAATAGCCGTACAGAACCAAAAGCAGCGCCAAATACAGGGGCAGCAAAATGAACATGAAAATAACTTTAAATGCCTTGGGGCAAGTGATTTCCTCTTTTGGCTTAGTGATGCTGGCGACATAAATACCGGCGTAAACAACCATCCAAGTGACGGCGATAATCGCCGAGTTGACAAGACTTTCGGCCAACGAATTAAATTTTATCAGCAACAAGTCAACCGCGTATCGAATGATGAATAAACCTGCGCAAACGCATCCAGCCGAAATTCCTGCAATCACTTCAGCGACAATTAAATTTGGAACGACCATTTTTTCTTCTTGCTCAAACATCAAAATGAAAATCGAGCAAAAAATCATGGCCGCAATCAATCCGCAATAGGCCATTCCCTTGTAAAAGGAACTGTCTTTGAAAATAAAGTAAGCTGGCAAGAATAAAAACAAGCCCAAAAGTTGCCCGCCATACAAAAAGAGCGTCCGCTTTTTTTGCTCAAATTTTTTTGAGAAAAATGGAACGGCGATTCCCGCAAAAAAAGAAAATATGGCGCTGATTCCGCCGGCTTTCAATAGATTTGTGATTAACGTTGTGAACTCTTTGCGAGCCTCAGACATCGCCTTCCATTCTGGGGACTCGTATTTTAGATCCTTTGTGGGAAAAATTTCCCATGCAGAAGAGAGCAAGGTGGAAAAGACGGCGCATGCCAACAACAAAATAAATAAAGCCGGAAAACGAATTATCGCCGGCTTTATTGATTTGAAAAAATTCTTCAACGCTTTCATAGCGTTTATTGTAACCTAAGATTTCCCTCTTGGCAATTAAATTTTATGCCTTGCTAAAGCGGGAAGTAAAGTAAGAAAGCGCGGCTCCAAGCGCAAGGCAAACAAAACTCGCCACAGCCATAAGCGCGCCGTCAAAAGAATTGACGCCCGGGAATATCGCAAAGAAGGAGCCGCAGATAAGTCCAAAAATCACCGCGTAAGTGTGGTTGGGGAATTTCCTTAAAAGCCATGCGATGAGCTTCGCTCCGCAGATAAGGCCGATAAGTACTCCGATTCCGTTTGGCAAAAGAAGGAAAAATGCGTGGACTGTCGTTTCCGGATTCAAAAGCGCCGGAATGCTCGTGATGACAATCGGATAGACACCCAAAATAAGCATCAAGAGCGAGCCTGAAATTCCAGGGACGACCATCGCCACCGCTCCCACAAGACCTGCGAAGAAAATTCTTCCTGCAAGGGGAACGCTCAAAGGAGGAAGGTTTCCAAGCTTTTCTCTTGGGCCTGAAAATTTTTCTTCCAAATAATTGAACAAAAGAATAAGCGCAAGGCCCGCGACGGCGCAAATGACGATTCCGACAATCTTAGCCGCGCCAATAGTTTTTCTTTCCGTTCCGTCGGCGTCGTCTTGACTTGGTTCCTTCACCATGTAAATAAAAAGCATAGGAATGCTTCCAATAATGAGGCCGGTAAAAAAGTAGTCTGTCTGAATCGGAAAGCGGCCGTAAAGGGCGGTAATCATTTTGCTGAACAAGAGAACGCCAAAAAGCATTCCCAAAAAAATCGGAACGACAAAGCGTCTGTTGGCCCAAAGCTTTTTTACGTTGTATGTAATGGCGTTTATAAATCTGTCGTAGATGCCAAAGACGACCGCCAAAGTTCCGCCGGAAACTCCCGGTATTACATTTGCCATTCCAATCGCGATTCCAATAAGCGCTGTTTTTAAGATATCCATTTCTTTATCCCCTCGTCACAAAGAAAATTATTTACTCGAATAAATTCTATATTGTTTTCAGACGCAAATTTTTTGTATTGGCCCTCAAGGCCTTTTTGCGCCTTCATCCGCCGCAGGATTTGCACGAGCGGCAATTTGTCGCGGCGGCGGCTTCGCCAAACGCGGACCAAAAAAGGCGCGTCGACGTAAATTATTTTTTTGCATTGCCGCAAGAGCGCGGGCGTTTTGTAAAGCAGCGTCGCGTTTATGGCAAAGCCGCCCGCCCCATTCGCCGTTGGTAGACCGACCGTTATCGGTTGTACGGACCCGCCCGCGTCTTGGGCTTGCGATGCCTTTTTGTTCGCGTCGATCATTTCCTGAATCCGCCGCTCAAAGGCCGGATAAACAAGGCTTTCTTGCTTTGCCAAAAGATTTGGATTTTTAAAGAGCAGCTCTCCAAGGGCGCGGCGGTCAAGGCTTCCGTCGGACTTTTTCAATTCCAATCCGGCGGCGGCCGCCTCTTCCTTAAACTGCAAAAAGATTTCTTCTTCTTTTTCTTTAATTACTTGATGGATAACAAGGTCAGCGTCCAGGCAAAAAAATCCCCGCTCCTCCAAAATCGAGCAGACGAAGTTTTTTCCCGCCGCAATCGGCCCCGCAACGCAAATGACCATCTTTTATTTTTTTGAATTCTTAAATTCCATTATCGCGTCGATGCTCTGGACGCAAGCGTTCCGCAAGCCCGCCTTTTCCAAAGCGCAAACTCCGCGAATCGTCGTTCCGCCCGGCGAGCAAACAGCGTCCTTTAGGACTCCGGGATGCTCTCCAGTTTCCAGCTGCAAGGCGGCGCTTCCCAACATAGTTTGGCTTGCCAAGCGGTAGGCTTGCGCGCGGCTAAAGCCGTATTTGACAGCGGCGTCCGCATAGGCTTCGATTATCAAATCCATAAAGGCAGGTCCGCAGCCGCTTACCGCGCCGCCGATTCCCATCAAGCTCGCCGGAATTGTTTCCAACATTCCCAGGCTAGAAAGCAAGTCCTTTATTTGCTTGGCTTCGTCAGCGTTCAAGGTGTTTTTTTCTTCAAGCAAGATTACGCCCTTTCCGATGCGGGCAGGCGTGTTTGGCATTACGCACAAGACGCGGGTTTTGCTTGTGTCCAAAAATTTCGCGTAGGAATCAAAAGTCCAACCAGCCGCGACTGATACAATAGCCTTTCCGTCAAGAGCGCCTTTGACTTCCGCCAAAACGCCTTCGATTTGATTGGGCTTGCAGCAAACAAAAACAGTGTCGGCGTTTTTCACCGCTTCCGCGTTTGAGGAACAGGGATTAAAGCCGATTTTGGCAGCGTTGGCCTTTAGCTTTTCTTGGTTGGGAGCGTAGGCCCACAAGTCTTTGGCGGCGATTTTTTTTGAGGCGACAAAGCCGGCCGCAATCGCTTGCGCCATGTTTCCCATTCCGATAAAACCAATTTTCATATTGCGCCTCCACAAAAGATTGTCGGGTCACGCCCGACAATGACAGTTATTTCATCAACTCCGCGTATTTTTGCGCCAAGCGTTTTGACTTTTTGGCGGCAAGGCCGTGGTAGCGCTCAGGATTGGCAAAGAAGTTTTGCGGGTCCTCAACGCCAAGCTTTTCCAACTGGGCTGTGATTTTAGCGTAAGCGTCTGTATGAGTTTTGAGAACTTCAAAGAAAGTCTTTCCGCTCTGCTCGCACTCAAGGGTGATTTTTCTGATAACTTCGTGGCCGTCGTTCACTCCGGCTTCGCCAAGCAAAATGTAGGCGGGCTCGGCAAGAACGCCGCCCTTTACTTTTCCGCCGGCGTTGTCCAAGTTGCGCTTCATGCTTTCGCGGTCGGCCTGCAAGCCCGCCACGACAGAATTCATTCTGGCAACCGCCATTGTGAATCCGGCGACGTAATCGGCGATAAAGCGCTGGCTGGCGGAGTTTGTCAAATCGCGCTGGTGCTCGCTGATCTGGTCCATATAGAAAGTGATCACGCGAGGGCACATGGCCTTCCACAAAGACTTAACGTGCTCGCTGTTCCACGGATTGCGCTTTTGCGGCATTGTCGAAGAGCCGACTTGTGTCGAAGCGAAGTATTCAAAGACTTCGCCGATTTCGCTGCGCTGCAAGTTGCGAAGGTCGTCGGCAAGGTTCGCGATGATTCCAAAAGCGACGTTCATCTCAAGCAAGAGGCGCAAAAGATATTCGGGCTCCACCAACTGGTTTGAATATTCGCTGGGCTCAAGTCCCAAAAAGTCAAGGTAAATTTTTTCCAATTCCTCAGGGTCTTGGACAATCATGCTGGGTCCGTTGTAAGAGCCTACCGGGCCGGCAAGCTTTCCCTTAAGCTGCTTGCTCAATTCTTCGATGCGCAAGATTGACTTTCCCAAGCGGGAAACGAATTCGGCAATGCTCCAGCCAAAAGTGATTGGAACAGCGTGCTGTCCGTGAGTGCGTCCTACCTGCGGAGTGTCTGACTCGCGCTCGGCGATGGCGCAAAGATTTTTTTCAAGCTCCTTCAATTCAGGGAGAACCACGTTCTGCGTCACGTCGCGCATTCTGCAAGAAAGGGCCGTGTCCAAGATGTCCACGCTTGTCGCTCCAAGGTGAACGAGTGGTCCCAAGTCAGCGGGAACCTTTGTCTTAAGAACGTTGACAAGCGCGCGAATGTTGTGCTTTGTCTTTTCCTCTTCCTGATAAACTTCCTGCGGGTCGATGTTCTCGGCGGCCTGGTCGAGAACCTGCGCCTTTTTGTCGTCCAAGTTTCCGCGAACCTTAAGGTGCGCCTTAACCAACGCGGCCTCGCACTTGGCAAAGCTCTTTACGCTTGCCTCTTCCGAAATGTATTTTGACAAGCCCTCAAAGGCTTTCGCTTCTGACAAAGAATACCTGTGGTCGATGCAAGAAATGTTTTCAAAAATGTTTCGTGTTTCCATAAAAACTCCTAATATAAAAAGTCGCAAGCCTAAGAAGCCCGCGACCTTAAATTATTTCTTCAATAAAGCTGCAAACGGATTGTAGGTCTCGCCGTCGTCGTCGTTGGAATTGCTGGCCAAATATTTTTTGGTTTCCAAATCCTGCTCGGCGGACTCGCTTGTCGTAAGGGAGATGCGCTTGTTCTTTGCGTCCACGCCCTGAACGACTACGCTCATCTTGTCGCCCTTTTTGAAAACCTTTTGCAAGTTGGTTCCCTTCTTTACGTCCAGCTCCGAAACATGAACAAGGCCGTCGATTCCGTCCGCCAAATTGACGAACACGCCAAAGTCGGCGACGCGTACGATCGTTCCGTCAATCTTGTCGCCCTCGGAAAATTTTTGCTCGACAGAATCCCAGGGGTCGGCTTCGAGCGCCTTGAGGCTTACGCTGACTTTTTCGTTTTTCCAATCGGCCTTGATTACCTTGGCGGTGATTTCCTGGCCGACCGACAAAACTTTTTGGATGTCGTCAACGCGGGCGCGGGAAATTTCCGAAATAGGAAGCAGAGCCTGAAAGCCTCCCAAGTCGACAAAGGCGCCGTAATTGTGGAGCGCCGTGATTTTTCCGGTGACCATCGTTCCCACAGCAATCTGGCTTTCCAAGTTGGAAAGGTTTTTGGCCCGCTGCTCTTCCAAAATCGCGCGGTTAGAAACTACGATGTTCTTTCCGTCGTTCTTGTATTCTTGAATCTTAAAGACCAAGTGGCGGCCAGTAAAATCCGTGTCGTCGTCCTTTTTGCGTCCGCCCATTTGCGAATATGGGCAAAAGGCCCGCGCGCCGCCAATCTTGACTTCGTAGCCGCCCTTGATTTCTTTTTCAACGACGCCCTCAACCGGAATGCCGCTTGTCCAGGCGTTTTCTATCATCGTCTTGTCGGCGTTTTGTCCGCTGATTTTTGTGGTGAAGCGCGACTCGCCGTTCTTTTCGCCCAAGTAAAAAACCTTGATTTTGTCGCCTTCTTTGACACTGACGTTTCCGTTCTCGTCCGCCAGTTCCGCCCTCGAAAGCACGCCCTCGCTCTTAGAGCTCAAATCCAAAAAAATTGTGTCGTTGCCGATGGCCACAATTTCCGTTTCTATTTGTTGACCAATTTCTAATTTTTCCATAGAGAAGATAATACTGAATTTTGGGAGAAAATTCAACTGAGGAGGAATTTTGAGGAAGAGAAGATCGGCTAATCTTTTGCCTTTTTCTCAATTTCTTTTATTGAATCCAAGAAGTCTTTCTCAACATCGCTTAAAGTTTTTTGCTGGTACTTTTTGTATTCGCTTGTCGCTTTTTCGATCGCTTTCTCGTGTGAAATTGAGCCGTTTCCTTGCAAGAGCTGTTCGCCGCTCATCGTAAGAATCTTGTCAAGATGTTCTGACCAATCCTTCATGGTCATAGGCTGCTGGCGTTCCGCCTGACGCTCCGCAAAATCAAGATATCCGCTGACAATCTGGCCAAGCGCGCGAAGCTCTTTTTCGTCAAGATAATTCTTGGCGAAAACAGCGTCCTTTAAATGGGGCTTGCTTCCTTCAAAAGTCTTCAAGCCCATAAACTCTTTTTCTGCATCGGCCCTGTTGTAAATGACCTCGGCCGCGGTTTGGCCGTGAACGGCAAAATGCATTTTGTTCTGAACTTTTTTGAAAAATTCAATCGAAGTGTCGGAACGAGGATTGTAATCAACGCTGGTTGCGTAAATGTCCAAAACTTGGCGGTAAAAGACCTTTTCGCTGGCGCGAATGTCACGAATCCGAGCCATAAGCTCTTTCCAATAATCTCCGCCGCCAAGCTGCTTCAAGCGGTTGTCGTCCAACGCAAAGCCTTTTCGGATATATTCGTTAAGGCGTTTTGTGGCCCATTGGCGGAACTGAGTGCCGCGCAGAGATTTAACACGATAGCCAACGGAAATTATGACGTCGAGGTTGTAGTAATTTGTGGGTTTGGTGATAGTGGAAGAAAATTCGGAAATTCCGAATTTTCTTATCGCCTCATTTTCATTTAACTCTTTTTCCTCAAAGATATTTTTTATATGCTCATTGATTGTAGATTTTGATTTTTCAAACAGTTGCGCCATCTGTTCCTGCGTGAGCCAGACTGTTTCGTCTTCAAAGAGGACTTCTACGTTTATGGTTTCTTTTTCTGTTTTGAAAATAGCTATTTCTTTTTCCATAATTATATATAGTATACAATAATTGTGGAAAAAGAGCAAGGAAAATATTTGCGCCTCTACCGCCACACATCAATGTCAAAGCGCGCCCCGCCCTCTATAGACAGCCTTCAAGCTATTGCTGTAAAATAGGCGCAAGGAGAAAAAATGTTTTGGGACAAAGCGGCAGCGCTGTACGACCTTTTTGAAAATATTTACAACAAAAAAGTATATACGGGAACCGGGAAAAAAGTCGCGGAGTTTATTGATTCCTCCGACGAAGTTTTGGAATGCGCGTGCGGAACGGGAGCCATCAGCGAATACATCGCGCCAAAATGCAAGCGCCTGGTGGCCACTGACTTTTCGGACGGAATGTTGAAGCAGGCCGTAAAAAAATGCGGCAAATTCAGCAACACGGAATTTAAGAAAGCCGACATAACCGCCCTTGAATTTGGCGACCAAAGCTTTGACAAGGTTGTGGCCGGAAACGTAATCCACTTGCTTCCAGAGCCGCAAAAAGCGCTGGCGGAACTTTTCCGTGTTACAAAAAGCGGCGGAAAAATCATCGTTCCGACATACATCAACATGTCAAAGGGAACTGGAATCGTCGCGGTAAATTTCATCAAGTGGCTGGGAGCGGACTTTAAGCGGCAATTTGACTTGGCCAGCTACAAAGAATTTTTTGAAGGCCTAAGCCACAAGGACGCAAGCTACACGGTTGTTGAAGGCCGCATGCCCTGCGCCATCGCGGTGATGCAAAAAGAATAAAGCGCTGGGCTTACCCTTCAAGCGCCTTAAGCCGCGCCTTGTCGTCGTACATGTCCTTGTCGGCGCGCTCGAATATTTCAGAAACAAAGCTGTCGCTCTCCGGCAAGTATTCAGCCATGCCGGAAGCCAATACCGCTCCGCCGTTTGTCTTTAAATTTTCCAGCATCTGGCCGCGCAACTTTTCCATAAGCTCATGCCGCGCAGAATAGTCGTTCCCGCGAAGGAATACCACAAACTCGTCGCCGCCCACTCTAAATACAGGACTGTGGCTGAATATGCCGCACAAAAGCGCCGCCGACGCGCGAATGTATTCGTCTCCGGCCGCATGGCCCTTAGTGTCGTTTATAAGCTTAAGGTTGTTGCTGTCGCACACTACAAGGGCAAAGTTCAAATAGTCAAGGCCGTTGTCGATGTTTCCCTGAACGGAGGCTTCAAGCTCCCTGTAGGCGGTCTTGTTTTTGACGCCGGTAAGATCGTCGCGCCGCGCCAACTCTTTTTCGGTTTTAAGCTCCTTAAGATGCTGCTTTTCTTTTTTAATTTCGGCGTCGACATTCTCAATGCCGATGATAAAGTGGCTTCTGTCGCTGCTTTTCCTGACAGTCATTCTTGTGTACTGGGGCTTTCCGGACACCATCATGCGGTAAGTTATGTTGCAGTCTTTGTGGGTTTCCATAGTGGAAATCATGTTGTCTTTATTTATAAAATCGGAAAGCTTTTCGCGATCATGTTCATGGATAACCAAAGGTATGTTGGAAAGCGATTCGCCGTAAAAGTCATCGCCAAAATCATTGATTTCAAGATTGCCATAAGTGTCATTGGTTTTATAGCAGACAAAGATGAATCCGCGACGTTCACATAATAAATTACGTCGTAAAGCGAAGCCAGGCTTTCAGCGATTTGGCCAAACGTGATTGTCTTCTTTTGGCTTTCCTTTTGCCTTTTTTCCGCCATAAGCTCATCGTCTATGTCCTTTTCGTAAAAGATAAGGTACTGGCTGTCGCTTTCGCGCATCGCGGTAAAGAGGAAAAAGCGCGGCTCATTGTTTATCATAACCCTGTATTTAAAAGAAAACGAGCGCTTTCCTTCAAGATTTTTCAGCATAGCCTCTTTGCTGTAAAAACTTTTTGCGTATTCCCAGTCTTCAGGATAGATGCAACCTTCGATGCTTGCAAGGGCGTCTTTAAAGAAATCTTTTCCGTTGGCCGTCGCGTCCAGCGTCATATATTTTTGGCTTTTGGAGAAGGCCAGGTATTCGCTGGAGTCAAGGTCTATATAGAATATGGCTTCGTACGCTTCCGCCATTGCCGAAGCGATGTAGTCATGCACTTCTTTTTCTTTTTTTTCGCTGGCTTGAACAAAGGAATGAACCAGGCATATTCCGATCATAAGGCCTGTGGCATAGAATGGAAAAAACGCGTTGAGAATTTGAAATGTGAGAAAGGTTCCCAAAACAACGCTTGTCGCGGCCACCGCAACGCATCTTGTCTTTTTGCTTCCCGCGCTGTTATGGGCCACGCGCAGCATGTAAATTGTGATTAAAACGTAAAAGGCGATTTGAAAAAGGAAAGTAAGATTCCTTCCCACTTCTCCTACATACACGCGCTGATCGTTATACGAAAACATTAGATGGAAGGAATGGTTCAAGGCCAGGCATATCATTCCAAAAACAGCCAAGGCCCACACCAAATGAAGCAAAACCTTGCTGCGCCAGCCCCCGTTCCCAAGATAAGAGAGCATATAGCGCGTCCATGCCAGCATTGTAAAAAGCATGAACATAAAGTAAAAGACTGTCAAACAATATATATAGGGGAAAAACGCGTCAACTTCCCTGCGCTCGTACAAAAGCCCCCAGCACATGTCCACGACAAAGTAGCAGCAGGCGGAAAGCAAAAACCAATTGTAGCGAACGCGCGCCTGCTTTTGCCTATCCGTTTTTTTGGCGTAAAATCCGTAGTTTTTGAACAATTCCCAGTTCAATATTAAGTTCAATATCAGAACTGCCGCCGGGGTTATCGCGTATAGCATTAGCTGAAGCCTTCCTCCAAGTTAGCGCATATATTATAGCATATTTTAGGGTTTTTTCCACAAAATTGGAGTTTTTTGACAAAAAAATTACGGCGAAAAAAACTATTGACAAAGCGCCGATTATGCCTTACACTTTAGTTAAGTGACGGAATGTTACTTATAGGGGCATAAATGAAAAAACTAATTCTTGGACTTCTAATCGGAGGCTTTGTAATGGCGGGAGCATCGGCAAAAACGGCGGTCGTTTATTTTAGCGCGACAGGAACGACAGAGCGCATGGCAAAAAACGCGGCCCAGGCGATGGGAGCGGACATAATCGAAATCCAGCCCGTTCACAAATACACAAAAGCCGACCTTAACTGGCGCGACAAAAAATCGCTTACCACAATCGAATGCAACGACCCCAAAAGCCGCCCCGCAATCGCAAACAAAATCGACATCGCGCAATACGACACCGTCGTTGTCTGCTACCCAATCTGGTGGGCCTACGCTCCCAAAATCGTCTACACTTTTATCGAAAGCCAAAACTGGGCGGGCAAAAAGCTTGTCACCCTTTGCACAAGCGGCGGAAGCGGCCTTGGACGCAGCGGAAGCGACCTTGCAAAGTTTGCCAAAGGCGCGGACTTTAAGGGCGGAAAAGACTTTACTCGCGGAAGCGGCGACGACATAAAAAAATTCGTCAATGATTTGTTAAAGTAGAACCGCAGAGCAAGGAGGGCAAAAATGGCAATCACAGTGAATCTTCGTTACACAGGAAAAAATGGCGCGGCCCAAGCCTTCGCGCGTGAAATGATTTCCAGCGGAACCGTTGAAAAAATCCGCGCGGAAAAGGGAAACCTTCGCTATGAATACTACCTGCCGTTTGAAGAAAGTTCCGGCGACGAAACGATTCTCCTAATCGACTCTTGGGAGAACCAAGAGGCGATTGACAAGCACCACGCAACGCCAATGATGAAAACAATCGCAGAGCTGTGCGAAAAATACGACCTTCACATGACAATCGAGCGCTTTGTTTCAGACGACAACATTCCAGAGCAGGACAAATCTTTTATAAGAAGTTGATGTTGCAATCTGCCTTGCGGACTAGCATTTTATCAATAAAACAATATGAGCGTCGCCAGTAAAGTTTACTGAAAAAATCTTCTTTCGTTCTTATTCCTTCCACGCAAGACGCATTTTAAGAAAGTCCTTCATGTCCTTGTAAAAATCCATTGGCGGCGGAACAATGTTAATCTGTTTGAGCGCTTCCTGCACCAAAGGATTTTTGTAGCAGCAAACCGCATTTGACGAGGCGTAAAACAATACATCCAGCTGGATTTTGTAGGCGGCGTCCTGACTGCTTCCAAGCATCTGAGCAAGCCTGTCGCGGAAGGCATAGGCCAGGTCATAATATTTCTTTTTGAAAACTGCAAGGCGCTCGACCGTTACATTAGTTTCTATCACCGGATTAAGATATGAAACATAGCGCATGTAATCTTGATTAGCGTTGACGATTCCAGCCCAAACTTCTGCAATCACGTCCGGCGTAAAATTGTTGCCTTCCGGAAAAGCCGAAAGCAATGCGTTGTAATAGGCGGCCATTTTTTCTGCGGATATTTCCAGAAAGATTTCTTCTTTGGTCGTAACGTATTTATAAAGGTTTGCGCGCGACCAGCCAAGTTTTTCTGCAATTGTTGTGAGCGTGATTTCTGAGTAAGGACAGCTTGCAAAAAGTTCTGCGGTTGCCTCTTTTATTTGAGAAAGTCTTTCTTCTTTGTGTTCGTCGCTTCTTGCGCGAATATAATCTGCCATACCTAAAGAATA
This sequence comes from Treponema sp., assembly GCA_017645785.1. Classification (GTDB taxonomy): domain Bacteria; phylum Spirochaetota; class Spirochaetia; order Treponematales; family Treponemataceae; genus Treponema_D. The sequence continues at coordinate 59,913 of JAGCNW010000041.1, forward strand.
ACACAGTAAAAGGATTTTTGCAATAAGCAACTTTTTGTCACTAAAAACGCATTTTAGTGTTGACAAATCGCTAGTTATGACATACACTTTAGATAAGTGACACAGCGTTACTAAAACACAAGGAGGATTAATTGAAAAAATTACTTCTACTTATATTGTCAATTTTTCTTCTTGCTTCTACAGCCTGCGCTAATGGCAGCAGGGGGATAAAATCATCTGACAAAGGAGAACGTTCCAATATGAAAATCTCGATTCAAGTTACAAGCGACAGCGGAAGCCATAAACTTTCCGCCACCCTGGCCGACAATTCTTCTGCCGCCGCCTTTTACGAGCTTTTAAAAAAAGGCCATGTCGCAATAAAAATGCGCGACTACGGGAACTTTGAAAAAGTCGGCCCGCTTGGAACTTCGCTTCCTCGAAACGACACGCAGATTACAACCACCGCCGGCGACATCATCTTGTACCAAGGAAATCAGATTACAATTTACTATGACACTAACAGCTGGAACTTTACCCGCCTTGGAAAGGTGGACGGCGTGACGCAAGCCGAGCTCAAAAAGATTCTGGGCAAGGGCGACGTCACGGCTGTGTTTGAAATATTGAAATAAACAGTTATAATAGGAGCGGTCAATGAAAGCAAAATCTTTTTTATTAGCGGCGCTTTTCACGCTGGCGGCATTCAGTCTTTTTGCAAAGGACAATCCAAAGGCGGCAAGCTACAAAACACACGAAGCCCCGGCCAGCGACAAATCTGTTCCAGTCGTTTACTTTATCCGCGACATCACGCCTGAAGCGCTTGTAAAAGTCTACAAGGCAACCGGCTACAAGATCAAAGGCAAAACTGGCGTAAAGGTGAGCACTGGCGAAAGCGAAAAGGCAAATTATTTGCGCCCCGCCCTCATCAAAAATCTTGTAAAGGACGAACTGAACGCGACCATCGTTGAATGCAACACTGCTTACGGCGGCTCTCGAAGCAACAACATCAACCACATGAAAATCGCAAAGGACCACGGATTTTTGGACGTAGCGAACGGTTTTGACTTACAAGACGCGGACGGCTACATGACGATTCCGGTAAACGGCGGAGTCCGTCTAAAGGAAAATTATGTGGGAACGCATTTTAAAAACTACGACACGTATTTGATTCTTTCGCATTTCAAGGGCCACGCGATGGGCGGCTTTGGCGGAGCGATAAAAAATCTTTCCATCGGATTCGCATCGGGAATGAGCTGCGAAAAATCAGGCAAGCTTAACATTCATTCCGCAGGCCGCAGCGTCACAAACTGGACTCGCTGCCCGCAGGACGAATTTTTGGAAAGCATGGCAGAGGCCGCAAAATCAGTCTGCGACTACATGCAAAACGGCAAAGGCATTGTCTGCGTGAACGTGATGAACCGCCTTTCGGTGGACTGCGACTGCGATTCAAATCCAGCTGAGCCGGACATGCATGACATAGGAATCCTTTCAAGCCTAGACCCGGTGGCTTTGGACCAGGCCTGCGTGGATTTGGTCTACAAGGCAAAAGATTCCGGCAGCCTTATTGAACGCATCGAAAGCCGCAACGGAATCCACACGCTGGAACACGCGGAGAAAATCGGTTTTGGAAATCGCAATTACCGGCTGGTGGAAATTAAACAATGACCAAAACCCAGCGCCTTAGAATGCCGATCGACATAACGATGACTCTTCTTTCCATCATACTTATGGGCGGAAACTATTTTTTTCCTGCCGACATTGTGCATGAGATTTTGGGCGTGGCGCTTCTTTTGCTTTGGGCAGTCCACATCAGCTTGAACCGAAGATGGTACGGCGCAATTTTCAAGGGAAAATACAATCCCTACCGCGTAATGCAGACTTTCATCAACTGCGACATTTTAATCTGCACAATTTTTTTGATGATAAGCGGAATCATTCTTTCAAATCACATCTTCACTTTTTTGAACATCCAGGGCGGACTCGGTTTTGCCCGCATTGCCCATCTGCTTGCAAGCCACTGGTATTATCTTTTTATGTCGCTGCACATCGGGCTGCATGTAGGACGGCTCTTTCAGAATGTAACGGCAAAAATCATTCCGCGTATTATTCTTGCCCTGGTCTGCGCTTACGGCATTTACGCCTTCATTGCCCGCGGAGTCTGGAAATATCTTATCCTCCAGCAGCAGTTTTTCTTCTTCGACCTGGAACGCGGCTACATTCTCTTTGCAATCGATTATATTTCTATTATCATTTTGTTTGCTACAATTTCACATTTAATAGCATCAAGATTAAAAAAGAATCGATAGATCAGGAGGACCAAAATGGCAATTGAACGTTTTGTTTCTGATGATAAAATCCCTGAGCAGGATAATAGGTTTATAAGAAAGTAAACTGCTGCTGAATGTTCATTCGTACCGAGAGTTTGATATCCCGGCACCGCTAGAAGCTTCGCTGCAAGTCTGTGGCGCGGTTGCTGATTTTTTTGCATCCATTCTCATATAGCGGCTTCGCTCGACGAAACCGCAGCTTTCCCAGAATTTAACCGCCGGCTCGTTCCATGACAAAACTTCGATGTCAACCTTATCTGTTTTCAGTTCTTCAAGCAAAAGTTTTAGGGCTGCACGGCCTTTGCCCTGCCGTCTGAAATTTCTGTCGATGTAAAACTGCCTAAGATACAGGGGATTTGAACTGTGCCGAACAAGCGCATAGCCTGTGATTCCGTCATTCTCCATAAAAAAATAGGCGGCATAATCACTTTCAAGAAAACCTTGCATCCGAGCTTTCAGCTCTTCAATATTCATCGTGTTGTCGCTTTTTTCGTCTTCGATGAGCCGCTTGTTTAATTGAGCCAGTTTTTCAACATCTGAAAGCGAGCATTTTTTTATCAGCATACCATCAACAATGTACTGCTTCATAAGTTCATATTCTACTATAAGTATTAATTGAGGTAAAGCAGCAACCACCATCTTTGGGCAGAACTCGATGAAGAGTTTATTATCACGACAGTATTGAAACCTGATTGCTTTCATTCATGTCCGACTTACTTTCTTAATCTGTATTCCAGTTGGACATCAAAGGGTTCCGTTTCCGCCAGCGACTCATTGACCTCCTCCGCAAATGTACATCCAAGCGCCCGGTACGCTGCCTGCGACTCCTTCGAGGAATGTCCAGATATGTAAAGCTTATCCGCCCCAAGCCGCAAAGCCTTTTCACATACAATTGAAAAAAGCCTTCTGCCGATGCCCTGATGCCGGAACTCCTCCGAAACCTGAAAACAAATCAGCTGCACATATCGTGCCGTCATTCCAAAAATATGATGGGAAAGAGTTGCGAATCCTATGAGCCGATCGCCATTGAACGCGCCAAAGCCCGTCTGGTCAAGGTTCATGTGCCGCGCCACATCCTCTGCGATTTCCTGGCATTGCTCCTGTGACCAGTTTTCTTCATAGACATTCGGTACAAGTTTCCAAATATTGTCCGATCTTCTCCAGCACTCGGTGACTGCCTGATGACGGACGAAGGAATCCAACGAACGTCCGTTGAAATTGGTCGTGTCTAATCTTTTGTATTGAATATCATCCATTTGTCGTTTGCCCCTTATCTAGCATGATACAGATTTTCCAGAATAATTTCTTCAACTACTTCCTCTGCGGCAGCCACCATTTTTGGGCAGAAGTCGGTGAAGAGTTTATTATCAACGCAAAATTGATGCCCCTCTTCTGAAGTAATATCGCAGCCCAATAAATCATTGCAAATGTAAGAGCCTCTTCTTCTGTAATCCCACATTCTGTTGCAAAAGCCGCTTCCTTTGCAATGAGAACCTGCATCTTTTTGTTTTTTTCTGACAATTCGTTATCCATATTACATTTATTATAGCATAAGATTTTTAAATTAATATTTTAAATTCACTTGTGGGCGAAGCTACAGTCTCGCCCAAAGATTGTGATTTTAGTTTATTCTCACCTTATCCATCAAGTCTGAATAGTTTTCGCTGATCCACTCCTTAAGCTTTTCCCTGCTGAACATGGTATCTTCAAAAATCGAAGTATCCGGCTTAAGGACAATCTGAGTTCCGTGCGGAATCGCAGAATCATTAGTTTTGCTTGTAAGAGAATGCTGAGGAACTCCGCGAATGTAATCCTGTTCGTAGATTTTTCCATTTCGCCAGACAGTTATTGTAAGCTTTTCGCAAAGAGAGTTCACAAGCCTAAGGTCATCAAAGGGCAGGTCTCCCATCTGTGCATACTCAAGTTTTGTAATCGGCTTCCCTGAAAAAAGATTCTGCAGAACTTCTTCGTGAACCACTCCATCATCATCCAGTTTGATTCCACGGCCGTCATCAAAAATCTTAAGGCAATTATCCGACAACAGGCAAAGTTCAACATCCGGAATATCGTACTTCTGCAAATATTTTTTGATATCTTTTGGAGAAGATCCAAAAAGACTTTTGAACGATCTTGAAAAACCTTCGTGAGATTCAAAGGAATATTTCATGGCAACATCAATTACTTTCATATCAACAAGCAAATCCTTTATGGAATATTGCAGCTTCCTGATTCGCACATAAGCCGTAATCGGAATGCCATAAAGATCCATAAATTTTCTGCTGATGTAATAAGGACTGTAACCCATAAAATCAGCGAGTTCCTTTAGCCCAAGTTTGCTTTCAATGTTTTTTTCAACATATTCAAACAGCGGTTTAAAATCGTCCATATTTTTCCTCCAAAAGTTTACACGATAATTGTAGCAGCGATGTTCTTTTACGTCTTGATAACATTTGCGCTTCTATCGCAAAACAGAAGTTGTCATTGCAATTAAAATGGTTTATAGTAAAAAAAACAATTCAAAAGTTTAGAGGGGACGTGTTTATTATGCGAAAAAAAATATGCCGCTATTTAATTATATCCTTTGCTATAACATATTTGTTCTGGGGCTTAGATATACTTTTAAGTAATTTGGGATTGTATGAGCACCCTGCTTACAATATTGGAATTATTTTCTATATAGTTGCCGCTTGTGCTCCTGCAATTGCTGCATGTATCCTCTGGCAAAAAGAAAGTGTCGACAACGGCTTAAAATCTATTCTGAAAAAAGTTTTCTGTTTTAATAATCTTCTTTTGGAATTAATTCTGCTTGCTGTTTTTTTAACAGTCAGATTCGGAATACCATTTCTGTTTGGAGATGTAAGGATTACAGGAAAATTCTGGCAGGTGCTTGTATTTACTCCTGTAATGTTTTTGTTTGGCGGATTTGAAGAGGTTGGATGGAGAGGATATTTACAACAAGTCTTAGAAAAAAAATGTGGATTCATAATCGCCAGCTTAATAAATTTTGCTATCTGGCTTGTGTGGCATATTCCACTTTGCTTTATAAAAGGCACCTACCAGTATTCCGGAAGTTATCTGTGGTTTGCAATTTCACTGGCAGGTTCGGCTTTTTCAGCAGCGGCCTTGCACAAGGTAAAAGGAAGCATAATACCCTGTATTCTTTTTCATGCAATTGGTAATGCTGTAGTGAGTTATGGATTATCAATTAACAATGGCACCGGAATTCTGGTGTCCAGCGGACTTCAGGTTCTTCTGGCAATAACGGTATCTGTCATTGAGACGAACAGAATTAAAAAATAGGAGCAAAAGAGGATGCTCTCTAACAGATAAGGAATATCACGGCGAATCTAAAAAAGCATTTATCTTAAAACTGAAAGATTATTAATCAAAAGAGCAATTTTATCCAGTTTTTTAATTCATATTTTTACTACTCTATTTTCAAGAGGTAACAATATGAATAAAGAACTTTAAACTGAGGAGGATAAGCCTTGGTCCAGTTTTTATAATGGACGCATTCTATATCATCATTTTTTTGCGGTAAGAAATTTCGTTACTCAAAAGATTCAGCTTTCCTTTGCAGTGAATTATACATGTTTCTTCACAAACTCTTCAATTGATAACAGCTGCTCCCTCCGCATACTTTCCATAACGACTCATAAACTCCTCGTACTCTTCCTGCTCGGTAATCCAGATAATGATATTCACTTCCTGAACTCCAAGATTTTTATAGGCCTGCAGACGGGTGTTTCCATCGTTCATTTCAAAACCGTGCTCGACATAGTGGGCAATGAGAGGCGGCATGTCTGGATCTTTTTTAATTGAATCCTCCAGGGCTGCCACGTGGATTGGCCACCAGTCCTTGTCGATTTTATATTTCATATCTTCTTCGGGACCTGTGTTACGCTCGAACATATCGGTCGGCATTTTTATTGGACCAATGTAATATCGCTCAAAAAGTTTGAGTCCATCAGAAAAGGGAATATTCTTTCCTGCATCGTGAAGATAGGTATGAATCCATTCGTCAATTTTATTTTCTTTGGCGAAACTCAAAGCCGAAGAAAGTGTCTTGTTATAATTCAGCATAGTGCGCTCCTGTTTTGTGTAGACAATATGCTTTACAGAATCGACCGAAAGACAATACTTTTCCGATAGTTGCTCAATAGTCTGGCCGACAGCAAAATCTTCTTTCATGCTCTGATTCCTTTTTGCAAGATATGCCCTGTAGCCCGAAGATTCACCCCAGGCCTTTTTTTCGTTTTTGGCCGGAATGTAAATCGTCTCGCCGCTGACATATCGCTGAATCTGCTTCAAAAGATTCTCTGGAAAAATGTCCCATGCATTTCTGTAATTCATAAAGTCCTCAATTTCAAAGCGCTTTGTGATTTTAGAATAACTGATTTTGTAACTGTTGTATATGTTGAGAACGGGTGGAAATATTATTTACATAAAGCAAAATCAACCAGCCTTTGAAAAAATCAAAACATCGCTTTCCGATATTTTGAAAAAACATTACAATAACAACCATGAATAACAACTTGATTTTTGAAACTGAGCGGGAGATTTCTTCTGCGTTTATTGATTCATCTGTTCGGATGGATGTGGCTCAGTCTGTTTTGCTTGTACAGGATAATCTTACTGAGGCTTTTAATGCGATGGACTGCGACGGTGTAATTTACCGCGAAAAGTTTAATGCCTTCTGGGTATTCACAAAAACAAAAGTTCATTTTGAACGTCGGCCAGCCTGGCGCGAAATTATTACAGCCCAAACCTTCCCTATCGATAACCTGGGAATGAGAACTCATGTTAATACACAATTCATAGATAAAAATGGAAAAAGCCTTCTTGTTGCAAATCAGGAAGCCTGCGTTTTGAGTCTGGAAAATCATCGTCCACTCAAAATCACAAATCTTCCATATCCAAAGGAGAATTTTCCTGAGGCCGTTTTTAATGAGTCTTTTGAACGCTTCCCTTCTGATTTTTCTGACAGCGACTTTGTCTTTGAGCAGCAGATTCGTTCTTCACAAATTGATATGTCGCACCATATGAATAATATAGAATATATCAAGCTTGCCCTTTGTGTATTTTCGGATGATTTTCTGCAGTCTCACGAAATCACCGATCTTGAAGTTCACTATACCGGCGAAAGCAAAGAAGGTCAGATTCTTAAGGTCTACAAAAAAGAAGATTCAGAAGTTCCCGGCAAGATTTACATCCACATCAAAGAAAGCGACCGTTGCGTTTTTGAATGCTGCGTAAAGTTTGCAAATTAAGAGTTGTTTTATGTTCAGACCAATGCGAAGATTTATTTTCACGGCGCAAAAGAAGGCCACAAAATCGACGCCATCAAGAATTATGATAAAGCAAGCTTTTGTGTTTACGATTCAGGCTCCCTTCTGTTCCAGGATTATTTCTTCAACCACTTCCACTGCGGCGGCCACCATCTTGGGGCAGAACTCGGTGAAGAGTTTATTATCGCGGCAGTATTGAACGCCTTCTGCGGTACTCACATCGCATCCTAGTAAATCATTGCAGATATAAGAGCCGCATTTTTCTTTAAAGCGGTCCATCATTAAATCATTCACTTTATTTGAAAGCTGGCGGCCTTCTGTGTCACTGGCTGCTTTCTGGCCATACAATAATCCTAAAACCATAAGAGCGCCGGTCACAGCTCCGCATACTTCTCCCTTGCGCATTCCGCCGCCAAAACAGCTTCCAAACCTTAACGCCTCTTCCTCTGTAATTCCGCATTCATCCGCAAAAGCCGCAAGAACCGCCTGGGAACAATGCAATTTCTGCGAAAAATAATTTACGGCTTTTTCTCTGTGATTCATTTTTCCTACCCCAAATAATTTTTAACTTCTGCCACACTTAAAACCTTTCCAGCCGAAACAATCTTATCATTCACTGCAAGAGCTGGCAGACTCATTACTCCTGTTTCCATAAGCTTCTGCATGTCCGTAATGTATTGAACGTCAGCCGCAACATTCATTTCAGCCAGAGCGTCAATCACATTCTGATGTAAAGTCTGGCAACCCTTGCAGCCGCTTCCATAAACTTTAATTGTAAGATTTTCCATTAAATCCTCCTTAACGATTTATAAAAACAATGCCTGAAAAGCATTAAAAAAATATCCCACAAGAATTATTCCGGCTACGCAGATTGAAACAAAAGTTACCAGCAGCTTTGTTTTTATCGCCTTTTTAAGCATAATCAGCGAAGGCAAACTCAATGTCGTTACTGCCATCATAAAGCTCAAAACAACTCCCAAGAGCGCGCCCTTCATTAAGAGGCTTTCAGAAATTGAAATGCATCCAAAAATATCTGCATACAAGGGAATGCCCGCAAAGACTGCAAGAATTACACCAAGCGGATTTTTCCTACCAAGCAGGCTGACAATCCAGTCCTCAGGAATCCAGTCATGAATTATCGCGCCCACTGCAACACTTAAAAGAATATATGGAAAAACTTTTTTAAGTGTGCCGGCAACAGACTGCAATGCAGAAACCAGTCTTTGTTTCTGCGACAGCTTTTCTTGTTCAAGTGAAACGCTTTTTCCATTACGAATAAAATCAGCAACCTGATCTTCCATATGAAGATGTTCTATTATTGTTCCGCCGGCAACAGCAACTACAAGCCCCAGCACAACATAAGCAATCGCAATCTTCCAGCCAAAAATACTGGTCAGCAAAATGAGTGAAGCAAAATCAACCATAGGAGAAGAAATCAAAAAACTAAAGGTAACTCCAAGCGGAAGCCCTGCAGTCGTAAATCCCATAAAAAGGGGAATTGAAGAACAGGAACAAAATGACGTTACCGTTCCCAAAAGAGCAGCAATTACTCGGGCAGAAAATCCCTTGCAATGTGAAAGTATCTTTTTACTTCTTTCAGGCGGAAAATATGACTGAATATATGAAATCAAAAATATCAGAACAAAAAGAAGAATTGTGATTTTAATTACATCATAAAGGAAAAAGTGAAGGCTTCCACCAAAACGGCTTTCGATATCAAGTCCGGCAGCAGAAAGGATTTTTCCAATCAGTGTATTGAGCCATTGCATTCCAAGAATCTGATTTTGAATAAAACTTCCCATAATCACTAATCCTTGCAGCAGCACTTTCCAGCTGATTTTTTTGCGGGTGAAGTTTTGCAGGTAAACTCAGAGACAGAACTCTTGAACTCCGAGAACTTTTTGCAGTTTATTGAATAGTATGTCCACTTACCTTCTTTTCTTGAATTGACAAGATTGCAGTCTGTAAGAATCTTCATGTGATGTGAAAGAGTTGGCTGAGTAATATTAAAAGCGTCAAGAATTTTACAGGCACATAATTCTCCGCCTGTAAGCATTTTAATAATTTGGACTCGGTTTTCATCTCCCAAAGCCTTGCAGATAAGAGCGATTTCTGATTCGTTCATAGGAAACCTCATATTGATGTTTATCTATATGTAATAATATAATCAATAGATAGATATTTGTCAATATGATATTTTACTACTTATTCCTGAATCCCCTCATCCCTTTTCCCAGCAGCGTCGTCGCAAGCTCAATCATTTCTTCCATAGGAATCTTACGGCCGTCAGCAACCCACTGGCGGTAAACCAGAACTACGCAGTTATTAAAAGTCAAAAGGATATTGCGCACGCTCTGCTCTATTCCTTTCAGAGGACGAGATTCCGCAGCCTGTTTTGTAACCCGGTTCTGCATTCTTTCGCGGATATAATCAAAACGGCTGTCACAGGTAACGCGCTTGAAAAAATCATCCTGAGCTTCCATGTATTCAAAAAATGAGCGCACAAGCTTTCCGGTTTCCTTGAGCGGATCAATTTCCGAAACAATGGCAGAGTATTCGCCGGAATGTTTTGCCTGAATCTCTGCAAGCACATCGTCCACGCAATTATAATGAAGATAAAATGTATTGCGGTTGATTCTGGCCGCCTCGGTAATCGCCTTTACGGTGATTTTTTCATAAGGCAGTTCACAGACCATCTGCTTAAAAACCGTCTGAATCGCTTCCTTTGTGCGGACAATGCGGGGGTCGAGTTTTGGTTCTGACATTGGTTCTACTCCCTTTTATCGTCTTGATCTTCAATCTGCTGCTCAAAATAATCTTTTGCATTTAGTGGAGATACAATTTTCTTGCCTGTTTCCAGTTCCAGTTTTTCGCGGGCTTCTTTTGCGATATTCCCACCGCGTCGGGCTGTGTCTGCATGTTCTGTAAAATTCTTTGGATTACGAGCTTTTGAAATATCAGTTGTAGCCATTTCTGCAAGCATGTTCAAAACCAGTTCCTGATTCGTCATGTTGTCGCGGAGATTTTCTTTTTTGAGTCCTTTATATTCTTTGTATTGCTTTGCGGTTTTTCCTGCCCAGGTTTTATAGATAATGTCAGTAAGAGTTGCAAATTGAACGCCTTCTTTGAGACCATGTTTTTTCCATTCATCAGTGAGATCTTTGCGGATTTCTATTGATTTAAGGCGCTGATTAATCCAGTTGTCAGAATATCCCAATGCCTTGTATTCTGCCAAAGCCCTGTGAATTCCCTGCTCAGGATCCTGCATTTCATCCAAACGCTCTTTTGCTACTTGAGCCATCCACATTTTGAAAGGCTCTGCTTTTGGAGAAGGAATTGACTGAATTAAGCGGAAAATTCCTTCTGTATCAAGACAATCTGTTTTGTAATTTTTACCGTCAGAAGCTGGCAATTTCAGTTGGTTACAATTTGTAACCAACTGACTTCCTTCTTTTTTCAGGCGGTTTTTCAGAACCTTCCAGTAATTATTTGGATTTGCGCTATTTGTTAATACAGCAACAACATCCACCACCGAAAAATACCATTCTTCTTCCTCAGCATTCCATACTGTGCGAACTTTCTGTTCTTCAAAAAGCCTGATTTGTGTTTTTTCTTCCGCCATTTTCCCTCCAGAAAACCTATTTAATAGGCAAATTTGCAACATCTGTCGTTTAAACAACATTATACCACAACTTGCCCTTAAAAAAAAGACAGATGCCGCTTATAATTAAGATGTAAAAACGAGGAGGAACAAATGAATCTGAAAAAAACACTTATCGGCTTGGGAATAACAGCTTGCCTTGCAGGTTCGCTATTCGCGCAAAACAAAACTTCAAATTCAAAGGAGACTAAAATGGGAAAATCACTGGTAGTTTATTTTTCGCTCGCAGGCGATCAGTACAATGTTGGAATCATTAAAGAAGGAAACACTTCAATCATCGCAAAGTTCATTGCAGAAGAAACAGGCTCAGAGCTTTTTGAACTTGAAACTCAAAAGCCTTATCCGACCGACAGCTACAGCCGCCTGACTCAGATTGCAAAAGACGAGCAGAACAAAAAAGCCCGCCCAGCCCTCAAAGCTGATATCGACATCACCGCATACGACACAATCTACCTCGGCTATCCAAACTGGTGGGGAGACATGCCGATGCCGGTTTACACATTCTTAGAAGCCCACAACTGGAGCGGAAAAACAATCATTCCGTTCTGCACCCACGAAGGAAGCGGACTTAGCGGAACAGAAAGCCGCATCCGTTCAACCTGCAAAGGCGCCACTGTAGAAAAAGGCCTTGCCGTTCAGGGAAAGGTTGCCCAGACAAACAGAAGCGCCGCTAAAAAGGCTGTTCAGGATTGGCTTGCAAAATTGGGAAAATAAGGAAGCTTGTATGAAAAAGCTTACATCAATTTTTGCAATGCTCGTGCTGGCTCTTTCTGCCTGCACGGGCCAGGAATCAAAACAAAGAAATGGGACGTCACCAATGACCTCAGAAGAAAAAAAAGTCTACTCTGCTTACAAAACAATAAACAAGGCTATGATTGAAAAAGCCTGATATGAAAAAGACCAAGGCGGGATCTGGATTCGAGTTGAGTAATTCCCCCATTCCCGCTATAATCAACATATGTTCAATTACATCTGGCCTCTTTTAATCATTGTTTTTGCAAACACGCTTTATCAGATTTGCGCTAAGGGAATCCCCGCGCAAATGAACACCTATGCCAGCATGACAATCACCTATGCTGTGGCGACAGTTTCAAACGCGGCGCTGGCAGTCATTCTGATTTTTGTGGGGCTTATCGGCTATCATAAAACAATCACTTGGAGCAAAGCGCTTGGCGTCGCAATCTGCCTTGTGGGCTTGTATTTTATAAACAGAAAGTAAATATAATTGCCTTCTTAAGGAATTCTGTAGCCCACTCCACGTACAGTTTCAATCAGTTTCTGGTTATTTAATTTCTGACGCAAAAGCCCGATATGGACATCCAGAGTGCGGCTTTCTATTTCCTTGTCATAATTCCATACAGATTCCAGAAGCTGCTCTCGGGTAACAACCTGCCCTTTGTTTTCTATAAGAAGAGCGAGCAACTCATATTCTTTTACAGCAAGCTGAACCTCTTTGCCTGAAACAAAGGCCTTTCTGCTTTTAGTATTGATGATTACATTCTGCGCTCTAATTAGATTTTTTTCAGAACCAGCAGATAAAACCGAATCTTCCAAGTTAGGCTGGATTGCCTGAATCACGCCAAAAATGCAGTCGCCGGCTTTTTCAATTTTACGGACTAAATCCATATAATTAAGTTCTGCCTTTACATTGCTGCCATTTTCAATTCGCTTCCGGCTGGTTTTTTTAAGCTCTCGTTTTGTTTTGTCGATTTTGTCTTCCACATCAGACAGAAGAACTTTATCAATTTCAGAAAGGCCAAGGGCGATGTAAGTGCAAGTCTGTTCATAAAAAATATATACCTGATTAAAATATTCAACGAGCTCTTTACTCTGATTCTCGAAAGCAGACACTTCCGCTTCTTTTTTGAACTTGCACAGTGAATGCATCATGGAACAGCACTCATCACTCAAATCTTCCAGATTCTGAATTACAGAAATCATGTTGGCATAATTGTTCCGGTCATTGTGATTCGCAGTTGGAAGACGTGAACATTTTTGAAGGAAGTAGGAAATTTCATGATTCATCTCATCAACATATTCTTCCTGAAAATTCATTTCTTCGGCCAAAGACTCCAGAGAATCTTTATTTTGATTAAGCCCCTGATTCAGATAATCCATCATCTCCATTACGCGGCTGGCCATTTTTGTAATTTCTTTCTGAACCTGAAAAACATACAAGTCTGTACTGACATGATTCTTTGGAAGAATGATTGGAATTTTATAATGAGCATCTTTTTCTTTCTGGCTTTCATGAATCACTTTTTCTGTTATAGAAGCAATCTGCTTTACAAAAGGCAGAAATAATACTGTCGCTGAAATATTAAAAACCGTATGAAGCATGGCAATGTGACTTGTGATATTTTGGGCAGGCTGACCAGGAACAATAAAATCAATAAGATTTAAAAAGGGCTGGAAGAAAATCAAGGCTAAAAGAGTGCCCGTAACATTAAAAGCCACATGGACAGCGGCAGTTCGTTTTGCATTCACGCTTGCACCAAAAGATGACATAACCGCATCAACTGTAGAACCAATGTTGCTTCCCAAAACCATTGCAGCCCCAAGCTCCCAGGGAAGAGAACCGTTTGCCGACATGGTAAGTACAATCGCTGTTGTAGCAGAGGAAGAATGAATCAAGGCCGTAAAAACAGTTCCGATCAAAACTCCAATCAAAAGACCCGCAAAATTCAAATCCTGAAATTTCTGCAAAAAGCTGACAGACTCAGGCTTTAAATTCATGGAAGTTTTAAGCAGTCCCAGAGCCATGAATAAAAGCGCAAAGCCCATAAAGCAGTCAGAAAAATTGTGAATCTTAAGCTTCTTAAAATATTTGAGGATAAATCCAAAACCGAACAAAGGAATTGCCGCTGCTTCAATGCTAAAGGAAAATCCAAAAAGAGAAACAATCCAGGCCGTCACGGTTGTACCAATATTTGCGCCAAAAATAATTCCAATGGCCTGGGTAAGGCTTATAATCTCGGCATTTACAAAACTAACCACCATTACAGTAGTTGCGCCAGAAGACTGAATTATTGCTGTAACCGCAAGTCCTGTGAGGACCGCTGTAAATCTGTTCCCGGAAATCTTATGAAGCAAAGTTTGAAGTCTATTTCCCGCTCCTTTTTGAATGCCGTTTGAAAGCATCTCCATTCCAAAAAGCAACAGGCAGAGAGAACCAATAAATCCTAAAATCTGGCTTAATACAGTTATCATGCTTTTAATATAACTATAAAAAATTAAAAAATATAGTTGCTTTGTGTAAATTATATGTAAATTCTGGAAGTGACAATTATTTTAATTTCTGATATAATACTCTCTATGTTCCGACCAATGAGAAGATACAAGCAGCAAATTAGTGATGCCAAATGCAAAGAGATTTTAAAAAACGAAAAGCGCGGAGTTCTTTCGCTGCTCGGAGACGGCGGATATCCTTACGGGCTTCCGATGTCGCATCTTTACATCGAAGAAGACAATAAGATTTATTTTCACGGAGCGAAGGAAGGCCACAAAATCGACGCCATCAAAAACTGCGACAAGGCAAGCTTTTGCGTTTACGATTCCGGCTACCGCAAGGAAGGCGAATGGGCGCTGAACATCAACAGCGTGATTGTCTTTGGAAAAATCCGCCTTGTTACTGACGAGGAAAAAACCCGCGAAATCTGTACAAAGCTGGTTCAGAAGTTTACGGACGACCAGGCCTATCTTGAAAAGGAATTGGCAAACGCCCTGCCGCGAGTTCAGTGCCTTGAGCTTGAAATTGAGCACATGACCGGCAAGTTGGTGAACGAGTCATAGAGAATAATGTCCCATTCCTTGACTGTCTGCCTCCTTATTTGTATCATATATTTTCATATGATTAACGAAAAGGTTTTAGACTTCCTAAAAGCCAAGGGATACGCGGACAGGCTCACCGAACACAAAGAAACAATCGACACCGTTGAACACGCCGCCCAACAAATCGGCTGCTCCGAGGCGCAAATCGCAAAGACGCTTTCATTCATCGTGGACCAAAAGCCCGTCATCGTTGTGATGGCAGGCGACGGCCGCGTCAACAGCTCAAAGTTCAAGGCCCTCTTCCATACAAAGCCCAGCATGATCGCCCGCGACCAAGTTGAGTCAATCACGGGCTTCGCTCCCGGAGGCGTCTGTCCTTTTAACGTTCCAAAAGAAATCCCAGTCTGGCTTGATGTTTCGATGAAGCGGTTTGAGTACATTCATCCTGCGGGTGGAAACGAATTCACTTCGGTAAAGCTCACTCCGTCGGAGTTGGAGAAAGTGTCTGGCGCCGTCGGCTGGTGCGATGTCTGCAAAGGCTGGGAAGAATAAAAAGACTTTTGTCGAACTTACAACAAAAATTCCAGTCGCGTGTTCTCGTCAAAGCCAAGCGAAAGCGGCTCGCCCTTTTGGCTGCGGACTTGCGCGCCTGCGATTTTTATTTTGTCGTAGCGCTTTAGGTCAAAAAAACTTTGGGCCGCCGCGTTGGGGTCTCCGTTTTTTGCGGAAAGCGTGAAGCGCGCTTTGCCGTCGCACAAGACGTAGCGAATCCGTCCTGCCTTGTTCAGCATCGGCTCGCTGACGACTAGCGCGCAAATGTTGGCAAGACTGGGAGCAGTTGCAAGACCTGTCTCGGTGGCAAGACCAAAATCGGGGCCGCCGCCTTTTTGGTCTTGCAAAGAGTTCTCGCCATTGCCAAAATCTCCTTCCTGACCAAAACTGCCGGCGACCGCCTTCTCAAAAACAAAATATGTCATCTTGACGTCGGCGCGGTTAAGGCCCGCAAGCGCCGCCAAATCAGCCACAATTTGCGGCATCTCCCAATCAAACTGCGCGTGGCAAGTGGCGTTGGGGTTTTCCAGCGCGGGGCAGGTGCTTTCGCTTTGCAAACAAGGCGCCGCGACTTTTAGGCCGCTTGCAATAAGAGAATCGCGCGCCGCGATTAAGGCGCGGCTTGTGGCCAAAAGCGCGGGCTCCATCAAAAGCATAAGGCCGCCTTCGTCCAAATAGTCGGCAAGGCTTTCCAGCATGGCCGCGATTTTTTCCCCGCGATTTTTTTGGCCCTTCCATAATTCGTTAAGGCTATGAGAGGCGATTATAAAATCAAATTTTTTGCCGTCCAAGAAAGCCGCGCCGTTTCTTGTCTTGAAATCGATTTTTTCAAAATTGCAAACATTTGTCTCAACGCGGGAAGTCTTAGCGTAAGCTCCTTCCAAAATTTTTTTGCCCAAAGAAAGAGCGTCGCCGCTAGAATCGCAAAGACAAAATTCAAAGGCCATGTTTTGCTCTCCGCGGCCTTGCGCCAAGTCGGCAAGCGAGCACGACGCCGGCGCCGGCCCAGACCCCAAATCCAAAACGCGAACCGCGCGCCTTTTGGCCTTAGAAGCGGTTCCAGCATTGCCGGACGTTCCTGCCGAACCGCTTATCTCCGCGACCCGCTCAAAAAAACTCGGGGCCTTTTGCAGGGCGGCCGTTGTTTGCGCGTAAGACACCGGCCAATAGTAAAGCAGGTAGGCTTGGAGCGACGCAGCCTTTTGCATGTAGGCGTTCCCGACAAGGGCGCGCTTTCCTGTAAGGCCCCGCTGCAATTCGACAATGTTCTGCGCCGCGCGCTGCAAATTGATTTTTGTTCCATTGCTTTTTTTACAAAGAGAAATATTGAACTGTATTCGCTTGTCCAAAATCGTTTGTCGTTCCGCCATATTTAGATTTAAAGTATACAATGAAGCGAAAAAAAATAAAAGAGCGTTCATTGCGTCGTCTTGAAAATTCATCGTCAAAACGATATATTATTATTTATTAAGGTTTTCATTAAAAAGAGGGGTCTATGCTTTTTAGTTCCATAACATTTTTAGTTTTCTTTTTGCCCATAACTTTAACGCTTTACTATGTTCTCCCAAACCGTATTTGGAAGAACATGGTTCTCTTTATCGTCAGCTTGTTATTTTACGCATGGGGGGAGCCGAAATTTGTTTTTCTGATGTTGGCATCAATTGTTTTTAACTACATTATTGGCTTAAGGCTTGAAAATGATTCAAAATGGAAAAAACCGCTTTTGGCTTTTGCAATTCTTGCAAACATTGGAGTGTTATTTATTTTTAAATACCTTGGCTTCACTTGCAAAATCATCGACATTCTTCTGACTAGCCTAAAGCTGCAGCCTCTAACAGCGCTCAATCTTGTGATGCCGATTGGAATTTCTTTTTACACTTTCCAAGAAATTTCTTACCTTGTCGATGTTTATCGCAATCCGGGACTTGCTCAAAAAAATCTTTTAAAACTCGGTCTTTACATAACATTCTTTCCGCAATTGATCGCAGGCCCCATCGTTCGCTACCACGACATAAATGAACAAATAGAAAGCCGCAAAGAATCGATTCCACAATTCGCAAACGGCTTGGAAAGATTTATTCTCGGCTTAAGCAAGAAAATTTTAATCGCCAATTCAATGGCAATTGTGGCCGATAAAATTTATGAAGCTCAAATTATGTCTTATGGAACTTATTTGTCTTGGATTGCGGCAATTGCATACACATTGCAAATTTACTATGACTTTTCCGGCTATTCCGACATGGCAATTGGACTTGCAAGAATGTTCGGTTTTGAGTTGCTGGAAAATTTTAACTACCCTTATGCAGCTTCCAGCATAACAGATTTTTGGAAACGCTGGCATATCTCGCTTACAAATTTTTTCCGCGATTATGTTTACATCCCGCTTGGAGGAAACCGCAAAGGAAAAGCGAGAACCATTTTGAACCGCTTCATCGTTTTCTTTACAACTGGTCTTTGGCATGGCGCGGCGTTCAACTTTGTCTTGTGGGGTTTGGCACATGGAACGCTTATGACAGCGGAACGTAGTCTTGTAAAAAATGAACAATCAATAAAAGAAAACCGTTCATTCATAAATAGATTTGCTTCAACAACATTAAATGTTTTGCATCGCGCCTTCACTTTGCTGGCGGTTCTTTTGCTTTGGGTTTTGTTCAGAACAGGAACAAAAGATTCAATAAAAATCGCATTAAAAATGTTCGGCGTAAATTGCGCGATTTTTGGTGAACAAGCAAAAAGCATAATTCCAAATCCGCTTTTGCCTATGTCTCTTGACGCAAAATTTTTTATTTTAGCGTCCATAGGAATTCTTTTTTCATTCCCGTGGTGGCGAAAAATAAAATTCTTCTATTCAAAAAATGAGGTCATGTCTACAATACTTATGGCCGTAAAATATTTTTCACTTGGTTGTCTCTTGCTTTTGTGCTACGCAAATCTTGCGGACAATTCTTACAACCCATTCATTTACTTCAGGTTTTAATATGAAAAAAATTATTCAAGTCGTTTTCATTCTTTGCATTCTTATGATTTTTGCTTTTCCCATTTTAAAATTCAACCTAAAAGGAACTATTTCCGAAAAAGAAAATCGCGCTCTCGCCTCAAAGCCAACTCTATTTAAAGACAACAATTTTAATGAAAAAATATTTTCTGAATATGACGATTACTTCGCCGACAGATTTGGCGGCCGGAACAAATTGATTGAATTAAATAATGCCGTTGACAAATTTCTCCATGCAAATTCCCTTATCGCAAATGAAATGGCGTTGCAAGGACGAAACGGTTGGTTTTATTTTTTGGAGGACGGAAACAATCTTAATGACTTTTTTAAAGCAAACTTGCTTGATAAAAACGAATTGACGTCTTTAAAAAACAAAATAAAAAATACAATAAATTGGTGTGATTCAAATGGAATAAAATATCTTTTTTTAATATGCCCAAACAAACATTCAGTTTATCCTGAAAATTATCTCTTTGACCGACCCGAAGGATTCTCCCGTGCGGATCAAATGACAAAAATTTTTGATGAACTAAACGCGCCATACATTTTTCCACGCGATTACCTGATTTCAAAAAAAACTGAATTTAACTATCCCCTATACTATGAAACTGACACGCATTGGAATCCCAAAGGCGCTTATTTGACTTCGCTATTGCTGCGCAAAAAAATTCAGGACTTTTTTCCAAGCGCAAATCTACCCCAGCTTGAATATGAAGTGAAAATTGATTCTAGCATGAAAGCCGGCGACATTCTTCCAATGCTAAAAATAAAAAACGCAAAAAGCACGCAAGTAACGCTTTCTCCGGCCAATCAAAAAATCGATAATTTTTATACCTACATAAGAAATGAAGGTCGTGACGGTGTTCACACAAAAGGCGCTGATCCAACACTACCTCGCGCCATAATTTTTCGCGATTCGTTTTTTTACGCGTTAGAGCCTTTTGTGTCGCCGTTTTTTTCAGAGGCGGAATATCATTGGCGGCAATTTAGCGAAGAGGACAAAGATTATGTCTTGCAATACAAGCCGGACATCATCATTTTTGAAGCGGTGGAACGAGTCGCGCCGTCAATAATTCAGTAACCTTTCGCCGACGCGTTGACCAACGCAATCGCTGGCGCAATCTCCGCGGCGTAGCCCAAAAGGACTTCGGGCTTTTGCGCGAGCATCGCCTTTTTGTCGCCCATTCCCTTAAGGCAGGCGACGGTCAAGGTTCCGGCGGCGTGGCCGGCTCCGATGTCGGTGTAGCTGTCGCCGACCATCACCGCTTGGCAAGGCTTTGCGCCCAATTCCTTTAGCGCCATCACGATTCCGTCGGGAGCGGGCTTTAGCTTTTTGACTTTGTCGCCGCCAATAAAGGCGCCAAAATATTTTTCTATTTTAAAATATTTTAGTATTTCAAGCAAAATGTTGGTGGGCTTGTTGGTAACGATTCCCATTTTTATTCCGTCGTCGTAAAGGCGCGCCAAAGCGGCTGCCAAGCCCGGATACAATTTTGTCTTTATGATTGCGTGGGAATAGTAGTAGTCCAAGTAATAGCTTAAAATTTCCTGGCAGCGCTTTTCTTCCACCGGGAGCGGAGCGTCAAGCGGGAAGCCCTTTGAAGTCCTTATAGCCCGCTCAATCAAAACGCGCGCACCGTTTCCTACGAATGTTCGCAATTTTGCGTACGACAATTCCTTCATTCTAAAACGCTTTAGAGCGGCGTTGACCGCGTCCGAAATGTCCGCCGCCGAATTAATCAAAACGCCGTCGCAGTCAAAAAGGGCTGTCGTAATTTTCTTTTGCATAAATCGCTTCCTTACCTTTTGAATCTATAATATCGATAATTTTTTCACTCGCTGGACAAATTCTATTTTACCGATTGAAATTTCCTTTTGCTCTTTGCCCACAAAAACGTTCAGGTAAACGCCGTCCTCAAAACTGTTCCTGTCGATTCCAATCGGAAAGCCCGTGACAAGCTTGGATTTTTTTGAAAGCCTAAAAATTATTTGCTCGCCTTCTTTTATCGCTTGGTCAATCACATGAAGCTTTCCTTCGTAGTCCATTCCCTGCGCGGAATTTTTTTCAAGCGGAATCGCGGGCGCGCAAAGCTGCGAGTCGTTCACAATCATTTTGGCGCTGGCTACGTTCCGCAAAACGTCTTTTTGTTCGCCGTCCAACTCAAGCGCGTCAATCGCGCAATATATTTCTTGCAAGCGCTTTTCGCTTCGTTCGCCGCGCGTTTTTTTTGCGGCGGAATTTTTTAGCGCTCCGTCCTTGTCGCCGTCAAACAGGGCCTCAGATCTTTTTAGCGGAACAAAGCCCGTCAATTCAGGCTCGTCTTCCGCGCCCTTGATTTTTCCGATGTTTTCCACGCCGCAATTTTTTAGCAGCGCGGCGACTTCATCTTCGTCCTTGCAGTCAAGCAAAAAAACTTGCGGCGCCAAGCGTTCCAAAACGCGCTTCTTTAAATTTGGATTGTGAAGCAAGGCCTCGCTGCGCTCTTGGCTCACCTTTAGAACAAAGCCCTTGTAAACGCAAATCGACTTGTAGTTGGCCTCCCATTCTTTGATCGAAAATTCCAGCGCCTCGGGAACGGCGAAATTTGAATTGTCCTTTAGAATGTTTATGATTTGCTCGGCTTCAAGGCCTTGGTCAAAAGCTCTTATGGCGGAACTTTGGTTTATCTCAAACTGAACCACGGTGTCAAACTTCACTAGGTCAGAAAAAACCGCGATTTCCAAAACGCGCGCAAGGCCAAAGCCCGGCATCAAAGTCAAGCTAAAGCCCGAGTCAACGTTTACCATCGCGATGTTTTTTGGCGGAACGCGGCTCTCAAAAAAGCGCGGGTTCTTGTAAATTATTTTTTCGCCGTCGCCGTCATTCGCGCTCGCGCCGTTGCTCGCTCCGCCGTCAACGCTTTCGCCAACGTCTTCAAAAAGCGCGAAGCCAAAAACTTCCGCCTGCTCCATCATACGCTCAAAAAAAGCGCCGTTGGAATTTCCGCGCAAGTCCGCTTCCTCTTGTCTATGCGACTGGATGATTCGCGCAAAGCGGCTTTGCGAGCCGACAAAAGAGTCTTCCTGCCCGTTTTCCTTGCAGCAAAGCAAGTAGGCGCAGCGCAAAAAAGCTCCTCTTTTAAAGCCCTTGGCCGGAACGGATTTTAGCGCGTCCAAAAAGACTTGCGAATAAAACTTGGTCTTTGTCCTGCTGTAGCGCGCCGAAACCGACGCGAGCAAATACATGGCCTGCGACTGTGCGTCCATTTGCGCAAAATTTTTTGCGCGCTTCCAGTCAACTTCAAAAACGCCTTCCTTGTCCTTTAGAATCAAAAGGTTTTCCAAAGCCCTTGTAAGCAAACGCGCCTTTTCCAAGCGGCCAGGAAATTTTTCTTCTATGTCGCTTTCAGCTTTTTTCTTAAAAGTTCCATCCAGCTTGCAAAGCTTGGGATTTTTTGCCACAAAAGATAGATACGACGCGACAAACTCCGCGCCGACGCATTCCGATCCCAAACGCTTTTCCGGCCCATCGCATTCCGGAATCAGTTCCTCCAGCCGCAAGGCCTCGTCCAACGCGGGCGCCAAAAATGGATTTATCTTTAGCGATTTTGAAAGGCCGTAGGCGACCGGCTGCTCGTAAATCAAAAGCCGCGCCTTAAGCTCGCGCAAAATGTCTTCAAGCATTTCGCAAAAAAGTTCCGCCTTAAAAAATTCCTGCAGCTTGGAAAGCGTGGCGCCCGGAATGAATTTTATCGCGCACAAAACTTGCGTATCCGCGTCGGAAAGCAGCGCCAAAATGTTTTTCTTTGTCTCCTCGCGTCGCAAAAAGGCTTCCAGGCTCTCTATCAAATTTTGCTTGTTGTAGGGAGTCTTGATCTCGCCAAGATACAAGCGCATGAGGGTCAAAAATTGCTTGTCGTCCAGCCGCAAAAAATATTCGCGCCAGAGAGCCACTTCGTTCTTAACCATTTTGCGCCGCCAGTTGGTCGGCGTTCAAAACTATTCTGTAGGAATAGCCTTGCTCCGCCAAAAATTTTTGCCTGTTGCTTCCAAAATCTTCGTCGCTGGTTTTTCGCGTGATGATTGTCCAAAATTTTGAAACGCGTTCCTTGGGCCGCAAGATTCGTCCAAGCCGCTGCGCCTCTTCCTGCCTGCTTCCAAAAGTTCCCGAAAGCTGAATCGCCATCGAAGCGTCCGGCAAGTCCACCGCAAAGTTGGCCACCTTGGAAACGACCAAAACGCGAGTCGCGCCGCTCTTAAAGTCGCCGTAAATTTTTTCGCGTTCGGCGTTGGGAGTTTTTCCTGTGATGATTGGAACGCCAAGCAGGGCGGCCATTTCTTGCAGTTGGTCCAAGTATTGGCCGATGATCAAGATTTTGTCGTCGGGATTTTGCTCCACCAATTTTTTCGCCGC
The DNA here is from genome assembly GCA_017645785.1 of Treponema sp. GTDB lineage: Bacteria > Spirochaetota > Spirochaetia > Treponematales > Treponemataceae > Treponema_D. The sequence continues at coordinate 82,876 of JAGCNW010000041.1, forward strand.
CAAAATTTTCGCGGGATTGGTCGCAGCGATTTTGTGCTTTTCGCGCGGGGAGGCGATTGCATATTCCATTTCCAACGCCACCGGCAAATCGACGCGAAGCTCCACGCATTCGGCGCTTGCGATGAAGCCGGTTTTTTCCAAGTCCTTCCACGGAACGTCGTAGCGCTTGGGGCCGACCAAACTAAAGACGTGGCCCTGGCAGCCGTCCTCGCGGACAAGCGTGGCGGTCAAACCGACACGGCGCGTTGCCTGCAGTTCCGCCGCAACCCTAAAGACTGGAGCGGGCAGCAAGTGGACTTCGTCATAAATTATAAGGCCCCAGTTGCGTTCCCTAAAAAGCGAAAAGTGCGGATAAGCGCTGGTCTTGTCGGGCCGCCATGTAAGGATTTGATAAGTGGCGATCGTCACCGGCGCGATGGTTTTGTTTTCGCCCGTGTATTCCGCGATTTGCTCTTTTGTCAAATTGGTTTTGTCCAGCAATTCTTCTATCCATTGGTGGACGGCGGTGATGTTCGTCGTCACAATCAAGGTTGAAGTTTGGAGCATTTCCATGATTTGCATTCCGACGACGGTTTTTCCAGAGCCGCAGGGAAGGACAATCGTTCCAAAGCCAGTGCCTGGCCCCTTGTCGCCGACAAGCGCTTTTGCGGCGGCAACCTGGTAGTCGCGGATTTCCAAATCCTTTTGCGCCATCGTTTTTTTGCGGAACGTTATCTCAAGCCGCTCTCCGTCGTTCAAGGGCGCCTCGTCTTGGACGGGCCAGCCCAGCTCCAGCAATTTTTGCTTTACGATTCCGCGGTCGGTCAGCTCAAGCAAAAAGGCCAAGTTGTCTTTGGCGCCGGAAGCGGGCGTCAAGAATTTTTTTGTCGCGGGATTGTTCAGTATTTGCGCGTAAATTTTTTCGTCGCTCGCAACTAAGTAAAGATATTCGACGCGCGGCTCTTTTTTTGCGGGAACGGAATCTTGCGCGCCGTCAACTTGCCCGTCAGCGCCAGAAGAGGGCGCAGCTTCGTTTGCGGCAGGCGCCGGAGCGGGGACCAGCTTTAGCTTTCCAAAACGCTCAGCCGTTTCTTTTATCCACGCTCCGACATTTTGCGGAACGTCGTAACGGCTGTAAGCGTCCAGCGTTTCCAAAATCGAATCGCTTTTAATGCCGGCGCTAGTCGCGTTCCACAAAGAAAGCGGCGTAAGCCTGTAAGTGTGCAAGTGCTCCGGCGACCTTTCCAACTCCGCAAAAGGAATCAGCGCGTTCCTGCACTCGTCGGCAAGCGGCGCGTGCACGTCAAGCAATATCGTCCTATCGCTTTGAACAATCAGAGGATTTTGATACCTGTCGCCGCCTTCCGAAAATTTTTGCATAGCATTCTATGATAGCATAAATGGAACGCTTGCGCAATGCAAAAGGCTGGCGGGGGAGAAAAAGTTTCTTCCTGAAACTCTAAAATGATTTTCCAATGGCTTGTCTTGTCTGAACTTACACGTTGAATTGAACCGAATTATACTTCAAAATAGAAATTAATATTAGGTTCGATTTAAATTTTCAACCATTATATATTCTTTTTGATTTTCGATAATTTTTATGTTATGAACTTTCATATATTCAGATTTATCACATGCCATTACATATATAATTGTCTCCTCTGAATTAATCTTATTAAATTTATCTATGTCATAAACTTTTATTTTAGAACTAAATATCTTATGTTCGATAAATTCTGCTTTTAACACATATTGATTTTTCTCTGTAGAAAAAATCAATTTCTGTGAATAATCTATATTACACCAGTCCTCATAACATTTTGCATAATCTGTTTGTGAGTTATCTATATTTGAAATGACAAAATTTTCACAATTCCGAAATTGAAGCATATTAAGCTTAAAAATAATATTGTCTTCATAAATAGTAATAACTTGCTGGTCAATTCTTCGCCTATCTAAGTATTCACAATATAAGATACAAATATTTGGTGTCAAAGGTAGAATTATAGATTTTTTATTTATTGGAATATTACTCTGGACAGGAAATGTAAGAATTCCTGTTTTTCGACATATCTTCAATAACAACAGGATTATCACTTGTTATAAAAGACATATTTGATTTGTTATAGAGAAAATAAAAAAACTCTTCACAAAATCCTGAAGCATTTACAATATCTGCTGTTTTAAGTATTTGAATTTTTGATGCATCTTCAAATCCATTAAAATACTCTTTTGTATATTCATTATTCTTAGATGAATCGAATTGTTCAAATATATCATGAACCTTTTTAATTGTTTCTTGAAATTGATTCATCCTTTTAGGAGTTCTATGCATTAATGATACGACAAACATTGTAAGAAATTTGTAATCCTCTTTCGATAATTCTTCATGGTTTTGTAATCTTTTTACAACATATCCCATTCCAGTTTCAATTATATTCAAATACTTTTCGACAGTTTGAATCCGTTCTGGAATCACGTCAAAATCATAAACACCATTTAATGCAAAAATGCTGTTTGAACCAAAACCTTTTTGTTTCCACAGATTAAAGTTCTCTCTTCTGGCAATCATAACGGATTTTTTGTTTCGAGGATGAAGAGAATCTTTAAAGACAAAATTCTGTAAGTAGAATTTAGGAATAATATGAGAATGTTTTACTCGCTCATTTCCCATTATAATTATCCTCTCTTGGTCAGCAAATCAATCTTTATTGCTTTCGGACTTTACCCTTAAATACTCCTATAAAAGAATTCCTTGACATCTGCAAGAATTCCATATATAATAAAAATGAATCTGAGCCCTGACTAATCAGGAGGTAGGATTCCCCCGGGCTGATACTACATCAGCCCTATTTTTTTATCCACACTCGCCCATATTGGTCACTTGGGGACGCAGCTTTTAGTAGAACTTTATCAAGCCTTGTAAAATAATTTGCCGCCCCTTGCTTCTTTACATATTTATTAGGTTGAATAAACTGCAAAGAAAAATAAGAAACCACATCTATCATTTGCGTAAAATAAGATTCAGCGGAGTCCTTGAAGAATGGGTCTTCAATCACAAAATGAATCGGTATGTTGCGTTGGCCATAAAATTTGCTTGGAATATAATTTATCCGCCTCATTTTCCGCTCAATTTTCTTTACTGCCTCTCCGTTTGTATTGTCGGGAACAATTACACCGCGCTCGTCTGTATTATTGTCCCTATTTGTATGCTCCAAAAAGTTTTCAAAACGTTGTATCAGATTTTTCCAAGCAAATTCAAACACTTCTCCTGGTGTTGAGAAATTTGTTTTGTCAACAATAACAGAAACAACCTGAACTCTGTCGTTTGAAGCAAGCCAGTCCAAAACTGTGCGCAATATCATAAATCTGTCATTCTTTTGAATGTAATGATTGTCCGCCAATCTGCCATTAATCATAGCTCCTGCATGGATTTCCGCTCGGACAGGAAGCTTGTATTTTTGAAATTGCTTGCGGCGCAATTCAATAAAATCATTAAAAAGGCGGAGCCAGTCTTTTTCCTGAACAATAAGCCCTGAAAGCACAAAGTAATTTGAGATTGAAGAATTAATTCCTGGGTCGCCGCTTTCATCTATATACATAAAATACATATCATTTTGCTCCTATTTTTTTTTACACAAAAATTTTCACCCCTTCTTCCTTGCCTTGTGAGCGGGGAAGGTCAAACAAAATAGTGCGGTCGCTTTGCACAATCAGAGGATTTTGAAATCTGCCTCTCACGTTTGTCTGATTTTTCACAATACTCGATTTTAGCAAAAAGCCGACGCTTGCGCAATGTTGGGGGAGAGGAAAATTAGAGAAGTACGGATTCTTATGATTTTATTTATTTTCAGAACGCGGGAATGGAACTATTATCTTCTCTTCAAAATTAGATATTTTTGTTATATATTTTTCATCAACGGAATCATAAAAGCTAGGGGTCTCAACTAATCTCGTGGGGTCGTTTTCCTTGAGAAAAATCTCATAAACAATATCTTCAGCTTTTTTATAATCTCTTTTATAAAAGGAAAATTCATTTTTCTGTTTATTGATTTTTATTTGTTTTAATTTGCTGCCTTTATTTTCCAAAGAAACTTTTTCTTTCAAATTCTCCGCTCTAAAAGACAAACCGAACTCATCAAGCTTCTTCTTTATTTCAAAAAAAGTCTTGGAACCACAACCTTTTATATCCTTAGCTTGCCTTTCCGTCATAGAAACAAGTTTCTTTATTGTCATTATATTCGCTCTCCATAGGACTTTATTCACTTTCCAATGGAGGCCAAGTTCTTTTATAGGGCACTCAATATCTATTTTGATATTCTCGCTTTTTAAGGTTTCTTCTTTAGTTCCCATTATCGTCCTCTTTATTTTTGTCACTGACAGTAACACACATTCCTATCGACAAATTATGCTTTTTAAGTTTTTCGTCTATCTCTTGAATAACCCCCTCGCCAACACCATTTAGTTTTGACAATTCGTTTTTTGTTGTGCATAGTAATCCCACCACATTGTCAATTTTATTATCTCTTAAAACTCTGCAGTCCCTATGAGACAATCCCAATCTTTCCAGAGAAATCTTACGAGCCTCTGCTCTCCGTTGCTCTTGAAAAATATCAAACCCATCAAAATCAGATTCGTTCATTCCAAAAGAAAGGCCGCATTCATCTAGAGCTGACTTTATTAAAGGAAAGCTTCTTTTTCCACATCCCTTTAATGTTTTTAATGCAATTTTCTCGGATATTAGACAAAAATCTTTTACTGTTTTTATTCCAGCCTGATTTATTGATTTAACTACCCTACTTGGCAATCCAAGCACATTTTCCGGCAGTTCAAGAGGCAAAGGCTTTTTATTAGAAAAAACTATAGGAAGCCATTCCAAAGCAGGGTCATTCTCGTCAAACTCCCAAATGGAATTCTCATATCCCAGCGCTTTGGCGTAACGCGCGCAAAGGTCAGCACAAACAACCGAAAGCGGTTCTTTATAAAGGTCTTTTAACCCTTGTTTTCCAAGTTCTTTCACTTTGCTTACAGTCATTCTAACGGCAGCTCCGTCTAATTCCGCCTCGTATAAGTCTTCTGGTCTCGTGCCCATTTTTTCAGCGATATCTTTCAACCGCCTTTCTGTCATCGGCTCACCGTTTTTCAACGCGTTGCAATATTTAACTCCTATCGCATCTTTTAAAGAACCGAATTTGTTTTCAACCATTGTTAATAGCGGTTTCCAAGAAACAAAAGTTCCGTTGAACCGTTCCAATGGAGTAATATTTACATCGTAAAAATAAGGGTATGTATAAAAATTTCCACTATAAAAAAAGCGCTTTTCCATTTCATTGCAAAACGACAAGGCATATAGATAACAAGGGACACAAGGATTCATTAATTTTCGAAGAAAACGCATTTTGCGCTGAAAATCAATCCAATTATTTAAGTCCTTATTTATTCTTGGCAAGTTTTCTGTATACACAAATTCCATAGCGCTTACTTCGGGCGCGCTCCAGTCCCAATTCTCAAAATCTTCTAAGAACATTAACTTTTCATAAAGCCAAATTTCCTGTTTTTTATTTTTGGTTTCTACAATCTCTCTTTTCAATTCAGCCGACATTTTTTTTTGCATTGAGCAACATACAGCGCAAAGTTTTTCTGGATTCCGCTATAAACTTTTCAACGCTCCATTTGACAAAACCAATAGGATTGGATTCAAAAGCCTCCCAATAAATATCATCTTCTTCCGTTAAAGGTTGACGGATTGGCTCTTTTTTGACTGTCTTTTTCTTCAAATGATTTTTCGTTTTATCAACAGCTGATTTCTTTTTTGATGTCTCATTCTTAGCGGAAGTTTTTTTGACAGATTTCATTCTTCAATTCTCTCTTACACAATTATAACACGAAACTAACATTTTGTCATTTTTTAATTTACCCTTCAATTTTATATATTGGAGTTTCGCAAAAAGAAACTTATCTCTATAAAAACACCCGCCAGCCATATTTTTTGGATTAAATGAAAACTGGCGGCGGGAGGGTGGGAATGCCTATCATTAACAATGAATTATTCCGCACTTGAATACTTGATAACTTCCGATTGAAAAGGCCAAAAAGAATCAGGCCACTCTAACGACTTATCAAGGGTTAGGGTAAGTTTATTATTCTTCCAAAACTTTATTCTGTAAAGTCCGTCGAACACTCCACACTTCTTCCCGACTATAAGCACAGGCTCTTTATAGTCAGACGGCGTAAATATTAGAACATAATGAGTATGAAACTCATCGTCATAAAGCGTTAGTTCTAGGTTTCCGTTTTGTGTTTCCGCAATTTTCTCTACCACCAAAGTGTCTTTTGCGGAAAGCCAAAACTCCTGTTTTAAGTTTACATAATCGCCTGTGTAAACTTCCAGTGTAGGCTGAGCAGGGACGCTTGGTCCACCGCCGCCCGCAAAAGCGTAAGAAGCCAATAAAATACAAATAAACAGTGTACTGAATCTTTTCATAGTAAGTCTCCTTAATTTGAATATAAATCTCTATTTCATTTCCGTCAATATTTTTTATACGATTTTATATTGATTAGGGAGATGAGATAGAATATTTATTGGAGGTCTACAATAATCTTTTCGAACTCTTTTTCAAAGGTGAGTACAAATCCATATTTATATCTATATTTATTAGTATGATCGCATAGATCTTTAATTTTTTGTTTATCTTTTTCTATTGCTTTTTTATTCTTATTCCAATATGGTTTAAATTCTATTGCAATCAAATTATCATTATTATTCCCACGCTCATGAACAATAAAATCTATACATACTAGTTTTTCACCAATAATTTTTGATTTTATTCCTTGCCGATTATATTCAACATCTATATCAAAATTTTTAAATGGACTATCTTTTGCCATTTGTGAAAAATAGCATGCAAATTTTGAAACAATCGCACGTTCAGAAATTTTATTATCTATAAGATATTTATCATTTTTATAAACCTCTTTTAACGCAAGTTTTATAAGTTCAATTACTTTATCACTTTCTTTCATTAATTTTTCCTTCTATATTTTATAGAACTGTTTCAATTTTTGTTGCAAATACCCAGCGACATATCAGACCTACTTCTTATAACTAACACAATTATAGCTCATTTTTACAAAAATTGCCTAGTTTCTTCTACTATCCCCGCAACTTTTACGGTCACACATTTCCCCTTTCACCTTGACACACCCCGACTTCTCGTTTACTTTTACTATATGACTTCCTTTTCCTTTCCGGTGATTGATGTAGAAAAGACCTCGCTCAAACTCAAAAAAATCCGCGAAACGAAGAATATAAAAATTAGCGTCATCCAAAAGCTTTTTAACTTTGACCACCCGCAGGCAATTTACGAATGGGATAGGGAGCGACGGCAGTAAGCCGGCAAAATGCTCCAGTGGAGCATTTTGAGCGAGTCTCCGAGCAGCTATGCTGCGAAGGCCGACAGTAAAACTTTGCCAAGGCTCGACAATCTTGTCGTTCTGGCGCGGCTGTATGACGTTCCTATTGACGAACTTGTCGCGCTGAAAACCGTCCGCACGGAACAGCTCCCCATCAAGGAACCGTGCCCGCCCCCGTATGGAATCGCTGACGCAGACCTTGAATTCATCAAGCGCAATGCAAGCGAAGATGTCCAGCGCGCGCTCGGCCAACATTTCGGCTTTTCGATTTTTCCTTGTCAAGAGTAAATCCGAAAATTTCTTTAAAGTATTACTTTAATGTTTTTCTCCCCAACACGCGCTAAATTTGTGACATGAACAAAGAAATTATAACGCCTGTTCTCATCGAGAGCAAAATTTTCGTAATCCGCGGCAAGCAGGTTATGATTGACCGCGATTTAGCGGAATTGTATGGTGTTGAAACGAAACGTATTACAGAAGCGGTAAAACGCAACGCGGAACGTTTTCCCGAGGAATTTCGCTTCCAACTTACAAAAGACGAGTATGACTTTTTAAGGTCGCAAATTGCGACCTTAAAAACTGAACCGGAAAATCAGCGCGGAAAACATACAAAATACCTTCCCTACGTCTTCACCGAACAAGGCGTGGCCATGCTTTCCGCCGTTCTCCGAAGCGAGACCGCAATCCAAGTAAGCATAAGAATCATGAACGCCTTTGTCCAACTCCGCCATTACGTAAGCGAGCGCGTTCTAAAAACCGACGACAAGGCCGAACTTGCGGAAATCCGCCGCCTTCTCTTGCTGCACATCGACCATTGCGACAAAAAGTTCTCGGAACAAGACAAAAAAATCAGCCAAATCATCCTTGTTTTGAACAATCTTTTGGACGAACCAAAGCCAAAGCGAAAAATCGGCTTCAAGCCTGCCAATGAAAAATAGGAGGACCTATGAAGACCCAAAACGAAATCAATTTTGACGGCGTGATTGTGACACCATTAAGGCGCTGGAAAGATGTAACGCTGCGCCTGGACGACGATGTGCTCGCGTTTTTACGCGAACTGGCCGCTCGCGCCAACCAACCGTTCGACAATGTGTTGAACCATATCATGACCGACTTTCTTTCTGAACATTTGGACTTGGAAAAACTTTCCGCAAAAACATTGAAGGCCATCGCCGCAAAAAGCAGCCACATTATTCTTATGGAAGGAACAAAGCCCTTTGCCCGCGTGGAAATAATCTCCCCCAAAGACGAACCGCCCGTTTGCGCAAACAAATCCGCACCCATTCCAAAAGATAATAGTTCCGCCAAATTTAAAGCACCCGACTTTCGCTATGAATGCGAATGCGCGTCCGCGGCAATAAAACGAAATTCGGTAAAACATAAGCCTTTCGCGCTGGCAAAAAATCGGATTTCGTGATAAAATTCTTTATGCTTTACGACGCAATAATAATCGGAGCGGGGCCGACTGGAAGCGCCGCCGCAAAAACACTTTGTGGCAAAGGGCTTTCAGTCCTTATGCTGGAAGCTCAAAAAATGCCACGCTATAAATCTTGTTCAGGCTGCCTTATAAAACGGACGATGGACTTGGTTCAGGAATATTTTTCAAAGCCAATTCCGCAGAGCGTAATGTGCGCGCCATTTGAAAACAAGGGAATGATTTTCTTTGACGACAAAGGAAAGCGCTATGACTTTCCGCAATCCGGGCTTAATGTTTGGCGAAGTGAATTTGACTATTGGCTTTCGCAAGAAGCGGCGGCAAGCGGAGCGGAGCTTCGCGACCAGTCACGCGTCACAAAGATTGAACAAAACGAAAGCTATGTAACAGTAAAAATTGGCGAAAAAAAATCTGCCACTGAAACGGCGCGATATGTCATTGATTACGAGGGCGCGGTTTCTGTCGTAAAAAAAGCGGTTCTTGGCGCGCAGTCTTCTTTCATCACAACCTATCAAACATTCAACGACGGCGCGATAGACCTTGACCCGCAGTATTTTTACGCTTACCTTCAGCCGGAATTTTCCGAATACGACGCTTGGTTCAATGTAAAGGACGGAATGCTTGTTTTAGGTGTGGCGGCGAAAGCCCTGGACAAGATTCCAGCTTATTACGCTCGGTTCATAAAGCATCTAAAAGAAAAACACGGCCTTGCAATCACGCGGCAAAAGATGGAGGACAAATGGATTTTGCCGCGAATAACGCCTGACTTTAAGATTGACTACGCAAAAGGCCGCGTGTTTTTCGCCGGCGAGGCTGCGGGTTTTTTGAATCCGATGGGCGAAGGAATTTCGGCAGGAATGGAAAGCGCCCGCCATCTTGCAGTTTCGATGGCGGAAAATTTTTCCGACCCCGCAAAAATCGAAGCGGCGTATCGGGAACGCGCCAAGCCTGTTTGGGAACGCATGGTTCGGCAGTGGCGTTTTGTTGGCAGCATCACGGACACATTCTCGGAGATGAGATAAAATTATGGTGAATCATTCCACGCCACCAACCGCCCTGCTTGCCACCCACGCCGACATCATTTGGCTGCCAGAAGAACCCGCAAAATTAAAGGAATGAACTTCTTTATATCTCTCTTTTTTTATGCTATAATTCCACTAATGAAAAACACGAACATAGACTTTAAAGAAATAGACTCATATATAAAAAGCGAATTCCGCTACGAAATTCGTGAATCTGCTTCCACTATAAAAGCGCCGATTCCAGATTACGCTGCCATTAACGATTATATAAGCTCTACGGATGACCTTCTTCAAGAAAAAATCAGACAAATAATTCAGTCCAAGAATCTTGATGAAGTGAAGCTTTATAAAAAGGCAAACGTTGACCGTAAGTTGTTTTCTAAAATTCGCACCTTGCCAGATTACCATCCTAACAAAAACACGCTCGTAAAACTTTGCCTTGCGATGAATTTAGGCATTGAAGAAAGTGAATCGCTTTTAAAGACTGCCGGCTACTCGCTTTCAAAAAGCGTCCGACAAGATTTGCTTTTGCGTTACTGTTTTTGCCACAAGATTTTCGATGTAATAACCGTCAATGAAATTTTAGACCACTACGGCGAAAAAATCATTTAGTTGTCTTTTCTTCTTCAAAAAAACTGATTCTGGCAAATGGTTTGCCTTTTTTCTTAATAAATACATAAGGCTTTTCTTTTGACAATTTTGTCAAAGTCTCGGCATTAATTTCTGAAATATCTTTTGTTTCGGAAAGCAAATCAGTCATAAATTGTTCAATTACGCGGCTAACAGTGCAATTATGTTCATTCGCTGTTTTCCTAAGAAAGTCATAAACTTCATCCGGAAACTGCATCAACTCAAGCGAAAAATGCGGCAAAGGCGCCAGCTCAATTGTTTTAAATTTCTCAAACAATTCATCGGGCACTTGATTTTGTTTTTCCTTTTCTTGCATGACAAACTCCTTGGCGCTCTCAAAAAACACTCAAATGAGCTTTTCGAGATCCTCTAAAATAATACACCAATGGAGGAATTCTGTGGTCGCTTTAAAAACGACAAATTTTTTGCAAAGGAAACAAAATTGAACGACAGGGCTCAAAAAGTCTTTTACATTTGCAAAAACTATGATAAACTTTTGGACACAAGGCAAAAGGCCTTCTTGCGCATGGTCACGCAGAACTCCAGCAGCGACGACTTTACCCAGCGCGTGGGAGGCCTTGTCGAGAACGCCAAGCGCAACACGCAATGGAGGCAGCAGTTTATGGAATGGGACAGAGAGATGGCCTGCATGCGGGCCAAAGGCCGCGAGGAAGGACGCGAAGAGGGCGCGCGGCAAAACGCCCTGGAGACCGCGGAAAACCTTCTAAAAGAAGGCGACGCTCCTGAAAAAGTCGCGCGTTGCACCGGCCTCCCCTTAGAGCAAGTTCAGGACTTGATGGCAAAAGTCACCGCCCCCGCATGACGCAAAAAACAACTGTCCAACACACAATCGCGCCGGTGTGGAATTCGCAAAGCCACGTTCTTATTCTTGGAACAATGCCGTCGCCGGCAAGCCGCGGCGCGGGATTCTTTTACATGCATCCGCAAAACAGATTCTGGCGCGCTCTTCCCGCAGTCTTTGGGGAACGGCTTGAATACAATAACGCGGGAAAGCGCGGCGCGGACGACCAAGCCGCAAATCTTACGGCCGCAATCGACGAACGAAAAAACTTTTTGCTGCGGCGCAAAATCGCGCTGTGGGATGTTCTCTTAAAATGCGAAATCCGCGGAGCGGCGGACGCAAGCATACAAAACGCCGTTCCAAACGACTTTACCCAAATTTTTGAACAAAGCCAAATCCGCCGCGTTTATTGCGCCGGAAAAAGCGCCTTTAACCTTTGGCAAAAGCATTGCGCCGCCGCCTACGAAAAGCGCTTTAACCTTGAATGCGCCTGCCTGCCAAGCACAAGCCCGGCAAACGCCGCTTGGTCTTTGGAACGCCTTATAGAAGCCTATTCAGTTTTAAGACAAGGCGCTAGTCCGCGCCAGCCGCTCTAGCCCTAGCCGCGGCTTCTTTGGTCAAGTCCATTACAATCTCGCTTGCGATGATTAAGCCCGCGACGGATGGAACAAAGGCCGTACTTCCCGGAATGTCCCGTCGCTCCGTGCATTTATGCTGCGCTCCGGGCGGGCAAATGCAATGCTTTCGGCAGCTGATTGCCATGTCATTTATCGGCCGCAAAACTTTTTCGGTGGAATAAACGACCTTGATGCCCTTAATCTTTCGCTTTTTGCATTCCTGGCGCATAACGCGGGCAAGGGGGCAAACCGAAGTTTGCGAAATGTCGGCCACCTTAAACTGCGTCGGGTCCAGCTTGTTCCCCGCGCCCATGCTGCAAATGATTTTTGTTCCCGCTTCCTTGGCCTGCAAAATCAAATTGATTTTTGCCGTCACTGTGTCCACCGCGTCAACGACGTAATCATATTTTGTAAAGTCAAACTGGCCGCGCGTTTCTGGAAGGTAAAAGCATTTGTGAACGTTGACCTCCGCGTCGGGGTTGATGTCAAGGATTCGCTCCTTCATCACGTCGACTTTGTATTTTCCTACGCTGGAACGGGTCGCGATGATTTGCCGGTTCAAGTTTGTCAGGCACACTTTGTCGTCGTCCACAAGGTCAATATGCTGAACGCCGGAACGAACCAGCGCCTCCACCGTGTAGCCTCCAACGCCGCCAATTCCAAAGACCGCGACTCTCGCCCTCCCCAAAATTTCCATCGCCTCTTTTCCCAAAAGCAACTCTGTCCTAGAAAACTGATTTAACATTTTTATTCCTCACCTTAAAATACGAGCGGCCGCCCACGCAGCGACAAGGCCAAAGAAGACCACCGTTCCAAAAATGTGGACCGGCATAAAGGAGCTTAGCGCGATGGCGCCAAAACTGAGCGCGGTGGTGGCGAACGAAAGCAAGACCGCAAGCGAGTTGACCGCGTCGCCGCCGCTTTCCACCGTGTAAATTATGTAGTCCAGGCCCAAGCCAAAAACCAAGATGATTCCCGTGACGGCAAAAAAGCCCAAAGGGATTTTAAATGCCGCGATGACGGCGGCCTCGCACAATAAGACCAGCAGGGGAACGGCGGCGACTTTTGCAAGCGCCCGCGGCTTGTAAAAAAACGCAAGAGCAAAAATCAAAACGACAAAGGCCGCGGCCAAAAGAACAAGCATGATTTTTGTAAGCCGGTTCAACTCAAAGGCGATGTCGCCCACCTTGTCCACAAAGCAAACCGCCTGTGCGTCCGCCGTGCCATTCGCGCCTAGCTCTCCAGCGCCAAAACGCGCGGCAAGGCTTTTCAAATTTTCCGCGTCGCCGCCGGAAACAAAAACCGCGCTAAAATATTCCTGGCCGATTTTTCCAAGCCACAAAGTTTCAAGCGCGTCCTTTAAATATGGCGGAACGCCTTCCATGCCAGAATCGTCCGGCGCGTCAAGCAAGGCGCGCGCCTCCAAAAAGTCCGGCGCAAAGTCCCGCGCCTCGCTTCCAAAAATTTCCTGCAAGTCAGGCGCGGCCTCCATCAATTTTTGGCTGGCCTCAAGCGACGCGCTTTTGCTTTTTTTGGAAGGAACGAATTGGCTTGCCGCCGAAAAAGAGTCGAGCCTTCCCGCAGCGACTTCTTCTTGCAAAGCTGAGCAAAAGGCTTCTTCGGTTTGCAAGAGAGCGTCGGCGCTATTGGCGCGGACGATAAAATAGCGGGCGCCGCTTTTTCTGTTCATCACGCTGGCCGAAAGTTTTTCGTCCTCAAAAAGCTTTCCGCTCATCGTGTAAAATTTTCTAAGGTCGTTGTCCAAGCGCAAGTTTTGCCTAAAGAAAATCGCAAGCGCAAGGCAGCTTCCGGCAGCGGCAAAAAGCAAAATCTTTTTTAAATGTCGCGGGAGCGCGAATCTAGCGCCATTCAGCATAGCCGACGAAAGTTTTTTTTGCGGAACGGAAAGAGCCGGATAAAAAAGAACCGTCGTGGCGAATGCACTTAAAATTCCCGCAAAGCAAAAAACCGATATTTGCTTTAGCAGGGCGAACGGAGCCAAGAGCATGATCAAATAGCAAACTTCCGTCGAAGCGAACGAAAGAGCCAAGCCCTTGAAAATCTTTTTCATCGCCTGCGCTCCCAAAAGCGCTTCCTGACTAAAATACGCGCGCGTCCAAAAGTGCAGGCTGTAATCCAGGCATGTTCCAATCAAAGTCGTTCCAAAAACAAAAGTCAAAATGTGAATCTGTCCAAATACCAAAAGCTCCGTTCCCAAGCCAAACGCCGCGCTCAACGTTATCGCCCCGACAGAAAAGAGCAACGGCCGCGCGCTCCTAAAGACAAGCAGCAAAAGAACGACCACCGCCAGCATGCTAAGAGCGCTGATGACGGCAACCTGCCTTTGCGCGCTTGTGGCGCTCTTGTGGCTGTGGAAGGGCGAGCCGGAAAACACGAACGAAACTTTTTCCTGCCCAAAATTGTTTGACGCGGCGACGCGGTTGGCGCAATCGTAAATCGTTTGGACGCCGTTTTTTTTGCTCGTCACCGAAGCGCCCTTTTGCGTCAACGCGCCGCGAACCATCACGTAATGCTCGCCATTGTATTCCGCCGCCAAAACTCCGTCGCGCAAGGCAAGGGACGTTCCGGTGTTGGAAAGGCGCTCGATTAAATTTTGCAATTCCAAGTCGGCCAAAAAGAAGGGATCGCCGTCAACAAATTCCAAAGGAGTAAGCGAAAAGGCGCCAAATGCTTTTTGCAAGGCCAGCTCCTTAAGCTCGTCAACGCCGCCGCCTTGGTTAATTTTTTGAACCGTCTCCTTGTCCAAAAGCAAAAAACGGTTTTTGTACTGCCATTCAAAAATTTGGTCCAGCGACAAGGAGGAAGCCTCAAAAGAAAGGCTCTCAAAAATTTTGTTCTTGGGATCCGCGGCGGCGGCCTCTTTGTCGGCCTTTAATAGTTCCTCCGCAAAAAGAGAGGCGGCCTTCTTGGCGCCTTCAAAAGATTTGCAGCGCGCAAGGACAAAAAACTGCCTCGCGCTTTTTTGCGTCAGCGCGTCGTCCGCCCTCGCCGCCGCCTTGGCCTCCGACGACTGCGGCAAAATGTCAAAGAGATTCGTGTTTACAAAAATCTTTCTGCCCGCTGCAAAGCAAAGGGCCAGCGCTAAAAACACGGCGGCGTGCAAAGCCAGCCATGCAAGCGGGGCGGGATTTTTTTTAAGGCAAGAAAAAAAGTTTGCTTTCATTTTACGATTCACAATTTATTTGACAAAGCTTCATGGCGGCTAGCGCGTTCTTATGGCTTTCTGGAGTCACGCAGGCGCAACAGCTTGCGTCAACCGAAATCTTCACTTCCGGCAGCTTGGCTTTAAGAATGAACGCATTGCTTATGACGCAGATTCCAGTGCAAAGGCCGACAAGCTCGATTTCTTCCAATCCGTCCAGGCTTGCGGCATAGTCAGCGAGTTCCATTGAGCCAAACGAAGGCTTGTTAAAAATGCGGCTGTTCCCTACTTCCAGCTTGCTAGAAATCTGCCAGCCGTCAGTTCCTTCAACGCAGTGCGGAACCGGAAGATATTTTCCTTCTTGAGTTTCAAGGTAGTTTTTTTGGTGCGTGTCGCGAGTGAACACAACAATCTCGCCAGCGGCCCGTGCCTCTTCAATTTTTTTCGCGACATTCGGAACAATCGCCACAGCCTCTTTTGTTCCAAGCGAACCGTCAATAAAATCATTTTGCATGTCAATTACGATTAATAGTTTCATGGTTTGCGCGCCCTTATTTTAGTTGAGGATTATACCAGAATCATTTTTCCTTAACTGGCATAATATATCACATTTTGACAAATTTCTATAGTGTTTTTTCTCTGTCGCGGATGCGATGAGGAAAGGAATTAAGTTTGGAAGTTATTTCCACGTCTATCTATCTTCAGTGACAGCCTTGCTGTCTTCCAAGAATCTGTCAAAGTCACTTTTGTAATTTGAATCTTGAATCACACGGTATTTTTCAAACTCGCTTTCTGCAAAGGCTTTCGCGATTTCACGCGTAACCTTGCCTTTGTCCTGCAAGATTTCAGCATCGTTGAATTTTAAAAACGCGTCAAGTTTTTCTGCCCAGTCAGCCATTGTCATGGGAATGTGGTGGCGTGCCTGACGATTGGCGTAGTCTAAATACATTTCCACAATCTCATTAAACTCTTCAAGTTCTTCTTTTTGAAGATAATTTTTGGCAATAGAAACATCCGCTTTTACAATCTTGCCGGTCGGAGCGGTCTTCCAACTGGTAAGCCCCATATTCGGCTTTGCATGATTTGCCCTGTCAACAATCACCTCTGCGGCAGTCTGTCCATGAACCGCATAATGCATTTTATTTTGAACTGTTGCAAAAAAATCTTTGGTAATCTTGCTTTCCGACGAATAATCATAAGCCGTGGCATAGATGTCAGTTATCTTTTGGTAGAACTTACGCTCGCTAGCTCGAATTTCTTGAATTTCAGAAACAAGATGGTCAAAATAAGCCTCGTCAAAAATCTGGCCATTCTCAAGCCGCTGCTTGTCAAGAACATAGCCTTGTTTTGCGAATGTTTCCAATACACGGGTCGCCCACTGGCGGAACTCAACAGCAGCCTGGGAGTTTACTTTGTATCCAACGGCAATAACGGCCTTTAATCCATAAAATTTATAATTGTAAGTTTTTCCATTGTCGGCAACTTGTGCAAAATTTGCACAAGTTGAACTTTCAAGTATTTCGCCGTCATCAAAAACAGATTTAAGATGCTTTGTTATAACGCTTCGTTCCACGCCAAACAATTTTGCAATAGAAGCCTGCGTGAGCCAGACATCATTGTCCTGAACACGAACTTCAATGCTTTCTTCTCCAGATTGTCGTGTAAAAGTGAGAAAATCTATTGTACTGTTGCGGATTTGAAGTGTCTTTGAATTTTGATTCATTGTATCCTCTCTTAAATTTACTTATATGCTGGAAAAATATTGCGGTCAGTTATTTTCATGCAAGAAGATTTAGATGGATTATAAACAGAATTAAATTCATTTAAATTTCCAGTTTCAAATACATACAAAACTTGTATCACTTCTCTATCATTTCTAGTAAAAAAATTCCTTGTTGTATAAAATCGCGCGTGAAATGTATAAAGCGTGTCCGATTCAAAGCGAAACCTTTCTGGCACTTTATCCATATAAGTGAAGTTTGAATCATTGTATACAAATCCAATATATTTTACACAACTAGAATTAGGCTCAAGATTGAAAGAAGAATAAAATTTCTTTTTAGCGCATTCTTCTTGCGAATAATATACTTCATCATATATATATGTTGGTTTCATTGGAATCAAATTTCCTTTATACTCCAATGTACACTCAATTCCATTTATCGAACGAATATAATTCCCATAATTCGTCATTACAACAGGAATTATAATCTCATCATAATTTTTATTTTTTTTTACCGTGTATATTTGCGCAGGATCTTCAATTACAAGTCGAGTTCTTAATAAAGGCAAAATAAAAGAAACAAGCGAAACAATTAAAGCCACAACCGAAATAATTATACCAATTACCCCAAGTATAAAAGATTTTTTTCTATCTGTATCTGAAGTTTCTTGCTCTGTTTTTTTCTTCAAGATATTTTTCATTTGGTTGTCTCCCGAAATTCCAAGCTTATTTGCATATTCCCATTTTTCCGCCACTCCGGCTCTGCCTGGAGGATATATGAGTCAAAGTCAATTTCAAATGGATTAGTTTTATCTTGTAACATTACTCCCCCACCTATAACTTCTCATAATAATTTCTAATCTTAGCCGCCATCAACTTGCGTCTCTGAACTAAGAAAGTCTCATAATCCTTAAATGTCCAGTCTTTAATCTTTAAAGGAACACAGTTGTCTGCTAAATTCTTTTTGATAGCATCTTCTGATTTGAGATTGCCTATGTGAAATTCACCGATTTTGCATTGATCAAAGACTTTTGTAAAATATTTGCTTGGTTCGTCTTTGCCTACTGCGATGTTTGTTGGTGTATCAAGATAGGTAAAGTTTGCAACCTGATTATATTTTGCTTTGTCGTTGATTCCGTTATCAATCAAATATTGTTTTGGGAAAATATGATGTACATCACCCATTGTTGTTATAAGATTTGAAAACTTTGAACCTTCGTTGAACAATGAGTCACTTCCTTCCCTGCAGGAAGCCGCCCAGAATACACAAAGATATGGACTGTTTACAGAAGATGTCTCAAGGTCCTGTACAAGTTCAACGTTCCAGAAAGTATCAGACAAAGTTTTTTCTACTTCCTCAAGCCAAGGCAAGAATCCTTTTTCTTTGATTCGGCGCAAATCTAAATCCATTGCAGATTCTGGAGATGAAATATAACGGCCTGTCAAAGTGCTCATTACATACCATCGTTGAACATAATTTTTGACTTTTGTTTTATCGATTGAAGAATCTTTCAACAGGCGTAAATAAAGAGTATAGGCAAAATCCAGTGTGATATCTGATGTAATAAGTTTCTTAGAAATAAAACCGGCATCTTTAATTGCAAGAACAAACTGTTTGAAGTTGTATTCGTTCATGTAATCAAGAACACCGTTAGAAAGATTTTTGAATGTTTCTTCTGCAATTGATTCTTTAAAATCTTTTGTTTCAAAATCACGACCTTGTAAAAGGCTTACCAAATCTTTCATTTTTCCGCGAGGATACTGAGACATAAATGCGACACGAAGCATATCGCTGTAATCAGGATCATAAATGTCATCATTATCATCTTTTAGCCATTTTAATTTTGGAGCATAATCAGTTTTTGCAAATTCTTCATCCTTAGTCATTTCTGGATACCATTTTGAATCCACTGCAAGATGAGAGAAATAGTCGATTGCTTTACGAAGCATATTTCCGCCGTAAGTTTCATTTGCAGCAATACGACTCATTGCAAAGTCAGCCTGATTAAGTTTTGTTCCCTGGCTGTTAATGCGAATAAAGATTTCTGTTACTTCATCAATACTCAGTTCTTTATCGAAAAGTTCAATTACACCAAGTTTACGATTTTTAATATCGATAAGTTTTGAAAGTTTCTCATCAAATTCATCTTCATCCATATCAGGATTTGCATCACAATAAGCTTTCAAAAATCGATGCAAACGGAAATCTGTTTTAAAGATTTCTGAAATATCTGGTATCCAACGCTTATCTTTTGCGATAGCATTGTCCTTTACAGCAAAACACTCTTCGTCATCTTTTGCAAATGGATTATAAGCAATGGCAATTTGTTTTTTTATAAAATCCGCATCCCATACTTCTTCTCCAATAAGAGCTGTCATCATCGCTGTAATTCGCTGTTGACCATCAATCATAATCTTGTTTCCACCCTGAACTTTTCCGTTTTTCAGTTTAAGATCTGGACTTTTTGAAACAATAATATATCCGGTTGGATATCCTTTATAAAGAGAATCCACAAGGTCTCTAACCTGTCTTCCTTTCCACACAAATGGACGCTGAATCTCAGGGATTGCAATCTCGTTTGATTTGATAAAGTTTAAGATTTGTTCAACTGTATAGTCATGTACGCTGTATTTTTCGGACATAAGATCACCATTAAACTCTTAATTATAGATCGATAATACTATTATTGTATTCTCCAAATACCTTTCGCCTCATTTGCCATTTTCTTTTGTTTATACCTAAATATCTTTATTTATTTTAGTGGTATAGTTATGTCATTATATATCTTTAGAAATATTTGTTTTTCATTATTCCTAAAGCTGTCATCAAAAATTGCCTCTTTTAAAGCAGCAGCCTCGTTAACACCTCTTATTTTTGCTAAAGACACGAAATATGAAGATGGATATTTTCTTATCTTATCAATATAGTTCAAGAATTCTTTCTTGTGATAATCATAGCGTTTTATAATATCAAAGCCATATGCCTCTTTCTCATATAAATCACCTTCTTCTTTATCAAGTTTCTCAAACTCTATAGAAAAAGAATCTTTCATTTCTGAAAAATAATCAAATCGTTTATTATTTTCAGTATATAAACCTCTGTTTGGAACTATCCTAAACCTTAAAACATTTTCATAAGAATAATTTTCACTAGTAGGAAAAAGCATTTCTAATTCTTCTGAATCACAATCAGCAAAATAATTACCGGCCTGTTTTATTCTTGAATTACAAATTTGACATGATGGAACAAAATTATATAAAGAAAGTGTAAACAACGGACAATCAATTTTCGCAATAAAATGATCAATATCAAATTGCTGCTTTTTCTGATCATGTTCTACTTCATATGCATTGATGTATGCTTTATTGCAATAAAAACAGGTATTAATCTGAAATAATTTATCATTATCTGGTGACATAAAGAATTTAGCAATTTCTTTTGAGAATCTTGAAAACTCCAATACATTTTGCTTTCCATTTCTTTCACCATAAATAATTCCTAATTCATTTTTAATAGCCTGTTGAAAAACTCTATTTTTACAAAATTCTGTATATAACGTTGCAATTTTTTTTGTAGATAAAACAACAAGTTCATTTATATCTGAAGGTAAATCTTGTATATCAGAACATTTATTTTTTATATTCTTTAATCTTCGATTTATCATTTTACTCAGAGACATTAATTTTGCATTCTTTCTGGTCTTTACCATAATAGAATCAGCTTTTTTCGTTATAATACCTTTATAAGCATCTTCGTACTGAGTCTTTACATTATCATTCTCATAAAAATAATCAGAATATACTCTAAACATGCTTTTCCTCTTTTTTCTTTAGCATATATAAAAGTGATTCTCTTAAATAATTATCTCCTAGTTTTTCAACTATAGATCTATACAAAGAAGTCTTATTATCTGATTCTTCAACAGTTTCATCTGAAGAACAAAAATTAATAATTTCATTTATACGATTCTTTGCAATCTCTCCAATTGGAGCTGACATAAAAAATTGATTTTGAAGTAAATCATATATGTTTGCAGCAAATGTCTGTTCAACAAGAGAATTCTTCTGTTGAACTTCTCCATCATCAAGCATTAAAACATTCTGCACTGGTATATCGCTTAAAATGTAAGGAGAATGTGTGGCAATAATGATGTGAATTTGAAAAATTAAATTAAATCGGCAATTATTTATTGCTTCAATAAGACGATACAAAAACAACCTTTGAAATTCAGGATGCATATACAATTCAGCTTCATCAAAAACAAGTAAAAAATTTCTGTAATTTGGATAATCAATTTTATTCTTTTTAGATAATTCTGTTTTATCACATTCCAAGTTTTTTAAGTGGTATAGAACATAACTGAATGTGTTCAATAACTGCAATTCACCACTGCTCATTGAAGATAATGCGATTGGTTTCCCTGTTGTTTTATCTTCAAATATTAAATCAGTTTGAAAAACTGATGGAGGTAATTTTATAAAATAATCATCAATACATTGTTCATTTCCATCAGTAATCTTTTCTATTTCTCTATAATTTTTATTGTTTATACCATTTGGAAAATCATAGTCCATAGAGAAAAAATTAAAGCATTGACGTATTTTTAATGTTATAAAAGTGTGATCTTTAAGAATTTCGTCTATAACATCTGAAGCACAGTCATTTGTGTCTCGAAAATTAAAATTATTTAAAAATACCCCATAATGAGCACATGTTTTTAATGTTTTAAATGCGAGATAATGAATTAAAGCTTTTTTTATAGAATCATCTATATTAAAATCTGAGAGATCCTTTTTTTTATTCTGCTCTATAAGCTTTTTTACCCATGCATTCTTTATAGATTCAAAATAATGCTTATAATATGCAGCATTTAGTATATAATTTTCCCCATTTTGTTCTAAAGCAGACGAATCTGATGTTATTAATGAATTAAGTTTTTTTCCAAGCTCTTTAAACTGTTCTTTCTGTTCTTTTTCACCATGTTCTTGTATATATTTTTGATTAAACAAATATGAAATTTTTAATGGTCTCTTATTTGTTATTAAATTATTCCTACCTTCCCGATAATTATACAAAAATACTTGTAACGCAATTATACGTTGCCTTGCAAGTTTTCTTTCATTATCAATTAAAATAATTCCATTTGGATCTCTAAAAGGTAATAACACTATTGGCGTTATATATGCATCATTTTTGTGAAAAATTCCTTCTGGATAAAATTTATTATCAGAAAAATCCTCAGGATTAAATGAATACATACTGTAATTTGTAACAATCGTATAAAATAAATCCTGAAGTTTAGAAAGAAACAATATCTTTCTACAATTATCTTCATTCATTATTTCAAACTGAGAATTCAATTCTATAATAAATTCTTGTTCATTTGGAAATTTAATAATTAAATTTTTATCATTATTCTTTATATAACCAACATATTCTTTTCCATCATTCAAAATTGAAAAATATAAAATCGCTGTAAACTCATCAGAAAATGATAAATCGCAGCCATTATAGGGAAATAATTGTTTTACACAGAATGCAAAGTTATTAATTATTCTATAAAGTATATCCAATAAAGTTGATTTTCCAGAACCATTTTTTCCTACTATACAACTTATTGCAATATTCTTTTGTGAAAAATTTTCTAATTCATAAAATGAATAAGGTATTGTAAAAGTTATTGGTTCATCTACATTAGGAGGAGTATTATTATTATCATACTTACAAAATGGATACCATCCATTATTGTTATTCCCTTTACAATGAAGATTTTTGAAGATACTTTTTGTATCATTTATTAATTCAATTCCAATAATATGCATTTTATACCTCTCCTCTAAACGCCCTCGCCAAAATAGATTTTTTTAGCAGGGCGATTTGGTCTAGAACGGTTTGGGCGGCTTCTTTTGCACGGGTTTCTTTTTCTAGAACTGAGTCTAGAATGCGGACTATTTCTTGTTGTTCAGAAAGAGAGCAAATTCGAATTGGAATGATAGACAATTCTTTCTGGTTAATTTTTGGAAGCACTGAACGCGAACCTGAATTTGAAGCTCTATCTAAAAACTCATTAGAGAGCATTTGATACCAAAGAAATCTCGTGTCTCCTTTTGCGTCTATTGGGTACATATCAGCACTGCAAACGCCGTCAAAATCGACAACCACAACTTTTGACAAATATGGACGAATCTTTGAATAGAGAATTTGGCCAGCATAAAATCTATGCTTTCCGCTTTTTACTTTATCTTCTGCAACTGTATGATATTCAAGTAAAACACCTGTTTTCTTTTCAATATTATCTGGTGCTATATGAGGAAAATCTTGAAACTCTGAGACATCTACAAGATTTGATTTTATATCTGCTACTTCATCAAATCTCTTCTCTTCCCAGCTATCATCAGCAACGCCGTTTTCTTTGCGCCAGTTGGCGGTTAGTTCGCCGGTGAAGGCTTTGTGCAGGATGGCGGCTTTGCGGGTTTCAAAGCTGTCTAGTACTGATTGGGCTTTTTCCTGAGCCTGGTCTAGTTTTGTGAACATTGTTTCTATGCGGTTTACAATACACTGTTGCTCGGCGAGTGTTGGAGGAAGAGGAAATAAATAATCCTTAAAAATAGGAAAATGTCTTCGATAGCCTAAATCTGGAAAATGAATATTTTGAAGAGCATAATAAAAAAATTTTGGATCAACAATAGAAATTGGTTTTAAAATTTTTACACCATCAGCTCCCTGAATAAAAGGGAAATCAATATATTTTATACATTTTGTATGATCACCAAATACTATTATTGGAAGTTCGCCATCAAAAACAAAATCAGATTTGTCTGAATAACCACCTATAAATTCCTGACCTTGATCGATTATTGCATATTTTCCAGCATCTGAATAATATTTAGTTGGTAACTTTTTATTGCTACTTGTTTTATTTTCAAATGATTTAAGTAATGGAATCCACTTCCATCCTTCTGGTAATTCATACGGTGCATCAATATTTTGAGTTTCCGAAACAAGTTCGGAATGACATGCTTTCTTTGCCATCTTCTATTTCTCCGTCTTCTGCAGTTCGCGGACAACTTCTTTGATGAGGTCAGTGGCCATTTCAAGCTGGTCTATGCAGTCCTGGGCGCTTTCGATTGGGTCGGGAAGGTCTTCGTAGTCAAGGATGCTTTCGTCGCGGATAAGGCCCAGGTCAAGGCTGTTTCCTTTGGCGGCTATCTGTTCGCGGGTAAAGCAGTTCCAGCGTTCGTCTTTTATTTTTGTGCGGTCACTGGCTTCGTAGGCTTTGATGAAGTCGGCAAAGTGTTCTTTTTTGAGTTGATTCGTTTTGCCAAAGCTTTGCATGTTGGTGCGAAGGTCATAGAACCAGACTTGTTTTGTGTTGTCCTTGTCGGTTTTTCCGCGGGTAAAAAAGAGGACGTTTGTTTTTACACCCTGGGCATAAAAGATTCCGGTTGGCAGGCGGAGGACTGTGTGCAAAATGCATTTGTTCATTAAGTCTACGCGGATTTTTTCGCCGTCGCCGTCTGCAAAAAGAACGTTATCCGGAAGAACTACTGCGGCTCTGGCTTTTCCGTCTGCTTTTAATGAGCGGTAAATGTGCTGCAAAAAGTTCAGCTGTTTGTTGCTTGTGGTATAAGTGAGGTCTGTGCGAAGGGCACGCTCGCCGCCTTTTTTTGTTCCAAAGGGCGGATTTGTAAGAACTACATCGTAGCCTTTCATTTCCATTCCGATTGAACTTAAGGTGTCGCCCAGTGTGATTTTGCCGTTTATGTCGTGAAGGTATGCGTTCATAAGGGCAAGGCGATGGGTGTCGTGAACAAGTTCTGTTCCGGTAAAGGCCTGGCTGTCCTCAAACTCCTGCTGCTCACTTGTGCAGTGAATGAGGTTTTCGTTGTTGTCGAGTACGTATTTGTGGGCGCTGATCATAAAGCCAAAGGTCCCACAGGCCGGATCGTTGCATTTTTCGCCAAGCTGTGGTTTTACAAGTTCTGTCATTACATCAATTAAAACTCGCGGTGTAAAATACTGCCCTGCTCCGCTCTTTTTTTCTGTGGCATTTTTTTCGAGTAAGCCTTCGTAAAGGTCGCCGAGTCCTTCGTCTTTTGCGCTGAACCAATCGAGCGCATCTATAGATTTTATGATTTTTTCAAGATTCTTTGGCTCGTCGATTGAAGTCTGACTACCGGCATAAATCTCAAGTACACGACCGCTTGTTTTTGTTCCAAGGTGGTCAAGGAGTTCTTTATAAAAATCTTTAAGAGCAATTCCGTCTTTCTTTACAAGTTTTGCCCATCGGTATTTTTCTGGAATCTGTTCTTCTGCACCGGGAATCTCTGAGCACATTTTTAAGAATAGAATATATGTGAGTTCGTTCAAATAATTTTGATATGTAATTCCATCATCGCGAAGTACATTACACAGGTTCCAGAGTTTGCTTACGATTTCTTGTGTGGTCATGTTATCTCCTATTAGTTCTCATATCCCTTAGCTTCTACATATCCCAACAAATAAAGGAAAACAGGAGCTGGTATTTTGAAAATCTTTTTCCCGTTTTTATATTCATGCAAACCAAAATCATCAATAGTTTTTGTAATAACAAGATTTGGATGCTCTGATTGTGATAAATCAACAATCAAATCTTTTTCTGATATTGGAGAGTTATCACGATATTTTACTTCTATCATTATTGGATTTGTATTCTGGGCATACTGAACAACTATATCTATTTCTTTGCCTTTATCTCCGGCGCGGTAATATCCAACTTTTGTCACTGCTTTATAATTAAAAGCCTTAACATGTTTGTATACAGCTGTTTCTGCAATGATTCCAAGTTCAAGAGCGTCGTTTGTAATATCATCTTTCATTAAGACTGCGTTTCTTAATGCGGCATCTGCAATATAAATTTTATCCTGTGATTTTAAAACCTGCTTGGATCCCACATTTACAAGCGGACTAATATAAATAAGATTTGCTCCTTCAAGGTAGAGAACATATTTTTCTAACGTATTTCTTGTCACCTGAAGTTCCTTACAGATTGTATTCATATTAATAATATTAGAAGAATTGTAACAAAGATAGAGAAATACTTTTTCTATGTCGCCGATATTTCGCACAGGATACAATGCAGGCAAATCTCTTTTTAAGGCTTTATCTACAATGTCCTCACGCAATATTCGTTGAGCGTAAATATCATCTTTGGAAAGAGCAAGTTCCGGGAAGCCTCCTACCTGCAGATATCTGATAAAGTGTGGTTGAAGAGAAGACAGCTTATTTAATATTTCATTCTGTTTTGTTTTTTCCAGAAGATAAATTTGCGTTGGTTTGATTCCAGCAGGGAGTTCTCCCACCTCAATACCTAAAAGCTTACAGTATTCATAAAAGCTTAAAGTTGGAACAAGAATTGTAATCCATCTTCCAAGTCCGCTTTCTCTAGTCTTGTCAGCAAGTATAGGACTAGCAGATCCTGTTGCCATTATATTGATTTTTGGATTTGTATCATAAAGAACTTTAAGCCAGGAATTCCAGTTTTCTGAATATTGAATTTCATCAAAGAAACAAAAGAGAGTTTCGGAGGCAGTTATATTTCGTTTGTAAATTGCAAGAACATCTTCGATACTACAAAGTTTTAATAACGGATGGTCAAAAGATATGAAAACGATATCTTTTGGATTAATTCCATTTTCTATAAGTTTTGCAATTGTCTGATACATTATTGTGGTTTTTCCAGTTCGTCTTGCACCACTTAACAAAACTGTACGACGGATTTCTGTATTATTAAAAGCATTCCAGCTTTCGTAAAAAGCAATTCGCTTCATTGGTTTGTCAAATTCTTTTTGGACAATACCTGTTTTCCACCAGGGATTATATGAATAGAGGAGATTTAAAATACTTTCTTCTGAAAAATAACTCATATTTTGCCCCCATAATTATCAACTAATACACCTTAATGATAATATTTATGGGTAAAGATTGTCAATATGTTGACAATCTTTTTGCAAATTATTGTCATTCGCCCGCAAAAATTGATAATAATTACGCCGCGTCATCATACAAGTATTTATTCAATTCAGCGATCAACGCGCGCAGTTGGAATTTAAAATCTTTGTCTATGCGTTTAAAGCCGCCTTTGTTACGGAAAATGACTTCTGTGTCAAAGACAGATTCGTCAAGAACATTTTCTTGCAAAAGGTTGGCTTCTATCATTTTAAGCCAGCCAAGTTCTATCTGGTCAAAGTTGTGGTTTGCCTTTAGCTTTGCGACTGCCTGTTTTATTCTGTCTTCGTGATTAAAAAGCGGCGCGCCGACGGCGTAACTGCGGATTACATTGATAATGTCTACCGTCATATCGGCGTTGGTCGTCTGATTTATCGCCGTGTTCAAACTGGTCAGGTCGTAGCCGTCGTTGGCAAGTTGGACGCAAAGCGTTTTTAGAGCATCGCGAGTAAGGCTTGCCGGTTTGGCACAAACAATATTCAACGCGGCAATTTTGTCGCGATTGTTCTTTATGTAGTCAGTGAACTCTTCAAGATAATCCTGCGGCTTTTCAAGATTGCGCTTGCCGTAACCTCGCTTTACCTTTACGCCGCTGTCCGGCGTGTTGTCAATAATTAATTTGCGGGCGGCGGCCTTGTCGTCTTGAATCATTTCAAACGCTTTTTGGTCTTGTATAATTTGTGCGGCGGCGTCTCGCGGAGAAAGCTCTTCTATCTTGTTTATATAAGCGTCTATAGTTTCTCCTGTCATCGCTTTAAAATCAGAAACAGCTTTTTCTGTAAGATTGTTCTTTTTTCGTTGGAGCTTTGCCACAAGCTGGTTCACTTGATACAAAACAACGCGCGGTTCTGCCGTTTCTTTCATCGCTTCTATCAACTCAGTCATTTTGATTTTTGGCTGCTGAACGACAGGCTTCATGTTAATCATATCTTTTAGCGCGTCATAAATTCCAACAGGGTCAAATATATTGAACTTTTCTTTGTTGATTTCTTTGCAAAGACGGGTCGCTCGGCCCAACATTTGTTCAAAGAGAATGCGCGACTTTACGCAACGCATGAACACAAGGTTTGTGATAGAGGGAACGTCTATTCCAGTCGTAAGCAAATCAACAGTCACAACCACGCTTGGATAAGTTTCGTTTTTAAACGCCTTTATCAAATCCTCTATTTTCTTTTGGTTCCCGCCGCCAGCCGCGCCAGTAATTTTCATAACCGCATTTTCCGGAATTCCTTTTTCTTCGCAAATATGTTTTAGAACGTCAACAATTGTATCCGCATGCGCGTCATTCACGGCAAAAATTAGGGTCTTTCCAAAAATATCAGGCGAATCAAGAACAAGATATTTTTCCGTAAGTTCTTCAAAAACTTTTTTGTTAAAGCCCAGCACTACGATTTGATCGTTAAATTTTTCAACGTCATAATCAAGTTCATCCGGCAACACCGCTTCGTTCACTATTTCTTTTGTATCAGGGTCATACTTGGGAACAATTTGTCCTGCCTTAAAATGAATGCCCTCGCGTGATTTTGCCGTGGACAAAACATAGGGAACATCATGGTCGCAAAGATAACCTTCGTAAACTGCCTGTCTGTAAGAATATGTAAAAATCGGCTCGCCAAAAATTTGGCTTGTCTGAAGCGCGGGGGTCGCCGTAAATCCAATTTTCACGGCGTCAAAATATTCTATGATGTTGCGGTACTTGCTCTGATAGTCCAACTGGTCGCGGAACAGGATTTCTTCTTCAGACATTTCTTTGTCCAAAATATATCCGCGGTGCGCTTCGTCGATAATCACAAGGTCAAAGTCCGAAACGGCTGGCATACATTCGCCGTCATTATACAAAATGCGCTGAACCATTCCCTGGACCGTTGATATTTGGAGTTTTGTTTCTTTGTCGATAATCCGCTCATCAAGATTTTTAATGTTGTAAATGTCTGTAAGCGGCTGCAATTGGTCAAGCTTAACTTCGCTAAAAACGTCAAAAGCTTGTTTGCCAAGAGAATTGCGGTCAACAAGCAAAAGAATTCTCTTGAATTTTTTTGCTTTTAAGAAACGGTAAATCAATGCAAGAAATGTTCGGGTTTTTCCTGTTCCCGTAGCCATTGCAAGAAGCATTTGCTTTTTGCCTTCCGCAAGCGCTTTGTCCACCGCGTGAATCGCTTGTATTTGGTATTCGCGAAGGCTCAAGCCGTCTTTGTTTCGCAAAAAGTCATCGTCGTCTATTTTCTCAAACTGCTGTTTTGTGGATTCGTCTCGTTCAAGAAGTTCCTCAATTCCTGTCGGACTCATCCAACCTTGCAACGCTTGCGGAGCTTTTGTTGGATTTCTAAAATCGATGACCCATATTCCAGATTTTGTTTCAAGCTGTTTTAGATAAGGCCTGCCATTTGTCGCAAACGCAAATGGAACTTTGTATTCCCTGTTGATTCCCCATCTGCCTGTGACAAATTGCCCGTCTTCATTTTTTATCAGGCTCGCATACTCTTTGCATTGGCCGTCTATCACGCCAGAGATGTCTTTGTGCTCCGCTTTCGCTTCTATCACTCCAACAAGTTTTTCGCCGAT
This sequence comes from Treponema sp., assembly GCA_017645785.1. Lineage (GTDB taxonomy): Bacteria > Spirochaetota > Spirochaetia > Treponematales > Treponemataceae > Treponema_D. Next base: position 112,210 of record JAGCNW010000041.1, read on the forward strand.
AAACAAAGCGTAATCCGCATATCCGTGATTGTATATTTTGGAATCTGTTTGCCATTCGGCAATCGCCATATTATGGCCTTTTTGCGGACGAGTTCCATTCAACTTTTGATTAAGAACATTTGTGTCACACTCCCAGCCAACAGCACGCAATTGCTCATCAATAAGTTCGCGAGTTTCCGCCTCTGTAAGAGGACGCGCGCGATTCGCCTTAAAGGAACGATTGCGTCGAAGTTCTAATTTAATCTTTGGAGCGGAAGCGGCAGCCTCTTTTGCAAGCTCAATAAGCTTATTCTCAGAGTCGTCTTCTTTCTTTTGTTCAGCAGTAAACTCTTGCGGCTTTTTTACTTTTACTACGACTTTTTTCTTTGCAATAGAAGCAAGATTTTTTGGCGGAACATATTCTTTATTTGCCGCGTTTTCTTTTGTCCCGTAAGTTTCCGCAAACCAAAAACAAAGACTGTAAGAAATTGGCAGCAGTTCTTCAACCAAAACAGAAGAATCCAAATCTTCGTGAACCGCTTCGTTTCCAATCTTACGCAATCTAGTAAAGGACTTTGCAAGCAAGCCGTTAATGATGCGGCTGTCATACAAGGCGTTTATTCGGCTTACTTGCGGAATGTCGCTAACATTTCCAGTAGGAACAGGAAGCGAATCGTATTCATATATAAGAGTAGTTATTGTCTCGCCAATTTTTCGGATTTTATACAGCGCCCCGTTTGGGTCGGAATAGCAATACGATTCCGCCAACTTTCCTAGTTTAGCCAAAGCCGGAAATTCTTTTTCAAAACAATCAAATGATGACGCCATAAAATTCCTCTATAATTATTATACCACACTTCCGCAAATATTTATAGTCCATTTCCCTCGCAAAAAAAGGGTAAAATATTTTACTTATTTTTGTGATAAATAATTACTCTGAATTTATTATTTATATAAGAAAAAGCTTTCAGTAACGTGAACTTACAAACAATAAATTTTCATTTCTTAAAAACTGTAAATTTTCGCATTCAAAAACTTCGCTTTTCTTATCCGACCAAAAGAGACTTGCGTTGCAAAAAGCTTTTGGCGTAAAACAATTTTATTTAGGATGCATAAGTATGTTTACTTTGTATGCATCGTTGGGTAACAAGCCCAAGGAGGTACCCTATGGTATCTATTAATTCTAATCGCGAAACTAATTTCGCTGTAACTTTAACTCCTTGTTCATTAAAGGAGAATACGTATATTGCTCGCGTGCCGAGACGAACTGTAACAACGGACCAACTTTTGGATCTAGTGGCTGCTCACAATTAAGGCATTGACCGCTATCAGGTCGGCCACGCGATGGAGTTGCTCAAGAAGGAAATTCTTGAGCAAGCGGAGCTTGGCTTTGCTGTGGACATCATGGATATCTGCAAGCTTTACATCGCTCCGCTTAGTTCGGTGCAGTCGCTAACGCCAGAGGCCGAAACTGTCACAGGCTTTGAAGCAAGATTTGCTGTCAATGACGGCCTAAAGGAAAAATTGAAGACTGTCACAGCAACTGTAACCGCTGTCGTTGATTCCTCTCCGCAGATTTCACAAATCGAAAATCCAGTGGACAACTCTTGCGATGGAAAGTTAAAGGCCACCTTTAGCGCCCGCATAAAGGGCAAAAAACTAAAGGTCGGCGGCCCGTTAAACGGCATTTTCTTTATTCCTGTTTTGGAAGACGGAACGCCTGACAAAAACGAAGAGTCTTGGATAAAAGTCCAAGATGAATACATTACAAAGAATTCCGCAACAACATTGGAATTCTATTTGCCTCGCGATTTGGAAATCGCAAAGCAATATTATATTGCTGTCAGAACTCAAGTAAGAGGAGCCATGCAGCTTAAAACCGCCGTAACTGGCTACAGCAAGATTCCTGTAACTATCGAAGAATAAATTCTTAGTTGCTACCCCCTAGCAAAAATCGCATCGCGCGGTTTTTGCTAGGGGGATTTTTCCCGCCATTTTTTAAACTCACTTCTCCACCGGGCCGGTGTAGTCCAGGATGCCGCCAAACTCGATTAGGTTTGTGTAGCCTAGTTCAAGCAGTTTGTTGGCGGCGATTTTGCTGCGGCGGCCGCTGCGGCAGTAGATAAAAATCATCTGGCTTTTGTCGGGCAAAACTTTTGCGGCGCTTTCCTTTGTGATTTTTTCCAGCGTCAAAAGAAGCGCTCCGGGAATGTGGCCGGCCTTGTATTCGTCGTCGCGGCGAACGTCAACAATCACGGCCTTAGGATTGCCCTTGGCCATCTCAATTCCTTCCGCAATAGAAAGCGTCTTAAATCCCACAGCGTTTGCCTCCATCGCCACAAGCGCCGCCAGCGCGAACAAAAAATTTTTCTTAACCATCGACATTCTCCCTATTCAACACTTCCCAATGGCCGCCTTTGTCTGCTCCTACACGGCGAACAACGCCCTGTTCTTGTAATTTTGCAATTGATTTGGCTACCGCTCTGCGTGTTATTCCTAAATTATCAGCCATTTCTTGAGTGGTAATTTCTGAATTTTGTTTTATCATCTCTATAATTTTCTGTGAACTTTTCTGTGAACTTTTCTGTGAACTTTTTTTCATGTACTCGTCATAATCAATATGAGTATATCTGTTTTTCAATTCGTGATGTTCATTGAACAAAAGGTTTTTAAAAAATCGTTCCAAATATATGGGCTTTTCCTGTATTCCCTTTTCTACATTTGTGTAGTTGGCGCGAACCAGCGCGTTCCTAAAATACCAAGAGTTTTGGGCAAAGATGTCGTTATCCGCTTTAAAGCCTATGGAACGCAAATACTTAATTACAAAAACCGCTGTTGTTCTTGTATTTCCTTCGCCAAACGGATGAATCTGCCACAAACGGGATACAAAAAATGATATATGCTTTATCTTTTCATCATCCGAAATGCCAGTGTAATTAAACCCTCTTTCCCGCTCAAAATCATAATTAAGCGCGTCTTTTAATTCGTACGCCGCTCCATACATAACTGTGTCGCCATTTAAAACCCATTCTCTTTTTGTAATGTCATAATCCCGAATCTTTCCGGCAAATTTAAATAAGCCTTTAAATAGTTCTTTATGAATGGCGATAAGTTGCGAGGGGGCAAAAGTAAAAGACGGTTGGCTTAGAATTTGAGCGATTCGGCTAGCGACTTTATCGGCTTCTTCCGTTCGTTCGTCTTCATCTCTATACCGTGCATCTTTTTTCTTATAGTAAGAATCGATGAGTTTTTTGGCTTCGTCAAAAGAAATGTCGCCTTCGATATTGCGCTTTGCGGTTTCATACAAATACAAAGACGGAGTAAGACCATCCACTTGCTGCAAACCGATAGCTGTAGACCAAGCCAGCGTCTTTTCTTTTTTGCTTGCGTCCGTGTGGCGAATATATTCTTCAAAATCTATTTCGTATGGATTTTTTGCCTTTGCCATAACTAGTTTATTATAGCGCTAGTTTAAATAAATTTATACCCTTTTTACCTCGCCCACTCCCCCACAAACTCATCCAGCTTCTCTGCAAAGTTACCCAGCTCAAACAAACTTTGAGAAAAGGCGGCAAAGCCGGGGCGCAGGCTGTCATAGCGGGACAAAAATTCGTAGCAGGCGGCTTCCATTGCGGAGGGGTCTTGGCAGTCGGGGGCGCCGTTGTATAAGTGCCAGAAGTTTTCAACGGCGCAAAAATCGTCGGCGGCAAAGTGGGGTCGCATTCGTTCCAGAAGGGCTTGGACTTTTACAAGCTGGTAGTTGTCGTCCTGCAGGTAGGCTTGCCAGACAAAGGGCTTTGAAGCAAGGCAGGCGCGGCTTAGGGAATCTTCTCCGCGGACAAAAAGCAAGTCTTGCGCAAAAAGGTTTTTGTCCCATTCCTCTTGCGAAAGGAAGGGCATCTGGTTGATCTTGAGGTTGCCCGCGTTTTTTGCGCTCAAAAAGCTTTCCTTTCCGGCGCCTTGGGCCAAGTTGATTTGCGCGTCTTTGTTCCAGCGGCTTATCGCGCGGATTATCGGGGCAAAGTCTTTTGGGTAGCTGAACATCAGGACTTGCGGCCCGGCAGTTTTGGTCTTGCTATCAGTCGCAGGTGGAACGTCCAGTATCAGGCCGCCGGTCTTTGCGGTAAAGCCCGGCATAAAGTTCACTTTGCGAACAAGGGGGCTTCGCGTACCGCTTTTTAGGCGGTGGAATTCTTCGGCGTAATCTTCGGCCGTCAGGTAGTCAATGTTTATGATTAGGGCGCGGGGCGGCTCGTTTTTGGTCTGTAAGCAATCCTCGCGTGGGAACAGCAGCGCTTCCAGCCAGTCGGGGCGGCCGCACTGAAAGCATTCCAAAATCACTCGGGCAGGCTTTTTTGTCCATTCGCGCGCGCAAACGGCGGCGTTGGTCGCGTCAAAGATTCGCAGGCGGCCCCCGTTTTTAGGCTTGCCTACCCTTTTTGTTTCGGCCGCAGTCTTGGGCTTGCCTTCGTTCCCCGCCTTGTCCGCGCTTTCTTGGTCTTGCAAAGAATCCGCGCTATCGACTTCCAAAACCTGTTCCGCCAAGGCCGGGTCAACCCTGGACTCGATTTTGTTAAAGGCCGCCAAATTGTCAACGGCGATTCGGATTTCGCGCTGAGGATTCAACTGAACAAGATTTTTTGCCAGCCTGTAGACAAAGCCGATGTCGCCAAAATTATCAACGACTTTGCACAGGATTGTAAGATCAGCCGAATGTGTAGACAACAAAAAAACGCTCCCAGCGGAATAAAATACTAAAAATTACGGCTCCCAGTCGCCGATTCGTTCAGCGGAACCGCTAGATATCGTCGCTACACGCATTTTGCGCCTTGAAACTTTATACGTGTGCCGCTATCGCGGCAGGCGCAAAATGAGTGTTTCCGCTGCCCGACCGACTCCTTCGCGCCGTATTCCAATATTTTTATCGCTTGATTTGTTTTAAAACTTTCGCCGCGTTTTTTTATCGTCCGCGATTGCGGCTGCCCTTACAAGCGCTTTGTATTTAAGTTACGCGCGGTAGGCTTTTAGCATGCTTTCCAAAAGCGCGTTGGCGTTTTGGGCCACATTAAAAAGGCCGCGGATTTCGTGGCCGTTGTCGATAAAGGAAAACTCGATTGTTTCCGGGCTAAAGAATTTAAACCAGGGCTTTTTGGGCGCCTTGAACTGCAGGCCGTCGATGTTGTTAAAGCAAAAGATTTGCTCTTCCACCGTCTTTACGCTGGCGCCCGCGCTGATCATCGACATAAGCGCCATTTCCTCGGAGGGAACGTAAAAGTACAGGCTGCGCGAGCAAACCACAATCAAGCCCCAAAGGGACTGCTTGCTTTGCGGAAACAAATTCATCTCGCTAAAAGTTCGCGCGCTCGCCGTAAGTTCCGCCATCTTGGCTTCCACAACCACATCGTTGACCCGCTCGCTGAACGAGGTGAAAAATTGCTGTTTCTGCGCTTGGTCCATAAAAGTCTCCCGCCCAAAAATTGGCGGCAAGCCCAAAAGCCGCCGCCAACCATGTCATTATCCGGCTTGACCGGATAATCTTTTTGTCAAAAGATTGCCCGATCGCGTCGGGCAATGACACATTTTTCAAATTATACTATTTTGCGCTCAACAGTTCAATGTCAAAGCCAATGTATGACATCGGCGGAATCACTCCCGGATATCCGCGCTCGCCGTAGTGCAAGTCCGGCGGCAAAAGAATCGTGCGCTTTTCGCCAACCTTCATCTGCTGAACCATAATGTCAAAGCCCGGAATCATTTGGCCGCCGGCGGTGGCGAACTCCAAGGGTCCGCGACCGGCAGACTGGTCAAAGACGCTTCCGTCAAGCAAAAAGCCCTTGTAGTGGACGGCAACGTTCTTTCCGCCGCCGCAAACGTCGCCCTTGCCTTCTTTTGTCACTTTGTAGTAAATGCCGTTCTCGTCCTTTTGGCAGCCCGGCCACTTTTTCTCGATCAACTTAATCTGGCTTTCGTACTGCTTGGCCTTGGCTTCGCGGGCTTTTTCAACGGCGGCCTTGTTCAAGGCGTCAAACTCAGCCTGTCCGGCCTTAAAGGCTTCGGCGTCGCTTCCTTGGCGAACGATTGTCACTTTGATGATTTCGTCGCCCTGGGTTGTCTTGTCAACAACTTCCTGGCCGCTGATTACCTTTCCAAAAATTGTGTGCTTTCCGTTGAGCCATGTTGTCGGAGCGACTGTGATGAAGAACTGGCTTCCGTTTGTTCCCGGACCTGCGTTGGCCATGGCCAAAACGCCCTTCTTTTCAAATGTGTACTTGCTTACGAACTCGTCGGCGAATCTGTATCCGGGGCCGCCGGCTCCAGTTCCCTGCGGGTCGCCGCCCTGAATCATAAAGTCCTGGTCGTCGCCGTTGGCCTTGCTGATTACGCGGTGGAACTTCAATCCGTCATAGAAGGGCTTTCCCTTGGCGGCGTCCATCGTTCCCTCGGCCAAGCCTACAAAGTTTGTTACTGTGAGCGGTGTGTCCTTGTAGTAAAGTTCAAGGGCAACTTCGCCTTTGGGCAATTTAAGAACGGCAAATACGCCTTCCTTTCCTTTCAATGCGTCCATAGTCTTTTTCTCCATCTTGTTGTTTTGGGCGCAGCCGGAAGCGAGCAATACCGCTCCAACCAAAGCCGCGAACAAATTTCTTTTATTCAAAATTTTCATTTTGCATGAATCTCCTTTACAAACCAAAGGTAAATCGCCTCAAGCCGCGCGTCAAAGGAATTGTTAAGCCTTTGCTTTAGCGCGCTTAGGATTTTAAATTCGGCGTAGTCGCACATGTAGACCAAAAGCTTGTCGCCCGCGTCGATGACGTTGGCGCACATCTTGAATCCTCCGGCCTGCACGGCCTTTATCGGGCCGTAGCAAAGCGGCGACACGTTTTCCATGAACATCGCAAGCTGCTTTTCGCTCTGCCTGTAGGTGATTTTGTACTTGCTTTTTCCAAAGGTGTGATCGTCCATAAAGGCGTAGATTGTCTTTTGGTCGGCGCCTCCTTCTGTCAAGTCGGCAACGGCCTTGTCGCCCTTTGGCCCGTCTATTCTGTAGGCGGAACTGTACAAAACGCCCCAGTCCTGGTCGCTTCTGCTGTAGTAAAGCATTCCCTGCATTTTTCCGATGGAACGCATCAAGGCGCCAACGTCTTGCATGGAAAAATCCGCGCCCAGCTTTTCCTTGGGAACGGCGTAAACCTTTTCGACGGCGTGGCCGCACTTTTGCGTCCACGCGCCAAAAACGTAATTCTTAATCGCGTCCGAAAACTCGCCGGCCGGCAAAAGGCGCAAGTCGCGGTCCTCAAAGCTAAGGACGCGGCTTTTGCAATTTTTTTCGGCCTCAAGGCGCTCCGAGTCTGTTTGGCCAAAGGCGGCCGCGCAAAACGCAAGCGCGCAAAACGCAAGGACGACAGATATTTTTTTTAGCACAGCTTAGTTCCTACCTTTCAAAAAGATGTCCGGGTCAAGCCCGAACATGACATCATGTGTCATTGCCCGGCTTGACCGGGCAATCTTTTGACAACACCGGCGCTTAAATTACGCCCTTGTAAAGAACGCGCACCTGCTTATATAAACCATCTCCCTCGGATTTGGTTTCAATGTCCGGGATGTCGTTCAAAGTCGTGTGGATAAGGCGGCGCTCAAAGGGATTCATCGGCTCAAGCAAGATTGACTTTCTGTAAGAGCGGACCTTGTCGGCCGTCGTGTAGGCCAAGCGGACCAAAGTCTCCTCGCGGCGGATGCGGTAGTTTTCCGTGTCCAAAATCACGCGGATGTCCTCGCGTCCAAGGTGGCCGGCGTAAACGTTCATCAAAAGCTGCAAGGCGTCAAGGTTCTTTCCCTTGCGGCCGATCAAAATTGAAGAGCTTTCAGACTGCAACTTGATTCCAATCTTTCGCTCCTCGCGGAACATAATCTCAACCTTGACCTCGTAGCCCATCTTCTGGATGACCTGGGTCACAAAGTCGATGAGCTTTTGCTCAAACTCGTCCTGGGGAATCGGGTTGGCCACGTGGCTTCTCGGAACGCGAGGCTCGGCGGCGTAGTCCTTTTCGGCGACCGGAGTGTTTCCTTCGGTGTGAACGCGGATTTTCACAAAGCCTTTTTTGAACAATGAGTTCTTTTGCGTTTCAAGAATCTCAACGTCAAACTGGTCGCGCTCCAATCCCAATTCCTGGGCGGCTTTTTCAATCGCTTCCTTTTCTGTTTTTCCTTCGTACTCGTATGTCATATATTTCTCCCAAAATATTATTTTCTTTTTTTGCCGCCGTGAACCTTGGCCTTTACGTCAACCACGTTGGGCTTTTGGGCGGAGGCGGCGAGCTTTGTCTTGTTGATGATGACTTGCTGAATCATCTGAATGACGTTGCTCACTGTCCAGAACAAAATCAATCCGCTTGGCGCGTTGTAGAACAAGAAGAAGAAAATCAAGGGCAAGCCGTAAGTCATAAACTTCATCTGGCCCGAGCTTTGCGCGCTTTGAAGCGTTCCGCCCATCTGCGTGATCTTTCCGTAGAACAACTGCGACACCAAATAGATTACAGGCAAAACGCGGATGTGGTTTCCTACAAGCGGAATGAATGTCTTAAGCTGGTAAACGCTGTCGCCGTCGCTAAGGTCGTCAATCCAGCCCTTGATAAAGCTGGCTCCGCGGAACTCAAAGTAGTTGTTGAACAAGTTGTACATCGCGAACAAGCAGAGCATTTGGAAAATCATCGGAAGGCAGCCGCTCATCGGATTGTAGCCGGCGGCTTGGTAAACCTTGGCTGTCTCGGCCTGCATCATCTGCGGGTTGTCCTTGTACTTGTTCTGGATCGCCGTAAGCTTTGGCTGCATTTCCTGCATCTTGAGCGTTCCAAGCGAAGACTTCATCGTAAGCGGGAACAAGGCGATCTTGAGGATGATTGTCATCAAGATGATGCTGATTCCCCAGTTGTGGACAAACTTGTAAAGGGTTTCCAAAATGAATTTAAGGATCGCCTCAAGCCAGCCCAAAAAGCCGCTGGACTCAAGCGCGTCCGTCAAGCGGATGCCGCTAAGCTTCCAGGCGTTGGCGTCGGCCGTCAAATATTTTTTAAGGTCCTTTTCGTTTCGAGGTCCTACGTAAACATAGTAAACGTCGTTGGTTTGCTTTTGCGTCGTGGGCTTTCGAACAAGCAAGGCCTGCGCGTCGTTCATCACGGAGCCGGAAGAGTTTGTAGAATACCAAGCCGTTTGGAAGTTTCCGTTTTCGGCTGGAATCACAAGCTCGCAAAAATACTTTCCGCCGATTCCGGCGATGTTGAAGGGCTTGTTGTATTCCTTGTATTGGTTTGTTCCAAGGCGGATGCGCTTGCCCTTTCCTTCTGCCAAAGCGATGAAGGAGCGGCTTTCGTAGCGGTCAACTTTTGGGTTGAACTGGGGTCCCACTTGCGGAGACGTTCTCAAAGTGTACGAAGCATTGCCGCCGCTCTTTGCGGCAAAGTCCAGCGCGGTAAAGTTTTCGCCGCCGTCAACCACAACGTTCATCTTGAACATGTAGTCGTCGTCTTTGAACGTGTACTGCTTTACCAAGGTAAAGTCCGAATACTTTTTGGCAAAGGCGATTTTCTTTTCGCCGTTCTCTTCGGGGAACTCCTTTACGACGAACAAGTCGTTGACGACGCTGCCGTCCGTTCCGCCAAAGTTAAGGGCAAAGGCGCGATTTGAGGCGGTGACGTTTTCCGCCATCTCAACGCCGCGACCAGTCTTGTTGTCCTTGTGGTTAAGCAACTCGTAGCCTACGATGTCGCCGCCCTTGTTGGTGAAAGTCACGCGGGCTTTTTTTGTTTCGATTACATACTGCTGTTCTGTAATGACAGGCTCGTTTGTGTCTTCCGCTTGCACAAAAGACTGAACTTGCGCGTTGGCGGCCTCGGCCTTTTCGGCCTCGCCCTCAGCTTGCGCGGCGTCCGCGGCAGTTTGTTCCGTCGCCTGTTCAGCTTGAGGCTTCGGAAAAAATTTAACCTGAACGATTGTGTAGCCAATCAATACCAAGGCCGAAAGAACGACGGCCATAATGGTGTTTCTATCCATTCTTTTTCTCCCAAATTAGAATGGCCTATGGATTACGGAACCGGATCGTAGCCGCCTTTGCAAAGCGGGTTGCAGCGAAGAATTCTTGCGAAAGACATGGACAAACCTTTCCTCGCGCCGTATTTTTCTATCGCCTCCATCGCGTAATGCGAACATGAAGGATAATAGCGGCAACACGGCCCTAAAAGCGGAGAGATTGTGACTTGATAAAGCCGGATTCCGGCGCGGAAAAACTTTGTCAAAAGTTTATTCATCTTTTATCAGTCCTGCCTTTTTGCATAATGTTCGAAATTGAACACACCTTGAGTTGAACGAATCGTTTCCGGGATAAACTAAGAACAGAATGTCGTATCCGGTGTTCAGGAATGTTTTGTAATATCGGTATGCTTCGCGACTGTAGCGCTTGGAAGCGTTTCTTTGAACGGCGTTTCCGTAACCGCGCGGCAAAGGAAAGGCGATTCTGTTAAAGCCAAGGTCGTTTTTAGCGAAAAACAACTTGGCCCCTTTGACCCCTTCCCTGCCGCCGTTTTTAAACAGATTCTTTATCTCGGCCGGACTCTTTATCCGCTCAACGCGCCTAAATTTTCCGCCTTGAACCGAACCTGTTTCCATAGGCAATCCAGACTAAAAACTAGTACTTCTTGTGCTCGTCGCAAACAGAAAGCTTGTGGCGTCCCTTGGCGCGGCGGCGGGCCAAAACTTTGCGTCCGCCCTTAGTCGCCATTCTTGCGCGGAAACCAAATTTTCTATTGCGCTTTACTTTGCTCGGTTGATATGTCCTTAACATGGCATATATCTCCTATATATAAAAATAATATTCCAAAAATAGTGGTTGTCTAATATAGCATTAATTGGAGAAATTAGTCAATACCGCTCGTGTTGTCGGAAGCAAAACCTTAACTGGTGTTTACGTCGCTTCGCGCCGTTTTGCATAGGAAATTATCCACAGGCCCGCTCACGCGGGCCGGCAATCGAGCGGATTCGCCGCGTCCTTGCGGACGCTGCGGCCATTTTGAAAACAACGGCCTCACTTACCTATAATCTCCCAGTGTCCAGACTTGTCCGAACCGACACGCTGAATCGCTCCGATTTCCACCAATTTTGCCAAAGCTCGTGTTACCGTGGCCCGTGACATTCCGATTTTTTTAGCAATCTTTTCTTTTGATAAATTAGGATTATCAGCAATAACGGCAAGAACCAATTTTACAGGCTCATTTACAGGCTCATTTACAGGCTCATTTACAGGCTCATTCGCCTTGAACATCATCATAATGTCATTTGGGTGAACTGTATATTCCGGTTCGGCGATTCCGTATTCTTTGCAAAGATTGCAAATCTTTTCTATGCCGCGACCCCAGCTTTCTATAAAGCCCGCTCTAAAGAATGTATTAGCAATATCCGGGTTATGCGGAAGAGAGCGATGTTTTTGCATTAAAGTGTCGGCTGTCCAATTAGCAGGAAAAACACAATCATTGCTGATATAAAGCTTATCCTTGTAAACGCTGATTTGCACAGGCACGCCAACAGAAAAATCCTGATGAATAAGAGCATTAAACACCGCTTCTCGAACAGCATCTTTAGGGAAAGGATAATGTTCAATTCGGGTGATGTTGTCATAAGAAATTTCTGCAGTCAGATATTTTGTGTAAAGCAAATCTATAACGCGGTCTGCCTGAATCATAAGAGAACCATGAACTTCATCCTGATAGCGCAAATCTGCGTCAGTTTCAAAAAATCCGATTTTTACGAATGAACCTGTTATCCATTTTTCAGGATTTCGATGGAAGAGCAAAATCGCTGCCCGCTTAAGCATAGTCCCGTCAAGAAGATTCAGTTTTTCAAGCAAATCCTGATTTGAAAGCTTTAAGTCATCTTTGCTCATTCTTCCGCTACGAATTGCCTCACGGTGAAAAATATCAAAGCTTTCTTTATCAAGGTCATCAACGCTCACATTTTCAAGCGGAACAGAATCCCAGTTTTTGCCAGTCTTACGCAAAAGGAAATTAGTCAGAGCCGAACCTTGCAAAAGCTGTTTTGTGCTTCCTGTTCTATAATGATACTCACCCTTGTAATTAACAGGATAAGGGTTTTCTTCAACAGTGATTTTTATAACATCAAGCTCGTTCTCAGTAATCAAATCCACATCAACAATCAATCCAAGAGCATCACGAACTTTATTCGGAATATCTTCCATGAGTTTCTTTGAATCAGCAACGCCACAAACAGAGCCGTCATCACGCTTACCAATATAAAGCGCACCGCCCTGTGCATTTGCAAAACCGCAAATCCATTTGAGATATTCATCACGCCAAGATTCTTTGTATTCGATTAACTGGGATTCGGACATTTATTTGGCTCCTATTGTTTAACACATACCTTTTATATTTATAAAACAGTTTCCGACTTTCTGAATATCATTGAACAAATCAAAATTTCTAAACTGCAATGAAGATTTTCCATTTTCATCAGTAAAAGGATTTAGTACTGAAAACAAGTTGAAAGTTCTATTAATATTAATACCAAGTTGTACAGTCCCACCTATTTCGGGAAACTCATGTTCTGATACAACATTTCGCAATACCATAAGAGGAATTCTTGTTTTAGAAGTTTCCTTAGACAAAGCATCATTTATTTTTTGAAAAATCTCCTGTTTATGACATCCCATGATTAAAGACAGTTCTTTACATTCTTCAGATTTATCATCAGTCGTAACATGATTTTTACTATCAATACTTGTATAGAAAACTTTATTTTCTTTTCTTACAGGACACCAACCAAACACTGAAAATTCCATTTCAAAAGGATTATTAATAGGCAAAGTATATGATTGTGCTATTCTTACTAAAAATTTATTTATATCTTCAATAGAGGGTACATTTTTCTCAACAGAAGCTAAATGTGATAATATATGAGAGGCATTTGTATAAATACATAAAGCCGCTGTTACAGAACCAGCAAATGCAAAACCTATCTTATTGAAATAATATGTATTTTCAAAAAAGCCTCTAGATGATGGATTTTGACAAATAATCGGTAATTCAAATATCTTGGGGCCGTTATCCGTTATTATACGCTGATCAGGATGAGTATATCGTGAATCAGCCACCGCCCATAATTCACCAGAAGGATTTTCATAATTTGTCCATATAATTATTGATGACATTTTTCTTTATTCTCCTATAATATAGAATTATAGTTTTGATTTTTCCAAATTCAAATCAAAAGAGTTGATAACACATCCATTCGAAATTCGATTCAGGATTTTCAGAGAAATTTGATTTAAATTTTTGCCAATCAGGTTTCACAACCATTCCTCTTTACATCTCCCTTACTTTGCTCTCAATAAACTCAACTTCTTCCGCAGAAAGTCCATATTTCTTATACAGCTGCTTATCTATTTCTGAAACAGACTTGCTCCAGTCGATGTCGCTGTTTGCGGTGAAGTCTTGGAGAGGGACATTTAGCCAGGTTGCCTTTTTGTTATCTTGTGTGACTTTTAAAGTTCCCAACATTGTTCGAGCAAATTTTGTTTTAAGATATTTTAACAAAGAATTTGCTTCATATTCCGTATCAAAAGAACCAATACTTATAAAAGTTTGGGTATGCCCGATTAAGGGTTGCCCGATTAAGGGGGTCGATAGAACTTCGCCTATTGCACCAGAACCATTCGATTTAGGAACGAAAACCTTATATTTCATTAAATTATCATGAGGCATAATATAATCATTTCTAATATACTTATACACACGATTTGAACCTTCAAGCCCGAATATCTGTATATAGTCATTTCCATCATTCGGTTTTTCATTTGTAAATAATTCATTAAGTTTTGAAAAAATATTTGAAGTTACATCAAAATCATGACCTTTACTTAGTTTTGATTTTATTTCTGGATGCTCCTCATGTAGCTTTTTAGTTAGCCTGTAACTTTCAGGAGCATAAACTAAATCTGCAAGCGTTTTAAAGTTTGATTTTCTCACTTTCTCAAGAATTCCATTTAATTCTCTATAATTTGTGAAAAATCCTATTTTACCAAAATTTTTGTTAGCATCTCTATATGTAATTGCAAGCCCACCTTTTATATCAGTATCTGGAAATAATTTTGAACTATCTTGCTCATAGAATACAACCTTAAAATGCTCATCGTTGAGCATTTTTTCATTCCAATCTTTAGGAGTTTTACCTGCTTTGAAAAGATAACGAGCCGGTGTAATAAGAGAAACTTTATTACATAATTCAAATGCATTATCATAAAATAAATTATATATAGGATTATCGCTTGTTCCCGCCATTGTTTCTTGATACGGAGGATTACCCACAATTACATCAAAATTCATATCTCTAAGCTCCTTTAGGATTTCTTCATTTTTGGTCGTGTCTATCAAATCATACGATGTAAAATCAGAATAAATGTGTTCTACAGGCATTCCTAAAAGTTTGTAAATTTTTCGTGTGCACTCATAGGTTACGCCCGATGTCGGAATACTGTACACATTATTCTTTATTTTTTCGCCATATCTTTGTAAAAGTGCACTTGCAAATTCTCCAGTCTTTGAGGCAATGTCAAGGAACCTGTCGCTTGCGCAAATATCATCCGGCAGATTATTCACAAGTTCCATTGCGACATTATCTGGTGTTACCACTTCAGAAACAGAAAGACGTGACATTTTCTTCAATGCTATTCCAATCTTTTCTGGCGTTATTTCTTTTCCCAGCTGATTAATATTTTGGATTTTGTCTTCAAGATAAGAAAGAATCTGCGGATTGATTTTATCCCGAACAAGTTTTAATTCTTTTACATTAATCTGAAGGTTCTTTCCAATGCGTTTTCCTTCTGTATCATTTTCGATATTGAGAATTATATCCAAAACGCTCTTTTCATCTTTTTCAGAAATAAAGGCAAAAAGCAAGAGTTTAAAATAATAGCCTTGCAGTTTGCTTGCCAATGCTTTTGCATCATCTTCTTCACTTTGAGCATTATCTTTTTTTTCTGGATTTTTAGTTCCTGAATCTCCAACCGTTTGAGGCTCTGGCGTATCAATATCATCGCCGTCGGCTTCTGAGCCATAAGCTGGCACATCAAACTTAATGCCCTTTGCCGTAACTTCCGGCTGTTTTTCGATTATTGAACGGATTGATTCATCTTCAAAAATCCGCTGGTCAATTTCTATATCGAAAGTTTCATCCATCATGCTCTTGTTGGCATTGTAATTGCGGATTGTATCAACAATATCCTGCGCTTCTACCATGCCAAGCTTTGAATGATTCATAAAAATAATTGGCGCAATTTCAAGCTCTCTTTTTAATTTTGCGCCCAGAACTTCATTTCCACGTTCGGCTTTATTTATATTCGCTATAAGAGACTTTTTGTGCTGCAATGTGTACATTCTGATAGGATCAAAATCAACAAGAATAGTCTGAGGCTTCATGTCATGCTTGATTATTTTGCCGTCCTCGCTCTTTATAGTCTTTACATACTGACTTTGCAAACGGAAAATTGCCTGGTCATAGTCCTGCGGGCTAGATGTATTCCTCAAGAAAATCATCGTGTCCCACTCTTTGACGGTCGAGCCTGTAAGCATTTTTCCTACTGTCAAAGAAATTGTCTTTTTTCCTTCTGATTCAAACTTTTCGATTTTTTCTTTGACACGGGCGGCATAATCAGGCTTATTCATTATTCTTTCTGAATCAAAACCTGCAATATTTATAATTTCGTAATCATTCAGATTATTAAAACGCTCTGACTTTAAAAGATTTTCCATTGCATCACAGGATGCGCAATATGGAAGTACCATGACGATATGGCGGCACATAGAGCCTTTTTTGATTTTGTCATAATTCAAGAAACTGAAAATATTTTCTTCTTCTTTGCGCCCATCAATTGCACGGAGCAAGTCTAAAACTTCATCTTTATATTTGAACTGATTGTGTTTTTCGTCTGTCTTTGATGTTGATTCAGGAGAAAACAGTTCATCCAAATCATAGGCGTAGCCGTTATTTTTTAAGTCTGCCAGTTTTGCTTTGGCTGATTCATTCAGATTAAAGGCAAAGCGAATCATCTGAGGAAAGCCGTAATACGGATTTTCCCATTCGTCTTTTTCAATGTTTTCCTTATCCCACTTTTCTTTTTCGTTGATAATGTCGCTGTATTGAACCATTCCGACAATATCATCACTTTCAAATTCATTATCCAAAAGAATTCTGTAAGGAGTACCCGAAAGATGGAGCTTTACTTTTGGAGAAAAGACTTTTATCTGATTCTCAAGATCATCAAAAGATTCGTCATAACCCTTTTTCTCTGTTGTTCCAAGGACTTTTCCAAATTCTTCTGCCCTTGCTCCAAAATGAGTTTCATCTATAATGAGCAAATCAAGCATTTTATGATTATTCAAGTTGAACAAATCGGCATGACGCGTTTTAATGTCTTCTCCAAGCAAATCCTGCATTGTTAGGAAAACGACAACGGAAAATCCTTCTGCAAGTTTTTCAGAAATGACGGCTGGATTTCTTGACATTGAATCTGAATCAATAAATTCAAAGCCGTCTAGTATTTTTGGACGCTGAACATTTTCTTTCCATTCCAAACGAACTGCTGTCTTTCCGCAAACAACAACAGTCAGCTTTGCTTTCATTGCCTTAGCACAACAAAGAGATGTAAAAGACTTTCCAAAACGCATGACTGCGAACATCAGCAAATTGTTGCGACCTTTTTTAATGGCATTTAAAAAGTTTTCTATGACAGATTTCTGATTTTCTCGCGGTTTCCAATCCGCATCACGCTTAAAGTCAAAATCTCCTAAAGGTAAATTATCTTCCACATCATAAAAAGCGTACTTGTTATCTTTCTTCTCAAATGATTTTTGTATGTCTTTTATTGCTTCCTCAACATTTTCCTTTTTTGCATTCATAAAAAACTCGTTTGAATGATAAATTCCGCTTTTAACATCATCTTTTTCAATTCGACGGAAGCCATTCTGAATCAAAAAATCATGTACGGAATAATCGCGAAAGTATGTTTTCTCATCAACTTTTGCAATATGCTCGTATTTCTTTTTCAAATCAGAATAGAATTTTCGCCACTCATCAAGACGGACTTCGACAGGACGGTAAGTGTCACCAACTTTGAGAAAATTCGGGACTGTGTTTGTTTCAAAAGCGTAGATGTATGGATCAACACGACCTCGAATGAGAGAATTCAGGTTTATATTTTCAATCATTTTTTTTCTCCCTCTTTCATAATATCTACGAAGCGTAAAGTTTTATTCTCCTTCCAGTCACGGATTTTGCAATAGATTCCGTTATGCTTGAAATAAGAATTTTTTCCGTAACCAAGCTTGCAGCCCTCACATGGTTTTGAAATCACATGGCTTTCAAATAAATCTTCCTCTACAATTTCTTTTGTACAACAGGAATTTGGTATAACAAACTTCAAGCCGTCCATCTGCCAGATATTCCATGCAATAATCTTTGCAAAATCTATCAAATCCTGAGTTCCAAGCTTTTCGTTAAACTTCGCCTCATAATGTTCTGTGACATCAAAAAGAAGATTTTCTCGTGCAATAAGAATATTATCTCCCTGCCATTCAAAGCCATAAGAACTTTGCACGGCAACAGTTGCCCACTTTAGCCAATCTTCGCGACTATCAGTATTCTCAGCAACAACACGAAGTTTTCTGTCTAAAAGACCTATCCTATTTGGAACCTCTATATATTCACCAGTAACAGTGTCATAACGGCTCGCAAGATAAGGAGCCTCACCGCAAGTAATTTCCAGCCGGTTTGAATTGACATAATCCTGCCATGTTTTGCCTTTTTCGTCTGAAAATTGAATTTTTTCTTTTGTTGTTTCCCATGAATGTTCTTTTTCTGCATTAAAAACATCTTTTCGCCCGAACCATGTTTCGTCAACCAGATTGTTCTGAAGATTGCAAACCCAGCTTGGAGTAAAAACTTCTGCTTTTTGTCGAACTCGCTGCAGTCGTTCTTCTTTTGTTTTTTCAACCCTCGGTTTTATTACTCCGCCGTGACGGGAAGTTATCAGCTCAATTTTTATTTCTTTCTCCGAAGTGTAAAGCTCTCCGTATTTAGAATAATTGTCCGTTGCCCAAATTATGTTTTTCCCGGTCGTCTTGTCCTGTAAAAGAATCTCCAGCAAGGAACGGTCAATTTTGAGAAGGTCGTTTTCTTTGATGTCTATATTTTTTTCTGCCCTCATAACTTTAAGCCATATATAATCATTTCCATTATACCACACTTCCTCAATTATTTATAGTGACTAATTCCCCAAACTATGCTACAATGGTTCCACCTATGGACAACGCAAAAATCAAGGAAATGCTGCTTAAAATCCACGAGTCCAAATTGGACTTTACCGTGACCCAAAGCGGAAAGGAAAGCAAGCGCGTAAACGGCTTGTACAAGCCCGACACGCACGAAATAATTCTCCACAACAAAAACTTTAAAAGCGACTCGGAACTGGTTTACACCGCCGTCCATGAATACACCCACCACTTGGTCACCGAGGAAGATATCGCCCTTTACGGCCCGGACTACGTTTCCAACGCAAAGAGCCACACGGCGGCCTTTTGGGCGCGCTTCCAGGAACTCTTAAAAATCGCCGAGGACATGGGCTTTTACAAAATCGACATTTCTGTTTCACCGGAGCTGGTGGAGCTTACAAATAAAATCAAGTCCGAATACTTGGAGCCAAACGGAAAAATGATGGCGGAATTTGGCCGCCTTTTGATCAAGGCCCACACGCTTTGCGAAGAAGCCGACATCCGCTACGAGGATTACATCGACCGCATTTTGTGCCTGCCTCGCAATTCAGTCCGCGACTTAAAGCGCGTCGGAACGGTCCAGGTCAACCCGGCCATCGGCTTTGAAAACATGAAGCTTGTCAGCGCCATAAAAAAAGCCGACGACCGCGCGGCCGCAGAACAGCAATTGCTTTCCGGCACCAGTCCCGTCACCGTCAGCGAAATGATGAAGAAAAAGGCCCGCGCCTCTCAAGACGATGACCCAAAGACAAAGCTGGAAAAAGAAGCCAAGCGCCTGCGAAAGACAATCGACCAATTGCAGCATCGGCTTGAATACGTGGAGGAAAGCCTTGGCAACATGTAAACTCCCCGCCGCTCTCTTTGCCGCAACCGCTATTTCTCTTTTAGGAACGGCGGCCTTCGCGCAAACTTCCGCGCCGCAAAGCCCCAGCACTCCAGCAGCGCCCGTAACTCCAGTTGCGCCGGTCCAGCCTGTGAATGTTTCGCCCAGCGTTTCGATGCCCAGCTTGCCAAGAGTTTCGGCTCCGGTTTCTGGCGGAACTTTTTACACGCCGGGAAAGCGCTTTCTTAACAACAACGACGCGGCGGCCCAAAACCAAAGCGACGACAAGCAAACAAAAAAATCCGCCGCTTCAAGCGATTTGGAAAAAAGCCTTTTGGGCGCGGCCGGTGCTGACTTCTCTGGCTTGACAGCGCAAGACTTGGTTCAAATGGCGCAAAGCGGATCGATCACAAACGTGTCGTCGCTTTTGGGCGCGTCAAACTTTTACAAAAACTCAAACGCTAGCGCGGCGGACAACCAAGTTTTGTTGCAGAAAATTCTTTCGGAACTGACGGAAATAAAAAAGGCGCAAAGCCAAAGCCTCGCTTCCTCGTCAACAGGAACAAAGCCGTCGACTCTTCCGCCAAAAATCTTGCGCTTTGTCGTAAACGCCAACGACGTTCTTTCAAAGTGCGTCCAGGTTTACTTTAGCGACACCGAAAGCGACGGAAGCTTTTTGCTTACCGGCGACGCAAAATGCCTTTGTGAGAACGAAAACATTTCCGAAACCTTTTACCTTTTGTTCAAGGCCAGCGGAACGCAAAATTCAAAGACAGTCTACACCGTAACGCCGACCCTTTCGCAAAGCAAAAAAGCCGACACGCCGCTTGGAAAATTTTGTTCCGCTGTCAACTTGACCGCCTCTCGCGTCGGAAACTTGGTCACCCTCCATTCACTCCAAGACGGAACAATGGCCGACCTTCTTTTGGACATCGGTAGATGAAATTCATCCAAGGCTTGCAAAAATTAAATTTTCCGCAGGAAGAAATCGACCGACTAAAGCCATTAATGGATTCCTACATCAACGAGCTTGTCTTGTTCAACTCCGCCTACAATTTGGTCAACACCAATGACCGCGACGAAATCATCGTCCGCCACATTTTGGACAGTCTTGCGGCCGCGCGACACATAAAGGCTTTGACCGACGAGCGGGACGCTACGATAGCCGACATCGGTAGTGGCGGCGGCCTTCCAGGCATTCCTTTGGCGGCTGCCCTGCCACAATACAATTTTGTCTTAGTTGAACGGATGAGCAAACGCTGTGCCTTTTTGGAAAACGCCGCGGCGATCTTGGGCTTGCGCAATGTTCAAGTCAAAAATTTGGAATTGGAAAAAACGCCCGCCGCTTCCTTTGACATCGCGACCTTCCGCGCCTTTAGGCCGCTGGACAATAAAATGCTAAAAAGCCTTTTGGCCGTGATAAAGCCCGGAGGATTTTTGGCCGCCTACAAGGCCCGCCGCGAAAAAATTTTGGAAGAGATGGGCTCGCTTGGCTACGCCGAACAAGACTATAAAACAATTCCGCTGACGGTTCCGTTCCTAACGGACACAAACAGCGGAGACGACCGAGAAAGAAATTTAGTGGTTATTTCAAAGTGATCTTTTTGAGAAGCGTCATCAACTGAGCCTTTTCGATCAAGTCGATCGGGCGGCCTTCGACATACTTGTGCGCTTCTTCGCTAAAGGCGCCGGGAGTGACGCAGTAACCGCGGTCAACTTTTTTGTCCTTAAGCTTTGCGTGAAAGTCGCGAACAAACAATTCGCCGACAGCGCCGGTTGTCCTGTAAAAGCGGAACAGCTCAACGTCTTCCCATTTGGGAGTCTCGATTTCGCAATGAATGTCCACGGTTTCTTGCAAAACTTCAACGTCGGAAATTTTTACGAACGAGTGCGCGTAGAATTTTGTTACAAGGTTGCGGCACAAAACAACAAAGTCGCTTGTTCCGCTTGTCAAATACAATTGCAAGTTGGTGTTTTGGTTCAGCTCCTTGTAGCGGCTTATCAACGCCGTAACGTCCTTGTAATTGGGAACGGTGTTGTTTATCGTTGTAAGGCACTGCAAGCCCTGCGAAATTTTGTTGGTCGAAAAATAGCATTGCGCAAGGCGGTAGTTCAACTCAAGGAAAGTTTCCGTCGGAATGTCCTTAAGCTTAAGTCCGATTTCATAGTCTTGAACAGCCGCGTCGTTCTGGCCCATTCGCGCGTGGATTACGCCGGCCGACAAACAAGACTTAGGTCCGTAGACAGGATCCGGCCTAAGGTGAACGAATACCTTAAGCGCCTTGTCTCCCGCTCCGCACTCTTGCATGGCGTCGGCCATCGCGAACAAAGCCTCTTTGTTTTGCGGGTCGTCGTTCAAGGCCTTTCTCAAAACAGGAAGGCAGTCGCGGTATCTTTTCGCCTTGTACATCGCCATTCCAAGCGGCATCGTAATGCCTGACGCTTCGGGATTTATCGTGTAAGCTTTTTTAAAGCAAGGAATCGCTTTTTCAAAATCGTTGTTGGCAAAACACGCCTGGCCCAAATAATAGTTTACGTCAAAACTGTCCGACTGCAATTTGTAGACGGTCACCAAGCTCTTTAGGGCTTCGGGAATTCTCTTTAGCTTGTAGCAACAGATTCCGTGGCGCAAGCAAACCAAGGCCGGGTCCACGTCAGGGTGTGTGGCGGCCAAATCGACCAAAGTGTTGTAAAGAGTTATAGCCTTGTCCCAAAGATTTTCGTTAAAATACAAGTCCGCCAACGGCAAAAGGGCTTGAGTGTTGTATGGATCGTGAGAAAGTTTTTTAGTTGACTCGCGAATTATTTGGGCTCGGTTCTTTTGCGAAGCAAGTCTGGGCCTGCGTCCTCCTTTGCTTTCGCCGCCGCCAGAAGACCTTCTTCCGCCTACAATGCTCAAAACGGCAATAACTGCAAGAGAAACGATGACCGCAATAACTATAGGTAACATATCTTTTCTATTATCGGAAAAAAACTAGATATTGTCAACCTTTTGAGCGGCGTCCTTTTTCATTCTGTCAAAAATAGCGTTCAATTCCGGCGGCAATTGGTTGGCTTCTCCGTCCGCGGCGGCGGGTTTGTTTGCATAGCCCATTTCTTCCAACTTTTTTTGCTCCGCTTCAATTTTTTGAGCGTATTTTTCAACCGCCCTTCTTGTAATCTCTTCGCTATTAGCTAAAGACGCTTCGCTTCCTTTTACCCTAAAGGCAAGCGAATCAATTTTAACGCCGCCGCTCAAACGATTAAGGCCGGTCAGAATAAATTTTTTATGCATTTGCAGCATCTGGTTCCAGCCGGGATGGTCGCTTTCCACCAAAAGAATTCCGTTCTTCAAATCCACGATGGAAGAATGGGCGGCGAGTTTTTCTCCGTTCCCAGAAATTTTAGAAACAGTAGTTTGCCAAGCTTGCTGAATTTTTGAGCTTTTTTCTAAGTCTTGGTTGGAAATATTATTGAATACCCTTGTTATCATTTGGGCGCTGTTTATGAATTCGTCGCTCATTTTTTCCAGCCTCCGTTTTCGATAAAATAAACGTTCGTCGTAGACCGCATGTATCTTTCATAAGGTTCGCCAGGCAAAAAGGTGCAGAACAACTGTTCGTATTCCGGCAAGAGGCTTGTAAGCTTTTGTCTTTTGTCCGGGTCCAATTCCAGCATTACGTCGTCCATCAAAAGAACCGGCTTTTCATTTATAGTTTGGCGGTAGTAAACCGCCTGGCTCACGCGCAACAAAAGAGCTATCAATCTCCGCTGTCCCATTGACGCGATCGGAACAAAAGGCTTTCCTTCGCAAAAGTAGCGCAAGCGGTCGCGGTGGGGGCCGCTTAAAGTTGTTCCCATAACAAAGTCGCTGTCCCTTTTGCTTTTTAGAATTTCCAAAACTTCGTCTTGGCTTGGAACGCGGCTAAGAACGCCGTCCTTCACTTCCTTCCAACTTGGCTCGTAACTTATAGTAAGGCCTTCGATTCCGGTAACTTGTTCGTAAAGGCGGGTGAATATTTCGTTGAATTTAAAAACCGCTGTCTTTCTTTTCTTTTGAATTTCCAAACCGTTCTCAACCAACTGCAAGTCGTAGATGTCCAACATCTCGCGCTTGTTTTCTTTTATCAAAACGTTTCGGTTTTTAAGAGCGGTTCGATAGCGGCGCAAAAGATCGATGTAAAGAACATCATACATCGAAAGGCTTTGGTCCAAAAAAAAGCGGCGGTCGCTTGGATCCCCTTCTACAAAGCGCAAGTCGTCATGGCAAAAAAGAATGCAAGGCATCGTGTTTATCAATTCTTTTCTGTCGTGAATTCTCTTGCCGTTTTTTTCGATTGTTTTTTTGCCGTCTTTGTAAATGACGTTTACGCTGCGGGTGCTGCCGCCGCTTTCTTGATACAAGGCTCGCACCGAAAAATCTTTTTCGCCGCGTCTAACGATTTCTGTGTCGCTGTGGGTGCGGAAAGAATTTCCGTAAGCGCAATAGTAAAGGGATTCAAGAATGTTGCTTTTGCCCTGCCCGTTCTGGCCGACAAAATAAATTTCCTTTGAGTCAAAATCGATCTTGTCGTTTTGCAAGTTGCGGAAATTATAAAATGACAGCGACAAAAAGGCCATTAAAGAATTTGAACTAGTTCAAGTTCATAGTCATGATTACGTGGAAGTAATCAGACTTTGGCTCCGTTCTCATGATGGCGGCTTTGTTGGCGTCCTGGAATTCAAAAGCCACTCTTTCGGAAGTGGTCAATTTGAGAGGCTCTTCCACATAGCGGAAGTTAAAGGCCAACATAATTTCTTCGCCGTTGTATTCGCAAGGAATTTCTTCGTCGGCACTTCCCAAATCCAATTCCGGAGAGAAAATTGTAAGCTTTCCGGGAGTCAATTTGAAAATCGTTCTCAAAGAAGTTTTGTCAACATAAATTCCAATGCGGTCCATCGCGTCCAACAAGTCGGACTTTTGAACCTGGAAGCTCTTGTCCAAGTCGGAAGGAATTACGCGGCGGTAATTGGGGAATTCTCCTTCCAACAAGAGAGAAGAGAATTCGTAGTTTCCAAACTTGAAGAAAATCTTTTTGTCAATAATTGCGACAGAAACGTTTCCTTCGTCGCTGGCGTGTTTCAAAACGCAATCCAAAATTTTTGTAGGAACAATCGCCGACGGAAAATCAGGAATTCCTCCCAAATTCTTTTCGGCATAAGAAAGGCGGCGGCCGTCTGTGGCTACCATAATCAAATTGTCGTTTTGCTTTTCAAAGTAAACGCCCATCATAAAGTGGCGGTTTCCATCTTCGCTGACGGCGAATGAAGTTTGCTGGATCATTTCTTTCAATTCTTTTGAAGGAAGGTCAAAGTATGATCCGTTTTCCAAAGAATTGATTTCGGGGAATTTGTCAACAGCGATGCTCTTAAGAGTGAAGCGTCCCTTCAACGGACGAATTGTAACCGTTATGTCGTTTTGCTCAAATTCAATTTGTCCCTGAGGAGCTTTTGAAATTATTTTCATGAATTTGTCGCAATAAATGGTTGTCGATCCTTCTTCTTGAATCTCGACAGGAATTTTTGTTATGTAATCGACAGTGGAATCTGAAGCCTTTATTGTAAGCGTGTTATTTTCCGCGATCAAAAGAACGTTCGAAAGAACTGAAATTGGACTTTTGTTTGCGATAATTTCCTGGGCAATGGCCACTTCCTTAATCATCGCGTCGCGATCAAACTGAAACTTCATTTTTTACAAGCCTCCCTTATGACTTTTTAAGAATTCTATTATAGCGCAAACCTTTCTTTTTGCATAGTGTCTCTTAAATTTATTTTTTTATGGATTTTTTGTTTTTACTTTGCAAAAAAATTGTGGAAAACTTTTAAAATTGTGGAAAAGTTAATCTTTTGTGGAAAAAACTCCCTCTCTTTTCATCTTTTTATTTCTTTTTATTATAATGACTTAATCAACCTTTCCACAAATTCACGCCCCTTATTATTACTGTTATTAAATTTATATAAATTTAATATAATTTAAAGACATCTTAAATTTTACTTTTTGTTCTTAATGTCCTTGATCATATTCTTAATCGCATTGTCCAAAGTCGCGTCAATCTTTATTTGTTCCTCAATCTTTTTGCAGCTGCTCATAATGGTGGAATGGTCTTTTCCTCCAAATTCGCTTCCAATCTCCGTAAAAGACATTTCAGTAAGCTTTCTGGCTATGTAAATGGCTACATGCCTTGGATAAGCGACTTTTTTGTTTTGCTTTTTGCTCTTTATTTCGGAAACAGAAATTCCATAGTAATCAGCTACAATCTTTTGAATTGTGTCTATCGAGATGTTTCCTCCAAGGTTGGAACTGATGTTTTCCTGCAAAAGCTGCTTGGCCACATCAATTGTAATGTCCTTGTTCATAAATTCGCTGTAACCAACTACTTTTTGCAAGGCTCCTTCCAGTTCTCGAACGTCGCTTTCTATGTTGGCGGCAATAAAGTCAATTATTTCATCGTTCAAGCTTTTGTCCATCAAAGAAAGCTTTTTTTGCAAAATTGCCTTTCTTGTTTCGTAATTCGGAGGCTGCATGTCAATGCAAATTCCATTGTTAAATCGAGTCAAAAGCCTTTCGTTGATTCCTTTGACTTCGCTTATAGGACGGTCGCAAGTAAAGACCATTTGAGCCTTTTTTTGGTTCAATGCTTCAAAGATATAGAAAATTTCGTCTTGGAGGGCTTCCGTTTTTTCCAAAAAGTAAATGTCGTCAAGTAAAAAGACGTCAAGGTTTCTATACTTGTTCTTAAATTCTTGAGCGGTGTCCTTTTTTGGAGTTCTGTTTCTTACAGCCGTTGTAAACTCATTCATCAAGGATTCTGTGTTTATGTAGGCCATTTTAACTTTTCCTTTTTTTGCCTGAAAAATATAGTTTCCGATTGACTGCATGAGGTGGGTTTTTCCCAAACCGCTTCCGCCATACAAAAGAATGGGGTTATAGGCTTTTCCAGGATTTTTTGCGGCGGCCATTGAAGCTTGATAAGCGTACATATTGTTGTCGCCGGGAACAAAGGTTTCAAAAGTAAAGTTTTCTTTTAAGTCTGGATGAACTTTTATTTCTTCTTCGGAATTTTTGTCTGAAGACGGAGATTTTTCGCTTTTTTTGGAAGGTTTTTCTTCTTTTGTCTCTTCCGTTGAGATATTTGTGTTCTTTATTTCAAATTTTATCTCAATGTCGATTCCGCTTATTTCTTTTATTTTGTTTTTAATAGTTTGAATGTTTCCCTTTTCTATCATTTGGGAACGCATAAAATCGCTGGCGACGGCGGCTGTGATGGAATTTCCCTCGTCGCTCAAATATTCAAGGTTGAACCAAAGGTTAAATTCATTTTCGCGTCCGTTTTCTTTATACTGCTTTCCAATCTGGCTTAGAGCCTCTTTCCAAATTTCTTTATAGTTATTGTCGCTCATATTTTACCCTATTCAATCCATTATAAACTTACTTTACTTTTTTTTTCAATACTAGTATAATAAAATGATTGTCTTTTTTCTATTTTAAATTAGTTTTATAGGGAATAAAAAATGAGCGAAAATTATTCAGCAGGCAACATTCAAGTTCTAAAAGGATTGGAAGCTGTCCGAAAGCGCCCTGGCATGTACATTGGTTCCACCGGACCAAACGGCCTTCACCACTTGGTTTACGAAGTCGTTGACAACTCCATCGACGAAGCGATGGCAGGATTTTGCGACACAATCACAGTCGCTTTGGAAAAAGACGACATTTGCCGCGTAGAAGACAACGGACGAGGAATTCCTGTAGACATTCACCCGACCGAACATATAAGCGCCTTGGAATTGGTTTTGACAAAACTCCACGCCGGCGGTAAATTTGACAAGTCAAACTACAAGGTTTCGGGAGGTTTGCACGGCGTAGGCGTTTCTTGCGTCAACGCCCTTTCAACTTGGATGGAAGCCTACGTTGACCGCGACGGAAAAAAGTACCAGCAAAAATACAGCGTAGGAAAACCTACCACAAAAGTAGAAGAAATTGGTTCCAGCGACCGCCACGGAACTACAATCCGTTGGAAGGCTGACAAAACTATCTTCCAAGAAACGACAACCTACAACTTTGACGTTTTGGCCAAGCGCCTTAGAGAGCTTGCATTTTTGAACAGCGGCATAACTATCATTTTCCGCGACGAACGCTTGGAGGAGCCCAAGGAGGCTGTCTACAAGTTTGAAGGCGGCATCACCCAGTACGTCAAGGAAATGAACCAAAAGACGACGTCTAAGTTCTATTTGCCCGAAAATCCGATTTACATCACAGGCGAGCGCGACAACGTCATAACCGAATGCGCCTTCCAGTACAACTCAGGCTATTCCGCAAGCGTAAACACTTACGTAAACGACATCAACACCCGCGAAGGCGGAACTCACCTTGACGGCTTTAAGAACGCCATAAACTTTGTTCTTAACAAATTCCTTGACTCAAACGAAAAGTTCAAAAAACGCCTGGAAAAGGCCGACAAGGACGAAAAGCTCCGCATAGAGGACATACTTTCGGGAATCGTGCTTGTCGTTTCGATGAAAGTTCCCGAGCCTGAGTTTGAAGGACAAACCAAGGAAAAGCTTGGAAACACCGAAGTGCGCACAATCGTTGACGCTCTCGTCAAAGAAAAGCTCACGCTCTTCTTTGAGCAAAACCCAAGCGTTTTGGAAGCCCTTTTGGACAAGGCCCTTTCGGAAGCCACAGCCCGCATCGCGGCCAAAAAGGCAAAGGACGCCAGCCGCAAAAAGTCATTCTCCGACGGCTTTGGCTTGCCAGAAAAACTTGCCGACTGCTCTCTTAAAGACCCCGAAATGTGCGAAGTCTACATAGTCGAGGGTGACTCGGCCGGCGGTTCCGCCAAAAAAGGCCGTGATCCGAAAATCCAGGCCATTTTGCCTCTTTGGGGAAAAATGCTCAACGTAGAAAAAGTCAGGCCCGAAAAAGTTATGAACAACGACAAGCTTGAGCCTGTAATCGCTTCTCTTGGAGCGGGCTTTGGAAAAGACTTCAACATCGACAAGCTCCGCTACCACAAAATCATCATCATGGCCGATGCCGATGTCGACGGAAGCCACATCCGCACTTTGCTTTTGACATTCTTCTTTAGATACATGCCGCAGCTCATAGAGAACGGATATGTTTACCTTGCCATGCCGCCCCTTTTCAAAGTTCAGCTTGGAAAGAAGGAGCCGGTCTACTGCTACTCTGACCAAGAGCGTGACGAGGCTTTGGCGGCTTTGGGCGACCAGCGAGAAAAGGCCGACGTTCAGCGCTACAAAGGTCTTGGCGAAATGGACGGAAAGCAGCTTTGGGAAACAACTATGGACCCCGCCCGCCGCAAGATGCGCGTGGTAACAATTCCCGACGCGGAAGCCGCCGACAAAATATTCAGCGTATGCATGGGCGAAGAAGTCGAGCCCCGACGCGAATTCATCGAAAGCAATTCAAGTTACGCCAACTTGGACATATAAAAGGAAACACAGACTATGGACGAAATCAAAACGCCGGAAGGCGGAACAGTTATACAAATTCCGATCGAGGACGAAGTAAAAAAGGCCTACATCGACTATTCGATGTCGGTAATAGTTCAGCGCGCCTTGCCTGACGTTCGCGACGGCTTGAAGCCCGTTCACCGCAGAATCATGTACGCGATGGACAAGCTCAACCTTGCCAGCGGCGGAAAGACAAAAAAATGCGCCACAATCGTCGGCGAAGTTTTGGGCCACTACCACCCGCACGGAGACATGTCGGTTTACGACGCTCTCGTCCGCCTGGGACAGGAATTTGCCCAACGTTATACGACTGTGACTCCGCAGGGAAACTTTGGATCGATTGCCGGAGACCCGCCCGCCGCCTATCGTTACACTGAGGCCAAGATGACAAAGGTCACCGAAGAAATGGTGGCCGACATCAGCAAAAATACCGTCGACATGGTTCCCAACTTTGACGACACCACCGTCGAGCCTGCTGTTCTTCCTGCCTCCTTCCCCTTCTTGCTTTGCAATGGAACTACAGGAATCGCGGTAGGCATGGCCACCAACATGCCTTCCCACAACTTGAGGGAAGTTGCGGCGGCCATCGCGGCCTACATCGACAATCCCGAAATTTCAATCGACGAGCTTTGCCGCTACATAAAGGGACCTGACTTTCCGACCGGCGGCATAATTTACGGCCGCGAAGGAATTAAAAGAGCCTACAAGACCGGCCGCGGCAAAGTGACCATCCGCTCAAAGTTTATGATTGAGACGGACAAGCACGGCCGCGAGTCTATTGTATTCACCGAAGTTCCATACGGCGTAAACACGACTAACATCATCCGCCGCATAAAGGAGCTTGTCCGCGACAAGCAGATAGAAGGAATCTCAGGAGCCAACGACGAGTCTTCCGACCGCTCGGGCATGCGCCTTGTGGTTGAGCTCAAGCGCGGCGCCGTGACAAAGTTGGTTCTCAACCAGCTCTTTTCCAAGACCGATTTGCAGTCAAACTTTGGCGTAATCAACTTGGCTCTCGTTCCCAAGACATTGGAGAACGGCGGAAACCGCTACGAAGAGCCGGGAATGCTCGCCCTTCCCAAGACTTACCTTAAGCCGGAAGTTTTGACTCTCAAGCAACTCATAGAGCATTTTGTTAGCCATCGCGACGAGGTCATCACCCGCCGCACAATTTACGACCTAAAAGTCGCCAAGCACAGAATGCACATTTTGCAGGCGCTGATTACGGCTATCAACAACATTGACGAAGTAATCAAAATCATCAAGGAAAGCCGCGACACAGAAGCCGCCAAGCTTGCCCTTGAAAAGCGCTTTAACTTTGACGACGAGCAGGCCCAAGCCATCGTTGACATGCAGCTCAAGCGCCTTACCCATCTTCAAATCGAAGACTTGCAAAACGAGATTAAGGAATTGCAGGCCCTCATCGACCACTTGGAAGATCTTCTTGCCCACCATGAAAAGATTCTTGCCTTGATAAAGGATGAGACCAACAAGCTGGCCGAAAAATACGGCGACGACCGCCGCACAGAAATCGTAAGCGACGAGGTTGACCAAATCAATGTCGAAGACTTGATAAAGGAAGAAGACGTTGTCGTAATGATTTCTAAGCTCGGATACGTAAAGCGCGTGTCCGTCACAAGCTACAAAAAGCAGGGCAGGGGAGGAACGGGAAGCAACAGCGCCACGCTCGTCGAAGACGACTACGTCAACCACTTGTTCATCGGAAGCACCCACGACTACATCTTGTTCGTTTCAAACCTTGGCCGCGCCTACTGGATCAAAGCCCACGAAATTCCGGAGCTTTCAAAGAACAGCCGCGGAACCCACATCAAGAGCCTCATCGCCATCGGCGCCGACGAAGAAATCACGACGGTCGTTCCGCTCCACGAATTCTCTGACGACACATACTTGTTCATGACAACAGCCAGCGGCGTTGTAAAGAAAGTCCAGACAAGCGAGTTTGCCAACGCCCGTGTCAAAGGCATCATAGGCCTAAAGCTCAAGGAAGGCGACAAGCTTGTCAGCGCGATTCCGACAGCCGGCTCTTCGGACATCTTCTTGATTTCCCGCAACGGAAAGGCCTTGCGCTTTAGCGAAGCCGACGTCCGCGAAATGGGACGCGCCAGCTGTGGCATTAAGGGAATGAAGCTTAGCGAAGGCGACGAAGTTAGCGGAGCCATCACCTATACCGAAGGCGAAAGCATTTTGCTTTTGACCGAGAAGGGCTACGGAAAGCGCGTCGCCTTTGAAGACTTTAAGCCGCACGGACGAGGAACCGGCGGACAAAAGATTTTTGGCAACACCGGCGAGCGCGGCGAAATCATCGGCTTGCTTTCTGTCAAAGACAGCGACGAGGTTGTTTGCATGACCAGCCAGGGAAAGACCTTGCGCGTAAGCGTCAACACAATCAACCAGCAGGGAACCGGCTCAACCGGAGTCAAGGTGGTGAAGATTTCGGATCCTGATTTCTTGGTCGGCGTTGACAAAATTCCTCAAGACGAGGAGTAGGAACGGTCAAGGCGCGCTTCGCTTAAAGCCTTGACACGTTCCTTTTGCGGCGCGATTAAAACTATCGCGACGCAACAGAGCATTATAATATAAAGAATTAAGTGCTAACTCTTTATATTATAATGATTTACAAAAGTATAGATAACATAAATTTCTTTTTGAATTTTTTGTTATTTTTTGCAAATTTTTGATGACAAAAAAAAATTTTTGTAATATACTTTTTCCTGAGGGGAATGCAGATTTGTCTGCAGCAATATAAAACACATCAGGCGACCGAGGACTAGCTCCTCGGTTTTTTTTATCCTTTTTGTTTCACGTGAAACAGGGCTCGTCGGAGAGCCCGTTTTCTGTCAAAAGACTTTCCACACTTTTCACAAGTTTTCCACAATTGTGGAAAAACGAGCGGCATCCCCATTTGCCTTGCTGGGATTTGTTTTTTTGTTTCACGTGAAACGTTGATGCGGCTAAAAACAAACTGGGGTAGGATGGCTGCTGAACTTGGCAAATGGGCGCGACCGGGTTGGTTCTTTTAGAATAGGGTGGCGGTCATCTTTTGTTTCACGTGAAACGCGGCGGGGGACTTTCCACTTTTTTAACAGGTTTTCCACATGGGGTAGGGCTGGTTTTGAAAATTATGACGATGTGTCAAACTAACAAACGTTCGTAAATGAATCTATAAACGAATGGTTGTTAGTTCGGTTTGTCCCCCGCCGCGTTTTTGGTCTTGCCAAAAATCTTGTCGGACAAAAAAAAGACCCGCCGAAAGGCGGGCCTTAAAAAATCCGTTTAAACCAAGATTACTCTTTGGCGGTTATTACCAAGTCATGGCTTGCGGCGGTCGTTGTATAAGTGTAAGACTTTCCGCTTGTGGGAACGATGGCAAAATACTTAAAGGCCAAAATGTCGTCGTAAGGTGTTCTTACGATTCTGTCCTCTTTAAGGGCCTCAAATTTAACCTTGCCGACTTTTGACCAAACTCCGTCTTTTTCTTCAAAGCCGTAGACGGTGAAGGATTCGCTGAAGGTTTTCGTTTCGTTCACAACGACAATGTTGTCTCTGTATTTTCCAGCGTGCTTTGAAGGGTCGATGATTACGGCCTTTGCCTTTGTGGCCGCGTCCACTTCAAAATTTGTCGGAAACGCGTAAATGTAAAGGTCGTTGTGGATGGCGGCGATTTCGTATTTGTAAGAAGCGGCCTTTTCTGGGGTTACGGCCACCCAGCGGCGTTTTCCCAAGTGGCTGTTGCTTTTTACGAACGCTGTGTCGCCAAAACCTGTGAGGCTGGCCGGACCAAGGACGATCCAGTCTTTTTTGCCTGCGTCAAAGTAGCGGACAACAAAGTCTTGAGCTTCTTCAACGCCGCTAATAAGGCGGACGTTTCCGTCAAAACGTTTTGTCAGCGTAGATGTGTCTAAAACCGAGCTTTTTTCCGCTCCGGCAAAGGTCATTGCGGGAGCCGTTCCGGGTTCCGCGATTTTCTCGCAAAAACCTGATGAAAGGAGGCCCAAAACAAGGGCCGCGCCAATAATCGATAGTTTTTTCATAACTTCCTCCTAAAAACTGGACAAATTATATAAGGGAAAAGAAACTTGCGTCAAGCGCGTAAAAATGATAGAATGGAACAATTATGAATAAGGCTGATGACAGAAAGTCCGCTATAAAAAAGTTGAAGACCCTGGTTTATTCCTCAAAGCAACCGGTGGAAGATTTTAGAAAAAGCGTTGACAAAAGGTTTTACAAGGCGGTTTTGCCAAATCATGTGGAATGTTCCGAACAGGAATACGCCAACATCCAGTGCGACGTTTTGGCTCCCGAAATTTACTCTTTGCACAGAATTATGATTTATATCCACGGCGGCTCCTTTGTGGGCGGCTCAAGGCAGGCTTGGAGGGGCTTTTGCGCCTCTTTGGCGGCGGCGACTAGCTGTAGAATTGTGGTGCCGGAATACAGGCTGGCTCCCGCCTACGCTTTTCCTGCGGCCGTCGAGGACTTGCAGAACGTTTTTAGGAATGTATTTACCGAGGAACAGGTGGCTTGCTCCCTTGACTCTTCGGCGGACGGAAGGACGCAGGAATCGCCCGAAATAATTGTCGCCGCCGACGGATCCGGGGCCAGCCAGGCTTTGGCCTTGGTTTTGTCTTTGAGGGAACGCTACCGCTCCTGCATAAAGCAAATTATTCTGTTTTCGCCCTGGCTGAGCCTTTCTCCCAATTCGGCGCTGATAAAGAACAAAAAGGCGCATGACGAGATCATCAGTTCCGAGGCCTTGAGAAAAAGCGGAGACATTTACACATATTCCGGAAACCTGGAAAATCCGATGGTTTCGCCGATTTTCATCTCGGAGGAGAGTTTGGAAAAGCTTCCGCCGGTATTCATCCAAATGGGAGAAAAGGAAGTCCTTTTGGACGACGCGAAACTCTTCCAAAAGATAATGTCCGGAACAGGAAACCGTTGCGAGCTTGACGTTTGGCCCGACATGATGTTTATGTTCCAAATGGCCGACGAATATTTGGCGGAATCCCACTTGGCCATCGAAAAGGTCGGAAAATTGATTACTTTCAAGAAGGAAGCGGTGGACGAGCAAACTTTGACCCGTTCCCCCGTCTTGGAAAACAGCATGACCGTAGAGGCCTAATAGAACGATGGAACTGCTGAGCCCCGCGGGAAATTCGCAAAAACTTTATTACGCATACGCCTACGGAGCCGACGCGGCCTACATCGGTCTAAAGCAGTTTTCATTAAGGGCCAAGGCCGACAACTTTTACGAAGAGGATGTAGCGCGAGTTCGTTCCTTGAAGGAACGCTTCCCCCAAAAAAAGCTTCATTGCGCCCTTAACATAATCTTTCATAACAAAGACCTTGACGCGTTTTTAGGCAGCGTGGACTATTTCAAGCAATATCCGATTGACGCCTTTATCGTTCAGGATTTGGGAATCGTTCCGATACTGCAAAAGCATTTTCCAAACACGGCGCTG
Source organism: Treponema sp. (assembly GCA_017645785.1). Taxonomy (GTDB): domain Bacteria; phylum Spirochaetota; class Spirochaetia; order Treponematales; family Treponemataceae; genus Treponema_D. The sequence continues at coordinate 146,310 of JAGCNW010000041.1, forward strand.
CACTTAAGCACCCAGGCTTCTTGCGTAAACCGCGAGGCCGTCAAAATGTACAAGTCGATGGGCTTTAGCCGCGTTGTTCTTGGCCGCGAGGCTGGCCTTGCCGAAATCCGCCAAATCAAGGACGCCGTTCCCGACATGGAGCTGGAAGTTTTTGTCCACGGAGCGATGTGCATAGCCTACGCAGGCCGCTGCCTCATGAGCGCCTATTTGACCAACCGCAGCGCGCAGGGCGGCCTTTGTTCCCACGCCTGCAGGTGGAATTTTAACGTGAACACAAACGCCGGCTTGTCGGAAGCTGACGCCAAAAGAATAGCCCAAAACGGCGGCCTTGTCTTGGAAGAAGCCAGCCGGCCAGGAGAATACCTTCCTGTTTTTGAGGGCGAAAACTATACGGCGATACTTTCAAGCAAAGACTTGCGCATGATAGAGCATTTGGCCGACCTCAAGGCCGCCGGCGTCGATTCCCTAAAAATCGAAGGTCGAATGAAAAGCCTTTATTACGTTGCCTTGGTCACCCGCGCTTACCGCAAGGCCTTGGACGCGCTTGAAGGAAAAATCAGCCAAGAAGAAGCCGCTCCCTTTGTGGCGGAACTGGAGAACGTGAGCCACCGCGAGTCGACCACCGGCTTTTACTACAACGCGGCCGACGCCAACGAGACGACCACAGGAGCCAGCGACAGCCCCTACGATTTGGCGGCTACAATCGGACGGCGCTTGTCCGACGACGAAGTCCGCGCGCTTTTGCAAAAAGGCGATGATACAATTAAATTGCGTCAAACCGAATTAGACTCAATGCATCCTGCCGCCCGCGAGGCGCGCTTGTCCGACTATAAAAAGCATCCCGAAAAGGCGCCGCCCGCTGTCCAGGCGCGCGAAGGATGGTTTGCCTATTTGTACCAGCCGATGAACATGGTCAAGGCCGGGCAAGAAATCGAATTTGTCAGCCCTGACGTCACCGCCGTGGTCAGCGAAAAGAATTCGTGGTTCTTTGTGGACCCGGAGACAGGATTAGAGCTTTCTTGGGCGTGCGACGGACACGATTGTGTTATCTATACAAAATACAAGTTGCAAGACGGAACGATTGTCCGCGCAAAAGACCCTGAATACATTCCCGGCGTTATTCGCGACACCGGCCGTAAAAAGAGTAAGGCGGTTTAATTTATGGGAACAGAATTTCAAAAGCTTCCTGCGGGAAAAATCGTGCCAAAGCTGATGGCGCTGGACTTGGACGACAGCCTTTTAAAGGACGATCTTCTTATTTCAGACAGAGCGGTGGAAGCGATAAAAAAAGCCGCCGCCCAAAAGATTTACATAGTGATTTGTTCGGGACGCGCTCCCGCCGCGCTATTGCCTTTTGTCCGCCGTTTGGACGTGGCGGGCTTGGAATGGGGCCGTTACGCTGTAGCCTCAAACGGTTCGGTCGTCATGGACTTGCACGAGCGGCGGGAGATCTACTCGGTGAAAGTTGGCGGAGACGCCTTGCTGCGCGCCAAAAGGGCGGCGGCGGATTTTGGCCTTCCTTGCCAGGTTTATAGCAGTTCCACAATCTATACTGAAAAAGAAAACGAATACACTTTGATGGACTCAAAGCTTACCGGCCTTCCGGTGGAATATGTAAAAAACTTTGACGAGTTTTTGAACAATGGCTTTGCAAAGATGATGATTACCGGCGACCCTCAAATTTTAAAGGGCTTGAGGGACAAGTTGGCCGAAGAGCTTTTGGGCAAGGCGGTCGTGTTGATAAGCAAGCCTTACTTTTTGGAAGTCCTTCCGGCCAACTGCGGAAAAGGCGAAGCCCTGGAATTTTTGTGCGGCCGCCTTGGAATAAGCATTAAGGACGCGATGGCATTTGGCGACAGCATGAACGACGAGTCTATGATTGTTAAGTGCGGGCTTTCGGTGGCCATGTCGAACGGCTTGGACAAAATAAAGGAAGAGGCGGCTTTTGTCACCCGCCTTACAAACGACCAAGACGGCATCGCGGACTTTGTTGAACAATTCGTTTTAATTTGATATTTTAAATATAAACAAAAATTGCTGGCCGGCTAAAAACGCGCGGGCGGCTCATTCTAAATAAAGGAATTTTTTATGGCTTACAAAATTTTTATTGACGGAAAAGAAGGCACCACCGGCCTTAAAATATACGAGCGCTTTGCCGTCCGCAAGGACATAGAAATCATTTTGATTGACGACGAAAAGCGAAAGGATCCAGCCGCCCGCGCCGAATGCATCAACAGTTCGGACTTTACTTTTTTGTGCTTGCCCGACGCCGCGTCAATCGAGGCCGTAAGCCTTTGCGCAAATCCCAACACCCGCATCATTGACGCTTCAACGGCGCACAGAACAAATCCCGATTGGGCTTACGGTTTTCCGGAGCTTTCGGCTGAACACCGCGCGAAGATTGTCAGCTCCAAGCGCGTCGCCGTTCCCGGCTGCTACGCCAGCGGCTTTATCAGCTTGGTATATCCCTTGGTCCAGCGGGGAATAATCGCTCCGGACTATCCTGTCGTTTGCCATGCCGTAAGCGGATACAGCGGCGCGGGAAAAAAAGCCATCGCCCAGTACGAAGACCCCAACCGCAATCCGGAATTGGATTCTCCGCGCCAATACGCGCTTACCCAAGCCCACAAGCACCTTCCCGAAATGATGAAAATTTCGGGATTGAAATTTGAGCCGGTTTTCAATCCTTATGTTTGCGATTATTTTAGCGGAATGACGGTGACCGTTCCCTTGCACGCGCGCTTGCTTGCCAAAAAAATGAGCGCCGCGCAAATCCGCGACGAGTTGGCCGCTCACTACGAAGGAAGCCGATTTGTGAAAGTGGCGCCGCTGATGGGAGAAGGCGTTTTGCCTGAAGCCTTTATTCCCGCCAATACTTTGAGCGGAACCAATAATATGCAGATTTTTGTTTATGGAAACGACGACCGCGTTTGCTTGTGCTCCCGCTTTGACAATTTGGGCAAGGGAGCCAGCGGCGCCGCCGTTCAGTGTTTGAACATTATGATGGGAATTGACGAAGGAACAGGACTTTAAGCGGATTTTATCACATCGCGCGCTTTTGATACAATGCGTTCCAAAGCAGCGTCGTCCAACGGTTCGTTTTGATTTGCGTCAATTATCTTTAGATGCTTTAACAAAGAGTTTACAAGGCTTTCAATTTTTACAATTTTTTGCTTTGAATCAAGCGAATAATAGACTTGCGTTCCATCTTTGCGCGAATCGATGATGCCGGCGGCTTTGAGCACCTTTAGGTGGTGGCTTACCGCCGGGCGCGAGAGGCGGGTTTTTCCGCTAAGCTCTGTCACGTTCTTTCCGTTTGGACCGGCGTAAAAGAGCTTTAGCAAAATAAGCAGGCGTTCTGAATCAGCAAGAGCTTGAAAAATGGGAATAAAATCATTTACGTTTTTAAACAAATTTAACAATTCGTCTTCCTGGTTCATAATAGCCTGCCGCCTTTTTTAGAATGTGTAGTTTACAGTCAACTGAACAAAGCTGTTGTTCAACCAACCGTAGAACTCGCTGTTTTCTTCTTTGTCAAAGTTGGTGATGAACAAACCGCTGGCAGCAACCTTCCAACCGTCGCGAACTTTGAATGAAAGCTCAGGCATAACGAGCAAGTCGGAGCGTTCGATTCCATAGATGGCCTTTACCGTCGCCGTTACTTTTTCGTAGTAGAATGTGTCCTGCAACTGAACCACGATTTTGTGGTTTGTGTAGCAGCCTGTCGGGTCATAATCAACATCGTACTGTTTTGTTCCGGGAATGGAAATTCTGCCAAGAATCTTGTAGTTGTCGATTTTGTCCTTGTTAAGAACGATGTTTCCTGTTCCCTGCACGTTCAATGTTACGTTGTGAATCGGAAGTCCTACGTCAAATCCCAAGAGGTAGCCGATGCTGTTGTTGTGTGTCCAAGGATCGGTTCCGTCCATATCTTTTGTAAGGTTGAAAACGCCTTCGGCGCGGATTGTAAAGGGTCCAAGAGCTGTTTGCATGTCAAGGCCAAATGACTGGACTTTGTCATAGTGAAGGCTGGGCATGCCCGTTCCTGAAATGCCGTAAGATCCCAATTTAGCCTTGATGACTTCGCTAACATCGGCAGAAACTTGCTTGTAGCGGCCGTTGTAGTAAGACACGCCAAAGTCAAAGAGGCCAACCGTAAAGTTGAGGTAGCCGCCAAACTGGCCGTATTCAAGGCTGCATGTGTCGGGATAAAGGTTGTCTTTTGCGTTGATGGCTGTCATCAAGCCGCTAAAGCTGTATGTTTGGTTGGCTTTAGCAAGGGCTTGAGTAACTGTGCTTGTCAAGTTTGTGACTTTGTTGGGAACCCAAGGTCCCTTTTGGGCGTAAGTTTCGCCGTGCATAATCGGCGTGTAAATACCTTCCAAGCGGAAGCCAAGCGGGCTGTTGTACTGGGCGCGGAACATGTACTCGGCGTTGCGGCGGTCAAGGTAGTCGGGAATCAAGAAGTCGTAGTAGTTGTTTGAGTTGAAGTTGTCAAGCACGTGAAGCTTGTCGCCTTTTCCCCAGACGACTTTCATTTTACCGGCGCTCAAAACCCAGTTTCCAACGAACAAGTCGGCGCTGAACTCGTCGAGAATCATCTCGTTGTCATAGCGCAAGGTCTGTTCGTCAAAGCGAAGTTTTGAGCTGAATTTTGTGGCGTTGCCTTCATAGTCAAAACCAAGCTTTAAGCGGGGAATTACCGCTGTTGTTGTTGTGTAAACGGATTCTCCGTCAAAGTAAGCGCGGCCGGCCAATGTTGCGTCGCCGCTAATCTTGAATCTGTCCCAAAATGTAGGTTCGGATGTTTCTTCAACAGCTCCTTCGTCGCCCCAATCACTTTGAGCGTAAACATTTGTCGCAAGCAATGCGCAGGCAATGCTGACAGCAAAGATTTTTTTTGTTACAGTCATAAACATCTCCTTTAACTGTAGTTGTAGTATTTCTAAAGGCAAATTATAGCGATTTTGTTTGTCCTTGAAAATAGCGCGGGAAAAATAAAAAAACCGCCTATATTTTTATTGCGGCGCGATGATTTTATTCGCGCCGCAACAGGGACAAGACTATGCTCTATTTTGAAACCTTGCCGTTCTGCAAGAATCCCTTGCTGAAGTAAGCGGGATTGATAGGCTCGTCAAACTTGAGGCGGTCTTCTGTCATCAAAAGCTGAGTCTTGTGGCCGGTTTCAAGGTTTGTCATTTCGTTGACAAGCGGAGTGGGATAGCCCTTGATAACCTTGAGAGACTTCACTTCGAGAACCTTGCAAATCTTTCCTGTCTTTTTGCTGTACATCTCTACATAAACGGGAACCCAAGTGTCCTTGTCAACCCAAGAAATGCGGTAGGCGTACTGGGCTTCCTTAAGGTCTTTGGGAGTGGACTTTACTTTGGCGCAGTTGGCGAATCCATTCTTGGCTTCTTTTTCGGCAAGCAATTCGTGTGTGTCGGCGTCTACTTCGCGAGTTGACATATCGTCGTAAGTGGCGTCGCTGCCCATGAATGAGCTTGAGCCTTGGCTTGCGGCAACAGGGCGGACTGTTCCAACATCAGGCAAGAAGATGAACTTTGTGTCCGGGCCTGAAGCGTTTTCTTTTTGGCTGAATCGAGTTCCCTTTACGCTGGCGGGAGTGTTGAACTGCATTACAACTGTAGAAAGACCGCCTTCGTTCTTTCCCCATTCGTCGATAATGCGCTCTTCTTTGGCTCCGGTCTTTTCGATCAAAACCATCTTTACTTGGGCGCGAGTGAAAGCCGGCTTTTTAACGGCGTCGGCGTTTTGCATTACTGTTCTTCCGTCAAGGGCGAAAGCCATTGTTCCTACAGCGAAAGCGGCGGCAGCCGCAACGATAAACTTTGTCATTTTCATATCATACCCTCCTTAAGGTAATTGATTATATTTTTGATTGCCGCGCCAAGCGCGGCAATGACAGCGCGGGTCATTGTCGGGCAACGACCCGACAATCTTACTGTTTCTTTTCCTCTTTTGGCCTGATGAACTTGGGATCGAAGGCATTGAGAACGCCAGGGATTACAGTCATAGCCAAGAAAGAGCTGGAGAACATAACGATGGCCACCAGCAAACCGATGCATCTCAAAATCTGGAAGTTTGAGAAGAGCAATACCAAGAAACCCAAACCAACGGCGAGAGCGTTTGTTACAATTCCCAAACCGCTTACGGCGAATGTGTTCATCGTAACTTCCTCAACGTTGTCGCTCTTGGCGCGCTCGGCTTTGTAGCTTTCCATAAAGTGGATTGTATAGTCGATGCCGACGCCTATCGCGACGCTGGCGATGATGCTGGTTACCAAGTCAAGCTGGATTCCTGTAAAGCCCATCGTCATAAAGTTGAGGATGATTGTAAAGGCAAGCGGAACCGCTCCGAGCAAACCGGCGACCGGCGACTTGAATGAAATCGCGATGATAAGGAATACCATGAAGATTGAGAACAAGATGCTGGTGATTTGGCTTGAGATAACCATGTCGGTCATAGAAACTTCCATCTCGCCGTTTCCTGTCGGAACCAAAGTATAGCCCGTGGGGAATTTGGCGGCGGCGTATTCTTGGGCTTCCTCGATGATTTCCTTAATTTTGTGCGTGTCGTGGCATCTAAGCTGGACTTGCATGCGGATTGTCTTTGGAGCCAACTGGTCGTCGCTAAAGCGGTCGAGCGAGCCGCTGTAAAGAAGCAAGTACTGGCTTACGAGGTTGGCCAAGCCTTCGCGGGTGGCGGCAGGATACTTGTCCAAGTCGTAAGGAACTTCGTAGTAGTCGATTCCGTTGTAGTTGAAGATTTTTTCAAGTTCTGTGACCATTCCTTCAACGGTGGCGTTCTTTCCGCCGGCCGCTGTGTAGGCGTTGTAGAACATTTCCAAAGCCTTTTGAACGGTGATTTGCTCCTGCAAGTCTTTAGCGTGCTGGATGTTGGGATCAACCCATTCTTTTGTTTGGGCGGCGACGGCAGTTTCTTCCTGCGCGCTTGTATCGCTGGAGTCACCCCAGTCATCGCCTGAATCGCCCCAGTCGTCGCTGGATGAGTCTCCCCAATCATCGCCCGAGTCACCCCAGTCGTCTTCGGCGTAAGAGCCGGAATCCGCAGCCGCAACTTCTTCCGCGCTGTCGGCGGCAAGCATAGGAGCGTGCATAACCTGGTTCATTCTCTTAATGAAAGTTGTGAATGAAACGGCCTTTCCGATTTGGTCCGGATAGTCGTCAAGCAAGTGGTTCTGCAAGTCGTCAACGGCTTTGAGGATTTCGGGCTTTGTCATGTCGCCCTTTTCCTGGCCGCTGATTACAAAGTAAACGTCGTTTGTTCCGGCAAATGTTTTGTCTACATAGTCGATGTCTTGGCGGAATTTGCTGTTTGGCGGGAAGTAGCCGACCAAGGCTGTATTGATGACCAATTGCTTTACGCCAATGATTGAGAAGATGCAAATCAAAGCGGAGAAGATGGCCAAGCGAGGCTTTGTTCCGGCGCAAAAGTGGTAAATGTGGTACAAGGTGCGGCCGCGCGCCTCAGCCTTGTGGCCGCCAAGTCGTTCGCGCTCGCGAAGAACTTTTGCCTTGATTTTTTCTGAAAGCTGGCTAAAGCGGCGTTTTCCGATGCGGTTAAGGGGACGCATGTAAAGCGCGGCCGGAATGAATGTGATTGAAATTATCAATGAGAAGGCTACGCCGAGCGCTGAGAAAATCGCGAATGATTTGAGCGGATCGATTGGGCTTGTTACAAGCGAAATGAAGCCGGCGATTGTCGTTATGGCGGCAAGCAAAACGGCTACCCAAACATCTTTGAGGCCGGCGCAAATGGCTTCCGCATGGTTTTCTTTTGTAATTTCGCCTTCAATCTTTTTTACGGCCGCTTCGTAGTGGGTGATTACATGGATTCCGTAAGCGGAACCGCAGGCAATCAAACATACGGGAATTACGCTGGCTACGATTGTGAATGTAACATGGGCCAAAGACATGATTCCGCAAGACCAAACTGTCGCCATCAATACGGAGATGAGCGGCAATATGGTTCCTGAGAATGTGTGGAACGAGAAGTAGAGCGAAAGAAGAACGACGAGCGTTACCAAAGGGATGAGCGTGAACAAGTCGTGCATCATGTAGTCCGAAGCGTTGTCGCTAAGAACGGGGTCTCCGTAAAAGCGGACTTCAAGCTTGTGGCCTTCGATGGCCTTGTAGGCGATTTTTTCTATTTGATGCAAGAGTTCGATCTGCTGTGTTGAGCCGTATTCAGGGTCAACGGTCGCCGCGATTTGGGCGGCCTGGAAGTCGTCGTCGATGATGACGCGGTTGTACATATCCTGCCAGTCGATGATCTTTTGCTTGATTTTTTGGATGTCGGCCTTTGAGCCAGTGTAGTCGTCGTCAAGCAATTGGCCGGCGGCAAGGCCTCCGTCAAGTGAATAAACATAGTCAATCTTTGTGATTGAGTTGATAGACTTGATGCCTTTAAGCGCGTCGATTTGGTCGGTGATTTCTCGGATTACGTTGATGTATTCCGAAGTCAAGATTGTCTCATCGTCGGTTTCGAGCGAAATGCCGATGGAAATCATGCTGCCGAACTGGTCTTCCGTTCCGATCAAGCGGGTGTAAGATTCGCTTTTGGGCGGCATATAGCGGCGCACAGTGTTTTCGATAGACACTGAGACCAAAGGAATAGCCAAAGCCACTGTTAACGCTATGCAAAGAAGGATAACGAGCTTTGAATGTTTAAGAAGGTTTTTCATAAAAAAACTCCGTCCAGATGTAATTGGTTTATTCGTTCAAATATTTGAACCTATAAACATAATATAAAGCGCCAGGCATTTTTCGTCAAGCGCTTTTTAAAAAATTTTTAGAAAAAAAAACCGCGCGATCCCCTCGCGCGGTTTTGGTTAGGAACAATGACCAGGCCTATTTTCCTGAAACGAGCCAGCCCTGTGTGAATGTTTTGTCGGCAACCGGCTTGTCGATGGTTTGCTTTTTGAGCGTTACCAAAGTCGTGCGGCCGTTCTGCTTGTTTTCCATGCGGACTTTAGAGCGGATGGGGTATGTTTTTCCAGTAACGCCAGTTCCTGTGCGGATTTCCTCGATTGAGCAAACCTTAAGAAGCGCGCCCTTGCGGTCGTAGTACTCAACGTAAACAGGCAAATAGGTTTTTTTGTCAATGAACTGAACGCGCTTTGAGTAGCCAGAGTCGGCCTTTTTAATCGGAACGGACTCAATTTGCCAGCAAGAATAGGTTGTGGCGGCAACCTTCTTTGAAACGTTCTCGTTAATCATTGTGTGAGTGTCCAAGTCGGCGGGGCGCAAAGACATGTCGTCGTAAGCGAATTCTGAGCCTACGAATGACTTTTGGCGTTCGGCGCTTGAAACGCGGCGGGCGGTTCCTACTGACGGCAAGAAAATCCACTTGTCGTCCTGCTTTCCCTTCTTTTCGGCCTGAAGCAAGCGGGTGTTCTTGATGTCCGCGTCCGCTACAAAGGCGAATACAGTCTCTACCAAGTCGGCGCGGTTGCGGCCATACTGGTCAACAACCAAGTCACGCTCAAGCTTTCCGTTTTTGTCAAAAAACTGGAAGCTTATGTTTGTCATTGTGAATTCCGGCGGAGTGATGCTTACAGATTTGTGGACAATTGAAGCAGGATCTTCCGCAAAAGCGGTAGAAGCGAAAACCGCGCACGCCGCAAGTAAAACAAAAATTTTCTTCATAAATAAATTCTCCCGACAGTCTATAGTTTTTTTAAATGCGACCGTCTATATATCTAGAATAACACAGGTTTAAAAAAATTACAATAAGACTTTAAAAAATTTAAATAATGTGTTATAATCGATATATTATAATAAGCAAGAAGTTTTTAAACGGAGATTTTATGAAAGCTGAAAAATTGACACAAAAAAAAGAAAAAACATTGGCCAGCAAAATTGTTATGGGCATAAACCTTATGACCATTTCGCTTTTACTTGCATTGGGCGTAATGGTCTTTTTCCGTGAAAAAACCGTTAATGATGTACAGTTTACGGAAAACTTGGGCAACATAATGCGCCTTACCGACACTACAATTTCGGCCTTTTTGAACGGAGCGAATTCAGAACTTTCTTTGTTGGGCGGCTCATACTTGATGGCAAACAAAGATCCTTCCACAATGGAAGATAGAATTATCGAGTATGAAAGCAATTTTGTTGAAAACAGCGAATTGATTTTGGCCGCTTCGATTTCTGTTGAAGAAAGCGGCGAATGTTTTTACTATCCAAACGACTATGCTCCCAGCGATCCCCGCGAGGAAAGCTGGTACATGGACGCGGTCGAAAATGACGGAATTCCGCGTTTTTCCACTTTGCATGAATTGCCGGACGGAACACTGGCTTTTACCGCCGCAAAGACTATTTGGGATGAATACGGCGACATGGTTGGCGTTGCCGCGCTTGAAGTTGACGCGCGCATTTTTGGAATCCTTTTGGGAGATTCCACCAGCATGGGCGACATCAAATACATTCTTGTCGACCAGGACAGCAATATTTTGCTGAACCCCTTTGCTGACGAGCTTTCGCTCCAAAAAGCCAACGAAATCGGCATGAAGAGCCTTGAGCAATTTTCGCCTGGCGATTACAGAATTTCGCGCGACAAAATGTTGGACGGAACAAGCTGCGAAATTAGAAGCTTGCCCTCTTCAAATGACTTCTATTCATTGGACTATATCTTAGTTATTCCGATGTCGGTCATCAACGGAGCGACGACAAAGATTATCGAAGCGGTAATTATAGCGCTTGTTTTGGGAATAATCATTTCTATTTTGGTCGCCATTTTGATGGCCAAAAGCTTTACAAAGCCGATTGTTGAAATTATTGGAATCCTTAAAAACATTTCTGAGGGAGACGGCGACCTTACCGTTCGCTTGCCGATTAAGACAAAAGACGAAATCGGCCGCCTTTCTGAATACTTTAACCTTACGATAGAAAAAATAGCGAATTCGATGAAGTCGGTTATAAACGAATCCGGCAAAATGCAAAAAATCGGCCACGAACTTTCGGACAATATGGACGCGGCGGCCGGAGCCATCACCGAGATTAGCGCCAACATAGAAAGCATTAAAAACGACGTTAACAATCAGGCTGCGGGCGTAGAAGAGGCCAACACAACATTGAACGAAATCAGCGTCAACATCGACAAGCTTACCGGCAACATCAGCTCTCAATCAGAAAGCGTTTCACACTCTTCTTCTGCGGTCGAGCAAATTGTTTCAAACATCGACGCTGTAAACGCAATTTTGGCAAAGAACTCAGAAAGCGTCCAACAGCTTTCCGAATCCGCCGCCACCGGCAAAGAATTGGTCAACAAGAGTGTTGAGATGACAAAAAAGATTGCGGAAGACTCTGCCGGCTTGATAGAGGCAAGCTCTGTAATTCAAAACATCGCGCGCCAAACAAACCTTTTGGCTATGAACGCGGCTATCGAAGCGGCGCACGCCGGCGAAGCCGGAAAGGGCTTTGCGGTTGTTGCTGACGAAATCAGAAAGCTTGCCGAAGACTCCAACAAGCAGGGCAAAAACATTAGCACGGTAATGAAAAATATGCACGAGCTTATTGACGCTATGGTTCAAGACGCGGGCCACACACAAACACAGTTCGACATCATTTTCAGCAACACGCAAACTGTCAGCGCCCAAGAAAACGAAATCAAAGCTGCGATGGACGAGCAGACAAAGGGCGGAAAGCAAGTTCTTGACGCGTTCAACGAAATCAATGAGATAACTGTTGATGTAAAGAACAGCGCGTTGATTATGGAAAAGGGCGGAAAAGAAATGCTCGCCGAAATGCAAAAGCTTGCCACCGTTACGCAACAAATCAATTCCGCAATGAACGAAATCAGCATTGGAGTAAACGAAATCAATAATTCAATGCAAGAAGTCAACAACATCACAAAGGAAAACTCAGAAAGCATTGGACGCGTAAGCAACGAAATCAGTGTATTCAAAGTTGAAGCTTAATGAAAAATAAAAGGAGTTTTATTATGAAGAAACTGTTCTTAATGGCGTTCGTCGCGGTCTTGGCGTTGGCTTCCCTCTCTGCTGAGGGAAAGAATTACGTTATCGATTTGGGCGACACCACCAACGGCAAGGTTGTGTCTATCGGCAAAAACCAGTATGGCCCGAACTACCAGAATACTAATCCTCCGACATTCACAAAGTTCTTCTCTGGAAATATGCCCACACCCGGCGATACAATCGAAGTTCACTTTAAGTTTGTAAGCAATGTTGACCTTCCAAGCTTGACTATGGCCGTAATCGACAACTCAGAATCCGCCAAGTATTGGCTTGCCATTTCAAACCAGTACGAAAGCGTAAGCGACATTAAAGCCAACGTTCCCTTTGAGGGCGTTTTGACTTACAAGGTGGTCGCCAAGCCTGTTTCGGCCGTTACGGTTCAATTGATGTATGACGACCCGATTAGAAGCAAAATCACCTTGCAAAAGGCGGGTTTCAAAACCGGATTGAAATAATATCTAGCGCTTGGAGTTTAAATGAAAAAACGCGCGTCTCTTTTTGCTTTTGGATTGTTGCTTTGCTTTGTTTTTGCTTCTTGCATTTCCGTAAAAAGGGCGAGAAGCCTTATCTTGTCCGGCGACAGAGTGTCCGCCATAGAAATGCTTTGCAAAATAATCACAAACGGCAAAAAGGACGCCGCTGAAGCCATAGAGCTTTTTATAGAGATTTATCCTTCCACGGTGGAAGAGATGAAGCCGCAAGAAAGCGTCGCTCAGGTCAGAAAGGAATTTGCGTCTAAATACGGCGCGTCGGAAATCTTGGCCATAAAAAAATGCGGCGAAAATTCTTCCAGCATAAAAAGCCTTTTAACCCATTCCGACATATCCAATGTAATTAAAAAAAGCGAATCAATCATCGTTGCCTACAACGGTTTGGCAAGAATCAAAAAAGCCGTGTCCGTTTTGCCCAGAACATTGCGCGACGAAAAAACCGGCGAGCATGAAGTGGTTAAATATTCCGACGACTTTGCCGGAATGGCCACAGAATCAAAAAGAGGCTTGTCGGAATTTTACTACAACATCGCCGAAGCCTTCTTTCCTGGAAACAATGTTCAAGAAAGAATTTGGTTGATCGACGTTTACAAAAAAGCAGAAGGCGTTTACAGCGGAATCGGACAAACCGCCGCAAGGTGCGCAGAACTTTGCTACCTTAATGGCCAGGAATACGAGCGCCTCAACACAGTCGACGGAAACAAGGAAGCGATAAACTGGTACAAAAACGCGCTTAGTTGGTCGCGCAATTACAAAGATTGCAACGAGCGAATACAAATTCTTAGCTATGAAATCGCGATGATTTTGTTGGGCCAGGCGACTACAAAAGAAGATTACAAGGAAGTCATTGTATATTTGACTTATGCCGGAAACTACAAGGACGCTCCCGAATTAATTTTACAAGTTAAATACCACTTGGCTTACATGTACCGCAACGAGCGCAATTTTGCCTCTTATGAAGAAGCCGGCCGTCTTTTTTTGGAATTGGGAAATTACAAAAATTCTCCTTACGAGACAAACCTTTATTTATTCTATAAAAAACTTATCAGCCTAAGCAAAAATTACGCTTACGGAAACATATATCTTTCTTGCGCAAACTATTCGCCGTTTGCTGTCGCAAGGAACGTCGCGCCCCGCGGTGACGGAACGGCGAATATTGCGCTTTCCGCGTCCACTTCTGACTTTGGCGTTTACATTCCTTCAATGGAAAAGTCTATATATCCCGGAGCGATCATCGAAGGCGAGTCGGTCGCGAGCCAAGCCTTTAACACGATTCCTTACGCGTCAAGGCTTCCGATTGATTGCCATTTGAATTACGACGGAAGAAATTTGGCGAGCGCCGTTTTAAATTATCCTAATGACGGAACCCTTTCCACAAAAGAAGTGAAAAGGTTGGCAAAGCTTTACGCTTCCTCTTTGGACGCGGATTGCGATTACGAATTCCAGAGAATTTATTCTTTGGAAGACCTTGCCCTTTCTACAGGAATGGGAGCGGCGCGCGACAAAGTTTCTTACGCGATGAACGCCTACAATTGGAATCCGGAAAAAACTTACACGCTTATAAAAATCAGGCAAAAGTTTTTCTCGGCCAACGTAGACTCGCCTCTTATGCCAATAGACTTTTTTGCGGTTGACCAAAAAACCGCCTCGCCCGCCTTGTTGAAGAGCGTTACGCCTTATTACATTTCTTCGGTTGACTATGGACGAATGGCATACTTTGTGGTTTGTTCCGACTTGCCCAGCGAAGAAATCATAAAAGATTTTATCTCTTGCAGGCCCCGGGACAGAAAGAACAAGGGCTCGGCGGGCATGAGGGCCAATCCCGACATTAGCGCCAAGTGGGCCCAAAACGGAACGACTGTCCGCTCGATTACGGTTTCGGAAAAAGTTTATTCGATTGTCGACCTCGACGGAATTTTCAATTGGATAAAATTGGGAACAAGCCTTTCGCTGGACATCGACAATATGGTTCCGATTTCGTTCGCGCTTAAAAATTTGGCGGACAATTCTTACGCCCGTTTGTCGCAAACGCTAAGCCTTGTGGTAACGCTTCCAAAAAAAGAAACGCCGGCTCCAACTCCCACTCCGACACCAATGCCGACTCCCGCTCCAACAACTACGACACCGACCACAACAACAACGCCGACGACCACTACACCGTCGCAACCGACAACCACCACAACGCCGGATCCAACGCCAACGCCGACAACCACTCCGTCGCAGCCAACAACTACAACGCCCACGCAGCCCGCGTCAACGCAAGAGACTTCGTCCACAATAAACGGAACCAATGTTCCGGCAAGCGCCTACAACGGCGACACCTCTTTGATCTTTGTCGGAAAGAAGGGCTATTACAAATGCTCTTCAATCAGCGTGGAACAAGGAAGCGGAGTAAAGACTTATTACTATGACATTCCCGCGGCGGAGATAGAAGTTTGCGTGGCCAGTTGGAGCGATTCGGAATTTAACACTGTCATGGTGAACGGAATTTCCATGCTTAAGAATAAAACGGTTTACAGCTTTAGGGACGTTCACGGAAATACAATCAGTTTGGACACAGTGGACCAGACAGGAAAGAGAATCCACAACCTTCTTGTTGTTAGAAAACGTTAGTTGAGAATAAATCATAAAATACATTTGGAGGAATATATGATGAAAAAAAGTGTCGCGGTCGCGACTATTTTGACAACCGCCATATTGTTGGCGTCTTGTTCGAAAAAACAAGAAACTATTGCGCCGACAACGCCCGCTCCGGCATTGCAGAGCGAACTTTATACCGACGCGGACTTGGTATGGGAAGAAAATTTTGACGGTGACGAACTCAACATGGACAATTGGAAATACGAAACCCATGAGGCCGGCTGGGTTAACCAAGAGCTTCAAAGCTACGGCACTTCCACCGAAAACACTTATGTCAAGGACGGCTGCCTAGTCATTCAAGCTTTGAAAAACAAAAAGACGAATGAATACACTTCCGGCAGAATCAACACATTCGGAAAGCATGTGTTTAAATACGGCCGCTTTGAGGCCCGTCTAAAAGTTCCCAGCGGAAAAGGCTTTTTGCCGGCCTTTTGGATGATGCCGTCAAGCGAAGGCTATTACGGCCCGTGGCCAAGATGCGGCGAGATTGACATCATGGAAGTTTTGGGCGACGAAACAAATCGCGTTTTTGGAACGATTCACTACGGCGAGCCGCATACGCAGCAGCAGGGAAAATACACTCTGACCGAAGGCGACTTTTCAAAGGAGTTCCATGTTTACGCTTTGGAATGGGATCCGGGCGAATTTCGCTGGTATATTGACGGAAAGCTTTACTACAAGACCAACGAATGGTTCACGAGGCCCCGCGCCAACGGAGACGGACGGCCTTATCCCGCGCCATTTAACAAGCATTTTTACATCATCCTAAACCTTGCCGTCGGCGGAACTTGGGTCGGATATCCCGAAAAGAACGCCAAGTTCGCTGAGAACGCGCGGCTTATTGTTGACTATGTTCGCGTCTACCAAAAGAAAGAGTACGACGAAAACGTAAAGATGCCGGAAAAGAAAATCGTTTTGCGCGAGCCTGACGCCGAAGGAAACTATGTCCGCAATTCCAAGTTTACGGAAAAAGAAGACATGGGTGATGGAACCGGCTGGGACTTTTACACCGCTGGCGGCGGAGAAGGTTCGGCCACAATCGGCGGCGGCGAACTTAAAATCAAGACAAAAAAGGCCGGATCGCTTGAGTACAGCGTCCAAATTTTCCATACCGGAATTCCGATTGAAAAGGGCTGCACATACGAATTTTCATTTGACGCAAAAGCATCCGCGCCGCGAACGATGCTCGCCGCCGTGTCCGCTCCAGAACGCAACTGGATTCGCTACTTTAAGGACACCAAGGTTGAGTTGACCAAAAAGATGCAGCATTATTCATTCAACTTTACGATGAAGCAAGACACCGACGCTATGGGTCGCGTTGAATTCAACATGGGAAAGCAAGGCTCCACGGCGGACATTATTATAAAGAATGTCGTGGTAAAGAAAGTGAATTAAGTGTCATTCCCGCGCTCGTCGCGGGAATCTTTTTGTTAGCCAGCGACCGCTCCGGCCGCTCCTACGACTCCAAAACTAATCGCCATCATAATCACGCCGGCAAGCAAGACGCCGAGCGTGACGGCGATTACCGTTTCCTTAAAATCCATGTCCAAAAGGCTTGCCGCCAAAGTTCCTGTCCAGGCTCCCGTTCCCGGGATGGGAATGCCGACGAACAAAAATAGCGCCACAAACAATGTGCGGCCAGCCTTGGCCTGCAATTTTTTTCCGGCCTCGCTTCCCTTTGTCAAAAAAAACTGGCAGACGCCACCGATGAATTTTTTGTCTTGGCCCCATTCCAAAAAACGTCGGGCGAACAAAAAGATTATTGGAACTGGGAGCATGTTCCCAATAATGCAAATGGCGTAGGAAGGAAGGATTGGCAAACCAAGGGCCTGCGAAACAGGAATCGCGCCGCGCAACTCAATTAGCGGAACCATGCTGATGAAGAAAATCCAGAGAAATTTTAGGAACATACGCTGACTTTACCAAAAATGCGCGGTCTTTACAAGCGCGAAATCGGCCGCAAATTTGCAAAATCGCGTTTTATATGTTATAATGGTATATTCAACATTGGAGAACGCGATGGCAATCACAGAATTTTTGGAAAAAAACCGCAAGCTTTACGGCGACGAGGTCGCTCTTGTAGAAGTAAACCCCGAGCAAGAAGAGACAAGAAAAATCACGTGGAAAGACTATGATTTGATTCAATCGACGGACAAGACCTTTTACCGCCGTGAAATCACTTGGCGCGTCTTTGATGAAAAGGCCAACCGAATGGCCAACATGCTTTTGGCGCGGGGAATCAAGCGCGGCGACAAGGTTGCCATTTTGATGATGAACTGCTTGGAATGGCTTCCGATTTACTTTGGCGTATTGAAGTCGGGAGCGATTGTCGTTCCTATGAACTTTAGGTATTCCGCCGACGAAATTTTGTATTGCGCCGATTTGGCCGAAGTTGACGTTTTGCTTTTTGGACCTGAATTTATCGGCCGCGTCGAGCAGATAGAGGAAAAGCTTAACAAGAACCGCCTTTTGATTTATGTCGGCGAGAACTGCCCGACTTTTGCTGAAAGCTATCGCGAGCTAGTGGCGGACTATCCCAGCAAGGCGCCGGAAATCGAATTGAAGGACGACGAAGACGCGGCCATTTATTTTTCCAGCGGAACGACGGGATTTCCAAAAGCGATTTTGCACACCCACCGCTCCCTTATGCACGCGGCTTTGGTGGAACAAAAGCACCATTCGACAAGCCGCTCGGACTGCTTTTTGTGCATACCGCCGCTATATCATACCGGCGCCAAAATGCACTGGTTCGGTTCGCTGGTGTCTGGAAGCCGAGCGGTTTTGTTAAAGGGAACAAAGCCCGAATACATTTTGGGCGCCGTTAGCCGCGAAAAATGCACGATAGTTTGGCTTTTGGTTCCGTGGGCGCAGGACATTCTTGACGCCTTGGACAGCGGAAAAATAAAAGCGGCGGATTACCAGCTTGACCAGTGGCGCTTGATGCACATTGGCGCCCAGCCCGTTCCGCCCAGCCTTGTAAAGCATTGGCTTGAATATTTTCCAAAGCACCAATACGACACCAACTACGGCTTGTCGGAAAGCATCGGTCCTGGCTGCGTTCACCTTGGAGTGGAAAACGTTCGCAAGGTTGGAGCGATTGGCGTTCCGGGTTACGGATGGGAATGCAAGATTGTTGACAACGAAACTGGCAAGGAAGTTGAGCGCGGAAAGGCCGGCATCCTTTACGTCAAAGGTCCCGGCGTAATGAAGGAATACTTTAACAACCCGGAGGCCACGGCGGAAGTTTTGCACGGGGAATGGTTGGACACTGGCGACGTCGCGATGCAAGACCCGGAAGGCTTTTATTACTTGGTCGATCGCGCCAAAGACGTCATTGTTTGCGGCGGCGAAAACTTGTATCCGGTCCAGATTGAAGACTTTTTGCGCAAGAACGAAAAGATCAACGACGTGGCCGTCATCGGTTTGCCCGACAAGCGCTTGGGCGAAATCGCGGGCGCTGTCATTCAGTTAAAGGAAGGCATGACCGCCACCGAAGAGGAAATCAACGAATTTTGTTTGGAGCTTCCGCGCTACAAGCGGCCAAAGAAAATCATATTCGCGCCGGTTCCGAGAAACCCCACCGGCAAAATCGAAAAGCCCAAGCTGCGCAAAATGTACGGCCAAGAACATTTGGTCGCCTACGAGAACGAAGGGTAATTACTTTTTCTGGACGGCGGCGCGGATTGAGGCGGCAAAGAGCTGGTCTTGGTCTTCCCGCGGTTCCACCGAGAAGGCCGGCTCTTGAGTGCCGGGAATCGTGCGGTAAATTTTCCTTGAGTCCGCCTTGTAAGCCGGCGAGCTGCGAGAATTGATCCACCAGTCAAGAACGGAAATAATGAAAGATATGTACTTGATGATGTTGGCGTTGTTGGCCGTAGTGTTTTCGCTCTTGTCCTTTGCGTTTAGCAAAACGTCAAGGCGCTTTGAAATCGGCGAAGTGATTTCGAAGTCGTAGTGTTCCCAAGGATTGTTGAGGCCGCCGATTGTTCCGTGGTTGGCTTCGCTTTGTGCGATTTGTTTTGTAAGGTCGTTAAAAGCGTCGCGCAAGAAAGCCGTTCTTATGAACAAAGCCAAGTACTTGTTGTTGTTGATTGGACGTTCCAACAAAAGCTGCTCAAAAGTAAAGTGCGGAAGGAAGCTGTATTTTGTAAGCCAAAGAATGTCGGTGACGCATTTTTTTCCGGCGCGGGTCGTGATGTAAGAGGCCTGCGTGTAAGTTTGGTTTACTAACTGCTTTAGCTGTTCGCCGTAATCTCTGCTGAACAAGGTGTCTACGTAAACCGGCCATTCGCTTAGGGCCTTTGTAAGGTTGTCTTCGCGCGAAGTGAATGTTGGGTTTGCTTCCACATTGAATTGCATCTTGTTGCAGGCGCGGAAAAGGTCTTGCAAAATTTCGCAAAGAATAATCGTTATCTGAACCGGGTTCTCCGGCGCCAACATCAAGTAGGCTTCGTCAAAGTCGTAGAGGGGATCGAAGTACGGCCACATGTCCGGGAAGGTGTCCAGCTTTAAGAATCCCGCTCCCGGGAAAAGGCGGTCAAGAAGCGCTAAGCCTTTTTCTACAATTTCGTTTTGCGTGGCTTCGGCCTTTTCTTGCTCTTTCTTTTTTTCTTCCGCTTCTCTGGCCCTGTCTTCCGCTTCCTTTGCCTTGCGGACTTCTTCGGGGTCAACTTTCTTTTCGGGCAATAGCAAATCGAATTTTTTGAGTCCTAAGAAATTCAATACAGGGGAAACTTGCGCCACAAAGAAATGGGGGAACTCGTCGTAAGGCGTTCCGCACATTCTCATCAAAAGCGGATAAAGGCCCCTGATGATTCGCGTGTAAAGGTACATCCATTCTGTTATGGCTTCTTTTGCCAGACGCGAAAATTTGTCTTTGTCCGCGTTGGGATAGTGAAGCAAGTCGGCGTATATTTCTTTTATAGCGCGAACTATGGCAGGCTCTCCGACGTAATGGATTGTAATCAGCATTCGGTAGACCGCTTTTACAAAGGGAACCAAGTCCGCGACAACAGGAGCGTCTTGCAAGGTTTCAAGATTTACGTAAGCGAGCTTTGCCTCTTTTGTGGACCATTCCGAAACTTTTCGCAAAAGGCGGAATTTCATTTCGGTTTCGTTTTGGACGCGAGCCTTGTATGTGTCCGGAGAGAATTGGACTATCGACTTAATTACGGTGATAAAGGCGTTGATGTGGTCTAGGTGCGCCTTGAGGGTGATTTCGGCAAATTCCGGGATTACTTTTTCAGAACCGTCTTTGGCCAATTTTTTTAGAAAGTTAAAAAGGCCGTAGTTGGGTTTTATGGCATAAGCGTCGCTCATCATGAGCTTGTCGATTTTTGCGTTGTCTTTTGAAGAGATTTGCGGCAAGTTGGCCGCCCTAGTGACCTTTTTCTTTGGCTCCGCGAATGTTGGAGTTGAAGCGCTAGAAGCCATTCCGCCAGAAGATGAGCTTTTGCCCGAAGAAGCGGAAACGTTTGTCGGCCGCACGACGCGGTGGCTGGGCGCCCGCTTTGGCAGTTTTGAATAGTCGATGGGCACGGATTTTTCGGTCATGATCTCGCCGCCCAAAACCTTTGTCATGCGGGCGGCTTCTTCCTTGTCAATCGCGCCGATATTCTTTCGAGTAGCGTCCAATGTGCCAGGCTCCCAAACCGCCTTGGGCTTGGAAGGTCCCGAATAATCCTCTGCCATATCCCCTTATTATAACACACTTTGTGTGTTTTTGCAAATAAGAAATTATTAGTGGAATTCGCCCCAGTTGGAGCCGTGCTCTATCGAAACGCGGAGGGGAATCGAAAGTTTGACGGCGCCTTCCATTTTTTGGCGGAGGAGCGCGATTGTTTGTTCCACAATCTCCGGCTTGTCGGGGCATTCCAAAATCAATTCGTCGTGGACTTGAAGCAAGAGGCGCGCTCCGTTGTCGGCTTCTTTTAGCGCGGCGCTTACGTCTAGCATCGCTTTTTTTACGATGTCGGCGGCGCTTCCCTGAACCGGGGTGTTGACCGCGACGCGCTCGGCGGCGGCTTTTTCCACCTTGTTCTTGCTGTTGATGTTCATGACGCGGCGGCGCCTTCCCATAATCGTTTGGACGTGTCCGCTTTCTTCCGCTCCCTTAATCGTGTTGTTGATAAAATTGTTTATGGCGGAATATTGCTTAAAGTAATTTTCGATAAAGCTTTGCGCCTGCGTTCTGCTTATTCCCAACTGGGCGGCAAGCCTAAAGGCGCTCATTCCGTAGATTACGCCAAAGTTGATTGTCTTTGCGGTTCGGCGCATTTCGGGCGTGACTTGGTCGGCGGGTACTCCGTAAATGAGCGAGGCCGTGGCCTTGTGAACGTCGTCTCCGTTGATGAAGGCGCCTCGCATGTTTTGGTCGCCCGAAAGATGGGCCAGGACCACAAGCTCGATTTGCGAATAGTCGGCGCTTATCAACACGGTTCCCGGAACGGCTGTAAAGGCCGAGCGGATTTTGCGGCCCGACTCGCTCCTTACAGGAATGTTTTGCAAGTTGGGGTCGCGGCTAGAAAGGCGGCCTGTCGCCGTTCCTGTTTGCATGAAGGAAGTGTGGACGCGGCCTTGCTTGTCGGCGAGTTTTGGAAGCGCCTCAACGTAAGTTGACTGCAATTTTGAAAGCTCTCGGTACTTTAATATTTTCGCGGGAACGGGATCCAGTTCGGCAAGCTCTTCCAAAACGCTTGTATCGGTTGAGTAGCCGGTTTTGGTTTTCTTTCCGTGCGGAAGGCCGCGCTCGGTGAACAAAACTTCCTGCAATTGCTTGGGCGAGGCGATGTTGAATTCGTGGCCGACTTCTTTGTAGATTTCTTTTTCGGCGGAAGAAATTTCTTTTTGCAAATCTTTGTTGTAGGAATCAAGCGCCGCCGAATCCAAGTGGATTCCTGCCAATTCCATTTCGCCCAAAATTTTTATAAGCGGCATTTCGATTGTTTCAAAAAGCTCCAGCAAATTTTTTTGCTTTAATTCGTCGTAAAAAATTTTGTAAAGCTGGAAGGTAAAGTCAGCGTCTTCGGCGGCGTAAGGAACGGCCTTTTCCAAAGGAACGTCGCGGAATGTTTGTCCCTTGCCCACCAAGTCCTTGAATTCGATTCCGACAAGCGCGAGCTTTGTTTGGCCGAGCGTTTCCAAGGAGTAAGGGGAATGTCCGGTTTTGTCCGGATCCAAAAGCCAGGCGGCAATCATTGTGTCAAAAATTTTTGCCTTGCAATCGTCCTCGCGCAAGCCCGCCGTTCGCAAAACTTCGTAGTCAAACTTTGCGTTGTGGAGAACAAGCGTCCAATCCGATTCTTTGAACAAGCGCGAGATTTGTTCCACCGCTTCCGAAACGCCTACGCCTTCGCTTGCAAAGAGCGAGTCGCCTTGCGACGACACGGGAACGTAATAGCCTGTTCCGTTTTTGTTGGAAAGGCTAAAGCCCAAAAGTTGCGCCTCTGTGGTTTTTAAGGAATCGGTTTCGGTGTCCAAGGCGACGACTTTTTGCGGCGAGGCTAAAATGCCGTCAACCAGTTTTTTTAGCTCGTCCGCGCTTGTGACGGGCTTGTAGTCGCCTTCGTTTTTGCGCAAGGGAAGCGGCGCGGGCACTTCTTCTTCCGCGGAATTGCTGAAAGAACTAGAAGCGGCGGCGGAAACTGTTTCTTTGCTAGAACCTTCGGCCGCGCCGGAATCGCTAGCAAGACTAAAATCGCCGCCGCCTTGGCCAGCAAGTCCGTCGTCCAAAACTTTTTCTCCGGCCTCGACTGCAAGCGCGGCGAATTGCTTGGCCGGCTGAAAGGCTTGGTAGGCCTTTAACTTTTGGGCGGCGGCGGCGTAGTGGAATTCCGTCTTCGCGACATTTTCCAATTGGTCGCCGGGAACTGTGTCGCAAAGGGTGATAAGTTTTTTGGAAAAGAAAGCGGAATCTTTTCCGTCGCGAATCTTTTGGCCGATCGCGCCTTTAATTTCGTCCGCGTGTTCGTAAATGCCTTCTAGCGAGCCGTATTGGTCCAAAAATTTGCAGGCGGTTTTTACGCCGACGCCTTTTACGCCGGGAACGTTGTCCGCGGTGTCGCCGTAAAGCGAAAGCAAGTCCAAAAGGCGCTCCGGCTCCACGCCCCACTCGGCCTTTACGCCTTCCGCTCCCACGACTTTCCAAACGTCGGCGTGGTCGGGCTTAAGGATTTGGACGCGCTCTCCTACCAATTGCATCAAGTCCTTGTCGCCCGAAAGGATTCGGACGCTTTTTCCTTGCTCCACCGCTTTTCGCGTGACGGTGGCGATCACGTCGTCGGCCTCGTAACCTTCCACCCGCAAAGAAGGAACGCCAAGCGCTTCCAAGGTTTCCTCAATCCACGGAATTTGCGCGTGAAGGTCTTCGGGCGTTTTTGGGCGCGTGGCCTTGTAGTCAGCGTACATTTCGTGGCGGAAGGTTTTTCCTTTTGAGTCAAGGGCCGCGATTAAAGTTTTGGGCTTGTAATGCTCAATCATCGCGCGCAAGTTCCTAAAAAAGCCAAAAAGCGCGCTTATGTTGCGTCCCTTGGAATCGGTGAGCGGCCTGGAGATGAAGGCAAAGTAGCAGCGGTAAATGAGGCCGTATGAGTCGATTATATAGATTGTGTCGTCGTTAAAAATGTCGTTTGCCATAAATCGATTGTAACATAAATCGGAGCGATTTTCTATAGGAGAGTTTCGCTCAGTCAAAATTGACGCAATAGGCGTCAAAATCATAAATTGACAGGAGAAAAAACTCGATTTTATAATGGCGGCGGAGGATGTAAAGTGAAAAGGTATTTTAGATTTGCCGCCAATTTTCGAGCGGCCGTGATTTTTCCGGTTGCGTTTTGCGTCGCGTTTTTCGCGGAGTCCTGCAGTTCCCGAGGGGAGAATGTCGGGGCAAATGTTGTTCTTGACGGCGTGGAATTGAACAAAACAAGCTGCGCGGTTGTCATTCCAAAAGGAAAGACGGCGACAGTGGATGTCACCGACGACTCTTATTGGAACAAGATTGTCTTTGAAAGAAGCGTCGAAGAATGGCGCGGAGTTTTTATAGAAAACCGAAAAATAATCTTAAGCGCCTTTTGCATGGGACAATATCCTGTCACGCAAGAACTGTTTGAAAAAGTAATGGGCTACAATCCCTGCTTGTTTAAGGACGACATTCCAGGCGAATCAACCGCATTGCGCGCGGCGGACACAATTTCTTGGTTTGAAGGAATTGTCTTTTGCAACAAGCTTACGCAAGCGACGATGAAAAAGACAGACTGTGTTTATTATACTGATTCCTCCTGCAAAAAAATCTATGACGAGTCGGACATGAAAAAGCGCGTCGTTCCGTTCTTCAACCAAAAGAAAAAAGGCTGGCGGCTCCCGACCGAAACTGAATGGGAATATGCGGCCCGCGGCGGAATCGAAAATTTTGACAAAAGAAATTTCGCTTTTTCTGGAACAGCCAGCGCGGACGGAAAGATTGTCCTTGACCGAAAAGGCAACGTGTTCACTGACGCGAACCTGAACGATTACGGCTGGTATCGCGCCAACTCAAACAAATCGACGCATGAAGTTGGATTAAAGAAGCCCAACGCGCTTGGCCTTTACGATATGACCGGAAACGTTTGGGAATGGATTTACGATTGGCTTGACCACCACATTGCGGAAGGAACCGTCAAAAACCCGATCGGCCCGGAAAACGGCGCCGACCGTTGTCTGCGCGGAGGCTCTTGGCATGACAACGCCTATGACTGCGTCCTTTGCAGGCGCTTTCACAACGCCCATCCCGGCATCGGACACTCGTATTTTGGCTTTAGGGTTTGCAGGTCTTTGTAGTTAAATCCCGTCCGCGTAGTTGACGCGCTTTTCAAACTTAAAGGCGGCCAAGAAATTTTTGGCGCGGTCAGTTTTGGGAGCGGTAAAGAATTGGTCGGGCGCGGCTTCTTCCACGATGACGCCTTGGTCGATGAAAATTATTCGGTCGGCCACGGCGCGCGCGAACTCCATCTGGTGGGTTACGATAAGCATCGTGCGGCCTTCTTTGGCCAAGTCCATCATTACGTCCAAAACTTCACGAACCATTTCCGGGTCAAGGGCGGCGGTGACTTCGTCAAAAAGCAAAACTTCCGGATTCATGCACAAGGCGCGGACAATCGCCACGCGCTGCTTTTGGCCGCCCGAAAGTTCTTTGGGGTAGGAATTGATTTTGTCCAAAAGGCCGACGCGTTCCAAAAGTTTTTTGGCCTGCTCCGCGACTTGGGCCTTGGCGCGCTTTTGCGCTTTTACGGGGCCAAGCAAAACGTTTTGCAAGACGGTCAAGTTGGGGAACAAGTCGTAGCTTTGGAACACCATTCCAATGCGCTGGCGGATCAAGTGCATGTCCTTTACGCGGTTGGAAATCAACTCTCCGTCCAAATAAATTTCTCCGCCCTGGATTGATTCCAAGCCGTTGACGCAGCGCAAAAGGGTGGACTTACCGCAACCCGACGGGCCGAGGATAACGACAACTTCGCCGCGCTCAACGTCCAAAGAAACTCCTTCCAAAACGCCGCCGGCTTCTTTATATGACTTTACAAGGTTTTTAATTTGCAATATCGGCATACAGTTATCCTCTCTTTTCCAGCTTGTCGGCGGCCAACGAAAGCGGCCAGCAGACGATAAAATACATCAAAAAAATTATTCCGTAAACCGCGATTGAAGCGGTCGGGATTTTCATTCGGTTGGCCTCGATGATTTGCTGGCCGACTTTGACGACTTCGATTACGCCCACAAAAACAACGAGCGAAGTTGTCTTTATCATTCGCGTGATAAGGTTCATGCTAAGGGGAACCAAGCGCTTTATCGTTTGCGGAATGATTATGTAAAAAAATATTTGGCGCTCGGTAAGGCCAATCGAGCGGCCGCTTTCGTATTGGTGGCGGGGAATCGATTGCAAGGCGCCGCGAACTAGGTCGCCCATTTCAGCCGTTCCCCAAAGAGAGAAGACGATTACAGACGCGGCCTCTCCCGAAATAGAAATGTCAAAGGCGCGCGCCAATCCAAAGTAGGCCAAAAATAGCAAGACCATTTGCGGCATTATGCGCATGAATTCCAAGTAGGCGGCGCACAAAAGCTTTAGAGCGCGGTTTTTGCGCGTCAAAAGAATGCCGAACAAAAAGCCCAAAAAGATAGAGATGGCTACAGAAAGCGCGGCGATCCAAATCGTCACGCCAAGGCCGCCCAAAAGGCGGACGAAATTCTTTCCCTTAAAAAGGACGCTAAAGGCGGTGGAAATCGCCTGCGCCGCGTTAATATTGTCCACGCTTTAACCTCCCCTCGATAATTCTTGATAAAACGGAAATCGGAAGCAAAATTATAAAATACGCGGCGACCAAAAGCAAAAGCGATTCCTCGGTCTTGTAGTAAAGGCCGATCAAATCCTTTGCGACAAACATCAAGTCGGCCAAGGCGACTGCGCTAAAGACAGAAGTTTCCTTTAGCAAAAAGATTATGTTGGCCACGACTCCCGGAACGGAAAGCGCCGCCGCTTGCGGGAGCACGACATATTCCACCAGCTGCCGTTTGTTGAGGCCGACGCACATGCCGCTTTCCAACTGGACGCGGCCGACGGATTCCAAGGCGCTCCTGAAAGTTTCGGCCATGTAGGAGCCTCCCAAAAACGTAAGGCCGATGATTCCGCATTGTTCGCCGGTGAGTTTTATTCCCAAGCGGGGAAGGGCAAAGTACAAAAAGAACAGTTGGATTAAAAGGGGCGTGTTGCGCGAAAGCTCTGTGTAAGCTCGAACGATAAAAGACAATGCGGGAATCTTCCAATAGCGGACAAGAGCGCAGAAAATTCCCGCAAAGAATGAAAGCGCTATTCCTATAAAACCAATCCGCAATGTAAGGCAAGTGGCCTCTACATACAACGGAAGAACTTCTTTTACAAAATCAAAATCCATTACAACCTGCAGGTTGTTAGAAAACGTGTCATTGCCCGGCTTGACCGGGCAATCTTTTTTAAAGATGTTCGGGTCAAGCCCGAACATGACAGCGTTTTTACAACAACCCGTCTATTTTACAACTTTCCGCCTTCTACTACAAGACTGTCAGCGTCGGAATCTTTTCCGTACACGCTGCGGAGCGTGGCTTCGTAGTCGGCGTGGAAGAACTTTTCCTTGCCAAGCTGGACAATCTCGTTGTTGAGCCAGTCAAGCAAGTCTTTGTTTCCTTTCTGCACCGCGGGAGCGATGGCGTCCAAGCTTCCGATTGAGTCGGCTCCGGCTCCTACGGCAAAGGTCGGGTTTTCAATCGCCCAGGCAAGGACTTCAGTGTTGTCGGTTGAAAGTCCGTCGCCGCGTCCGTCCAAAAGCGCGTTGTAGGCTTCTGAGTACTGGTCAAACTTCAAGAGCTTGATTTTGGGATAGTTCTTTGAGAAGTAGGACTCGGCGGTCGTTCCCTTGGCGATAATCAAAGTCTTTCCGTTAAGCTGGGCGGGGTCTGTGATCAAAGCCTTTTTGGGAGAAACGATTCCCAAGGCAACCTTCATGTAAGGAAGGGCAAAGTCAACTTTTTGCGCGCGCTCGGGCGTTACGGTAAAGTTGGCAAGAACGATGTCAACTTTTCCTGTGGCCAAAACCTCTACGCGGGCCGCGGCTTCCACCGGAACGTACTTTACTTTTACGCCCAAGTCTTTGGCGATGCGGTTTCCAAAGTAAACGTCGTAGCCCTGGTACTCGCCGTTTTCGTCAACGTAGCCAAAAGGCTTTTTGTCGCTGAATACGGCAATCTTGATTGTCTTGCTCTTTTTAATCTCGGCAACGGTTCGTCCGCTGGCGGGCTTGGCAAAAACAGCTTGGCTTGCGGCCGCGGCAACGATAAGGGCGGCGGCGAGCGTCTTAGTGATTTTTCCAAAATTCTTTGCGTTCATAATAGTATCTCCTTAAAATTATTGTTTGTGTTTTTTAGTTGGCGGCGTTAAATCCATTCTCCAAGTCGGCGATGATGTCGTCGATGTGCTCCGTTCCGATAGAAAGACGGATCGTGCTTTGCGTGATTCCCTGGTCGGCAAGCTCGGCGTCGCTCAATTGGCTGTGAGTTGTCGTGGCCGGGTGGATCACCAAGCTCTTAACGTCGGCTACGTTAGCGAGCAAGCTGAAAATCTTAAGGTTGTCGATGAACTTCCAAGCCGCGTCTTTTCCGCCCTTGATTTCAAAGGTGAAAATCGAACCGCCGCCGTTGGGGAAGTACTTTTGGTAAAGCGCGTGGTCGGGATGGTCGGCCAATGAAGGATGGTTGACCTTAGCGACCTTGGGATGTTTTGAAAGGTACTCGACGACCTTCTTGGTGTTTTCGGCGTGGCGCTCAAGGCGGAGCGAGAGCGTTTCCGTTCCCTGCAACAAGAGGAAGGCGTTGAAGGGGCTGATAGAAGCGCCTTGGTCGCGCAAAAGAATCGCGCGAATGTATGTTACAAAGGCGGCCGGTCCTACAGCGTCCGCGAACGAAACTCCGTGATAACTGGGGTTGGGAGCCGCGATCGGCGCGTACTTTCCGCTCTTTTTCCAATCAAACTTGCCAGAGTCTACAATTACGCCGCCAAGGGTTGTTCCGTGGCCGCCGATAAACTTTGTGGCGGAGTGAACGACGATGTCGGCTCCGTGCTCGATCGGGCGAATAAGGAAGGGTGTTCCAAAAGTGTTGTCGATTACGACCGGGATTCCGTGCTTGTGGGCAATGGCGGCGATGGCGTCAATGTCCGGAATGTCGCTGTTGGGATTTCCCAAAGTCTCAAGGTAAACGGCCTTTGTGTTGGGCTTTATGGCGCCTTCAACTTCCTTAAGGTCGTGGGCGTTGACAAAAGTTGTCTCCACGCCAAACTGCTTTAGCGTGTGCGAAAGCAAGTTGTAGGTTCCGCCGTAGATTGTTTTTTGCGCGACGATGTGCTCGCCGGCTTGCGCCAAGGCCTCGATTGTGTAGGTGATGGCGGCCGCTCCGGAAGCGACGGCCAAGGCAGCGACTCCGCCTTCGAGAGCGGCGATGCGCTTTTCAAACACGTCCTGGGTTGAGTTGGTCAAACGGCCGTAAATGTTTCCGGCGTCAGCCAAGCCAAAGCGGTCGGCCGCGTGTTTAGAGTTGTGGAAGACATACGACGTTGTTTGGTAAATCGGAACCGCGCGGGCGTCCGAAGCGGGATCAGCCTGTTCCTGGCCAACGTGCAACTGCAATGTTTCAAACTTATAATTAGACATAATGTTATTCTCCTATAAAATAAATGATTTTTCTTGGACTTAAAGTTCCAAGTTTTTTGCTGGCGGCCAAGCGTTCGGGCCGCGGCAAAATCCAAAAATAAATAATGTTGGATTATTGGCTAAAGGTCTTTCAGCCTAACAGAAAAGACAACAGGGGCGCATGCGTCCGTTACGGAAATTTTCTCTGACGAGTTTTTCAAAATAAACTTTCATTCTGCGCCTCCTTTTGAAAAAGTATTTAACCTAGTTTTTCTCTAGGTAATTAAGATAATACAGCGCCCGCACAAAATTGTCAATAGTTTTTTAAAAAATTTTTTTTATTTTTTTTCCTTTTTTTTACTGGGGGAACGGCTGTCTCGCGCCGAGCCAAATTCAAACAAAAGGGCTTGCGCAAAGGCAAGCCCCAAAGCGAGAAATGTTTAGTAAAATCATATTTGTCTGGAACAGATTTTAACTTTTTGTAATTCCCCCCTTCGCAAAAATTCTAGCGCGCTTTGGGGAGAACGCCATTGACTAATAGTCCATGCGCCCGCAATTTTAGTCTTTGTTGGAAAAAAAAGATTCCCGCGTCGAGCGCGGGAATACGTCGCTTTGCGTCGTTTTGTTAAGGAAATTATCCACAGGTCCGCTCTCGCGGACTGCCAATGACAGGTGTCATGTTCGGGCTTGACCCGGACATCTTTTTTACATCAATTCCTCAAGGTCAAGCTCGCCGGCGATGCAGGGAACTTGGATTGACCAGTTTTCCAGCACTTGCGGGTGAAGCTCGCCAAAGATTCCAACTTGCTTGCCGTTTACCATGATGCCGGCTTGGCGGCCAGGAATAAAGCGGGGGTCGCTGGTTTCCACAACCTTGTACTCGTGGTCAAGGTAGTAAAGGAGCGACGACACTTCGCTGGCCGCGCTGTTGAAGTTGGCGTTGGAAGCCGCGGTGACAAAGCCAAGCGATTGGCGGGTGCGCGTTCCTGTGTTCTCTTCGGGGCAAATGTAGGCGACTTTTCCGATTTCAAAAATCTTGTGGGGGAAAATCGCGTTGGCGCTTTGGGCTTCGGCGCGCAAAAGCGACGGAATGATTGACGGGCGAACAAACTGGTAGTTTTCGCTCATTGGGTTGGCCACTTCAATCGCGTTGTCGGCGCTGACGTTCATTCGCTCGATGTAGTCCTTTTTGCTTCCAAGATAGTTGAAAATCATTTCTTGGTAGTTGAGGCCCACCATGATTTCTTTTGTCTTGCGGCTGTACACCGTAAGGTCGCTAAGCTTTCCGATTGTAAAAGCGTTGGGCTTTTGCGGGGCAAAGTCCTTTACGCCGCAGCCGATCATAACGTCTTCGATTACGTCAACTTCGTGCAAGAAATCGTTGCGGTAGGGCGCCGGGCTAAGAACGATTTCCCAGTCGTCGCCAACCTGCTTTGTCTCAACCTTGCTTCCCATTCTTGTAAGAGCGTCGGTTACCTTCTTAATGTCAAAGTCGCTTCCGAGCAATTTGTTGACGGCGCTGAGCGTGGCTTTTGTCGTGGGCTGGAAGTAGTAGGGAACCATAATGTCCTTTCCAAAGCCTGTGTCGTAGGGATGCTTTACCAAAATCGGCTTAATGTCGTAGCCCTGGTCGATAAAGTCGCAGGCGACGATGTTGGCGCTCAAAATCAAGCCTTCCATATTGTCGCCTGTAAGCTCAACCATCAAGTCCTTGTCGCCGACTTGGACCGCGCCAAGCGTCGCGCTGTTGATGATCGGAGCCATAGACATTACCTCGCCTTTGTCGTCCGACAAAAGCGGGAATTTTTTGCAGTCCTTTAGAATCCAGCCAAAGTCCTTTCCCTTGGGATGGTCGGTCAAAATTTGGCGGCAAGTCATCGGCTGGTCGCACTGGAGCGGCACAAACGAAGTCTTGTCGGGATCGACAGCATGATATTTTACGGGGAACTTGATTTGGTCAACGCGGTAAACGCCCATCGAAATCGACTTGCGCTTGCGGCCAAAGTTCCAGCAAAGCTTTTCCTGCGTTTGGATTATGTCCTTGAGCATGGAATCATCGATGGCTTTTCCGCAAATCATAAAGGCCACCATGTAGGGGCGCACGTCCTTAAGCTCCGGGTCAACGGTCACGACGCGGTCTTGGCAGTCGCTGTTGCCCATGTTGGACATGTATTTGTAGTAGTCGGATGTCTTTCCGCCGGCGTGAAGTTTTAGCTGGCGGGCAACGCCGTTTGTGGACCAAAGGTCGGGGCGGTTTGTGTCGTTCAATTCGATTTTGATGACGCGCTCGTTTTCGGGGAGCGTTGTGTCGGGCTTTTCGTCAAGCTCGGCCTTTGCGCAGGGCAGAACGTCTTCCAGCGCGGCGTAGTCGTATCGCTTTCCAACAGCGTCAAAAAACAATTTTTCGTTAACTTCTATTTTTGGCATAAATTACTCCAAGCCTCTATTATAGTAAATTGTGGAAAAATGTTCAATTATGGCGGAGGAACGTTTGTAAAGCCAAAATGGCGGGGCCGCCCCTAGGCTCAAGCCGCGAAGGGGTTTTGGATGCGGGCGCCGCCGACAATTTGTTGGTCGTTCAAGTCTTCAGAGTAAACTGTGGCGCAGCCTGTGTCGTCCGCCGCGGAAAGAATCAGGGAATCCCAAAAGGAAAACTGGCTTTTTATGCTTATGTCCACGGCGGACAAAATCAGCGGAACCGAGATTTCTACAACAGGGAGTTTGTTGGCAAAATATTCTACAAGTTCCTTTGCGGCTTGCTTTGTTATGTTCAATTTTTTTTGCGCGACGTTGAAAAATTCCTGCAAGCACTGTGTTGAAATCACGCCGTTTCCAGAATTAATCGCGTCTTTTATAAGGGCCGTCGCGATTTTTTGTTTTCGCGCGTCGCTTTCATCCGCGGAATACACAAGAATATTAGTGTCAAAAAAGACTTTGCCTTCGGCTGATTTAATTTGCTTATCTTTCATAGAGTTCCTCCCGGGTCCATTTTTGGCCATGCGAATTTGGATGGTATTTTTTTACAAGCTCCTCCAGCTTTTGATACGCCTGCATGCGCCTGTCGGGCTTGAGCTTTTCTTCGGTGGCCGCTTGGACCATGCCGGAAATCTTTGCCAGCACCTTTAGCTGCTCTTGGTAGACCAGTTTGGGGAGCATTTGGAGGATTGCGTTAAGATAGTAGGAAGGAGCGCGGCGGGCGACGAATAATTCTGAGTTTTCGCTGGAGCCGGAATCGTGAAGCTCAAGAGACCCAGTTTCTGCAATTTCGTATTTGGCGGCGGGATGTTCTTCGTCTTCGCCATAGTCTTTCAGCTGGTCTTCTAAAATCACGTCATAGGGAACATGGTAAAAGTTGGCAAGGTTTACGACGGTTTTGACGGGGGGAACAGCCTCGCCGCTTTCGTACTTAATGTACATTTGCCGCGAGATTCCCAAAAAGGAAGCGACAGCCGCCTGCGAGTAATTGTTCTGAATCCTAAGATTTAAAAGAGTCTTATGCATGCGGACATTATACAGCGCGTTCCTTGATAAGTCAACTAAAATTTACATAAAATGTAATGAATAGTTTACTGATAGGGGGAGAGGTTGGAAGGAACTAATACTTAAACACAAAGCGCTGTTTATTTCTCCGTTCCGTGCTTCTTCATTTCCTCTATCATATTCACTATCGGGATGCGTTCGCGGTCGGGGAGGGAGTCCAGGCTTTCTATGGTTTTGGCGTATTTATGGTATTTGCGCAAGTCTTCCAATTTTTGTTCGTTTTTTGAGGAGCCCGATTTTCCTGTCACAAGGTATTCAATGGGAACGTTGAGGGCGGCAGCAATTCGGAACGCCAAATCCACTTGGGGCAAGCCGTTGCGTTTTAGTCCGCTTCCGATAGTGGAAACATCAAAATTTGCCTTGTCAGCAAGCCATTTTCTAGTTTTTCCCTGATATTCCAATTCATCTATTACAACTTGCCAGAAATTCACTTCCATAATGCAATTATTTTAAATTGGCAAAAGCAAATTTTCATTAAATTTGTTGCATTTTTCCAATAATAGTATATAATTGAAAATCGCAATAAATATTGAAATTATTGCATTTGTCATATTGCGTTTTGGAGGAAGTGTTATGAAAAATTACGCTAAATTTTTGGTTGTTTTGTTGGCGGGAATCTTTGTTCTTTGTTTTACAAGCGTCTCTTGTAGCAACGGCTCGGACAGTTCGCCAATTGCGATTATTCCGACAAACCCTACAAATCCAACAAATGGCGGAACAGACGGCGGCGGACAAACAGGAGGGGGTACGGTTGGCGGTGATGGCACTATTACGATTAACTCAAAAAACCTTACATATATCGGCGAAGGTTCTGAAACGATAGATTCAAAAACTTATGTTGTAAAAAAATATGCGGAACTTTTGCTGGAAGACAACCCATATTTTTACTCTTATTACAAGTTCTATTATCTAGATGGTAAATTGCGTCGTCTTTACATGTTTGACCACGGAATGTGTTCAAATATGGATTACAAATACACAGACTTTTTGGAACATTCTTGTGGGAGCGAAGCCCGGCATTTCATTTGTACATATTATGAAAATGGGAAAATAGAATCTAGAACAGAAAATTATTATAATGGAATAAATGGGACCACTAGTAATTCTCAAATATTTTATCCGGATGGAAACTTAAAACTATATGTATCTAAGTTATCAGGAACAATTAACATGTTCTATTTTTGTTATAGTTCTAGATATATTAAATACTATTATAACGGTGGCACTCTCTACACTTTTGCGGATAGTACAACAAAAAATAATTTTGACACACACCTTGCTTCTTCACAAGAAACCATTACCCAAGAGCAAGCTGAGGCAAAGTTGGCGGAGCTATTGAACGAGTAGGATAATGGCAGAACAGATGCTTTCGCGTTCTTACTTTTCTTCCAAAATCATTTGGCCAAGCGTCTTGTAATCCAAATATTGCATTCCATATAGGCCTTGGGCGATTTTGTCGGCAAAGGGGCTTTTGTAGTAAAAATCCATCGCGTCGGCTAGGCTGACGTTCTTTGATTCGGCAATGTATGAAATCAATCTTTCTTCAAGGCGTTCCTTGTAAGACTTTTCAAGGGCTTCGTCATTCATCAACTTTCACCTCTTCAAAAGATTGAAAAGTCAAAATTTGGTCGATAGCCTTTTGCGTTATGAATGCGGTTTGGTCATAATTGGGGTAGGTTTTTATTTCTTTTATCGCCCGCTCTTTGTCCCAAAGGCCGCTATGATACATGTCAACAACGCGGAACACTTTGTCGTTAGCGACTTTGCCGGAAATCAAATCGTATTTTTCATAATCGTTTCCGCCGTCTCTGCAATGGCAAACAAAGTCAATCCATTCTGACAAGTTTTCGCCAAAGTCTTTATGCGAAAGTCCTGAAAAATCTTCTTTCATGGAATAAACATTTATTACAGCTAACTTTGAGCCTGTAATGACAGCTTTTCTTTTTGCCCATACTTCCGCTTGAGATTTATTAGTCGTCACATAAAAGCCTTTCCCAAAATCAAGAGGCCTGTACGAATGCAAAACATCTGGTTTTTCAACCGCTAAAGTTGAGCCGTGATAAACGGTCATACGCTTATTCCCCTTGCGGTAAGATAATCCTCTATGTCGCTCACAATAAAGGCGGTTCCTTGGGTGTGCAGAATATCGTAATACGGAATCAAAAGATTTCCTATGCAGCCGGACTCTTTAAGTTTTTTATACACTGCGGACGGAAGTTGCGACCATTTGTCCGCGCATGCGTGAAGCATATAAACTACAAATTCAAAAGAATCCTTGTTCATAGTTCATATTATAGCGCAAAGCCGGCCGCAAGACAAGGAAATATTCGTTCCGCCCTAATACTTAAACACAAAGCGCTTGCCGTTTGCGGCTAAAAGCAAGTCTGAGACGGGGACGCGCTGGACTTGCTTTTTGCCGTTCCTGATGTATTCAATCGTAAGGTCGCCGGACAAAAGCTCCGAGGCCAGGGGGGCGCCGTAGATTTCTGTGAGCAAGTCTTTGTATTCGAAAAGTGACATTTGCTCGCCGGAGATTATGGGGGCCATCAAAATGTCAGCCAAAGTTTTTGCGGTTGTGTTTTCTTGAAGGATTGCGGCAGCCAGGCTTTGGGGGTTTAGGGCCACGTAAAATTCGTCGCCGGAGGAACTTTTGTTTATTCCAAGAAAGTCTTTTGGGAGCGTTTTTTGGCTGTTGACTTGCGTGCTGGCTGTAAGGATGTTTTTGTCAAAGCGGACGCTGGCGTTTTTAAAAAAGCTTTGGTTTAGCTCGGTCTGAATTTTCTTTGAGATTCGCTCCAAGTTGTCGGAAGAGCCGCCGTCTTGACCGGGAACTTGTTGAAGCTTGTCAAGGTTTTCTAAAAACGCCGTCCCCAAGCTGGAAGAAAAATATATCGATTTGTTGTCGTTTTTGTCGAGATTGATCGTTACTTTTAGCGGGCAGCCGCAAAAGAAA
The DNA here is from genome assembly GCA_017645785.1 of Treponema sp. Lineage (GTDB taxonomy): Bacteria > Spirochaetota > Spirochaetia > Treponematales > Treponemataceae > Treponema_D. Next base: position 182,142 of record JAGCNW010000041.1, read on the forward strand.
AGCGCCGCTCCAAAAGCCAGCGCGGCCGGCAAAAGCAAGCGCAAAAATTTTGTTCCGTTCATATATACTATAAAAAGTTTTTTAACGGCAAAGTTACGCGAACGCCTGTCGATAAAACAAGGCCTGTGGCGATACTGTCGTGAAAATGCAAGGCGCCGCCGTCGGTATCGTTGTAAACCGTGTAGGAAATGTCTTGCACAAAAGAAACGCCGACTTTTCCCGCCTTGATTTTTGGCGTTTGGAAGGACACGCCCAAGATTCCTGGAAAAAACGAGCCTTTGATTTTTGTGTCGCTGTCGGGCAAAGTCGGATCGCCAAAAGTGATTACAGGACCGGCGTAGATTTTTATGTATTCGCCAACGTTCATTGACAAGACGATAGGCATTTGAAAAACTTTGGAAGCGTGGTTGTAGCGGAAAATCGTTCCTATGCCGGGCTGGAATTTCCAAGCGGCGTAGCGGGCGTTTGTTTCCAAAGAAATGCCGCGCCAATTTAGCATAAAGCGGGTTGGAAGAATAAGGCTCCAGTCGCAAAAAAGCGTTGCGTCAAAGATTAGGTTGTAATACCATTTTGCGCCCGCGTTGGAAGACGCTTCGCTTGTGGACATAAAGGAGATGCCTTGGCCTTTTGACTTGGGATTGTCTGTTGAGGAGACTGCGTCCAAAACGTCGTCGCGGTCGGGAATGTCCTCTTCGCTTACGATTTCGTCGTCAGCAGGATCCGACACTTCTTCTTTGGCGGCGCGGCCTGACGGAATGACGCGGCCAACTGCAGCAAATGAGTTTGCGTAGTATTTTTCTTTGAGGGAAGAAACGATTACGCCTGTATTGTTTCCGTCGCTTGCCGCGTGGATGAATTGGTTCTTTCCGATGTAGATTCCGACGTGGCTGATGGAGCCGTCGCCAGTGGTCTTAAAGAAAATCAAGTCGCCGATTTCGGCTTCGTCCGTTTTTATTATTTTGGCGCGGGAATAAATCGCCTTTACCGAGCGCGGCATTTGCGTTCCCGCGGCGTTCCTGTAAACGGTGAAAATCAAGCCGGAGCAGTCAAAGGCTTCCGGGCCGATAGCGCCCGACTTGTATGGGCAGCCGATATATTGCTTTGCCTGGGCCGCGATTTTTTTTCGCGCTTCGGCGGCTTGTTCAGTTGTCATTGTCTTTGCGGCGCAGTGGCCGATGTAAACGAGAGAAATTGCAATTAGAGCCAATAATTTTTTTGCCTTTTTCATATTTAAAGTTTCGGAATTTGAGAAACGAATTTTACTATTTATTTCGTCATAATTGCGGGTAAAATTCTGCTAAAATCGGCCCGAAAAAAACCGATAATTAAAGCGGAATATTCTCTACTGGGGTTTTATGAAAAACAATATATTGTCAAAAGTTGCCGGAACAACGTTGTTCGTTTTGGCCTCCTTTTTTTCTTTCGCTCTTTTAGTTCATCTTTTTGGCTTTGCAGGTCGTGAAAATTTTACTCTTTCATTTTTGTATGGAACGGGAAAAGTTTTAACGGGAGCCTATGGCTTTTGCAGCGTTTTGATTCCTATTTTTTTCTTTGGATCTTCGTTGGTCGCCTTTAGCGGCCACAGGACTTTTAAAAAGTGCGTCTACATCAGCTTTAGCTTGATTCCCTTTTTTACAGCGGTTGGAATTGAGCGCCTTTACCGAACAATAACTTTCAATTATTCCGGAGTGTCGTCTTTTAAGACCATCCAATTGATTTTGGCTTTTGTGATTGGAATTTTGGTCGTCATCATCGAATACCTTTTGGCTGGAATTGTGGCCGAGCGAATTTTCTTTGGAGTTGAAGAATCGCAAAGCGACGCGGAAATCGATTCTTTGAAAAATGATTTTAGCGTTGAAAACAGCTACAAGCCGGAGCCGATCGAGGACATTCAAGAAAACGTGTCCGACTCATACGCGGAATCTGACACGGAAGCCGCTATGGAAACAGGCGTTGAAAGCGAAGAAAGCAAGAGCCCCGTGGACGAATTTTCCGCCATGCAAGCGCAAAAGGCCGCGGAGCTTGACCAAAAATATTTGCATGAGTTTGACGACTTGCAGTTGACTGGAATAAAAGTGCCGGAAAAGTTCCAGCCCAAAGATGAGGAGCCAAAAGAAGAAGAAAAAGAGGCGGTTTTTGTTTCCGAAAGAGAGAAGGACGAGGATTCGGGAAAGCCGTATTATACAATGAATGCGGTGAAAGTTGAGCAGCCAGTAGAACAGGTTAAGGAACCCGAAGCTGCGCCCGCTCCGTCCGAGCCGATAGAAATTTCTCGCCAGACAAAAAGCGCGGTCGAAGAAATTCCTGTTGACGAAGTTAGCGTGACTACAGATGGAATCGAAGTTGACGAAAACGAATACGACAACGACGATTACCCCAATTATGTTGAAGAGCCTGAAGAAGAACATGAAGAAGA
>JAGCNW010000042.1 GCA_017645785.1 Treponema sp.
CAGTCCGCCGCTCTCACAGGGGGCAAGCCCCCTGATCCCGCTCGACTTGCATGCTTAAGACGCGCCGCCAGCGTTCGTTCTGAGCCAGGATCAAACTCTCCGTGATTGTATCCAAGGCCCGAAGGCCTAAGAATCTTCACAAGTTGATTGAACCCTAGCAAAATTATCGATTTTTTCGAAAATTGATAGGATAAAATGACGCCGGATTTCTCCGACGATCCGCTTTCCTTACCGTTTTCTTCCCTTCCCTGCTGTTTCCAAAGAACGCCGCTCCGGTTTAGAGCGGTAAAAGAGAATGTAGCGCTTTCCATGAAAAGTGTCAAGAGCAAAGCGCGTTTTTTTTGAAAAAAAATTAATTTTTTTTAGACAAAAAAAAACGGGTTTATAGCGAAAAAAAAACGCCGCGAAAACGCGGCGTTCGTTTTACGGGCTGGATTCCGTTCGGCCTTAGCCCAAGAATACTTGACCCTGTCCGTCGATTGCCAAAATGGACTTGCATTCCGAACAGCGGAAGCGGCCGGCCCTTGTAGCCTTGAGCTTGCGCTGGCAAACCGGGCAGGCAAAAATTTTGGGGAAAAGCGAGTTTGTCTGTGTGGAGCCGTTCTTGAAGAACGACACGGCCTCTTCGGTTGAATTCTTGATATTGAAGAATTGCGAGAATCCCAAAAGCTGGAATACTTCGAATACCTTGGGCTGGATTTCCAAAAGAACGATATCGCCGCCCTTGGGTTTTACCAATTTAAGGAAGGCGGTGAAAGATCCGATTCCAGTTGAAGAAACGTAGTTTAGCGCCGAGCAATTGAAAATCAAGTTAACAAAGCCGGCCTCGACAACCTTGTTAATCCGCTTTTGGAAAAAGCTTGAATTATAGGTGTCTACATAACCGTTCAAAATAATTGAAACGCAATTTGGAACATCTTCGATTTTTGACAAAGATATTTTTAAGCTGTCATCTTTCTCATCGTTAAAGCCAGGAACGAGAGTATTGTTGTTTACCATAATGGCTCCCTCAATATTTACTACATTTTATCAAAAAATTCCTAAAATGTCAAATTTTATTTCGGCTTTTTTGGCATTTTTTATTAGAATTTGTTAAAAAAAGCCCTTTTTTGGCCTTTCTTGCAATATTTTGCTTTTTTTTCTATAATAAAAACATGGATTTGAACAAGGTCTATGTGGTTCTTTGCAGGCCGGAGGAAAGCAGGAACGTGGGAGCGGCTTGCAGGGCGATGGCCAACAATGGCATCAGCCACATGCGAATCGTAGGAAAAAAAGAAGATTTTGACGCGGAAAGGGTGAGGATTTTGGCAATCCACGCGGCCGACATTTGGGAAAAAGCAGAGTTTTTTGACTCGATCCAAGAGGCCACCGCAGACTGCATAATCAGCGCCGCCACCACAAGGCGCAGGGGCAAAAAGCGCAAGGGAAAGCTTTTTTTGCCTGAAGAATTTTGTTCATTTGTAAAGGAATCGGACGGAAAAATCGCCGTCGTTTTTGGAAACGAGCGCACAGGCTTGACCGACGAGGAAGTGGAGGCTTGTTCGACGGCGGTCACGATTCCATCCGACCCCGGCTTTATGTCGCTCAACTTGTCGCACGCGGTCCAAATCATTTGCTACCATTTTTTTAGAGCCCAAGACCCAGACCTAAAGGGCTACACAAAAATCGACTTGGCCCGCTTGGACAAAACCGTAAAATGCGTCGCCGACAATTTGCAAAAAATCGGCTTTTTTAAAATCGCCGGTCGAACCGACATGGAAAATTTTTGGCGAGGAATTTTGTCCCGCGCGTGTCTTTCGGAAAGCGAGGCCAAGTACATCGAAAAAACTTTCACCAAAACCGCGGGCCTCGCGTCAAGGAACGCAAAAGAATCCGAAAACTCTAAAAACTAATGGACTCTTGGCCTATCGTGCCTGTGTCGCGGCAAAGAACGGCGGCCCGCCTTAGGCAAGCCTTGAACTGCCTAAAGTTTCCCGGCCAATCATAGCCGCGCATTTTTTGGACAGCGTCCGCAGTAATTAAAAAAGGCATTCCCAAATTTTTTTGTATTTCTTTAAGCTCGCTTTCTATCAAAAGGGGAAAGTCTTCCAAACGCTCGCGCAAAGCAGGAACTTGAATCGGAAAGTCAACAATGCGCCAATACAAGTCTTCGCGAAAAAGTTTGTCGCGAACCAAGGCGGGCAAGTCCGCGTTGGTGGCGAACATCAATCGAACGTCGCACTTGCACTCTTCGTCGGAACCAATCGGCCTAAAGACGCCGCTCTCTATGACGCGCAAAAGCTTTGACTGGCACTCCAAAGAAAGGTCCGCGATTTCGTCCATAAAAAGCGTTCCGCCGTCTGCCTTTTTAAAGAGCCCTTCCCTGTCGCGAGCGTCTGTAAAAGCGCCGCGGACGTTTCCGAACAAAGCGCTTTCTATCAATTCATTTCTTGCGTTGGCCATATTGACAATAACAAAGGGCTTGTCTTTTCTTAGCGAAAGTTCGTGCGCGATTTTAGCGGCCATCGTTTTTCCAGTTCCGCTTTCGCCAAAAAATATCAAGGGTAAGTCAGTGTCTGCCACCATCAATATTTTTTTTCGCGCTTCGTTTATTTTTTCGCTGGAACCAAGCAAGTTGGCGAATTGCATCGCGCCGTTAATTTTGGGGCAGACATCACGCGTCTTCTCCATTGGCGCGGGCTCTTCAAAACACAAGTAAAAATCTTTTTTGGTGAACGGATAAGGAATCGTCCGCGTTTCCGTTCCCAACTTTTGGAAGCAGTCGGCGGACTCGTTTGATTCCTGCAAGACAAAAAGCCGCTTTTTAAAAACCTGGCAAAAATAGTCCCAGCGGCCGCTGTCTTTTTCGCGCAAGGCGGTTGCCGCGTCCAAGATGACGCAGTCAAAAGACGCCTGCCTTTCAATGACCGTTTCCAATTGAATGTCGAAAAACATTTGCATGTCAAATTCTTTTTCGAACACACATTCAAAATAAAGATGAACGTTGTTGTCAGAAGCGACAACCGCAATCGAGGCATTGTTGATTTTAGAAAACATAATTAAATTGAATTACTTTTTAAAAATCCTGTACCAGACAAGCAATATTTTAAAGTATAAATACGGAAAAAGCAAGAAAATTTTTAACGGATTTCTAATTATTTCGCCCCAAACTTCATGGCCGGCGTTAAAGGTTGATTCCTTCGCGCGGTGAACTTGGTCGCTGAAAATGCCAATGGCGTCGCGGTAATAAACAAAAACGCTTGACGAAAAACGGTTGCGGCGCGCGTACGGCCAACAATCTTTTTCTTTTATTCCTTCGCTGAGCAAAACCAATGACGGAGAGGCCTTGTAAATCGCTTGGATGATGTCGTCTTCCTGCGTCTTTGGATAGTATCCTACATAGCGGCCGACCACTCGCAAATTGGGGAACGTTTTCATAACATTGCCGGCAGCCTTTTGAAGGGACTTTTTCTTTCCGCCCAAAAGATAAAAGCTTCTGTAATGGTTGTCCAAAATGGAAAGTATGTCGATGAGCGCGGTAAAGGGATTGTAGCGGTCGGGAACCTCGCGCTTTAAGAACGCCGCCGCCTTTAGAATGCTTTTTGAAATAGGGAGAACTAGGTCGGCGTTTTTTACGCATTCGGCGAAAGTGTTTTTGCCGCGCGCCTTTAGCAAGCCCCAAATAGAAAGAAAAACGATTTGCTTAGTGCCGGGCTTTGCGAGCAATTCCAAGATTTCGTTCTCAAGGTTTTCCGGCCGGCAAATGTCAACGCCAACTCCAGCAATGTCAATTCTTTCAATAGCCATTTTTTTTCTCCTACCCTAATTGTCAAGCGCGCTTTGAATCGCGGCCGCGGCGTAAAGGGCGGCGGTTTCGCAGCGCAAAATATTAGTGTTAAAGTGAACCGCCTTATAGCCTTTTGCAAAAAGCAGTTCGCATTCAGCGGGGCTTATTCCGCCTTCCGATCCGACAGCGTAAACGCAAGCAGTTGCCGCGGCCGCGGCGTCTTGGGCTTGCGAACCGTCTTGTTCCTTGCCCAAAAGCGCGGCAAGAAGCGACACTGTTTTTTCTCCGCGTTCGTAAAAAAATATTTTTGCCATATCGGACTCGGACGACAAATCGCCGCGCTCAATCAATTCCAGCGCCTCAGAAAGCTTCATCGGCGGAAAAATTTTTGTCTCAACCTGCGAGCCGCTTTGTTGGCGCGCCTCGCGAACGATGCGATCAAAGCGGTCGGTTTTTTGCAAGGGCTTTTCGCTTCCGGCTTGCGTGTACTCCCCAATTACAGGAATCACGTTCGCGATTCCGCATTCGGCCGCTTGTCGGACAATCAATTCCATCTTTTGCGGCTTCGGAATAAATTGCAAAAGCGTCATAAAAGTCCGCGAGGCACCGCCTTTAAGGTCTTGCAAGCCGTTGGAGCGGGCGGCGTTTTTGTCTTGCGAAGAATTTTCGCCCGAGCCAACCGTTCCGCAAACTTGAAGCGCAATCTTTTTTGCCCTGTCGTCAACCTTGCAAACGGTCGCGCCTTGCAAAAGGCCGCCCGGAAGCGAAAGGTTTATCATGTCTCCGACCGCCAAACGCAAAACTTTTCTTAGGTAATGGAAATCCTTTCCGGAGATTTCCAAGAGGCCTTTTGAATTTGGCGCGACGGCGGAAACAAATTGTCTCATTACTTCTTTGTTTCAGAATCGCCTTGGGCGGCCTTGGCTTCGGCCTCTTCCTGCAATTCCTTTAAAGTCTTTGTGTTCTTGACCAGCTTCTTGAAATTTCCTTGATCAAGAATTTTCATCGCTTCGACAAGCTGAACGTCAAAGTCCAAGTCGTAAAGGCGGGGATCTTTTGTTCGGCCCGCTTCGATTCTTACCAAACGGCGAAGCAAGCGCAAGTCCAGGTCGTAGTCCTTTTGCAAAACTTTCGCGTAGGCTGCGATGTCGTCCTCGCTCATGTCGGGATGGTCTTCGACATACTTTCTGATCGTCTCGTCTTCGGAAAGCTTTAGGAAAGCCTTTGTCTGCTCTTCCGTGTATTCGGGGCTGAGGGTCACTTCCTTGTCCGGCGGAATACCGATTTTGTCGATGTTGGTGTCGCTTGGCGTATAGTAGCGGGCCATCGTGACTTTGATTCCGTCGTTGTGCTTAAGGCTCATAACTTGCTGGACGCTTCCTTTTCCGTAGGAACGTTCGCCAATCAAGTAAGCCAAGTGGTTGTCCTTTAATGCGCCGCTCAAAATTTCTGACGCCGAGGCCGAGCCCTTGTTGATCAAAACAACAATCGGCATGTCGCGGACAATCGTGTTTTCCTTGCTGGCGTTGATTGAGCGCGACTCAAAGGCCAAGCGGCTCTTTGTGCTTACAATCGGTCCTTCGTCGATGAAGAAGTCTCCGATTTTTGCGGCGCTGTCCAAGAGTCCGCCGGGATTGTTGCGCAAGTCGATGATCAGGCCCGAGCACTTTTTTTCTTTGAAGGAATCTATCGCTTCGTGGACTCGGGGAACGGTGTCCGGCGTGAACTGAATGAGCTTCATGTAGCCGTAAAGATTTTTTCCGCTTTGAATGGTTCCAAATTCTACTGTAGGAACTTCTATCAAATCGCGAATCAATGTTCTTTTGAAAGTGACGCTCTTTCCACGGAGAACGGTGACTTCGACGCCCTCGCCCTTTGGTCCGCGCAATTTTGAAAGAACGGTTTCCATAGACATTTCGGGAGTGGGCTCGCCGTTGATTTCTATAAGTTTGTCGCCGGCTTGGATTCCAGCCTTGTAGCCGGGCGTTCCCTCTATCGGAGAAATTACGTCGACGTAGGCTGGATTTTCAGCTGTGGACTCGTTCCTCTTTGAGATGGAAAGGCCGACTCCGTAAAAGGCGCCTTCGGTTGTGTCGTTGAGGCTTCGCATGTCCTTTGAGTCAAGGTAAACGGTGTAAGGGTCGTTGAGGGACTTCATCATTCCGTCAAGGGCGCCCTTGTACAAAACTTCTGGGTCAACCTCCTCGACAAAACGGCTTTGCAAAGTGTAGAAAATTTGCGCTATAGTCCGAATGTATTCGCTTGAGTCAACTTGGGCTTCTTTTTTTTGCCCGCTCTCCGCAAAGCATTTTGAAACAAAGAAGCCCGAAACAAAAAAGCACAGCGCGAACGCGGCCGCGCGGAAAATTCTTAACTTAGATGAATGCAAGTTCATAATGTTTTATTATACCATACTTTGAGCGCTTTTGCTAGAGGAAGGAGCGAAGGGGTCTTCCTTGATTTTTGTGTATTTCCAGTCGTATCCGTGGGTGCTGGGCCGCAAGCCTTGGACTCGTTCGTTCTCCGCGCGCAGTTGGTCGCTTATCATTTTTTTAAATGAATTCATTAGCGGCTCTGGATTGGCTTCGGGATTTGCCAGGCCGGCTTCTTGCAATTCCTTTATAAGGTAGTAGCATGTTTCGATTGTAGAAACGCATTCCGGCCGCGGCTCGTGCTTAAAGGTAAAGATTGAACGATATTCGCCGGCAAAGGACATTTTTGGAAGGTCCAGCAAAAAGGGGTTGCGCTGCAATATTTTTCTGGAACAAAACCAAGTCGCGTCTACCAATATCGGCATCAAGATTTTTCCCGCGGCCTTTTCCTTAAAGCCCGGCTTTTGCGCGTTCCAAGCGTCGTCGCCGGGATAGAGCAAAAGGGGAAGATATTTTGGGTCTTCCAAAAGTTCAAAAAGCCGCCGGCCAACCACATTGTCCCTTGTAAAGTCCAAGCCCATCAAAATTTCCGAGTCCGGAAGGCACAAGTGGCTTAGGCGGCCTGTTCCTGTGCGCTGCCTTTTGGCTTCCTTGGGATGCATGAGAAAGATGAATTTCAATCCAGTTTCGACCGGCGGCTTTGTGTATTGGCACAAGCAATAGCCTTCCGGCCTAAAGCATTTGTAGCATCTCATATTTTTTCTATTGCGGCGCGATAGTTTATAATCGCGCCGCAAAAGGAACGAGTCAAGGCTTTAAGCGAAGCGTGCCTTGACCGTTCCTACTTGAGCAAAGCCAAGAGAGCGTCCTTGCTTTGCGCTCCGATTGTCGAAGCGTGAATGTTTCCGTCCTTAAAGACGTAAAAAGCGGGAATGCTCATGATTCCGTATTTTTGCGCAAGCTCCCCTTGTTCGTCAACGTTGACCTTGCCGACCTTGTAAGAGCCGTCGCTTTGGTTTGCAAGCTCCTCGACGACAGGTCCCATCATTTGGCAGGGGCCGCACCAAGTGGCCCAAAAGTCAACCAATACAGGAACTTGTGATTCCAAAACTTCCTCTTGGAAATTTTCCGTAGTGAGCGTAATCTCAGCCATATTCGCGCCTCCATAAAAATATAATAAAATTAAATTGTATTCAATCTAAATATAATAAATTCCAAGCCTTTCGTCAAGCGAAAATTTAGGCCAGCTCGTCCCAGCGCGCGTACTTGGCGTCAAGGTCGGCGCTGAGCGTTTGGTATTCGTCGTTCCAGGCGCGGATCTTCGCAAAGTCGCTTTCGCCGCTGGAAAGCAATCCTTCCAGCTCGGCCTTGCGCGCCTCAAGCTTTTCTATGTCGGCCTCAAGCGCGGCGAATTCTTTTTGCTCTTTAAACGAAAGTTTCTTAGGCTTTGCGGCCGCGTTTTGGTCTTGCGAACTCTTTTGAGGCGCCGCTTCTTTGGCTTGCTTTGAGTCGCGGACGGCCTCGCGTTCCCGCTCCTTTAAAAGCTCGATGTACTCGGAACACTTCCCTACAAAGCCGGCCACCGCTCCGTCGTCTTCCAAAATAAAAAGCGTGTCGCAAACCTTGTCCATAAAATATCGGTCGTGGCTTACAACCAAAAGGCAGCCCTTGAACTGGGTCAAAAAGTCTTCCAAAACGTTCATCGTCCAAATGTCAAAGTCGTTGGTCGGCTCGTCAAGTATTATGAAGTTGGGATTTGAAATCAAAAGGCGGACAAGGTAGAGGCGCTTTTTTTCGCCGCCGCTCAAAGCCGTCACGGGCGAATGCTGGATCTTTCCTTCAAAGCCAAACTCGTTCAAAAAAAGCGCCGCGCTAAGCTTTCGGCCGTCGTTAAGTTCAATCCATTCCGCCGCTTCTTCGATGTATTCAAGCGCGGTCATCGACGAGTCTTTGAACGTCGGGTTCTGCTCGTAGTAGGCGATGTGGGTGTTGACGCCAAGAACTACGCTTCCGCTGTCGGGCTCAAGGCGGCCGGCAATCATGTTGAGGAGCGTCGTCTTTCCGCTTCCGTTGTTGCCAAAGATTCCGATTTTTTGTCCCTTGCTGAAGGTGTAGGAAAAGTCTTTTAGGACGGGCGCGGAGTTTTGGGCTTGCGAACTATTTTGGTTTGCGGCGGGTTCTTGGGCTTGTGAACTATTGGCGACCGCAAAGCCTTTTGGGAAATTTTTTGAAAGCCTGTGAAGCTCCAAAATTTTTCCGCCGAGGCGCGTTTCCTTTGTCTCAAAGCTAAAGCCCTTGTCTTCCTGAAATTTTTCGTGGGCAATCAATTGCTGGTCCCGCTGGATTCGCGCCTTTGCCTTGGTTCCCCGGGCGCATGGGCCCCGCAATAGCCAGTCGCGCTCAAAGCGCAAGACAGACTCAATCCTTCGGTCGGTGTTTTTGGCAATCTCAATTTCTTTTTCTTTCTTTTCCAAATATTCGGAATAATTTCCGTGGTACAAAGTGAGCCGCCCGCGTTCCAATTCGTAAATGTCCGAGCACACGCTGTCCAAAAAATATCGGTCGTGGGTGACCATAAAAACGGCGCGGCTTGTGTTCCTTAAATAATCTTCAAGCCAAGAAATTGTCTTTATGTCCAAATGGTTTGTCGGTTCGTCGAGCAAAAGAATTTTTGTGTCCTCGACCAAGACTTGGGCCAGCGCGACTTTTTTTGTCATGCCGCCGCTCAAAGTTTTCATGCGGCGTTCCAAGTCGTGGATTCCCAGCGTTGAAAGTATCGAAGAAATTTGCGCCTCGTAGTTCCACAAGTCGCCGTCGTCCATCTTTTTTTCCAGCGCCGCAAAACGTTCCGCCTGGGCTTGGCTCATGTTCCCCAAAGAAAGGCAAAGCTCTTGGTACTCTTTTATTATTTTTAGTTTGGGGGAATCGTTTTTAAATATGTGGGAACGGATTGTGTCCTCGCCGTCAAAGGCCGGAGTTTGCGCCAAATACGAAAAGCCCGAGTCCTTGTTGAAGACAACGCTTCCATTGTCAGGAGCGATGACTCCCGCGATTGTATTGAGCAAAGTTGACTTTCCGGCTCCGTTCTTTCCGATAAGGGCGGCCTTTTGGCCCTCGTCAAGTCCAAGGGTGACGTTTGTAAAAAGAGGAGCTTCGCGGCCAATCTTTGAGAGGTCTTTGATCGAAAGGAGGTTCATTGATTATCGGACTCGCCGGTCTCGAACGCCTTTGTGTAGTCCTCGGGATCGCGGGGATGGGTGTTTATAATAGTGTGGATTGCGCTTTCAAATTTTTCGGCGATGTACTTATGGACAAAAGCCTTGTTTTCGCCTGCAAGGGCATTCTTAAAAAGCAAGACCAACTTTGCGTTTCCGTTGGCCGAGAAAACCGCGTAGACCGCCACTTCTCCAATGGAGAGCTGCTTTCTGTCAAAACAAATCGTAACAGAAGGAATCACCGTTCCCTTGGGAAATACAGAGGCCAATTTTTCTTCGACGGAACAGGCCGAGCCGACGACGCTGATGTCCTGCATTTTGAATTTATAAATGCGGCCGTCCATTTCGGCGAGCATGGTGGCGTTTCTGTCGTCCGCGCAAGAAACGCGCACGTATTGGCGGCGGCCCTTGGCGTTCTTTTCTTCGAGGATCCTTACGATGTCCTGAATCAAAAACGGCGCGCGAGGATTGAGCTTTATCATGTTCTCGTAGCAGGGCTTGGCCGATTCCAAAGCTTTTTTTTCTTTTACGGCAAGTTCCGAAGTCAAAAAGTAAAAAATTGTGGAATTTAACGATTCGTCCTTGGCGCAGGAACAAATGAAATTTATCATTTTGCGCTTGTTCGTGTTGTCGTCGGCGTATACAATGCAGATGGAATCCTTGAATTCGCGCAAAACGCTTTTTGCGTCGCGGTAATTTTCTATAAAGTAAAGCTCGTACTCGTCTTCCCTCAAAGCCTTGAACACGTCTCCGTGTCCGCCAAAATCGGGATTGAGAAAGATAACCTTGTGGCCAAAGTCCGATGAATTCTGATTGTCCGCCATTTCTATAAGAATACTGGAAGAATTCCCCTTTGTCAATTAATTATTGTAGCGCTAGCAAAAACACTAAAAGCGCGCTATTGCAAAGCCCGCGACTGCGGGCGTTTGAATAAATTACCACTAGCAAAAGCGCATGAAATGCGCTATTATAGATAGAATGAAAACAGTTTTGATTGAACTGCTGGCCTTTGTCTTGATTTGCGTCTTTGGAACTACGGCGGGCGGCTTTATAATAATGATCTACCACTGCGTCACCTCCTTTGTGGCGGGCGCCGAAATGACTCTTTTTGACGCCCAGCTTTTCATAAACGGGGCGATAGTCTTTTTTCCAATTTTGCTGCTTTTTACCCCCATGTTCTTGTTCCTCTCGTTGGTCCGCCACCCTCGCTACAACAAAATTACCGGCGTTTTGACAATCGCCGTTCTTTCTTTGGCCGCTTGGCTTTTTGTCGCTCCAGTTTCCTACAAAATCGCAAAGGAACAAAGCGTGGCCCTTACGGAGAGGCCCTCCGAACTGACGGCCGGCTACTTTAGAAAGATAGACAAGCGCCTTTATTATTTTACTTTTGTCAGCGGAAACTATGTCAAAGGCCTTAGAATAAAGGACGACTACTTTAAGACAAATAACACAAGCCAATCGGTGACAGCCCTTGACGGCAACTACATCAACTTTAAAAGAGACGCCTTGGGATTTTCGGACCCAATCATCGGAGAGACCTTGACGCCACCGCCTGTCCTGCTGGGCTTCATAAACGGAATTTTGTTCATCCAGCAAAAGGCCGCGGCCGCTTCCGAATCCGGAGTGATTCCTTGGCTCCTCTTTTCTTCGCTGATGCTTGCGCTCGTCACAATAGGAGCGATAATTTCGGCCAGCGAATGGAAATTGGCCGACGCCTTTTACATAACCTTTGACACATTCGCCATCATAACTTTGAACTGCCTTTACTACTTGGGCTACTTTGACTCGTTTGTCAGCGCGATTGACGACGTGGGCGGCTTTGCGTCGGCCATAAGCCAAAACTTCCAGTGCGCCTTGAACTGCGCGATAATCGTCGCGCTTGTCTTGCTGGGCAGCGTAAAAGCCATCATTCATGCCGGCAAAAAAAGAAGGAGGGGCGCATGAAAAAGTTCCTTCCTTCGATTTTAGCTTACACGCTTTTTGCCGCGGCGACGCTTTGGACAGCGTGCCTCTTTCTTTTGCCGATGGAAAGCGTTTCGGCCGGCTCGGAATTTGCCTACAAAAGCGCCAACGCCTTGTCTTTTGTTTTTGAAGCGCTTCCTTCCATTCTGCTTACAGGATTTTTGCTGGCCTGCTCCCTAGCCTTTGCCGATTCGGAAGAAAAAGCAAAAGGCCGCTTTAGCCCGGAGATGGCGCTCCTTCTAAAAAAGATTATTGTCGCCGCGCTTGTGACGACATTCATCGCCTCTCTTGGAACCTTGATATTTCTTCCGTTCGAAAATTCAAAGAAAAAATTTATGCGCGAAATTCCCGCCTTGATGACGGACTACTTGCGCATGGCGGAACAATACCGCATGCAAAAGAATCCCGAAGCGGCGATACAGTACATAAAAAAAGCGCAGGCCCTTGACCCCAACAACAAGGAGCTTAAGGAACGCGACCGCCAAGTCGAAGCCGAGTTGAAAGAAATGGAAGGCAAGCTCCGCGAAGATCGCAACAAGAGCTACGCCGAAACGAATTTAAATTACACGCAAAAAACTTTCCAAGGGTTTGACGAAAGCGAGATGACAGTCTTGCAAATGATTGAAAAGGCCCGTGAATTTTTCGCCGCGAAAGATTATTTTGGAGCCCATTATCTTTCTGTTCAAGCGGAACGCCTTTGCGGCCCCAACGACCCGAACGTTGACGAAGCCAAGGACATGGCAAGCAAGGCATGGAACAAGTTGCAGGCCGCGCAAAAAGAAGAGCCCACAGAAGGAAACCTTTTCTTTAGAAAAAAACTGGAAGGCTACAAAGAGTTGAACAACGGAAACTTTGAGGAAGCCTATTACATCTTTAACGACCTGGCCCTTGAAAACGAAAGAAAGGCGCGCGACCCTGACGTGGTCCGCTACCTAAAAATTTCGCGCGACCAACTTTTGGAACAATACTTCTTCATTGACGAAACTTACGACGCCAGCCGCTTTGAAAGCGCCAAGGACATTTATTTTTCTGTCCGCCATCCAAACGGCGGTTATGACGTAATTTTGATTCGCGGCGTAACGGAAGTCGACGGAACAGGCGGCGCCCTAAGATACCTCCGCGGCCTTGAGTTGGTTTCGTTTGACGAATACGGAATGCGCAGATACTCGATGACCACTCCCTACGCAAAGATGAAAGCCTACGACACAAAATCTTTGGGCCTTTACGAAACGCAAAGATTGGGCTTGGATCCTTCGATAAAATCAATCCCCTACATCATGCTTCGCTCAGTAAGCAGAAATTCGCGCGAGCAAAAGAACGAGCCTGTTTACAAATTTGGCGGAACGAAGGACAGCAGGCAAAATCTTGAGTCGGTCTTGTCAAAGAACCAGCTTTTCCTTCCGATTCCTTACGAAGACTTTTCTTTGATTTTGCTCTCCGCCGCCGGAAAAGGAAACTTAAACCCATTCTTCCTAAACCGATTGGCGCGCAAGGCTCCCGACTACGGATACTCAAGCGAAGTCTTTAGCGTCGAGTCATTGAACAGAATTTTCTACCCCTTCATGCTTTTGATTATTTTCATCTTTGTGGCGACAATCGCGTGGAACTACAGGCTGGCTCCAGGAGCGATCTTTAAGTTCAAGTGGGTTTTCATTCTGCCGGTCTTGAACGTCGTATTCTATTTTGTGGAACGGCTCATCGAGTATTCTATAAAAGTTCTCAACCTTGTCTTTATCGCGATGGCGGGAACGCGACTGGCGCTCTTGGCCGGAATAGCGGTTTACATAATTCTTTTGGTCGTGGTGAGCGTGGCTTTCCTGTCAAGAAAGAACGACTAGGAACGGTATGTCGCTTCGCTCCATTTTGATATAGGAAGCGATTCAATTGCCCGCTCTCGCGGGCGGTCAATCAAGTCGGGCAATGACAGGCGGTGTCATTGTCGGGCTCGACCCGACAATCTTTTTATTTAACTTCAACGCATTCGATGTGGGCGCCCAAGGCCTTTAGGCGCGGAATCAAGTTCTCGTAACCGCGTTCGATTTGGTAAACGTTGCTGATGGAGCTTTCGCCGCGCGCTATCATCGCCGCGATCACCATAGCCATTCCGGCGCGAACGTCGGGCGACACAAGCTTGTCGCCGTGAAGAACGCTGGGACCGCTGACAACGGCTCGGTGCGGGTCGCACAAAGTTATGCGCGCTCCCATTCCGATAAGCTTGTCAACAAAGAACATTCTTGACTCGAACATCTTTTCAAAAATCAAAACGTTGCCTTCGACTTGTGTCGCCACAACCGTCATGATGCTGGTCAAATCCGGCGGGAATCCCGGCCACGGCGAGTCGTCGATTTTTGGAATCATGCCGCCAAGATCCGGGTTCACCTTCATGTCTTGGTTTGCGGCGACTTCCAAAGAATTTCCGGTTATGTTCCAGCGGATTCCAAGCTTTCCAAAAGCGATGCGCAAGGGCCGCATGTCCGGCGGATTGATGTTTTCTATCGTGACGGAACCGCGAGTCGCGGCGGCCAATCCGATAAAGGAACCGATTTCCATATAGTCCGGGCCGATCGCAAAGTCGCAGCCGTGAAGTTTTTTAACTCCGTCGATTATCAAAATGTTAGAGCCGACGCCGCTAATCTTTGCGCCCATCGCGATGAGCATTTTGCACAAGTCCTGAACGTGCGGCTCGCTCGCGGCGTTGGTGATTGTCGTGCGGCCCTCGGCAAGCGCCGCCGCCATCACAGCGTTTTCGGTCGCGGTGACCGAAGTTTCATCAAGGAATATGTCGTCGCCGACAAGCTTGTTTGCGCTAAACTCAAATTTTCCGTCGATGTCGACGCGCGCTCCCAATTCGGTCAAGGCCAAAAAGTGGGTGTCCAAGCGACGGCGGCCGATTACGTCTCCGCCCGGAGGCATCATGCTGGCCTTGCCAAGACGCGCGATCAGCGGGCCGGCGAACAAAATCGAGGCGCGGATTTTTTTTGAAAGTTCCGGCGGAATCAAGGCCGTGTCGATTTTTTGAGCGGTGACTTCCCAAACGTGCTTTTCGACTTTTTTTACGGAAGCGCCGAGGCCTTCCAAAATCTTGAACATAACGCCCGCGTCTTCAATCTCGGGGATGTTTCTAAGCGTTACTTTTTCGTCGGTCAAAAGAGTCGCCGCAATGCAAGGAAGCGCGGCGTTCTTGTTTCCCGCGGCGGTGATTTTCCCCTTTATCGGAAATCCGCCTTCAATTCTGTATTCATGCATAAATTACTCCCAAATTGACTATTATGTCCGCGGCGCAAAGCATTTGGCCAAGGCTGACCCACTCGCGCTCGCTGTGGAACTGATGCGCTCCAGTAAAAATGTTTGGACAAGGGATTCCCATTTCTGTAAGGCGCGAGCCGTCCGTTCCTCCGCGAATCGGCTTGAAGACCGGCTCGACTCCGCTTTCTTTATAGGCTTGAACCAAACGCTCTTTTACAAAAGAGGCTTTTTCAATTCCTTTTTTCATGTTCAAATATTGCTGGGTGTGCTTAACCTTGACGCTGGCGCCGTAAGAGGCCGCGGCGGAGTCGGCCAATTTTTTGACCAACTTTTTTCTGCGTTCCATTCCGTCGCTGTCAAAGTCGCGCAACAAAAGGGCGACGCGGGCCTTTTCCATGCCGCCGGAAATTTCAAAGGGAGCGAAAAAGCCGTCATAGCCGTCGGTCGTCTCGGGCGCTTCTGTTTTTGGCAAAGACTGAACGAACAAGGAAGCGGCGCTTATGGCGTTGACCATTTTTGCCGCGCGGGCGTCGCCTGTGTGGGCGGCCTTTCCTGTAAAGACAACTTCGCTCTTATATGCGTTGAAGCACTCGCATTCCAGCTCGCCGATGTGGCCGCCGTCAACGGTGTAGGCAAATTTTGACTTTATCAAGTCAAGCGGAACGTTGTCCATTCCATGGCCTGTTTCTTCGTCCGGCGAAAAGCAAATCTCGATTTTTGGATGGGGAATGTTTTTGTTCTTTATCAAATAATGAAGGGCCGTGACAATCGCGGCCAAGCCGGCCTTGTCGTCTCCGCCCAAGAGGGTCGTTCCGTCGCTAGTCACGATAGTCTCGCCGTCGCGCTTTTTTACTTGCGGCCGGACGTTTTTGCCGGAACATTCTTCCACCGTGTCCAAGTGGGCGAGCAAGCAAAAGGGCTTTGCCGCTCTTTTTGCGCCGTCAAACGTTCCCGCTCCGCCCGCAGGATTTGCCGGAATATAGGCGTAGACGTACCCGTACTTTGTGACCTGGACGCCTTCAAATCCCAAGGATTTTAGTTCCGCTGCGATTTTA
The DNA here is from genome assembly GCA_017645785.1 of Treponema sp. Taxonomy (GTDB): domain Bacteria; phylum Spirochaetota; class Spirochaetia; order Treponematales; family Treponemataceae; genus Treponema_D. Next base: position 15,617 of record JAGCNW010000042.1, read on the forward strand.
TTGGCAAAGTCGCGCTGGCATTCCGTTGAAGGCTGCTTTCCCTTGTCAGCGGCGGCGCTAGAGGATGTGGAAAAAGTTTTTGCGTAATCTATGAATCGCGCGAGCAATTCCTTTTCCCACGCGGAATCTTTTTTGAGATATTTCATCAGTAATTAGGATAACATTAATATAGTAAATTTTCAAGTATAAGGCGATTTTGTCCTACTAGCAAAAACGCGGCAAATGCGCTACAATAACCACTATGCGTTTTACAAGCACGAGAGACAAAAAATTAGACAGCGGATTTTTGCAAGCGGTGACGGACTGCATGCCGGCGGACGGAGGGCTTTATGTTCCCGAAGGAAACGTCGATTTGCGCCGCTGGATTTTGTACACGGACAACACCACCACATTCACTTCTATCGCGGGAACGTTGACAAGCGCCTGCATCAACACAGAATTTTCCCCGATCATTTGCGAAACAATAGCCACAAAGGCTTTTTCATTTGAGCCCCAACTGAAGCGCCTGGGCGACAACCTGTTCACCTTGGAACTCTTCAACGGACCGACAGGCTGCCACCGGGACTACGGCATTTCGTTTTTGACATCATGCCTCGAAACAATCTTGACCCTCAGCGGAAAGACCGCAACCTTCCTTGACTTGACAAGCGGCCCCCACGGAGCGTCGCTCAGCAGACAGCTTAGAGGAAAAAGCAGGCTCAAGTCAGTCTTGATTTATCCAAAGGGAAACGTTCGTGGCCTTAACCCCGACGACTTTGTTTGGAACGGGGGGAACGTCTATCCTGTCGAAATCGACGGAGACCTCGCGCACTGCCGCCGCTTGATCCAAGAAATTTTCGCCGACCATGAGCTGGTCAAAAAATTAAGCTTGACGGTTTCGACAACGGCAAACATCGGCCGCCTTTTGCCGCAAGCGTTTTTTTACACTTATGCTTTCTCAAGGCTAAAGGACAAAGTTTCCGGAGACATCTATTACGCGATGGCGCCGGGAAACTACTCCAACTTGGTTGCCGGCCTTTACAGCTGGCGCACTTGCCTTCCGCTCAGGGGCTTCATCGTTCCAACAAGCGGAGCCTTGGGAGCGGACGTTAAGGGCTACCCCATAATCACAGACTCAATGGTCAACGTAAAGGACAGGCCGCCGGCAAACGCAAGCGACCCCAGCAACTTGGAGCGCTTGGAAGATTTCTTCACCGACTATTCGGCGATGATAAAAAGCTTTATCTACCCGGCCAAGGTTGACGAAGCGGCCGCCGAAAAAGCCGCGCAAGACTTGTACAAAAACTACGACTTGATTTGCGACCAAGAGACGGCGCAAGCCTACGCCGCGGCAAAACTAAAGAAAGACTTGGACGACGGTTCGGGCGACGCGGTTGTCTTGATACAGCGCGACCATCCGGCCTACACCGCGGACTTTGTCCAGCGTTCCATCGGAGAAAAAATTTCCGTTCCAAAAAACGTTCAGGAAGTTTTGGCTCCCTTTGACTTAAAGCGGCCTCTCGCAAAGACAAAAGAAGATTTAGTCAAGATTTTGGAACAAATCCAATAACTGGTCAAAGCGGTCAACCTTGGCCGCAAATTCTTGGACGCTTCCAAAACCGTAAGAAGCCCAAACAAATTTTACTCCGGCCTCGCGGCAAGCGTCCGCGTCGCCTTGGGTGTCGCCGACATAAACCGGCGCTTTTATTCCGTTCCGCTTTAAAAGAAGGCGAAGGTTGTCTGCCTTTCCAAGGCCAGTGTGGCCGTAACACTCGTGGTCGCTGACGCAATCCGCAATTTTGTTTTTTTCCATCGTAAGCTCGATGTAGCCGGCTTGGCAGTTTGAAACAATGTAAAGCTTGAATTTTTTTGCCAGCGCCTTTATCGTTTCGCGGACGGCGGGGAACGAAATGTCTTCTTTGTTTTCTTTTATCGCTTCTTGCTCGCGGACGCAGCACTGTTCCATCAAAATATTTTTTTGCCCTTGGGTCAGGTTGGGCCACAAGTCGTCGGCGATGACGTTCATCGGCTTTCCAAATTCTTTTTGAAGGCCGCTAGCGTTCACTTGGGCCGCGTCGTATCCGCAGTCAGCGATGGCCTTGTTCCAAGCGCTCGCCACAACGCCGGTGGTGTTCCATATCGTTCCGTCTATGTCCAAAATTATTCCGTCGGTCTTTATCATCGTTTTGCAATATTATAATAGAACAGATTGAAAAGCAAGAGCCCTTTTGCTATAATGAACAAGGTCGGCTTTTATCGCTTCGACAGTTTTTCAGGGCTGGCCCAAAATTCCACAAGGAGAAATTTATGGCTGAAGATATTAAAAACGAATTTGACTTTATTTCTGTCGGAGCGGGAGCGGCTGGCTTGGCTGCCGTTCAATACGCGGCTCGCTCGGGACTAAGCGCTCTGGCCTTGGACTTGACCGTCGCCGGCGGACAAGTTTTAAAAATCGCCGCTTTGGAAAATTATCCCGGAGTTTTTCCTCCGGCCAACGGCTACGCTTTTATCCAAACAATGCAAAAGCAAGCCGAAGCCTTTGGCGCCAAAATCACAAGCGCGAGCGTAAAATCAATCGACAAGGTTCAAGACAAATTTGAAATTGAAACAAGCAAGGGAAAGTACGCGGCCAAGGCGATAGTCCTTGCGACCGGAGCCGAACACAGAAAGCTTGGCGTTCCCGGCGAAAAGGAATTGGAAGGCCGCGGCGTAAGCTACTGCGCGGTTTGCGACGGCCCGCTTTTTAGGAACAAGACCATTTTTGTAATCGGCGGAGGCGACGCGGCTTGCGACGAAGCCAACTATCTTTCGCAGCTGGCCGAAAAAGTTTATTTGGTCCACCGCCGCGACCAATTGCGCGCGCAAAAGGCCGTCGCCGACCGTGTTTTGGCCAATCCCAAAATCTCGGTATTGTGGAACAGCACTCTTGAAGAAATCAAGGGAACGCAAAAAGTCGAGGCCGTTGTCATAAAAAATGTCCAAGACGGATCACTGACCGAGATGCCCGCCGCGGCCGTTTTTGTAAGCGTCGGAATGATTCCTCAAAACCAATTGCTTTCCACGCTAAAAACTGACGAGGCCGGCTACATCGTCACCGACGAAAAAATGCGGACAGCGATTCCCGGCCTTTACGCGGCGGGCGACGTGCGCTCAAAGCCTTTCCGCCAAGTCGTGACGGCCACAAGCGACGGAGCGATCGCGGCCTTTGAGGCGGCCGACTACATTCGAGGCCTAAACTAAAAATGAAAAAGCTTTTCCCGCCCAAAAGCGCAGCGCTCAAAAATTCGTCACTAACCAAAAAGCCCGCCGCCTCGTTCGCGACCGCGCTTGCTTTCGCGCTGGCGCTTTTGCTAGCGTTCCCTCAAAAAGCCTTAGCCCAGGACGACATAAACTTTTGGAGCGACTACCCCAACGAAGAATTGGCCGACGCGCTTGTCGCAAGAATGAGCGACGAAGAATTGTATTCGCAAATCCTTATGTTCGGCTGGGCGGGAGCGGAACCCAGCGAGCTTTTGAACGAATGGGTTTCTTCGCGCGGTTTGGGAAGCGTAAAAGTTTTTGGCTGGAACACAGACAACACGACGCTTGTCGCTCGTTCGGTAAAGTCTTTGCAACAAAAGGCCCAAAAGCGAAAGTTGCAAATCCCCCTTTTTGTCGCCACCGACCAAGAGGGCGGTTGGATTCGCCACGTTAAGGGGAACACAAGCATCACGCCCGGCAACTTGTCGATCGGCGCGAGCGGCTATCCTTACGACGCTTACTATTCAGGTTATTACATAAACAAAGAAATCGCCGCGCTCGGAATCAACATGAATTTCGCGCCGACAATCGATTTGTACACTGACAAAAATTCAACGATAATTGGAACCCGTTCCTTCGGCGAAAACGCCCGCGACGCGGGAATTCTTGGAGCGGCCTGGGCAAAAGGCTGCCTCGACGCGGGCGTGATTCCGACGGCAAAACATTTTCCCGGCCACGGCGACACGCAAAACGACTCGCACATTTTTTTGCCCAGCATCAACATCGACCAAAAAACTTTTGAAAACCGCGAGCTTGTTCCCTTTAAGTATTTGATAAAGAACGACGTTCCGGCGATAATGAGCGGACACCTCAGCTTTCCGCAATTGCGGCCCAACGGAGAGCCCGCCTCTCTAAGCGAATATTTTTTGACAGACGTTTTGCGAAAGCAGCTTGGCTACAAGGGACTCATAATCACCGACGACATGATGATGAACGGAGCCACAATGTACGCAGGCTCGGTTTCGCGCGCATTTAAAATGGCCATCGACGCGGGAAACGACATAGTGATTTCTTCAACCACCGCGCAGCTTGACGAGCCCCTTTGGACAGGAGTTATCGCCTCGATGAAGCGAGACCCGGACTTTAAGAAAAAAGTCCAGACAGCCGCGCGCCGCGTGATTCTTGCAAAGCTGAACTATTACAAAGGAAAGAACACCGCTCCGCTTTATCCTGACGAAAGCCAAATCGACCAGCGCATTCCCGACAAGGAAGGCCAGGCATTTTTCTTGGACCAAGCCTGCCGTTCGATCACAGCCGCGCGCGCGAAGTCGCTCCCCTTTACAAGAGAGTCCGCCGGAAAAGTTTTGCTTTGCGGAAGCGAGCCGCAATTTTTTAGAGCGGGAAAAGAGCGCTGGCCGTCCAGCGGAGAGTTCCGCTTTAACTACTCGATGGGTCCCAACGAAACGCAATGGGCCGCGCAAAACATTCCGCAAACGGCCCAAGGCTACGACACAATCATAATTTGCGTGGCCGACCAAAACAGCGCGGCCGCCGCAAAAAGCTTGGAAGGCCTTGCGCGCTCCGGGAAAAAAGTCGTGATTTTTGCGATAATGTCTCCTGTATTGGTAAAAGACTTTGACTGGGCCGACACAATTTTATTAGGCTATTCTTATTCGCCCTACGCGTTGGAAGCCTTGGTCGGAGCGGCCGCCGGCGAATTCGTTCCGCCGGGAACGGAACCGATCAACTAACCAAAGCGCGGCTACGTTCCGTCAGCGAGCGCAAAAGGTCAAAGTCCGTCGCGCTTGTAAGCAAAACCGTTATCCAATGCTTTTTGTTCATATGGTAGGCAGGAAAAATCGTTTTATTGTCAACAAGGCTCACGACGCGCTTCGGATCCGCCTTTAGGTTTACCGAAAAAACTTTTTTGTCGTTTGGAAGCCCCAGATTTTTGTAACTGATTTCCATCACAAGCGCGAACCATTTTTTGTTTGGACAGCGAAAAACCGCCGCGTCGGAATAACGCTTTCCTGCCCCGTCTTGTTCCGCCCACGGAAAATCCGCCTTGCAATTAAACTGTCGCTCAACATAGGCGACATACTTTTTGTGAATGTCTTCCGACTCAAAACAGCGCTCGCAAAAGTCGTCAACGATTTTTTGGACTTCTTCCCTAACGGTCGCGACAAAAGCTCCGCGTGCCCTTGCCATGTCAAAGGGAGCGTAAAGTTCGTCCGTGGCGGAATCGTAAACTTGCGCTGTCAAAGTTTCTCCGCAAATCGCAAGCGTCGCGTAAAAGTCGCCGTCCGCAATAGTCTTTTTGCAAACATAAGAGCCCGCGCGTTTTTTAAATCCAAAGTCCGCGAACTTTTCTTTTAGCGGCTTTGCGGAAGAAAAAATATAGCTGTAGTCCATGGAGAGTTACGCGGTAACGGACGCTTGCGCTTTTTTTGGAGCTGCAACACTTGATCAAGGGGAAGGTTGAGGGCTTGGGCGATTTGTTCTGGAGTGCCAAGATTCATATTCAAAAGATTTTTTGCGTCTTCCAAGACTTGCTCTTCCCTGCCCCTATTATATGAGCGAGTCTTTTCGCGTTCCCAATCCATATACTGCTTCCTCCATTGAGTGTTGCGCTTGGCGTTCTCCACAAGTTTCTTAACTTTATCCGTAAAAGCGTCGCAACTTTTATTGTTTGCAACCATTTGCAAAAACGCCCTTTGCCTTTCATTCAACAGTTTATCACAGTTTTTGGAAATAAAAAAGTATTTGTAGGCCCTATCGTCCATTTTTATTTTTGGATCCTCACGGCACAAATTTTCAAACGTGTACTTTGCAAGCCCTTTGTGTCAGGATTGTTGCTCATTGCCAGTAGTCCGCGCGAGCGGACACGTAAATATTACCACTAGCAAAACGACGCGTAGCGGCGTATAACTTTGTAAAAAATAAAGTCATTTGCGATAGTGGCTTTTTCCCACTTCTCTTCGAGCGTTTGCTCGCGCGCATTTTCCATAAAAACTCCTTTTACTTTGCGCAATGTTTTTCATACATATAGATAGAGTTTTTTTTGCAGATTTTGGCTTTTTTTTGGAGGAAATTTGTAAAATTTTTCTTTTTTTCTAAAAATGCGCTATAATACACACTAGAAAAGGAGGCCAGCCATATGATTTACGATTTTTCTGACGATGATTTCATTTTCCCGATGAGTGATAACATGGGAATAAGCTCGGATGGCGAACTTCGCATGCGAATGGGCGACAACCTTTCCTTTGACTTGGACAGCGGCGACATCCACTTTACAAGCCCATGGAAGAAAAGCGACGGCCTCTTTTCTGACGACGACGATTCCAACAACGGACTTTGGGGATAAGAATGGGCTGCGGTCGCGTTTTGCTGTGCATTATTTTTCCTCCGCTTGCGGTGCTGGACAAAGGCTGCGGCTCAATCGTAATCGTCACCCTACTTACTTGCTGCGGCTGGGTTCCTGGCGTAATCGGAGCGTTGGTGATAAATAATAAGTAGTTTAATAAGACACGGAATTTATGATATAATAAATGCTGCCAAAATCAAGAATGGACTTATTTTATGTCTTTATTAAACAAATTATTTGAAAACAGCAAGAATTCCACTCCCAACAACGAAAACGCAAAGACTATTCTTGAGCTAAATGAATTCATAGAGAAACTTCTAGGCACAGATTCATATATTGCAAAAAGCGAATATCTAAAAAAAATTGATTCTTCTAAAGAGGTTGTAAACTATTTCAACCAATTGAAAAATGACGGTTTACTTTCAGATTTTTGCAAAAAGAACAAAACATCTGAAAACACAATTCTTACAGCTCTAAAAAATTATTCAGACATAGAAGAACTGGTTACAAAACACAATAGTGATTTTATTCAACAAAAACTGAAATCCGAAAAGGACTACCTTGATACAATCCTAAAAGACGTTGACCCAAACATCATGCTTGACGAAGACCAACGAAAAGTTGTTTTGACGGATGAAGATTACTGTCTTGTAATTGCAGGAGCGGGAGCCGGCAAGACGACAACAGTAGCCGCAAAAGTGAAATATCTTGTTGAAAAGAAAAATATTGATCCATCAGAAATTCTTGTAGTCTCTTTTACAAACAAAGCCGTAGGTGAACTAAAAGAAAGAATACAAAAACAACTAAAAATCGACTGTCCAATTACAACTTTTCATTCAACAGGAAATGCAATTCTCCATAAAGAGAGTGAAGAAAAACTGAATATTGTTCAAAACGAAAAACTGTATTTCGTGCTTGAAGATTATTTTAGGGATTCAGTTTTACAAAATAAAAAACTCGTTGATGATTTGGTAAAATTCTTTGCAACTTACTTTGACGCGCCAATTCAAGCGAAAAACAAAGAGGAATTGTATGAAAAGCTGTCTAATTCAAATTTTTCTACAATGAAAAGTGAGGTCGGAGATGTCAATTATCAGCTTGAAATGAAAACTTCTCGCGGCAAAGAGCATATCACAATTCAAAATGAAGTTTTGCGTTCGCAGGAAGAAGTTCAGATTGCGAACTTTTTATATCTTAACAACATTGAATATCAGTATGAGCCTCGTTATCCGTACAATATTGAAGGCTCAAATAAGCCATATACGCCAGATTTTATAATCCGCCAAAACGACAAAGAAGCATACATCGAACATTTTGGCGTCACTGAAAATGGTTTTAGTGATAGATATACAGAAGAAGAACTGAAAAAATACAATAAAGCAATGCGTGATAAAGTTGCCATACATAGGCAGCATGGGACAAATCTTATTTGCACTTGCTCCCAATATAATGATGGCAGAGAGCTTGTTGCACATTTAATGGAAAAGCTGGAATCTTTTGGCTTCATCCTTAATCCTCGTGACAACAAAGAAGTCATGCAGAAGATTTCAAACCAAGATGGAAGCCGCTATGTCCGAAAACTTATAAATCTTGTGGATAGATTCATTTCAAATTTCAAAACAAACGGATATTCTGTAGAAAAATTTGATGAATTAACAACGCAATCAAACAATGTACGCACAAAACTTTTCCTCGGCATATGCAAAGAATGTTATCTTGAATATGAACGATATTTGCACAGAAACAATGCCATAGACTTTTCTGACATGATTAACAAATCCGCCCGCCTACTCAAAGAATCAGAAGCCGTGAGCGACCAAATTGATTTCAAATACATTATCGTAGATGAATATCAAGACATTTCACGCCAACGTTTCGATTTAGTGGGAGCCTTGCATGACGTAACTAACGCAAAGATTATCGCAGTAGGTGATGATTGGCAATCTATTTACGCTTTTAGCGGTTCAGATATTACGCTATTTACCAAATTCTCTGAAATTATGGGATATGCAATCGAATTAAAAATCACAAATACTTATCGCAATTCACAAGAAATAATAGACATTGCTGGAAATTTCATTCAAAAAAATAAATCCCAAATAGAAAAAACTCTCAAATCACCAAAAACAATAAAAGACCCGGTTATCATCTACACTTATGACTCAAAACCAAAAAAATTCGGCGGAAACGCAAATAACAACCTTGCAAAAGCTATCGAAACTGCAATTGAACAAATTCTGCAATTCAACAAAATGGAAAACAAAAATTCTAAGAAGCAAGAAATACTTTTATTGGGAAGATTTGGATTTGATGGTAAAAATTTGGAGCGTTCTAGTCTTTTTGAATGCAAAGATTATGGCAACAAAATAAAATGTCTTAAATATCCCGAAATCAAGATTACATTTATGACTGCCCACGCTTCAAAAGGACTTGGTTATGATAATGTCATTGTCATTAACGGCAAAAATGAAACTTACGGTTTTCCATCCAAAATTGAAAATGACCCCGTCTTGGGGTATGTAGTAAAACGAGATGATTCAATTGAGGCTGCGGAAGAACGCCGGCTTTTTTATGTTGCAATGACCAGAACCAAAAACAGAGTTTTCTTTATCGCACCAGAACAAAATCCGTCGGAATTTCTACTTGAAATAAAACATGACTACAAAAATGTCATTCTCAAAGGCGAGTGGAGCGAAGAAGTAAAGGATTCAACAAACTTCAAGAAGATTTGTCCTATGTGCGGCTATCCATTGCAACACAAAATAAAAGCGGCCTATGGCCTTAACTTATGGATCTGCATGAACGATCCAGAAATTTGCGACTTTATGACAAACAAAATAGAAGCCGGAAAACTTTCCATTCAAAAATGCGATAAATGCGAAACAGGGTATTTAATTGCGAAACCAAACAAGGATAGGACGGATTATTTTCTTGGATGTACAAATTATACTAATGACGGAAAAGGATGTGATAATAAAATCTGGAAAGATGCATTTTACCGCATGAACGGCCTCTCGCCAGAACCAGCACCAAAAAAGGAAATTTCCAAAGGTTTCAATCCCAAAAAAGCTAAGTAAATCTTCCCCCCTCGCGTTAGGGGCGCGCGCGGCGGCAACGCCCGAAAAAAAATCCCTTGCCCACGCCTCCCCTCTTGTGCTAGAATAATTCCATGAACGAAATCTACGACTTCATTAAAAAGTGCGGGGTCTATTACCTTGCCACTGTGGACGGGGACCAGCCTCGCGTGCGGCCCTTTGGAACGATCGACTTGTTTGACGGAAAGCTTTACATTCAGACTGGAAAGTCCAAGGATGTTTCAAAGCAGCTTGCGGCCAATCCCAAGGCGGAGCTTTCTTGCTTTGACGGAGCGGCGGGAACGTGGCTTCGCATGGCGGGCCAGCTTGTGAACGACGACCGGGTGGAAGCAAAAAAGCATATGCTTGACAACTACCCGGACCTTCGCAGAATGTACGACGAAAACGACGGCAACACGCAAGTCCTTTACTTTAAGGACGCGACGGCGACGTTCGCCAGTTTTACAGCCGCGCCAAAGGTCATTAAGTTTTAACCAAAATTTTTAGGAGTTTTTTATGCCAATGATTCAAGCAAAGGTGACGATGGAGTTGCCGCAGGAAAAGCGCGACGTTCTCAAGGCCGAATTTGGAAAAGCGATCAGCCTTATGAACAAGCCCGAAAGCTACCTTATGATCGACCTTTCGGACAAGGCCGACTTGTATTTTGGCGGAAAGAAATTGAACAAGGGCGCTTATGTGGAAATTAAAGTTTTGGGGAACGTTGACGCCGGCGCTTCAGGCAAAATGACGGCGCGCGTTTGCGAAATCCTGCAAGCTCAATTGGGCATTCCGGGCGACGCGGTTTACGTCAGTTACTTTGGAACGCCCAACTGGGGCTGGAACGGAAGCAACTTTTAGTCTTTAAGCAAATACACGACGGTAGTGACGACGCGCACGGATTTTTTTTCTTCCAATCCGGCGGCGGCGTTTTCTATCGTGAACAAACCTTGAGTCGCGCTTTTGATTTTGCCTACCTTGCTTCCGGAATCATGCGCGAACTGCTCGGCGGCGGTCCTTGCGCTGGCGGTGGCTTGGGCAATCATCTCGGGCTTGATGTCGTTCAACTTTGTAAATTCGTAAGTGACGGTCTGGCCGTAGTCCTGTCCAACCGCGATTCCCTTGTCTGCCAAGTCCAGCGAACCGGCTTGCGCTTTTTTTACAGCTTGAACTTTTGAAGAGCGCACCAAAACTTTTCCCTGCGCGATGTAGTCAAAAACCCGGCGCTCCAAATACGGATTCAATTTGTTGTCGGTGATTTCCGGCGCCTGAACGGTCCAGTCGCTTTCGTCAAGGCCAAAGCCCTTTAGGTATTCCAAAACGGCTGCGGTCTTTGAGTTGAGCTCCGACTGAATTTCGCTCATGTAGTTTGAGCCGATTTTGTAAGTGAGCGGCCACACGGCCAAATCCGCGTCAACTTCGCGCTCCGCCAAGCCGCGAACGCTTACAGTTCTGTCGGGCTTTGCAATTGTCTTAAAGCCAAAAGAAATTATCGCGGCTGAAACAATCAGCGCGACGGCGCAAAGAACAGATCCAAAAATATTTTTGCTTTCCATTTGTTAAAGCCTCCTAGTTGCGCTATAATTATAGCATGATTTTTGATTTGAGTATAGTGATACAGGCTGAATCAGAGCGCGACGAAAATTTCATTCAAAAAAAATTGAACCAAGCGCTCCGCCAAAAATACACGGGAAACGAAAAGGCGGAATTTGTTTTTGTAAAAAAATCGATAGACGCCCGCCACGGCCAATTAAAGCTTTGCTTGCGATACAAAGCGTACGTCGGCGAAAAACCCGCGCAAGCTCAAAAAGAATTTTCGTGGCTCAAAGCGGACGGCTCTAAAAAAGTCGTTGTTGTCGGAAGCGGCCCCGCCGGACTTTTTGCGGCTCTAAAACTTTTGGAACGCGGCGTTAAGCCAATCATAATCGAGCGCGGAAAAAAAGCCCCGGAACGCAAGCGCGACATAGCGGCCATAAGCGTAAAAGGCGTGGTGGATGCGGACAGCAATTACTGCTTTGGCGAAGGCGGGGCCGGCACTTTCAGCGACGGTAAATTGTACACTCGCAGCGACAAGCGCGGAAACATCGGCGAGGTTTTGCAAACATTCGTTCACTTTGGCGCAGACCCAAAGATTTTGACTGACGCCCATCCCCACATCGGAACCAACAAGCTGCCCCAAATCATCCAAAGCATGCGGCAAAAAATTTTGGACTTGGGAGGAGAGTTTCACTTTGAATGCCGCGTCGTGGACTTTATCTTGGAGCTTGCGACAGTTCGCGGCGTTATCGCGCGGACAGCGGACGGAGAAAAAGAATTTTTGGCCGACGCGGTTCTTTTGGCCACAGGACACTCGGCCTCCGACATTTACGAATTGCTTTTTAAAGTCTCTCCCCAATCCTTGGAGGCAAAGACTTTTGCCGTCGGAGTCCGCGTTGAGCACCCCCGCGAATTGATCGACAAAATTCAATACCACGGAAAGCGGGAATCCGCCGGTCTTGGCGCCGCCGAATACAGGCTTACGTCGCAAGTTGACGGCCGAGGCGTTTATTCATTTTGCATGTGTCCCGGCGGCTTTGTGGTTCCGTCGGCGACAGGCCCCCAAGAAATCGTGGTGAACGGAATGAGCGCCGCCGAGCGCAATTCCGCTTGGTCCAACGCGGCCATCGTCGTGGAAACCAGGCCGGAAGACATAGAAGAGATTGCGCGTCAAGCGGGAGGCGGCGCGGATTTTGGGCTTGCAAATGATCCCCTTGCCGGCTTGCGCTTTAGGTCTTGGCTGGAACGGGAGACTTGGCGTCACGGCGGATCGGACGGCGGCGACAACCCCAACGCGGCGCCCGCCCAACGCTTGGCAGACTTTTTGGCGGGCCGGCAAAGCCAGTCGCTCCCCCGCTCAAGCTACACGCCGGGCCTTGCATCAAGCCGCCTTGACCAATGGCTCCCGCCCTTTATAAGCGGCCGCCTCAAAAAAGCCTTCCAACTTTTTGACAAAAACATGAAGGGCTTTGTCTGCCAAGACGCGCTCCTAATCGCAAGCGAAACCCGCACTTCAACCCCGGTCCGAATCCTGCGCGACAAGGCGACTTTTGAATGCGCGGGCCTTCCCCGCCTTTATCCCGCCGGCGAAGGAAGCGGCTGGTCGGGCGGAATCGTGTCCAGCGCGATGGACGGCCAAGCGTGCGCCCAAAAAATTCTTGAAAAAATTCTCTAGCAAAAGCGCCGCAAATGCGCTATAATGGCTGCATTGTGATTAGAAAAAATTATTTAGTTCTATTGTCATTTTTTATCCTCAACATATTCCTTGCCCTTTTTATCGTCCAAGAAAAAAATTATGTTGAGTATGCAAAGGAAATCGCGGTTCAATTCAAGGCCAACTTTTTAAAGGATTCAGTCACAAATTTCATCAACGAGTTTGAACGCAACAAAGACGACTCAATTGAAATTTTCGATTTCACAGTTTCGGAACGCCAAAACGCTTTGGCGGAAGCCATGCAAAACGCTTGGTCGGTTCACGCGATTCAACACATTTTGGACAGAATTTTCACTTCGCAAGACCCGCGCGGAATGTGGGGCTACGCCTTGGTCACCGGCTTGGACGAAAAAATCGAAATGTCCCTCAACATGCCCGAAAATTGGGACCGTTCCTCCCGCTCATTGGACAGCATCTTTTGCGCTTGGCGCGAAGTTGAGAATCCTGTCGGAAGGTTTTATTTTGGAATCACGCAAGAGCACCTTTACAAGACTATGGTTTCCATAGTCAGCTCTAAAATCTACAATTCCGAATTTGTCGAAGAAACATATTATTGGATAAACGAAGTCAAAGACTACAAGGGCGGAAAAAACTACGCCGTCCGCTTGATTCATCCAAACCCCCGCTCCTCAGAAGGCATGATGCTCTCTACGGACATGCAGGACGCGATTGGAGACCGTCCTTATGAACGCGAGCTTGAAGGAATCAACAAAGACGGAGAAGCGCTCAGTTCCTACTACTTCAAGAAAAAGGACTCTGACAACTTTGCCCGCAAAATCACATACGCAAAGTTGTACAAGCCCTACAACTGGATTGTCTGCATGGGAAGCTACTACGACGACATCTACGATTCTATCGAGACCATAAAAAAGGTGAAAGGCGGGTCGTTGACAAAATTTATCATTCCTTTTGCGATTCTTTTGGACCTTGCCTTTGTGTTCATGCTCGTCTCTTATGTTTACAGGGAGCGAAAGTCAAAAACCGCCGCGCAAAAGCAACTTAACCGCGACCATTTGACAGACGCGAGCTCAAAGGAATTTGGCGAAAAAGAGCTCAAGAGAAAATTCGCCATATACAAGACTACAAAAGAAAGCCCCGCCATAATGGTGATGGACTTGGACAACTTCAAGACCCTCAACGACACTTACGGCCATGAAAGCGGAGACTTTGTCCTTGCCCAAATCGTAAGTTTATTTTACGACCTAAGCCGCTCAAGCGACATCATAATCCGTTGGGACGGCGACAAATTCATCGGCATCTTCCAAGGCATGCAAAAAAAAGTTTGCTGGAATTACGCCCAAAAATTGCTTGAGTCAATTTCCCAAAAGAAGATTCAGTACAAGGACAAGACAATTTCCACAACCGCTTCAATGGGATTCTCTTTCTTCCAACCAAACGACAAGAGCCATGAACAAGCCTTGGAGCGCGCCGAAAAAGCGCTAAACGAGGCCAAGGCCGCCGGAAAAAACAGGGCAAGAGTGGACTAAATGCAAAAGGCCGCCCAAAAAGACCCGCGCGAAAAAACAATTGCGCGGGTTTCTCTTTTAAGCATACTCTCCAACATCGCGCTCGCCGCTTTTAAGGCCGTCATTGGCCTTACCTCGTCGTCAATCTCAATCGTGCTTGACGCGGTAAACAATCTTTCGGACGCGCTTTCGTCAATCATAACGATAATCGGAATCAAGCTGGCCGGCAAAAAGCCCGACAAGGAGCACCCGTACGGCCACGGCAGAATCGAATACATCACCGCAAGCATAATCAGCGCCATCATCGTTTACGCCGGAATCACGGCGCTAAAGGAATCGATTGAAAAAATAATCCGCCCAAATACGCCAAGCTACTCAAACGCGGCGCTGATAATTTTGGCGGCGGCCATTCTTGTAAAAATATTTTTGGGCCTCTATGTAAAAGCGGCCGGAAAAAAAGTCAACAGCAAGGCGTTGGAAGCTTCGGGCGACGACGCAAGGAACGACGCGCTTTTGTCCGCTTCGGTTTTGGCCAGCGCCCTTGTGATGAGATTTTTTGGCGTCTCCCTTGAAGCTTACGTAAGCGTCTTGATTTCATTGTTCATCACAAAAAGCGGCGTCGAAATGTTTAAGGACACCCTCGACGACATTTTGGGAACGCGGCTTCCAAAAAAAACGGCGGTCGCGGTAAAAGAAACCATTTGCAATATTCCAGGCGTTCACGGGGCCTACGACCTGTTCCTAAACGACTACGGCCCAAACCGCCTTCAAGGTTCCGTCCATGTCGAAGTTGACGACACGATGAACGCCGCGCAAATCGACGAGCTTTCCAACAAAATCACGATGGAAGTCTTTAACGAGCACGGCGTCATTTTGACCGCGGTGGGAATTTATTCCCGCAACACAAACGACGATGAAGCGACAAGCGCAAAAGAAAAAGTTTTGAACATTTTGGAAGGCTACAAAAACGTCTTGCAAATGCACGGCTTTTATTTTGACAAAGACAAAAAAATCATTAAGTTTGACATAATAATTTCTTTTGACTCAAAAGACCGCGAGGCCGAATGCCAGTCGGTAATGCAAGAAGTTCTGGAAGCCTTTCCGGGCTACAGCGTGAAAATCAATTTGGACTCAGATACATCCGACTGACAGCGCTCGCGAGAGCGCAAGTGGACAGCTTCCTTGCCAGCCGACGCGAAGCGGCGGACAAAAAAAATTTTTAAAAACCCTATTGACACTTTTTTTTATTAGCGCTATAAATCAAGCCATAAGACGATGAGGTCGCAGGAACTGTGTGTTCCCGCGACCTTTTTTCTTTAAACGGCGATGGGGCCGGACTATTCGCGCAACGCGTGGCGCGGAGGTCTGGCCCCGTCGTTTTTTTTTACTCAAGGAGGAAACGTTATGAGTGAAGTTTGGAGCGTATGGTTCCTAATCGGCGCCGCTCTTGTATTCTTTATGCAATGCGGCTTTGCCATGGTCGAAACAGGTTTTACGCGGGCTAAGAACGCGGGAAACATCATTATGAAAAACTTGATGGACTTTTGCATCGGAACGCCGATGTTCATGCTCTTAGGCTTTGGCCTTATGATGAGCGAAAATTATTTGTTCGGCGTTATCGGAAAGCCCAACTTGCAGCTTTTCACAAACTTTGCCGACCTTGACTGGTCAAGCTTTGTGTTCAACTTGGTCTTCTGCGCCACAGCCGCGACAATCGTTTCCGGCTCAATGGCGGAAAGAACAAAGTTCAGCGCATACTGCATTTATTCCGCGGTAATCAGCGCGGTCGTATACCCGATCGAAGCCGGTTGGGTTTGGAACAGCCAAGGCTGGTTGGTTCAGCTTGGATTCGTTGACTTTGCCGGCGGAGCGGCCATTCACTCAGTAGGCGGCGTCGCGGCTTTGATCGGCGCCATCTTCCTTGGCCCCCGCATCGGAAAGTACGATTACGACAAGAACGGCAAGGTCACAAAGGCCCACGCCATTCCCGGCCACTCTCTTACGCTTGGCGCTTTGGGAACGTTCATCTTGTGGTTCGGTTGGTACGGATTCAACGGCGCCGCTTGCACCCAGTTGGAAGGCGTTGGCGGACTTGCGGCCGTTTTCACAACAACGACAATCGCTCCGGCTGTTGCCGCCATCACAACGATGTTCTTCACTTGGTTCAAGAACGGAAAGCCCGACGTTTCAATGACCTTGAACGCCTCGCTCGCCGGCCTTGTAGCCATCACTCCGACTTGCGCCACTGTTGACGCGCTTGGAGCGACAATCATCGGAATCGTAGCCGGCATCATCGTAGTAATCGTTGTAGAAGGCTTGGACCTCAAGCTTCACATCGACGACCCGGTTGGAGCCGTAGGCGTTCACCTTGCCAACGGCATTTGGGGAACTTTGTCTGACGGTTTGTTCAACGTAGAGAGCGGCGTTTTCTACGGCGGCGGATTCGGACACCTTGGCGTTCAGGCCTTGGGCGAATTTACAATCGTCGCTTGGACAACAGTGTGCATGATAATCACGTTCACCTTGATCAAGAAGTTCCACGGCCTTCGCGCCAGCCGCGAGGAAGAAGTAATCGGCCTTGACAAGCTGGAGCACGGAATCGACAGCGCTTACGGCGGATTCATCATGGCTCCGCAAGTTATGACAGAAGGCGCCGCTGGAATCGGCGGACTTAGCGCCGCAAATCTTGGCGAAGGCGTTACCGGCGACGTTCCTGTTGAAAAGGCCGTTCCTGTGACAAAGGCTTCAAAAAAGCCCGGCGCCAAGTTCCATATGGTTACGATCATCACTCGCGCCAGCAAGTTCGACGAGCTTAAGCACGCGATGAACGACATCAACGTTACCGGCATGACAGTCACAAACGTTTTGGGTTGCGGCGTTCAGCACGGACACGTCCAAAAGTACCGCGGCGTAGAAATGGAAATGAGCTTGCTGCCTAAGATTAAGGTTGACATCGTTGTAAGCGAAGTTCCGGTTGACCTTGTAATCACCGCGGCCAAGGAAGTTTTGTACACTGGCCATATCGGCGACGGAAAGATCTTTGTTTACGACGTTCAGAACGTTGTAAAGGTTCGCACCGGCGAAGAAGGCTACGAAGCTTTGCAAGACTAGTCTAAAATAAAAGTTAAAAATATCTGGGTCCGCCTTACTCCTGGGGCGGGCCTTTTTTTTGCAAAAATGTATTGATGCCACTTGACATAATGCGCGAATTCCTTTATAAATTGCAACTATGTTGCAAAAGTCATACCACACCAAAACAAGCGATTTGATCTCCCAGTTCATACAAGCGAAAGTTGAGCGCGGATTTACAGCGGCGGAGCTTTCAGCCTACCTAAAAGAAAATGGCGTGGCAGTGAACAAAACCACCGTCTACCGCAATCTGGACAAAATGACTGAAAGCGGAAAGCTTACAAAGCGCAAGTCGATGGTGTCGGACGCCTTTGTATACCAAACGGCGGAAGAGGACGGCCACTGCGAAGAGCACATCCACTTTTTGTGCAACAAATGCGGCTCGGTAATCCATCTTTCCGACAAAAAAACGGAGCAATACTTAAAGTCAATTTCAAAAGAGCTGGGATTGCAAATAAACCTAAGCCTTTCTTCGTTAAGCGGAATATGCCCGCAATGCGGAAAAGACAAGGAAAAAACAAAAAGAGGAAAAAAATGAAAAAGCAAATCAAAAAAATCGCCGCCATTTTCGCGGCCCTTGCCCTCAGCGCCGCGGCCTTCGCCGCTTCAAAAAAATCCATCGTTTGCATAACCTATCCCGAATACGATTGGATAATGAACATTCTTGGCGACAAGGCCGCAAACTTTAACGTCACACTCCTTCAAAACAACGGAACGGACTTGCACAGCTACCAAGCCTCAATCAAGGACATCGCGAAAATTTCCGTTTGCGACATGCTGGTGTTTGTAGGCGGCGAAAGCGACGAATGGGTAGAAAAAGCCGTCGCCGAGGCCAAGAACAAGAACATGGTTGTGGTGAACATGATGGAAGCCCTTGGCGACAAAGTCAAGGAAGAGGAAGTCGTCGAAGGCATGCAGTCCGAGGAAGAAGAGGAACATGAACACGAGCATGAACACGCCAACCACGACCATGATCACGACCATGACGGCCACCATCACCACCACGACGAGGTCGAATACGACGAGCATGTTTGGCTTTCTTTAAGGAACGCCGCCGCGCTTGTGGAAGCGCTCGCGCAAAAAATCTCCGCGCTTGATTCCGCAAACGCTAACGTCTACAAGGCCAACGCCGCCTCCTACGCAAAGGCTTTGAACGACCTTGACGCGCAATACAAAAGCGCGGTCGCGGCGGCCGCAAAGAAAACGATTTTGTTCGGCGACCGCTTCCCCTTCCGATATCTTGCCGACGACTACAACCTTAAGTATTACGCGGCCTTTGTAGGCTGCAGCGCGGAGACCGAAGCCTCTTTTGAAACTGTAGTTTTCCTTGCAAAGAAAGTTGACTCGCTTGGCCTTCCTGCCGTTCTTACGATAGAAAAGAGCGACAAAAAAATCGCCAAGACAATCGTTTCAAACACCAAGACAAAGAACCAGGCGGTTTTGGAAATGGATTCGCTCCAATCAATCACACAAAAGGACATCAAAGAAGGCCGCTCATACCTTGGGGCGATGAAAAACAATCTTGAAGTCCTTAAAAAGGCGCTGCGTTAAAGCAACGACGCCGTGTCATTCCCGCGCGCGTCGCGGGAATCTATTAAAAACAAGGAGGCAATGCATGAAAAAAATATTTTTTGCGCTCTCGGCGCTATTCTTTGCGGCCCTTTTCGCTCCGACAGCGCAAGAAGTCCCCTTTGCGGCGCGGCCTCCAAAAATGTCTCCCGGCCAAAAAATCGACTGGGACTTTACAAAAATGAATTTCAATATGGCAAGCGGCCTTGTCTTTGACATGATGGTTGACCCGCAAAAGTACAAGGACAAGACTGCCAAAATCAAAGGGCAATTCGCAAGCGACGTCCACCAAGGAAAGCGCGTGTTCGCCGTCTTTGTTTGGGACGCCACTGGCTGCTGCCCGACCGGCCTCAACGTCCTTCCGCTTGCAAACAAAAAATATCCCGCCGACTTTCCGACTGACGGAAGCCTTGTCACCATAACCGGCGTTTTGGAAATGGCGAACCTCTTTGGGCAGGAAGACCTCTGCCTTGTGGCCGAACGCTGGGAATAGCGCGCAAACTAGACAAGCCAAATCATTTCATTGTATTATTAATTTAAAAAAGGAACCAAGCATGAAAAAAATTTTTGCAGTCTCATTCGCGATTCTATTTTCCGCCATTTCCCTGTCATGCCAAGAAGGCAAGTCGATTTACGACTATGAATTTGGCGGCTTAAGGAAAAACCACCTAATGTACAAAGACAAACCAGGCTATGAAATTTCGGAAGGCCCCGCGGACGACATTCAAAAAAAATGCGGATACAACAAACACTACACTGTAATGAACAAGTACATTTCTGTCATCTACTTAAAGAATTGGAAAGGTGAAATGCTTGCAAGCGTCATTCTGTATGAAAAAAACAATTTGCATCCGCTTGGCGCTTACATCGGAAGTTCCAAAGAAGAATTGTTAAAAGAATTTCCCCTTGGCGACAACGACATCGACTCAGAAAAAGCGACTTTCTTTAAGTCAGACAAAAAACACAGAATAGAAGTCGGCGCGATTTACGTTGACGGCATTGTGGATGGATTTACAATTCTCAATTGCGAATATGTAGATAAATTTCACAAAGTGATGGAGTCGAACGGCGCAAAGGCGGACTAATTGCCAATCGCCGTCCTGCGCGTCTAATTGAACGTAACGTTGATGATTCGGACAATCGTTTTGGCCGAATCAATGCCAGCGGAATTTTTATGAATGCTTCCGTCGGAACCGTCGGGCGAGCCTGAGCCGATCAATTCAAACGTCAGCTCTTCTTTTTGTCCGGCAGGAACGACAGCTTGGTAAACAAGCGAAGGCTGGCCGTTGACGCCGGAATTCTTTTTTGTCCAGGTTGAATTGTAGTCAAAGCTTGCGTTCACTTCCACCTTAATCACGCAAGAGGCATCGCCGATCTTTTGCTTAAAGACAAGGCCGCCTTTTGGCGTCGCGCTTGTCACCGCGTCGATTTCTTTTTCTTCAGGGGAACTGTTTTTGACGGCTGACTTTTTGGCGTCATGCTTTGAGACGTGGTACCAAACAGGGAGCGATTCGGGCCGGCCTTCTTTAGGGCCAAAAATCCAAGAAAGGCCGCTTGCCTTTTGAGTTACGTAAAGAGTCTTTATGTAGCGGCCCTGTTCGTCTTCCACCCAGACCGCAAGCTGAGGATCCTTTCCGCTTTTCCATCCGTCGCCTGCGCCGATTGACACAGTCACTTCTCTTGCATGGACGAACGCTGCCATCGCTAAAAACGCGAACAAAACTACAAAAATTTTCTTCATAAAACAAACCTCGCTTTTTCTAATCTAGCGTTTTCCCGCGTCAAACGCAAGTGGGGCATTGCGGCCCGCCTCTTGCGCAAAATTCCAAAATCATTCATAATGGATTATGGAAAACATCTCTTTAATACTTTCTGACTTGGACGGAACGCTGTTCCGAGACGACAAAACAATCTCCGACTACACAAAAGAAATTATCGCCGCCGCGCAAAAGAAGGGAATCCTTTTTGGCATTTCCACCTCGCGGGCAAGGACAAACGTCCTTAACTTTTTGGAAGGAATCAGCCCCGACATTTTGATAACCAACGGCGGCGGCTTGGCAACACTCAAGGGCCAAAAAATTTATTCCTGCGAATTTTCGATAGAAGAAACGCAAGCGCTGCTCAACGCCGCCTTGGACGTCATGGGCGACAGCGGCTCCATCACGATAGACAACGAAAACGGCCTCTACTCAAATTCAAAAGAAAACCTTTCCGACAAGTTTTGGACTTACAACGACTTTACAAATTTTTCGCAATCCTGCATGAAGCTTTGCGTTGAAACTTTGGACAAAGAAAAAGTGGCCGCCATCGCCGAGCGCTCGGGAATCCAAGGCTTGGACATCCATCCTTTTTCCGATATTCCTTGGTTCAAGCTGAGCAAAGGAGGCGCCACAAAAGAGCGCGCGATACAAGCGCTGCGTTCCAACCTAAACATTCCCCAAGAAAAAATCGCGGCCTTTGGCGACGACTTTAACGACATCGGCATGCTCAAATTTTGCGGATGGGGAATCGCCATGCAAAACGCCATTGCCGAAGTTAAGCAAATCGCGGACGAAATCTGCGCCTCCAACCAAGAGGACGGCGTCGCTCGCTGGATCGAGCGGCTGCTGTAAAATGGGAACGCTCCCCTTGCGCCAAAAAACTTAATCAAGTATCATAAAATCATGAGTTTTTCAGCAAATCTTAAGGCGCTACTTTGCAAGCGAAAAATGCAAATAAAGGATCTTTCCGCGCAAACCGGAATAAGCAAAAACACGATTGACAACTACTTGTCCGGGCAAAAGTCGCTGCCAAACGCTGAAAACGCCATAAAAATCGCAAAAGTCCTTAACACAAGCGTGGAATTTCTTGTCACAGGCAAGAAAAGCGCCGACGCTCCCTCAAGATACAAAAAACTTTACGACGCGATAGAAAGGCTTGACGACAAAGATTTTTCGGCGGTCGTCTTTTTGGTCACAACAATGCTCCACCATTACAAAGACTGACGCTTCTTGCAAAAAACACTTGACAAAAACGCGCCAACGCAATATATTTTAATATATGAACAACTGTTCATATATTCATTCATAAAAAGGAGCGGACATGCCTAAAAAAAGCGCCACCCCCGACGAAAACACCCTGATTGACTTGTCGGAACTTTTTAAGATTTTCGGCGATTCGACCAGAATAAAAATTCTTTTTACCCTCTCGCAGGGGGAAAGGTCCGTCAACCAAATAGCGGCGGAACTTAACATGACCCAGTCGGCGATTAGCCACCAACTGCGCATACTAAAAACCAGCCGCCTTATCAAGTCAGAGCGGGACGGAAAGCTTAGCATCTACTCGCTCGCCGACACCCACGTCGCGTCAATTTTAAGCCAAGGCCTTGAGCACGTAAACGAATAGGAGGAAAAAAATGAGTCACGAACATGAATGCGGCCACTGCTGCTGCCACGATCACGAACAAGGCCACAACCACGAGCATTGCCACGGAGAGGAAGAAGGCGGATTAAAAAAAATCATCGCTGCGGCCGCAATATTTGCCGTCGCGCTTCTTTTGGAGCATATTCCCGGAGCCGAACGCGCCTTTACATCGCGCCTTTCCGACCTGGCTCAGGCCCCGGCAATTTTCAACGCGGTCAAGCTGCTTCTTTTTGCCGCGGCCTACTTGCTTTGCGGAAAAGACGTTTTGATTTCTTCAATAAAGAACATTGCGCGCGGCGATTTTTTTGACGAGCAATTTTTGATGGCCGTGGCCTCTATCGGAGCCATCGCCATCGGCGAATACCCCGAAGCGGTCGGCGTGATGCTTTTTTACCAAATTGGAGAATGGTTCGAAGATTACGCGGTCGACAAATCGCGCGACTCAATCCAAAGCCTTGTAGGATTGCGGCCGGACAAAGCCTTTGTTTTGCGCGACGGCTCCTTTGTCCAAGTCGCCCCGGAAGAAGTAAAAGTCGGCGAGACAATCCAAGTAAAGGCCGGAGAGCGCGTTCCGCTTGACGGTCTTGTGTTGGAGGGCGACTCTTTTGTTGACACAAGCGCGTTGACAGGCGAAAGCGTTCCCCGCCAAATCGGAAGCGGCTCCATCGTCATGGCGGGCTTTGTAAACCAACAAGGCTTGATTACGATAAAAGTCACAAAGACCGCGGGCGAATCCAGCGTTTCCCGCATTTTGGAATTGGTGGAAAACGCCGCCGACAAAAAGGCTAAGGCGCAAAAATTCATCACAAGGTTCGCAAAAGTCTACACGCCCCTCGTTTGCCTTGCAGCGGTCTTGGTCGCAATCGTTCCGCCAATATTCGTAGGCGCGCAGTGGTCAACCTGGGTTTACCGCGCGATTATGTTCTTGGTCGTCTCTTGCCCCTGCGCGCTGGTCATTTCCGTTCCCCTGTCATTCTATGGCGGAATCGGACTCGCATCCAGCAAAGGCATCTTGATAAAGGGCAGCAACTACATCGAGCTTTTGTCCAAAGCCAAAATCGCGGCCTTTGACAAAACCGGAACATTGACTCAAGGCGTTTTTGTGGTCAACGAAATTCATCCTAACCCCGAAGCGAAAATCAGTCAAGACGAGTTGATCGCCATCGCGACCCACGCCGAAAAATATTCCGAGCACCCAATCTCAAAGTCCCTCAAAATCGCGCACCACTGTCCCAAATGTGAAAGCCTCTCGCTCAACAACGCTCAAGAAATTCGCGGAAAAGGCATCAAGGTCGAAATCGAAGGACAAACAGTTCTTGCCGGAAACTTAAAGCTGATGGAAACTTTTGGCGTTCAGAACATCATCCCCTGTTCCAAAGACGACATCGGAACAATTGTTCATATCGCCGTTGACTCGATTTACCAAGGCCACATCGTCATCTCGGACAAGATAAAAGAGCAAAGCCGCGACGCGCTGGCCGCTCTCAAAAAAGCCGGCATAAAGAAAACCGTAATGCTAACAGGCGACTCAAAGTCAATCGCGGACGCAAACGCAAAACTTTTGGGCATTGACCAAAACGCCGCGGAACTCATGCCCGAAGACAAAGTCGCTCGCATAGAAGAACTTTTAAAAGAAGGAACTACAATTTTTGCCGGCGACGGAATAAACGACGCGCCTGTCTTGGCAAGAGCCGACGTAGGAATCGCGATGGGAGCTCTGGGAAGCGACGCGGCCATAGAAGCTTCGGACGTTGTCATCATGAACGATGACTTGAACAAAATTCCCGCCGCGATAAAAATCGCAAAGAAAACTATGGGAGTTGTTTGGCAAAACATCGCGATGTCGCTTTTGGTCAAGTTTGGCATAATGGCGCTCGCCGTTCCAGGAATAGCAAATTTGTGGCTGGCTGTTTTTGGCGACGTAGGCGTTTTATTCTTGGCGGTGCTCAACGCTCTAAGGCTTAGCCTTTTTAAGCGCGAAACAAATTAAGGTCAAACCGCCTGCTTAAGAAAGTCTTCTATTTGCGGACGGATTTTTAGGAAGCAATCGACCAAGACGGGATCAAAATGCCTTCCCGCAGCCTCTTGAATAGTTTTAAAAGCTTCGTCGCAAGTGAACGGTTCCTTGTAACATCGCAACGAAACCAAAGCGTCAAAGACATCGGCGATCGCCATAATTCGCGCGCAAACCGGAATGTCCACGTTCGACAGCTGCTGCGGGTAACCAGAGCCGTTCCATTTTTCGTGGTGGCACAAAGCGATGTCGGAAGCCATCTGAACGTATTCCGCGTCGCTGTTGCCGTCAAGCACTTCGTGAACAATTCTGGCGCCTTCCACCGTGTGGCGCTGAATTTGCAAAAATTCGTCAAGCGTAAGCCTTCCGGGCTTTTTTAGTATCGCGTCGGGAACGACAATTTTTCCGATGTCGTGCATAGGCGCGGCTTTTACCAAAAGCTCAATGTAGCGGTCGGTCAATACCTTCTGGTACTCAAGAGTTTTTCGCGCCTCCATGGCAAGCATCTTTACGTAGAATGAAGTTCTTTTTACGTGCTCGCCAGTGTCTACGTCGCGGTTCTCGACAAGGTTGGCCATTCCGATAATCGTATTGTTCTGCATCTCGATTACCTTTTGGTTTTGGCTCTGAATCTTTTGCGCCTGTTCGTGAATCTCTGAAACATGCGCGTTCTCCACGAACAAAATAAAAAGCGTGAACAAAGTGATAAGGGCCAAAATCACGACCGCGAACACAGAAACGTTTATCGTCCGAATGATAAAAATCATTTTTTCGTCAAGCTCATAGACCGGCGTGAACGCATGCGCCATAATTTCCATTGCGACAAAAATCGCGCAAGAAACCGATCCCAGCAAAAAAGAAAGCTTTGGGTTCCTTGGAAAAACAATGAAGGGAACCATTCCCATCAACAAGATAAAAAAATGAAAATCCGTTTGAGCGCCAATGTAATATTCCGCCAAAATCTGATGAACGACAACTTCCAAAAAGCAAAGAGCGTACATCCAAAAGAGCGGCTGCCAAGAAATCACCAGGCCGCCGACGGCCGTAAAAAGCAAAACGCTGCCGATGTTAAAGTAAAACATCGGAATGACGCCCAGCGAGTAAAAAACCCACATAAATGAAAAATGGTAGATAAAAGCGAATGAGGCCACAAACGCGGCCAAAATTTTTGACCGCAAAGATGACTGCATAAGAGGACTCATTTTGTTGCGAAGACTTTCCAAATTCATTATATTTCTATTATAACACAATTTTTGAAAAAGTGGAAGAAATCAACAAAAATAACGGCTCAAAAACCAATTTTTTTCTCTGCGTCTTGCTTGGAATCGCAATCGCCCTTGCGGCAAAGGCCTTTGTCCTGGACTTTTACAGGGTCAGCGGCCAGTCGATGGAGCCTGCCATCAAGGACGGAACGTTTATCGCGGCCAACAAACTGGCCTACGGCCTTCAAAATCCCTTTAAGGCGGAACTATTGTTCAACTGGAACGAGCCGAAAGCCGGCGAAACAGTCCTTTACATGTACCAAAACTATTGGGTTGTAAAGCGCTGCGTCGCAATCGCCGGCGACAAAATTGAATGTGCGGAGCAAAACGACAATTACTGTCTGCGTGTCAACGGCCAAGAAATTCCCCTCAGCTCAATCCAATACCATAAATTATGGACCACCCGGGCAGTTCCCCAAGGCTACATTCTGGCAATCGGCGACAACGCCCAAATTTCCCACGATTCCCGCGATTACGGCTTTGTCCCCATAAGGAACGTCGTCGCCCGCGCCATCATTGCCAAAAAGTGAAAAATCATATATAATGTAAAATGGTGGGATTTAATGAACGGCTTTTTTCCAAAATGGCGCATTGTAGTCTTCTCGGTTTTTAGCTGCTTGCTGACGGCGACTCTCCTTGTCCGTTACGCGCGCTTGTCCGCCAAGACGCCGGAGAGAATCACGCAAAAGCCTCCGGCGGTGGAACGCGGTTCCATCGTGGACCGAAACGGAAAGCCCCTTGCCGTTGACACAAACTTTTTCCACATGGGAATCAATCCCCACAAAAT
Organism: Treponema sp.; assembly: GCA_017645785.1. Lineage (GTDB taxonomy): Bacteria > Spirochaetota > Spirochaetia > Treponematales > Treponemataceae > Treponema_D. The sequence goes on from JAGCNW010000042.1 coordinate 42,150, forward strand.
CAAGAATCCCGAAGATTTCGCGCGGGACGTGGCTCCGATTTTGGAAATGTCGGAAGACGAAATTTTGGGCATAATCCGAAAAACTTTGGAAAAGAAAAATTCCCGCTTTGCCTATCTCAAAAAAAAGATGCCCCTCACAACCTATGAGGCCGTAAAAAAAATCACCGACCAAAAGCAATACAAGGCCGCCGTAAGCTACGACAAAATTCCCGGCCGCATTTATCCCGAAAACACTTTGGCCTCCCAGTTGATCGGCTACATGGGCGACGACGGAAAAGGACTTGCGGGAATTGAATACTCAATGCAGCCGATATTGCAGCCTCAGGCAAAAACGGGCGAAAAAAAAGTCGAGCAGGGAAAAAACGTTTACCTTACAATCGACGCGAACTTGCAATACAAGTTGGAAAAAATCGCCCGCGAAGCTTTGGAAAACACTCAGGGCGCCAACCTAATGCTCTTGGCCGCCTACGCAAAGACCGGCGAAATTTTGGCCTACCTCAGTTTGCCCGAGGCCAACCTTAACGATTATGGAAACGCCACGATAGAAGAGACGATCGACAGGCCCGCGATGACCTTTTACGAGCCCGGCTCGGTATTCAAAGTATTCAGCATCGCGGCGGCCTACGACGCGGGCCTTTTTAGGCAGGACGAATCTTTTTACTGCGACCGCGTTTTTGAAAAAGTTTTACCCAACGGCGAGCGCGTCCACATCAACTGTTTGTCCAAGCACGGATACCTAACCGCCCGCGGCGCCTTGGAGCAATCATGCAACGACGTTACGGCGCAAATCACCGACAGAATGGACACAGACTCCTTCCTTGCAAAATTGCGCCAATTTGGCTTTGGACAAAAAACCGGCGTCCAGCTTCCTGGCGAAAGCGCAGGCATGCTTCCCGGAAAGAACAGCCGCTTTTGGTCGGCCCGCTCAAAGATGACGATTTCCATTGGACAGGAAGTCGCGGTTACAGCCTTGCAAGTAATCGAGGCGGCGACGGTTTTGGCCAACGGCGGCCATCCGGTAAAACTTTCGGTCATCTCTAAAATCACCGACAACGAAGGAAATGCTGTATTCCAGCACCAGATTGAACGCAAGCAACAAGTGATTTCGGAAGAAACCGCCGCCTACATTCTTAGCTGCATGCAAACCGGCGCCGAAAAAGGCATCGGTTGGCGAGCCGCGCTTGGCGACATAACGATTGGCGTCAAAACAGGAACCGCGCAAATGGCCGACCACGAACACGGCGGCTACAGCGACACAGACTTTTTGTCAGACGTGCTCGCGGTCTTCCCGGTCGAAGACCCGGAAATCATTTTGTACATCGTAATCCAAAAGTCGCGCGGCATAAACTTCGCAAGCCGCATCGTAGCGCCAGTAATCAAAGATTCCGCCGACGCCATCATCGACCACTTGGGAATGAGCCGAGGCGACGCCGCTTCTTTGGCCCACTCAGGTCGCATTTCGATCTCTTCAAAAGAAGGCGTCAAGATGGGAAAAACCGTTCCCGACTTTACTGGAATGTCAAAAAAAGACTTGCTCCCCCTTCTTAACCGCAAGGACATAAAAGTCAACATTTACGGAATTGGCTGGACAACAAAGCAAACGCCGCCGCCTGGAACGCCAGTCACGGAGAACATGGAAATTGACATCTACATGGAATGAAAATTTTTCTTTGTTCAAAGAACGCTTTGCGGCTTTAGCTCAAATGCTGGAGCCGCTAATTCCCCAAAACCTAAAAACTTCGCAAGACCTTAACGCGGCTTTTCCCTTTTACAACTTTTCGCTTGCCAAAAGCGGCGACTTGACGGCAAGCGAAAACGGGCTGCCCCTCCACTCCGCCTACAACCCCAATGCCGAAGCGGAACGCGCCGCAACCCTGGCAAAAGATTCCGACAAAGACATTTTTATTTTTGCGGGAATCGGCTTGGGCTACCTGGCGAACGCCGCCGCGCGAATCCCCGGAGCGGACCAAAAAACTTTTTTAATACTGGAACCAGATCCGCTCCACTTTTTTGCAGCCTTGGCGTCAATAGACCTTTCCGACCTTTTTAAAATTCCAAAATTATTTTTTGCAGTCGGAGCCGACGTGGAGCAAGCGGCCTCTTTGGTCCAATGCGCCGGCGGCTTTGACGCGTCGCAAACCTTTTGCCAAAAATCGCAAGCCGCGCACGCGCAAGAATGGTTTGACAGTTTTTTCAAGCGCGCGCAAGAAAGCAAGGACGCGGCCCAAGTCAACGTTAACACTTTGGAGCGCTTTGGCCGCTTGTGGCTAAAGAACGGCGCGCGCAATTTGCCGCAAATGCAAAAACTTTGCGGGGCAAGCAAATTTTTTGGAGCGGCGAGTTCTGACAACGCCTTGCCTTGCGTCTTGCTGGCGGCAGGCCCCAGTCTTGATTGCGTCCTTCCAAAACTAAAGGAAATAAATGAGCGCGCGATAACAATCGCGGTTGACACAGCCTTGCGCGCCTGCCTAAGGGCCGGCGTCCAACCAGACTTTGTCGTTTTGACAGACCCCCAATATTGGGCCTACAGCCACATAGCTGGCCTCGCCGCCCCGGAATCAATTTTGATCGCGGAGAGCGCGGCCTATCCAAGCGTCTTTAGGTTTAGCTGCAAAGAAATCGTCTTGATGTCGTCGCTTTTTCCGCTTGGAAAATTTATTGAGGAACGGATCGGAAAAAAGGGAGCGCTCGCTTCCGGCGGATCCGTCTCCACCAGCGCTTGGGACTTTGCGCGCGCGATCGGCTCAAAAGAAATCTACGCGGCCGGACTCGATTTGGGCTACCCCAACAAGCAAACCCACATCAAGGGCAGTTCCTTTGAAGAAGCCGCGCACAACAATTCCTGCCGCATAAACCCCGCCGAACTCCAGACGGCCCGCATTTTGTTCTCCGCCAAAAACCAGGAGGGCTTGGACTTTGAAGGAAACAAAATCATCACCGACGAAAGGATGAAGCTTTTTGCCTGGTGGTTCCAAAAACACGTCGCGGAGGATTCAAAAACCAAAACCTTCGCTTTTTCAAAAAAAGGCCTGGCCATAAGCGGCGTGGAATATTTTTCCATCGAAGACTTCCTAAAAAAGCCAAAGACAACCGAACAAAAAAAGGCGTTTTTTGACCGCGCCGACCGCAATTCCGTTCCCTGCGACAAAGAGAAACTTGACGCGGCCATTGCGGAACTAAAAAGCGGACTTCTTAAAATCAATTCCCTCTCCCAAAAAGGAATCGCCCTCTGCAACGACATTCTTTGCGGCGACAGGCGGGCCCAGCAAAGAATCGGCGAATTGGACAAAATCGACCAAGAAATCATGCAAAGCGACGCCAAAAACGTCGCCGCACTGGTTTTCCCCAGCCAAAGACAGTTGGAAAGACTTTTTGAAGCCGCAAATTTCCCGCAAAACCCCGTTCAGGCCAACGCGGCCAAGAGCAAAATCATATACACAGAATTGACAAAATCAATTGAAGATTTTTTGAAAATCTGCTAAACTATTCTTGACAGCTCCCGATAATATAAATGTAACGAGTTCAAAATACGGGCGTAATGACATCCAGACGTCTGTATGAACTGATAATGCATCAAAGTTGGAGGCTGTGTGAGGTTTCCAACTTTTTTTTTGGCAAGGAAAAAAGTCAATGAATAATTTTGAAGTCAACGCCCTAAAACCAGCGCTGATTTTTACAGACCATTTGATTCTCGACAAACAATTCCTCGTATTGGGAAAGGGTTTTCCTGTAACGCACGAGCTTTTAAAAGAACTCATTACTTGGGGCTTCACTTCCGTTTCTTGCGACGGAACCATTGACGACGGAACAAAAGACAAAGAAATAATAAATCGTTCGGCTGAAGACCTTATTCTGGAAACCCAGCAAGAGGATGCCGAAGCGGCCAAAGAGCGCATAGAAAAAGCCAACGAACTAAAGAGCAACCTTCAAAACGCAGCAAAGTTAATCCAAACGCTCAACACAGAAAGCTCGCGCTTGGAGATGACCCACAAGGTTTACAAAGAATATTCCGACTACATCGAAAGCCTTTACACCCGCTATTCAACGCATAAAGAAATCGACAGGGAACAATTGTCAAAGGTTGTTCAAGAGCTTATAATTTTTGTCCGCGAAAACCGCCGCTTTGTATTGCGCATAAATCCCGCTTCAAAACAAACTGACAAAAAATTCTTGGTCAACCACGCGATGCGCTCAACCGTAATCGCTTTGACAATCGGCACAAGATTGCGCTTGCAGTTCACCCAAATGATTGAATTGGGCCAGGCTTGCATTTTGCACGAAATCGGAATGTTGCGATTGCCTCCCCAGCTTTACATAACAGACAAAAAATTGCAGCCGCAAGAAAAAGCAAAGCTTGCCAGCCACCCAATCTTGGGCTATGAATTGCTTAAGGAAGTCGGCTTTACCCTTCCAATCCAACGCGCGGTCTTGGAGCACCACGAAAAAGAAAACGGCTCCGGCTATCCGCGCCACATATCGGCCGACGACATTTCGACTTACGCAAAAATCATCGCTGTCGCTTGCGCCTTTGAGGCGATTACCGCTCCGCGCCACTACAGAAGCGCCCGCCCCAAATACGAGGCAATGCTGGAAATTTTGCGCAACACGAACAACCAATACGACGAAAACGTAATCAAAGCCTTGCTTTATTCTTTCTCAATATTCCCGATTGGCGTATACGTTTACTTGGCCAACGGAAAAATCGCCCGCATAACCGACACAAAGCCCGACGACCCCCGCCATCCTATCGCGCAAATTCTTGGCGAGACGGCGGCGGACGGCGACCCCCGCACGGTGGAAACTGACGAAAGCTCAAACAAAGTTGTCCGCGTCTTGAACCAGCAAGAAGAGGCCGACGTATTAAAGTCTTTGGGATTGACTAACGACTAATTAAAGAAATTACGAACGTTTTCAACTTCCGCCTTGAACTGGTCGTCAATGACCGGCGGATGGTCATTAAAGTATAAAATCTGTTCCAATTCTTCAAGGTTTCGCACGCCCCATAAGGGAACGACGTTTTCGAATTGATATAGGTAGCCCAAGGCGAGCGGCGTGTTTTGAACCAAGCCGCCATACAAGGGTTTCATCGCGACAAAGCCGATGTCTTTTTGGGCCGCCTCTTTTGCAAGCCGCTCGCCTTCTCCGTCTATCAACATGTTAAAGGGAGCTTGAACCGTTTCAAAAAGTCCAAAGTCAATCGCCTTTTGGGCGATGTCCAAATTTTCCGTCGCAAGGCCAAAGTGGCGGATTTTATTCCGTTCCTGCAACTTTTTCATTTGCTCGCAAATCTCATCAAAATCCGCCAAACCTTTTTCGTCCACCTCGTACTGGAACAAGTCCACGTAATCGGTTTGCAAGGCGTCAAGGGATTGCTCTAAATCTTCGGCAAGGTCGCGCGCGTCAAGGACGCAAGCCTTTGTGCTAAGAATTACGTTTTGGCGAATTCCGTGCAAGCAGGCGCCAAGACGTTTTTCGCTTTCGGGAACGGTGTGCGAAATGTCAAAGAAATTCACGCCGGCGTCGTAAGCCTTGTGAATGAGAATCGCCGCGTCTTCCTCGCTTTCGATATCCTTTAGGGACATCGCGCCAAAGCCGACGCGGCTTGCCAATAAGTTTGATTTTCCCAGCCCTACGTAGTCCATCTTAGCGCTGAACCGGCTTGTAGTTGCGGATTGCGTTTTGGATGTAGGCTGTCAATTCGCTTACCTTTACGCGCTCCTGGTCCATGCTGTCGCGGTCGCGGACAGTGACAGTGTCGTAGTTGGGCGAATCTTTTGTGATTGTGTCGTAGTCGATTGTAACGCAGAAGGGAGTTCCGACTTCGTCCTGGCGGCGATAGCGCTTGCCAACCGTTCCAGAAACGTCAAAGTCAGTGGCGAACTCTTCTTTGAGAGTGTGCTGAATTTCCTTGGCGCGCTCGGCAAGTCCGTCCTTTTTCATCAAAGGAAGAACGGCCACTGTTATCGGAGCCAGCTTCGGATGCAAGTGAAGAACTGTGCGGTAGTCTTCCGCTCCGTCCTTTCCTACGTTCTGCTCCTCGTAGGCTTCGCACATAAAGGCCAAGAAGTTTCTGTTCAAGCCGGCAGAAGTTTCGATGACGTAGGGCGTGTAGTTCTTGTTTCCGTCTTCCTGGTCGATGTAAGACATATCCTTTCCGCTTGTCTTTGTGTGCTGCGAAAGGTCAAAGTCAGTGCGGTTGTGGATGCCTTCGATTTCCTCAAAGCCAATCGGGAAGTTGTACTGAATGTCGTAAGCGTCCTTGGCGTAGTGGGCTAACTTGTCGTGGTGGTGCCACTGCAAGTTCTTTTCGGCGATGCCGTACTTGAGGTAGAAGGCCCAGCGGTACTTGCGCCAATCTTCGAAGATTCCGTCGTCGGTTCCGGGCTTGCAGAAGTACTCCATTTCCATTTGCTCAAATTCACAAGTGCGGAAAATAAAGTTCTTAAAGATGATTTCGTTGCGGAATGACTTTCCGACCTGAGCGACGCCAAAGGGAAGCTTCATTCTTGAAGACTGAACGATGTTTTTAAAGTCAGTGAAAATGCCCTGGCAAGTTTCGGGACGGAGGTAAATCAAGTGCGAGTCGTCGGCAACGGGGCCCTGGTATGTCTTGAACATAAGGTTGAATTCGCGGACGTCTGTGTACTTGCGGTTTTTGCTTCCGCAAGTGGGGCAGTTGATTTTTGCGTCGATGAAGGCCTTCATTTCTTCGTGGCTCATCGTGTCAACGGGCTTGTCGGTCTTTTCGTCGTGGGAATGGCAGTAGTCCTCGATCAACTGGTCGGCTCTAAAGCGGGCGTTGCATTCGGTGCAGTCAATCATCGGATCTGAGAAGTGGGCCACGTGGCCGCTGGCTACCCAAGTCTTGTGGTGCTGGAAAATCGCGCTGTCCAAGCCGACTACGTCGTCGCGAAGCTGGGTCATGTAATGCCACCATTCGTTTTGAATGTTGCGCTTAAAATTTACTCCGAGCGGGCCGTAATCCCACGCTCCGGCCTGACCGCCATAAATCTCGGAAGCCTGATATACAAAACCTCTGCGTTTGCACAAAGAAATGATTTTGTCCAAAGTGCACTCGTGTCCAACTTGATTAGCCATATTATAGTTCTCCAATATTGTTATAATAATTGAGTTATTATAGCAATATTGGGGCATTGTTTCAATACGGCGGCAAAAATTGAAAAACAGTAAAAAAGCGCGAAGGAGCGGGACGGCCGACGACAGCACTCGCATCGCGCCTGCCGCAATAGCGGCGGCATAAAATAGTTTCAAGGCGCGATGCGCGTGAAGCGACGATATCGAGCGGTGTCGTAGGTCGTAGCCGCAACTGGGAACTTTTTTTTGTTTTTTTTACTTTTGCCGCTATATTGAACTTATCGCGCGAATTTGCTATACTATTCCCTATGGCTATATTGGAATTGCAAAATGTCAGCAAAATCTATCAAATGGGAAAAATTACGGTCAACGCCGTCCAAGAGGCGTCCTTTTCCATTAACGCTGGCGAATTTGCGTCCGTATCCGGCCCCTCTGGAAGCGGAAAGTCAACCCTTCTTAACTTGATGGGCCTTATCGACCTTCCTTCCGGCGGAAAAATCATTGTTGACGGAATTGACGTTTACAACGGCAGAAATTTGGCCAGCCTAAAATCAATTCCCGCAAGCCTTGACCGCCACATGACGGAATTGCGCCGCCTTAACCTTGGCTTTATTTTCCAAAACTTCAACTTGATTCAAGTCTTAAATGTGCGCGAAAATGTCGAGCTGCCCCTAAAGCTTGGCCGCCTTCCGCAAAACCGCGCGATGGGAGCCAAAGAGGCCGCCGAATGGGTTGATTACTTGATAGAAACCGTTGGCCTTACCGATTGGAAAAACCACAAGCCCACAGAACTTTCCGGCGGCCAGCGTCAGCGCGTCGCCATCGCCCGCGCCCTTAGCACAAAGGCGCCTGTAATCATGGCCGACGAGCCCACCGCCAACCTCGACTCAAAGAACGGCGACCAAATCCTGCAATTGATGAAAAAACTTAATAAAGAACTGAACACAACTTTTGTCTTCTCAACCCACGACCAAAAAATCGTAAGCATGAGCGACCATGTAATCCATATCAAGGACGGCATCGTCACCGGCCAGGATTACGCAAACAACTAATACTTTAAATTCAAGACCAACTCAAAGACAAAGCCATACTTTTTTTGGCTTCCGTAATATATCGGAGCGGATGTCTTAAAATCCAAGTGCGGAAGAATCTCTTCAATTACTATGACAGGGAAAACAGTGCCGTAATCGTTTCTGGTGTCGTGGAACCACTTGCAGCCAAAAGTCCACTTTTTTGTAAATATAAAGCGGGACCAACCAATCTCAGCGGCGAACAAGTGCTGGACGCCTTTGAACTGGCCAATGCTAGAACCGTCAGACCTTTCTTCCAACCCCCAGATTCCTTGGTACTCAAACGAAAGACCCAACATAACGGGATTTTCAAAATACTTGTAAATGCCCGTAGTCCATTTTGCGCGGGTAAGAGCGTTCGAGGACGGAGAAAAATGCGCCAAGCCCTGGACAAACATATTGGAATTTTGACCAAGAATTGTGGAAATAATTTCTCCTCCAATGCAAGGGTCATATCCATTCGCGTCCGCCTTTGCCCAGCGCTTTCCCAATACGCTTGCCGAAAATTTTCCAAAGCTCACTTCAAACTTGCCCGCGACAGAAACATAGTCCGCCATTGCGTCTTCCACGCTGTTGCTTTCATATTGAGCGAGACCTTTTATCGAACAGTATGACAAAAAAGGAACCGTCGCGATCAAAGTAAATTTTGAGTCGGTGGTTTTTCTTTTTGGTCTGTTGGCGGCGTCTTCTGATGTTATTACAGAGCACTTTTCGTCGATAATGTTTGTGGTCAACATTCTCGAAAGGCCCCAAGAAATGTCCCGCTTTCCGGCGCTTATGTCAGCCGCTCCAAAGAGGGTGTAGTCAAAATAGAGTTCGTAAACGCCAAAATCCATTTGCGGAAACTGGGTCAAAAACGAGCCGTATACGTAAAAGTCGCTTCTTGGGCGGCCAATAAATTTCAAGATATTGTTAAACGAGGCAAGCGGTTTTGTTTTTTCCCAAGGCTGAAACCAAACATAGCCTCCCAACTCTGCGTTCAACTCTCCGCTAAATTCAACAGGCTTGTTCTTTACATCAACTTTTACAATTTCTGTTGTCGGCGTGCTTACGGCTTGGTCTGTGTCGCCTTCCGCCTCGTCGCCAAAGAGCTCGTCGATGTCGTCAGACTCCTCGACGTCCTCTTCTTCTTCCGATATTTCCGCAAGACGCTTGCGTTTCTCTTTGTCCTCAATCTCGGCTTCTTCGTTCAAACGCTCCGCTTGCTGAACGTCTTCGTCAGCGACACGCTCCATAATGATTCCGTTGTTGGTGACGTATGTTTGCGCGAAAAGACCTTGCGAACCAAACGCAAGAAAAGCGGAGAAAAAAAAGGCGAGCGCAAAGACCCGCCTTATAATTGAACGTTCAAAACTTTTTTTCATTTAAAGGCTCATATTTTCAAGATATTGCTTAGAGTATACAACATCTCCCAACTTTTGAAAAGACACATTCGACACTGTTATCTGAGTGCTTTCATATTTTATTTTTCCGTTGATTTTTAGTCCGCGCAAACGGTCCTGGATGACCATTTTTGACGGAACGGAGCGGCCGTCAACCTTTTGGTAGCTTGGAATGGCGCTTACGCGCAAAAGTTGACCCGAGAGGCTGTAGTCCTCGCGCTTGCGGGTAAGGCAGTCGTCCTTTGTGGCCCAAATTTTCAATTTGGGATAGTCAACGTCATTGGCCGATTTTTTGTTGACCTTCAAAGTCAAGCAAACGCATTCAAGCTTTCCAAGCAAAACTTCTTCCGCGCTTTCTATGTCGTAAAATTCCGAATAATGCTGGGGCCTCAAGTCGCTGTTGTTGACGTTTGTGTCCTGAAATTTGTCTTTGGGCGCCGTAAATGTGAACTGCTTGTTTGAAGGGTCATAGAACCAAATGTTTTTGTCAAACTGAACGTAGCCCTTGCCCTTGTCAGATTCCGGGCCTGTTATGCGGATTGTGCACATAGATTTGCTGTCGCGGCGGTACATAATCGCGCTTGTGATGCTGTTGCCCTGGCCGGGCTTTTCTTGCACAAGAACGTATTCGCCTGTAAAATCAGTTCCAAAATAGCCTGTATTTTGGTCGATTTTCTTCAAAATTTCCTTGGCCTGGTCCATCGGAATGGCTTGCGCGAAAAATGGAGATGCAAAAGCTAAAAGGCCGACAAACGCAAAAATAATCTTCTTCATAATCACTCCTATACGCCCGACAAGTTAGGCAACTGTGGCCAACGCTCCTACCGGACTGATGTGAACTAACTTACGCAAAGTAAACAACACGGCTCCCAAAGTGGTTACGAAAATAACCGCCAACAAAAAGGCCGCTTCGCCAAAATGCAACACCGGAGCCAAATGGCCGCCGGTCAAAAACAAGTCAAATCCCGAAATGAACGAAAGGTTGTAACTAGAAGCAAACTTAGCGATCGCAAGGGAGGCCGCAAATCCAGTGGCGGAACCGGAGACAAGCAAAAGCAAAATTTCCGTAAAGTAAAGGGCCATCAATCCCTTGGGCTTCATTCCCAAGGCGCGGAAGGTTCCGCTCTCAACGGCGCGTTTTAGAACAATTACCCTAAAGGTGCTGGATATTCCTACAGAAATTATGATTACGAGCATCACGACAATCAAAACTACAATCGCGCGCAGGGCCATTGAAAGCTTTTGCAAATCCGAAACATTGGCGGACAAAGGTATAAGAGCGAAAATTTTCTTGTCTTTTGGAACGTCATAATCCTGCCACTTTGTCTTGTCATAACTCAAAGGGAACATGTCGAAGCGCTTTTCAAGCTCCGCCTGAACGCGCGCGATTTCGCTTTTTGTAGGAGCCCCGTTCGGATAATAAACGCAAATTTTATCAATTACATTAAACTTTATTATATCATTTTCCACTTGGGTAAAGCCCATGCAATCTTTCATCGCCTGATAGTCGATGTAAGAAGTGTACATTCCAAAAACGCTGGAGTCCTGAAAAATCCCCGTGACCACAAGCGTCACTGTGTTTTGTCCAAAAGGAGTGTCCATCAACAAAACAACGTTGTCGCCTATATGGACGCCCAACTTTTTTGCGGCCGGCTCCGAAAGCAAAAGAGTGTCATGACTTTCCCGAACTTCGATGCCGCCCTCGACAAAATTGAATTTTTCAAAAAGCGCCTTTTCCAAAGAAAAGTCAACGCCTTGAACGGACCTTTGCTTTACGCTTACGCCTTCAAAAAAAAGGCTCTTGTCGCCGGAATCTCTTTTATAACGGTAAGAAATTTCAGTTCCCTTTGGAAGAATTTCCTTAAGGGCGGCTATCATGCCGTCATACATTTCCAACAATTCAAGATGCCACTCGTTGTCGCTCAAAATCATAAAGTCGCCGCCATAATACTGGCGCATTTTTTCTGTCATCGAATCAATCATTCCGTCGGTTGTCATCAAAACAGAAAGCATTACGCAAACGCCAACAACGCAAACAGCAAAAAGCGAACGGTATTGCTTGGCGCGGCTTATCAATGATTTTATCGCAAAATTAAAGTAAAGGCTTTTCATTATCGGACGGCCTCCATGGCGGCGACGGGGCTTGTGTTCAAGGCGATTTTTACTGGATACAACCAAGCCACAAAAGCCAAAATCAATGACAACGCCATTCCGCTCAAAATATTCGGCAAGCGCACAACCGCCCGCAAAGTGTCTCCGCCAAAAAGCTGGACCAAATAGGTGTTGCTAAAATGAATCGATCCGTTTGACAAAAAGGTGTTTCCAATCGCGCCCAAGACGCAGCCCAAAATTCCCGCGGTGATTGTCAGCATCAAAGTTTCGGCCAAATATTCAAGCGCGACAAAACGGCGGCCGGCGCCAATCGCCCTAAGCGCTCCAGTTTCTTTGGAACGGTCGAGCGCCGCTATTACCAAAGTGTTGTTTACGATGATAAAACCGGTTCCGATTATGATTATAAGGCCAATGTTAAAAATCAAGCGCATCCAATAAATGTATTGCGCGGCCATTCCGGCGGCGGCGCGCCAGTCAACCGCTTGGCAAGGCCATTCGCGCTTTGCAAACTCCCGGTTCATCTTTCGTATTGCGGAACTGACAGAAACGCCGGGCGCGGTCGAACATACAATGTAATTCCAAATCGTTTCTTCGCCAACTTGTTCCGCTTCTTCTACCGTTTGCGCCGCCGCTTCTTGGGCAGGAAGAGATTCCTCCGCAAAAAAATCGTCCGAGTCAAAGTCTTCGCAGTCGCCAAAAAGGTCGTCTATTCCGCCCTGGTCCAAATTTTCAAGCAAGCCCGAATTGTCTTGGGTAAAAAGGCTTGTGTCTATTTCGGTGGAATTCAAGCCGATAAGGGGACGGAGAATGTCGGGATTTATCAAAATTATTTTGTCCTGCAAATCGTTGTGAACCGCGTATTCGTAAACCGCGCTCAAAGTGGCGGCCCTCAAAGTGTAGGAAGATCCGGTAAAGCCCGCAAGCTGGATTTGATCTCCAACTTGAAGCATGACTCCATGCTCCTCATAAATTTTTTGCAGGGTCACGTTAGAAATCATAATGCCGTTCTCGTCGGCGGAATAAGGCTCGCCCTGCAAGATTTTTATTCCCGGCATCAAGCTTACGTAATCTTGCGCGTCAACTCCAAAAAAATAAGAGGCAAAATTGCTGTCGTCAAAACGCAAGACCGCCTGTCCTGTGATTTGAGGAAGGGCTTTTTTTACAAATTCCAAATCCGAAACATAAGAATAAATGTCGGTGTAAGGTATAAGCTGGGGCAATTCGCTCAAATTTCCTGTAATCGGAGTTTCGTCTCCAAACAAGCTCATGGGAAACTGGGCCTTGGGGCGAACCACTATGTCGCCGGTAAAATTTTGGCTGAACGTTTTTTCTATTCCGGACTTGGTTCCGTCAAAAACCGCGTTGGCCATGACCAAAACCGCGATGGAAAAGGCGATGAACAAAATTATCACCAAGGAACTCTTGCGCGAAATGATATTTTTAAACGCGAAATTCAGCGTAAACATAGGAATGATATTATACTATATAAGGGCCTTTAAATCAATAATTCTATGACCAGATGAGCCACAAAAGCAGGGCGGCGGAGGCGGTGGTCAAAAGGGTAAAGGGCGCTCCAAGTTTGAGCCAAGAGGCAAAATTCATGGGCTGGCCCTCTTTTTTTACGATTCCCATAGCGACAACATTGGCGCTGGCTCCGTAGGGGGTCAAATTTCCGCCCAAACAAGAGCCGATCAAAAGGGCGAACATGTACAATTCGGGAGCGCTGCCAACGGATTTTGCCAAATCCGCCGCTACAGGAAGCATTACGATTATATAAGGAACGTTGTCGATAAAGCCCGAAAGAATTATCGAAACAAGCAAAACCAGTACAAAAGCGCCAACCTTGCTTCCATCGGTGATTCGAGCCAAGAAATTGGCAAAATCCATAAGGAGGCCCGATTCGCTAAGGGCGCCCACAACGACAAAAATTCCTATCAAGAAAAAGATGGTTTCCCAATCCAAATCCTTGACCAGTTCCCAAATCTCTTTGGCGGATTTTTTTTGGCAAAAAAAGTGCCAGGCCAAACCGATTATTCCAAGCGCCAAGACAAAGCTTCCGCTTGCAAAGGCAAATTCAATCTTTAGGAACGAAATCGCGGCGAGGCCAAAAATCATCAAAAGCAAAAGGGCCGAAGGAAAGAGCGAAACGACTTTTGTCTCTTGCGCCTCGATTTTTTCTTTTGCGTTCCTAAAAATAAAGTAAAAGAAAACGCAGCCCACAAGCAAGCCGGTCTGGATAAAGAAAAATATCGAAAGTTTTTGGCTGTGGACAAAAAAGTCGTTAAAAGTGTAGCCGGCGAACGAAGCGAAAATCATGGACGGCGGGTCGCCGACGAGGGTGGCAGTCCCTTCCAAATTGGACATTACCGCCAAGCCGACCATAAAGTTTGTCGGATTGAGCCTTAGCTTTTTGCAAAGGGCCAGCGCGATTGGCGCCATAACCAAAACGGTCGCGACGTTTTCCACAAAAATAGAAATGATTCCCGTCATCGCCAAAATAAGAACGATTGCGATTCCGGCGCTGGGAGAAACTTTTATGATTTCGTCAGCCACCCTCGACGGCGCCTTTGAATAAATAAAAAGCGCGGCGATAATCATCGAGCCGACATAAATCATCAAGACATTCCAATTAATCAATTCAAAAAGCGAATGGCAAATGGCGTAGCTTTTGCCGCCGCCGTCAAAAACGCTTTGGGGGAAAATCGTTCCAAGAGCAATCGCAATGATCGCCGCGCCCAAAGCAAAAAACACCTTTTTGCTTTGAAAAACAATTACAAGCGCGTACATTAAGAGCGCCAAGGTCAAGACAACAAATTTCATTTTGAAACATCCTGTCCAAAATATTTCATCGATATATCTTTAAGCGTTCCGTCAAAACGCATGGCTTCCAGCGCGTTGTTCATTTCCATCAAAAGAGTTAAATTTTCAGAAGTCTTTCTGCAAGGAATCGCTACCCTAGAAAATTCTTCCGACACGGCGACAGCCTTTAACGGGGCGCTGGAATTGTTTTTCATATAAGTGTTGAACGCCAAAACTGAATTTACAGTGGATTCAACTCTATTTTGCAAAAGCAAGTTTATCGTTTCGTCAAAAGTATCCACAATGATAGGAATAGCGCCGTGCTTTCTTGCAAGCGCGTCATAAGTGCTGCCGAGCGAGTTGGCGGAGGTTCTGCCATTTAGGTCGCCAAAAGACTTTATTTCGTCATTGTCTTTTCTGATAATTACAACAGCCCTTTCGTAGGCATAGGGAGTGGAAAAGTAAAAGCGCTCTTTTCTTTCGGGCGTGATGGCGACTCCGTTCATAACAATGTCGCACTCATGCTTTTCCAAACAATTCAACAACCTTTCCCATTCAAGCTCAATAAATCTTGCCTTAACGCCAATTCGCCTGCACAATTCTTTGGCGACGTCAACATCAAAGCCGACCAATTGGTTTTGCTCATTATGGTAATTCCAAGGCTCCCACGCGCCTTCCAGCGCGATTACAAGTTCGCCCTTGGTCTTTACTTGGTCAAGCATGTCTTTTGGCTTGGGATTGTAGCAAGCGGAAAGAAAAAAACAAACGGCGCTTAAAAACAAAAACAAATACTTTTTCATAATCCCCTCTAGATTTATATCCACATGGCCTCTTGCAACTTAGCCGCTTCTTGCGGAGAAATGTTGTCCAAAGCCGTCTTAAATTTCAACTCTTGGTTCTTTATGCTGACAACCGTTTCGCAGGCGACAGACTTTGTGACAAACGTGTTGCCGCCAATGACGGAATTTTTTCCGATGACTGTGTCGCCTCCCAAAATCGAGGCGCCTGAATAAATCGTTACGTTGTCTTCGATTGTAGGATGGCGCTTTACGCCCTTAAGAGATTGTCCGCCGTTTGTGCTCAAAGCGCCCAAGGTGACTCCTTGGTAAACCTTGACATGTTCGCCGATTACGGTTGTTTCGCCGATTACAATTCCGGTGCCGTGGTCGATGAAAAAATACTTTCCCAAATTGGCGCCGGGATGGATGTCGATACCCGTGCGGTTGTGAGCGTATTCAGTCATTATTCGCGGAATCAAGGGCACACCCAAAACAAAAAGTTCGTGGGCAAGGCGGTTTACCGCGATGGCGTAAAAGCCTGGGTAAGACAAAATGATTTCTGTTTTGTCAAAGGCGGCCGGGTCTCCGTCGTAAGCCGCCTGCAAGTCGGTCTCCAAAAATTCCCGGACGCGGGGAATCCTGTCAAAAAATTCATGGGTGACAAGCCGCGAGCGCTCGCGGAGCTTTTCTTCGTCCGCGCCCTCGTTTTGCGGCAATTTTTTTAGCGCCAAGAAAATCTGCTTGTTCAAAACAAGCATGACTTCGCGACACAAGACAGAAATATAATTTTCAAAGTCGCTTACTTTGTATTCGCGCTCGCGGAAGTATCCGGGAAACAAAATGCGAAAAAATTTTTCAATCAAGCCCTGAATTAAAACAACGTCAAGCTCAACTTCGTCGTCGGTCTTGTTGATGAAGAAATTTTCTTTTTTGTAATGCTCGATTATTCCACGAATGGAACTGGCCTCGAGCATTTCATAGTTTTTCGGCATTCTTCTAGGATAGCGCCTTTTAAATTATTTTTCTAGTCTACCCACCAAGAAAGGAATTGCCTTTTCGAATTTGACTCCGTAGAAATGGGAATCGTCGCCAAGAGTCTTTTTCATGGACTCGACGACAAAATCGGCGGCAATCGCGGCGGCTTCCAAAACCGGCTTTCCTCTCATAAGGGATCCTGCAAAGGCTGAGGCGTAAACGTCGCCAGTTCCGTGCATTGCGGCGGGAAGGCGGTCGTTGAAGTAGTAGTCAATCTTCTTTCCGTCAGAAACGGCAACGCCCAACTTTGCGGGGTCAAAGCTAACGCCTGTCAAAATTACGTTCTTGGCGCCAAGCTTGTGGAGGCCGGCGATCGTCTTTTCGATGTAGGCCTTGTCGTAGCCGCTTTCGATGTATTCCTGTCCAAGAAGGAAAGAGGCCTCTGTCAAGTTGGGAAGCGCGTAGTCGGCTTCGGCCACAAGGCGTGCCATCTCTTTGGGAAAGTCGTCGTCAAAGCCGGCGTAAAGCTTTCCGTTGTCGGCCATGGCCGGGTCGACGATTTTTACCGCGCCGGGGCGGGCCGCTTTTTTGAATATGTCGAGTATGTGTGGAATTTGCGATTTTGAAACATAGCCTGTGTAAAAAGCGTCGAAGTCGATTTTTTCCTTGAGCCACTGGTCAAGAATTTTTGGCATTTCGTCGGTAAGGTCGCGGAAAGTCCAAGCGCTAAAGCCTTTTCCTGTATGGTTTGAAAGAACGGAACTTGGCAAAATCGCAGTTTCGATTCCGCAAGCGCTGACAATGGGAAGGGCTACAGTGAGCGAGCACTGGCCTACGCAAGACACGTCCTGAATTGTAAGAAGTCTGTGATCCATATTTTTAATTCCTCCGCTTGCAATAATAGCAAAAAAATGACATTATGCATATAGAATTTTCAATACAATTTTGTTATATTCTGCAATAGTCTTTTATTATGACCCAAAAATTTCAAGTTCTGTTTCAAGACCAAAACATCGCTGTCATAAACAAAAGCGCAGGCCTTTTGTCCGTTCCATACCCCGGATGCCGCGCAAAAACCGCCATCGCCCTTTTGGAAGAATACATGAGAAAGCGGGGAACCTTTTCCGCAAAGCATAGGCCTTTCGCAGTCCACCGCTTGGACAAAGAAACCAGCGGCGTAATGATGTTCGCCCTTAACGAGCGCGCGCAAAAAATCATAATGGATTCTTGGCAAAAAATGGTCTCAGAGCGCCTTTACCGCGCCGTTGCCGAAAACCCGCGCGGCCCCGCAAAATCTCTTCCAGACGAAGGAACTATTGACAGCCCCTTGGCTTACAACGCCTACAACGTGGCCTTTGTTCCAAAAGCAGGCTCAAAAGGCGCGAGCTTTAAGACAATCCCGGCTCGAACAAACTATAAAATCATCGCTCGCTCAAAACAATTCACGATGTTTGAACTGTCGCTGGACACCGGCCGCAAGAACCAAATCCGCGCCCATTTGGCTAGCCTTGGCTATCCTCTTTGCGGAGACAAAAATTACAGGGCAAAGACAAACCCCTTTGGCCGCCTGGCCCTGCACGCGCGGACGCTGGAATTTGTTCACCCTTGGACAAAAGAAAAAATGCGCTTTGAAATCCCCGAGCCTTCGGAGTGGCTTATATCTTGTAGCTGTCGATCAAGCCAAGAACTTCCTTGTTGAGCCTTGCGTTGTTCTCCGATTCCGCGGAAGACTTTTCGGCTTGCTTTAAAATCTCGCCGACAGAATTCTTTATGCTGGCTGTAAGAATCGTAATTTCACTGGCCGAAGTTCTAAGCTCGTCCATTTTTGAGAATACCTTCGCGCTTTGCTCTTGCATCTCGGCGCTGGCGCTTTTGATCGATGACGAAGACGTCTCGACGACAAACATAGACTCGAGCAAACTCTTTGTTCCAAGCTGTTGCTCGTTGACGCTGGCCAAAACCTCGGCAAGCATCGATTGAATCTCGCCGATTCTTGAGTCCAAGCTTTGGAACGAAGCGAGAGAAAGTTTTGAAGCGTCCACAATTCCTGTGATGGCTTCTGTAATTGACTTGATCAAATCGCCGATGCTCTTTGACTGCTTGGCCGAGCTTTCGGCAAGGTTTCGGATTTCGCCGGCAACGACAGCAAAGCCTTTTCCGGCCGCGCCAGCGTGCGCCGCCTCGATGGAAGCGTTCATGGCCAGCAAGTTTGTTTGGCTTGCGATGTTGCGGATAACTGCGTTGGCTTCCTTTAGACGGCCGGCCTGCGCTTGGATTTCGCCAACCTTGTCAACAACAGTCATCTGGTCCTTTTGGCCTGTCTTTGAGTCGTTGACCAAGAGCTCGTACCTTTGCGAAATCTTAGAAATGTTCTCGTCGATGCTTTGAATGTTGGCGGAGATTTCCGTCGCGTGGCCAGAAATCTCGCTGATGGCTTCGGATTGCATCGCGATTCTTGAAGCGAAAAGCTGGATGGACTTGCTTACGTTAGAGCTGCTTTCGGCGACCATGTCCATCGTCTCGTTCTGGATCTTTGAGCGGGCGCTGATTTCCTGGATGCGCTCGTTGGTCTTTTGAACGTCGCCGATAGTCGACTGAGAATGGTCTCCGATTTCCGTTCCTGAGTAAACGAGTGAAGCGACCGATTCCTTAATTTTTTTGAACATGTTTGAAAGGCTTTCTGTAAGCTTGTTGCAGCTTTCCGCCAAGTCACCAATTTCGTCCTTGGCCTTTACTGGAATCTTTTTAGACAAGTCCGCCTTGCCGATGGCGATGTCGGTAATTTCGTTTGTGACCTTTTGGATGCGGCCGAACAAGGCGCTCAAAGCGACATTCAAGACAAAAATTACGGCGGCAAGCAAAACAAGCGAAATCAAGGCGATGTAAATGATGAGCCATTTAATCGAAGAGCGCAAGCCGCTGGCGTCGTAGTCGGCGGCGATAAAGCCTATGGCGCGGCCGTTGTCCACAATCGGAGCGAAGACAGTGATGAGCCAACCCCAACCTTCCTGCTTGGTCATTTTGCTTGCCTGGCAAGTCAAAGTTTCCATGGCGCGCAAGGCGGGCTCTCCGTAGTTGTCCCGTGTTTCCAACGTTCCCAAAGTGGAAAAATTTTCTTCGTCGCTGGGGTCGCAAGAGCCGTCAACGACATACATATATTCCTTGCTGTTGGCGGGAATCATCGTGTAAAAATATTTTGCCGAAGACGCTTCTTTCATAACAAGCAAATCTTCATGCATTCTTTTGTAAATCAAGGAATCTTGGTTTTGGGTGTCGATTATTTTACGGAAGCGCTCGATATTTTCGTTTACATATTTGGAACCATGCTCAACAAGAGGCTTTCCTTCGGCCACAAAAGTGTCCACGCAAATTTGGGCGGCTCTAAAAATCGCCAAAACGGAAAACAAAGCTATTACAAGCGCAAAAAATGCGGAAATGAAAATCGTGTACTTTACACGCAAAGAAGAAATCTTCATAAAAATAAATTATAAAGCATAAAATTGACTTTTTCAAGTTTTTTCTTAATAATAAAAGAATGATAAATCCCAACAAACTTTTCCAACTGGCGGGCGGCCAACAAAGACGAAAGCTGGCCCTTTGCTTCGGCGCCTTGGAGCGCGACATTTTGGGAATGGCCGAAAAAGGCTCGGAATACAACTTTTCTTCGATGACACGGGCCGACTACATAAAGGCCTTGTGCCGAGTCTTTTTGCAAGACCCCAAAATTTCGCTGGAGGCCGCCCAAAAGATTGAGGACGCGCTCAACGCAAACCCGTTGGACGAGCGCTTGGCCTGCAACCTGGCCCGCAACGAGCTTCTTTCTATAATCGGAACCTTTCCCGCGGAATGGGATTTGATAATCGCTCCCCATCCAAATTTGAGCCAAGACGGAACGGTGGCAAAGCGCGACTTTTTTCCCGGCCTTGCCGTTTACGCGGAAGACATCCGTTCCCCCTTTAACCTCGGCTCCATCTTTAGAACCGCCGAAGGAATGGGAGCGGAAAAAATTTATCTTTCGCCAGGCTGCTGCAACCCGGAGCATCCCCGTTCCCTAAGGAGCGGAATGGGCTGCGTCCAAACGATGGGCTGGCAGCGCGCCTCCCTTGACGAATTGCCCCAAGACCAAAATATTTTTGTCCTGGAAACCGGCGGAACTCCGATCGACGAATTTGAATTTCCTAAAAGCGGGATTTGCATAATAGGCTCGGAGGAATTGGGAGCCAGCCCCCAAGCGCTTGCAAAAGCGACTTATGGCCGAGTCACAATTCCGATGAAAGGATTAAAGGCCTCGCTCAATGTGGGCGTCGCCTTTGGCATCCTTATGCAAAAATGGGTCGAGGCGCTTTAGGCGTCCTCTTGTTTGTGGAAGGCGTCAAGCAATTGCTTTGAAATCTTTTGGAACTGGCTTTCGTTTGTAAGCTTAAATTCCTTAAGAACGTCAACGTCGATTTGATAGAAGGCCACGTCTTGCTTTTGGTAGTGGGTCATAAGGTCGGCCAAATAAACAACGTGAACTAATTTCTTCACTTCTTCGGGAGCGGAATCAGGAGCGTGGTGGTATCTGATCGCGCCGACGATAATGTCCGGGAAATTCCATTTTTCGGCGACACGCGCTCCAATCTCGGCGTGGTTTACGCCGGCGACAAGCTTTTCAAAAATATCGACCGAAACATTTTTTTCGGCGCTCATTTTGCGCACACCGTTGATAAAGTCGGGATGGCTTGTCTCAAAAATAATTTTTCCCATGTCGTGCAAAAGGCCGCAAACGTAAGCGTCCTCTATGATGTTGCGGTTGCCGGAACAAAAGTTGCGCGCCAAGTTGTATGAATAAAAAGCGACTTGGTAGGCGTGCGACCACAAATCTTCTTTGCCGCCGCCAACTTTGGCGAATGACTGAACCGCTCCGATAGAGAAAAGCAAATTCTTTATGCCGCGCAAACCGACCAACTTTACCGCGTCGTAAATGCTGGAGCAAGGGCTGGCCAAAGCGAAGGCCGCCGAGTTGACCAACTTTAAAAGTTCGGCGCTCAAAGAAACGTCGTTTGATATTTGCATGGCGATGTCGCTCATCTTTGAATCAGGGTTGCTCAAGAGGCGGTTTATCGCCGAGATGTTCTCGGGGAACTGGGGAAGCTCGTCAATGACCTTTACAAATTCGTCAGAGATAAAGTCAATGTCGTCCTGTGTCTTTTGGTTGAGCGGAAGAATGATGCGGGTGATTGTCTCGCCGTTTTCGCAAATGACTTGGAAATTTTCTTCGGTAAGGCCGATTTTTTCCAGCATCAAAATCATGATTACAAGGCCAAGTCCAGCGCCTTCTGAATTGTCCAAAATCTGGTCCATCGCCTGTTCGACGGAAGTGTATTGCTGGGCGCGGCTAAGCTTGTCGTGAATGCGCTTGTATTCAAATATCGTCAAGTCCGAATTGTTGCGGACTTCGATTTTAATTTTATTGTTGCGGAACTGGAGAATCAGGCGAATGTAAAGGCCGGCCTTTTTTTGCAAGCCCAAAAAGTAATTGATGTCGTTGAGCGTGTCGTCCTTAAAAGTCTTCATTCCAAGCTCGTAGTCGGCCTGGTTTGTTATGTCCAGCTTCTTGAATTTAAAGTACACGCGTTTTGTGTTGGCTTTTTTGGCGTTGGTGATAAGTTCGCTAAGGCAATAAGAAAGGTACTCAATCATTTGCGTTTGATTGAGTTCTTCCAAGAAAGCGCGCAATATGTCGTCCATGTACACTTCCATCTCGTGGGGAAGCGTATATGTTGTAAGAGAGAGGGGAATTCCCGCGTTTATGGCGGTTCTAACCTTGCTTCTGTCAACCTCTACTCTTTTTGCCTTAGTCTCCGCCGGCATTATTTGCTCCGAGTACTTTAAAATGATTTGTTATTTTATCATTTTTCGCGCAAAAATGCAAGTCTAACGGGGTCGAAAGCGGACCGGCGGGCTGGACTTCCGCTCCGCTTTTTATTGCGCAAAAAGGCAATAATTGCTATTATAGAAGAAAGACAAACAAAAAATGAAAGTGAATCTAAAAAAAATCAGCTTCCTTTTTCTCGCTTTGATTCTAGCCCTGAGCGCCGTTCTAATCGTCAGCGTAATAAAGGTTCCGCTCCTATTCCAAAATTTTGCCAAAAACACGATGCAGTCGCAAAAAATCGCCCAGGCCGCGGTGAGCTTGCAGGAAGCCTCGGACTATTTGACCAACGAATCCAGGCTTTTTGCCATCACAGGCGACTGGAGCCATCTTGAGAATTATTTTGCCGAAATAGACGAAACAAAAAGGCGCGAAAAAGCCCTTGAAGAAATCAAGGCCGCAGGAGCGATAGAAAAATCCGCCAGCTACCTTGAACAAGCGATGAACGAGTCTAAAAAGCTTGAAGAGCTTGAATACAAGGCGATGAAACTTGTCGTCCTTGCAAAGGGCTACGACAAAACCCCTTCATACAAGGTTCCGGCCGCGGTGGAAAACGCCCAGCTTTCCGACCAAGAAAAGGCCCAGGACTTTAACACAAAAATGGCGACCGCTTGGCTCATTTTGTTTTCGGACAAATACTTTTCGATGAAAAACGCCATTTCAAACTACAGGGCCAACGCGGTTGAAGAAATCTTTAACCACGCCAGCGTGCTTAACAGGAACAACGCCGAAAGCCTTGAGGCGACCCTTACCAGAACTTTTTTCGAAATAATTTTAATCGTTGTCTTTTCTTTGGCCTTTTTTCTAATCATAATATTCTTTGTTATAAAATCGCTTTACGGCTTTATCGACAACATCAAAAACAAGCAAAAGCTGCAAGCGACTCGAACAACCGAATTGGAGCTGTTAAGGTGGACTTACAACGAAATGTTCGAAATCGCGACGAAAAACGAAAACTATTTGCGCCGACAAGCGGAACACGACGAATTGACTGGCCTTATAAACAGAACAGCGTTCAAGGCAATTCTAAAGGCGCTTAAAGAATCCAACGAAAGCGTGGCTTTTATCATGCTTGACGTTGACAAATTTAAAGAAATAAACGACGAGTACGGCCACACTGTCGGCGACAAAGTACTAAAGACTGTGGCTCAAATTTTGGAATCAAGCTTCCGCTCAACTGATTACGCAGCCCGCCTTGGCGGAGACGAATTTGCCGTAGTGCTTTCAAAGTGCGACGACAACTTGCAAAAAACAAAGCGCGTGATTTCCGCAAAAATGGAAACGCTATTTAAAAAGCTTGAAGAAAAATGCCAAAACGACATTCCGCGCACAACTCTTAGCTGCGGAATCGCAATCAGCAAAAACGGCTGGAACGAAAGCCTAATCGAAAAGGCAGACGCAGCCCTCTACGAAATAAAGCGCTCAGGCCGAAACGGCTACAAGTTCGCGCGCTAAATCTCAACAATTATTGCGCCGCTCTTTGCGTCGCGCGCGGGCCCGCTCTTGGGCTTGCCAGCAGTTTCAACTTCCAACAAGTCGCCGGAGTAAACGCGATGGCCGCCTGACGAAAGCGCCAAGACAAGGCCTTGCTCGGAGCAAGCGTAGTGGCCGATCCGAGACTTTTGGCCTGGCTCGGAGGCGGGCACGCGGATTATGTCGGATGCAATTCGAATGCGGTTTTTGTCAAAAGATTCCCGCGTCGGAGCGCGGGAATGACACGGTTCATTGTCATTGCCGCGCGCGACGCGGCAATCTTTGGCGCTTGCGTCAGATTGCCCGGTCAAGCCGGGCAATGACACAGCGAACACAAACGATATGACGGCGCGCTCTTTGGGGATGCCGGCTTTAGCGGAAAGCGCCAAAAGTTTTTTGGGAGCGTCGTCGGTGTCAAATGCAAAGTTGCACCACTTGCCTGTGGCGCCGCCTTTCCCTAATCGGCGGCCGTCCATCGGACAATTTTGTTGGTGGGGACAAGGAGCGAGCGCAAACAAACCGCGCCTGATAAAGGCGTCGCGCATCAGTGAAACAAAACGCCCCGACCCAGGCGTTCCGGGCTCGGCCAAAAAAATCGCGGGCGAGGCTTGTTCCGCAAAATCCAAATACTTAAAAAGCGACTGGGAATATTTCTTGGCCAAAAAATCCGGCGGCTCGCTTTGCTTTTGGAGAATCTCGTTGAACATATTGGCGCAAGTGACAAAGGCGGCCTTTTCTTTTACCGCGGTTCCAAGAGGGCCCTTTACGCGGACGATTTTCCAAGGCTCGCCGCCGGTCGCAGCCGCGACGGACAAAAAGATTTCTTCGCCCAACGAAAGCGCAAGCTGCGAAATGTCCATCACATACCAGACAAGTTTTTTTGACCGCAAGTCTGGTCGGGCCAACCACAAGGCGCAAGGCAATGTCAGCGGGCCGCTTCCGATGTCTAGGCAAACGTCGCCGTCGCGCAAAAAGCCAAAGTCAAGGTTGGCAAAAAGCCGCGTAAGGCGGACAAGATTCCACCACATAAAGTAGCGGACGTAAGAGGCCAAAAAAGTTTTTTCGTTCATGTAGCCCAAGCGGCGCGAACCGCGGTCGTCGGTCATTTGGTGGCTAAGCTCGCGGATTTGTTTTGGAAGCGCCACAAGCTGCTTGGAGTTTGCCGGCATCGCGGCTTGCGCGATTTGGTCAAAGTCCCGCAAAATTTTTTGCGCGTCGTCGGGAATTTTTTTAGGGTCAAAAAGGCTTTGAATGATTTTCGCGCCAATCGCTTTGTCCATAGTTCCGCCTTTACTTAAGTTTTCTTAGAGCGAAAAAGGCTTCGGTCAATTCGCGGCGCGCGGCTCTGAGCTCGCCAAGCAAGTCGGCGGATTTTTCAAACGCTTCGGACTCGTTTATTATTTGGTCGCGCGCGCCTTCTATCGTGAATTTTTTTTGGTAAATCAAATGCTTCAATCGGAGAACGGTTTCCATGTCCTTTTGGCTGTAGAGACGGCGGCCGCCAAAATCTTTTTTTGGAGCGAAACCTGGAATCACTTCTTCCCAGTAGCGCAAGACGTGCTGCTTTACGCCTGTAATCTCTTCCACTTGGCCAATCGTGTACATCAGCGCTCCCGGTCTTCCCACTTTTGGCGGCTGGCCTTAAGTTCAAGCTGGACAGGAATTTTGTCAAAGCCCAAGTCTTCGCGGATCCTGTTTTTTAGGAACGTGATGTAGGTCAGAGGAACGGTGTCCGGCCTCGTGGCGAATATCACAAAGCTTACGGGATTGACGCTTGTTTGCGTCATGTAGCGGATTTTAAAATGCATTGTCTTTGAGGCCGGCGGCGGATACTTGATGAGCCAATCCTTTAGCGCGGAGTTAAGCGCGGCCGTCTCAACCTTGCGGGTGACTTGGCCGTAAAGCTCAAGCGCGGTGTCCATAAGTTTTTTCATGCCGTCGCCTTGCAGCGCGGAAATTTCCACAATCGGAGCCCAGTTCATTTGGCCGAACATTATGCGGATGTTTTCCTCCGCCTTGCGCGCCGGAGTCCTTCCCTTCTCCTGCGTGTCCCATTTGTTGAGGGCAAAGATTATCGGGCGGCCGCGCTCGTAGGCAAGCGCGCAGATTTTTTTGTCTTGCTCGGCAAGGCCTTCTTGCGCGTCAATCATTAGAATGACGACGTCGCATTCGTCCAAAGTTTTTATCGCGCGGTTTACCGAATAATACTCAACGTTTTCCTTTACTTTGCTTTTGCGCCTAATTCCCGCCGTGTCCAACAAAAGGCAGTCGCGGCCGTTGTAGCGGAAACTTCCTTCTACGACGTCGCGCGTAGTTCCGGCGTAGTCGCTTACGATGGAAGCCTCGCTATGCGTCAAACGGTTGGAGAGCGTGGACTTTCCCGTGTTGGGCTTTCCTAAAATCGCGATGCGAATCGGAGGCTCTTCTTCCTGGCCTTCCTTTACGTTTGAAAAGTCCAAGCGGCTTACGATTTTTTCAGAAAGCTCGGTTATGTTGTCACCGTGCTCGGCGCTGATAAAAAGCAATTCCTTAAAGCCAAACTGCAAGTAGTTCCATGCGACGCTTTCGCCGCGGCCGCCTTCGGTCTTGTTGACGGCGGCGATGACCTTGTTCCAGTAAGGGCGCAACTGATGGACAAACTCTTCGTCTTCGGGAGTGATTTCGCCGGCCTCAAGCAAAAGCAAAATGAGGTCGGCTTTTTTTATCATTTGAATCGTTTTTTCGACGACCAAATCGTCCATCACCGCTTCCATCGTTCCGACGTCGCGGGTAAGCTTGTAGCCGCCGGTATCCATAAGGTGAACGGGTTTTCCGGCGATGAATGCTGTGGCTTCAACAGGGTCGCGGGTGACGCCGGGCGTAGGGTCTACAATCGCGATTCGCCTTTTCATAAAGCGGTTGAAGAGCGTTGACTTTCCTACGTTGGGTCGCCCGGCTAAAACGACCAACGGCAAGTTGACGTATGTTTTTGCGGGATCGTATTCGGAGGCGGCCGCTTCTTGGGCTTGCGCGGCCTCTTGGTCCAACGACAAATCTCGGTCTTGAGAAAAATCTTCTTCTTGAAAATCTTTATTTTTTCTTCCCATCTAAAATCGCTTCCAATTCTTTTACGGTTATCGCAGAAAGTTTTTCCTTCACCACAGAAATTTGCGAAGGCCCCATGCTAAGGTTTCGGATTCCCATTCCAGCCAGCATCATCGCGCTGTCAACGCGGCTTGCCATTTCGCCGCAAACCGAAACCGGAATGTTAGCGTCGCCCGCCGCCTTGATTGTGTTTTGAATCAAGCGCAAAACCGCCAAATGAAATTCGTCGTAGCAATCGGCCACGTTGATGTTTTCGCGGTCAACGCCCAAAGTGTATTGCACCAAATCGTTTGTTCCAATAGAAAAGAAGTCCGAGACAGTGGCCAGGCAATCGGCGATGATTCCGGCGGCGGCTGTCTCAACCATAATGCCGATCGGAACTTCCTTTACTTTTATTCCTTCGTCCAAAAGTTCGTCGCGGACTTGACTTGCCACGGCGCGGGCAAGCTCTACCTGTTCTTGGCTTGTAATCAGCGGGAACATTATCTTTAAGTTTCCGTAAACGCTGGCGCGGTAAAGCGCGCGAAGCTGCGTCTTAAAAAGCTGCGGAGTTTGCAAGCTCATGCGAATCGCGCGCAAGCCCATCAAGGGATTCTTTTCGTTCTCAACGGGAGCGTCAACCATCTTGAGCAACTTGTCGCCGCCAGCGTCAAGCGTTCGGATTGTGACGGGACGGTCGCCCATAATTTGCAAAACTTCTTTGTAGGCTTCAAACTGAGCGTCTTCGCTTACCGAGCGAGCGCCGCCTTCGCCGGAATTCAATTCGTTCATAAAAAGGAATTCCGTTCTAAAAAGGCCGATGCCTTCCGCTCCTTCTTCCAAGGCAATTCTTGCCTCTTCAACCGTTCCGATGTTGGCGTAAAGATGGAAGCGCTCGCCGTCTTTTGTTTGCGCCGGCTTGGAACGGAAAAGCAAAAGCGCCTTTTTGCGCTCGGCGATTTGCTCGACTTTTTTTTGGTAGTCCAAAACAGTGCCGGCGTCGGGGTCCACGATAAGCTCGGCGGAATCCGCGTCAAGGATTATGCGCTCGCTGTTATGTATTTGCTTTATTTCTTTGGGAAGGGCGAACACCGCGGGAACGCCGTAGCTGCGCGCCAAAATGGCGACGTGGCTGGAAAGGCCTCCTTCAACAAGCGCCAAGCCCGACAAGCGTTTTTTTGAAATGACCATCGCGTCGCTGGCGTTGAGCGACTGCGCGATCAAGACAACGCCTTCTGGCACCTGCTCCATGTCAAAGGGATGTATGTTCAAAAGCTCGTTGAGGACGCGGCCAAAGATGTCGATGATGTCCTGCGCGCGCTCGGCCAAATAATCGTTTCCGCTGTCGCGCAGGCGCTGGGCGTATTCCTCCATCTTAAAGTCAAGGATGAACTCGACGTTAAAAAGGCGCTGGGCGATGCAGTCGCCCACTTCCTTGTTAAAGACCGGGTCGGCCAGCATCAACGAATAGGTCTCGAAAATTTCCTTGTTGCCCTGGATTTGCTCAAGCTGAATTTTGATTTGGTCGGCCACAGAATCGCGCGCGTAGACATAGCGCAGCCATTCGGAATCAACTTGCTCCGCCGTTATCGGCGTTTGAGGAATGACACGCTGAGCTTGATCGGGAATTACAAATGCGTTGCCCCGCCCTATTCCGGGCGAAACCGACGCTCCAAAAAACAAATCCATCGCGGGATATTATAGTAGAACAGAACGGAATTTTCAAGGGGAGCGCGTTTTGAGCGTCTGTAAGACGCGACGGAAGGGGAACGTCGGTGAAAAAAGACAATTTTTTTACGTTTTTTCCAAAAAAAGACCAAAATCTCGAAAAAAATTTATATGTTATAGGCAAGAAAGCGCTGTCGCAAAATCTGTGGGGGCGGCGCTTTCGCATATTCATATATAGGAGTTTCGTATGGAAACAACAGAAAACAACACAATCGAAGGCCGGGCGCAGCCTAAATTTCGCGACAGGCTTTTCATCGCAATCTTTGGCAAGGACACGGAACGCAGCAAGCGCTGGCGGCTGGACTTGTACAACGTCTTGAACGGAACGAGCTACACAGACCCAAACGCGCTGGAGCTGAACACAATCGAAAACGTCATTTACATAAAAATGTACAACGACGTGTCTTTTTTGGTTGACAGCCAGATGACGCTCTACGAACAGCAGAGCCGCCCAAATCAAAACATGCCTTTGAGAGGCCTTTTTTATTTTTCACAACTGTACCAAAAATATTTGACTCAAGAAGACCTGGATTTGCAACGCCCGTCTCTTGTGAAAATTCCAAACCCTCGCTTTGTCGTTTTTTACAACGGACAGCCGGAACGCCCGGAGCGATACAAACTGCGTTTGTCAGAAGCCTTTGAGCTGGAGGACAAAAGCGGCGACTTTGAATGGACGGCGGAAGTGGTAAACATCAACCCAAATAAAAATGAAAGCCTTGTCAAAAGCTGCAAACCGATGTATGATTATGTCAGGCTTGTGGGAAGAATTTCCGCCAACAAAAAGGCTGGAATGAAAATCGAGCAAGCCGTGAACGAAGCCGTAGATTGGGCGATTGGTGAAAACTTTTTGGAAGGCTTTGTCCGCGAGCAAAAAGAGGAGATAATCGGCATGTATTTGACAGAATACAACGAAGAGCGCGCAATCCGCAATTGGCGCGAGGAAGGCATCATCGAAGGCCGCGAACAAGGCGCGCAAGCCAAAGCCGTGGAAACCGCGCGAAACGCACTTGCGATGAACCTGACCGCCGAGCAAGCAGCGCAAATCACCGGCCTCCCCCTAGACCAAGTTCTGGAGCTGCAAAAAGAGCTGGCCCCCGCCACAACTGCCTAATCATTCTGCACAAATCTAAAGCCGCTGCGGGGGCCTGCGCGGTTGGGAACGCTGCTGCCTGAATAATCAACCTTAAGGTTTGTGGCGTCGCTTGCGTTGGCGGCATTTCCGCCCTTCTCGCTCCTTGTTGTCGCGTTTGGAGGGGTTGTGGTTTTATTATACCAACCATCGCACCATTCGGAGTTGTTTCCGCTCATGTCAAAAAGCCCCAGCCGGTTTTCGGTCTTTTTTCCAACACAGTGCAAAAGACTATTAGAGCCAACTTTTATCCATGCGACATCTTCAACCGTGTTGCCGCCGGCGTATGTGTATGACCAATCCGCGGCGGTTTGGTCGCCGCCTCGTGCGGCAAATTCCCATTCCGCCTCAGTGGGAAGGCGCGCGCCGTCTGCGGTACAGTTTGCCATGTCCGTGTTTCCAGTTAAGGACTCTGAGTAAATATACGGACAGTCTTGGCTGCCCTCCATGTCAACAGTGTAAGTCGCAGCGTCAGAGCTAACGCGCAAGGGTGTTTCATAACTTTCGTCGGTGTAATAAACCGGCGTCAAGCCCATGAATTCGCTGTAGGCGTTGCACCAAACAATCGCGTCACGCCAGCTTACATTGGTAACCGGCCGCTGTCCACCAGGACCTTCCCCGCTGTTTACAAGGGCTGTTGTTGGAGCGACGCTTGTAGTTATAATTTGATTGTCGCCGCTAGCGTCCACGCCTTCCTTTCCGCAGCTGCCAAAAGTGTATTTGTTTGCGCCCGTTTGCTTTATCGCCCACTGATAAACGGCGTACCATAAATTGTAAGTGACTTCATATTTGGACATTGCGATTTTGCGGACATGAACAGGCGTAGTTGAAGCGTTTTTAAACGCTCCGTTTCCAACGCTTGTAGTCACGGTTCCTTCCGGAACAGTTGCTTGCGGCTGTGTCGCGATTGACAGTTTTGCCGCGCTGCCGTTTATTTTCAAGCCGTATGTCATTTGTAAATTTTCCGGCAAGGAAAAATTGCTGGAAAGATAGCTTTCGCTGGTCACCCCGGAAGCAATGACTGTTTTTCCAATTATGTAGCCTTCGGTGTAATTTGGTTCTAGGATTACTTTTCCGCTTCCAGAAGCCAATGTCATGCTTGAAACAGTCACATCGTCGTAATTAATGCCATATAAGAAAATGCTTTGCTCGGTTGCGGTGTTTACAAACTTGCATTGTCCGCTAAGCGTAAACGGACCGGTGGTGCTATTTCGCTTGATGTAAATCGCGTTTCCTTTTTCCGCGGCGGAGTTTCCGTCAAAAGTTGCGTTGTTGGCATACAGAACGCTGGCATTGTAAATGCCGCCGCCGTTCTTTGAAGCTGAATTGCCGCTGATGCTTCCTGACCAAGAATCCGTCGAGGTAGAATTCTTGTAGCCCAACTTTAAAGTGCTGCCGTTGTAAATTCCTCCGCCGTTTCCGCCTGCGGAATTGTCGCTGACGGTCGCGTCTCCATTCATCGTGAGAGTTCCGTTGTTGTAAATTCCTCCGCCGGTGGAAGAAGTTCCTTCGGCAGCATTGTTTGAAATTGTTCCGCTGGAAAAAGTTGTAGTCTTAGACGTGTCGTTGTACAAGCCGCCGCCGGCCGCGCTTGCGCTGTTATAGCTTATCGTCGCCCCTGACAGAAAAAGGCCGCCCGAGCCTTTGCTGTAAACACCGCCGCCGTTTGTGGCGGTGTTGGCCGCGCCGTTCGCTCCAATCGCGCAATCAGAGCCAAGCGTGACCTTTTTGGGTGACTCGCTGTAAATCGCTCCGCCGCTATAAGCGGAATTTGATTTAAAAGTTCCGCTGATTGTCATGTCGGAGGTCACGGAAGATGACAAATACAGGCCGCCGCCGCACGCGGAAGATGTTGTTCCGGCCGCGGTGTTGTTGGTTATCTCGCAATTCGTGTCGGCAAACGACAGGTATGTCTTGTAAAGATAAATGCCGCCGCCGCAACCGTTTTCCGCAGTTCCGTTTCGCCGCACGGTGGACGACTCCAAATAAAGCCGTCCTTGATTTCCGTAAATGCCGCCGCCGTTGCCCGCGTAATTGTAAGAGACGTTTGTCGAATTTTTAAGCGTAACGCCAGTTGTTGAAGAATTGGCTATGTAAATGCCGCCGCCTTTTCCCGCCGCGTAGTTTGAGCAAAGGCTTGAAGAACTTGCGGTGGCAGGTGTGGCGGCGTCCACTCCAATCGAGCAGCCGTCAAGCGTCACCGTGGCGCCGCTTCCGTCAACGTAAATGCCGCCGCCGTTGGCGCTCGTGCCTGTGGCCTTGCAGCCCTTTATTGTCGTTCCCTTAAGGTCCAAAGTTCCAGCGCAATAAATACCGCCGCCGCCGCCGGAAGCCGCGGAGTTTTCGCAAGCGCTTACTGTCAAACCTTGAGCGGAGTCAAACTCCGCGCCAGAGCTTACGGTGATTCCGCCGGCAGTTCCCGAAACGGAGCTCTTGCCGTTTTGAACAACGCAGTCGTCCATCGTGACTTTCCCCGCGGCGACTGTGATGCCGCTCAGTCCGTCAAAGTCTATGTTTTGAACAGAGACGTCGGCGCCGCTTGAAGAAAGCGAGTAGGTTCCGGCAGAGCCTTTTACTTTAAAATAACTTGTGTCGTTCTTGCCCTTTATGACAAGGTTGGCGTTGGAAGCGATTTGCGCCGCGGGATTTGCATCGGTTCCCGCGTCAACGTTGCCTTGCACGTTTATCGTGTATGTTTTTGAGGAATCAACCGCGGCCAAAGAGTTGGCTATGGCGCAGGCGCGCTGCAGCGTGGCCACCGGCTTAAAGCGCGTTCCGCTGTTGGAATCGTAGGCCGCGCTTCCAGTAAGGCCGCTTCCGCCAAGCCATATTCCGCTTTCCAAAACTGATTTTTGGTCTGCGACCATTTCGGAAGAAATTGTCGCAAAGCCTGAGCCGCCGGAAGCGATGTAGTCCGCGTTTCCGTAAGGCATAGAAGAAGCCCAGTTTGCGTAAACATTGGCAATATCTTTTATGGCGTAAAGCGCGTCGCCCGAGCCGTTGGTGGCGTTGTAAAAAACGATTTTTACATTGTAAGCGCCCGGCGTCAAAGTGGAAATCGTATCAGTTATTTTTCCGGAACTGACGTTCACCACTTTTCCTCCGGGGAAGGAGCCTCCGACAGGCCCGCAATAAACAACAGCGCTTTTGATTCCGCTTGCGTCGTCAATTGGAATCGCAAGGCTTATCGAACCCGTTGCGTCGGAAATTGCCGAGTCGGAAATGTAAGTGACGGAAAAGTCTTTCGCGCTTTCGCCATAGGCGATTGTGTCAACCGCTCCAAGAAGAATTGTGTTCGGCGACGAGCTTTGTCTTCCATAAACATAAAGCGTCCATTCGTCGCTATCGGAGCTAAAGGGAAGGTCAACTTGGTAGCTGACGGAGCTTCCGCTTTGGGCGACGGTAGCCTCTATGTCGTCCTGGCCCGCGTGTTTTGCGGTGACTGTGTATGTGATTCCGACAGTCGTTCCAATAATCGACGACGGCGGAAGAAGAGTCTTTGAAATGCCGTCCGCGCCAGCCGCTGTGTCGCCAGCGTTGGACTCGCCGCCGTCCGATTCGCCAAAAAATCCTTCGGGGAAAATTCCGCTGGCTCCAATACTTCCGCTGACAGTTTGAACCGCCCAAGCGCCGTTTGCCGCGGCGCCGCCGGTTTGGCCGCCAGTCTCAGTCGCGCCGCCTTGCGTTCCGCCAGCCAAGGGAACGGAACCTACTCCCGCGCCCGGCCCCGCAAACTGTTCGTTGGCGCCGTTAAAATTTTCGCAAGACGCAAAAGCCAACGCCAGCGCGACGCCCGCCGCCAATGAGAAAAACTTGAATGTCATAACTCTCTTATAAAATGACATAATCCTTACAATATTATCATACATCGTGAATTATGGCAATGAATTTTTGCGTGACTAATCCTATACAAACAAAAAGGTAAAATTTTAAAATGATTCAAAAAATTATTGCGAATTTTAAAAATTTGCGCTAAATTTTGCGCAAAAAGTTATATCTTATATGTGACGG
This sequence comes from Treponema sp., assembly GCA_017645785.1. Classification (GTDB taxonomy): domain Bacteria; phylum Spirochaetota; class Spirochaetia; order Treponematales; family Treponemataceae; genus Treponema_D. The sequence goes on from JAGCNW010000042.1 coordinate 75,680, forward strand.
AGGAAAACATGGCGAGGCCAATAAGAGAAACGCCAATTTTGTTTGGCGAAGATGCGCGGCGGTTTGAGGAAAACATGCGCAATGTAAAATGCGACATAACCCGCAAAGAATATGACGAAATGATGGCAAGCTACAAGGCTGTGCGGGCAAGCCTTGAGCGCGGCGAGGCGGCGCGAATGGCGCGACAAGCGGCAAGGCAAGGCGGAGCGAGTTGATTACATTTGAAGAGTTCAATCAGCTATATGACGTTCAAAAACTTGAGCGCGACGACATCGCCATTGGCGACTTTGACTGCGGCGATTCTGACTTGAATGACTTTATAATAAACAAAGTTCACTTTTACAAAAAGCAACTATTGGCGATGCCGTACGTTTTGACAGAAAAAAGCAAAACCGACAGAATTCTAGCCTACTTTACCTTGGCAAACGATAAGATTGCCGTAACCGATTTTCCTTCAAACAATCAGTTCAACAAATTTAAAAAAGAAAACTTTAATAAAGAAAAATTTTTGCGCAGCTATCCGTCCGCAAAAATCGGCCGAATTGCGATACACAAAAAATTCCAAAAAATTGGAATTGGCACGCACCTTTTGCGCTTTATAAAAATGTTCTTCCTTGCGGAAAACAAAACTGGCTGCCGCTTTATAACGCTTGACGCTTACAAGGGCGCGACCCGCTTTTACAAGCGCAACGGTTTCCTTTTTTTGCAAGCGCAGGAAACGAAACCGACGCGTCTGATGTATTTTGACTTAAAACGCCTGAATATGGATTCAACCGCATCCTAGGTAATTATGGCAATGAATTTTTGGGGTTCTCCGCGCCGCAACATCCAAATTTTAATTGTACCGAATTCGGTGCAATTAAAAACGCAGCGGGAAGCAGCTCGGCCCTCGCAAACTAATCCACAACTCTTGACTTCTATACAAAATTAACTTATAATAAAAATTGCATCCGCGACATGGGCGGTCCGCCCCCAAGCTCGACCAGCCGCAAGGCTGGAATAATCGAATTGGAGGCTGCTATGGATTTTTATGAAATTTTGATGTCGGCGCTCGCCGCTGCTCAACTTGTCATTCAAATCGCTCAGCTCCTCATCCAAAGACGGAAAGGAAGCGAGTAAAAAAATAGCCCACCCTGTCTAGCTGAAGTGTACCCCAAAAATTGGAATATAATTTTTGGAGGTACTTTTTTTATGTCCAAGTTATCAGATGAAGATAAGGCGAACATCATCGCCCATTATCTAAATTCTGGAGACGGTTACAAGCTAATCGCAAAAGAATTTGGCGTTAACAAGTCAACAATTCGTTCAATAGTTCTCAAGTATAAGGCGAACGGCTCAAAC
>JAGCNW010000007.1 GCA_017645785.1 Treponema sp.
AGCGCTGGGTAGCCAAGCAGGGAAGGGATAACCGCTGAAAGCATCTAAGCGGGAAGCCCGCCTCAAGACGAGACATCCCACGGGGCTCGACCCCGCCGAAGGCCCCCGGGACAATACCGGGTCGATAGGCTGCAGGCGCAGGCGCGGCGACGCGCACAACCGAGCAGTACTAATAGGCCGCGAGGCTTGGCCATATTGTTCCTTCCGCGCGAAAGCGGGACGGAGCGATCTTCTTCTTCCGTCACAGGGCTTTTTCCTGCCCGCGTCTTCCCAATGATTCCCCGGCTCGGACATAAAGTTGTTTTTAATGTCCGGCGGCCATGGCGGAGAGGCAATACCCGTTCCCATCCCGAACACGGAAGTCAAGCTCTCTTGCGCCGATGATAGTGCCTTCGCGGCGCGAAAGTAGGTGGCTGCCGGGCTTTTTTTTGTTTAAATCGTTTTGTTTGGGTAATGGCCTTTTTGTCACGTTGGCTTTGCGACCTCGTCAGCCACCTGCGGCGGACGGCGCCGGCGCCGTCCGAGCCCGATTGCATCGATGAGCCTAAAAATTGCTGCCGCAATTTTTTTTACGGCTCTTCGATTGTGGGCAGGCTGCCGGGCTTTTTTTTGTTTAATTAATTTTCTTGGAGCGGTTGCAATGCCTTTCGCGCCGCTGGTTCGGAACTATATGGCTGGAAAATGTTTTTGGCCTTGGATTGCGTTTGCGAAGCCGGTGCTGCCGGATTATGGCCTTGCTAAGGATTTTTGCTTTTAACGCCAATTATCTTTTTCTAAGAAAAATCCTTGACAGAATTCGATGGGGGGGGGTAATATAGAAGAATAAATGTTTATTGGGAGAAAGTTATGAAAAAGTTTGGAAAAATTGCGGCGCTTGTTGCAGCTCTTTGCTTTGCGCTGGTTTTTGTTGGCTGCTCAAACAGCTCGGACAGCTCAAGCGCGCCGACGCAAATCACACCGACGACGCCAACGACCCCGACAACACCAACAGGCGGAGATTCAGGCGGCGGAACCTCTCCGGCGACCGCAACTTACACCGTGACCTTTGACACAGACGGCGGAAGCGCTGTGAAAAGCCAGACTGTGACGGCCGGACAAAAGGCCGCGCGCCCTGCGGCAGAACCAACAAAAAGCGGCGACAAAACTTCCTATGTCTTTTTGGGCTGGTACAAGAGCGATTTGTCCGCTCCTTTTGACTTTAACACTGCCATAAACGAAACCACGACAATCAAGGCAAAGTGGCTTGAAGGCTTTGTGTCTGTGCTCGGCGCAACTGTTGTGGGCGGCGACAAGTTCAAGGACGCAGATAGCAAGGCAGGCATCTTTTTAGCGGGCCGTTCCGTGGCAATCTCGACGTTCTGGATGAGCGACCACGAGGTGACGCAGGCGGAATACCAGGCCGTCATGGGAACGAACCCAAGCCATTTTAAGAACGGTCCAGCCGCCGGCGAAACACAAGAAAAGCGCCCTGTGGAAAAGGTCTCCTGGTACGACGCCTTGGTTTACTGCAACAAAAAGAGCATTGCCGAAGGCCTTGAGCCCTGCTACACAATAAACGGAAAAACAAATCCTGCCGAATGGGGAGATGTTCCCACATCAAGCGACGCGACATGGAACGCGGCGACTTGCGACTTTACAAAGAGCGGCTACCGCCTGCCGACAGAGACCGAATGGGAATACGCGGCGCGCGGAGGAAAGGCAGGCTGCGAGGCGGACAACCCAACCGATTGGGCGGGAACGGACAGCAGTTCCGAATTGGGAAAATACGCTTGGTACGATAGCAACAGCTACTCAATGACCCACGAGGTTAAGGGCAAGACAAAGAACGGCCTGGGCCTTTACGACATGAGCGGAAACGTCTTTGAGTGGTGCTGGGACACGGCCGGCGCTTCGTCCTCTTACCGCCCCAACCGTGGTGGCAGTTGGGACGGCAGTTGGGGCGGTGGCGCCAACGGCTGTTCGGTTGCTCGCCGGTTCAGCGACCCGTCGAACGACCGTAACAAAGACCTTGGCTTCCGCGTGGTTCGCACAGCCAACTAGTCTCCGCTAGGACGCGTTAGGGATTGTAGCGCCTAGGGAGCGACGGCGAAGCCGGCAAAACGCGACAGTCGTCGCGTTTTGAGCGAGTCTCCGAGCGGCTGCGCCGCGAAGGTTGTGCCGAGCGCAGCGAGGCATGAGCCGCGGCTAGTCGGCGAAGCGCGAAAAGCCCGGCCCCGCGCGAGCGGGGAAACGCCCGGAAAAATTAACCTCTTACTTCGTCTTCATCGTATACACGCCGTCCCAGACTTCGGGGATGCCGTCGTTGATGAAGTCGGAGCAGCGTTGGGAGAAGACAGCGCTTGAGGCGTCGGCGGAGTAGAGTTCGGCGGCCATGTCAAAGTATTTCTTGGCTTCTTCCAACTCGGAGGCAGGCTTTTGGTAGCCGGGAGTTGAGGAGCCCTTCATGTAGTATTCCATTCCCTTGTTGAAGATGGCGGCGGCCTTAAGTTGGGCGTCGCCCATTTTGTTTCTAAAGCCAAGGATGTTGTAAATGCGGACGGGCTTTTCGACGTTGATTACGCGGACGGCGTCAAAACTGCGGGTGACGATTTCTTCGGCGCGGCTGGACTTTTGCAGCAAGTTGTAGGTGCTTTGCGAGCACATGATCCAAGAGCCGTAAACCTTGTTTGTTCCTTCCAAGCGGGAGGCGAGGTTTACGTTGTTTCCCATGATTGTGTAGTTGAGCTTTTTGTCGGTTCCCATGTTGCCTACGACCATGCGGCCGCTGTTCAATCCAACGCGGGATTGCAAGAGCATGGGAATCCAGCCGTTTGAGTTGTAGTCGTCGACATAGGCCAAATATTTTTTTGTCTGCTCGTCGTCCCAAGATTCTTCAAGCGCGACTTCCCGCCAAGGACGCTCGGCGCATTTTGTGTACTTGAATTCTTTGAAGAACTCCTTGTTGATTTTTTCTTCGGCCTCGCGCATTTTGATCGCGGCCGCGCATGAGTGGAAGGCGTGGTCGGGGTCGTCGATAGGAGCGCCGAAGAAGGAAACGATTTCGTCGCCGACGTACTTGTCGATCGTTCCCCGTTCGCTTTGGATGGCGTCGCTAAGGGCGCCCAAGTAATTGTTGAGGGCGGCTACCAATTGTTCGGCGCCGCGCTCTTCGCCGTTTATGTTGTTTACGATTTCTGTGAACTTTGAGAATTTTCGAACGTCGCTAAAGAGCGCGGTCAATTCCTTGTTGTCGCCGCCGACTTGCGCGTAGCGGGGGTTTTGGATGATTTGCTCTACGACTTCGGGAGCGACGTAGGCGCCGAACTTTGACTTGATCAAGGCGCGTTCCCTTTCGTTTGACGCGAATCTTATTATCATAAGGGCCAAGTAGGCTGAGAATTCAATCAAGACTGCGGCTACAATCGGAACGTAGATTGCAAAGAATGACATCAACAGAACTGCGCAAACGATTGAGGCCGCGATTAAAATTCCGCCCGTTATGTTTTGAATTGACGGCCTGGCCTTTAGAGTTGCCAAGGCAAAAATCAAGAAGAGGGCGAAGGCCGCGCAAATCGCCCACCAAGGAGAAAGGGGAACGATGAACTGGCCGGACATGATCGTGTTGTAAACGTTGGCGTGCGTTCCTACATTAGGATAGTAATTCTTGAAGGGAGTGTTTCCCAAATCGGTTGAGCCTGTGGCCATGTTTCCGATAATGCAAAAGGTTCCGTTGAGCTTCTTTTGAATGCCGTCAAAGGTGTCCAAGTACAGTTCGGTCAAGGACTTTACGCCGTCGAAGGAATTGTCAAAGAAGGATGCGAGCATTTGCGCGTCGTCGCTTGTTATGGCTTTTGTTCCCAAAAGGCTTTCTATTGCGATTTGTATTTCTGATTTATAGGAGCCTGTGTAAAAGTTTTTGACCCGCTCAAAGAATTGCCGGCGCGCGTCAAAGTATGACTCCTGCAATTCCTCCAAGCTTTCGCCCATTCCGACTTCTGACGCGATCCGCTCTCCGTTTTCGTTGTAGCCGTTGCAATTGTCAAAAATGTAGGAGCGGAAATTCTTTATGTATTCCGCGTCCTCAAGTATTGCCTGGATTTCTGAGTTGTACGAAAGGGGAACGCCTTCGGCGTCGGTCAAGGCCACGCGGGTAAATTCGGCGATATTGGCCAAAAGAGCCTCTTCGCATTCCAAAAGCTGGTTTATGATCATTACGCTTTCGTGCTTGAAGCTGTCGGTGTAGTTTCCCGGCGCCCAGTGGATCAGCATGCATCCGTTTTGGTCAAGGGGAATCTTTATGTCTTCCCGCTCTCCGTTCTTTTTGAGGGCTCCTCGCAAAATAAGGCAGTTGCTTGTTCGCTCCATTTTTTGTACGTCTAATTCTTTTATAAGGGGAGCGAATACCAATTGCGCCAAATAGCTGTCGCGTTCCTTTGACAAAAGCTCTATGCGGCGCCTTGTTCCGTCTTTGTCTACGATGATGTTTGTGAAGCCCGCGCCCTTGGCCATTTTGATAAAGCGGTTCAAGGTCGGCGAAAAGCCTGGAGTCACTCCGTTGGCCTTGGCCTCGGCTTCGTTTCCTTTTTTAATCAAGTCGTTCTTGTCTGCGACATTGTTGAACAAAAAGCGCTTGCGGGCGTACTCGTCGTCTTCCGCGCTTACAGAAATGATGTTCTCTTTGTTTATGGTGAGCCAAGTGTTTCCAAAAAATTGTATGGACTTTGAAAAGATTTCGTCGTTGTCGCGGAACATTTCGTCGGTTATTTGCTTTGCGTTTTCGTTTCCGATATTGTCCTTTAGTTCTTGGACCCTGTCAGGGTTGACGGCTATCTTTGAGGGGGAAAGGTATTCGATATCGAAGATGGCTGCCTTGGCTCCGACTTCGCGAAGGCGCAAAAGAACGTCGGCGATTATGTCGCGGCTCCAAGGCCAGGGTCCCAATTTGTCAAGGGAGGCGTCGTCGATTTCGACTAAGGCCAAATCATCGGCTTTTTCGGTGATGGGTCGGGTTGACAAAAGCATGTCGTAAACCCGCAGCTCAAATTTCTGCAACGCTCCAACGCTTGAAAAAAGCGCCCAAAATGCCGCCGATGCGACAACCGCTGTCAAGGCGGACTTTAGGCCCCTTGACTTTGCTTTGACCTTATTTTCCATAAAATAATTATAGCGTAAAAAGGCGTTTTGCGCTATAATTATTACTATGATTTCTGAATATTTTAAAAATCTTTTGAATGACAAAACCGCTTCCGCGATCAGAAAAATGTTCGAGGAAGGAAAAATCCTTAAAGCGAAATACGGAGAGGACAAGGTCTACGACTTTAGCCTTGGAAACCCCGACTTGGATCCGCCCAAAGAAGTTTTGGACGCGATTATAGAAGTTGCAAAAGACCAAAGCCACGGCGCCCACGGCTACATGTCCAACGCGGGCTACGAAGAATGCCGCGCGGCCATGGCCCAAAAGGAAAGCCAGGAGCAGGGCGTCGCTGTGGACTCTTCTTGCGTCATCATGACCGTAGGAGCGGCTTCGGCCATTTCCAGCGTCATAAAGGCCTTGATAATGCCCGGCGAGGAAGTCGTCGTTCCTTCTCCCTTCTTTGCCGAATACACCCATTACGCCAAAAACCACGGCGGAAATCTTGTTCCCGTTCCCACAAAAAAAGACTTTTCGCTTGACGTGGACGCGATTAAGGCCGCGCTCAACAAAAAGACTGTCGCGGTGATAATCAACTCGCCCAACAATCCGACTGGAAAGGTCTACTCCGCGGCCGAAATGAAGGCGCTTTGCCAGGCTCTCAAGGACTTTGGAGCCAAGAACGGCCGCTATCCTTATTTGATTTGCGACGAGCCTTACCGCGCGATCGTTTACGACGGCGCCACAGTCCCGCCGGTTTTCCCTGAATACGAATACTCGGTTGTGGTGACAAGCTTTGCAAAGAACCTAAGCCTTCCAGGCGAGCGCGTGGGCTACATTTGCGTGAACCCAGCCAATCCCGAAAAGGCTGACTTCATCGCGGCCGCCACGATGGCCTTTAGAATTTCGGGCTGCGTAAACGCTCCGGCCTTCTTCCAAAAAGTCGTCGCCAAGAGCTGGAACGCTCCGGTTGACTATTCGTCATACCTTAAGAGGCGCGACTTGCTTATGGAAGTTTTGGACAACGCTGGAATCAAGTACGAACGGCCGCAAGGCGCTTTTTACATTTTCGCAAAAGTTCCCGAAGCCTTTGGCGACGACGATTCGGCCTTTGTCGAAGTCTTGGAAAAGAATTTGATTTTGTGCGCGCCCGGAAAGGGCTTTGGCATGAAGGGCTATTTTAGAATCGCCTATTGCGTTGACCAAAAGACAATCGTAAATTCTCGCGACGCCTTTTACAAGGCCGCCCATAGCAGCGGCAATTAAATAGAATGCAAGCCTAAAAGTGTTTGCTGGCCGCATAAGTCGCAACATTTGCGCTCGCAGCCAAACTCGCGCAAACAGCGGTATTGATTTTTAGGAGGAAATATGAAAATTTTAATGGTAAGTTCAGAAGCGGTTCCTTTTGCAAAGACAGGCGGCTTGGCCGACGCTGTCAGCGCGCTTTCCATCGCTTTGACCAATATGGGCCACGAAGTGAAAATCGTGATTCCCCGTTACTATAAAATCGACCGAAAGACCTTGACGCCCCTTGCAGGCGCGATGGGCGTAGGCGTTGGAGGAGGCGAGGCTTGGACCGAAGTTTACAAGACCACGATGCCGGGCTGCCCAAAGTGCGAAGTTTTCTTCATCGACCACGAGCAAAGCTTTGGCCGCGACGGCATTTACGGCGTCCCGGGCGAGACTGACTTTCACGACAACCCCTACCGCTTTTCTATCTTGTGCCATGGCGCCTTCCAGCTTTGCCGAAAAATCAATTGGAAGCCCGACATCATTCACGCGCACGACTGGTCGGCGGCCCTTGCCTTGGCCTTGTTGAAGCACGTCTACCGCTGGCAGGACTTTGGAAACACAGCAGGCGTTCTTTCTATCCACAACTTGGGCTACCAAGGCCAGTATTCCAAGGACAGTTTCCCTGCCTTGGGAATCGATTGGGGCCTTTACTATGGAGCCGGTTTTGAGCGGAACGGAGCCATAAACTTCTTGCAGGCCGGCATTTCTTGCGCCGACATGATCACCACCGTTTCTCCGACATACGCCCGCGAAATACAAACGCCCGAAGGCGGCTTTGGAATGGACGGCCTCTTGCGCGTTAGAAGCGACGTCGTTAAGGGTATCTTGAACGGCTGCGACCTCAAGGCTTGGAATCCCGCGATTGACAAAAAGATTCCGGCCACTTATTCGGTAAAGAGCATGAAGGGAAAGGCCCTTTGCAAGGCCGAGCTTCAAAAGCAGTTTGGCTTGCCGGTAAATCCCAACGTTCCGATTTTTGGCGTCGTCACCCGTTTGGTTGACCAAAAGGGAATCGCCGAGCTTTTCGCTCCCACTTACGGATGCGTCTACAACCTTTGCGCCAACATGGACATTCAGTTTGTGGTCCTTGGATCGGGAGAGTCTTGGTGCGAGAACGAAATCAACACATTGCAGTCAAAGCTTCCCAATTTCCGCGCCTACATCGGATACAATGACGCGTTAAGCCACTTGATTGAGGCGGGAAGCGACTTCTTCGTAATGCCAAGCCATTACGAGCCTTGCGGCCTCAACCAGATTTACTCATTGATTTACGGAACGCTTCCGATTGTCCGCAACACAGGCGGCTTGGCCGACACAGTCCAAAACTACAACGAGCAGACTGGCGAAGGAACAGGCTTTATGTTCGACCAAATCACGCCGGGCGCGGTTTACAACACGATCGGCTGGGCGGTCTACGCTTACTACAACAAAAAGGACCACATAAAGAAGATGCAGGAGCGGGGAATGAAGAGCGTGTTCAGCTGGGAAGACTCCGCCAAGCAATACCTTGACGTCTACAAGGAAGCTTTGGAGCGAAAGTAAAAAGATTGTCGGGTCAAGCCCGACAATGACAAGTTTTCAAGCTTCTGTCATTCCCGCGCTCCGACGCGGGAATCTTTTAGAATTCTACAATCTGCTTTTTGCTGTCGATGTACCAATCAGCCAGGGGAATCGGCTGCTCTACGTTGTACCAAGTCAGGCTTGAGTCTTCGTTGAGGGTGGCCAGCTGCCCTTGGCATTTTACTATGTCAACGGCCAGCGAAGAACTGCTTTTCAACGAATACTTTTTAAGGCTCTTTGCGTTTATGACGCTGACGCTTTTTCCGCCCATGTTGGTGAATACAAGTGGAAAGGCTGGCCTTACGAAAGAGTCGCTTTCTTCTTTTGCGGAGGAGGCGAATTCTTTTAAGGTCAACGCTTTTGAACCCAAGCAAAAGGCGCTTGTCGTGTAGCTTTCGCCTGTTGATATCAAGCGCGAGCCAAAGAGGTATCCGCCGCTTTCTTCAACGCTTACGGTTATGTCTCCGTCCATTTTTACAGGAACGGTTTCGCGCGTCTTAATGTTGACCAGCACAAGCGCCGACGTTGGGTTTGACGAGGCTGTTTTTGCGACCGCCAAGGTGTTGTTCTCAAGCGCGGCGGCGTCTTGGATTCCGCTTCCCAAATACAATTCTGTCAATTCTGAAGTGTCAAACGAGTAAAAGTTTACTTTTGAATTTTCAACTTCCAAAAATCCCTTTTGGTTGTCTATTGTCGCCTCGCGAATTCTTTTGATTCTGTTTTGGCTGTTGAACAAAAGCTTTGTGTCGCCGCTTTGGGAATCCATGCAATAAAGGCCGTCCAAGCGGTTTTCGGAACGTAGGAGCAATTTGCCGTGGGCGCATGAGATTTGCGTCCAATAGCGGGTGTTGTCAAAAATAGTCGGCGCCTTGTTTTCGTAATTAGTCTTTATTATCGCGGAGTTTGTCAAAATGTAAACGTTTTGTCCGTCGGAGCAAATGCCGTTAATCTTTTGGTAAACTTCGTTTGAGATTAACGAAAGCTCTGTCGGAAGCGAATTGTCCTTTGCGTCGGCCATGTAAATGTTTCCGTCTTCGGCTCCCAAATACAATGTCTCGTCCTGCAAATAAGCCGCTGTAAACGGACCTGCGTTCTCGCTCTTGATGTTTTTGGCGATCAAGGGGCCCTTTATGGCGTTGTCGGCGATATAAACCTTGTAGGCGGAATAAAGGTCCGCGTTTCCGTCGATGTAATAGAGCGAGCCGGAATTTTCAAAGATGGCCGGATCCTTTGCGGCGGCTGTCTTTACCTTGTTTCCGTTCTCCGCGTTCAAAATGAAAAGGTTCTTGTCCTTGACTCCGGCCAAAAGGGCGTTCTTTGCGAACAAGGTGATTTTGTCCAGGCCACCTTCGGCCGGAACTTTTTTAAGAATCTTTCCTGTCTTAAGGCTAAAGTAGGCGATCGCTCCTTCTTGCGATGAGTAGAGCAAAAGATTTTTTTCGCTTTCGCTTGTCTTTGCCCATGAAGCGGTCATGCCGTAGTCTTTGATTTTTTCAAAAGGCTTTCCTGTCGCCGCGATATAAAAGTAAATGCCGTTCCTTTCGTTTGTTGTCGCGATGATGTACGTTCCCTTTGCGCTGTAAGCTAGGCTCAAGACTTGCGCCTTGAGCAAAATTGATTTCTTCACTTTTTTGGAAACGATGTCCCAAACTTTTACGCTATGAAAAACGCTGTTGTCGCTTTCGTAAAAGGCGATTTCTTTTCCGCTTGGCGAAGGCGCGGCCAAGGAGATTTCTTTGTCCGACACTTGGAAGTGCTCTCCGATTCCGTTCTCCCAGCGAATGATAAAGCCGTCTTTTCCGACTGTGTAAAAGGCTTGTGTCTTTGAATTTGCTTCGGGAATGATGGCAATGACCTTGGCCTTGTGGCCTTGGCTTGAAAATCGGGGTTGCGCAATCGCGGCGCCTCCCAAAAAAAATGCGGTCAATAAAATCAATATTTTTTTCATCATTTTGCTCCGGCAGCCTTGCCTATAAAATATTTTATGTCGCCGCCAAGGCCTATTATAAACAACATGATTATAATTGCAAAGCCCGCGACTTGGATTTTGTATTGGATTCTGGGAGGAATTTGTTTTTTTGTCACAGCCTGTATCAAGGCGAACAAAATCAAGCCTCCGTCAAGGATTGGAATTGGAAGCAAGTTCATTATAAAAAGGGAAACGCTTATCAAGGACATAAATTGGAGGACGACCACCCAGCCGGTTTTCATTCCTTCCGCAAATCCTTCCTTTGCGCTTTCGCCCAGCATGCTTGAAATGCGGGCTGGTCCTGAAACCGCGTTCGTTATGTCGACGCCTTTAAAAAGAACCTTTAGGCTTCGGAATGTCGTCATAAGAATGTCTTTTGTGTCAAAAAAACCTTTCTTTAACGCCGGAAAAAAGGGCAGAGGCTCAACGACTTTTTCAATCGCGTCGCCGCTTGCCATCACGCCAAGGATTCCGTTTCCTTCTTTTTTGTTTATTAAAGTGTGAACGTTGAAGGCCAGCGCCTCTTGGCTTCCGTCTTCCTTTGTTCTAAGAACTTCAACCACAAGGTCTTCGTCGCCCTTTAGCGCCACTTGCTCGTAGATGTCCGAGAAGTCCGATATTGGGACTCCCGCGATTTTTGTGATTGTGTCCCCGCTTTTTATTCCCGCTTCGCGCGCCGGAGAGGCTACGTTTGTGTCTTGGGGAATTTGAATTGTCGCGCTTCTTGTAAAGTAAGTGTAGCCGATCATGGCTATTGCAACGCAAGCGATGAAGGCAAAGAGCAAATTGAAGAAGGGGCCCGCAAAGCCAATCAAGGCTCGGTTTAATGGATGCGTTCCGTAGAGAGAGTCTTTTTCGCCGGGAATGTAGCCAAGTCCGTCCTCAACGGCTTTTGAAAAATCTTTTTCCCCCTTCATTTGGCAGTAACCGCCGATGGGCAAAAGCGAAAGCCTATAGTCTGTCTTTCCAATTTTTTTATGCAAGAGAACGGGACCCATAAAGATGGAAAAGGCTTCGACTTCGACTCCGCGCAAGCGCGCGACGGCAAAGTGGCCCAGCTCGTGAAAGAAAACCAAAAAGCTTAAGATTAAAAGGCCTGTCACTATTGTCAAAGCGCGGCCTCCGCAAGGGCGCGGGCTTTTTTGTCGGCCTCAAAGACGTCGTCAAAGTCGCGCGGCTCGGCGCTCCAATCCGCGGCCAAGGTCTTTTGGACAGTCTCGGCGATTTTTAAAAAGCCGATCTTTTTGTCGATAAAGGCGTGGGCCGCGATTTCGTCGGCCGCGTTAAAGGCGATTGTGTAAGAGGCTCCCTTGTCAGCCGCGCTTTCCGCCAAGCCCAAAAGGGGAAAGTCGTCGCGCCTTGGCTCGTAAAAGCTCATGCTGCGGCCGGCCAAAGAAAATTTTTTCAAGCCGCTTTCGACGTATTCTGGCCAGCAAAGCGCTCCCATTATTGGATGCCTCATGTCGGGCTCGGAGATTTGCGCGTAAAGGATTCCGTCGCTTGTTCTTACCAATGAATGTATGAGGCTTTCGGGATGGACGACAACGCTTATGTTTTGGACATTCGTGTCAAAGAGGCGGCGGGCCTCGATGACTTCAAGGCCCTTGTTGGCCAAGGTCGCGGAGTCCACCGTAATTTTCTTTCCCATCTTCCAAGTGGGGTGCTTCAAGGCGTCGTCAAGGGTGACTGATTCCAATTGCTGGCGTGTGTAATTTCTAAAAGGCCCGCCGCTGGCTGTGATTACGATTTCGGCGATGTTTTTCTTTCCGCAAAAGTGAATCAAGTTGAAAATGGCTGAATGCTCCGAGTCTACGGGAATGATTTGCGCCCCGCTTTTCTGGGCCTCCGCTTTTATCAAGGGCCAGGCCATTACAACGGTTTCTTTGTTGGCAAGAGCCAAGTCGATTCCGCGCTCGACGACCAATTTGCTCGGATAAAGTCCGGCCGCTCCGGCGATTCCGTTCACCACGATGTCGGGCTTTTGACTGTCCAGAATGCGCGCGATTCCGTCAAGGCCCTCTTGGCTTGTAAGCGTTGCCGGGCATTTGAATTCGGCCGAAAGCGTGTCCAATTGTTCCTTTGAAGAATTTGCTTGGAGGCCGGCCACTAAAAATTTGTCGGGGTGCCTGCGCGCCAAATCGAGCGCGCTTGTTCCGATTGAGCCTGTGCTTCCTAATACAAGAATCTTTTTCATGCGAACAAGAATTTAAGCAAGAAGTAATAGAAGGGCGCGGCCATAAAGATAGAGTCAACGCTGTCCAAAACGCCGCCGCGTCCCAAAACGACGTTTCCGCTGTCCTTGACTTCGGCGCTTCGCTTAAAGACGCTTTCGGCCAAATCGCCGATTATCGCGGCCGAGCAAACAACCGCCGAAAGAACCGCTGTTTTTTGCAAGAGGTTTGTCGTGGCAAAGGCGTCCTTAAACACAAAATGAGTCATTATAACCGCAAAGACAAAGCTTCCGATATACGCTCCGACAAAGCCCGCGACGCTCTTGTTGGGGCTCGCCAAAAGGACTCCCCGGTTGTTCTTTCCAAAGAGCATTCCAAAAAGCCAGGCCGCGCTGTCGCTTATGAACACAAGAACCAAAAATGTCGCGAGGCGCGCGAACGAAAATTCCATTCCGCTTATGCGGGTTACGAACGAAGGCAAGAAGCCTACATACAAGATTACGCAAAGGGAGCGGGCGATTCTTGCGTTTGACATCGCGAATTCTTTAGCGGTGAATATTTCGACGGCAAAAACAATAAAGCTTGTTACGATGAGCGCGACTGTGGACAAGTAATCAACGCCAAAGATTATGTTCAAAAATTCGCATATTGGAAGCATTGGAGCCAGGCACATCAAAAGGGGCCTCGCCAAAGTTTGGCCGTTGGTTCCAAACATCAAAGAAAGCTCGTAGGCGGCAAAAGCAGAAACGCCAAAAACTAAAAGATTGAGCGGCAAGTGGTTGAAGAAGGGAATGTAAACCAATCCCAATATCAAGGGAACGCCAGCAAAGAAGATTATCAACCGCTCAATAAGTTTTTTCATTTGGCCGCCTCCGCGTTCGCGCCCTTTTTATTTTCAATTCCGCCAAAACGACGGTTTCTGCTTTCAAATTCCAAAACGTCTTTCTTAAATTCTTCGACCGAATAATCCGGCCAAAGGGTGTCGGAAAAAACAAATTCCGCGTAGGCTGTCTGCCAAAGCAAAAAGTTCGACAAGCGTTTTTCGCCGCCGGTTCTTATCAACAAATCCACGTCAGGCAGTTCCGGCAAGTCCGTGTATTTTGAAAAGTCTTTTTCGTCAAATTTTTTCGCGCCGGCGGCCAAGGCCTTGTTGGCGGCGCGGATGATTTCGTCCCGGCTTCCGTAATTGATGGCCAAGACGCAAGTGGTTCCGGTAAAATTTTCCGTGTCTTTTTTTGCGTTCACAATTTCTTCTTGAACGTCTTTTGGAAGCCCTTCCAGGTCGCCGATGTGCTCGACACGGATTTGGTTTTCTTTATAAAATTCAAATTCCGCGCGGAGGTGGACTTTTATCAAGCCCATCAAGTAGCCGACTTCGTCTTGCGTCCTTTTCCAGTTTTCGGTGGAAAAGGTATAAAGGGTGACGTACTTGATTCCCAAGTCGGCGGCCGCGCGGACTATTCTCTTGGCCGCTTCCAATCCTTCCTTGTGGCCGGCGGTTCTAGGCTTTCCGCGCTGTTGCGCCCAGCGGCCGTTTCCGTCCATGATGATCGCCACATGTTTTGGAAGGGTAGAAGCGGATTCCAAGGTCTTACTCCATTATTTCCTTTTCTTTTGCCGCGTAGATTGAGTCAATCTCGGCGATGAACTTGTCCGTCGTCTTCTGCAAGTCGTCGGTCATTTTCTTAAGTTCGTCTTCGGTGATTTCGCCGGCCTTTTGCTTTTTCTTAAGGTCTTCGTTTCCGTCGCGGCGGATGTTGCGGATTGACGTGCGTGAATTTTCAGCGGTGGCCTTGGCCTGCTTGATCAATTCCTTGCGGCGGTCGGCTGTTAGCGGCGGAATCGCGATGCGGATCACCTTTCCGTCGTTTGAGGGGTTGAGTCCCAAATCGGCCGTCAAAATGGCCTTTTCGATTTCTGTGATCAATGATTTGTCAAAGGGGTTGATGATGACCGAGCGAGCTTCAGGAATTGAAACTGTGGCCACCTGGTTGAGCGGAGATTTTTGTCCGTAATAGTCAACGCGCACTCTGTCAAAAATAGAGGCGGACGCGCGGCCGGTTCTGATTCCGTTAAAAGACTCTTTGAGAGCCGCGATTGTTTTTTCCATTCTTTCGTTTTCTGCCATATTTTACCCCTTGTAAAAAGCCAAGAAGAAAGTTTCAACTTTCGATTGGCTTTTTAGCGTCCGCGGGAGCGGACAGTTTAATATCGAGTTTCTGAAAGAAACTCGTCAGAACAAAAGGCCGGCTGCAATAGCCGGACTTTTGTTCATTCCCCTTGTTTCTATTTGCCCAATACGTCCAAGACGATCTCGCCAAATTCCAAACTGGCTCCGGCGGCCTTAGAAACTTCTTCAAGCTTCTTGGCTACAGAAACCTTGTCGTCCTTTACGAACATTTGGTC
>JAGCNW010000043.1 GCA_017645785.1 Treponema sp.
GACGCGCGCTCGACCAGCATGGATGACGACGGAAGCGAACCCGACTATATAGCAAGATACGTCAACGGCAGATACTTTGAAGGCTGCTCGGCCTTGCTCTTGATACAGCTGCCCGACTGGATGCTTGATGTGGTCGACAGCCTCTTTAATGGCTGCGCAAACCTTGCCAGCGTGACGCTTAGCCCCAACACGGAATACATAGGCGTCAACGCCTTCAATGGCTGCTCGGCCTTGGTCAGCATAACCTTGCCCGCCAGCGTGACTGATATCGCTGCCGGCGCCTTTGTTAACTGCGCAAGCGGTTTTGCAATCACTTACCAAGGAACAAAGGTGCAGTGGGGACAGGTAAAGCGTTCTAACCAAAGCGTTGACTCAACAAAATGGCATGACGGGGATAGGGAAATCTCAGACTCGACAGGACATGTAACATGCGGCGACGGCGCTTGCGGATTGGACTATAAATACATAGTCGGAACTCCTGACATTACTGCATTGGACGACGCGTCGGATCTTGATTTCTGCTCTACGGTTAATGTTTCTAACGTGGCTGGATTCAACCTTATTGCGCAATGGGCTGACAGCGATGCCACAGACTTCCACAATGTTACTATAGTCCTGCAAGACGATGTGACTGTGGAAGATAATTATTGGATAAAACAATTTAGGGGAACTTTTGACGGCAACAATCACACTATCACTCAGAATTATACAACAGCATATGGCGGCGACGCACAAAGAACAATACAGGGAGAAACACTATACCAATCAAAAAGGGCTTTGTTCTGGTCAATTTCGACTGACGCCGTAATAAAGAACATAACTGTGGAAGGAACTGCCCAAAAAGCCGGCCTTGTTGGACACATGTATGGTGGCTCAATTGAAGATTGCGTTGTAGATGTTACGGTTTCTGGCAACAGTGGCGATGAGTTAGGTGGATTTGTGTCAAAAATATCCGGTCCTGCAACGATAAAGAACTGTGTATTTAAAGGTTCCTTAGCAACCCCTTACGATAACAATGGTGGAGAAGCGGGCGGCATTGTTGGATCTGTTGCTACAAACAGTGAAGTAATCATTGAGAATTGCCTAAACAAGGGAGCAATTTGCACAACTAATGAAAAAGTAGCGTTCGGCGGTGGAATTGTAGGATACTGTGATTACCCGATAATTATTCGCAACTGCAAGAACACTGGAAACGTTCGCGGCAAATATGCCGGCGGAATTATTGGCCATGCGCAAAGGGTCAATGTAATAAATTGCAACAACCTCGGAAATATAACAAAGATGGACACCGGTTCTTCGGGCGGCATTGTCGGTCAAACTTCTCCTTCTAATTATGATGTTGTGTGGCCAACCTTAATAAACAACTGCAATTACGGAAGCGCAGAGGGAGGTATTGTAGGAGACTTCAACTGTCCAAGTAATAATGATGCCTCAAAACCCCAGCCAACCAATGAATATATTTCTCACAATTATTATTATTATGTGTCAACAAATCCTGTCGGCCAGGTGAACAGCAAGTATTCCTGGAGCAGTACTTCATGGGGCGACTCATACTTTATAAAAGTTACTGATGATACCGCTGTAGGCAGTATACTTGGCGCTCTTGATAATTGGGCATACTACAACAGTGACGATTCCGTAACATACGCTAGCTGGACAGGTACTGTGTGGGATGTAAGGCTTGACCTCGGCGAGCTGGAAGACAAGTAAGCGGCTAGGTTGTTCCGGCCACGACGCTGGCTAAGGGTTGCTACGATTCAATGTTTGAGAGTTGTGAAAATCTTGAAAGGGCTCCGGACCTTCCTGCGCCGACGCTTGCAGAAGGTTGCTACCGCCATATGTTTAGCGGATGCTCCAGCCTAAATTATATAAAGTGCCTTGCGACTGATATGTCGGCTGATCTTTGCACAAGAGAGTGGGTTATAGGCGTACCTAGCGGCGGCATATTCGTAAAAGCCGCCGCCGCTGACTGGTCTGGGGTTGCGGATGATTATGGCATTCCTTCCGGCTGGACTGTGCAGTCGCAATAATGACAGTCCGCGAGAGCGGACAAGTGGATAATTTCCATGACATAATGACGCGAAGCGGCAGAATGACAGCCCGCGAGAGCGGACGAGTGGATCTTAGGCTTGCGCGGTTGTGGCGGCCAGTTCTTTTTGCAGTTCCAGCACTTGGTCTAGGGGGATTAGTTTGCGGGGGTGGGCTCTTTTAGCGCTTCAAGAACTTTGTCCAATGGAGCGCCCGTGTCGCTGGCCGCAGTTTCTGGAGTCGCGTTGTATTTTTTTATAAGCATAACCGCGTCTTCCACGGCTTGTTCCTTTTTAGATTCCCTTACCAAATCCATTTCTCTAATATTCATAGCGGCGTACTCCAATAGGAATTTTTCGTTAACCTTCAACTTTTCCACCGTGGCAAAAAGGTTGTTCGAGTATTCGTCTTCGCCAGGGTCGTTTGTGCATACAAATTTGAGGAAGGCGCGGACTTTTTCGTCGCGCTCTTTTTCATATGCAGTTGCATTATAAAAGATTTTTAACGTTTTGTCATCCAATTTTACGCCTTTGTTCTCGTCACAAACATTGCGGAATGTGTATCGCGAAAGCCCGAATTTATGTTCGTTTGCGTCCTTGAACGGGTCTTGTTTGCAGATGAACAGTATGTAGCTTTCTTTTAGTTTTGTGTAGTCGTCGCCCTTCATGAGCGAGTCGCAGTCCACCATGCTCTGGTAGTAACGGGCGCGCTTGCCAAGCGCCTCCTGCGGCTGTGATTGCATCTCCACGTCGATTACTTTGTCTTCATCTTTTAAGTAAACGTCAAGTCGAACGCCTTTGCTTATGTAGTAGGGCGCGATGGTCTTCTCCAGCTCCGGATATTCCACTTTTTTGACCCTGACTCCAAGAAGCCGCTCCACAAGCTCCGCGCAAACGCCAGGTTCATGCAGCACAGCCTGGAACATGCCGTTGTCGGTGAATGTTAGTTTGTCCGCGCTTTTGAAAGAATAAAACGAATCTGCCATAATAGGCCTCCTATATATGAATATGCGAAAGTGCCGCCCCGGCAATTCGCCCCCACAGATTTTGCGGAGCGCGCTTTCTTGCATATATTCATATAGACGATGTGGCAGTAAATTTTACTTTTTTGGAAAAAAATCGTAGAAATTTGTTGTTTTTTAATCTATAATTGCGCGCGGAAGAAAAAATGCGCTTAGTTTTTTACAGTTCTTGCTCGAACCATTTTGATCCTAACATCGTTCACATAAAGACTATGCCTTCGTGGGCGGAGGAATGGAGCGCCGTGGCCGCCGCGTTTCCCCAGCACCAATTTATAATCGCGACGATGCTGCCCGCGATGTTTTTGCTGGATTACGACAAGGACAAAATCGCAAAACCAGACGGAGTGGAATGCCATCTTTTGAAGGGGGGCGGCGCGGAAAAAATCGCCCAAGAAATTTTGTCGCTAAAGCCAGACGTTGCGGCGGCGGCCAGTTTTTGGCTTACCCCTTATGACTGGATGGGCTTGCAAGACGCGATGGTGGCCGACATTTTGCGCGACAATGGCGTTAAGGTTGTTTGCCACAAGTCCAAGACACAAGCGCTTTGCTTTGACAAAAAGGCGACTAGCGACTTTCTAAAACAAAACGGCTTTAAATGCGCGCAATCCGTTTTTGTTGACTACGACTTGTTTTGGGCCCAGCGCAAAAAGTCCGAAGTTCGCGAAAACGTTTACCGCGAATATGTCTTGCGCCAAATCGAGCGGCTAGAGTTCCCTGTGATAATAAAGGACACTACCGGCCTAAGTTCCTACGGAATGGAAGTGCTCCACACAATGGGAGCGGTTCGCAATTATTTGGAGTCAAAGAAGTTCAACTCAAACCGCTTGGTCGAAGAATTTTTGGACGGCCCGCAATTTGGAACGGAAATCCACGTGACAAAGCAAGCCGTTGACGTGTTCCCGCCGCTTTTGTACAGCGTAAACCAATACGGCATTTGCAGCCCCAAGCAGTCTGTAAAATTGGGACCGCTCACTTTGCCCGCCTTTAAATGCCAAGAATTGCGGAGCGAGTTGGAGCGGCTGGCCCGCCTCTTGGAATTTGAAGGCAGCGCGCAAGTGGACTTGGTCCTTCACAAAGACCAATGGCATATCATAGAAATCAACCCGCGTTTGAGCGGTTCCTCTGCTGCGATAGCCTTGATAAAAGGAAAAACCTTGCCCCGCATTTTGACGGACTTCGCGCTAGAGTCCGTTCCCCAAAAAGAAGACTTGTGGAAAAAAAATCCGCCGCTATATTTAAACATAAAATTCCCCAATCTCAACTTGGAACAAATGAAGGCCCTGTACGCGCTTCCTTATGTCCGCTACTTGTGCCAAACCGACAACGACGCCGCAAAGCAAAGGCGCGAGATGGGCTTTTGCGAAATCCTTTTTGGCGGCTCTGACAAGCCCCAAGACTTGTCGGCCCAGTTGGACGAAATTAAAGAAAAATTCCCCGAGATAGTGGAGCCGGGCTTTTTTGAGACGGCAAAAAAAATGCTGGACTTATTGAGGCGCGACAATACTGACCGGCCATATTGAATAATTCTTGAACGCGCGCTAAAATTGTTAGCATAGTCTTATAGGTTTTAGGAGCGGATGGCAAAAAGTGGCTGGTCGCAATCTTTTTTCGTTGTTTTCGGGCAAAACAATTTTGGTCGTGGATGACAGCGACATGAGTAACTCGGTAATCAAAGCGATTTTGGAGCGCTATGGGGTCAAAGTTTTGTTGGCCCAAAACGGCGCCGAAGCGCTTACACAATTTTCCGAAAGCAAGCCATTTAGCATTTGCGCCATTCTTATGGACATAGCGATGCCGGTAATGAACGGTTTTGAGGCAGCCAAGCAAATTAGAAAGCTTGACCGCGCCGATTCCGCCACGACTCCTATAATTGCGGTCACCGCAAGCGTGGAACCCAAAGACAAAAAAAGCGCCTTTGAGTGCGGCATGACAGACTTTTTGACAAAGCCAATCGTTCCCGAAACTTTGTGCCAAACCATTGGCCGCTATTTGGAATAGGAATGAAAAAATCCGCGCGCGTCTTTTTTCTCTTGCTTAATCTTTTTTCTTTTGTATTTTCCGCGTCGGCGCAAGAAGAGGATTCCAATTGGCCCCGCCTTTCAAACTTGACGCCAAAAGAAGAATTGGAAATTTTCCGCGAAGCCTATCCTTGGTGCCAGTTTGAACTGGACT
Organism: Treponema sp.; assembly: GCA_017645785.1. GTDB lineage: Bacteria > Spirochaetota > Spirochaetia > Treponematales > Treponemataceae > Treponema_D. The sequence goes on from JAGCNW010000043.1 coordinate 5,222, forward strand.
ACGATAAAGAGGTCAAGGATTGGGCGCTAAAAATCACTTCCTATAAAAAAACTACGGTTCTTTATAGGGCCGAGGGTTTGTATCTTCCCAAAGATCAGCTTGACAACCGCGACCATTATTGGCGCGTGATTTATAGGTACAACCAAGTTTTGGATGACCCCGCGGATTTTAGCGAGGAAAAAAAGCAAATGATACGCGAGTATTCCTCCAACGAAAACCGCAAAAAGGGAGCGGTGTCCTCTAAATTTATTTTTGACGCGATTTACGATTGCCAAACCCGCGCCTCCACCGAAACGCACTTGCGCAGCATGACCTTGTGGAACAGGCCGCTGAACGTTCACAGGCAAATCGGAAAAAAAATTGACAAGATAGAAGCGAAGGTTTGGGCGATGGCCAAGACCGACAAGCAGATCCGCGATTTTTTAAAGACATTAAGCTCTTGTTCCGGCTACAACTGGCGGCAGATTCGCGACAGTCCCACGCGCTCTTTTCACAGCTACGGAATCGCCATTGACATTTTGCCAAAAGGCTGGGGCAACAAGGTTGTTTATTGGGGCTACGAAAAACAAAAGGGCAACAAGGATTGGATGTTGATTCCGTTGAAGGCGCGGTGGATGCCGCCGGCCGCCGTAATAAAGGCCTTTGAAGACGAGGGCTTTATTTGGGGCGGCCGCTGGGCGATTTGGGACAACATGCATTTTGAGTATCATCCCGAATTGTTTGTCGCCCAGCAGCTTTATGGCGACAAGTTAAAGTAAAGATGTCCGGGCCAAGCCCGAACATGACAATGCCTGTCATTCCGCCGCGCAAGCAATGTCATTCCCGCGCATGACGCGGGAATCTTTTTATGAATTCTTATTAATTATGCGCGAGTCGAATTTGCCGGTGGCGATTTCGATCCAGCGCGTCCAAAGCGAAACCTTGTTGTCGGCGTTGAGCGCGTTCCATATTTCGTTTGTCCATTCGTCGATGTTGGCGCAAGGCGCGTCGAGAAGCGCGGGCTCGCCTTCAAAGCTGGGGAGCGGGTTTCCGTCGCCCATGTAGGTGTGGATAAAGCGCGCCTTTCCGTTTTGCGGATTTGAGTATTTGTAAGTGAAGCGGTTGCAGCTGTCCGCGTTTCCGCTATCGCTCTTAAGAATCGAAAGGCCAAAGTTGTAGGCTCCGTCTTTTACTTCCATTACGCCAGAGATGCGCGGAGTGTAGTTGGGAGCGTCGGGCTCGAACTCGCGTCCGCGCAAAGATTCTTCGAAACTTTTTCCTTTTGACATTTCTTCGTAAACGGTGTCGGTCTGGTCGCCGTTTGTCACGATAGTTTTTTCGCCCAAGACGCGGACAGGCGCGTAAATGATAAGGCTGGGGTCCGTCAATTTTGACGGGTCAAAGGCTTGCGTGCGGATTCCGTCTCCGTCTTGAACAAAAACTCGGTTGCGGCTGTTTTCGCTTCGGCCCATGATAAAGTAGGCGGCGATGGCGAATTTTCCGCTGGCGGATTTTCCTAAAATGATTCCGCGTCCAGGATAGCTTGTTGAAGAAAGTTCTTCTTTGATGGAAAGTGTTTTCATAATTTTTAGTATGCCGCATTTTTGAACAAGTTTCAATCGGTTGTAGAAAAGATTGCCCGGTCGAGCCGGGCAATGACATCTTCTTGTCATTCCCGCGTTGATTGTCCGCGCTCTGTCAAGAGCGCAGTTGAATCGCTTCCTATATCAAAATGGAGCGGAGCGACATACGCGGGAATCTATTGACCAAAACCGCGCGGTAATTGTAGAATGAAAGAACGACAAAAAAGGAGTTTTATATGAGCATTCAAAAAAAGCCCTTGGTCAACGACCTTTACACAGCCGACCCTTCGGCCCACGTTTTTAACGGAAAGATTTACATTTATCCGTCTCACGACGAAGACATTGACGTGGCCAGCAACGACAACGGCGACCAATACGATATGGTGGACTACCACGTTTACGAAATGAAGGACGCCGAAACTTTGCCGCGCGACTGCGGTTGCGTCCTAAAATTGGAAGACGTAAAGTGGGCCTCAAAGCAATTGTGGGCGCCAGACTGCGCCGAAAAAGACGGAAAGTATTACTTTTATTTTCCGGCGCGCGACAAAAATGGAATGTTCCGCGTTGGCGTTGCCGTTGGCGACAAGCCCGAAGGTCCCTTCACTCCCGAAGACGACTACATTCAGGGAACCTACAGCATCGACCCCTGCTGCTTCCAAGACACCGACAACAAGTATTACCTTACAATGGGCGGCTTGTGGGGCGGCCAGCTTGACCAGTATCGCAACAACAAGTGGAGCGCCGACAACAAGGAGCCGCAGGGAGACGAGCCCGCTTGCACACCCAAAATCGCTTTGCTTAAGGACAACATGAAGGAGCTTTCGGAAGACTTGCGCGACTTGGTCATCGTTGACGAAAAAGGCCAGCCGCTCAAGGGCGGAGACGACGTTCGCCGCTACTTTGAGGATCCCTGGCTTTTCAAAAAAGACGGAACTTATTACTTTACGTATTCAACCGGAACAAGCCACCTTTTGTGCTACGCCACAAGCAAGAGCGTTTACGGCCCTTACACTTACGGCGGCTGCATTTTGACTCCGGTTTTGGGCTGGACGACGCACCATTCGATTTTGGAATTCAACGGCAAGTGGTACTTGTTCTACCACGACTGCGAGCGCTCCAACGGCGTAAACCAAAAGCGCAACGTTAAGTTCCGCGAGCTTACCTTTAAGGCCGACGGAAAAATCCAGACGATGGACGGCTTTGACCGCTAAGCAATAAGGCCCGGGCAGAAATGTCCGGGATTTTTTTTAATACAAAATACAAGGCCTTGCGCAAAAATATCACGCGTGATAGAATGAGGCGACAATTTAAAAGGGAGCTGGAAGAATCCGGCTGAGAGTAGGGTGTTCCCCCTTGACCTTTGAACTTGATTTGGGTAATTCCAACGTAAGGAGAAAATTATGTTCAAAACCTGTTTGGACAACGTTCGTTCGAACTGTCCTTTAATCCACAACATCACAAACTATGTAACTGTAAACGACGTGGCCAACGTCTTGCTTGCCATTGGCGCGAGCCCCATCATGGCCGACGAGCCGAGCGACGCCGCGGAGATTACAAAAATCTGCGGCGGCCTTAACGTCAACATCGGAACGCTTAACAAGCGGACAATCAAGGCGATGTTCAAAAGCGCAAAGAACGCGCAAGCGTTGGGCCACAAGCTTTTGCTTGACCCTGTCGGAGCGGGAGCCAGCGCGCTCAGGACAAATACCGCAGTAAAGCTTTTGAATAAATTTCATTTTGACGTTGTTCGCGGAAACATCAGTGAGATAAAAACTTTGGCTCTCGGAAGCGGAACTACAAAGGGCGTGGACGCGGACGTCGCCGACGCGGTGACGGAAAGCAATTTGGACAAGGCAGTAGCCTTTGCAAAGGATTTCGCCGCGCGCAAAAATTGCGTCGTCGCGATTACAGGCGCGATTGACTTGGTGGCCGACGCCCAAAAATGCTATGTGATACGAAACGGCCGCGCCGAGATGGGTCGGGTCACAGGAACTGGCTGCCAGCTTAGCGCGGTGACCGCAGCCTACGCCGTGGCCAATCCCGACAATCTTTTGGAAGCGGCGGCCGCTGCCGTTTGCTCTATGGGCTTGGCCGGCGAGCTTGCTTGGGAACGAATGCAGGCCGGCGACGGAAATTCCACTTACCGCAACCGCATCATCGACGCCTTGTTCAATATGACGGGCGACGATTTGGAAAAGGGCGCCAAGTATGAAATTAGATAAGCGCGCCCTGCGACTCTACGCCGTAACCGACCGCCACTGGCTTAACGGAAGAACGTTGGTTGAATGCGTGGAGCAAGCGATTGACGGCGGCGCGACTTTTGTGCAGTTGCGTGAAAAAGATTTGGACGAGGAAGATTTTTTGAACGAAGCCCGCGCGCTAAAAAAACTTTGCGCCGCTCGTGGCGTTCCCTTTGTGGTGAACGACAACGTAATGATTGCAAAAGAAGTTTGCGCGGACGGAGTTCACGTCGGCCAATCCGATATGGCTTGCCTAGAGGCGCGCCGCCTTTTGGGGCCTGACAGCATTATCGGGGTAAGCGCGCAGACTGTTGACCAAGCGGTCTTGGCGGAAAAACAAGGCGCCGACTATCTTGGCGTGGGAGCGGTGTTTGCCACAGGAAGCAAGGCCGACGCGGAGAGCGTTCCGATTGAAACGTTAAAAGAAATTTGCGCGGCGGTAAAAATTCCTGTCGTTGCCATCGGCGGAATCAACGCGGGCAATGTCCATCAGTTAAAGGGGAGCGGGATCGCGGGCGTGAGCGTCATCAGCGCGATTTTTGCCAACGACGACATTAGGGGAGCGACAAAAAAATTAGCGGCGACACTTCAATTGTAGGCAAGCCTAAGAAGCGCCGTAACAAAAATAAATGCCTTGGGGGCACCACTTGGCATAAAGCAGAATCAGGAGGAAAGATGAAAACTGCTTTAACGATCGCTGGAAGCGATTCCAGCGGAGGCGCCGGCATTCAAGCGGACATCAAGACAATGACAGCCAACGGCGTTTACGCCATGAGCGCTGTCACCGCCTTGACCGCCCAGAACACGACCGGCGTAACTAGCATTATGGAATCCACGCCGGAATTTTTGCGCGAGCAAATCCGCGCGGTAGTCACAGACATTTTTCCCGACGCGGTAAAAGTCGGAATGGTTTCTTCGTCGGCGCTCATACAAGTTATCGCCGATTCAATCAAAGAATTTAATTTGAAGAATGTTGTCGTTGACCCGGTTATGGTCGCCACAAGCGGAGCCAAGTTGATTAGCGACGACGCGATTAGCGCTTTAAAGGAACGCTTGTTGCCGCTTGCGACAGTTATAACGCCTAACATTCCCGAAGCGGAAGTTCTTTGCGGAAAATCAATCAAAAGCGCGGACGACATGGAATCCGCTGCCCAAGAAATATATCAGTCGTTTGGCGTCGCGGTTTTAATTAAGGGCGGCCACAACCTCAATGACGCGAACGATTATCTTTTCGGCAACATAGCCGGCGGCGAGCGCAGGGGCCAATGGATTAACGGAAAGCGAATTCAAAATCCCAACACGCACGGAACCGGCTGCACCCTATCCAGCGCGATCGCAAGCAATTTGGCGAAAGGAAAAAGTTTAATTGAGTCCGTCCAGTCGGCCAAAAACTACTTGACCGGCGCGCTCGCCGCCATGCTCGATTTGGGAAAAGGCTCCGGGCCTATGAACCATGCATTTGCGGTAAAGGGGGATTTCTAATGACAGCTTTTTCTTCAGCGTTGATTTGGTTTGGAGCGGGAGTCTCCATTGCCGAGATTATCACAGGAACTTATTTCGCGCCGCTTGGCTTCGCTAAAGGAATGGCGGCGATTGTAATCGGCCACATTCTTGGCTGCGCGCTCTTGTTTTTGACAGGCGTCATCGGAGCCAAGACGCAAAAGACGGCTATGGAAACAACCACCTTGAGCTTTGGAAAATTCGGCTCGAAATTTTTTGGCCTTTTGAACGCGGCGCAGCTTTTGGGCTGGACGGGAATAATGATTTACGATGGTTCCCTCTGCGCCAACACGATAATCAATGGAGCCAAAAATTATTCCAAAATCGCCGCGCTTGCGATTGGAGTTTTGATCGTAATTTGGATTTTGGCCGGCGTCCGCAACTTGGACAAGCTCAACTTCGCCGCGGCTTTGGCGCTCTTTGGCCTTACGCTTTTGTTGTGCCTTGAAATTTTTGGCGGCCTGATTTTGGACGGCGAAAAAGGCGCGACGGTCGCGAAGGCTGCCGCGGCGGCTAGAACAGCAAGCGAGGGCCTTTCTTTTGGAGCGGCCATAGAGCTTTCGGCGGCCATGCCCCTTTCTTGGCTCCCTGTAATCAGCGACTACACAAAGGACGCCAAAAAGCCGGTGTCGGTTTCGCTTGTTGGAGCGTTGGTTTACTTTTTTGTAAGCGTTTGGATGTACGCGATCGGCATGGGAGCGGCGATATTCACGGGCGAAAGCTCGATCGACATCGTCATGCTGAAGACCGGCTTGGGAGCGGCGGCCCTTGTGATTGTCGTTCTTTCTACCGTGACCACGACTTACCTCGACGCGTATTCGGCCGGCGTTTCTTGGCAGAGCGTTTTGCCAAGGGAAGGGTCCAAGTTCTACGCAAAGGCCGTCGCGATTTTTGTCGCGGTTTTGGGAACGGTCGGCGCGATTCTCTTTAACATGGACAACATCACCGACTTTTTGTATTTGATTGGAAGCGTTTTCGCTCCGATGACGGCGGTTTTGCTCGCAGATTTTTTTGTTCTTAAAAACGATTCCTCCAATAAAAAATTCGACACAAAGCGCGCGGCCATGTGGCTTTTGGGCTTTATAATTTACAGGCTCTTTATGCGATTGGACCTTGTCTTTGGCTGCACCCTTCCCGCGATGGCGGCGACATTCGTCCTGGCGATTTTCTTGTCGTCCAATGCCATAAAGCGTCCGAAAGGACGCGGCGAAACAACTCGAAACAACGATTGAGGTCTTGAAACCGAAGGTACGAGTTGCGATTGACCCGGCGGCGCCGCGTCGGTATAATTTAAGAATGATTGAAGTTAAGTCCAAGCCATTTTCCAATTTTACATTCATCGATTTGTTCGCCGGCTTGGGCGGCTTTAGGTTGGCCCTGAAATCCTTGGGCGCCTCTTGCGTTTACTCCAGCGAATGGGACAAGCAGGCGCAAGACGTTTACCAAGAAAATTTTGGCCACCGCCCAGAGGGCGACATAACTAAAGTTGACGAAAAAACAATTCCCGACCACGACATTTGTTGCGCGGGCTTTCCTTGCCAAGCCTTTTCTATCAGCGGAAAAATGCGGGGCTTTGAAGACAGCCGCGGAACCCTTTTCTTTGACGTGGCGCGCATAGTAAAAGAAAAAAAGCCCAAGGTTGTCTTTATGGAAAACGTGCGGAACTTCGCGCGCCACGACGGCGGCCGCACGCTTAAAGTCGTTCAAAAAACGATGGAAGATTTGGGCTACGCTTTTTATTGGAAAGTTTTGAGCGCGCGGGATTACGGCGTTCCCCAAAAGCGCGAGCGCGTTTATATGGTTTGCTTTAGAAAAGATTTGGGCGACGTCAATTTTGAATTTCCAAAACCATTTCCGCTGACGCGCCATGTGGAAGATTTTTTGCTCCCCGAATCTGACGAAACCCGCGCCCTTTACGACGAGCGCTATCCGATGATTTTAAATCCAAAGAAAAAAGACAAGTACAGCTCAAAGGCAATAAAGCTTGCGATTGTAAACAAGGGTGGCCAAGGCGAGCGCGTCTATTCGCCGAAAGGAATCGCTGTCACCTTGAGCGCTTACGGCGGAGGAGTTTTTGCAAAGACCGGCGGCTACTTGGTCAACGGAAAACCGCGCCGTCTTCATCCAAGAGAGTGCGCCCGTTTGATGGGCTATCCGGATTCCTACAAAATTTCAAAAAGGCCCAACCAAGCCTACAAGCAATTCGGAAACTCGGTAGTGGTTGACGTGCTACAGTTAATTGCGGTTCAAATAGCGGCGGCGCTTGCGTCGGCAGGCCAAATCTAAAATGGACACGCTCACAAAAGAACAGCGGCATTTTGTAATGTCTCAAATCAAGAGCAGCGACACCAAGCCTGAGACCGCCGTTCGTTCATACTTGCACAAATTGGGATTCCGCTTTAGAAAAAACGACAAGCGTTTGATTGGAAAACCTGACCTTTATTTTCCGCGCTACTACGCCGTGATTTTTGTAAACGGCTGTTTTTGGCACGGCCACGATTCCTGCAAAAAAGTGCGGATTCCAAAAACAAACACGGAATACTGGACGCAAAAAATCGCGCGCAACAAGGAGCGCGACAAAAAGGAAATCCAAACCTTAATAGAGCAAGGTTATCGGGTCGGCGTTGTGTGGGAGTGTTCGATTACAGGAAAAAAGCGCTCCCAGAAAATCCAAGAGGTTTCTGAGAGCGTCGCCTTATGGCTGGAAGAGGGCTTTGACCAAAACTACAGAGAGTTTTAAGCCGTCCTCGTGGCCCGCTTATAGTCCCTTGGCCCAAATGTAAGTGCTGAGGTAGGGGTCTGGCTTGATCGCGGCCGGGCTTTCCCAAACTTCGTCTATCAAGCCTTTTGAATTTAAGCGGCCGATGCGAACCCGTTTTTGCAAGTGCTGGTTTTCTCCGTCGATTCTAACCATTCCTTCGGGAGCGTCAAAGGTCAAGCCTTTTGCCGCGATGCGAACTTCTTCGGTGTCAAAGGAACCGGCCTTTTCGCAAGCAAGCGCCCAAAGGTGAATGGCTGTGTAGGCGGCTTCCATCGGGTCTCCTACAATTTTATCTTGACCGTACAATTCCTTGTAGCGCTGGACAAAAGTTTTGTTTTGGAACGACGCGATTGTTTGAAAGTAACTCCAAGTGGCAAGATGTCCTTCGATGATTTCGGGACCGATGTAAGCGGCCTCTTCTTCTGAAACAGAAAAACTCATTACAGGAATGTCTTGGGGCGTCACGCCGGCGGCGCTCAATTGGGTGAAGAAGGCCTTGTTGGACGATCCGTTGATCGTGTTGATTATTACGTCAGGCTTTTTGGCGACGATGTCTTGAATTATGTCTTGAAAATTATCAGACTCGAGGGGCTTGTACGCTTCTCCGACAACAAGGCCGCCCAAATAATTTAGCTGCGCCTTTACGATTTTGTTGGCCGTTCGCGGAAAGATGTAGTCAGAGCCGACCAAATACATGCGCCTTCCAAAATTGTCAAAGCAGAATTCGACGCCGGGAACTACTTGCTGGTTTGGCGCGGATCCCATGTACATAATGTTTGGGCTGGCTTCCATTCCCTCGTACTGCAAGGGATACCAAAGCAAGCCGTAGATGTTGGGGCTTTCAACTACCGAGAGAACAGATTTTCTTGAGGCTGATGTCCAACAGCCAAAGATTGTCGCGACCTTGTCTTCTTCAAAAAGTTTTCTGGCTTGCTTTTCAAAAACTCGCGGGTCGCTTTGTCCGTCCGCCAAAACAATTTGGATTTGCTTTCCAAGAACGCCGCCGTTTTTGTTTATTTCGTCAATCGCCATTTTTTCGGCGTTGACCAAGCTTCTTTCGCTTTGAGCCATTATGCCGGTGATTGAATGCAAGATTCCGACTTTGACGACATTAGAATTTCTTTTGTTTGAGCAAGACGCCGCGAGTATTCCCAAAAGGGCGGCGGCCGCAAGCGTTATGATTTTATTGCATTTCATTTTGTTTCTCCTGACAGAATGTCGTAAGTGGTCATGATGCCTTTGCCTTTAATGTCGCATTCGATAGGTTCGCTAAATTTAATGTCCGTGACGTCCTTGACTCTTTCGTAAACCGCGTCCGAAATTTTTATTTCTCCTGGCGTGGCCGCGCTTTCCATGCGGCTTGCGACATTGACAGTGTTTCCCCAAACGTCGTAAATAAATTTTGTCTTTCCGATAACGCCGGCGTTGGCGGGACCGCTGTTCAAGCCGATTCTGATGTTAAATTTAATCATCGCCTTTTCGTTGTAGGCTTTGAGGTCTTGCATCATTCCAAGCGCGAACTTTATCATAATTTCGGCGTGGCGTTCGTTGGGATCAGGCAAGCCGCAGCCGGCCATGTAAGCGTCTCCGATTGTCTTTATTTTTTCTACGCCCATGTTTTTTGCCCTTTCGTCAAAGCGGCTGAACAAGTCGTTGAGGGCAAAGGCGATTTCTTCCGCCGTATGCTCGCTTGATGTCTTTGTAAAGTTTTGGATGTCCGAGAACAAAATAGTGACGTCAGCAAAGTTTTCACCGATTGAGTGAATGTTGTCGCGCAATTCGGTTGCTATCTTGTCCGGCAAAATCGCGCGCAAAAGCTGGTCTGACTTTTCTTTCTCGATTTCCAACTGCTTTGTACGCTTTTTTACGATTCCTTCCAAGCGGAGGTTTTCCAACCTGATGCGTCTTTGCTTTAAGTAAAAGATCGTTACAATCGTTCCAAAGAAAACGATTGTCGCCAAAACCCAGAACCATTTGGTTTGGTAAAAGTAGGGCTTTTGGACAAAGAGCATCGTCTCGGCCTTGGGCGAAATCAAGCCCTCGCCGTTGATCGCGTTGACCATAAAGATATGGCGGCCAGGCTTTAGGTTTGTGTAAGAGATTGTGCGCAGGGCGCTGGCTTCAGAAAAATCGTCTTCAAAGCCAGTAAGCCTGTGGGTGAATTTTATTTTTTCGGGAGCGGCAAAACTTAGGCCGGTGTATTTTATTTCAACGCGCTTTGTTCCCGGCTTGAGCTCGATAAAGTCTGTGGGATTCTTGTGTTCCACCGTGTCAACCTTGATGCTCTCGATGCAAACCAAGGGAAGAACAGGATTCGCCTTGACTTTTTGCGGGTCGTAAATCGCAAAGCCGTCGACTGTCGCAAACCACAAGCGGCCAAGGCGGTCGCAAATGCTCAATGAGGTTGAAGTTGGGCCGTCGGAATCAAAGCCTTCGTTTTTGTTGTAATACTTGATCGCAATTTTTACCCTTCTTCCTTCGGCCGCAGCAACAAAGTCTTCAAAGGGAGCGCAGGCGATTCCGTAGTTGCTCGTTATCCAAGCTTGGTTCATCTTGTCAAAGAAAATTTGGAAGACGGAATCCGTTTCCAAGCCGTTGGTGGAATTTACAGTCTGGAATTCCGAGGGCAAGCGCCTTTGAGAGCTGTCGTAAGTTGGACAGCGCGCGAGTCCCGTTCCTGTGCTGATCCAATAAGCGCCCTGCTTGTCTTGGCAAATTTTAAAGATGATGTTTCCTGGCAATCCGTGGTCGGAAGTTTGGCGGCCAAGAATCGTTTCGTCTTTCATGTAGTAAATGCCGCCGCCGTCCGTTCCAATCCAGAACAAGTCGTTCTTGTCCTTGTAAATGCACATCACGTATTCGTTGGTAAGGCCGTCCGCTTGCCTAAAATTCTTTACGCTTCCGTCGCGGTGAATTATGCTTAGGCCGTTTGTCGTTCCTACATAAAATTCTCCGGACTGGCTCTCGATCGCAACGCGGACTTTGTTTCCTGCAAGGCCGTCGTCGGAACTCCAAGCTTTGATTTGGTTTGTTCGCGGATTGTATCGAATGAGTCCCGGCTTTGAATAGCAGCAAGCCAAAATGTCGCCGTTTGACGTTATCTCCACGTGGCGGACGCGAATCTCTTTTGTGTATTCCGTAAGGCGGTTGTAAAGAGGCTTGCCGTTTTTGTAGGCAAGAACGCCGCTGTCAGTCGCAAGCCAAACAGTTCCGTCTTTTCCTTCCGCGATGGCGTTTGTGGTGACAAAATTTTTGACCATCTTAAAACGGCCTTGCGTAAGCTTTCCGACTCCGTTCCTGTCTGTTGAAATCCAAATGAATCCTTCGCGGTCGCAAATTATTTTGTTAATCTTCGCGCCCTTTATGCCTTGAATTTGGCACTCGTAAAATTTTCCGCCGTTATAAGCGACAAGGCCTTCGTCCGTTCCAAACCAAATCGTTCCGTCGGGAGCGGGATAAATCGTTCCTGTGTTCGTGTAGTCCAAAATGGTTCCGGTCAAAACGCGGGTTGCTTTTCCGTTCTTGATTTGGTATATGCCCCTCGTTCCAAGAGCGATCCAATAGCTTCCGTTTTTGTCTTGCGTTATCGCCGTCGCGGTGTATTCGTCAAAGGAGTTCATGAATGAAACGGAACGGAAGAGGCCGTTGATAAAAATAAAAAGGCCTTTTTCGTTTTCTGTCGTAAGCCAAATGCAGCCGGCCGTATCGCAGTAAAGGCTTGTGCAAAGAATTCCCTTCGCTACAGTTCCCGGCTCAAACTGGGGATTGATCAAGTGCTTGTCGTGAGTCAAGCAAACGACGCCGGCCGACGTTCCAACCCAAATGTTTTTCTTTTTGTCCTCGACAATCGCGCGGACAGAATTGTTTGGAAGTCCGTTTTGCGTCGTGAAGGTCATGTTCTTTCCGTCGGGAGAAAGCATTTGCAAGCCTTCGTCGTTTGAGCAAACCCAAGTGTTTCCGTCCGTGTCTTGCAAGAGGGCTCTGGCGGAGGCGAACGAAATGTCGTTGTCTTTTCCCCTGCGCAGGGTGGTGAATTCCAAGCCGTCAAAGCGGACAAGGCCCTCGTAAGTTCCAATATTTATAAAGCCGTCGCGCGTTTGGATCACGTCGGTGGCGGTGGCGCCTGTAAGTCCGCCAAAAGAATTCCATGATTGGTAGACATAATTGTCAAAAAATGAATCTTCCGCGAAAGGAGCGCCCGCAAGGACTAGGCCCGCGAGCATGGACGAAAACAATCTTTTCATACTATATATTGTAAACCTAAAAGGGGAAATTTGCAAGAATTCCGATAGGGATGGCCAGGCCCAGAAAGGCGGCGTTTGACAGGCGGCGGTTTTTTCGTTACTCTAAAAGCTATGAAAAACATCAAAATTCAAAAAAAATTGGTTCTTAGCGCGCTTTTTGCGGCTTTGGTGAGCGTCGGCTGCTTTATCCAAATTCCCCTTCCTGGCGGAGTGCCGATCGTAATCCAGGACATGATGGCGATGCTCGCAGGCCTTCTTTTGGGCCCTGTTTTTGGCGGTTTGGCGGTCGTGATTTTTTTGCTTTTGGGAGCGGCTGGCCTTCCTGTTTTTACCGGCAAGGCGGGCGTCCACGTTTTGGTCGCAGGTCCCACAAGCGGCTTTTTGTGGGGCTATCTTTTGGCGGCTGTCGTCGGGGGAACGATTCTCGCGCTTTTTCTTTCTAAGGACAAGGGGAAAGGGTCGTCCGCGGCCCAATGGCTTGTGATTTCGCTTGCGGCTTTGGCGGCAACAATCGTTCTCTTTGCGGTCGGAATTCCGGTCGGAATGAAAATAATCGGCGTCGGAATCGAAAAGGCCCTGGCGATTTTTTTGATTCCCTTTATTCCGGGGAACGTGATAAAATTGATTTTGATGGTCGTCTTGGCCAAAAAGCTTAGGCCCGCGATTTTGGCCTACACCGAATAATTTTTTGGAGCCTATGGAAGAAGCGCAAAAAATTCTTGAAGTAAAAGACCTCTGCCGAATTTTCTCCGACGGAACAAAAGCCTTGGACGGCGTTTCCTTCCATGCCCAAAAAGGCGACTTCATTGTCGTTGCCGGTTCCAACGGTTCCGGAAAAAGCGTCTTGATGTCGCTTATCGCAGGCCTTGACGAGCCCACCAGCGGAAGGGTCGAAATACAAAAAGGCTTTGAGGCGGGCCTTTCCTTTCAAGACGCCGACGCGCAAATCCTTGGACAAACGCCGTACGAAGACGTAATGTTCGGCGCGAAGGGCTTGGGCCTTCCCAAAAATCAGGCGGCGCAAATCGCGCTTGGCGCTCTGGAAAAAGTGGGCCTTCTAGATAAAAAAGACTTTAACGCCCGCACCCTAAGCGGCGGAGAAAAGCGCCGCCTTTGCGTCGCCGGCATTCTCGCGCTTGGACGCGAGCTTATAATTTTTGACGAGCCCTTCGCAAACCTTGACTGGCCGGGCGTGCAACAAACGACGGCGATAATGCGGGACCTTAAGGCGCAAAAAAAGACCGTAATCGTTTTGACCCACGAGATAGAAAAAGTTTTGGCGCTCGCAAACCGCCTGATTGTTTTGGACAATGGAAAGATTCGCTTTGACGGAAGCCCTGCTGACGGCCTAAAGTTCCCTCTTGAAGAATGCGGAATAAAAAATCCGTTGAACTCCTACAAAAAACTTGAGGACTTGCAATGGTAGCGGCCTTGTTCTCTTACAGAATCGGCTCGTCTCTTTTGCATAAAGTCAACGCCGGCGCAAAAATTATTTTTCTGTTCGCCTTTAGCGTCTTTGTTTTTTGGGGAACGCCTCAAAGCGCCGAGGAACTTTTTTGCCTTCCGTTTTTGGCGCGGACGGCCGCGTGTTTTGCCATAAGCGTGATTTTGTTTTTTATGGCGGGCGCGAATTGGAAAAGTTTTTTTGCCTTGCGATACGTTTTTGTTTTTGGCCTTTTGGTCACGCTTGCAAAAATAATAGGCGCGCCCGCCGGGTCCTTGCCATTCGCTACAGCAAGCGGCCTTTTGTACACCGCGCGCTTTTTTATAAGCGCTCTCGCCGCGCAATGCGTTTTTGAAACAACGACAATGGTCCAAATCCAAGAAGCCTTGCGCCTTCCGCTAGTGGCGGTCCTTGCGATAAATTTTATTCCGCAAATTTTTAGTGAATGGGAAAAAATAAAGCTTGCTGCGCGGGCCAGGCTTCCAAAGTCCGCGCGAAAAAATCCAATAAGGGCTTGCTCTTTGTTTTTATGTGAACTTGAGGCGCTTTTGCTTTCTATGCTTCAAAAGGCCGAGACTACAAGAAAGGCCGTCGCCAACCGGCGCGGCGATTTTTAGTTAGCCAATTGCTTCCGCGTAAATGTCGACGCCGCTCACCGCGACCGCTCGAACTTTGACCACTGAGCCGGGCTTAATGGCCTTTGCTTTTGGATCGTCGGCGTCGCATTCGATGACGATGTTTCCGTCAACTTCCGGGGCTTGGAACCAAGCGCGGCCAATCGCGTAGGCGGCATCTTGGTCTTGCGAAAGATTTTTGTCGGCGCGGGGACCGTCAATTATTTCTTCCACCAACACATCGTATTCCAAATACTTTTTGTTTTTGCGAACTCGGCCAGCCAAGCGCTTTTGGGTTATTTCCTCTTGCGCGTTTTGCAAGGTCTGAACGCGCGCGGCGGCCGTTTTTTTGGGAACTTGGCCTTTCATGTTAAAGGCGGCGGTGTCTTCTTCCTTGCTGTAGGCAAAGGCTCCGCTCCAATCAGGCTGGATTGACTTTAAAAAGTCCAAGGTGTTTTGGGCCGCCTCTTCTTTTTCGCCGGGAAAGCCCGCCAAAAAAGTCGTGCGCAGGGCCGCGTCAGGGAACTGGGCGCGGATGTTTTTTACAAGCTCTTTATAGTAGGACGCGGAATTTTTTCTGTTCATCGAACGGATGATGTCGTCGTCGCCGCTTTGGAAGGGAATGTCAAAGTAGGGCAAAATGCGCGCGTCTTTTTTGAGGACTTCCAAAATGTCCGGGTTGAAGTGGTCGGGATGGATGTACAAGAGGCGGACCCAAAAGCCGCCTTTTATAGCGCTGATTTTTTTAAGCAAGCTGGCCAACGGCGAAAGGCCGCCGCGCTTTTTGGGCTTGGATGCAGTCTCCGCTTTGCCGGCCCCAGTCTTAGGCTTGCCAACAATTTCCGTTCCATACGCCGCCAAATCCTGTCCGATTAAATTGATTTCAAACACGCCCTGCTTTAAGAGGGCCTTGATTTCTGCCACAATGTCGGCGGCCGGACGGCTCCTCAGTTCCCCGCGAATAAGAGGAATGGCGCAAAAGCTGCAATGGTTCGAGCAGCCTTCTGTGATTTTTACGTAAGCGGAATTCTTGTAGGACAAAAGCTTAAGCCGCTCTCCGCAAGAGACTCCGGCTTGCTTGGGCGTTTTGACTTCGCGCTTTCCGGCCATGATTTTTTTAGCGAAGGCAGCCGCCTGGCTTAAGTCTCCGTTCCCAAAAATGCCGTCCGCTTCTGGAAGCTCTTCCTTAAAAATTTTCGCGTAGCGCTGCGCAAGGCAGCCGGCCAAAATTATTTTTTTGTCTGCGTATTTTTTTCTGGCTCCCAAAAGCGCGTCTAATGATTCTTTTTTTGCGCTTTCGATAAAGCCGCAGGAATTGATTATGATTAAGTCGGCCTCGTCGGCGGTTTCCGCCTGCTCCCAGCCTGCGTTGATTAAATTGGAGATGATTACTTCGCCGTCAACTTGATTTTTGGCGCAGCCGCGTTGGTCAAGAAAAAATTTAGTCAAGGCCTTCAACTACCAAACGATAGCGGTTGTCGTCGGTGCGAATCCACTTGATGTCTTCTACAACGACTTCGCCCGCCTTGGCGATTTCCAAATCGTGGGCGCGGCCTCCGGCGATTACTTGGAACTTTACGGTGTTTCCGTTGCTTATCCAAACGCGGGTTTTGTTGTTGGCGGTCATCGTGACCGCGTCGCCGTTGGTGTAGTAGTTTTCTACAGAATCCTTTCTGTCAACTTCGTAGCGGAAAACGCAAGGGTTTCTAAAGCTTGCATTAAGAGTGAATGGATAGGCGCGGTTGTCTTCAAGAACGACAACTTGGTTGGCCTGTTGCGTCGCCAACAAGGGGATTGTAGTTTCGTCGATGTTCTCAGTGACGGCGCTTCCGTCCTTGAGCATGATGTAAACTTCCGCTCCGCGAGAATTTTTGTTTGAAGAAACTTCCCAAACGTCAATCACAAGGTCAACCGCGCTGTCGCCGTCAATGTCAAGCTCGCGGGTTTCGCTAAGGTCAAAGTATTGAAGTCCCACAGGAGTTTGCAAGCCCAAGCGGGAATCGGTGTCGCTTGCGACTGTGAGCATGATGTTTCCGTCGTGGCTGGGAACTACGATTTGGTCGCCGACGTAAAGGCGCTCGTTCAACGGCTTGGAGTCAAGCTCGTAAGTTTTTTGCTGAACCTTGTTGGAAATAGCGTATTCGTTTTGCTTTGCGATTTGCTTGGGCCTGTAGACCGCAAAATAAAGAATCAACAAAACAATTGTAGTCACCGCGACGATGGCGCTTGTGACGATGGCCGGAACAAAATATGTCGGCTTTGGCTTTTCAAACAGTCCTTCGGGAACGGGAGATTCCTGAACCAAGGCTGCGTGGTAAAGCTTTGTCAAACGAGCGGCGTCTACGTTCAAATATTCAGAATAGTTTCTCAAAAAGCCTACGACATAAGCTTCGCCGTGAAAGACCGAAGTGTTCTCGCTTTCCAACGCTTCGATATAGCGCTGCGAGATTGAAGTTTCTTTTGCGGCCGTTTCGACCGATACTTTTTTTTGTTCGCGAGCGTGTCGCAGAATGGCGCCGTAACTGTCCATTGACTTTTCCTTTTAAAACATAAAATTGTCGTAACTGTTCGCCGCCGACGGAATGTCGTAACTAAAGCGTTGGGCGGTCAAGCCCTGGTTGATTTCGTAGTCAGAAAAATCAATCTTGTATGTTATGTCCGCAGGCGTGACCGCTTCTACGCGGCGAATCAATTTTGTTTTTGGAGTGATGGAAAGCTTGATGTAACGGAAGGCTTCGCTTGTAGTGCGGCGCCATAAAACCAAGCGCACGACTTTTTCGTCCGAGTCTTCGTCAAGGGGAACGGCTTCTTGGCTTGTCTCGTAGCTTACTGTGTAATAGCGGCGCATCAATGTGAGGCCTTCGCTTGTGGCCAAGTTGGCCGCGTTTCCCTTTGCGTCAGCGTCTTCGCTGTTGGCGTTTTGTGTCAAGACAGCCTGGTGTCCGGGCAAGTAAATCGTGAGCGTTTCGCCGTTAAAGACGATGACTTGGTCTTCCGGCTTTGAAAAGTCAAAGCGAACTTTGTCGGGCTGAAGGTAAGTGATCTTTGCCTTCATGTCCTCTTTGTCGATCGTGATGTTGGCGTTGGCCTGGTAGTCCTTTATTTTTCCGTATTCTTCAGAAACGCTTTTAAAATATTCGTTGGCGGTGATGATAGGCTCGGCAAAAAGGCCGGCGCAAAAAAAGGCCGCAAAAATGGCGCCCGACAGGGCTTTCTTAAAAGATAAATTCATAAACTTTATTATAGAAGAAACGCGCAGGGCCGTCAATAGTTTATGGAATCAGGAACGCCAGGGTTCCAAGAATAAGGAGGAGGGCGACGTTCCACAAAGTGAATATGGCCATGTAGTTGGGAGCGGAGGGCGACTTTGCCTCGTCGCTTGTTGAGTAAAGCTTGAACGAAATGACGCTGGCCATTGAGGCTATCAAAGTGCCAAGGCCTCCTGCGTTTACCGCAAGCAGGAGGGCGCCTCCGTCCTGGGCAAAGGCGCTTAGCAAGAGTGCCGCCGGAACGTTGCTGATAACTTGGCTTGCCAAGATTCCCGCGATGTAGATGGAAAGGCGGCTTGAAAGCGCCGACTGTATGAAGTTGGAGAAGGCGGGCAGGGTGGAGATTGTCTTTGTAAAAATGAAAAAGCCCGCGAAGGTAAAGAGCAAGCTGTAGTCGACTTTTTTTAGAAGGCGGACGTCGCAAACAAGCGCCACGGCAAGTGTCGCGGCCAGCATCACGTAGCAGTTGGCCACGCGGAAGACAGTCAAAAGGCAAAGGACAAAGTCGGCCGCGTACAGGACTGTCTTGAAGTTCCATTGGACAAAGACGCGGTGGTTTTGCATGGTCGTCGGGTCGATTTTGTCGGGCTTTTCGGGGTCTCTTTTGGTGAACCATAGGACAAGGGCAAATAGCGCGAACAAGGAGGGAAGGGCTATCTTGGCGGTGAGCGCAAAGAATTCCCCGGCGGAAAATTCGTATTTTGAAAACAGGTAGAGGTTTTGCGGGTTTCCCATAGGGGTTGCGCAAGAGCCAAGGTTCGCGGCGAGGGTTTCCAATACGATTAAGTTTGCGCAAGGAAAGCCAAGGTTTTTAAATATAAGTATCGATATCGGAACGAATGTCAAAAGCGCGACGTCGTTTGTGACCAGCATCGAGCTGAAAAACACGATGCTGGTAAGCAAAAAATATAGGGCGCGGCGGCTCTTGCAAAGACGAGAAAGCCTTGCCGCGGCGAAGTCCAAATAGTTTTGGCTTTGAAAGGCTTTGATTACAAGCATCAAGCAAAAGAGTATGGCAAGCGTCCTAAAATCGATGGCTTGAACATAAAGGCTGGGCTGGGGCCTGACAATCGCCGCCGCGGCCGCCGCAAGGACCAGCGCCGCGAACAAAACCGGCTCGCGCTTAATAAAAGCCGCCGCCCGCGAAAGAATATTTTTCATAACGCCACAAATCTAGCGCTTTTGCCGCCATCTATGCAAGCCGTTGCCCTTGACCAAAAATCGAAAAATGCGCTATAATCCTTTCCGCTTGGGGTATTAGCTCATCTGGTAGAGCGATAGGTTCGCAATCTATAGGTGGTCGGTTCGAGTCCGATATACTCCACAAAGCGCGGTTCCATTCGGACCGCGTTTTTTTTTGAGCCTGCGTTTTTTTTCTTGCATATTCGCAAAATTCCCGCTATAATAAAAAGATACAACAAGTTTTTTGCTCCTCGCGCGAAAGGCGCTCTTTTGCTCTGGAGAAAAATATGAAAAAAGTTTTGTTGACGGCCGCGGCTCTTTTTGCGCTTGCGGTTTTTTCCGCGACGGCAGAGAATAAGAAGGGCTCTTATTCCTTTTTGGACAATTTTGCGGTTGAAGCCCATTTTGCCAATACTTATCCCCTTGGCAGCGCGGGCGATCAGTTGTTTTCCTGCGTGGGCTTTGGGCTTGGCGCGGAATTGACTCTTCCCAAAAAAATCAAACGCTTTGACATTGGCTTTTCGTTTAGGATGGAATGTCTGGGCTACGCTGCCAAAGGCGGAAGCAACTTAAAAGGCGGTTGTGACACAAGATTGTCTCCCGGTTTTTTCATGCGCCTTCCCTTTTCCGTCGGCAAATTTGATTTTGCCTTTATGCCGGAGTTTTTCTACGGAATCGCTTTTAAGAATCCCCGCTGGCGCGACTCAAGCGGCTTGCATGGCTTTTACGCTGACCAAACCATAGGCGTGTTGCCGGCGCTGCGTTTTGCCATTCCTAAAACGCCGGTGGAGCTGGATTTTGCGCCTCTTTTGATGATGAATTTGGAAAAGAGCGGGCCTGTCTTTGAGGCGGGCTTTAGGCTGGGCGCGGCGTGGCGCTTTGGCGAGATGAAGGGGAGGAAAAAATGAATAAGTTTGGAAAAAAAATCTTTTTGCCAATCTTGGCTCTTCTTTTGCTGGCGTCGTGCAGCGATTTTTTTAACGACGCAAAAAAAAGCGCTTCCGCTCCAATTGTTATTCCTCCTGTGCCGCCGTTACCGCCTAATCCGGATTTTACAATTACGGTTCCCGCCGGAACGGAAAGGGGAAGCGTGAAGGCGGACAAAACAACGGCGAAGGAAGGACAAAGCGTCTCGCTTGAGATTACAATCAATAGTGGCTATGAATTGATTTTGCTTGACGTAGTGGACGCCAACGGTTCGTTTGTAACGCTTGAAGGAAGCGGAACGGAAAGAACGTTCACAATGCCCGCGCAAAATGTTGAAGTAAAGCCGGTCATTGTCGCCTTTGCCGCGACAGGCGAATACAAAGACGAAGGAAACAATCTTGTGTCCTTTGGACTGTGGCCGCAAACAAAAAAGGCTGACGGCCTTGCAATTTACGAAAGAGTTTCCAAGAACGTGGGCTGCTTTGCCTACTGCAGGGGCGACGACGGCCAATGGTATTCCAAATTTAATGACGAATGGTTTAAGGTTGAGCGTGTGTTCTGGCGCGTCCTTGAGACGGATTCGGGAGGTCATAAGCTTTTGCTTGCGGAAAAAATTTTGTACGCAAAGGCGTTTAACTCGTCTAATAACGTTATATATCAATATTCCGAAATCCGAAAGTGGCTCAACGGAAACTCCGGTTCCGACAGAGAAAGCGACTATGGCGGCGAGCCAGGCTTTTTGCAGACGGCCTTTACTGCGGACGAGCAAAAGTCAATTGTGGGCACAAGCGTCGCAAACGACGAAGCTTCGACGCTTCCTGTTGAGTTTGACACTTTTACACAAGAGGACAAGAAGGATTGGGTTCCTAACTATTATGCTACCGAGCCTACGAGCGATAAAATTTTCTTGCTCAGCATAAACGAGGCCACTAGGACCGAATATGGCTTTGGCCATTACGACGACACAACAATCGCCGCGCGCGTAAAAACTCCTGTTGACTTTTGCGGCAGCGACCGCCAGGCGAAATACAGTAAGTGGCTTTTGCGCTCTCCTGCCTCCCCACAACATTTTGACCAAATTCAGATTGTTTTTGGGAGTGGCTATATTCTTATGTCTTATGGCTCAACAACGCACGGCGTTGTTCCAGCCTTGCGCGTCCAAAACTAGTCCGCGAAAGCGGACGCGTGAATATTACCACTAGCAAAAGCGCGCGAAGCGCGCTATAATAACTCCCCATGAAAAAGACTGGCTCACAAATAATTTGCGAACTTTTAAAGGCTCATAAAATCACGACCGTGGCGGGAATTCCAGGCGGCTCAATTTTGCCGCTTTACGACGAACTGGCCCGCAGCGGAATCAAGCACGTTTTGGTTCGCCAGGAGCAGGCGGCCGGCTTTATCGCGCAGGGCATGGCAAGAACCAGCGGAAAGCCCGCGGTGTGCATGGCCACAAGCGGCCCGGGCGCGATGAACCTTTTGACGGCCATCGCCGACGCTCGCTGCGACTCGATTCCGATTGTCGCGATTACCGGTCAAGTGAACCTTTCTATGATTGGAACCGACGCCTTCCAGGAGGCGGACACCTTCGGCCTTTCGTTCCCCATAACAAAGCACAGCATGATGGTAAAGAGCGCCGCCGAACTTTTGACGGCGATTCCCAAGGCCTTTGAAATTGCCGTGACCGGCCGTCCCGGTCCTGTCTTGATTGACGTCCCCAGAAACGTTCAGCTTGAAGAAGTTGAATTTTCTTCTTGGCCAAAAATTTCCGGGGCCAAAAAAGAAGTCCGCTTCCACACTCCAAAAAAAGAAATTCCCGCGCGCATAAAGGCGATATTTGGAGCGCTGGACAAAAGTAAAAAGCCTGTCGCTTATTTGGGCGGCGGCTGCAACTCGGTCGAGGTGGCCAAATACCTTGGCGCGCTTTTTGGCCTTTGCAAAATGCCGGTTGTATCAAGCCTTATGGGAATCGGAGCCGTTCCCGCCACTGACCCGTCTTACTTGGGAATGGTTGGAATGCACGGCTCCGTCGCGGCAAACCAAGCGATGCGCGACGCGGACTTGGTGTTGGCGCTTGGAGTCCGCTTTGACGACCGCGCGATTGGCCTTGCAAAAGAATTTTGCCCCAAGGCAAAAATCGTCCACATAGACATCGACGCCGCCGAAGTGAATAAAATTTTTAGCGCCGACATTTCGCTTGTCTGCGACTTGGAAAGCTCCCTCGCCGCGCTTTCTGAATATGTCCGCGAAAAGAAAGATTCCTTTAACAAAGAAAACATTTCGCAAAGAAAAACTTGGCTTTCAAAAATGTCCGCGCTGCGCAAGGAAACCTTTTCCGTGGCGTGCGGTCAAAACAAAAAGTCAAAGTTTGTGAATCCCCGCGCCTTCATCGCCTCGCTCCCCACGAAGAACGTCATTGTGACCACAGACGTAGGCCAGCACCAAATGTGGGCCGCGCAATATTATCCCGTCCAGGCGCCAAGAACTTTCTTGACCTCGGGCTCTTTGGGAACGATGGGCTTTGGCCTTCCGGCGGCGATCGGAGCCGCGCTGCAAAATCCGCAAAAGCGCGTCGTTTGCATTTCGGGCGACGGCTCGATTATGATGAACGTGCAGGAGCTTGCCACTTTGGCCGAGCAAAACTTGAACGTTGTCGTAATCGTTTTTGAAAACGGAACTTTGGGAATGGTTCGCCAGCAGCAAAAGTATATTTTTAAGAACAATTTTAGCGCCAGCGTTTTTGGAAAGAGCCCCGACTTGCTTGAAATCGCGCGCGGCTTTGGAATCCAAACCTTTGACGCGGACTGTGACCGCGACTGGGCAAAAAAAGTCTTTGACCCCGCAAGAAAGGCGCCCGCCTTTGTCCGCGTTAAGGTTGATCCCGACGAAGACGTTCTTCCGTATGTAATGGCCGGCAAGGCCAATATAGATTCTATCAATTAGGGGTGCGGCCGCAACAGCCGCGCGTTTCTTCTCGCTTTTATTTTATAGGGGGTAGTATGAAAACAATTTGGAAAAAACTTCCGCTTTTGTTGGCGTTCTCTATCGCGGCTTTTTTTATCGCTTGCTTTAACAGCTCCTCGTCGCCGTTGGACATCGCGCCTGTGGCAAGCTTTTTTACGCAGACGGCGCTTTCGCACAGGGCTTACATCGGAGGCTCTCTGATTTACAACCCTGATAACTCCGCCTTGTCTCAGCTTTCTTACGGCGTGAAAATCGCGGTTAGAACCAGCGTTTTGGAAAAGAAAATCGTTTCGATGCATCAAGTCGGAACAGGTTCGTCGCTAAGAACGGACACAACAGTTTCTGTAGGAGAGAACGGAAGCTGGACTGGCGGCGGCTCGAGCGCAATTTTTGACGACTATATCGTTGAAAAAGAAGGTTCCGCATTGTTCGGATATATAGTTATAATGAGCGTCGGCGAGAACAACATAAAATTCAACTACTACTATTATCCGCAAAACAGCGTCGCGCTTGCATCGCAATCTTTTAATCTAAATCTTGGCGATTCAGTTCGCCTTGGAAACAGTACCTCCATTATAAAATATGAGATGCCGCAAATCGCCCGCAAAGGCTTTGAAAACGCGCGCTGGCTGACTTTTGTCAACAGCGAGGACAGCATGAGCGCCTGCATGTATTCCTGCATGCCGGAAATAAACGGAAACGCTTCGGCGCTTTACGGAGTGAACTCGGACAAAAGCTTTATCTTTCTTATTGGCGGCATGGGCGCTGTAGGCGACTATTATCCGACATCTCTGTTGAGCGTCGTCAACATGGTTTCTTACGGAGACTACATCATCGACCAAGCCAATAACACAATGTATTCCGTCGCGGGAGACGTAAAAACATACGGCTTGGCCGCGCTAAAGACAGAAAAAGACTATGACGGAAACACCTCCGCGGGCGTTGAAGGCGCGCCTGAATCTTTCTTGCGCTTTGCCTACCACTTGTACCAGTTTCCTGACCAAGTGAACGGACCGAAAATTTTCTTTGAGTCCCTGCCCAAAAAGGTGCAGGACATAGCCAACTATCAATTTGAATTATCCTTTTATAAAGACGACGGAGCGATTTTTTACGTAAAGATGCTCAACTGGATTCTTTGTGACAAGGAGTCTTTGAATGAGATCGCCAATGATTTAAGGAAAAAAGGCAAAAACGAATACGCGAACGAAATTGAATCTGCCTTGGCCCACTATCACAGCCCAAGTTCAGGAATCACGTTCAACCAAGCCAAGTGGGAAGACGCTTTTATAAACGCTTCCGTCAGCATTTCAAAAACCGCGGAAGATTTTGAAAACGCGAACAACCAGTATGTCGAAACGTTCAGAAACATCTTGGACGATGTTTACGACAATTCGCCTGACGCTTATGTAGAGCCGCCGAGCTTGTTCAACATTTATCCCGACATCGCGCTTGACATGGGAAGCTCGGGCTACACGCCGGCCGACTTTGAAGCCTCAAACATTTTCTCTAATTCGCTTGCCGACAATCCGCTCATTTCCATGAGTTCGGCAAAGTCGTCAAAATACAAAGAGTACACTGACAAGCGAGACGCGATAGAAAAGAAGTTCAGCGAGTTCCACCGCATGGATTTGGCCAAGGTAAACGGAAACAGGCTTTCTGTCGTTGGCGTGAATTTTGCGATGGGCGTCAAGGGAAAGGTCATAAAGAACCTTGGCATAAAGTCTGGCGAGCTTGGAATAAAGGGACTTGGCGCCGCGATTTTCATCAAGGCCGAGGCTACGCTCCAAAAAATTGACCTTGGCGAACATTCATTCTTTAGCAAGGAAGAATTGGAAAAAATGACAAAAGACTTGCACAAGCCAATCAATTTTTCCATAGGTCCTATTCCTTGCGTTTACAAGACCACGTTCAACTGGGACGTTGGCTGGACCGCTAAGGTTACGACCAACGTAAAGTTTATGGCGGGCTTTACCGGCCTTTACGGAGGAGAGGTTGACTTGGGCGCCAAGTGGGGCGTAAAGTTCAAGTGGAAGGTAATTCCGGTAGGCGGCTACTTTGACCCCTGGCCCACGAACGCGCATGGAATCAACGAACACGCCGCCTACATAGGGCCGTCCGCCGAGGCTCCTGACCAAGCGGAAGTTGGCCTTGACGTAGGAATTTACGTCAAGGGAACTCTAAAGCCGCAATTCGGCGTTGGCTTTAGCTATGTCAGCGCGGGACTTCAAGTGGTTGGAAACGTCCAACCGGAATTGCACTTTATAATTGGCGACAAGTTCATGAGGCCGCCGGACAACACTCCCTACCACATGCAAGGCTTGCTGAAGATTTTGGTCACATTCGGCCCCTACTTTGAAGTGACGATTCCGATAATCGGAAAAAAGATTAAGACCGAATGGACCGCGGTAAAAATTCTTGACAAGTCCAGCGGCGACAGGCCTATAGAAATTTTTGACGTTCCATTCTCAGTGATATAGAAAAAGCAACAAGCCCGCGCTAAGGCGCGGGAATATTTTTTTGCGCATAAATTTGGAGGATAAAAAAATGAAGCTTAACACAAAATGCGTTCAGGCGGGCTACACGCCCAAAAACGGAGAGCCGCGCCAAATCCCAATCGTTCAGTCAACGACTTTTAAATACGACACAAGCGAGGACATGGGTGCCTTGTTTGACTTGGAAGCGTCGGGATATTTTTATTCGCGTTTGCAAAATCCCACTTGCGACTTTGTGGCCGCAAAGATAGCCGCCTTGGAAGGAGGCGCCGCGGCGATGCTCACTTCAAGCGGCCAGGCGGCAAACTTTTTTGCCATGTTCAACATTTGCGAAAACGGCGGCCACATCGTTTCTTCATCCTCAATCTATGGCGGAACCTTCAACTTGATCAGCGTCACGATGGCCAAGATGGGAATCCAAACCACTTTCGTTTCGCCCGACGCCAGCGAGGAAGAGCTTTCCGCCGCCTTTAGGCCAAACACAAAGGCGCTTTTTGGCGAGACAATAGCGAATCCCGCGCTCACTGTTTTGGACATAGAAAAATTCGCGCGCGTAGCCCACGCGCATGGCGTTCCGCTTATCGTTGACAACACCTTTCCGACGCCGGTTCATTGCCGCCCGATAGAGTGGGGCGCGGACATCGTGACCCATTCCACGACAAAGTACATGGACGGCCACGGCTCTTGCGTTGGCGGAACGATTGTAGACAGCGGAAAATTTGACTGGCTTTCGCACGCCGACAAATTCCCCGGACTCTGCGAGCCTGACGAGTCCTACCACGGAATCGCCTACGCAAAAAAGTTTGGGCAGGCGGGCGCCTTTATAACAAAGGCGACGGCGCAATTGATGCGAGACTTTGGATGCAGCCAATCCCCGCAAAGCGCCTTTATCCTTAACCTTGGCTTGGAGTCCTTGCACGTGCGCATGGCCCGCCACGCGGAAAACGGCCAAGCCGTCGCCGAATTTTTGTCTTCAAGCGACAAGGTGGCCGCGGTGAACTATTCCGGTTTGCCCGGCGACAAGTATCACGCGCTCGCCCAAAAGTATTTGCCCAAAGGAGGCTGCGGCGTAGTAAGTTTTGAGCTTAAGGGCGGACGTGAAGCCGCCGGAAAGTTTATGAAGGCTCTTAAAGTATTCGCCATCGAAACTCATGTGGCCGACGCGCGCTCTTGCTGCCTAAATCCGGCGACAAGCACCCACCGTCAAATGACCGACGAGCAGCTTGCCGCCGCCGGAATCCCAGCCGGCCTCATCCGCCTTTCGTGCGGCCTGGAAGACAAGGAAGACTTGGTTGCCGACCTTAAGCAGGCGCTTGAGGCGGTGTGACGCGGCTTGACCTTGCAAAAATCGCGTCGATAGCGCTACAATAACTATATGCCCATACTAGACCAATCCAACGGCGCGGAATTTGATAACGCCCAAAACGCCGTGTCCGCGCGATATATTTTTTGCGACAGGGAAATTCTCCTTGTCGACGGAAAGCTTCCCGACAGAAATTTTTACGACGCCTTTGTCGCCGCGCAAATAGAGGCGGCTAACCTTGACCGCGCCATTGTAGAGCTTCCGCAAAATTACGCCGCCGCGAAAATCGTCGCGCGTCCTGGTCTTGCAAACACATTTGGCGATGGCGGCGCGCCTCTTGGACAACAATGCGCCTTTGTTCCCCTGCGCGAGTTCTGCTACAAAAATTCTGCGCTCGCGCCAGCCGCCTTGCGCGCCAAGGGCGTCTTGTTTTGGCGCGACACATACCGCCACTGCCCCAAGTGCGGCGCGGCCTTTGAGAACGACAAAAAAGAAAGCGCGCTAAACTGCCCCGCGTGCTCCTTTAAGCTTTATCCGCGCATCGAGCCGTGCGTAATCGTATTGATAAGCCGCGGCGACGAAATCCTTTTGGTAAAGAACAAGCGCGCCAGCCGGGACTTTTATTCCTGCATAGCGGGCTTTATGGAGCTGGGTGAGTCCGCGGTCGAAGCGGTCAGGCGCGAAGTTAAGGAAGAAGTTGGCCTTGAAATAAAAAACATAAAGGCCGTCGGAAGCCAAAGCTGGCCCTTCCCGGACCAGTTGATGCTGGCCTTTACGGCGGACTGGCAAAGCGGCGACTTGGTCTTGCAAGAAGAAGAAATCGCCGAAGCGCGCTGGTTCAAGCGCGACGCGCTTCCGCCCTTGGAAATGATTCGCGGCTCCGTCGCGTGGAATTTAATTAACGGAAAGTTTTAAGCGCGAAAACAACTAAGAAGGGATAGACTATGGAAATTCGTGAATTGAACGAAGGTGATTTGGAGTCGCTGGTAAAATTGTACGAGCAGCTTGACGGCTCAAACGAAGGCTTTACGGCAAAAGCCGCGCGCGCGGTTTGGAAAAGCGAAATCGAGGGCAACAAAAACATAAAATATTTTGGCGCGATTGAGGACAGAAAAGTCGTTTCAACTTGCTTTTGTCTTATAATCCCAAATCTTACGCGGCTTGGAAGCTCGGCTTGCTTTGTCGAGAACGTCGTTACCGACAAGGATCATAGGGGACAGGGGCTTGGCAAAAAAATCATGGAAAGGGCGATTGCCTTTGCACGCGAAAGAGACTGCTACAAAGTGATTTTGGAAAGCGCGAGCTATAGAAAAGAAGCCCATCAGTTCTACAGGAATCTTGGCTTTGACGGCGATGCCAAAAAAGCGTTCATAATGAAGCTTAAGGATTACTAGAAAAGCGATGACAAGACGAGTTTAATGCCGCCACTTATTCTTCCAGCGCCTCGCGCAGCCAGCCTGTGATTCCTTGCGGCAGGCTGGGGTCCATCGGCTTTCCGTCGTCGTACATCAAGTTGCAGTGCATCGGATTGACAAGACAGTGCTGGCCCATTTCCATTCCAAAGTTGATTGACGCGATTCCGCCGTCGCCGTTGCAAACCCATTCTGGGGTAAAGACTCGGCTTCCTTTCATTTTGCTTATGCGGTCAAGGCGGGGCGCTATGTCTTTTTCAAAGTCCACAAGCTCGTCATGCTTTCCGATTGCAAAGAAGATTTTTATTCCGTTCCGCTCGTAGAGGTCTAGTGTCGCGTCGTCGGGAATGTGGCCGCCTCCGATTGGAACGATGATGTCAAAAAAATCGGGGTAGGCCGCGGCCAGCTTAAAGCACATTGTTGCGCCGCTGGAATTTCCGTAGAGGACTTTTTTGGAGACGCGTCCGGCCGCGCGCGTTTTTTCAAAATCGCAAACCAGGTCGCGGACGCGCGGAAGGTATGAGTCGTCCCAACTGTCCACGCATTGCCCTTGCTCGTCGCGGCGTTCGGCCGCAAGCGGAACGAGTATGTACGCGCCGCCAAGCGCTTTTTGATATTCCTCTTTTGAATAGAATTCCGCGCCGGCGTAGTTTATGCATACGTCGCCTTCAAGCGCGTTTCCGTAGCCGTGCATAAAAATCAAGACAGGATATTTTTTGTCCTTGGCCCAGCCGTGTTCAGTCGGATCGTAAAACCAATAGTCCATGCCGTCAAAATTTTCTTTGTGAAAGCGGTCAAAGTATTCGCCAACCTTGTAGGTCGGCGCGTAAGAAATGAACGCTCCTTTTGGCATCTGCTCCGCCCAAGGCGGCAAAATCCTTTCGCTCATTTTTAGTCCTCCTATGCGCCTGCACTGTTATAATGTTTTAAGCCATATTTCCAAAAAGCGCAAGAAGCCGTTCCCGCGATTAGCGCGACAAGGGGAGCGGCAAAGCGCAAGGCCGGGAATGGCACGTCCTTTCCCAAAAGCAGCGCGACCGGGTAAAAGCCCGTAAAGGCGTAGGGCACAATAAAGGTCAAAAGCGTTTGCATTCCCTTGGAGTAAATTCCAATCGGGTAGTCGGTGTAGTTTTTTAGGCCGTAATTGTTGTCTGTCAAAAGCGTCACGATTTCGTCGCCCTTTATCGCCCAAAAACTGATTGTTCCGGTAAAGATTGTGATTGAAGAAAAAATCACAAGGGCGCTGGCCATGTTGAGCGCGTAAAACAAAAGCGACGCGGCCGTCCAGCTTATGTTCAACTGTCTCATGCTGTAAATCCAAAAGAAGGCGGCGAAGCCCAGTCGCGGAAGAAATGTGTACTCAAACTGCTGCAAGACCAAGTACAAAAGCGGATTGATCGGCCTCGTCAAATACAAGTCAAACTTTCCGGTGCGGACAAGCTCGCCCATTTGCTTCATCGGCTTCCAAAACAAAAAGCAGCTGAGGCTGTAGGTAAGCCAGCTGGTCGTGAACATGAACAAAACTTCGTCGCGGCTCCAGCCCGCTATTCCGTCAAAGTTGTGGAATATTACCATAAAGCCCGCGATGTACACGCCGATTAAAATTATGTTCGCGACCATCTCGAACAAGAGCGCGCAATGGTAGGCCATCTTTGACTTTACGTATATCGCGACAAAATGCTTGTACATCTTGAACAAATTCTTAGCGCTCATATCAGCCCCCCTGTACGACAAGTTTCTTTGTTCCGACCGCCCACGTTATTTTCACAAGGCCGAACAAAAGCAAAAGCCAAAAAATCTGGACAGCCAGTTTTGCGTAAATCGTCTTTGCGTCCATCGGGCTTGTTATTATCGTCACGGGAATTTCGTACATCGCCCGGAAGGGCAAAAAGGCGTTGAGCGTTTTTAGAAAGTCCGGGAACATCGCGCATGGAATCCACGAGCCCGAAAGCAATTTGTAAAAGGCTCCCATCAACATGTTGAGCGGCCAAGTGACGATAAGCCAAAAGGCCATCAAGCCGATGACAAGCGAATACAAAAATTGTATCGCGTACGAAAGCAAAACCGACGCGGCCGCAAAGGGAAGCTGTTCCGCGCAAACAAGCGGCATCCTAAAAAAGAGCGCTGCTGCGATTGCCAGCGGAAGACAGCAAGACAAAAATCGCACTACACTCGCTCCGACGTGCTTGGCGAACACAAGCGCGTTAAAGTTTATCGGCCTTATAAGCTGAACGGCAATGTCGCCCGTGTGGATTTGTTCGTTTATCCACAAAATCGCGTCGCACTCCATAAAGCTAGAGATGATTGTTGCCACAATCACGTAGCGCAAGGTTCCTTCCTTTGTCATCGCAAGCGGAACTTTTGCCTGCGACATAAAGAGCGCGGACCACAAGCAGTACTGCATGTAAAGGTAGACGACCTTTGACAAAAAGCCCGCCCAAATTGAGCTCTTGTATGCGACGCGCTCCTTTATTCCAATTATTATGTAATCAAGATACTTGCGCATTGTTCACCTCTTCTTGTCTGATGATTCCGTTCAAATAAATCTTCTTGATGATTTCCTCAAGGTCTGTCGTCTTGTACAGCGCCTTGAGTTCCGTCAAGTTTCCGTCGTAAAGCAAAACGCCCTTGTCGATTACCATCATTTTTTCGCAGAGCGTTTCAATGTCCGAAACGTCGTGGGTTGTCAAAATGACGGTCGTCTTTCGCTCCTTGTTGACTTGCAAAATAAAGTTTCGGATTCGTTCCTTGGAAAGGACGTCGATTCCGATTGTCGGTTCGTCCAAGAACAAAATCTCCGGGTTGTGGAGGAGCGACGCCGCAAGGTCAGCCTTCATTCTTTGGCCAAGGCTCAAAAGCCTGGGCGGCTGGTTTATGAATTCGTCAAGGCCGAGAATGTCGGTGAACATTTCCATGTTGCGCTTGTAGTCCGAATCGGGAACGCCGTACATGTCCTTAAAGAGCTTTAGCGTGTCCAAGACCGGAATGTCCCAGCACAAAACGCTCTTTTGTCCGAATACCGTTCCGATTTTGAGCATTATCTTTTTACGGTCCTTTGGGTAGGCCAAGCCGTTTATGCTGACGCTTCCGCCGTCGGGCGTGAGAATGCCGGTGAGCATTTTTATCGTCGTGGACTTTCCCGCGCCGTTGGGGCCCACAAAGGCCGTGATTTGTCCGTCCGGGATTTCAAACGAAACCTTGTCCACGGCGGTCTTGAAGGACTTTTTCTTTAGCCTGTAAATTTTTGTCAAATTGTTTGCGATTACGCTCATTTTTGCTTGAACCTCCGTTTGTTTTTCTGTATAATAGCGAAAAATTAACAATTAGTAAAATGAATTATTCCGAATGGAGTAATCGAAAAATATAATGATAAAAAGACCGAAAATGCTGCGGCCTTTTGGGGCGGCCAGAGTTTTTGGCTTGTCAAGATTTTTAGGCGCAAAGGAGGCTGGTGTGAACATTTTTCAGTTGGAAACGTTTTTGAAAATCGCGGAGACAAAAAACTTCACCACGGCGGGAAACATTTTGGGCTACGCCCAGTCAACGGTGACGGCGCAAATAAAGGGCTTGGAAGACGAGTTGGGCTGCCTCTTGTTCGAGCGGCTTGGAAAGTCCATCGTCCTTACCGCGGAAGGCGAAAAGCTTTGCGGCTACGCCGAAAAAATGCTCCAGCTAAAGCGCGAAATTTTTTTGGAAGTTCCGCCCTCAAAGGAGCCTTGCGGAATCATAAAGCTTGGCGTTTCCGAGTCGATGTGCTACGACTTGCTTCCAAAAATTCTTTTAAAGTACCGCAAAAAGTACCCCAAGGTTGACATACAAATTTCGTTCATAAACCACGACACTTTTTCGCAAATGCTAAAAAACGGCGCCTTGGATTTGGTTTACACGCTAAACCCGATTATCGAGGAGGAAGGCCTTTTGCTTTTGCAAAAAAAGCGCGAAGAGCTTGCCTTTTTCGCAAATCCCAACCATCCGCTTGCAAAGAAGGCGAGCGTAACCGAAAAAGACCTTGCGGACGTTCCCCTTTTGCTTACAGGGCATAACTGTAACTTTAGGCACATGCTTTTGGAAGACCTAAAGCGGAGCGGAATCGCTCCCCGCGTCGCGCTGGAAACTAGCAGCAAGGAAGTGCTAAAGCAGTTCGCGATCAACCAGTTGGGAGTCGCTTTTATGCCCGAGATGGCCGCTCGCGCCGAAGTCAAGGCAAAAAAACTAAAGCGCCTTGCTTGGAAGGGCGCCGACTTTGAGATTTATTCCCAGCTTATTGTCTGCAAGGACAAGCGCATCGGCGCCCCCATCGAGGCCCTAGAAAAAATGGTGATGGACAAGGACGCGTAAAACGCTTGACATTTCCCGCAATAGCGCGTTTTGCTTGCAAATAAGCTAAATAAGCGCTATAATAATTACATTCATTTGAAAAAGCGGCAGGGAAAGCAAAATGAGCGGCAGCGCAAGGCGAATAGCGATTGTTACTGGAGCGGCGGGCGGACTTGGAAAAGAGTTTGTCCGTCAAATTATAGACGACGTTGACGAAGTGTGGGCGATTGGAAGGAACGTCGCAAAGCTTGAAGGCTTGAAGTCCGAATTTGGCGCGAAGATCGTTCCGCTCCAAATGGACTTGTCCGACGCAAAATCCTTTTCAAAACTTAGCGACAAACTCAAATCGGAAGACAAAAAATCCGCGCTTCAAATTTCCTGGCTCATCAACAACGCGGGCGCCGGTCGCTTTGGACCGTCAAAAGACTTTACGACAGAAGAAATTTCCGTAAGTGTCACAACGCATTGCACAGCCATCGCCTCTATTTGCAACATTTGCATTCCCTACATGAAGGCCGGCGACCATCTTGTGAACGTTTCCTCGCAGTCGGCTTTTAGCCCGCTTCCTTACATGAACCTTTACGCGGCCACAAAGGCCTTTGTTTACAGCTACACCCGCGCGCTTGGAGAAGAGCTCCGCGAGTCGGGAATCGTCGTCACCGCCGTTTGCCCTGGCTGGATTCAAACCGCGCTTTTGCCGGAAACCCTTAACGGCCGCAAGGTAAAATTCCCGCTGGTTGTCACCGCCGACAAAGTTGCTGCGATGGCGATAAAAGACGCCCGGCGCGGAAAGCCGCTTTCGATTTATCGCTTTGCCGTCCGCCTGGTCGCTTGGCTCCAGCGCCACACTTCCAACGATTTTTCGGTGAAATTCTGGGCAAATTCCGTCAAAAAATACTTGTAAAAAACGGCTGTACTTGATTTTAAAGTCCAAATCTGATAATATCCTTTTATGAAAGTCGCTATCTTTTTTGGGTCAAAATCCGACACAGAATCTATGAAAAAAGCCGCCGCCGTATTAAAAGAATTTGGCGTGGAATACAAGGCCTTTGTTATTTCGGCGCACAGGGCGGGGGAGCTTTTGCGAAAGACCGTCAGCCAGGTTGAAGCCGAGGGCTATGAGGTCATTATCGCGGGAGCGGGGCTTGCGGCCGCGCTTCCTGGCGTTATCGCCGGAATGACTACGCTCCCTGTAATCGGCGTTCCGCTTGAGTGCGTGTCGGACAAGTCCAACGGTTTGGGCGGAATGGACGCGCTTCTTTCTGTGGTCCAAATGCCTCCGCAAATTCCCGTTGCGACAGTCGGAATCGGAAACGCAAAGAACGCCGCTTATTTGGCCGTTCAAATTCTTTCAATAAAATATCCCGAGCTTAAAGAAAAGGTTCTTGCCTTTAGAAAAAAATTGTCAGACGACGCCGAAAAAAACAAGGACATCGACTTATGAACCAAATGGAAGAGAACTTTGACGACAAGCTGCATGACGAATGCGGCGTTTACGGCGTGTATATAGGCAAGGGCGAAAACGGAGAGCTTCCCAAAGACGCAAATCCAGCCGCCACTTGTTACTTTGGATTGTACTCCTTGCAGCATCGCGGACAAGAATCCGCTGGCATCGCCGTTTATGACGGAAAAGAAATCAAAGTAAAAAAAGACGTTGGCCTTGTTGGCGACGTTTTTTCTCAGGAAGACTTAAAAAATCTTTCCGGCTATGCGGCGGTGGGCCACGTGCGCTATTCAACCGCCGGCGGAAAGGGCGTTGAGAACGCGCAACCGATGGTAAGCCAAATGAAGTTGGGAAGCGTAGCGGTCGCGCACAACGGCCAGCTTGTCAACTACGAACAGCTCCGCGAAATGCTTGAGGAAACCGGCTCGACATTCAACTCATCCAGCGACACAGAAGTTATCGTAAAGCTCATCGCCAAGAGTTATAAAAAAGGCCTTGAGCGCGCGCTTACAGATACAATCCAAATGATAAAAGGCTCCTTCGCGCTTTGTGTCTTGACCGAAAACGGTTTGGTCGGAGCGCGCGACCCCAACGGCATTCGCCCCCTTTGCTTGGGAAAGCTTGGAAACGGTTGGATTTTGTCCAGCGAATCTTGCGCGATTGACGCCGTCAACGGAACCTTTGTCCGCGACATTCTTCCCGGAGAAATCGTAATCATAAACGACGACGGAGTTCTTTCGTTTGAGTTTGGAGAAAAGACTTCAAAGAGAAGCTGCATTTTTGAATACATTTACTTTGGCCGCCCTGATTCTGTCATGGACGGAATTTCAATCGAGGAAGCGCGCCACAGAATGGGAGCGACCCTCGCAAAAGAAAGTCCTGCCAAGGCCGACTTGGTTGTCGGAGTTCCCGACAGCGGCTTGGGCGCGGCGCTTGGATATTCGCGCGCGGCAGGCATTCCTTATTCAAACGCGATAGTTAAAAATAAATACATCGGACGCACCTTCATCGCTCCGACTCAAAAAGAGCGCGAGAACATGGTTTACGTAAAGCTCAACGCGCTTAAGTCAGAGTTGAACGGAAAGAGCGTCGTTGTCATTGACGACTCAATCGTTCGCGGAACGACAAGCCGCCGCTTGATTCAAATCTTGCGCCGCGCGGGCGCCAAGGAAGTTCACTTTAGAGTTTCAAGCCCGCCGGTAAAATTTCCCTGCTACTTTGGAATCGACACGCCAAGCCGCGCCGAGCTTATTTCTAGCGCGCACGACGTTGAGGAAATCCGAAAGGAAATCGGAGCGGACTCGCTCGCCTTCATTTCTGTTGACGGAATGTTGGAGGCCTTGCGCTCTTGCAGTCCCGAAAACTTTGGCTATTGCAAGGGCTGCTTTACCGGCGAATATCCTATGAGCGTTCCCGGCGAATTGAACGGAAAGAAAATTAGCGACAATTAATTTAGGAGAATAAAATGGATTACAAACAATCTGGCGTTGACGTTGAAGAAGGCTACCGCGCGGTAAGCGAGTACAAAAAGTATGCCAAACAAACTGCCATTCCCGGCTTGCTCAGCGACTTGGGAAGCTTTAACGGAATGTTCTCCGTTCCTAAAGGAATAAAAAATCCAGTTATGGTAAGCGGCACCGACGGCGTCGGAACAAAGCTTGACGTCGCTTTCCAAATGAAAAAATACGACACAGTCGGAATCGACTGCGTGGCCATGAGCGTAAACGACATTTTGTGCTCTGGCGTTCAAACCTTGTTCTTCTTGGATTACGTTGCTTGCGGAAAGTTGGAAGCGCCTGTCGCCGCCGAGCTTGTTAAGGGCGTCGCCGAAGGCTGCTTGCAAACAGGCTGCGCCTTGCTTGGGGGCGAGACCGCCGAAATGCCAGGCTTCTACGATGTCGGAAAATACGACCTAGCCGGTTTTGGCGTTGGCGTCGGCGACAAGTCGCAAATGATTACAGGAAAGAACATTGCCGAAGGCGACGTTTTGATCGGACTTTCTTCGACTGGCGTCCACTCAAACGGCTTCTCCCTTGTGCGCAAATTGGTTCCTGATTTTAACGAGCCCTTTGTGTTGAACGGAAAGGAAACCGGAAAAACTATCGGCGAAGTTTTGCTTACTCCCACCCGCATTTACGTAAAGCCTGTAATGCAGGTTCTTAAAAAATATCGCAAGAGCGTCCACGGAATGGTACACGTTACCGGAGGCGGCTTCTACGAAAACATTCCCCGAATGTATCCAAAAGCCCAGGAAGGAAAAAAGCAGTTGATTTCTGTCATAAACCGCGGCTCTTGGGACATCCCGCCGGTCTTTGGCGAATTGATTCGCCGCGGCGCCGACGTTGAAAAAGTTTACAACACTTTCAATATGGGAATTGGATTTGTTCTTGCCGTGGCCAACAAGGACGCGGACAAGATAATCGAAATGTTCAACAAGAACGCTTCGCAATACTCGCAGCCCGGCATTCCTGACATGAAGGCCTATAAGATTGGCCGCGTGGCAAAGGCCGCAGGTCCGGTCGAAAGCCAAAAAGACGCGCTCTTGTTCGAGGACTAAGAGATGGCCGATAAAAAGCGCGTCGCAGTTTTGGTCTCCGGCGGAGGAACGAATTTGCAGGCTTTGATTGACTATCAGAAGTCGGCGGCCGCTTGTCCCTACCAAATAGTTTTGGTCGCTTCAAACACAAAGAACGCTTACGCTTTGGAGCGGGCCAACAAGGCGGGAATTCCTTCTTATGTAAAAAGTCCCGTTGGAATTTTGGGAAAGGAAAAAGCCGCCGCTTCAAGCCGCGAAGAAAAAATGACTGCGGTAAGCGACGCGATGCTGGCTCTTTGCAAAGAGAACAAGGCGGACATAATCGTCTTGGCCGGCTACCTTAGTGTTTTGAGCGGCGCGATTGTGCAAGAATATTCCGGCCGCATAATCAATTTGCATCCGGCGCTTTTGCCAAAGTTTGGCGGCGTTGGAATGTGGGGCGAGAATGTTCATAAGGCCGTTCTTGCCGCTGGCGAAAAAGAAAGCGGCTGTACGGTCCACCTTGTTGACGCGGGCTGCGACACAGGAAAAATTTTAGTCCAAAAAAGAGTTCCTGTAATGCCGGACGACACGGTGGAAACTTTGTACGCCCGCATCGCTCCCAAAGAGCACGAGGCGATCGTCGAAGGCCTTTTGGAATTGTGTAAATAATTTTGGAGATATATAAAAAATGTTTTTGTTCATTAAAAAAGCCGCGCCATTTTTGGCGCTATGTCTTTCGCTCTCCTTTGAGTCTTGCCGTTCCACCAAATTTGTAGACGAGCGCACGCAGATAATGAGCGACGGTTTAGAAATCAACGCAAGCGACGACATCTTTAAAATCTATGACACGGCCTTCTTGCCCGAAAGTCCGCGTGGCGCCGACGAACGTTCCGCCAAAAACGACGAAGGAAAAAAATATATTTTTATGCGCCTCTATTACCCCGACTACGACAACAAGGCGTCTACCGTAAACATGCTTAAAAAAATGATTGTCATGGCCGACCCCAACCCGGAACTTGCGAGCCATTCTTCAATCGCCTTTAATTTGGAAGACGACTATTACGGCCTTACCTTGTATTCACGAAGAGATTTAAAAAAAGAAAGTTGCGAAAATCCCGAAGACAATTTGTACATGAAACTTTGCAATCCCTACCGCTCCGTACAGACGACGCTTGCGATAGAAGTGACCGACCAAGAATATGAAGCGGCGAAAAAAATGTTGGAAAAAGATTTTGCCGAACAAAAGGTAAAGTATTGGGCCACAAAGAATGTTGTCGTCGGCATTGAAGGATTTAAACGAAAGAAGCTTCCGCGGTCAAAGAGCATTCTTGGCGGCCAGGACAAAAAGAAAGGCTACATTCCGTCGAGCAAAAAGCAAAAGCATTTTGTTTGCTCTACATACTTGGCTTACGTCTTGCAATCTTGCGTAAAAAAAGTTGACGATTACTTTAGGGCGCGGAACATTTCATATCAAATTGTTTCGCCGACAGACTTGTATTACATTCCGGGATTTAAAATTTTGTTCACTTCAACTTGGGTTGACTACAAAATCGCGGCGCAAGAATTTACCAAGTCTTCGCCGCTCTTTGCAAAATACCTTAAGGATTAGGATACTCGTACTCAAAGTCTGACTGGCCGACCATTTCGTTTACGGTGTTGCCAAACTTTTGCGCGATGTTGTAAGTGGTTTGCTTGATGACGTTTTTCTTTGCGTCGTACTTGTAAAAAACTCTTGAGCGGCGCTTTCCGTCCGATCCATAAACAGCGTATTCGGAAAGAAGGCCGTCGGCGTTGTAAATGTTCACTTCGCGCGCGATTTGCTCGTTCAAGTGGTTGTATGAATTTATTTCTGTAAGCTTTCCGTCGGGAGAGTAAACATAAATCTTTTTTACGTCCAAATTTCCGTTGGCAAAGTAGGAACAGTTTTCAACCAGCTTTTGCTCGCTGTTGTACTTGTAAGTGTTTTTCCAAATCAAGTCGCCGCGGGAATTGTAGTAAGTCTCGTCAATTGATTCCGTTCCGTCATACTTGTAGATTGTCTTTCCCAACAAGGCGCCCTTTGAGTCGTACTCGTTTTCTTCTGTTTTTTTTCCGTTCTTGTCAAAAACGGCGCTGACCTTCCAAAAAAGGTTTCCGTCCGCGTCGCAGCAACTTTGCGAGGCCAGCTGCTTGTCGGCTGTGTATTCATAAAGCATTTTGCTGGCAAGTTGGCCTGTCACGGAATATTCCGCGGACTCGATTTCCAAGCCGTCGGCGTTAAAAGTGTGCTTGTATTTTACCGCTGGAGTTCTAAAATAGTCTCCAAACTTTGTCGTGATCGTAAAGTCTGTTTGCAAGTAGCTCTTTGGCTCTCCGTTTGGCTTCATAAAGGGGGAATCGTCAAAGGCAAAAGCCAAAATTCCGCAAGAGATGAAAAGGATGGTCAGAAAAAACTTTTTCATATGAATCTCCAAAAAGCGTCTTTGCTTGCGCTTATTATCCATCATATTGAAGAAAATGTCTAGTAGCGGTAGAATGGCGCTATGTATTTAACTGTGGCGCGCCAACTTTTGGTTATGGCGCTTATCGTAATTATAAGCTTTTTCTTTTCGCGAAAAAACAAATTTGGCCAAAGCGCCTCGCAGTATTTGAGCCGTTTGCTTCTATATGTAATAAATCCCTGCATGATTGTATCCGCCTTTGACGCGGACTTTAGCGGCGAAAAGTTAAAGTCGCTTGGCCTTGCGATTGGGGTAAGCTTTGTCTTCCACTTTGTGATGATTGCGATCGCAACGATTTTGTTCGCTTTTAGGCGGAACGTTAGCCAAGACCAAGAAGCGGCCCGCGACTGCCTTAGCAAAATTGGAATCGTTTTCACCAATTCGGGCTTTATTGGCATTCCCCTTATAAACGGAGTCTTTGGTCCAGGCGGCGTATTTTATTTGATGGGCTATATTTTGGTCTTTAACGTCTTGCTTTGGGTTTGGGGCGAATGGCTTATGACCGGTTCGATTAGGCCGCTAAAAATAATTTTAAATCCAAACGTTTTGGCTTGCGCCGCCGGCCTTGCGCTTTTTTGCGCGCCCTTTAGATTGCCTTATGTTGTCGCTGAGCCGTTAAAGATGATCGGCGCCTGCAACGGAGCCGTCAGCATGATATTGCTTGGCCTTTTGTTCGCTTCGTTTGACGCGGCCTCGAAAGGCAAGGCTTATGTAAAGCCCTTGGCCCGCGACGTTCTTATGCGCCTTGTCGTGTGCCCCTTGATTTTGCTTTGCGCGACGCTTTTTGCCATGCGCAATTTTTCTTCCGTCTCGGAAATTCAATTGATAATGAACGTGCTCTTTATCGCGGCCGCTTGCCCGGTCGGAATGAGCGTCTCAAGTTTTGCGGTGGTGTTCAAAAAGGACGCGGACTACGCAAGCCTTTTGGTGGCCGTCTCCAGCGCCGCCTGCGTGCTCACGATTCCCCTTTTGGTCGCCCTGCTTGAAGCGCTAGTTTAGATATCCATTCATTATGCGCCGCGATTTCCTTCGTCGTGCCGGCCTCTTTTAGCGACTGCATTTGCTCTTCTTTCTTTTTGTTGCGCTCTTGGCTAAGGCGGCGCGCGGCTTGCAAAATTTCCGCGGCCTTGTCGGCCTTTACGCCAAGCGCTTGGACCACTTGCTCTTCAGTCGCGGCGGCAAGGTTTTGTATCGTGACAAATTTTTGCGTGAGAATTTTTTCGCGCTTGGAACCGATTCCGGGCAATTGCGAAAAGGCGGACACGACGTTTTCTTTTGTCCTAAGGCGCTGGTTTCGGCTTGTGGCAAAGCGGTGGGTTTCGTCGCGCACGCGCTGCAACAGGCGCAAGGCGTCGCTGCGCTTTGGAAGGCTTATGGGGTTTGGATCGCCCGGCCTGTAAATTTCTTCGTCGCGTTTGGCCAAGCCGGCGACAGGTATGTCCAGGTCCAGCGCCTTTAGCACGCCTTCAACCGCGTTCACTTGGCCGATGCCGCCGTCAATAAGTATAAGGTCGGGAAGTTCCGCGCCTTCGTTTAAAAGGCGGGTGTAGCGCCTTGTGGCGGCCTCTCGCATTGAGGCAAAGTCGTCTATGATTCCGTTTGTGGTCTTTAAGCGAAAGTAGCGGTAATTCTTTTTGTCCGGGTTTCCGTTGTAAAAACTGATTAGGGAGGCCACAGGGAATTTTCCGCCGATGTGCGCTATGTCAAAGCCTTCTATTCTTACGGGCAAGTTTTTAAGGCGCAGCTCTTCCTTTAGTTCCTGCAAGGCGGGTATGTCTCCCCGTTCCCTCAAGCGGCGAATTATGTCCTCGTGGGCGTTTTGGCTTGCCATGTCCAAGGCGGCCTTGTGGCGTTTGTAGTTTTCCATTCCTTCGGCGACCAAAACGATTTTTGTTTGACCCTTGAAATTTTCTTTGAGCCAGCGTTCCATAAAGTCCAAGCCGTTTTGCGTGGGGACGTAAATTGCCGGCGGAAAGTCAGCGTCGTCGCCGTAATAGGCGTTGATGAATTCCGGCAAAAGCTCCTCGTCTTCGTTGAGGCTGGTGACCCTGTAATTGTCGCGGCCCTGGACCTTTCCTTCGCGAATTTTAAGGACGGTAAAGCTTGCAAGCTCTCCCTCCCGCCAAAAGGCAATGTAGTCCCGGTCTTCGGCGCTAAAGTCTTCGACGATGTTTTGGCTTTGCATTATCGCAAGCGCCTTGATTCCGTCCCTCAGGCGGGCCGCTTTTTCAAAATTCAAGGCCTTGGCCGCCTCTTTCATCTTGCGCTCGAGCTTTTCTTCGGTTTCCTTGCCTTTTCCCTCAAGCAGCTCCGAAATTTCTCCGATATAAGCATTGTAGGAGTCTTTGTCGATTTTTTTGCAGCAGGGAGCCTTGCAGCGGCCTATGTGGTAGTAGAGGCAAGGGTAGTCCCGTTCCCTAAACTGCTTGCAGTGGCGCAGGGGATAGAGCTTGTAGAGGGTGTCGATAAAGGCTTCCAGCGCCGTGACGTCAGGATAGGGGCCAAAGTAAAGGGAGCCGTCCTGGACCATTTGCCGGGTCTTGAAGACGCGGGGAAACTTTTCGTTTGTCACCCGCAGGACCGGATAGGACTTTCCGTCCTTTAGGTCGATGTTGTAGCGCGGCGTGTATTTTTTTATTAAATTGTTTTCCAGCAGGAACGCTTCGTATTCGTTCGCTGTTGTGATATACTCAATTGATTGGGCGCGGGAAATCAAAATGCGAGTTTTGATGTCCTTGCCTTTTGAAAAGTAAGAGCTAAGGCGGTTTTTGAGATTTTTTGCCTTGCTCACGTAAATGACGGTTCCCTGCGGATTTTTCCACAAGTAAACTCCGCTGGAAGAGGGAGCCGTTAGCGCGGTTTGATGCAAAATTTCTCTGACCGAATTTGTTGAATTCATAATTGGGGACAAGCGATGAACGCTGATAAAAAGATAAACATTTTTCTCTGTTTTTGTCTAGCCTTTTTGTTGGTCTTGGGGTGGAATTGTTTTGCCGAAAGCAAGACGATTGTTTTGGGCGGAAAAACCGGCTGGCCCGAGCTTTTGAGCAAAGACGGCGTCACTTTTGGACGAGGCCGTTTTGGCTACGAGTCGGTGGAACTGGCGACAAACGCGCGCGCGGTTACTTGCGACACAGACTTGCTCTTGGACTTTGAAAATTTTGACACGGTCCGCGAAACTTTTGGCGACCAAAGCGGCCATTACGCCGTTCAAAGCAACTCGCTTTTGCGCTCTCCAAAATCTGTCATGGGCCACCATTCAGCTCTAAGCCGCGGAAACGGAACAGGCCTTGTCTTGCGCGGTAACCCAGAAACATTTTTTGGACGCTCAGGCGGAACGGGATCTTGGACGATAGAATTTTGGCTTTGCCCCGCGATCGCCGAAAACGGCGAAAGAGTTTTTGAGTGGCACTCGTCAAGAATCGTGAACAATTACGTCACATTCCAAAGAATAGAAGCCGCCTTTTTTAACAACCGCATCCAATGGAATTTTACAAACATCTTTGACGGAATGACCGACAACAGCGGCGAGGTGAACCTTTTGAGCTACTCGGCGCTGATTCCCAACAAGTGGAGCCACCACGAAATTTCTTACGACGAAGAGAGCGGCTTGCTTGAATGCAAAATCGATTCGCGCGTCGAAGCCTTAAAGTACATAACCGAAGGCGGCCGCGAAGGAAAGACAATTTACCAGCCTGTTTTGGGCGAGGTGGCTCCGATAAGCATCGCTCCGGCCTACACAGGCTGCGTCGATGACTTTAGAATTTTGTCAAAGGTAACAGACTCCTCGCAACCGCAAAACTTGAATTACGACAAATACAAGATTGACGGCGGCCGCTTTGAGAGCGCTCCGATAATGGTCAATCCAGGCTCGGTGATGAACAGCCTTCAGATTGTAGAAAACGTTCCTCCGCAAACTGAGATTCGCTATTACGTCCGTTCCGGCGACAACTTCTACAACTGGAACGACGCCAAAAAAGCGCCTAAGTGGATCCGTGTCAAAAACGGTCAGGACATTAAGGGCGTCAAGGGCCGCTACTTCCAAATCGCCGCCGACTTGTTCCCGGACGGAGCGGGAAGGCACACGCCGTCGGTCACAGAAATTAAAATCAATTACACGCAAGTTCCTCCGCCAATCGCGCCCTTTAAGGTAAAAGCTGTCGCTGGAGACGGCCTTGTGGACTTGTCTTGGTCTTATTCAGTCGACGAAAACGTCGGCGGCTACTATATTTTTTATGGAAACCGCCCCGGCGAATATTTGGGAACCGACGCCAACGAAGGACCTTCGCCGATTAAAGTTGACAACATCACGTCATTTAGACTGACAGGATTGAGGAACGGAGCTATTTACTATTTTGCCGTTTCGACTTATGCTAAGGATGAGGCGCAAATAAGCGGAAACCTTTCTAACGAGGCTGACGCGCGCCCGGGAAGGAGATAGTTAAAAATGTCTGAAAATTCTTTGATATTGAACCGAGCGGACGCGGCGGTCATGTCGCGCGACTATGCGTTGGCGGCCCGCCTTTATTCAACATTGTTGAACAGCTGCCCCGACGACGAGGGCTTGCTCAAGCGCTTGGGAAACGTTTACATAAAGAGCGGCGACGACAAAAAGGCGCTGCCGATTTACGAGAGCCTTCTTGGAATCAATCCTAAAAACGCCGAATGCCTTTTGACCCTTGGCGGAATTTACCGCCGCATCAAGCAATACGACAAGTCGGTCGAAGTCTTGAACAAGGCTTTGCAAGCGGGCGCCAAGGACGTTCAGGTTTACTACAACTTGGGCTTTACCTACAAGTGCCAGGAAAAATTTGAGGACGCCATCGACTGCTTTGAAACTGTAGTCACCTTGAACCCCAACGACGTTTTGGCTTACAACCACATGGGTTCAATTTACGAGCTTAAGAAAGAATACGATGACGCTGTCCAGTCTTATAAAATGGGATTGAAGGTTGACCCCAACCATCCGATCCTTCACTTTAACTTGGCTCACACTTACGAATCTTCGGGCAACATCGACAAGGCCATTCGAGAATACGAGGCGGCCTTGCGCTACAAGCCGGGCTGGAAAGAGGCTTACGTCGAGTACGCCCGCTTGCTCTTTAAGAAGGGCCGCATTAAGGAAGCCGAGACAGTCACCGAGCAAGCCATTAAGGTAAACGGCGACAGCGCCCGCCTCCAGTCATTGATGGGCGACATTTACATGGCCGAAGACTTTTACGAGGGAGCGGAGGAGCGCTACAAGCTTTCGCTCAAGTCCGACCCAAAAAGAATCAAGGCCTTGCTTGGC
The DNA here is from genome assembly GCA_017645785.1 of Treponema sp. Lineage (GTDB taxonomy): Bacteria > Spirochaetota > Spirochaetia > Treponematales > Treponemataceae > Treponema_D. Next base: position 49,182 of record JAGCNW010000043.1, read on the forward strand.
TTGGCAAAAGCCTACGAAGCGCAAGGAAAGAACGCGGACGCAGTTGACTCAATTCAAAAGGCAAAGGCTATCGCCGCTGACGACGACCGCGTTGTAAAAGATTCTGTCGCCATAAACCTTAGCGCGAAGAAGCTCGCCGCGGCTGACAAAGAAATTAAGGCGCTCATAGCAAAAGACCAAGACGACCTTGAGACCTTGGACCTTGCCGGCCAGTATTACATTTGTTCCGACGACGAAAAGAGCGCCGACACTTGCTACAAAAAAATCGAAAGCTTCGACCCTTCATACAAGGCCCACCTAAAGAACGCCTCAAAGCGCTACAAGCAAAAGGGCAAGATGGACAAGGCCGAAAGCATGATAAAGGAATACATCAGGCAAACCGCTCCAAGCACTTCAAACGCTTATGTCGCCTTGGCGCAAATCGAGGAAACCATCGGAAACCTTAACGACGCGCTCGCCGCCTACAACAGGGCTTTGGAATTAGGAAGCGAAAACAAAATGGCCAAGCAATCTTCGGCCAGAATCGCTTCTTCAATCGGAAAAGAAGTTGAGCCGCTTGATCTTGGCTTTGACAATGAACAAGAAGAAGACTTGAACGCCGGATTTGACGAAACCGACAGCGTCCAAATAGACATGGGCCAAGAAGAGGGCCTTGAAGAAGACAAAGAAGAAGAACAAGACGAATTGACCGTTGACGACTTTGACTTTGACGCTTTTGGAAAGTCGCCGCTTTTGGACGATGAGCCAGAAATCGATTTTGGCGACATCGCCGACACGACCGACGAAGAAGAAGAGGAAGACGAAAAATCCAACGACATGAACCTTTTGGACGACGAGTCGGCGCTAAAGGAAAAGCCGGCTGAGGACGAGCCCAGCCCCTTTGACAATCCATTTGGCGAAGAAGAAGCAATGCCGGAACCCGAGCCCGAGCCTGAGCCCCAATACCAAGCGCCTCCGCCGCAAGAGCCGAGGGAACCGTATCGGCCGCCTTATGAGCCTCCGCGCTACGAGCCGCCTAGATATGACGACAGGCCAAGCGCGCTTGACGAGGAATACAAGAAAAAGCTTGACGACCTTGCTTCGGCCAACCGCGACTTGCAGGACAAGCTTGCGCAAGTAGAGGACAACGCCAAAAAGGCCAGCGACTCCGCCGAGAAGGCTTGGTATGCCGCGCAAAAGGCCGCCGACAACGCGCAAGTCGTTGAGCAAAGCCAAGAAGAAATGAACGAGCGCATGGCCCAAATGGCCGAAGAAGCCGCCAAAAAGGCGGCCGAAGCGCTTGACGAATACATGGCCTCAAAAGAAGATGAAGCCAAAAAAGAAGAAGTTCCTGACGAAGAAGTTCCCGCCCAAGAAGAGGCGCCGGCCGAAGAAGAAGCCGAGCCCAAAGACGAAGAGAATTTTGACGAATTGTTTGACGACATTTTGGGCGCGTCCGTTCCTGGAGAAGAGGAGCCGGAGGAGACAAAAGAAGAAGCCGAGCAGTTTGACGACGACGACGAAATGTTCTCCGACATGAAAATCACCTCTGTTCCCGCTTCGGAACCGGAGCCGGAAGAGAAGCCTGTCGTGGAAGAAGAGTCTGAGCCGGAACCAGAGCCAGAACCCGA
>JAGCNW010000044.1 GCA_017645785.1 Treponema sp.
AACGTCGTTGGCCTTCCAAAAACAATCGACAACGACATCGTTCACACCGACATGACATTCGGCTTTCACACCGCGCTTGACGTGGCCACAGAAGCGATTGACCGCATCCACACGACTGCGCACAGCCACAGCCGCCTTATGGTTATAGAAGTGATGGGCCACAAGGCCGGTTGGCTTGGACTTTATTCCGGAGTTGCCGGCGGCGGAGACGTAATTCTCTTGCCGGAAATTCCCTACGACATCGACAGAGTTGCGGAAAAAGTTATGAAACGCAAGGAAGACGGAAAGGAATTTTCCATCGTCGTCGTCGCCGAAGGAGCGCTTAGCAAAGACGAAGCCAAGCTTGACAAAAAATCGTTCAAAAAAGCGCGCGCCGAAATGCCCTACTCGATCGCCTACCGCGTGGCAAAGGAATTGGGCGAGCGCACAAACATAGAGTCGCGCGTAACCGTTTTGGGCTACTTGCAGCGCGGCGGAACGCCTTCTCCATACGACAGAGTTTTGGCCAGCCAGTACGGTTGCGCGGCCGCCGACTTTTTGGCCCGCGGAGAGTTTGGAAAGCTAGTCGCCTTGCAAGACCAAAAGATTGTCGGCGTTCCGTTAAAGGAAGTGGCCGGCAAAGTAAAGAACGTTCCGCTTGACCACCCGATGCTTTTGGCCGCGCGCCACTTGGGAACTTCTTTTGGAGACTAATTTGTCCGCCAATTACAAATGCCGCCTTTGCCAATGCTGCGACAACGCGGCTTGCGCGGGCGAGCTTCCTGGAATGGGCGGCGTTTTTGACGGAAAGAATTTTAGGCTGAACGTCGAAGGCTGGAAAAAAATTCTCCCGTCGATTCCACAGGAAAAATTGCAAGAGGCCGCCGCCTCAATCACTCCGCAAAAAATTCGTCTGGCTCCAATTACGGGCGCCGAAGAGAATGTCGGCTGGCCCGACGAGGAATCCTTTTACGCGCCCTTTTACGAATTTGCCGCCGGCCTTGGAATAAAGCTCGGCGTCGGCGACGGCTGCCCCGACAACAAGTTGCTTGCCGGAATCGCGGCGGTAAAGAAACTGTCGCAAGCCAAAGATGCGGCCGCCTCAAACCGCGCTCCCGCTCCCGAGACCGCTTCCACGCCCAAAAAGGCGGCGGTCTTTTTAAAGCCCTACCCCCAAGAAAAACTTTTGGAGCGCGTCGAGTGGGCGCTTCCCGTGGCCGAATACATAGGCGTTGACATTGATTCCTACAACATCGTCACAATGCGAAACAAGGTTCATCTGGAAAAAAAGACCGCCGCCCAATTGAACGAACTTCGCCGCGCGACAAAGCTTCCGCTTGTAGTAAAGGGAGTCTTTACCCAAGAGAGCCTTGACTTAATAGAAGAGCTAAAGCCGGAAGTCGCTTACATCTCAAACCACGGCGGCCGCGTTGAAACCGACATCGGCTCGACCGCGCAATTCATGCTGGCCAACGTCGCGCGAATAAAAAAGAGCGCCGCCGCCGTCTGGGTAGACGGAGGCCTGCGCTCAAAAGAAGACATCGCGGCGGCTTTAGCGTTAGGTGGGGAGGAAGTGTTGCTAGGCCGCCCGATAATTAGTTCTTTTTTGGAATCCGTTACAAAAGGCTCTCAACACACTTTTCAACCTCGGCCATTTTGGCTGTAGGCTCAAAGCGCGCGACGACATTTCCTTCCCTGTCAACGATGAACTTTGTGAAGTTCCATTTGATTTCGGGATTGTTCTCGTAGTCCTTGTCGATTTTCTTAAGCATAAGGCTCATCGCAAGCGCGGCGGGGCCTTTTCCAAAGCCTTCAAAGCCTTTTTGGCTCTTGAGGTATTTGTAAAGCTCCAATTGGTTCTCGCCGTTCACGTCGGACTTTTTCATTTGCGGGAACTGGGTGTTGTACTTTAGCTGGCAGAACTCGTGGATTTCCTCGTCGGTTCCGGGAGTTTGACCTGCGAACTGGTTGCAGGGAATGTCGATGACCTCAAAGCCCTTGTCGTGGAACTTTTCGTACATCGCCTCAATGTCCTTGTACTGGGGAGTGAAGCCGCAGCCAGTGGCCGTGTTGACAATCATCATAACTTTGCCCTTGCAGCCTGAAAGCTGAACCTCGTTTCCCTTTGCGTCCAAAACTGAATAATCGTATACGCCCATAAATCGCCTCCTTTTCGCGTTTGCTTTTGCCACATTATATTGCGTCAAATATAATTTGTCAAGAGGAATTTAGATTTTTTTTCAAAAAAAAACCGTCGCACGAAAAGTCGGCGACGGCAGGGGCTCTGGCAAGCCCTAAAATGGGGCGGCTAGCCAATCGTTTGCTTTCTACGCCCTTATAAAGTTGGTGAAAACCTTTTTTTCGGCCTCAGGCTGGGGAACGCCGGCGGCCTTTCCTGCCTGAATGCTTTTTAGAATCCAAGCCATGTTGCGGCCGATCGTTTTCATTATCTGGATTCCTTCCTCGTCCTTAAGAACGTCGTTTCCGTTGGAGCCGTGCGTCATGTTCCAGTAGCGGGAAGTGACGACCGGTTGCTGCGCGTAAGTTATGTACTTGTTCAAAACGTCAAGGGTGGCGGTGGTTCCGGCCCTGCGAGCGACAGTCACCGCGGCCGCCGGCTTAAAGCGAAGATACTTTTCGCCTTCCCAGTAAAGCCTGTCCAAAAAGGCGACCATCTCTCCGGACGGAGAGGCGTAGTAAACCGGCGAGCCCAAAACGATTCCGTCGGCCTCCTGGACTTTTTCCAGCGCCTCGTCAACCAATTCCCTCATCTCGCCAGAAAGCGCCCTGCCGTCAACCCAAAAGATTTCGGCCTCGATTCCGTTCTCGACCAAAGCGTCGGCCACGATTTTTAGCGAAGTGTACGTGCTGCCTTTTTCGTTCCTGCTTCCGTTAAAAAGAATCACCTTCATTTTTTCCTCCAATATTGAGCGGCCTCAGCGCGCCGCCCGCCGCAATTTTTTATTCCTTTCTCAAATACGCCGACGAAACCGGAAAGTCAAAATATGTGTCGGGGTACGGCTCGTCCTTTAGCGTAAAATGCCACCATTCGCAATCCAGCGGAACAAAGCCGTTCCTGCTCATCGCGTTTTGGAGAAACATTCTGTTTTCGTATTGCTCGCGGGTGACGCCCTTGAAGTCTGGGTGGGAACGCTCGCCAAAAAAATCAAAGGGGCCGCCCATGTCAACTTCTTTTCCGGTCTGCATGTCAAGCAAGGTAAGGTCCACGGTACTTCCGCGAGTGTGGCTTGAGCGCGCGGCGATGTAGCCTTTTTTGAACAAATCCTGCTTTTCTATTTCCGGGTAAAAGAACTCTTTCATGCGCAAGTCCAAGTCTTCCATTCCCCAAAGCTGAAAATGCTTTACCGCGCAAGCGGGCCTGTAGGCGTCAAAAACTTTTAGCCTGTAACCCTGCGCGCAAAGCTCGTTGCTCGCCTCCCGCAAAGCCCGCGCCGCCTCCCTGGTCAAAAGCGCGCACGGCTCCTCGTATCCGTCAATCCTGTCGCCAATAAAATTGTAAGTGGTATAGTAGCGGATCTCCTGCACAATCTGCGGAACAAAATCCGCCAAGAGAACAAAGCCCGAAGAATCCATCGTCATTTTGTCTGGCATGCAGCCATTATTGCCGACAAAGCGGGCGGCTGTCAAGGAAATCCTTGAACATTCCGCCTCATTCTGATAGAATGTCTTAATATGGAAAAGTTGAGCATTCTTTTGGCCAAGGGCCGCATTTATGAATCAGTTTACGAATTGCTGGGAGACGTGGGCATTTCAATTTACTTGCCGGATAGAACCTACTTCCCGATAACAAATCAAAAAGATTTGGCCTTTCAGGTTGTAAAGCCGCAAATCGCAAGCGCGCTTTTGGCGGGCGACAAGGCCGACGTGGCCTTTAGCGGAAAGGATTGGGTTTACGAAAACGGCGTTCAGTCCAAGGTGACCGAAATAATGGACTTGGGCTTTGACCCGGTTAGAATCGTGGCCGCCGTTCCCAACACAGTGAACTTTGAAAAGCTTTCAAAGCAGCCCGTGACCATCGCGACCGAATACCAAAACCTCAGCAAAAAATGGCTTAAGGACAAAAAGATAAACGGAACGATTTTCCGCACTTGGGGAACAAGCGAGGGCTTTGTCCAGGACAACGAGGCTTCGTTGGCGCAAATCCTGATCGACAACACAAGCACAGGCTCGTCGCTCAAAGCCAACAACCTTAAAATCGTGGACACCTTGATGGAGTCTTCCACAAGAATGTACGCCTCAAAGGAAGCGCTCAAGAACCCGCAAAAAAAGCAAAAAATCATGGAGCTTAAAATGCTCTTTGAAGCGGTTCTTAGCGCCCGCGACCGCGTGATGTTGGAAATGAACGTTTCGCAAAAAGACTTCAACAAGTTGGTCAAAGGCCTTCCTTCGATGAAGAGCCCGACAATCTCGCCGCTTTTTGGCAACAACGGATTCGCGGTAAAGATTGCCGTTCAAAAGTCGGAAGTGCCCACGCTGCTTCCAAAGCTTAAGTCTTTGGGCGCGACGGACATTTTGGAATACGAGTTGCGCAAAGTAATGCCCTAATTAGGAGGAACGCGATGCAAAGAACTGCGACTGTAACGCGCGAGACAGGCGAGACGCAAATCACTCTTACGCTGAACCTTGACGGAAGCGGAAAGTGCGACGTTCAAAATCCAATCGGATTTTTTGATCACATGCTGCGCTCTTTTTGCAAGCACGGTTTGTTTGATTTGAGCGGAACAATCAAGGGCGACCTAAACGTTGACCAGCACCACACGATAGAAGACACAGGAATCGTTTTGGGCCAGTGCTTTGCCAAGGCCTTGGGCGACTGCGCGGGCATTTACCGCAGCGGCTGCTTTTTGTTCCCGATGGACGAAAGCCTTTTGCGCGCCGCGGTTGACTTTGGCGGCCGTCCCTTTTTGGTTTGCCAGGCCGCTCTTACAGGCGTTCCTCTTGTGAGCATCGGAGCGGACGGAAAGGAAGCCAGCTTCCAGACCGACTGCTTTGAGGACTTTTGGAACGGCTTTGTCCAGAACGCAAAATGCAACTTGCACTTGGACACAATCCGCGGCCGAAGCGACCACCACAAAATCGAAGGCTTGTTCAAGGCGGCCGCGCGCGCGATTAGAAGCGCGGTTGAGATTGACCCAAGGCGCCAAGGACAAGTTCCAAGCACAAAAGGCGTAATAGTTTAACAAAATGTCATGTTCGGGCTTGCCCCGGACATCTTTTGATAAAAAGATTGCCCGATATGTCGCTGCGCTCCATTTTGCTAGTTGAAGTTTATTCAACTGCGCTCTTGCGAGCGCGGACAATCAAGTCGGGCAATAACACTGTGTCATTCCCGCGCTTGACGCGGGAATCGTTTGGCAATGACAAAAAGGAGGAATAAAAAATGGCGCATTCAATCGTTCCCGAAGCGGAAGAAATTTTGGACAAAGAATATAAGGTTCTCGACAAAGGCTTTGTGCGCCTCGTCGACTATTTGGGAAGCGACCAGAGAATCGTGCAGTCGGCGCGCGTGTCATACGGCAACGGAACAAAAACCGTCTCGCAGGACGCCGGCCTTATCGACTACCTTTTGCGCCACCAGCACACCTCCCCCTTTGAGCAAGTTGTCTTTACCTTCCATGTAAAGATGCCGATTTTTGTCGCGCGCCAATGGGTACGCCACCGCACTGGACGCATGAACGAAGTGAGCGGCCGCTATTCAATCATGAAGGACGAATTCTACGTTCCCGAGACAAAAGACATAGAGCCGCAAAGCAAGGACAACAAGCAGGGCCGCAGCGACGAGCCCTTTGACGAAGCCAAGGCCAAGGAAATCCAGGCCGCGCTCCAAAAAGGCCAAAAGGATTCATACGACTCGTATTCAGAATTGCTTGACACAGGCCTTGCGCGCGAAGTGGCCCGCATCAACTTGCCGCTTTCGCTCTACACGGAATTTTACTGGCAGATGGATTTGAACAATTTGTTCCGCTTCCTAAAGCTGCGCTTGGACGGCCACGCCCAATACGAAATCCGCCAATACGCCCAAGTGATGCTTGAGATTGTCCGCAAGGTTTGCCCGATGGCCGTAAGCTCTTTTGAAAACGACATGAACCGCGCGGTATCATTTACCGGCGAAGAAATGGACGCCTTGCGCAAAGTTCTCAAAGGCGAGGCCAACCCGCTTGACGGAAAGAAGCTGGAGCGGTTCAACGCCAAGATTGAGAGCGGAGTGCAGTTGTAGGGGGCGTTGCCACCGCTTGCGCGGCGTCCGGGCTGCTTCAGGTTCCGCTCTCGCTCCAGCCTCCTCACTTCGTTGCGGTGGCCGGCTATGCCGCCTTGCGCATCCCTAACGCAGAAAAGCAATTATAAACTACATTTTCTGTTTTAAAACCACTTGCTGTTTTTCACCATTAATAATTTTATTGGATATCAACATAACTCCTTCTTTTGTTGGATGTTCCAAATACTCCTTTTTAGGAAAATCTTTCATATTCAAAAAAATTCTGTTTACATTAAAATCCACTGCAATACCATTTGGAACATCCGTAGAAGCTTTTTTATCTAAAATAAAAAGTCCAATAGGATAAAATTTTATCATTGCGCCATAAATTCTTTTTTGTGGATCTGAAAAGAAGTTGTTAACATATCCAAAAAATGGATTAATCATTATATTTGAATATGGATAAAACCAATAATATATATCCACATTTTTTATTTCATTTTCCTTGCCCAATACGAATGGACGGCAATTTTTAGAAATAAAATCATCATGTATCGGCTTTTCAAGAACTTGTTTTATTGTCAAATTTTTTTCATATACTGCTACGGAAAAAAAAATGTGCAAGTATGCATCTAAAAATTTTTTTGACATCTACATCAATCTTTAAAAGATTATTCGGTAAATACAAGCCAGAGTCGTTAAAACTTTTTATTTTTTCATATACCGTCTTATACTCTTTATTTAAATTAGCTCCCAATAGTTCATTGTTACAAGTTGCGCAAATTGTTTTACAATGAAAA